>CAWGEN010000014.1:0-630763 GCA_963821615.1 uncultured Verrucomicrobiae bacterium | reverse complement strand
CGGGCGTGGTAGGTGTGGACAATTTCAGCAAACTGTTGTCTCCGTGTAATGGCCTGGAGCTTCACCCGAGGTATACTTGCAACGACACAGCCGATATACCGGCGCGGGCCGCTCTGCCCGTTGCGGGCAGCGAGGCGGCGGCTTCCGGTTGGTGCGCCCTGCCCCCTGCTCTCTCGACCCCAGTCCGGAACCTCCATCGGCTCTTGGAGTTTGCGATGTGCGTGCAGCACCGGGTTTTGCGGTTTGGACCCAGAAGTCAGATCGCAGCACTTCGGTGCCGGTGTCGGTCGCTGCCGGGGGTGACCCTTTCTACAATCCATCTGCAATATCGGCTACAGGGACCTGATCGTTGAGTCGACCATGTCGTAAAAGATAGACCTGGACCTGAACCTTGGTGCGATCGATGGCGCGTGTCGGCGCACGCTCCTTCACGCCCACGCGCAAGAGAAGCCGCGTCTCGGCCTCGGGATCGGGCTGGCGCTTCAAGGTCAACTCAGAGATGCCGAAGGTCGAGCCGTCCGGAATCCCGGTGGCGATCGCCCGGTTGGGTCTCGAGCAGCGGCGGGCGCACCGCTGGCGCCGAGCGGCGTTGCCCGGTGTGGGAACGCCCACCCGCAATTTGAGATCGGCCAATCGAAGAGCGGACCGGCCGCCGAGCCTAGCGACTGTAACCTCCGCCAGACCTCGTTCGAGCGGTCGAAAGTGCATCGATCGTAGGCTATGGCCAGCTCCGCGAGAATCTCGGCGTTGCCGGATCGAGCGCGCTGGCTTGCTGCATTTCGGCGATCGCATTGTCGTATCGCCCCGCTCACGAAAACCCTTTGCCAGCTGGAGAAGCGTCCCGGCCACACTCGTCGGCTGAACCGGCGCGCGCTTCACCGTCGCGGGCGGAACACCCGCCACGGCAGGCACCTTCACCGGAGCCGTCGCGGGCGTCGCGATCGGCTTCGGACGTTGAAAAGAGGCGCGCCTCGATCGCAGCCTTCGCGCAGGGAGCAGTTCCTCACGTGGCGCCCGCGTATGAAGGTAGGGCGGCGGGCGCAGGATTTGGGCGCCGGCGATGGCGACGAGGAGCGACATCGCGATCACGAACGTCCTCGCGCCCGGTCGACTGGAAGAGAGATCGCGGTCATTCGCAGACGGTTTCTAACGCACCCAATGGAAGGTGTGAATGCCACGGCGGTGGGGCGTCGCGAGGGCGTCTAACTGGAAATGTCGGCCGGGCCGAGCATCTTAAATCCCTCGCCCTCTGGAGGACCGCGCAAGCACACTCCGTATCGTCCCACAGGCAACGCGAGCGCCGCGCGTCCGTGCCGGGCGGGTGAGGTAGCGGGTAGCTGAAATGCATGTTCACCTCGGCCATGAGGAGCGTGGCGAGCAGCTTCGCCAGCTCGGTCGCCACCTCCTGCAGCTCCACCACCACCATTTCGCAGACGCCAAAGGCTACGTCGTGCTCGCGGAAAATGCTTTCCCACCGTTTCGGGATCGCTGACCACGATGCGGCGACTGCCAATCGGTTGTTCGGCGATGCCGAGCGCGACGACGTGCGCATTGCGGGTGCTGAGCAGCTTCACGATATCGAGCATCGTGCCCACCTTGTTCGGCAGAAAACAGAACCGGCTGACCAGCGGACCGCCGATTTTGGAAGTGGTATCAGTTGAATCGAGTGCCATAAAAAGCGCAAAGAGCGGGCCGGCAAAAGCTGCCGCTGCGAGGGAGGCGAAGGCAAATGAGATAGTGCGCGCAATGGCGGCGGCCGTGTCGGCTTCAATCCCCGCCTCCCTCGAAAATCCCGTCGCCGGCGGCGCGCCACGCTGACACCGGCACGGTCGCAAATACGTCCTCAGCACGATCAACACGTCGTCGGGTAGGGAAACCCGACACCGTCCTGCGAACCTGCTCGCCCAGGATTTGGCGCAAGGAAAACGTTGGCGAAAACGCTACTGGATCCCCCGTGCAGGAGGTGATCAGCACCGTCGCGCCGCTCGAGATGTAGTTGGAGGTGACGAGATCAGCCAAGCCGTACCGTTGAAGTCGCCGCTGGTAAGGCTGATGGGATCAGCCCCCTTCGGTAAGGTCGAAGGAAAAGCGTGACCGCACGACCGGCCCCGACCGTTTCCTCTTGCGTAATGGGACGTTGTTTTAACGACGCCGCTGCCGATATCGACGTTCCCGTCCCCGATCCACGTGGCTCGGCCGCCACGAGGCCCCAGGCATCGTTGATCGGCACTCGGCGTCGAAGCCGCGAAAAACTTCCAGCTCCGCTAGCGAGGAAAATCGCCACGTGAGACGTATTGTTCGACCGAGGAGACGGCGAGATCGACGTGGCCGTCGCGATCAAAGTCGGCGACCACGACCGTCGTCGGGTCGCCGGGGCCGAACGGATACTGGTTCACGTTAGTAAATCCACCCGCGCCATCGCCCAGGAGAATATTCAACTGCGTCGGCGCCGCTACCGCGAGGTCAGGAATGCCGTCCCCATTAAAGTCTCCGACCGCCATTGGTCCGCCGCCGGTGCCAGTCGAGGTGATCGGAGCACCGAAACCACCAATTCCGTCGCCCAGCAGGATGATCGTATTTCCATTCCCACTATCCGAGGCGGCGATATCCAGTTTTCCGTCCCGATTGAAATCAGCGACAGCCACCTCGACAAAGTCCAAAGTTCCGAGAGGGATGAGCACGGGCGCGCCGAAACCGCCGCTTCCGTTGTTCAGCAGGGTGAACACACCCCCGGTGCCGGCGCCGCCGTAATCCCCTATCACCAAATCCGGTTTGCCATCTCCGTTTAGATCACCCGCCACGACCGACACCGGAAAATTGCTCATCGCATGAGCTCGCCGCCGCCCCAAAACCCCCACTACCGTTACCGTCATAGATGAGAACCTGACCCGACGACGCCAACAACACCGCGAGGTCCAGGTGACCATCGCCGTTGAAATCCGCCACGGCGGAGCAGTAGCAGGGATTATCACGATTAACGACACCCAGGAAGTTCTGACGGAAGCTCAGCTTGCAGCCCGCGGCATACAGGTCCGGCGGCGAACCCAGCCATCCCGCCACGATGAGCAGGCAGAGAGTTGAGGAGGCGATACGGTTTCTTTTTCCGGGCATTTTTGGCTTCATTTTTGAAACTCTTCCGTTTCGATTGTTTTGGAATTGGAAGGCTCCACGAGCTTCCGGACCCGGCGTATCAAGTCCCGGGAAGTTGTCAAGCCTCGAATTGACAATGGAGGGATAGGCAAAGGATGGTGGGACGCTAACTCGGCCCGTGCCACTGATCTTGCTTCTCATGAGGCCCCATGCCTCGCCCCGTGTTCATTCAGCACCAGCGATCCGGCTTGCAGCACAACGACGGATTGCAATCCTAGCTAGCGCGGTCGCTGATCTTGGGTACTCGTTAGTTTATGGCGAATGTTCCACTTTCAGGGCGCATTGATGTCAAACACTGATTCCAGGGTAACGATCCACATGGCGGCGAGCCTCGACGGCTTCATTGCTCGAAAGGATGGGCGCGTCGACTGGCTAGAGACGTCAGACGAATTCGTAGATGGAGAGACCATGGACTCAGGATTCGTCGAGGCGTTCCTTAAGACGATCGACTGCTACGTCATGGGATCGCGAACATATGAGACCGCGTTGAATTTTGAAGCCAAGGGATTTGGGTGGGCATACGGCGACAAACCCACCTTCGTCCTCACTCATCGTGAGCTGCCGCGAATCCGGGATACGGTCGAGTTCTACTCAGGCGATCTCGCGCCGTTCGTGAATGAGCGTCTGCAGCCCAGGTTCCGTAGCATCTGGTTTGTTGGAGGTGGTGCAGTCTCCGGTGAATGCCTTCGTCTCGGGCTAGCCGACGAAGTTCGTTATTCGGTCCTGCCGATCTTGATTGGTGATGGTATCCCGTTCTTCGACAAGCTCGAGCGAGACATCGCCCTGCATCTGGCTGAGGTCAACGCCTACAAGAGCGGCACGGTGGAGCTTCGTTACGAGGTGAGAGGACGTCGCGGTGAGTCACCTCACGCCGATCTAACTACACGACCTCACACTTCATTCCCAGTTGTTTCAACCGCCGCGCCAGATCAAAACCGCACGGCCCACCTTCTTAGCACGCCTGTAATCGCGTCTTTTTGCCATGCACTCTGCGCAACCGCGCGATTCACTTTTCGACCGCCTGCAGATCGTTGCTCATCGAGCCAGTGTCGCACACTTCGCCCGTCTACACCTCGTGCACAGCCATAACGTCTAGGCTAGCAGCAGAAATGTCTCTCCGATCTCGCGCAGTGCTACCCGCTCGGGCGTTTTGCTCAAGGCTGCTTGAAAGCGTTCGATCGGTTCTCGCGCCGGTTCGAAGCTGAGCCGAAAAGTTTGATGGTGCACTGGCATAATGAATTCAGCGCCAGCTTCGTTAGCCATGCGCACGGCCTCTTCCGGATTACAATGGGTTCGGATCCACGGATTATAGCAACCGATCGACATAATCGCGAGGTCCACGCTTCCACGTGCGCGTAGTTCGGTAAAGCTATCGGTCATGGCTGTGTCGCCGCTGAACAGAATCCGGCGGCCTTCGCGTTCTACCATATAACCGTTGTAGCCGCGGTAATCATCATGCTGCAGGCGCGCGCCCCAATGCTTGACCCGGAATGCCGTGACTCGGATTGTTCCGGCCGATGTTCCGAAGGACTTACTTTGGTCCCAACGAAGTTCCGTGACGTCGCGCAACCGTGTCCAGCCCAGCAAGTCGGTCGTGCGTGGTGCGGTGATGATACGGACGGGAGGTCGAAAACAATGCAGCGTCCGTAAATCGAAATGATCAAAGTGTGCGTGCGAAAGAAGAATAAGATCGATCGGCGGCAAATCGCCAGTCGTTAGGGCGGGCGCAATCAATCGTTTCGGGCCGAGCGTCAGACCCGGCAACCGAATTCCAATATGCGGAAAAAGCGTGGGATCGGTCAGAATCTTAACGCCAAAGAAATTGATCAGCACGGTCGCATGCCCAAGCCACGCGGCTGTGATCCGTGAGTCGCTCCATTCCGCGGGCACCGGCCTGGCAAAAACCGGAGCGATGGGACGCGCTCTTTCCCGAATCGCCGAACGCCAAAGGTAGGCTGACCAACGACGAACACGCGAACTACGAAAACTGGTTTGCGAATCTTCCTTCTTCACCATCTTGCGTTGCAGCCCGCACCCTGAAACCTTTGCATGGTCATTACTTTAGCCTGCCGGTTGGATGGCTGCACAAATTAGGATATGCGCGTCAGCTGCCGTCGCGCATTTTTCGATATCGGCGCAAGCGATGGGTCATATTTAGAATGGCCGCGCGCAACGCCTGTTGGTATAGTTCGATAACCTGCGCCCGCTGTTTTCAGACCGCGCACGCTGCCGGGGTCGTTCTTCAATCTCGTCGGCGCAGGGCAATTAACCTCGCACGGTCCGCTATTGGCAGCGCTTTCCCGCCGATGTCTATGGGTTCGCGGCGCCGACGCATTATTACAAAAGGTAATTCGATCTGCCTGAACGCGCGTTTAACGCGCCTGTCCAAGTAGAAATGCAGAGAAACCCGCGTCTTTCCCATTGGCACGGTGCCGAAACGCGAAAAAAATTTAGCAGTTTGAGAACCAATATTCGTCCAGGGCGCACGTCACGGCGAATAACCCAGAATAAATTGGCCGAGTTGGCTAAAATCAACCCAAAAAACGGTGGCAGAACTCGAGGTTGCTGAGCTCAATATCAAAAAGAGACTTTGGAGTGCATCAGCCGTGCGATTGGCTATCCTTTAGGGATGTTAACAGCTGTATGATCGCAATAGATGCCTCCCGGGGAACACGCCGGTCAATCGTTCGTGATTCGATTAGCCGCCGCGATTTTGACCTGATATTCGGTCAAACAGCGGAAGCAATTTCCGGCATCGGTCAGGAAGTGGCTGTGACAATGACAATTCTGGCAATCAAGACTTGATAGCGAAAGACACCGCTTTGGGAATGAACGTCCAACTTCCGTAGCTAATGCGCGCATTGGTCATCGAGGACGATCAAAAAATCGCCGACTTCGTCGCGCGCGGGCTTTCTGCGGAAGATTTTACAGTGGTTCAGTGTGACACGGGCGAAAAGGCGCTTCAATTATTGGAACAGGAGTCGTTCGATGTCGCAATACTTGACTTGATGCTCCCGGGTGTTGATGGGCTGACTGTGCTTAAGAAGCTTCGCTCGCAGAGGTCGAATCCACCCCTGATCGTATTGAGCGCAAAACGGTCGGTCGATAACCGCGTTGCGTGTCTTGCGGCAGGCGCAGACGATTATATGATAAAGCCATTCGCGTTTGCCGAGCTTCTCGCCCGCATTCAGGCTCTGTTGCGGCGCAGCGGCAAAGAAAGGGATCCATCCAAGATTGCGGTGGGCGATCTTACCCTGGACCTTCGCAAGTATCGAGCGTTGCGGGAGGGGATAACAATTGACCTCCATCCGCGTGAGTTTGCCTTGCTGCAATATTTGATGCGCCATGCAGATCAGCCCGTCTCAAAGAAAACCATTCTGGAGCACGTTTGGGGCTATGAATTTGATCCGCAGACGAACGTTGTCGATGTTCTTGTGTGGCGACTTCGCAACAAGGTCGATCGCGGTTTCGCGAAACCAATCCTTAGAACGATCAAGGGAATTGGCTATGTTCTCACCGCTTCCTAGTCGATTGCGACAGAATGCCACTTTCCGAATCGCCGTCTGGCACACGGTAATTTATGTTGTAAGTCTCATCGCGCTGTTTCTGGTCATCAATTCTACACTTTCACGACTGCTGCGCGAAAGAGATCTCCAAATTGTCAGTAACGAATTAAGGGCAGTTGGGGAGGAGTACGGCGAAAAAGGCGTGCCGGAGGTCGCCGCGTATGTGGAGCAAGGTCATTCTTCCCCTTTCAATCTTGTGAGGGTAGCCGATGCAAACAACAAAACATTGTTTGCCTCACCGCTTACGCCCATCCGAATCATGGCGGAGCTTGAGAAAAATGTGGTCGAGACGCAACAAAAGCGGAGGACTTTGCGAGTAGACGGCGTCGACAACTTCGATGTCGAGACCGGCACTTTGGCGAACGGAATTGTGTTACAAACAGGACTCAGCACTCGTCCGCGAATGTTGTTTCTCAGCCGTTTCCGGCGTCTTTGCGCCATTTTCATGCTGCCGACGATCGTCTTTGCTATTTTCGGTGGTACGCTGTTCGCGGAGCGGACACTGCGACCGCTCCGTGATCTTGCCCGGACCACTCGACGGATATTGCACACTGGCAAACTTGATGAGCGAATCGCGCTCAAGAGAGCGCCGGGTGATCTGCTGGAAATCGTACGGTCCTTCAATGCAATGCTTGGCCGGATTGAGGCCTTAGTCGGTGCAATCCGAGATTCGGTGGATAATGTGGCCCATGAGCTTCGTACCCCCATGACCCGCCTTAGAGGCATGGCGGAAACCGCTTTGCGAGATTCCCAAAACATCGCCCTGGCCCAAAGCGCCCTGGGTAATTGCGTGGAAGAATGCGATCAGGTGATGAGTCTTCTTGATGTTCTTATGGACCTCGCCGAGGCCGAAGCTGGCATCATGAAAATTCGAACACAGCCAGTCGATTTGCCGCCTCTGGTTCGAAGAATCGCGGATCTTTACGAGCTCGTGGCCGATAGCAAAGGCCTTAAGATCTCGGTTATTCTGCCGGCGGGATTGACTGTAAGTGCGGATCCAAATCGTTTACCCCAGGTGTTGGCGAATCTGGTTGATAATGCCGTCAAATACACGCCGTTTGGCGGAGATATCACTATTACCGGATGGCGACAGAACGGAGAAATCGCTTTATCAGTAAAGGACACCGGAATCGGGATCTCTCCTTTGGAGTCAGATAAGGTATGGGACCGCCTCTACCGTGCGGAAAAGAGTCGTAGGGAGCGGGGCCTGGGTCTGGGTCTGACAGTCGTGAAGGCGATCGTCGAGGCCCACCACGGACGGGTAACGCTCAGCAGCGAACCAAACCAAGGATCGGTTTTTACCCTGTATCTTCCGGCAATTTGAGATTGCGCTGATTTCAAGTTTGAGTCGGCCGTCCTCCTACTCATCGGCGGCTTACTTGCGCGTCCGGACATGCAATTTGTAATCTGATTGAATCGGGGCGCGACGCGACGGGCGCGAAGAGGCAATTACAAAACGTAATTTTGGTTGGCTGAACGCGCTCGGACCATACGGGTCAAATGTCGAATAAAATGATCAATAGTTGCCGAGCGTCTTTGAAGTCCAAGCACTCCACACTCCCGCAACCCCACTCGCCTTTTGTTCCCGCTTCTTGATTATGGTCGCACCGAGCATTGGAGTTGTTGGAGGAGGGATCGGTGGAATCGCCACGGCCGTGGCGCTCCGTCGGGCAGGCGTGCATGCGGTTGTGTACGAACGATCGCCTCGCCTTCATGAGGTCGGCGCCGGCATGATGTTGTGGCCCAACGCCACGCGCGTCCTGCGCGAACTGGGCCTGCTCGAAAATGTTTTGGCTCGCAGCGGCGCAAACACCAATTTTCTCGTCCGGGCGCGCTGCGGCAAAACCATGATGAACATTGCGCTCGGACAGTTCGAAGTTCCGGCCGTCTGTATTCGGCGCGCCGATCTCCTCGCAATTCTGCTGGATGCGCTTCCGGCCGCAGCCGTCCGCCTCGGTCAGGAGTTCGATCGATTCGAACAGTATGGCGGCAAAATGCATCTTCATTTCCGCGACGGGAGCGTGCAGGAACATGATGCTCTTATCGGCGCGGATGGCATTCGGTCGCGCGTCCGGTCTCAACTCTTTGGACCTTGCGAGCCGGTCTACCGTGGTTACACCGTCTGGCGCGGCCTGGCTCGTTATCATGGCCACGCTGTCATACCCGGATGCAATAGCGAAACTTGGGGAATTGGAAAGCGTTTCGGAATTCTCAACACGGGTCATGGCCGCTTCACCTGGTACGCTACCGCCAATGTTCCCTCCGATCATCGTGACTCGCCTGTTGGGCGGAAAGCTGAACTACAACAGATGTTCGCCGGATGGCACGAACCTATCGCCGACTTTCTGGAAGCAACCGACGAGAAGGAAATTCTAAAACATGGCGCGCGCGACTGCGCTCCATTGCGTCACTGGGGCCGCGGCCTCGTGACATTGTTAGGCGACGCCGCTCATCCCTGCACTCCCAATCTAGGTCAGGGGGGATGCATGGCCTTGGAAGATGCGCTTGTCCTGGCCAAGTGCGTCGAGCGAGGCCCGACTCTTGTGTCGGCGTTGCGCAAATACGAAGCGCGGCGGCACCAAAGAACAACTCACATTCAGCAACGCTCGCTTCTAATTGGTCGTATCGGTCAATGGCAGAATCGCCTTCTCGTCACCGGGCGACGCTTCGTCACGCCGATGCTGCCGGCCCACTTGTTTGAGCGTAATCTGAGACGCGTTTATTCTTACGGCACTTCACTGTGATCCGTCTTGTCGCTGGTTCCTTTCGAGCCTCCGGTTGTTTGATTGTTCCGGGCTGGGTCGCGGATGCCGTTGCTAAGCCGGACGAGACCGCTTTCCCGACAATGAACTCCACTCGCGCGAGCTAACGCGCCTTGTTTCAGAAAGCCGTTAATCTTCGCATCGAAAACAACCTATCCTGCATGGCCGCCTCTCCGCAGTATCACGTCGACATCGATTACGTACGCAAACATTACGACCGGTTGTCATCGCTCTATCAACTTTTCTGGGGCGAACACCTCCATCATGGGTATTGGGACAATCAGCAATCCGCAGCGCAGGCGCAGGTTCGCTTGATGGAGCGCCTCGCCGAGATCGCTAAAGTGCCACGCGACGCGGAAGTGCTCGACATTGGGTGCGGCGTCGGCGGTTCTGCGCTCTGGCTGGCCGAGAACTTCGGTTGCAGGGTCACTGGCCTAACGATCAGTCCGGTGCAGGCACGAATGGCGACGAAGAAGTCGAGAGCACGAGGCTTGAGTGATCGTGTTCGTTTCCAGGTGACCGATGCAAACGAATGGCAACCGGAACCTGAGAGCGTGGACCTGATATGGATTATGGAAAGCAGCGAGCACTTTCGGGATAAGAAAGGGTTTTTTAAACGCTGCGCGACCATGCTCAAACCGGGTGGGATACTGGCGGTAGCGGCATGGCTTCGACGTGATGGTCCCGTGCGAGAAGACGAAAATGAACTGGTCGCGACGATTGGCGCTGCCATGATGAGTGCCAGCCTCGATGGGCTGAGCGCTTACCGTCGTTGGATGGAAGAGGCTGGGACTGGCGGTCACGACCGCAGAAGATATTACCCGCTTTATCGAACCAACCTGGACGCATTGCGCGCGCATGGTGGAACGCCCACCGATAAAATGGCTTGTACGCTTCACCTCCGCCGCCACGCAATCCTTCGTGAACTCGTTCCCTCTTATGCGCCAGGCCTACGCGCAGGGCGCGATGGCTTTTGGACTCTTTGCCGCCAAAAAAACACGGGGTTAACTTCGAATCCGCTCTACGGACTAAGCTGGAGAGACCCATGTTCGCAGGCCGCGCAGAATCATCGTAATTTCACGAATCTCCGCGAAAGAAGTGCTGGCACGCATCGCGGTTGCCCTTACGCCAGACTAACGAGTCTTATCGGGCCGATTCCGCGAGGGCCAGGACGGCGTGAGCGCAACCCCATGAAAGGGTGAAGCCTGAGCCACCGTGACCATAGTTATGAATGACCGGGCGGCCGTCGCGTAGTTGATCAGCGCGCAAACAAACTCCGGTAGGACGGAAAGGACGCAGCCCGACGCGCTCACTTAGGACTTTTGGCGGCTCAATTTCCAAAACCCGGCTGCACTCCGCGACGATCCGGGCGGTCACGGCGGGATCTGGGTCACGATCCGCGCTCAGCTCATTCGTTCCGCCGAAGACACAGTCGTTTGTGCGCGGGATTGCATACATGAGCGGCGGACCATCGCAAACCACGGCGTGACCCTGCGGCATGCTCGGAACAATCACCACCTGACCGCGATGCGGTTCGATCTCCGGGTCGGGCACGAGTGTTCCGGCGCCGACCCCGGTGCAGTTGACCAGTAGCGAGCAATCGCGACTTACCTCGTCGAGGTGATCGAAATGAACTCCGACCTCAATTTCTCCGCCGGCGCGGCGGAAGCGCGCAGCGAGATAATCGAGGTAAATCGTGGTGTCCGTTAAAGGAACATCGAGCGTGTACCCGCTCGTGAAGCAGGCCGGAATGAGCGCGGGAGGAAGGCGACGCGCGCCTAACGAGAATGCCCAGAGTGGAATTTCCAGTTCGCCGGCGCGCGCGAAGGAGCGCAGCTCGAGTATGGAAACGCCGCTGCCGGCCGTGGCTCTCAATTCCCGCAGGATGTCGAAAGTTTCCAGAGACCAGGCGATGACCGCATCGACCGGTTCGGCATCGTAGGGAAACCAGATTGCGCCCGCGGCGGCGGAAGTGATGCGCGGTCCGCTTTCCGCGGCAAAGATGGTGGTGCGATAGCCGCGCTCGGCGAGGAGCACGCCACAGGTCAAACCCGAGACTCCGGCCCCGACTATTGCCACTCGTTCCCGCATCGAGTTGACCTACGCGCCGGAAGGCACTGCGTCATCTGATATTCCGTCTCAAGAATGGAGTGTTTGATCCGGTCCGGCGCCCACGCGATATGCTGCCGTAATTCAGACGGCGACAGGATGAAGCCGTTTCACGGACAGAATTCCTGCCAGGATGAAGAATAAGAGGACGATGCCTGGTTCGGTCAGCGGTGGCGCGCCCGTCGTGCAGAACGCGGCGCAGGGGACTGCGATTCACGTTTTCGATCAGCGCCAGGCGAAGCGCCCAGCGGACGAGGCGAGAAAGGGATCATTAGAGGCCGGACCATGAAATTTTGCCAGTGATTCCTGATAGGCATTCCGGAATTCGACGGCTAAGCTTGAAAGGCCATGTTCGGACTCTTTAAGCAGCGGCGGCGGCGGCAGGTACGCAGTCAGCCTGTGCCTAACGAATGGCGCTCGATCATCTCGCGCAATCTTCCTTTTTTTGACCAGCTGGCGGCGGTCGATCAACGGGAGTTGCTGGGCCACGTGCAGGTGTTTCTCGCAGAGAAACGGTTTGAAGGCTGCGGCGGGTTGCAATTGACCGACGAGATTCGGGTAACGATCGCCACCCAGGCATGCCTTCTCCTGTTGCATCGCCGGACGGATTATTATCCGCGGCTGGTGACGATCCTCGTCTATCCGTCGGGCTATGTTGTGAACGAAGAACGGCATTTGGAAGGCCACATTTGGGAAGAAGGCAGAGAGGGACGGCTGGGCGAGACCGGAGGTGAGATGGGCTCGATGGTGCTGGCCTGGGATGCGGCGAAATCGGGCGCATCGGACCCGTCAGATGGAAAGAACCTGGTGCTGCACGAGTTTGCGCATCAACTGGATTTCGAAGATTTCGTTGGTGACGGAGTGCCGGCGCTCGGGTCGCGCCGCGAAAAATTGTCCTGGGCTGAGGTGATGAAGGTGGAATTTGCAGCGTTGCAGGCCGCCGATGCGACTGGAATCTCGACCCTTTTGGATAGCTACGGCGCTACGAATCCGGCGGAATTTTTTGCGGTGTCAACGGAAGCGTTTTTCGAGCGTCCCATGGCGTTACAGCGGCAGCATCCGAGGTTGTACGGAGAGATGCGGAGATTTTTTCGCCAGGACCCGGCACGCTACTCGAGCGAGCCGGCTGCCGGGTGAGGAGGTGCGTGAGTGTCGGCCACCGAGCTGCCGTCGCCCGCTGAGCCGGTCTTGCGCGGTTGTGCAGTGCGGCTTCCCTTAGACGGTCCGTAGTCCTGCAGCCAGGCGGTTTCCCTCGGATCCTCGTTCCAGGCGTATTCGTCCTTTTCCACCGGCCACCAAAGCAACCGGCCAGCGGCGCGCCAGCCATCGATGAGGTAGCCGTCGTGGAAGGGCTGCCCGCGCGCGGTTACGACGATGCAATTATGTTCGAGCCGGGTGCCCGGATGCGACGCGCCCCAGTGGAGCACGAGCGTCTTTAGCCGGAGCTCCTTCAGCGCTCCGCCAATTCCGTAGGCCCAATCAAAGCAAAACCCTTTTTGTCTCGCCCCGACGTGGATCAGGAAATTTTGATAAAGCGCAAATGGCGCCACTCGCCATTCCTTCTGCAAACGCCTCGCGGTGGTATGGGCGGTGACAGAGACCAGCTCGGCCTCGGCAGGATCGACATCAGGCCCGAGCGCAATAATGGCCTTGCGGAAGCCGTCGATCGATTTCGTATCGTCCCCTCGCGCGGCGTGCGCGAGAAAAAGACACATGGCGACGAGAACAAAGCTGCGCAGGAGGCACCTGGACTTGGCAAACGTGGTCGAATGCATCGGGTAACGCCGGCGACAATAGCCGCTCCTTGATGGAGCGCAAAATGCATCAAAGCATTTTCGAAACCACAGCGTTGGAAATGCGTCGGCTAATACACGGTGTAGTGACGTGATGGCAAACCCGGCCACGAGACGGGAGGGAAAATCTGTTCACACGGAGGATTCCGGCTACATTCGGTTCTCTTTTGCGGCTGGCACTCCGAAAAGTTCGCGAGCGTCTGGCCGCCTCTAAAGCATGGACGAGGAGAATGAATTAATCGCACTGCGCCGCCAAAAGCTCGAGACCCTTCGCATGCGCGGCGTGGCGCCGTTTGGCCAAAGCTTTGAGCCGAGCGGCTCGATCGCCGAGGTGCGCGAAAAATTTGTCGAAGGCACGACGCTGCGCGCCGCCGGCCGGATCACCGCCCATCGCGACATGGGCAAAAGTCACTTTCTCGATCTGCGCGACGCGACCGGCCGGATCCAGGTCTACGTTCAGGCCAAGGAAGTCGGCGCCGGAGGCGATCGAGATGTTCGAGCTGCTCGATCTCGGTGATTTCATCGGCGTGGAAGGCACTTGTTTTCTCACCAAGACCGGCGAGCAGACGTTGAAAGTGCACCGCTCGAGGTGCTCGGCCAAATCGCTTCGTCCCTTGCCCGAGAAATGGCATGGCCTGCAGGATGTAGAGGCGCGTTATCGTCAGCGCTATCTCGATCTGCTGACGAACGAGCAATCACGCGAAGTGTTCGCAAAGCGGATCACGATTCTGCGCGCGATCGCGCGAGTTCATGGAGTCGCGCGGATTTCTCGAAGTGGAGACGCCGATGCTGCAGGCCGTTGCGGGCGGCGCGGCGGCGGAACCGTTCCGCACTCATCACAAGGCGCTCGGTCTGGAGCTTTATCTGCGGATCGCGCCCGAACTATATCTCAAACGGCTTGCTGGTCGGCGGCTTCAACAAAGTCTTCGAGCTGAATCGCAACTTCCGGAACGAAGGAATCTCGCGAAAACACAATCCCGAGTTCACCATGCTCGAAGCGTACTGGGCCTACGCCGATTTCGAGAAGATGGCGGACCTGGTGGAGGAATTGATCTGCCACTGGCGCAACATTGGAGGAACGCGCTTCTGTGGCAACCCCGGAGGGACGCGCTTCTGCGCGTCCGGGACGAGCGGAAGCTCATCCCGCGGATCGAACATCGAGACGCGGAAGGCAACGTGACGCGGACGCTTAACCTGACTCGACCCTGGCGACGTGCACGGTATCGCGATCTCGTTTGCGAGGTCGACCCGGAATGGTTTGACTAACGAGCGAACAACGCCGCGCGAACGATGTACGAACTCGGCGTCGAGATCAATCCGCGCATGGCGGATTTCGAAGTGACCCAGCAGGTCTTCGAAAAGTTGATCGAAGAGAAGACGTTCGATCCGCTTTTCGTCACCCATTGTCCCAAGGAATTGGTGCCGCTGGCCAAGCAGAATCCGGAAGACGACTCTCTCGTCGACGTTTACGAATTGATCATCAATGGCCAGGAAATTTCGCCCGGTTACTCCGAGTTGAACGACCCGGTCGCGCAACGGCAGCGTCTGCTCGAACAGGCGGGCGAAGAGACGCAAAAGCTCGACGAAGACTTTCTCCTCGCGCTCGAGCACGGGATGCCGCCCGCCGGCGGATTCGGCCTCGGGATCGATCGCCTAACGATGCTCCTGACAGGCGCCGAATCGATCCGCGACGTCATTCTCTTTCCGCTCCTCAGGCCGAAGCGCGATTAGGTGACGACATTCGAGCTGAGCGACATCGAGACTTACCGGCGCGAATATAGCCGGCTTGCGACATCGCTCGGCGTGGCCGAGGCATCGCCCGCCCCCGGTGAGATCGAATTCCTCAAACACGTGACGACTCCGGGACGTTTCTTGTTCGGCATGCTGACACCGTCTGACCTTCTTTTTGCCGGAGCTGTGGCGAGCATTCTGCGGCCCTCGTTCATGATCGAAATCGGAACGGCTTCCGGCTTTTCGGCCGCGGTCCTGGCGAAAACGATCTCTTTGCGACTGGAGGAGCAGGGTTCCGTCGTGACCGGGCCCATAGTCCATACGATCGACAAGAAGACGCAATATCCGGTGGATCCGACACAGCCGGTGGGATTCGCGATCGATCTGGTCTCGCCGGGATTGCGCGACCTGGTCGCGGTGCATGCGCCCCGGGATTCCTCCTGCTGTGCGCAGCTTGTCGAGCGCGGTGATCTGACGTTCGCTTTCATCGATGGGAATCATCAACATCCCTGGCCGCTGCTCGATGTGGTGCAAATTTGTCGTCTGATGCGCGCTGGATGGATCCTGCTGCACGATATCGATCTTCCCGGAGTGATCGCAAGGGCACACGCCGCCGGCCAGCAGATCAACTATCCTACCGGGGCTGGCGCGAAGCATGTTTTTGACTATTGGCCTTCGGAAAAGATCAGTGCCGGAAACATCGGTGCGATCAAAATCTGCGAGGATAGATGGTGGTTGCGAAAATGGGTCGCGAAACTGCGTGAACTGCCATCGCAGGTCACGGCCGGCAGTGCAACGAAACGGTGGCGCGAAATTGATGCGCTGCTAGCTGACTCCCCAGCGGGCGTTGTTCGTTAGGCTTTTTTCTTCGGCTCTTTCGGCGAAGAATTTTTCAGACGAGCTGCGTTCTGGCTGGCCTGCGCCGCCTCCGTCGATCGGCCGAGGAAGCGATATTCTTCGCTCAGGTGCTGCCAGGCCTGCCTTGGCGATCGAAGAGGAGACGAATGTTTCGCAGCATGCGGTCGAAAAGTTTTACAAATCGGGTTTTTACCCAAAGGGTGACAGCCTCAAGAATCACGTGGATCCGCGCACTTACGATTATGTGCGACGGGTCTTTCGCTCGGTGCCGGAAGCCGCAGATTGCGAAATGCAAACCGTGGATGCTGATCACGCTGCTCTGGTCGCCAAGCACGAACGACCTGGGTGTCGAAGCTTTCCTGATGAAGCGAGCGCGCATTAACGGAAAGCCAATCCTTGGCTTGGAATCGTTTCGCGAACATGCCGACGTCCTTGCCGGCATGTCAGATAAACAAGCGGAGCTGGTTCTCTTGGAAACTTTCATCCCGCAAGCGCCTGGAACCGATTTGCATACAAAGATACTCGCTGCCTGGCGCCGCGGGGACGCTGATGCCGTCGCGGACCTCAGCCATAAAATGGAGCACGATCTGCCCACTTTCGCCGGACGCCTTGTCGTAGAGCGAAACCGCAACTGGATTCCAAAAATCGAACACTTCATCCGTGATCGGCACACTTATTTCGTCGTCGCGGGCGCAGCCACATGGGCGGGCCGAATGGCGTTCTCGGATTGCTGCGCGCCCGCGGTTATCAGATCGAGCAGTTGTAGAGCGTCGGTGTCGGAATATGGACTTTGGCGCTGCCATTTGTTCATAATCCGCTTCACTTTTTCCCACGAAACGCCGAGCAAGCCGAAACCTGGGCTACCCGGCTCCCGGAAACTACCGGCTCGAGTGTAGCTTGAACGACGCAAGCGGCGTCGGCCTGGCCGAAAGGCCATAACCTAGATTACGCGGCGATCCTAGTTAGGACACAGCTCCGGGAAAATCGGTGGCCGAAGTGTTCCGCAGTGTTAATTTAGGCAAATGGAAAAGCCACAGATTACCGCCTACCTCAAAACGCATTGCGGCTGGAGCGGCGGCGTACGCGCCGTCCTCGCCAAATACGACCTCCCCTACACCGAAAAAGATATCATCCAGAATCCGGCCTTCCGTTGGGAGATGGAAAGCAAGAGCGGTCAACCGCTCTCGCCCTGCGTCGAAGTGAATGGCGAAATGCTGCCCGACGTGAGCGGAGAGGAAGTGGAGCGCTACCTGATCGAACGCAAACTGGTCCAGCGTGACGAGGCCGATGCCGGGGTGCCAATCAATGCGCCTTGCGCAAACGAGCAGCACGGCGACCCGGTCAAGTTGCGCTTGTGATCCCCTGAATCGTTAGATCGTTAAATCGGCGGGACGTGGCGGCGATTGACCGTTTTGACCATTTAACAATTTAGCTTTTAACGATGAAGCTGTTCGCGCGCACCGGCTCCCGCAAGTCAGCCGCGGGCCGGAACAAGAACCGTCGGCGCGGCTGGCGTTGGCTCTTCGCCTTTTTTCTTGTCGCGCTTCCGCTCGCATTCGTCGTCGCGGTCCTCGCGTTCTACGCCGTCTGGGCACAAACCTTCGACCTGAAACGCGTCGGAACGATGCCGGAGCGCAACACCGTCTTCGACGTCAACGGCAAAATCTACAGCCGCCTTGCGGGCGCAAACCGCCTTAAGGTCTCGCTCAAGGAAGTTTCGCCTCTCTTTATCCAGGCACTGCTCGCGCGCGAGGACACACGGTTCTACGAGCATGGCGGAATCGATTGGCGCGGGGTGGCGCGGGCCCTCTACCGCGACATTAAAAGCGGATCGGCCAGGGAGGGCGCGAGCAGCATTACGCAACAACTCGCGCGCAATAGCCTACCGTTGGGCGGCCGGACTGTCAGCCGCAAACTGCTCGAGGCGATGGTTGCCCTGCGCATCGAGCGCGAGCTGACGAAGGACCAGATCCTCGAGCTTTACGTGAACCGGATTTATTTCGGCTCCGGGCTGTTACGGGGTCGAAACGGCATCCCAATCCTATTTTGGAAAAAATGCCTCCAGGCTCGATCTCTCCGAGTCGGCCCTGCTCGCCGGTTTGATTCGCAGCCCGAACCGCTTTTCGCCGCTCAAGAATCCGCAGGGCTCCGCGGTGCAACGCGATACGGTGCTCGATCGCTTGCAGGAGTTGAAAAAGATCACGGCCATCACAGGCGGAGCAGGCGAAACGCGAGAAGATCAATTCGCATCCGCGGCGTCGCACCTTGATCCAGGAAAACTACGCGATGGATGCGGTGCAGCGGGATCTCAACCTCCTCCTCACCACCGACCAAATCGACAACGGCGGTCTGTTCATCTACACCACGCTCGATCCCGAGGTGCAAAAGCCCGCGACCGAAGCGGTCGAGGAACAGCTGGCCAAAGTCGAGCGCCAGGCAGGCTTCAAACATCCGCTCAAGGCGCAATATCGTGCTCCGGAAGACGGCGAAGATAACGCAATGCCCTACCTCGAAGGCGCACTCGTCGCGATCGATAACGCGAGCGGCGGCATCCGCGCGCTCGTCGGGGGGCGCGATTACACGCAGAGCAAATTTAATCGCGCGCTCGCTCCGGCCAATCGCCAGATCGGCTCGGCCTTCAAACCGTTCGTCTACACGCTCGCCTTCGCTCACGGACTCCTCCCAGGGGCGGCGGTGAGCGACGACCCGATTCAACCCGGAGAGATTCAGGGTGCGGGCAACTGGTCGCCGGGAAATTCTGATGGCCGTTATGTCGGGATCAAGCCGGTCTCTTACGGCCTCATCCAGTCGCGCAATACCATGAGCGTCCGGGTTGGTGAATTTGCCGGCCTCGACGACACACAGAAGATCGCCACTACGCTCGGCCTGGGCGAAGACATTCCACACGGAGCGGCGATTTACATCGGCTCGTTCGAGACAAATCTGAAGGATTTGACCGCGGCCTACACCGTTTTTCCCAACGCCGGAATTCGCAAACAGTCTTACATCATCGAGCGAATCGACGATCCGCTGCATCGTCCGATCTATCGCGCCGCCCACGTTACGCTGCCGGTGCTCGATCCGGGCGCCACTTGGATGACGACCGAGTTGATGGAGGAAGTGCTGACTCGCGGCACCGCGGCGAGCGCGCGGTCGCTAGGCTTCAAGCTCCCCGCCGCGGGGAAGACCGGGACGACGAACGATTTCAAGGACGCGTGGTTCGTCGGTTTTACCAGTTCCATGACCTGTGGAGTCTGGGTCGGATTCGACCAACCGACGACCATCATGCCGCGCGGCTACGGTTCGGCCCTCGCTCTGCCAATCTGGACGCAGGTCATGATGAAAGCGTCCGACCATTATCCGGCCGGGCAATTCACGCCACCCGTCGCTTCTCAGCGAGCGACCGTGTGCTCAATCTCCAACGCGATCGCGACCAGCGGCTGCGTGACCGCCGGGACGTCCTATGAGATCGATCTGCCGGTCGACAAGATTCCGCGCGGAATCTGCAAAGTGCATGGCGGCAATCCAACCCTGCTGGGTCAGCGAATGGAACAGGTTCCGCCGAAGATCAAAGAGGTGCCGCGGAGCATCATTCAGTCCTTCAAGCGCTTCTTCGGCGGCGGGAAGTGACTGTTAGACGCCTCTCTTTCAAGCGCGGCGAAAATCGAAGCTGTCACTGGCGGCAACGCGCCATCCCGCTTTGCAGAGCGAATCGTCTACAAGATCGTCTCGCACCTAACGACTTAGCTTCCCGAGCCAACGTATTCCGCCGAATAGGTGTCGAACTTCGCGGTCGAGCCAACCGGCGGCGGGCTTTTCACATCATATACGTTGTTGCCCACCACTTCTTGCGATTGGGTGTCCCAGATCATTACGCTCTTCTTCGCCTCGGCTGACGTCTGCTCGTTTTTCTCCGTGTCGACCGCGATGTAGCGCGTCTTATGCGTTTTCATTTGGCTCTTCTTTTGGGCCGACATCTGGGCGTAGGCTCGCTGCGCGCGTTCTTCCGCAATCTTGCGCTGGCGCTCCGTCGCCTGGCGTTCCGCGATGACGTAAGTGACGGCGGCGACGACTGCGCCGGTAGCCGCGCCGATCGCGACCGCCTCACCCGCGCTCGCACCTGAGGCGCTCGCGATTCCTCCGGCGGCGGCACCGCCGGCGGCGCCGAACACACCTGCGTTTTGCAAAGGGGTGAGATCTGCGCAGCCCGTGCCAAAAATCGAGACGGCCGCCAAAAGCGAGGAAGTTTTCAGCATCGGTATTTTCATGAGGCGACGAGTCTTAAGTCGCTGCATTGCGGATGACAAGAAATTAATTTGGCGTCCTATCGACGACCGGATGCCTAGTCAGAATTGAAGCTAACCTTGTGCTGGCGGCACCAATCTTGGGCTGGCCGATTGCCCGCCTCTGCCGCGCGCCGATACCAATCGCTCGCCTCGGTGGGATTGGCTTCGACCCCGGTGCCGGCCTCGAAGCAACGCGCGTAAAGATACATGCAGAAGGCGTTGTTCTGTTTGGCACCGTCGCGAAAAAGGTCGAGCGCCTTCTGCGTACGCCCAGCCTGATTTTTCCCCAGATCCGTTTGATCGCTCGTTAGGTAAAGCACCCCGAGGTTGCCGGCCGAATCGAAATAGTTCAGCTTCGCCGCCGCGCTATAGAGGCGAAAAGCCTCGCGGTCGTCGCGCGCAACACCAACGCCTTTGTGATAACAGGTTGCCAATTGATCCATCGCGCGCGGGTCGCGGGCCGCGGCCGCATCCTGCAAAAGCGCAACTGCTTTTGTTTCATTTTTGGTCACGCCTTTGCCGAAGAGATAACACTCGGCAAGCAATGTGCCCGCGCTTGCATCGCCGGCGGAGAGGGCCCGCTCGAACCACTGCGCCGCCTTGATGAAATCGCGCTCCACCCCGGCGCCGTTCGAGTAACGCAAACCGACTTCCGCCATGGCCTGCGCCCGTCCGCGTGCAGCGGCCGAGCAGAGCCAGGCAAAGGATTCTTTGGGATCTCGCTTGCGCAGGGAGTCGCCGAGAATCTCCATCGCGCTGACGACGCCGATCTTCGCGGCCTCGGTTAACGGTTGGCGAAGCGCATCGAAATTCTCGTCCACGAGGGTGCCTTTTTCCGACTGCAATTTGCTGAGCAACAATTCGAGCCGCACTTGACTGACTTCGCTTTGGGGAAAATTCCTCGCTATCCTAACGTAGGTCGTCACGGCGCGCGGCCAGTCGCGGGCCGCTTCATATTTCTCCGCCTCCGCGAGCGCTTCTCTCGTTAGGCCGGCCGGCTCACCCGGCGACGCGGCCGGAGATGGCAGCGGAACCGAAGGAACGGCCGTGGCTTGAGCGATCACGGGTCTCACCTTGGCCGCGGAGGATGGGACCGGCGAAGTGCTTGCAATGGTTTGGGGATGAGTTTCCGCAGGTTGGCGCATCCTCAAGAAGACGAGCAGACCGGCTACGAGGAGGATGAACCCGCAGAGGATCCACATGACCGCGCGCGAGGATTTGGGGGGACTGAGCGGCGGCGGTTCGACGGCAGCACGAGCCGTGGTTGTTTCGACCATCGTGGGAAAATCCTGCTCATCGGTTGGCGGGGCCTCAATGAGCACGAGGCAATTCTCCAATTCACTGCGCAGCGCCGCCGGCGTTTGCGGCCGTTTCGCCGGCTCTTTCTCGATCATATGCCCGACAACTGCGCGGACACACTCGGGAAGGTTTTGCAGCTTCTCGAGCGGCGGCGGCTTGTGCAGGTGTTGGCTCATCACCTGCGCGAGCGAACCGCCGAAAGGGGCCTGGCCCACAAGCATATACCAGAGCGTCACTCCTAACGAGTAGATGTCTGAGCGAACGTCGATCTCTTTTTCCTCGAGCTGTTCCGGACTGGCAAAGTGCGCCGTGCCGACAAACCCGCCCATCGAAAGCGTCGCGAGGTCTTCGTTCTCCCCATGCTTGATCGATTTGGCGAGCCCGAAATCGATCACCTTGACGAGAAAATCGTCGTCTTCCCTCACGAGCATCAGGTTTGCCGGTTTGATGTCGCGATGGACGAGATGATGCTTCGCGGCCGCGGCGAGAGCGCGCGTCACCTGCAACGTAATGCGAAAGGCGACGACCGGATCGATCGGCCCGTTGCGCTTGATGAAGGATTCGACAGTTTCACCATCGACAAACTCCATCGCGTAAAAGAACGCGTCCGGGCTGGTGCCGAGATGGAAGACGGAGGCGACATTCTGATGTCGCAGTTGCGCCGCGGCGCGCGCCTCACGCATGAAACGTTGCTGCGCGACTTCGCTCTCCAGATATTTCGCGTTGATCACCTTGAGCGCGACATTAACCCGCAGGTTGGTATCAAACGCCTTGTAGGTAATGCCCATCGCACCCCGGCCAAGTTCGCAGGGCGAGCCATCCTCGTGGGTCAGCACTTCGTAATGATCGAACGTCATCTTGCGGCAGTGAAGCGTAAAACGTTTGAAATGTTGAAGCGGGAAAATCCACCCGCTTGATCGCTTTATCGCTTCAACCCCTCGTCGCTTCAACCCTCATCACTCTTGTCGCACAGCATCTGCTGCCACATACTCCCAGAGTTGCCATGCCCGCCAAACTTCGAGTCACGCCTCTCTCCGGCGATCCGTTCGAGCTCACCATCGGCAACACCGCCACGATCGGTCGGACGAGCGACAACATTGTTTGTCTGAGCGGCAGCCCGCTCGTTTCGCGCCAGCACGCGCTCGTTCGTTGTCACGATGGCTACCAGTATCAAATAATCGATCTTGGCAGCCGCAACGGCACGTTCGTCGACGCTCAGCGCGTGGTCTTGCCAATGACCCTGGCGCACGGGGCTCGTATCCTGATCGCAAAGAACGAGCTCCTCTTTGAGCAGATCGAGGATGATTTTTCAAACGCTCAGCTCGAAGTCACGCTCGCCGGATCGATCGACGGCGCCGGCTCGACGATCCGGCCAGTGGCCCTGCTTGTCTGTGATATTCGCGGCTTCGGTCCCATGGCGGAAAAAATCTCGAGCGACGATCTTGCGCAGCAGCTCGGCGTCTGGTTTCGCGAAGCCGGCAACCTCGTCACCAGAAGCGGCGGAACGATCGACAAATTTATTGGCGACGCGATGCTCGCTTACTGGAGCGAGTGCGGAGAGGGAGGAATCGATTGCTCGGCGACGCTCAAGATCGCCCGCGATATTCTGGCGCTGGCGGCCCGAATCAAGTGGGCCAATGGCGAAGCGTTTCATGTCGGGATCGCTCTGCATTATGGGTCGGTTACATGCGGCAACGTCGGACTCGATGCCCAACGCGACGCGACCATCATCGGCGATGTGGTGAACACCGTTTTCCGACTTGAATCGGTGATGAAAGAACTCAATCAGCGGGTCCTGCTTTCGGCCGATTTCGGCGATCGCTTGCCGCCAGATGAAAAACTAGTCGACCTGGGCGAGCGAAAACTAAAGGGCAAACAACAAGCCGTCCGGATTTACGGCCTCGGGTAGAGCAGCGGTCTCGCGGAACAACCCTCAATGCGACGACCTCTTTTCAGCGGGTGAGGGGAATCGAACCCCCGTATGCAGCTTGGGAAGCTGCCGTTCTACCATTGAACTACACCCGCGTGGAGAAGAAGAGAACGGTGATCGGTGAATGGCGATTAGTCAAAAGCAAAGAGGAAACGCTACTGCCATGAGATCACATCGTCATTACACGTGCCCGTTTTCTTGTCGCCACTTCCCGTCGCGGTTTTCGCTCCATCCAGATCTTTCCCGATCGACCAGGCGATTACTCCCAGCTGGATCGGATTGAATCCGGCATGCCCGGAATACGGATTCTCAACTGTACCGGAATAATTGTTATCCATCCGGACGCGATAGCAACTGCCCCACGGATCGTAGAGTCTGCCGTTCCCGCCAATGCCTGACCTGGGATTTGCCAGATCCTTCGCGATCGTCGGTTGAAAGAAAGCGATGGCTTTGGGATTATAGGTCTGAACATTTCCATTGTTTGGATCACCACGGAGAATGTCGAAGAGTGTATTGTTGATGTTGTCGTCGTCCGCGAAGAAGTCGTCTCCGTCGTTCCCCGTCTGTGCGTCGCACGGGTACTGCCCATATTCAGTGTAGAAGGCGTTCACCGCGGTGACGATCTGCGCCAGGTCATTCGTTGCCTGAGTGCGTTTCGCCTGGTCCTGCACACCTGTAAAGGCCGGGAAAAGCAGCGCCATCAGGATTGCGATGATCGTGATCACAACGAGTAATTCGATCAAGGTGAAGCCGCCACGAAACTTCGCTTTCGGAAAACCGGGTCTCGCACGATTCACGAACTCCGTGGCGGCGGATTTCGGACTTCGGATTTACCCTCATGTCCATTTCAACATCTGTTCGGGGAACGGGCATTGCGCGCAGTCGGAGTCGTCTTGCAAGCAAAAGTCTTCGTAGATCTGGAGCAGCCCCTGCTGCTGAGCCACGGTCCGCAAGAAGCTCGGTCGGCGAGGGTCGTCGCCGAACAGCCGCGCGGCTCCTGTCTCGAGGCGCCGATTAGTGAGGCGCGCAGGCAGTTGCGCGTAATCCGACCAGACGACGAACCCCCGCAGCTGTCGAAACGGCAGCACGACGTTCGCCAGAATCTCCGTAACGCGTGTCTCGCCGACGAGTGCCATCTCCGCGGAGGCCGGCTCGGAAGTGAGCGTGTAATGGAAATTCCAGTAAGGGTGCGCCAGACCGAGAAAGAATTTCCGCACCGAGCCAAGATCACGTTCGCCTAACGAACGCACCAGCTTCGGCCAAGAGGCGACGATGCCGGCGAGCGCGGCGATGCGGCGGTGCGGGTGATTGAGCGGTCGGGTCCCGCTCAAGCGCCAGGTGCGCGACGGGAGAATGAGCCGCTCGACAGCGGCGCGGCGCGGCCACCATTGGTCCCAAAGGACGCGCAGATACTGGCGCGTGCCAGGCTCGAACCGCGCCAGGTTCGGTGCATCGAGAAATCCGGCCACGCCGAAGAGAATGGCCTCGATTTCGTTAGGCAGAGCGCGTAAAGTTCGGCACGGAAGCCGCTGCGCGAGGAGAGTGAAAGGCAGCTTGTTCTCCTTGTAACCGAGTGTTCCGGCCAATTCCTGGAAAAGTGCCTCGTCGTTGCCATGCAACTCGCTCAGCCGTTGCAACCGAAGTGTTTTGCGCTGTAAGCGAAATTGCGCCGCAGCGTCGAGGATGCTGCCAATTTTTTCCTCCGGCAAACCGCGCAGCGGCGCGTGACAGCGTCCCAAGCGCGCCAGCGGAAGATTGGTGGAAAAGGCGGACGGCAAGGTCGACGGATCGACTCGCACCTGCGAGACGTTGCGATTCGCCGTTGTGCGACTGAAGAACGCGCGTGCGCCAGACGCCACGAAAACGTGCAGCACCGTTCCGTCGAAGGCTGGATTGGTCGCGTGACCGTGGATCTCCCAATTCTGGTCGGTGAGATCGAACTCGATGCTTCCACCGGCGAGTTCGCCGTTGATCCGGACAGCTGCGTCCGAAAAATCGGGACCCGCTTCACGATTCCAAGTGCCGAATTGCACGATCTGGATCTCTTCGCCTGCCGTGCCGGTAAACGATCTCCCGAAATCTCCCGCAAACCAGCGCGCTTGCAGCTCAAGTTCGGTGAAATTGCGCGGAACCGCCAAAAGCGGGCGCTCGCGAACTGTCGCGGACGCCAGAAGCTGGGCGTAACGGGCGGCGGGGAACATCGAACGTAGCAGGCTAAGAGCGCGCGCACGGCCGGAGGCAAGCTGGAAAAAGAGTTGCAGATTTATTTTGCATTACGAATTGCCGCCTGATAAACCGGCTACCAAACCATCAAATAACAATGAAAATAATATCCCCCCTCCCCACCGCGATCTGCGTCGCGGCCCTCATCCTCTTCGGTGTGCCTTCGAGTGCGCCTGCCAAGGACAAGAAAACCGAAAGCGCAACCCCAGAGGCGAGCGCGACGCCGGCGACAAAAGCCAAGGCGATGCCTTATCGCGGCACGGTCGCTTCGGTCGATGCCATCGCCAAAACATTCACGGTCGGCAAGCGCACTATCAAAGTGACGGACCAGACCAAGATCACGAAGCATGGAGCGGCCGCGACCATGGCTGATATTACCGTCGGCGAAAAAGTGGGCGGCTCTTATTGGAAAAACGACGACGGCGTGTCTGGAAGCGAGGAACATGAAGATCGGTGCCAAGATGGAAGAGGCAAAGCCAATGACCGAAGAAGCTGCGCCTACCGCTTCTCCCTAACGAACATCCCGCACCGGGTTGTAACCAGAATTACCGATCCAGGAACGGGGCGGCACGCGCGCAATGCCATCCGAAGATCGCGCGAAGAAAGCGTGTCTGATAAATTCGCTTAAGTGAAGTTGTCCGGATGCCCTTATCGAGACGCCGCGGCTGATGCTGCGCCATTTCGTGGAAGAGGATCTCGCTGCGTTGGCGACGCTAATGGCGAATGCCGACTTCATGCGTTTTTCGAGCGGCGTTTTCACTCGTGAACAGACTTCCGCCTTTCTGTTCGAGCGCGTCATCGCACCGGCGCGCGCCGGGTTGCCCAGCCAGTTCGCGTTGATCTTTCGCGAGGAAAATCGGCTGATCGGCTATTGCGGATTTTTTCGCCAGATCGTGGATGGGGTGAACGAGATCGAGATCGGTTACCGACTTCATCCCGACTACTGGAACCGCGGCCTGGCGACCGAAGCCGCGCGCGCGGTACACGATTACGCGTTCGAGGTCATGAAACTGAAACGCGTCATCTCGCTCATTCATCCCGACAACCATGCGTCGCGCCGGGTGACGGAAAAGAATGGAATGACGCTGGAAAAAGAGACGACCTTTCGCGGCTTCCCGACACTGGTATTTGCCTGCGGTCCGAGAAATCCTGACCGCAGTCAGATGCCTCCGCTCATTTCGCCCTAAGCGGCGCCTCCAGCGTGGCGGCGCAAGAATTCGTCGGCCAGCGCACGGTACGATTTCGCGCCGCTGCCGTTCGCGTCGTACTCGAGAATGCATTTCCCAAAGCTCGGCGCTTCGCTCAACCGCACGGTCCGCGGGATGACCGTCTCATAAACCTGTTCGCCGAAGTGTTCACGCACTTCCGCGACCACCTGGGCGCTGAGATTCGTTCGGCGATCGAACATCGTCATCAGGATGCCGGCCAACTCGAGTTCCCGGTTGGCGCCGGAAGCGTGAATGTGGTCAATCAGCCGAACAATCTTGACCAGCCCTTCGAGCGCAAAATATTCGCACTGGATCGGCGTGAAGATCTCGTCGGCGGCGGCGAGCGCGTTGGTCATGAGGATGCCTAACGACGGCGGACAGTCGAGCAGCACATAATCGAACGTCTCATCCTCGCGCAGGACCCGGAGCGCCTGCGCGAGTCGCGTGAGGTGATCATCCATCCGCGCGATTTCGATTTCCGCTCCGGCAAGCTCGAGGTCCGCCGGGATGATGAAAAGCTGTTCGAGCCGGGTGGGCAAGACCTTGGTTGTGACCGGATCGTCGCCTAACAACGCGCCGTAGAGGCTTTGCCCTTCCAGTCCCTGCAGTCCGAAGGAACTGGTCGCGTTGCCCTGCGGGTCAAGGTCGATCAAGAGGACGCGGATTTGTCGGGCGGCAAGCGCGGCCGAGAGGTTGACCGCCGTCGTTGTCTTGCCAACGCCGCCTTTCTGATTAGCGATCGCGACGACTCTCATCGTGGCAGGATCAAGGTGCGCAATTCAAAAGTGCGGCGGCCATCCGCTTCCTGCCAGAGAAGTTGATCGGGGGCGGGTAGCATCTCGGTGACCTCGAGCTCGCCGGCCTTGGTCAGCCAGCGATGAAGAATCTCCAGGAATAGATAGCTCTCCAGATCGATAAAGACCGGCTTCGTATCCTTATCGCGGCCCTCGACGCCGCTGCGACGGAGCGCCTGTTCTGTCGGGCGGATGTAAACATGACGCGGCAGCTGGCGCGCCGCGCGGAGTCGCTCGACCGCGACCACCAGATCGCGCGAGATGCCGGTGAAATCGCCGGCACCCAGTTCCTCAAAGGTGACCGTCCACGAGCGGCGCTGCACGACGACGTTCCCGCAGAATAAGCGAGGTGTATGCCGGCCTAACGAAAAGTTGAAGGGATGAAAGCCCAGCGGTATCACCCAGCCGCGAGCGAACGAGCCGAGGTAGATGCGCGAGCCACGGGCGCGCAGGCCGACATCGCCAGTCTTTTCGTCGACGAAAACTTCGGTGTCGGCGGGACGAAAGCTCTGCCAGTTTCCGACGGAACGCCCCGGAGCGACGAATTTCGTTAGCTTCGGGAGCGCGTCCAGACGCACCGCTGTGGCGGCGGTAAAGTCGGCCGCGAAGTAACCGAAATGAAGATTCGGCTTGTCGAATAGGGTCTGCTGCAGGGCAGAGGCCAGAGCAGCCTTGTCCGGGCATGACCAATAGAATCCGTGATGCAGAAGTGCCAGAGAAGGGTGCAACTCAGCCAAGACCCATTGATAGTCCCCGCGCGCGACCGCTTCGATCGATGGCGCTGCCAGCTGCAGATCAGCCGAAGGATAGGTATATTCGTCGAACTTATCGTACGAGAAATTTCGCCTAACGAAGTGACAATCATCGGCGGTCAATTCGCATTCCGGAGCCTTAGCTCGATCGCGCATCATGTCGCGAAAAGCGTCTTTTACCTCTTGGAAAGCGAGATGAGCAAATACGACCATGCCCGCCCCGGTCAACGGCATTTGCATCTGCGCGCAGTGACGCAGGAAGGCAGGAAGCGGGAGCGCGCCATTCTCTTGTGGAGCTTGCTCCAACAATCCGCGCAACCCGGCGGCGACCCGGCTGGCCACAAACGCATAATTGTCGCGCCAGAGATCGATCCAAGGAGCGGCTTCGATGGCGACTTCGTTGATCAAACTTTCGCTGATCGAAAAATTGCATTCCCGAAAACATTCTTCGCCGATGGGATTGGTCGCGGAATAGAGAAAGCGAGTCGCTGCCTTGTGTGCGCCGAGTTTTTCGAGACGCTCGGTCGCTTCCTCGATGATCGACAGACGGGAGAGTGGCTCAACAATGCGCGCGAATTTTGCGGATAGAACGGCGAGAGGCTGAAGCTGTTCGAGCCAGCGCGTGCGGACCGGTCCCTCGCGCCAGCTCGAGACGTCCTCGATGAGGATGTCGAAGGCGTGGGCTTCGAGGGCGGGAACTTCCATCTCCCAGCGGATGAAGTCTTGCTGCGCCAGCGTTTCGAGCGCAGCCACACTCGCGCCTAACGAATGGGCGGGAATTCTCCCGTCACAGCGCGCGAGTAGTGCGAGGGTTTCGGCATCGAGCGGGAACGTCTCGCCGGTGTCGGTAAAAACGAATTCGTTCTGCTCGATCCGACCTTTCGGATTGAGTCGGGGCGCAAGCTCTACCCTGGTCTGTGGGTCGGCGTTGATCGCCGTTGCGGCGCCGAAGGCGACCCAGCGCTCCAGAAAGGTTTCGCGGCTTGCGACGCCGGCTTGGGGTGCAAACTGCAACCCTTCGATCGTAGAATCGACGGTACCCCACGCCTCGGGTCCAAACTCACTCAGGGAATCGTTCTTCCCGGCAATGCGCTGAAGGTAGAGGACCAAGTGCCGCTCGTCGGCCCGGGCTTGTTTGTTGCGCCTCGGAAGCGGCAGCACAAAACAGAATAGCTGTCTGGTGACGCGGGCCCGAACTCCTGCGGCTGCGAAAACAAGATAGGAAGGGAGAGCTTTGCGTGTCTCCGCAAAAAGCAACTGGCGCGCAAGGTCAAAGTCGCGCGCAAGAGCGTCTCTTAGAGCTGATTCCGCTACCGCAACCTGAGCGCGGTGCTGCCAACAAACCGCAAATGCACTTGACGGTGGATCCGCGCCGGGCGGAATTACACCGGAACAGATCGCTTTTCGCCAAAGACGTAACTGGGCACTTGAGAAATCGCGTTTGTGAATGGCGAGAAATCCTTCGAATTCAGCTTTCGCCTGTGCAAACTCAGTTTCGGCAGCGATGAGCCCCCGTGCCGCGCGTGCGACCGCGGAGGTCGCCAGATTTTCCAAGGCTTCGAATGGCACGCCAGCCATTCGAATCAAGAAAATTGGAGCGATGCGATATCCGGCGTCTGCCACGCCTGAAGAAAACAGAAGAGACGCTGAGGGCAATCACAAATGCCGAGCGATCCTGCGGATGGAGGCGCAGTCGTGCCTAACGATTAATTATTGATCAGCGGCAACCGAATTGTGATCGTTGTTCCCACGCCGGGCGTGCTGTCAACTTTGATCGAGCCGTTGTGGTCATCGACGACTTTCTTGGTGATAAAAAGGCCGAGTCCGGTGCCGCTCTTGCCTTGCTTGGTCGTGAAGTAGGGGTCGAAAATCTTCGCAATTTGCTCCGGACTGATGCCTTGGCCGGTATCGGCAATGCGCACATCAACATAGAAGTCCTTGCGAATGCAGCTGACTTCGACCGTGCCCTTGCGATCGCCTGAGGCCTGGATGGCGTTGATGATGACGTTCTGAATCGCCCGGGTGATCTGAACGGCGTCGCCCGTCAACGAGCATGGATCTTCGGTCACGTCGCACTTCAATTCGACCGGTGTTTCCTTGGCCATGGCGCTCAACACCGGCGACCACCTCGCGCACGATGTCCGAGATTGAGATGAGCTTGTGCGGGGCGGCTTCCACGCTGCCATAGCTCTGCCACATGGTGAGCAGGTCGCGACAGAGACGGACGTTCTGTTCGATGATCTCTAGTTCTTTGTTGGAGCTGACGGCGTTGGGGTCGTCGGTGCGTTCGGATTCTTCGAGTTTCTTGGCGAGGAGCTGGACGTAACCCCAAACGATCGTTAGGGGATTTCCAATGTCGTGGACAAATTCCGCCGAAGCCTGGCCGAGGGAAGCGAGCCGCTCCTTTTGCGCGAGTTCCTGCAGGAGCCGGTTATTCAGCTCTTTGATCTCGCCCGCAGCGCTTTCGCTGGTGCGATGGAGTCGGGTCCGTTCGACGTTGCGGCTGATCACCTCGCGCATTTCGCGCGCATCAAAAGGCTTGCTGATGTAGTCGTTAGCGCCGAGGCGGAGTGCTTCCTTGGCCGTCTCGAGCGCGCCAAATCCCGTGAGCATGATGACCGAAAGATGAGGATCGATCTGCCGGATCCGGCGCAGGCCTTCAATGCCCGTCATGCCCGGCATCCGAATATCCATGACGATGGCGTCCGGTCTTTTCTCGCTCAAAAGTTTCAGGCCGACCTCAACTGAATCGGCAGTATGAACCTGATAAATGGGCTTCAACAACATCCGCAAACTTTCGCGCGGACCCATTTCGTCATCAATCACCAGGACTTGCGGGAGATCGGCCGTTGCTACCATTGTCTGCCTCAGAAGCTAACAACGTGCCTCGGACGGGAAATTTTTGCGAATGAACCAGTGGGATCCACTTTTCGAGCGCGATGTTTCCGCAGATTAGTGAAAAACGCAAGGTACAATTTGTGAATAACTTATCGTTGCGGAAAATTGTTTGTGCCCCACAATCTGGTGCTCTGCTTGCTTCTTTGCCTATGATGGCGGGGAAGAATTAGGAAGAAGAATATGCGCACTCGTAGAAGAGTAGTGGTCACAGGCATGGGAGTGCTCGCTCCAAACGGCACCGGACTAAAGGCGTTTTGGCAATCGCTGGTGGCAGGCGAGAGCGGCATTGGGCCGATTACGCTTTTTGACGCGAGCGGATTCAAGAGTCGCATCGCAGGCGAGGTGAAAAACTTCAACCCGGACGACTACATCGCTGCCTCGCAAAAACCACGCAGGCTTTCGCGAGGCACGCAACTTGCGTTCGCGGCAACGCAATTCGCTCTGCGAGATTCGAGGATAGATCTGTCATGCCTGTCTCATACCAGCAACGGACCGTTACCGATAGTCTTGGGGGTCGGGACCAGCGCAATGGACGTTTTGCAAACAGGATTCGATGCTTTGCGGGATCGAGGCCCGGCTTCGATAAGACCCTTTGCAGTGGGATCGTGTGCACCTCAAGCCGCCGCGAGCTTTATCGGCCGAAGGCTAGGTGTAGCAACGAAGACATCGACAATATCGTCGACCTGTGTCGCGGGGCTTGATTCCATCGCTACAGCCGCCGCGGCAATTCGAAATGGCGAATCAGAGGTGGCGATCGCGGGCGGAGCCGATGCTCCAATCACCCCGCTCGCAATCGCGAGTTTTACCACCGCGGGACTTAGCTCGTGCCGGAATCGAGACCCAGAGCGAGCAAGTCGGCCATTTGATCGGGAACGAGATTCTGGTGTGATCTCGGAAGGTGCCGGCGTTTTAGTTTTGGAAAGCCTCGAACACGCTTTGGCTCGCGGGGCAAAACCATATTGCGAGGTGACCGGGTATGGGCTTCAAATGGATTCTGATCCCGAGTTTCCCGGTTCAGGTTTGGAGAGTACCATGGGTGCCGCCATGGCCAATGCGGGCTGCATGCCCGCGGAGATTGATTACGTCTGCGCCTACGGTCCTGGTCACCCGATATTCGACAAAGTCGAATTGGCCATGATCGGACGAGTGTTCGGGACGCGGGCCGCCCGGGTTCCAATTAGCTCGATTAAGGGCGTCACCGGCAATCCGCTGGCCGCGGCTGGCCCTTTGCAGCTCGTTGCCTCGGCCCTGTCTTTGCAGAAAGATCTCATCCCTCCGACGGCCAACTGCGAGAATCTCGACCATGATTGCGAGTTGGACATTGTCCGAGGCAGAGCGCGCCGCAGCAAGATCAATCGAGTGCTTATCAACGTGAGGGGGCTCGGTGGTGGAAATAGTAGCCTAATCGTTGAGCGGTTCACGAAATGAATCCCGAAACGATTCCTTTTTGGTTAGCGCTTATTCTCCAACTAGGCCTCGGTCTTGGGGTTTTCCGCGCGAATTCACAAAATCGCGTTAATCAAAGTTTTCTCATTGTCTGCGTTCTTATTTCGGGGTGGCTTCTATCTCTGCACTTCGCCTTCACCGCGTATGATCCTCGAGAGGCTGAGATTTGGATTCGGGCTGCTTCAGTATCTGGAATTCTGGTCGTTAACAGCTTTAACCTGCTAAGACTCGCGATCCTGCATCGAAACAGCAGTTGGCAAGAAATCGCCGGGCGCTCTGCTGGTCTGGCCATTCCAAGCCTAATCCTGATTGCGCTCTGTTACAGCCACTTATTCTTGCGTTTCGCTCGAATTCAAGTGGAAGCAGGCCAACAGGGCTTAGCTCCAGAAGCAGTCTACGGCCCGATTTTCCCGGTTTTCGCCGGCTTCATGTTTAGCGCTGTGGCGCTCGTGATCTATCTTGTCCGTCCGCGATACGAGAAGAAACGTCGGGATTAGGAAGGTCGAATTGCAATTCGTCATGACCGGCGGCGCCGTGCTGTTCCTACTCGTGTTGGTTATGTATCTGCTTGAAGGAGTCCTCCCGCCACTCAAGCAACGTGCGGTAAGTGAACTGTCCGCGGCATTTCGTGTCGTTATTTTCAGTCTGATCATCGCCTACGGAATTGCGACGCGGAAGATCATGGACGTAGGCTTTTTTTTACGCCGACTGATGGGATACGCAGTCCTCACTGCGTACCTCTTAGTCCTCTACGCCTTAGTTTGGTGGCTCATTGCCAGCGGCTTTGGTCCCATCCTCGGTGGTCGAAGCCGAGCGTTGGGGCACTTTATTGGTGCACTCGTAATCGCGTTCGCGATGGTGCCGGCACGCGGCATTTCGCAGTCGCTGGCCAACCGGCTCTTCCTAGGGACACGCCGGCTTGATTTTCAGGCGACCATGAATCAGGCGGCCGCGATCTTGCGTTCGGTCACCACGGTGCCCGATCTACTCGAACGCTTCGGGCTGACGATTGCGCAGGCGGTGGACACCGAAAGAGTCTTTCTTCTGTTACCTGAACAGGAATTCTACGCGCAGCGATTTCCCAAGGTGCAAAGTGGATCGCGGACGATCCGGATGGAACTTCATCGCGACCAAGCTCTCATTGCCCACCTCGGGCGGACGCAAGAAGCAATCGTTCTGGACGAACTCCATCGTGTACGCCCCACGCTGGAGCTTGAACGCGTAAAACGACAAATGAAATCGCTCGATGTCGCCGTCGCGATGGGAATTTTCTCCCGCGAACAACTCGCCGGCGTCATGCTCCTTGGTCCGCGCCGTTCCGGACGAATTTATGGCACCGTGGAGCAGAGCGCGCTTCTTGTTCTTTGCGGACAGCTCGCGGTCGCGATTGAGAACGCTCAACTTTTCACCGAGGTGCAAAACGCAAGAATCTATAACGAAACGCTTCTGCAAAACCTGACCACAGGAGTAGTCGCAGCCGATCGCAACGGGTTGATCACAGTTTTCAATCGCGAGGTTGAGCAAATCACCGGTCTTACCGCATCCGAGCTCCTCGCGCGCAAGATTAGTAATTTGCCGGAAGCGCTGCGCGATATTTTGAACCAGACGCTGACCTGTGGCGAGCGCCAGGAGGATCGCGAAATCGCCCTTCGCTCCGGTGACAAGAACACGATCTTGCGCGCGAGCAGTTCGATTTTCCACGGGCAGGATGGCGAGCCGCTCGGAGCGCTCATGGTGCTGACCGATATCACCACGCTGAAGCGACTCGAGATGCAGATCCGGCGGAGCGATCGGCTCGCCAGCCTCGGCACGCTTTCCGCGGGCATGGCGCACGAGATCAAGAATCCGCTCGTCTCGATCAAGACTTTTGCCCAGCTTTTGCCGGAGCGATATCAGGACTCCGATTTCCGCGAGACCTTCTTCTCACTGATCGGGCACGAAGTGGATCGGATCGATTCGTTAGTCAACCAGCTGCTCCGCTTCGCCCGGCCGGCCAAACCGCTGCTCAAGCCGATGCACGTGCACGAGGTTCTGGAAAAAGCGCTTCTCCTCATCGGTCATCGGCTTTATCAAAAAGATATTAAATTAACTCGTTCCTGGCAGGCCGAAGTTGATACAATTCGCGCCGATGCGGACCAGATCGAACAGGTTTTCCTCAACTTCTTCATCAACGCTCTCGATGCGATGAAGCCGGGCGGCTCCCTCACGGTAGCGACGGAAATCGGGACGACCGAGACTTGGCCGACCGCGCTTCCGGGGGATTCCCTGGATGTGCGCGAAATCCTGCGCGTCACGGTGGAAGACGACGGCAGCGGAATCAAACCGGAAGATGTGGCGCACGTCTTCGATCCATTTTTCACCACCAAAGACTATGGCACGGGCCTCGGGCTCTCCGTCGTGCACGGCATCGTGCAGGAACACGGCGGTCAGATCGAGGTCGAGAGCGAGCTCGACCCGTGGGACCAGCTTTCACATTCTGCTTCCCCTGGAGCGCTTCCAGGAAGAAGTGGCCGCGGCATGATCGTACCCGTCGCGTGCGTTCTCTACACGCAAGACTCCGATCTCGTTAGGCGAACGCACGTTTATCTTCGCAGTCTCGCCCAAGTCCGGCACGTTGCGCAGGCCGAGCGGCTCGACGCCGTCCTCCAGCAGAACAGGCCGGCCCTGCTCTTGCTCGATCTGCGCGGCAAGGAAAGTCACGATCTGCTGATACAGGTGAAGACCCAATGGCCGGATGTTTTGATCATCGGTTTCGGCACTTTGCGCTCAGAACCATTGCGCGAGGCGGAACAGGCCGGTATCTATGCGGCTGAGGATGTTAATCTAGAGTGCCGCCTTTTCCAGTCATTGGTCGGGCGTGCACTCGATCATCTGCACGTCTTGGAGGACAACCGCGCCCTGCGCGCCGACTCGGCGCGCCCGCCGATCCCGGCCGGCCACCCCGCCATGGCACCTGCGCAGGAGTCCAACCACGCTGTGATGCGGCTGCTACCGTTTCCATGCGTTTTCCGGCGCTGCGAAAATACTGATCTACTGGTCCGCGAGGTCGTCGAAGGGCTGGCCGACACCGCGCGGGTGACGCGAGTTGGCCTGTTCGGCCGCAGAAGGTTCGGGCGAAGTGTTTCGCTTGCGCGCCGGCCTGCGTTGTTTGCCCGAGACCTACGATCTGGAATACCACGAACGTGATCCGTTGTTGCGATGGTTCGAGCTGCACGCGCACCTCATCTATCGCGCTCATCTCGGTCAGAACCAGGATCATGCGCAGCGCGAGCTTCTCCGGCGGGCGCTCGACACCGTCGGTGCGGAGGTAATCGTGCCGCTGCATGCTCGTGGACGAATCAGCGGCTGGCTTTTTTTCGGCCACCGCTTTACCGGTCAACCATTCGATCAGCAGAGTCTCGAGATGCTCATGCACCTCGGCGACCAGGTTTCGACCGTGTTGGAAAATGCTCGTCTCAGCGAAGAGATCACCCTGCAGAAAACGCTCGCTGAAACGCTCCTCACCGCCATCCCGCCCGGGATCATCGCGTGCGATGAGCATGGCCTTGTCCGCTGGTGCAACCCGACAGCGGAGTCGATCCTCGGCATCGCGGCCGCCGACGTCCTGAATCGGCCCATTGAAACAGCCGGCAGCCGCATCGCTTCCGTTTTGCGCGAAACGATCGATAGCCCGGTCCAATTTCCCGCCCAGCAGTGGATCGACGCCCATTCGAGGCGGTCGCTTTCCGTTCAAACCCGACGTCTCATTTACCAACAGGAGCCGTTAGGCGCAGTCGCGGTTATCCAGGATATCACCCCGGAGGAATCGCTTCGCCAAAAACAAGAGTTGCTGGATCGCGCGGCTTTTTGGACCGACCTGGCAGCAAGCATGTCGCACGAAGTGCGCAATCCGTTGGTCGCGATCAAGACCTTTGCGCAACTCCTTCCCGAGCGCTTCGACGACCCCGATTTCCGACGCGACTTCAACGAAATCGTGGTCCAGGAAATTGATCGCCTCGATCTCATCATCACACAGATCAACAACTTTGCCCATCCGCCGGAGTTGCACTTCAAACCGCTCGATCTGCGCGCCCCGATGAAAAGAGCCATCGAGTTGGTGCGCGCGCGGTCCATCCACAACGGTTTTTCGATCGAAACAACGTTGCCGGATGATTTGCCTCGCGTGGTCGGCGACGAAACCGCGCTGGCCGAAGCTTTTGCGCACCTCGTCGCGAATGCGGCCGAGGCCACGTCCGGCCGGCCAAGGGCCAGAATCACTCTGACCGCCAAGCCCGTTCGCGACGGCACCCATACCAGCGGAGTGGTGGTTACGGTTTACGACAATGGCCGGGGAATTGCAGCCGAGCTGAAAGACAAGATTTTCTCCCCCTTCTGCACGACGAAGGCACGAGGCATGGGCCTCGGACTGCCGATCGTAAAGCGCACCGTGTTCGACCACAACGGACGAGTCGATATCGACTCCAACCCGCACGGAACCTCCGTCAGCGTACTCCTCCCGGTGTTGGAAAACGGCGCCTGAACAGATTGCGGATTGCTAATTTTTGATTTCTGATTGGAAAGAACCGCGAACGCTCTAAAGTGGCTCGTTCCCCAAAATCAGCAGTTAACAATCAGACATCGACAATTCTTTTCATGATCGTCACCACCAAGCAACTCTACAAGGTCGCCTACGGAAAATTCGCTGTCGGCGCATACAACGTAAACAACATGGAACAGATCCTCGGACTATTTCGCGGCAATGTGCAGAGCCAGGCGCCATTTATTATCCAGCTTTCGAAGGGCGCGCGGAAGTATGCCGACAAGCGGATGCTCGAAGCCTTGATCCGCACGGCCGAAAAGATGTTCGCCGAGGCGATTTTTGCGGTCCACCTCGATCATGGCGATGAAGAGACCTGCTACGACTGCATCGATTCCGGGTTCTACAGCTCGGTCATGATCGACGCCAGCCACGAGTCATTTGACGAAAATATCGCTATCACCAAACGCGTCGTGGACCGCGCCCACCAGAAGGGCATCAGCGTCGAGGCGGAGCTGGGCCAGCTTGGCGGCGTGGAGGAAGATATCAAAGTGGACGAAGGCCATGCTTCCCTAACGAATCCGGAGGAAGCGGTTGAATTCGTTAGGCGAACCGGCTGTGACTCGCTCGCCGCCGCCATTGGTACCAGCCATGGCGCTTACAAGTTCAAGGGCAAGCAAGGCTTGCACTTCAATGTTATTGAGGAAATCCAGAAGCGGATTCCCGGCACGCCCATTGTCATGCACGGCAGCTCGAGTGTTCCGATCGAGGAAGTCGAGCGCATCAATGCGGCTGGCGGAAAACTCGACCCATCAGCGCGAGGCGTAAACGAGAATGAATACTTGCCTGCGGCGAAACTCGGCGTGACCAAGGTCAACATCGACACCGATGGCCGGCTTGTTTGGACGCGCGTACATCGCGAATTTTTCCGCGATCACCCGGAGCAGTTCGACTTCCGACCGCCCGGCAAGATTTTCGTTGAGGAATACGCGAATTTCATCGCGCACAAAAACGAGAAGCTCGGCTCGGCCAATCAGCTCGACGCGGTTCGCGCCAGCTTGTAGAGCGAAGCCGGAAAGGGCTTATGGTCGGAACGTTGCGATCGTGGACGACTCGGACTGTGGTCAGGATCCGCTCATGCCAGGGCGAAGGCGTTAGGGGGTTCCCGTATCTTCGCGCCGCGGGTAATCGAATCGTATTTCCATCGGGCACCTCGACTTGAAAGGTCAGCCTCACGTATTTCGCTTCGACCCCGACGAGCGAGAGCGTGAAGAGCCTCTTGTGCCGAAACGAATCGCACCCGCAACGGCGCTCCACAAGGGACTGTCGGCCGCGAGGGGTTGGTTGGAAACGGCAATCAACAATCGCCCCTCGGCTGCCGCGTTCTCATTGACGAAAGTGAAGCTGCGATCTTGAGCCGAGCCTGCTAATCGGATGATGAACGATGTCGAACCCCGGGGCAGCGTGTAGTTGGTCTTCATTCCGTTGATGGTCAGGCTGCGTCCGAGGATCGGGGAATCACTTCCAGCCAAGGGCGAGTGACCCCAGGAGGAACAATCCTGCGGTGCCGACTCGCCAGGCCGTTGCAGCGAGGCGATGGCGATTGAAGAGAAGCGCATGGCATTCTTGGACAGAGCTTGAATCACGCCAGTTCGTCGCTCCCGGAAAGACGACGCTCCTCCGCCAACGATTCCTCCCAAACCGTTGGGAGCGCGATTTTGACTTGCCGTCGCTGCGCCTGACAGGTAAAACACCCGCAACAAACGGTAAAAGCCACAGCGAACGCAGGACCTTAGGGAGGGCTCGAGGAGCATGGTGCAAAGGCCAGACTCTTTCCCGTCTGTCGTTCGTCAATTACGTAAAAACTCATTAGGGCGTGGTACTGCATCTGCTAACTAGGTCGCGCTTGCCTCAGATATGAGCATGGATTCCAAACACGGCTCCCCTGCTGCTACTCGAACGGCATCCGCGCTCCTATTGTCGCTGCTGCTTCTGGCGCCGGCCGTCCGAGCACAGGAAGCGGTCCGGCCATCGCTCGCAGGCGAGGCCGCTGCCGAAACGCGGCGCCAATCGATCGACCAGATACCTTACAATCTACGTCTTGGACCGGTCCGTTTCCTGTTCAGCGTCACCACGGGTGTCGAATACAACGACAACATCAACCTGGCCGAGATCAACCCACAGTCCGACGTGATCATCCGGCCGCAGTTCAATATCAACGCCATCTGGCCGGTGACCCAGTTGAACACGCTTAGGCTCGACCTTGGTCTGGGCTACAGCTTCTATCTCGAACATCCAAACTCCGACACCAACGGCATCCTTATCTCGCCCGGCTCCCAACTCTCCTTCGACATCTTCGTCCAGGACTTCCGCATCAACCTGCACAACCGCTTCTTGCTGCAGCAGGACCCGATCGCGCAATTGCAGCTGAGCAATGTCGTCGATTACGGTCGGTTTGAAAACGCGGCGGGCATTTCGGTTCTCTGGGATCTGAACAAGGCCGTGCTGACCTTCGGCTATGACCACTTTACCTTTGTCTCGACCAGCAATACCTTTTCCTATCTCGACCGCAATGCCGAGGAGCTGAATTTCAGTGCATATTTCGCGCTTACTTCCACGACCGGGGCCGGCCTGGAGGCCTCCGCCGTCTACAATTATTACAGCCAGGACTTCTTGAATAATTCTTTCGGTTACAACGTTGGCCCATTCGTAGAGACGCAAATCACCAACTATCTAAAATTGCGCGCTTCCGTTGGATATCAGGCGATTAACTTCGCCACCGGCGGCGGAGTCGACGATTCGAGCGACGCGAGTAACTATTATGCCTACATCCTGCTCTCGCACCGGATCAATGCCGCAATTACGCAATCGATCTCCGCGGGACACGAATCGCAACTCGGGATCAACTCCAACTTCATCGTTCTGAATTATGTCCGACACACCGCGACCTGGAACATCATTAACCACCTCCTATTGGGAACGGAGCTATTCTACGAAACCGGCGACGATTCCGGCGGCATTTTCTCGGAGGACATTCAGCGTTACGGTGGCGCGGCCACATTTGGCTATCAGTTAACGCCTCATGTCACTCTTGGTCTTCGCTACCAGTATATCCAAAAGCAATCGAACCAGCCGCTTCGCGACTATAAGCAGAACAGCGTTTCGCTTGACGGCACCTACAGTTTCTAAGACGAAAGCACACCGATGAAATGCCTTCTTGCTCTATCTAGCTTATTCGCTTCCGTTTTTCTTTCAGCGACAGTGGGTAGCTGCGCAAGATAGCAGCCCATTTCAAAATCGTTCCGAGAGCCTTTGGCGGTCGAACAACCGACTACCGGGCACATCCGGCAGCACGGTCATGCGCACCAACTCCATGTCGGTGCTTGGACGACAAGAAGCGACTGGGTCCGGACGATTTCGTTAGCTTCCGAGTGGTTGAAGATCGCGACAACGAATCGCAACGCCTCCGAGTCAATGATAATGGCGAGCTCGAGGTGCCTTACATCGGACTCGTCCCCGCTCAAGGCAAGACCTGTCGGGAACTCGCCTATAGCATTAAGTCGGCGCTCGAAAAGGATTATTACTACCACGCCACGGTCATTCTGGCAGTCGACCGGGTGAGTGAAAAATCACGGGGCAAGGTCTATGTTTATGGCGCTGTTAAAGGACAGGGTCCGCAGGAGATTCCGCCGGATGAGATTTATACCGTTAGCAAAGCGGTGATCCGCGCCGGTGGGTTTGGGGACTTTGCCGACAAACGCAAAGTCAAGATCACCCGTAAGAATGGTCAAGACCTGGTGGTCGACCTGAAGCGGGTCATCGAACAAGGCCATACAGAGGACGACGTTGTCCTTCGGCCCGACGACCAAATCTACGTCCCGCAAAGGCTTGTGAATTTCTAGTCCATGCAGAACCCGGCTACGGAACGCTCATCGCCCGCTTCGATCACGACCTCGATCGTGACTCGTCTTCATCGTTACAAGGCGCTTCTTCTTCGCCGCTGGTGGATACCGCTCCTCACGATCTGTCTCGGACTTTTCGCGGGAGCGTGGATGATCTACCAGGCGCCAAACGCTTTTCTCTCCAGCAGCAAAATGATGCTCGCGGGCAAACTGAACCTGGCTCAGAACGCTGTTTACAGCGAAGACAGCAATAACTTTTACGGGACCCAGATTCAGCTCATGCAAAGTGACGAAGTGCGCGCTGGCGCTGAGGCGCTCGTGCGTGCGGCACACCCGGAATTGCCACCGGTCAAAGTCACTCTCTCGGTCACTCAGCGGCCCCGCACCTCGATTTTTGAACTGGAAGCTGTCGGCACGGCTCCGGATTACACTCAGGCCTACCTCAATGCCGTGATGCAAAAGTATCTCGACGTAAAGAAAAGCATGCGCGCCGACCAAGGCAGCCACGTCACGACCGCGATCACCGAGCAATTGATTCAGGTCGAAAAGGATTTGCGCAACGGCGAGGACGAAATGTTGGAGTTCCAGAAGGAGCACAACATCGGATTCATCCAGGAAGAAGGTAATAGCGCCGCCGCCTACCTGGTGAAACTTAATCAGGAGTACGCGCGGCTAAAGACCGAATACGATCTCCTTAGCCTGCTTGATTTGGACCAGAACCTGGATCGGCAGCAAGCGGCACCGAGACCTTCCGAGACCGCGACCGCTTCCCAATCCGACGAGGGCATGCCCTTCGCCGATGTCGGACCGGAAGGCGAATACCTCAAAGCAAAACAAGCCGTCCAGTTGCTTAAAGCCGAGCGCGACACGCTTTCGAAGGATTTGCGACCGAAGCACCCGAAGATCATTAGACTGAACGACGAAATCGATAAGCAGGAAAAGTTGATCGGTCTTTACCGGCAGGACGCGGTCGAGAAGCTCGAGACCCGCCGCAAGTCGATCGGCAAGCAAATGGAGAACCTCCAATCCAACATCAAGGAATGGGAGAAGAAGGCTCTCGATCTCAGCCAGCAACTCGCGCAATTCAATCGCCTGAAAGGCAAGGTCGAGCGACAAAAGACCCTTTACGACCGCCTCACCAACAATCTTAAGGACGTCGACGTCTCCCAAGTCGTCGATGGAGGTGACCAGGTTGGCATCATGGAAAACGCTACCACCCCCGTCTCGGTGCGCCCCGGCTTGATCAGGAGCTTGCTCATTGGACTTGGTTTTGGCGCCTTCGCCGGCCTTGTCATCCTGATCCTCCTCGACCGAATCGACGATCGGATGGCGTCGTTCACCGAATTCCAGCATTACTTCACCGAAAATATTCTCGGCCAGATCCCGAAGGAGAAAACCAAAGGCGCGCTGAATCTGCTCCAGCCGGACGACGCTCGGCATGTTTTCGCCGAATCCTATCGCAACGTTCGCTCTTCGATATTCTTCATGCCTTACGAAGGGCCACGGCCGAAGACCCTGCTCATCACCAGTGCCGTACCTAACGAAGGCAAGTCCACCGTCTCAGCCAATCTGGCCATCACAATGGCGCTTTCCGGTGCCAAGACGCTTTTGATCGACGGCGATCTCAGGCGCGGTGCGCTACGTGAGACGTTCGATATCCGCTCGAAGATTGGATTTTCCGAGATCCTCAAACAGGAGGTGAACTGGCGGGAAGTTGTCGTGCCGACCAGCGTGCCGAGTCTTTTCGTGCTGCCCCGCGGCAACACGCTTTCGCAACCGAGCGAACACCTCCTGCGCGAATCGACCGACGCCTTTCTCAAGGACATCTATAACCATTACGATTATATTATCATCGATAGCTCTCCGGTCCTCGCCGCGGACGATACGACCAGTCTCGCGCCGAAGATTGACGCCACGCTTTTCGTCGTCCGTCTCTCCTACACTTCCGCGCGCCTAACAAGGAAGGCGCTCGAACTCCTTTATCATCGGCAGGTCAACGTCCCTGGCATCATCTTGAACTACGTTGATACTTCGCTGCCGGAATATTATTACTACCAATACGCGGAGTATTACAACACGTCGGCTCCGGCCGCGCCGGAAGACTCTCTTCACCCGGCCGGGGAGAAGCAGAGTCCTCGCGTCTAGCGGCCGCCCGCGTGCACGCGGTGGGCCCGCGACACGTCCTTAGCGGGCTCTTCGCATCATGATCTCCTCATCACCCGCGGCTCCTGCAGTTGCCTCGTCGCCTCCGGGCGGCGGGGGCGTTTTTGTCCTTGCCCGGCGGGTAGGCCACTTCGCTTCGATCCAAGTGTTGGTGCAGCTGATCGGTTTCGCCGCCGGCATCTTGCTCGTTAGGCGGCTGGATCAGCATGAATACGCGCTCTTTACCATTGCTAACACGATGCAGGGGACGATCAACGTGCTTGCCGATATCGGCATCAGCATCGGCCTGGTCTCGATCGGCGGCCGCGTCTGGCACGATGGGCATCGTTTCGGTGAATTGGTTAGCACAGGCCTGAAGCTTCGGCGCGAGCTTGGCGCAACGGCGGTTTTGTGTGTGACGCCGTTGCTCTATTTCATGCTCGTAAGAAACGGAGCTTCCGTCCTTTACGCCGCGATCCTGATCGCGGCCGTCCTTGGCGGGTTATGCGTTCAGCTGTCGCTCGGGGTGCTGGATGTCGTGCCGCGCATGCGCTCCGACATTCGCCAGATTCAAAAGATCGATTTCGCCGGATCGATTGCGCGTTTGGCGATCCTTGTCGGCCTCGCCTTCGTTTTTCTTAATGCTGGCGTCGCTGCCGTGGTCGGTTCGGGCTGCTCTTTTGCTGCAATACTTCTTGCTGCGTCGTTACGCCCGCGGTGTCATCGATCTGCAGGCAGGGGAAAATGCCGATGACCGCAAGGCGATGATTGGTTTCATCCGCAACCAGGCGCCTAACGCGATCTTCTTCTGTCTGCAGGGCCAGATCGCGATCTTGCTCATCACGATCTTTGGCCATCGCGCCGGAGCCGTCGCCGAGGTCGGAGCCCTCGGCCGCCTCGCCATGATCTTTGCCGTTCTTGGCAATCTTATCACCAACATCTTTGCGCCCGCCTTTGCCCGCTGTCAGGAGGCGCGGAAACTGCGCTGGCTCTATACCGGAATCGTCGGCGGCGTGGCGGGTTTCAGCCTGGTCGTCTTTAGCGGCGCGGCCCTTCTGCCCAACGAATTTCTTTTTGTCTTGGGCAACAGATACTCGCATCTGCAACGCGAACTTCTTCTCATGGTCGGCGGCGCAACGCTCAACATGATTGCCAGCACCCTTTGGACGCTGAACGCCTCGCGCGCCTGGATCGTCGGCTCGTGGCTCTATATTCCCCTTACCCTCGGCACCCAAATGCTGCTCATCCCTTTCATCGACTTCTCAACCGTGATCGGAGTGTTGACCTTTAATCTCTTCTCCTCTTTTCCGAGTCTCCTGCTCAACATCGGCTTGAGTTATCGCGGTTTTCGCCAACCGGCGTTGCTATGAAGATACCGAATTTTGGCTATCACTTCGCACGCTGGAAAGGCAATCTGCGGCGCAAGACCTATCGCGCCCTGCTGCCGGCAATCGTGCACCGAAGCGTGCACCCATGCGCGCGTAGTCCCGTTGGATGTTTACTCCTATTCTGGGGAGATGATGCTGCCGGAACAGGTCCGGTCTATTCGATCCTTTCTGCGTCATGTGGGTCGTCCGAAGAGTTTCACGGTAATCACGGATGGCTCACACTCCACGCGGAGCATCGAGCTGCTGAAAAAGATCGATCCGGTCGTTTCGATTCGGCCGTCGGGCGAGCGTCTGCCACCGGGACCTGCCGGAGAGGTTTCGCCACTACGTCACCACTTACCCGATGGGAAAACAGCTCGGCTTGATCCTGTCGCTTCCGCGCAACGGCCCGGCGCTTTATGTTGACTCCGACGTTCTGTTCTTTCCGGGGGCAGCGGACCTCGCCCGGGATTTCACCGCTAAAGAGACCGCCGCATTCTATCTCCCGGACTGCCAGGATTGTTCGGCCGATCCACGTGTCTTGCGCGGGCCCAACGAGGGGTTACAGCCAGTCAATTCCGGCCTCTTGATGTTACTTCGTCCACTCGACTGGTCACTTGGCATCCGTCGCTTTCTCGAATTGGAAGGAGAGCCGAATTTTTTCACCAACCAGACGATTGTGCACCTCGTAATGCATGCGAATGGCGCTTTGCCCCTCGACGCGACAAAGTATGTCCTGCAGCTGGATGATCAGTTCGTCTATCCGGATCGCTATGCGAGTTCCCATCTCGTCCTGCGCCATTATGTCAATCCGGTTCGCCACAAGTTTTGGACCACGTTCTAGCTCTGATGAAATCGCCCGCTCGCCCGCTTCGTATCTTGGCGATTGTAAATCTGCCGTGGGATTCCCGGCTGGGCGCCGCGCGGGTTTGGATCGAGCTCGCCAAACAGTGGAGTCGGGCCGGACATACCGTGGAGAAGTTTTGTCTTACCGACGCGTATCCTGAGATCCCCGCCTCCGGTGCCGTGTCGGCCTTGCGCCAGGTGCTCTTTCCGCGAAAAGCCGCAGCCTACGTTCGAGAAAATGCCGATCGTTTCGACGTGGTTGATTGCCTGATCGGCGTGCTCCCGTTCAGCAAAGGCTCACTCCGCTTTCGTGGTCTGGTCGTGGCACGATCGGTCGGCCTCTTTCGGCTTTACGATCGATTCTTGCGCCAATCGAGGAAGCTTTGGCCGGGTCAGTCGAAAGGGCGCTGGTTCGGTCGCCTCTTTCATCGCTTTATCGCATGGCGTTCGCGGAGCGACTCCGAGAAATCAATCCGCACCTGTGACCTGCTGAATGTGCCTAACGAGGACGAACGTCGCGAGCTGACCGCGGATCCGGCGCTTCACGTCCCCGCGATCGTCGAGCCCTATGGCTTAAACGACGAGTTTCTGGAAGCGCTTGCGGCGGCTGCCGCACCGGCGGAACTGCGCCTCCAGAGTCAGAAAATTTGCTTCATCGGTATGTGGGGCCCGCGCAAAGGATCGCGCGAATGGCGCCAGATCATGGCAGCTATCTGGCAGCGTCATCCCGCGGCGCAATTCCTTTTCCTCGGGACGATGTTTGATGAAACAGTCGTGCGTGCGGAACTGGGCCTCGATAATGCCACCCAGATTTCCTGCCGGGCCGCCTTTGCCGCACGAGACCTACCTGCGCTTATCGCGGATTGCACAATCGGCGTTTTTCCCAGCCATGTCGAAGGGTTTGGTCTCGCCCTCCTGGAGCAACTTGCCGCCGGGCTGCCGACGATCGCCTACGATGTGCCGGGCCCGCGCCAGATCCTTCGGGCGCAGAGTGAGCGGCTGCTCACCCCTGTGGGAGACACCGCCACCATCGCGGCCCGGGCGGCGGAGATTCTTTCTCTTCCCATGTCGAAGTACGAGAAACTTTCGGCGGAGTGCGTCGCGATCGCACGACGTTATCGCTGGCAAGAGATCGCGGACAACACGATCAAGCACTACCGCGCTGCACTTGACTCGTTAGGTCAGCCGCCGACTGGAGCACTGCGTGAGTAACAACAAAAACCTGCTGCAAATCGTTCCTGGTTCTCCGGCCGATTGCGGCGGCGTGGGTGATTATTCCCGGCAGCTGGCGCACCGTCTTCGGGAGTTGCACGGGATCACTTCGACTTTTGTTTCCGCGGCCCCGATCAAATCGTCGTGGACTGCCGACGGTTTTGAAGTCCTCTCTCCTCTCCGCGCCGTCTCTGATGTCATTAATTCCCCAACCGCGCTTCTGCTGCACTATGTAAACTACGGCTATAACCCGCATGGTGTGCCAGTCTGGCTACCTTCCGTGCTGCGTCGGTTGCAAAACACCTGCGGCGGGCGGCTCGTGACAGTCTTCCATGAGCTATACGCTGCCGGGTCATGGCGGCAGAGCGCGTTTTGGCTGCGCCCCGTGCAGATGCACATCGCGCGGACGGTAATGCGCCTGTCGGCCATTTCGATTGTGAGCAATGAAATCCACCAGGCACAACTGGAGCAGCTCGCGCCCGGAGCCAACGTCGTTGTGCAACCGGTGGCGTCGAATTTTGGCGAACCCGCTCTCTCGTTTGCCGAACTGGTGGAGCGAGATCCACATCGCTGGATCATTTGTGGAGGGACTGAACTGGTCGCGCGCTCGCTTATTTCGTTCTTGCAAAACGCGCCTCACATTCCCGCGCCCTTCTCCCCGCGCGAGCTTTTCGTCGTCGGTGGTGTTGAAAGAAAGGAAATTCACGCCAGACTCGGCGGACAGCAGGAAATCCGAACGCATTACCATCCCAATGTCGAAGCGAGGGTGGCTGCGGAAATTCTGTCCACCTGCGCTTTTGCCTGGATCGATTACTTTCATCAACCGGATGTTCCGATGGCGACGATTCTGAAATCGACCGCGTTCGCGGCGTTTTGCGCGCATGGTGTGATCCCGGTGTTCCCGCACGACGGGTCGCCAATTCATCTGCGTCAAGACGGACTGCCCGGTCCGTTTTTTGTAACCGGATCCGGACAGAATCTTCCGTCCGAGCAGGAGCGCGCGCCGGTCGCTCAATTCATGCACGACTGGTATCGCCGCAACGCCTCTTCGCTCCATCTCGCCGAAACCGTCGCCGCCGCCGTCGCTTGGCCCGCGTAGCCTTCCAGCCATGCAGGAAGTCGATCTTTTCGTCGTTCACTGGAACCAGGCGACCTCGTGCGTCGCCACGGTGAACGCTTTCTGCGACCAGGGAATCCCGTTGCGGGTGACGGTTATCGACAATGACTCCGCTGCGGAGGCCTATCAACGCTTGCAAGCGGAACTCGATCCTTCCGTTACACTCGTTAGGTTAGACGACAACAAGGGCTGGGGCGGCGCACTCAACATTATCTTGCGGCGCTGGTTGCGGAGTGAGACGAATCCGTATTGTCTCATCAGTGCACACGACGCGATGCCGGAGCCGGATTGCCTCCGCCTCCTGGTCGCGGCGGCGGACGCCGATTCGCGGGTTGGCATTGCCTGTCCGCAATACCGCCATCCCTTTATCTCCCGGCTCTCGCGCTGGCGCGGTGTGTACCCGGAGACGGTCGTGCCGCAGGCAAAAGGATCGGCACAAGAAGTCGATGTGCCGCACGGGACGCTGATGCTCGTGCGTCGGCAATGCCTTGATGAGATCGGCCTCTTCGATCAGCGCTATTTCGCCTACGGCGACGAGCATGATCTCGGCGCCCGCGCGGTACGCCGTGGCTGGAAGGTGGTTCTCGTCTGGGGATCTGTCGTGACCAATCCGGGGACCAAAACGGAGAGCTCATGGCGTAGTTACCTGTTTGCCCGTAACTCGCTCTTTCTCGTGCACGCCTATTTCGGTCGCGCCGCCGCGAGTCTGAGGGCGGTCCTGATCCTGCTCAATACCTTGCGCCTCCTCGCCTTTCACCGCGAGAATGGCTTCGCCTTTTCGGCGCGTGCGCGCTGGAAGGCGGTGCGGGACTATTTTGGCGGTTGCACGGGTCGCCCGCTTGTTCCTTGAAGATACTCATTTCATCGTACGCTTTTGCGCCGAGCGTTGGAGGCATCGAAACCGTCACCGCATTGCTTGCAACAGAGTTTGTCCGACTCGGACACCTGGTCACGGTTGTGACGCAGACTCCGGCGGACGGTGTCGAAGACCCTGGTTATCCAGTGATTCGGCAATCTTCGGTTGGGGAGTTATGCAGTGCCGTGAAGTGGTGCGATCTGATTTGGCAAAATAACTTGAGCCTGCGAACTCTCTGGCCCGGCCTGCTCCTGCGTAAGCCGGTCGTCATTACTCACCAAGGCTCGTACTGCCGCAGACCAACCGGGATCGACCTGATCCAGCGACTCAAGCACGCGATGGTCCGGCGTGCCGCGAGCGTGGCGATCAGCAAGGCAGTGGCGGCGTGTTTCAAGACGGACTCAACGGTAATCCCTAACCCGTACAATGCTCGGAGATTTGGCCCGGGCTCGATGACCGAGGAACGGCCTGGTGACTTGATTTTTCTCGGCCGATTGGTTTCGGAAAAGGGGATCGACGTTCTCCTCAAGGCGCTCGCCAAGCTTCGGGCGCACGGCTCGTCTCCGAAATTGACGATTGTCGGTGCCGGTCCGGAGCTTCTCCCCATGCAGCAAATGGCCGCAGCTTTCGGGCTGAATAACCAAGTCATTTTTGCCGGTTTGAAACGCGAAGATGAGTTGGTAGTTCTTCTTCGCCAGCACAAGGTTCTCGTCGTTCCGTCACGCTATGATGAGCCTTTTGGAGTCGTGGCACTCGAAGGGATTGCGTGCGGATGCGTGGTGGTTGGGTCCAGTGGCGGTGGGCTCCCTGAGGCCATCGGACCCTGCGGGATAACTGTTCCGAATGGCGACGCCGGCGCGCTGGCTCAAGCACTTGAACAACTACTGCTCGACCCCAATGAACAGAAGCGTCTCCTCCTCCGAGCGCCGGAGCACCTGACAAAATTTCATCCCACGACGATCGCCGAGGCGTATCTCAACCTTTTCCACTCGAAGCTCTAGTGATTCTCCTCTCTCATCCCACGGCCAACCAGAATGTGCGACAAACCGCCCTGGCTTTCGCCGAGGCGAACTTACTCGAAGAATTCTGGACGTGCGTGAACTGGAAACAGAACAGTTTGCTTGATCGGCTCGCAGCCTTATCCGGGCGATTCCAGAATGAGCTGCGCCGTCGTTCGTTTCCGGCCGAGCTGGCGCCTTTTATCCGGACCGTTCCATGGCGCGAGTTCGGACGACACGCCGCCGGTCAAATCGGCTTGAAGCAGTTGGCGCGAGACGAAAACATTCTCTTCAGTGTGGACGCCGTTTACCGCTCACTCGATCGCCGGGTGGCGGAACAGGTAGCCGGTAGCCTAACAATTAAAGCTGTCTACGCCTATGACGACGGCGCGCTGAACACGTTTCGGGCGGCGAAGGAACGCGGGATCAAGTGCATTTTCGAGCACCCGACCACTTATTGGCGGCTGGTCCGGCAAATTCAGCGTGAGGAAGCGGAGTTCCATCCGGAGTGGGCACCAACACTTGGGGCGCTGGGCGATAGCGAAGAAAAACTGGCGCGCAAAGACCAGGAATTGGCGCTCGCTGATCTTGTGGTCACGCCCAGCAGTTTCGCCAAACACAGTACTGCGCTTGCCCCAGCGCTGACTGCGCCAGTGCTCGTGGTGTCCTATGGAACCGGTCCGGTTGGCACCCACCGGAACCGGGTGAAAACGAGCGGCAAATTGCGTGTTCTTTTTGTCGGAGCACTCAGCCAGGCTAAGGGTCTCGGCTACTTGCTGGAGGCAGTCACACATCTGGAGCGAGACATTGAGTTCACTTTGATCGGTCGGCGGGTCAGCTCCGCCGTTCCGGCGTCCTCCACGCTGGATAGGTATCGCTGGATACCCTCCCTGGCCCACGACGAGCTATTGCAGGAAATGTCCCGGCATGATGTTCTCGTTCTCCCGTCCTTGCACGAAGGCTTCGGTCTGGTCATAACCGAGGCGATGGGCCTGGGTCTTGTCGTCATCACCACGCCCCACACTGCTGGTCCAGACCTGATCACGGACGGCGTCGATGGATTTGTGGTGCCGATCCGTTCCGCGGCGGCGATCGAGGAAAGGCTTGCGCTCTTGCTTCGCGACCGCGATCGACTTAGGGCGATGCAGGAGGAAGCCCGGGATAAGGCGCTCACCTATACCTGGGAAAACTATCGCCAACGGCTCGTGCGACTGGCACGAGAAGTGGTGGATACACGCGTCGAGCCATGAAAGCCATCGCCGATCGGCGGACCAATTTCGCTCAGCGAAATCTACCCAGGATCTTTGATCCGTCGGAGACGATTCGCAATGTCCGGCGTCTCATCTGGCTCTATCTTTGGTTGCTCATCTTTGAGGGTGCCTTCCGCAAATGGGTCCTCCCCCAGTTTTCCGCGCCCCTCCTGCTTATCCGCGACCCGGTCGTCCTGTTGGTCTATCTCCTGGCACTGCGCGCCCGAATTTTTCCGCACAATATCTACGTCACCTCGCTTGCGATCATTGCGGTCCTGTCGTGGGCAACCGGGATTATTGTGCTCCTACCATACTTCCCGATTCAGACCATTATCCTTGTGACTGGATATGGACTTCGTTCCAATTTCTTGCATCTCCCGCTTATCTTCATCATTCCGGCGGTCTTTGACCTCGAAGACGTGAAACGCGTCGGCCGATGGACCATTATCGGCATGATTCCGATGGCAGTGCTAATGGCTTTCCAATTTGCCGCCAGTCCTGAATCCTCTATCAACCGCGCCGCAGGCCTCGGCGAAGGCACCCAAATCCAGGCGGGCGGCGGCAAGATCCGACCGCCGGCTGTCTTTTCGTTCACCTCCGGAGCGGTTTACTACGCGAGCGCATCGGCCGCTTTTCTCCTGCACGCGATGCTGGCGAAGCTTCCCTACAAAGCCTGGCTGCTCTATGGGGCGGGCGCGGGCTTGATCGTTTCGCTGGGCGTGTCGGGCAGCCGTTCCGCGGTGCTTGCGGTTCTCGTGGTCGTCGCTTCGCTCGGCGTGATCTTGCTCGTGCGACCTACTCTCGTAGACAAGTTTGGACGCCACTTATTCGTCGCCGCCGTAGTGCTCTGGGCGGTGAGTTACCTGCCGGTCTTTCGTGAAGGCGTCGGGATTCTCTCCGATCGCTTCACGGAGTCTGCCGCCGAGGCCTCGGTGGTGGGTGGCCTCGTCGGACGGACGGTTGGCGGATTCACCGAAGGGTTGCTCGTCCTGAACCGAGTTCCGTTAGGCGGCTACGGGCTTGGCGTGGGCACCAGTGGCGGCGCAAGCTTTCTCACTGGCGAGGCCTCCTTTCTCCTGGCCGAGAATGAATGGTCCCGCATCCTTCTTGAAAGCGGGCCGATTCTCGGTCTCGCCTTTCTGATCTGGCGATCGGCGCTCACCTTCAAGCTCGGTTATTTCGCGATCCGCCAGATTCGAGCGGGCAATACCCTGCCGATCCTCCTTTTCAGCGCCGGTCTCTTTGTGGTGCTGCAAGGTCCCTTCGGACAACCGACTAGTCTGGGTTTCGCGGTTGTTTTCGCCGGCTTGTGCCTGGCCGCGAGACCGCTCGAGCTAACAACGGATTTGCCTAAAGACACGTCGAGCAGGCGGCCGCCGCAGCCGATGCGCCGCTCCAAATATGCCGAGCGACTCCACGGCTCGATCAGTCGCTCTCACCCTGGCCATGGTCCTTTTGATCGGTAACTATCCAGCCGATCAGCAGCAAAGCATGCAGCGTTTCGCGACGATGATGCTCCGCGGCCTCGCTGCCGCCGGTGTGCCGGCCGAGCTGATTCAGCCGCAACCGTTTCTCGGTCGTATTGCTGTCGCCGGGCCCTTCGTCACGAAGTGGCTCGGTTACCTCGATAAATTTCTCTTCTTCCCGCGCCAGCTAAGGCGAAAGCTGGCCGCCGGTTTCGATCTCGTCCACATCTGCGATCACTCCAACGCGATGTACTGCGCGCACGTCGGCGAGCGCCCCGTTATCGTCACCTGTCACGATTTACTCGCCGTCCGCGGCGCGCTCGGAGAAGAGACCGGGTGCCCGGCTTCTGCGACCGGCAAATATCTGCAGCGCTGGATCGTCGCCGGCCTGCGCCAGGCCAGCGCGGTGGCCTGCGCCTCATCTGCCACCCTGCGCGACGCGGAGCGCGTGGTCAGGCAAGGCAATGGCCGGCCAGAACTTCTGCTCATTCATCACGGCATCAATTATCCCTACCGACAACAATCCGTCGATCGCGCGCAGGCTTTGCTTTCGCGCGTTGAGGGCTTCGACCCCAATCGACCTTTCGCGCTCCACGTCGGCTCCAACCTGCGGATGAAAAATCGCGAAGGGGTATTGCGGATTTTTGCCCTCACGAAAGACGAGTGGGACGGAAAAATGGTTTTTGCCGGTCAGAAATTGACCCCCGAATTGCGATCGTTAGGCAAACGACTTGGTCTGCTGGAGCGCGTCGTCGAAGTGGCGGGACCGGACAACGAATTACTCGAGGCGCTTTACAGCACCGCCCTGGTGCTGCTTTATCCGTCTCGCTTTGAAGGTTTCGGCTGGCCGATCATCGAAGCCCAGGCCTGCGGCTGCCCGGTCATTTGCAGCGAACGCGAGCCCATGTCGGAAGTCGGTGGCGACGCCGCGCTAACCGCGGATGTGGATGACGAACCGGCAATGGCTCGCGCGCTCGTGCGGCTGACTGATCCTGCAGAACGCGCGCGCTGGAGCGAAAAAAGTCTGGGCAACGCGGAGCGCTTTCGCGCTGAGGAAATGATCGCGCGCTACATCGAGCTCTACCGTTCCCTCGGCGCGCGGGTTTAAGTTGCAGCCATGTGCGGGATCGCAGTTCACTTTAATTTCCGAGGCCCCGCAACGCCGCTCAATCTTCAGCTGATCGCGCATCGCGGGCCGGATGCCGCGGGGGAATGGATTTCTGCAGACCGTCGCTTTTGGTTCGGTCACACGCGTCTCGCGATTCTCGATCTCTCGCCGACCGGCGCGCAGCCGATGGTCGACTCCGCGACCAGCAACGTTATCGTGGTCAACGGTGAGATTTACAATCATCGCGAGTTACGGGCAGAGCTTGGCGACATGGATTGGCGTGGAACGAGCGACACCGAGACGCTTCTGCTGTGTTACGGGCGCTGGGGACGCCGATTGCTCGATCGGCTTAAGGGAATGTTCGCCTTCGTCATCTACGATCACGCCCGCCGGGAGCTTTTTGTGGCGCGCGATCGCCTTGGCATCAAACCGCTCTATTATACCTTAGATGCTGGAGGCGTCCGTCTCGCCTCCGAGGTAAAGGTTCTTACCGGCCCAGGTTCGACGATCACGTCCGCTTCGATCGGCGCCTACCTGCGATGGGGCGCTTGTCCCGAACATCAGCTTCTCTATCCCGGCATCCATGTCCTTCCGGCCGGCCACGCCATGACCATCGACAGCGCCGGAAGGCCCGATATCTGGCGCTACTGGCCCGGCCGAAAAAGATTCGCGTCCCGGTCAGAAGCCGCACCGCAAAAAATTCGTTCGCTCCTCGAAACGGCAGTGGAAGAACATCTTCTCTCCGACGTCCCGGTCGCGAGTTTCCTGAGTGGCGGAATCGACTCGTCGATTGTGACCGCGCTGGCCGCGCAAAGGCTGGGCCGAAACCTGGAAACGTTCTCGGTGGGTTTCGACGTCGCGGAGTTCGACGAAAGCGCGATCGCGCTCGAAGTCGCGCAACGCTTCGGCACAACGCATCAACGCCTCCAGCTCACTGAAGAAGCAGTCCTTCAATCGGTCGCGGAAGCCGTCGCGCATCTCGATCTGCCGTCGGTCGACGCGATCAACACCTACATCATCTCGCGCGCCGTCGCGCAACGCGGAGTGAAAGTCGCCCTTTCCGGCCTTGGTGGGGACGAACTCTTCGGCGGCTATCCCAGCTTCCGCGATGTGCCACGGCTCAAGCGGCTCGGGATGCTGCCCCGCGCTCTGCGGAAAGCCCTGGGAGATCGCGTGGCCGACTTGCCTGAGGCTGCTGGAATTTGCGAACTTGCGCAATGGCGCCGCCGGTTTTTCACAGATGCGATGCTGCAAACTGCCAATTTGCCTAACGAAACAACGCCCCTTGAATGTCCCGTCGAGCTCCCGGACGACTTCGCCCGGATCAGCTGGGTGGAGTTGAGCGGCTACATGCGACGCATGCTCCTGCGCGATTCCGATCAGATGAGTATGGCCGTCTCGCTCGAGCTGCGCGTTCCCTTCCTCGATCACGAGCTGGTTGAATACTCGTTAGGCCTGCCCGCTGCGGAGAAGAAACGATACGGCGGCACGAAAGGTCTGCTCGTCGAAGCGTGCCGCGATCTGCTGCCTCCGGCGGTCTATCAGCGACCCAAGGCGGGCTTCGCCTTGCCGATGCGACAGTGGATGGGGGGACCGCTCGCGCCTTTCGTCGAGGACGGGCTGCGCGAAGTCGTCAGGCGTTGCCTGTTGCCCCAGGATTTTGTCGCGGACGCGCACAGCCGGTTCCGCAGTGGTCGCCTGCATTGGACGCGCCTCTGGAGCATGATCGTGCTCGGCCATTTCGTCAGGCGAACCGAATTGTCCCGCCGTCCGGATGAAGATATTACGCTGCATTCATTCGCTTAACCCGGCGATCGGCGGACCGTTTGAATCGGTCAAACAATTGTCCCGTGTCCTCGCCCGTCGCGGTCACGAGGTGGAGGTCGTTTCGCTCGATGCGCCAGCCGATCCATGGTTGCAGAGATTCCCGGCGACGGTCCACGCGCTCGGGCCGGGCCGCGGGAGTTACGGTTATTCGGCGCGCTTTGTTCCGTGGCTCAAAGCGCGGCACGCACAATACGACGCCGTCGTCGTGCACGGGATCTGGCAATACAACAGTTTTGGGGTCTGGCGGGCGCTGCACAAAACCGCAACGCCTTACTTCGTCTTTCCGCACGGGATGCTCGATCCGTGGTTCAACCGCGCTTATCCGCTTAAGCATCTCAAGAAGTTGCTCTACTGGCCGTGGGCGGAATATCGCGTCCTGCGTGACGCGAAGGCGGTTCTTTTCACCTCGGAGGAAGAGCGCTGCCTGGCACGTAAATCTTTCCCGCTTTATCGCTGCAACGAGGTGGTGGTGGATTACGGGACGGCCGCGCCGGGGATCAATCTCGCGGCGGCGCGGGAAGAATTCCTGAATGCCTTCCCGCCGCTGCGCGAAAGGAGCCTTCTCCTTTTTCTTGGTCGCATTCATGAAAAAAAGGGGTGCGAGGAGCTGATTCGCGCCTTCGCGGAGATCAAGAATTCTTCGCTGCATCTCGTCCTCGCGGGGCCGTGCGCAAACGATGACTACTTGCGGCGGCTGAAGCGCCTAACGAACGACCTCGGTCGTGAGAAAACGATCACGTTTTGCGGCATGTTGACCGGAAATCTCAAGTGGGGCGCCCTTGCGGCAGCGGAGGCTTTTATTCTTCCCTCGCACCAGGAGAACTTCGGGATCGCCGTAGTGGAAGCGCTTGCCTGCGGGACGCCGGTTCTCCTTTCGAACAAGATCAATATCTGGCGCGAGATTGTGAACGACGCCTGCGGTTTTGCCGAGGAAGACGGCGTCGCGGGAACACGGCGCCTGATCGAACGCTGGCTCGCGACTCCACCCCCGAAGCGCAGTGAAATGGCGGCCTGCGCGCGGCTTTGTTTCGCGAACCGTTTCGAAATCAGTCGGGCGGTGGATTCAATGCTTCGTGTCCTGGAGACTAAGTTTTGAAATCAGCTGCCATCGCGAGCGAGGCCGAGGGATCTCGCGACCTGCCTTTGCGCTTCCGCCGCGGGATTCTTTGACTTCGCTTTGCCGCGCTCAGAATGACAACTCTGTAGGGAAATGAAAATCACGATTGTTCTGGGCGCGTTTTTTCCCGTCCCGCCGCTCATGGGCGGCGCGGTCGAGAAAGTCTGGTTCGCGCTCGCTCAGGAATTCGTCCGGCTCGGACATGAGGTGGTGCAGATTTCGCGCTCACATCCGGACCTACCGGCCGCGGAGAAAATCGAAGGCGTGCAGCATCTGCGGGTCCGCGGGCATTCACAGCCGCGCTCGATTGTCTGGTTGAAGTGGCTCGATCTTCTCTACTCGCTGCGGGTGCGTCGGATTCTCCCGCAGGCCGACATCCTGGTGACGAACACTTTCTGGCTTCCGCTTCTCGTTAGGCGGCCCGACCGGGGCATGGTTTACGTGCACGTGCAGCGCGGACCGAGGGGGCAAATGCGCTGCTACGCGCATGTCGCGCGGCTGCTCGCGGTCTCGCGCGCGATCGCTGACGAGATCGTCGCCGAAGCGCCGTACCTGCGGGCCAAAGTGCGAGTGATTCCAAATGCCCTTCCCTTTCCGATCGATCCGGCGCCTCACACCCGCGAGCAAACGATTCTCTTTGTCGGGCGCGTTCATCCGGAAAAGGGTCTCGAATTGCTTCTCCGCGCACTCGCTTATTTGCCGGCGGAAATGTGGACGGCGTGGAAGTTGAAGATTATTGGCCCGCATGAAACGCATCTCGGCGGCGGCGGCGAAGCCTTCCTGCAGAGGATGCAGGAACTCGGCAAGAGGAGCGGCGCGCGCGTGGAATGGCGGGGGAAGATTTTTGATGCGGCAGTGCTGGCCGAGCAATATCGCTCGTCGCTAATCTTCGTTTATCCTTCAGTGGCAGAGACGCGCGAAGCTTTCCCCGTCGCGCCCCTCGAAGCGATGGCTCACGGCTGCGCCCCGATTGTTTCCAATCTTCCCTGTTTTCGGGACTACATTGCCGACGGCGTGACCGGATTTGTTTTTGATCAACGCGGGGCGAAGCCGGAAAGAAACCTGGCCGTTCGTCTCGCGGATTTGCTCGGATGCGACCGGGAGGAAATCATGCGCGTGGGTGAAAGAGCGCGCGCAAAGGCGGCGGAGTTTAGCGTAGAGACGGTGGCGCAACGCTACCTGGAGGATTTCGCCAGCCTGCTTGCGCCGACGCGCGTTGCAGACGAGATGAGCGACTTGAGCCTAACGAATGACTGAGCCGTTAAAGAGCGCCAATCCCGCACAGAGCCTCGCAATTCGCCTCGCCCTGGCCGGTGGATGAACGTCTGCGGCGGGTGCTTTGGGAATTGTGCTGGTTCGTCTTTTGCGCCTGGACTCCGAAACCGGCGAACCCATGGCGACTTTTTTGGCTGGGCGTGTTCGACGCCAGGATTCACGGGATGCCCTTCGTTCACCAACGGGCGCGCATTGCGGTTCCCTGGAATCTGACACTGCACGACCGCGCCTGTCTCGGCGACCGCACGAACGCCTACAGCCTCGGCGAGATCGAAATCGGAGCGCGTGCCGTGGTCGCGCAGGAAGCGTATTTGAACACCGGGAGCCACGATTTTTCGCAGTCCTCCATGCCACTGTTGGTCGCGAAAATCACGATCGGCGAAGACGCCTTTATCGGCGCGCGGACGTTTGTCATGCCTGGGGTCAAAATCGGGGCGCGCGCAATTGTCGGCGCGTGTTCGGTCGTGACCAAAGATGTGCCGGAGAATGTGGTTGCGGCGGGAAACCCGTGCCGGGTCCTGCATCCGCGGATCGACAACCGGCCGCCAGCCTAACGACGAACATCTACATCACCGCCGGAGTCTCGCCGAACTTTTTCGCAAGGTCCTCGAGGTGCTCATCCATGTATTTCGCCTGGCCGAAGATTCGCGTCATGACGCGGTAGAGCGGGTTTTTGAGCTCGGCCACTTCAGTTAGCGCGACCTTCGAGCCCGCGCCGGCCGGCGAAATCTCGTAGGTCCAGGAACCGACGAACGGGCCGCCTGTGTCGCCCAGCGTCCGCACGAGGTGATGCGGCGGCGCGCTCTCTACCGTGATGATGGTCATCACCATTCCGCCCTTGAACGATTGCTTGGTCGCCTCTTTGCCTCCAACCGGCGGCAGCATCTCCACTTTCTCGGTATTGCGATTCCACTCCGCCATCCGCCGCACATCGGCGAGAACGGCGAAGACGGCTTCGGGCGTCTCTTGCAGGTCGATCGAGCGCGAAATCGTTGTCCTGGCCGGCAGGGCGTAGCCGATCAGGAACGTCGCTCCGATCACGAACGCGATGAAAACGACGGCGTAAAGGATCCATTTCATCGCTCCGGAATCGCAAAACGGGGTGCGTCTTGCGAGCGCAAAATCCTCCTCCCGCTTCCTGCCATCGATCGATTCCTCCCACTCCGCCCGCGTCGGCGGCGCAGTGGGCGGGCGCGAAATCAATTTTTGGGGCTTTCCTCTTGAAAAGTTTCGCCCAATACTGAGTGTCAGATTCCCATTTATGGACGCTTCTTCTTCCGTCTCGCACCCCGCGCACGATCCCCATCAGCACGGCGACGCGCACGATCACCACGAACTGCCATTCTGGAGAAAATACATCATCTCGACCGATCACAAGGTGATCGGCATCCAGTACGGGATCACTGGGCTGATCTTCCTGTTCTTCGGCTTTTGCCTGATGATGTTGATGCGCTGGCAGTTGGCCTATCCGGGAAAGGCGCTGCCGGTAATTGGCAACATCATCGAGCGGATGCTCGGCCCTGGGAGCATGACGAACGGGGTGATGACGCCGGAGTTTTACAACTCGTTAGGCGCGATGCACGGCACGATCATGATCTTTCTCGGGATTGTGCCGATCGCCTTCGCGGCCTTCGGGAATTTCGTCGTGCCGCTCCAGATCGGCGCTCCGGATATGACGTTCCCGAAGATCAACATGGCGAGTTACCAGGCGTTTTTCGTCGGCGGCGTGATCATGCTGATAAGTTTCTTTGTCCCGGGCGGCGCGGCCAAAGGCGGCTGGACTTCCTACACGCCGCTGGCCGTTATCGCGGACAAGGGGCCGACCTACGACATCATTTTCAACGGTCAGACGCTCTGGCTCATCGGGTTTATCCTGCTCATCACCTCGTCATTGCTGGGCGCCGTCAATTTTATCGCGACGATCATCCAGCTCCGGGCCAAGGGAATGACCTGGATGCGGCTGCCGTTTTTTGTCTGGGCGCAGTTTGTGACCGCGTTTCTGTTGTTGCTGGCCTTTCCGCCGCTCGAGTCGGCGATCGTAATGCAGCTGATGGATCGAGTGGCGGGGACGAGCTTCTTTCTGCCGAGCGGCCTGGTGGTGAACGGCACGCCGCTTTCGGTCAGCGGCGGCGGCAGTCCGCTCCTCTGGCAGCATCTCTTTTGGTTTCTCGGGCACCCGGAAGTTTACGTGCTGATTCTGCCGGGCATGGGCATTGTCGCGGAGATCATCGCGAACAACACGCGCAAGCCGCTCTGGGGTTACAAATCGCTCGTCCTCGCCGCGCTGGTTCTCGGGTTTCTCTCGTTCATCGTCTGGGCCCATCACATGTGGCTGACCGGCATGGGCACGGCGGTGAGCGCGTTTTTCCAGACCACGACGATGATCATCTCGATCCCGTCGGTCATCATCCTGAGCGCTTTTTTCATCTCGCTTTGGGGCGGATCGATTCGCTTCACGGTGCCGATGCTCTTCGCGACCGCGTTCCTGCCGATGTTTGGGATCGGCGGCCTAACGGGGATACCGCTGGCCTTCAACACCGCAGATCTTTACCTGCACGACACCTATTACGTGATCGCGCATTTCCATTACATCGTCGCGCCGGGAACGATCTTCGCGGTCTTTGCCGGCATCTATTACTGGTTCCCGAAAGCGACCGGGCGCAAGATGAACGACTTCTGGGGCAAGGTCCATTTTTGGCCCTCGCTCATCTGCATGAATGCGATTTTCCTGCCGATGTTCTTGCAGGGCATGCTTGGGATGCATCGCCGCTGGTACGATGGCGGCGAGGGCTGGACTCTCGCCTCGGAAAAGGTCTGGGGCTTGAGCGGTTTCCATTGGAACACGCCGATTTCGATTGCCGCGTGGGTGATGGGCCTCGCCCAAATTCCATTCATCATCAATTTCTTCTGGAGCATGCGGCACGGCGAGAAGGTCGGCATTAATCCCTGGGAAGCGACCACGCTGGAATGGACCGCGCCTTCCCCGCCGCCCCACGGTAATTTCACCGTCGCCCCGGTGGCCTATCGCGGACCGTACGAATACAGCCTGCCGGGCCGGGAGAAGGATTACACGATGCAAACGGAGCCGGTTGAGCCTGACGAGCGAGCGCCACATGAACCGACCATGTCGCTCAGCCATTAGGCGCCGGTGTTTGCTTAACGCCTAACGAATTTCACGAATGGAAATCCCATATACCGTCACCGCCCGGCCCGATACCGGTCTTTGGAACGCCAAGGTCGGCATCTGGCTCTTCCTCGCTTCCGAAGTGATGCTTTTTGGCGGTCTGTTTTCCGCCTACATTTTCCTCCGGCTCGATGCCGAGCCGGGCTACTGGCCGCATGGCCTGCTCAACGTCCCGGTCGGGACGATGAACACCGCGATTCTGATCGCCTCATCGGTCACCGTGGTGCTGGCGTGGGCCTCGCTCAAGATGCGGCAGTTTGCCCGCTACAAAATTTACATGGGGATCACGATCCTCTGCGGCGTGCTCTTCCTCGTTGTCAAACTGGCCTACGAATGGCCGCAAAAGTTTGATCACTTCGGCGCGTTCATTAAGCCGAGTGCGCTGGAGAAGTACGAACCTTATCTTGGGAACAAGCATCTGCTTTCCGAAGGTCTGCCGCCGCGGGTCGAGATCACGGGTCACTTGCACAATCACGAGGCGCTGCACGACGCCAACATTAAGGAATACGAAATCGCGCTAGACCCGATTTACACCGATCCGACCAACCCGAAGATGGATCGACCGCATTTCCTTTATGTGCCCCCGACGGAAAAGATCGCGCACATCGACAAGGCCGATGTGGACCGCGCGACGATGTTTCTGCCGGCCCACAACACCTATTTCGCGACTTACTTTACGATCACCGGGTTGCACGGTCTGCACGTGCTGGGCGGGGTCATCGTCTTCATTTATTTCTGGCTGCCGGTCGGGTCGAAATTGTATCGCCAGAATCCGGAGCATCTCGCGAATCGAGTTGAGGTGGCGGGGTTGTTCTGGCACTTTGTCGATCTGGTTTGGATTTTCGTTTTTCCGCTCTTTTACCTGCTTTAAGCGATGAATAACCCGCCCGACGTTTCGCCGACCGAACACGAGACGGAGCATTATGCCCACGAGGTCAGCAAGCACGTTCGCGGTTACCTTTTGGTCGGCGCGACCTTGCTCGTTTTCACCGGGCTGACGGTTGCCCTTTCCTATGTCCATCTCGGCTCGCAGAAGGCCAACGTGGCGGTGGCGCTCCTTGTGGCGACTTTCAAGGCCGGACTTGTCGCTTACATTTTCATGCACCTTTCAGCGGAGAAAAAGCTGATCTACCGGATCCTGATTTTCACCGCGCTTTTCGTCTTAGGCCTTTTCTGGCTTACATTCCTGGCCTGGTACGACCCGGTCGTTCGTTAAATGTCGCTCAAGGGTTTTCATATCATCTTCATCACTTTTTCGACGCTGCTCGCCTTCGGGATCGGCGTCTGGTGTCTCTGGATCAACAGCATGGGGGCGACCACCGCCTACACCGTCGGTGCGATTCTTTCGTTCGCGACCGCGGTCGCGCTGATCGTTTATGGCTGCTGGTTCTGGCGCAAGATGAAGCGGCTCCGCTTGATCTGATGAAATCAAAGCTAATCGTCCCGCTGGCGCTCCTGCTTGCCTCGCCCACCGGCCAGGCGCTGGCCTGCGCCACTTGCATGGGCGCGAAGGATTCCAAATCAACCGCGCACATGGCCGTCGCGATCTGGGTCATGATCGGCGCGGTTATGTCGGTGCTCGGCGGAGTGAGCGCTTTCGGTGTGCACCTCTGGCGCCATGCGAGCGTCCCGCTTGAGCCGCATGAGCGGTTGATCGACGAAGACCTCGATAAATATGACTAGTCTCGCCTTGATCAATGAACTCATCGGGTTGCCGGCGAATGCGTCCGAGCATGGCTACCAGATTGATCACATTATCGAGTTCTGTCATTGGTTCATGGGCGCGCTCTTTCTCGGGTGGTCGGCGTTTTTCCTTTTCGTTCTCTGGCGTTTTCGCAAAGGCCGCAATCCTGTGGCAAACCATGAGGGTGTGACCAGTGGCATCTCGACTCACTTGGAATTTGCAGTCGTTCTGATCGAGGCTGTGCTCCTGATCGGTTTCGCCATCCCGCTCTGGGCGAAGCGGGTCAATGCGTTCCCGGAGAACAAAGACGCGATCCTTGTCCAGGCGATTGGGCAGCAATTTAACTGGAACTTTCATCTCCCGGGACCGGATGGTGTTTTCGGCCGGCGTGCCCTCGCACTGGTTAGCAACTCGAATGCGATCGGGCTGGATAGCTCCGATCCCGCGGCGAAGGATGACCTTGTTGTTTTGGGTGAACTGCACGTGCCAGTCGATCGCGATGTGATAATCGACGTGTCATCGAAGGATGTGATCCACAATTTTTGCCTGCCTGCCATGCGGATCGCGCAAGATGCCATTCCCGGCCAAGTCATCCCAATGTGGTTCAGGCCGATCAAGACTGGAACGTTTGAAGTGGTCTGCGGCCAGCTGTGCGGCCTCGGTCACTACGCGATGAAGGGAGCGTTGGTGGTCGATACGCCGGATGAATATCAAGCCTGGTTGAAGGAGCGGGTCGAACTTTCCGGCAACCCAAGTGCACCGCCCGCGGCGCAGCGTCCCACGGGCGAATCGCCGGTGAAGCCAACCTCCGGCACCGTGCCGCCGGGCAGTCCGAAGACAGCCAACCCGGGCGGCGGATAAGAATGGGAACCGGCATCGCGCCGGAATCAGCCCGCAAACGATGCGCACGCCCGCCGCTGAAACGAATCCGTTCCTCCATCGCTTTGCCTGGTTCACCGCAGGCGCAACGCTCCTGCTCATCTGTAGCGGCGGCATGGTGACAAGCAAAGGGGTCGGTCTCGCCGTGCCCGATTGGCCGACGACCTTCGGTTACAACATGTTTTTCTTTCCGGTCTCGAAATGGGTCGGCGGAATCTTCTTTGAGCACACTCACCGCTTGATCGCGTCGGTCATTGGATTTTTGAGCATCATCCTGGCGTTCTGGCTTGCGTTTTCAAAGACGGAGCGCTGGATCAAAATCCTCGGCTGGGTGTCGTTAGGCACGGTCGTCCTCCAAGGCATCCTCGGGGGATTGCGGGTAACGCTGCTCAAGGATCAGATCGGGATCTTTCACGCCTGCCTGGCCCAGGCGTTTCTTGCCTTGCTCGTGATCATCGCACTTGCGACCTCGCCGCTCTGGCGCAGGCTCTCTCGCTTGGAGGGCACCGTCCCGCGGCGATCACTGACAATTCTCGCGCTCGTCATTTCCAGCCTTATCTATGGACAGCTCGCCCTCGGTGCAACGATGCGCCATCAACATCGCGACCTCGCGATCATGGATTTCCCGCTGGCCTACGGGCAGCTCGTCCCGGCCACTGATCCCGCAACGATCGCCCGGATCAACCAGGCTCGCGATGCCCAAGCCCTTTCCGATGTGTCGCCCGGACAGATCTGGCTGCACATGGCGCACCGTCTCCTGGCGGCGCTCATTGGCCTGGCGATCGCGGTATTTTGGCTTCTCGTTAGGCGGGAGAAAACGGTGATATCTTTTTTGCGCAATCTTTCCGATCTCTGGCTCGGACTGGTGATTCTGCAGATTACTCTTGGCGCCTGGACAATCTGGAGCAACAAGGCGGCCGATATCGCCACCGCACACGTGGCGGTCGGGGCCATCACTTTCGCCGCCGCGATTGTCATTTCTGCGACGCTTCTGCGCCTCCGGCATGTGATCGCAGCAGCCTCACCGGCCGTTCGAACATCAAATCTCGCGGAGGCCAGCGCGACATGAAGACGGCTGTCATCGAACCACCTGCCGTTCCGCTCGAACGAGGCTGGACGATGGCGGACCTCGCCGAATTAGTCAAAGCGCGCCTGACGTTCCTCGTCCTCGTCACCACCGCGGTCGGCTTTTACCTCGGTTGGGAAGGGCCGCTCAATTTTCTCGCCCTCGCTCACACCGTGATCGGGACCGCCTTTGCCGCCGCCGGTGCCGCCGCCCTGAACCAATGGTGGGAGCACAGGTTTGACGCCATCATGCTACGCACGCGCACCCGACCCATTCCCGCCGGCCGCATGTTACCGCGCGAAGGCTTGGTCACAGGAGTCATCCTTAGTCTGGCGGGCGTGATTTATCTGGCGCTCGCAGTGAACGGCTTGAGCGCCTTCCTCGCCGCGCTGACGATTGCACTTTATCTTTTCGCTTACACACCGCTGAAAAGATTCAGCACTACCAACACGCTGGTCGGCGCGATCCCGGGCGCGATTCCGCCACTCATCGGTTGGGTCGGCGCCCGCCAGACTCTCGACGCCGGCGCCTGGAGTCTCTTTGCGATTCTCTTTCTGTGGCAAATGCCGCATTTCTTCGCTCTCGCCTGGATGTATCGCGCGGATTATGCACGGGCTGGTTTTCGCATGGTATCGAGTGATGACGAGACCGGGCTGCGCAGCGCGAGCCAGAGCGTCCTCTTCTGCATCCTGCTCCTCATGCTAGCGGGCGTCCCGCTCTATGTGGGCCTGACGACGATCGTCTATCTTCCGATTGCCCTCGCCCTGAACGGATGCTTCGTGGCCGTCGCGATGCGCTTCCATAAGCAACGCACACCGCAAAATGCGCGCCGGCTTTTTCTTTCCTCCATCATCTATCTCCCCCTCCTTCTGGCCGCCTTAGTTCTAACCAAAAAGTGAGCACCGCAACCACCCTTCCGCCCGCACGATCCCCCGCTTCGTCCAAGGCCGTCGCTTGGAAATTGACCCTCCTCCTGATTCCGATCGTGACCGCGGCGATTCTCTTTTTTCTGCGTCAAGCCCAGGTTGCGCGACTCGGGAGTCGTGCGCTCCCAAAAGACGGGCTCGTCCCATCGTTTCAACTCATCGATCAAAATGGGGTGCCTTTCGGTTCGCCGCAGTTGCTCGGGAAAATCTGGATCGCGGATTTCGTTTACAGCACCTGTCCCGGTCCTTGCCCGATGATTAGCAGCCGGATGGGCGAACTGCAAAAGCCGCTCCGGGATACCGATGTGCAGCTGGTCTCGTTCAGTGTCGATCCGCAACATGATACGCCGGCGGTGTTGCGAGACTATGCCGCCAAGCTCAATGCGCAGCCGGGTCGCTGGCACTTCCTGACCGGAGACAAGGATACAATCTATCGGTTGTCACGGGATGGGTTCAAACTCGCGGCGGCAGAGGGAGAGGCGGCCGTCCCGATTCATAGCACCCGGCTGGTTCTCGTGGATCGCAGCGGCGAGATTCGCGGCTACTACGACGCCACGGATGCGGATGCAGTCACCCGTCTCTTGGCGGATACGAATCATCTCTTCCGCGAACAAGTGGCGCCCTCCGCAAAGGGCAACGGCAATTGAAGGACAGCTTTCAAGACCGCTCCAGATCCTCACCCTGAACCGCCGACCGGCCTTGGTTAGTCCCTACGCCGGGTCGCTCACCGCCCGCGCGGTATCTTCCTCCGCAACCAAACGAAGATAGTCGCGATACTCCCCTTTCGGCACACGATCGATCAGTCGGCCCATCTGGGCTTGGTCAATAAAGCCGGCACGCAACGCCACCTCTTCCAAGCAAGCCACCTTCAATCCCTGCCGATGCTCGATCGTCGCGATGTAGTTGGCTGCTTCGAGAAGACTTGTCTGCGTGCCAGTATCCAGCCAAGCCATCCCGCGGCCCAGCAGGCGGACGTGGAGCGAGTCTTGGCGAAGGTAGATCAAATTCAGATCGGTAATTTCCAATTCTCCGCGCGCTGACGGCCGCAGGCTCTTACAGTATTCGACCACCTGTTGGTCGTAAACGTAAAGCCCCGGAACCGCGTATTGGCTCTTTGGCTTCTTCGGCTTTTCCTCCAGGCTGATGGCGCGTCCGTCCAGGCCGAACTCGACCACACCGTAGCGCTCCGGATCGCGCACCTGATAACCGAAAATGCAGGCACCGTTTTCGATCGCGAGGGCACTGTGAAAAAAGTCGAGTTTCCCGTAAAAGATATTGTCACCGAGCATCAACGCCGCCCCGCGATCGCCGATGAAATTCGCACCGATCAGAAATGCCTGCGCGATCCCCTTCGGCTCGGGTTGCTCGGCGTAATCGAGGCGAATCCCGAGCTGCGAGCCATCGCCGAGAAATTCGCGCAACATCGGGACATCCTTTGGCGTGGAGATGACGAGGATCTCGCGTAAACCGCCGAGCATGAGCGTCGCAAGCGGGTAACAAATCATCGGCTTGTCGTAGACCGGCAGCAGTTGCTTACAGACGATTTTGGTGAGCGGATAGAGCCGGGTGCCGGCGCCGCCGGCGAGGAGAATGGCCTTTTTGTTCATTCGGCACGCGTCCAGGTGATGAGCCGTTGCGACCATTCCTGCCAGAAAGGACGGGCGCCGGTCCACTCGATCTTCGCCTTCCTGGTCAACCAGGGCCCGATATCGTTTACCGACGGTCTATCGAGCGTCTCATCATAAAGAAAACCGCTCCCGCGCCGGGCCAGCAGTTCACGGTTATTGCTTCGCCCGCCCACACACTGGTCCAGCGCCTCCAGAATCACCTGTTCTGAGAGGACCGGTTTTTCCTCAATCGCAACGCTGACGCTCAACCCGAGCAGCTTCTTTAAGAGGAGCGCGCCTAACAATGTGCGCGAGCTGGTGGCATGCACGTGCCCGATATTGCATTGCGGGAGGAATCTCCGTAGGGCCAAAGCCCAACGAATCTGCTCTAAAAACAGATCCGATGGCGGACGATGTTTTTGGTGCGCGCGCAGCGTCTCCAATTCCCGGACAAGGGTCGTGCTGGCTTGCCACTCTCCCTCGATCACCATTGCATCCGGCAGGTATTCGAATTGCATGACGAGATCATTTGTCCGGTGGGTGAGCTCCGAAGCGATCGGAGGACGTACGACCAACGCCACGTGCGGCACTTTGTTTCGCCGCAGCGCGCGCAACTCCATTTCGAGAAACGGGAGATTCGCGTCCGGCCAGCGATCGATTAGATACGCCACTTGCTTCACGCCCGGAACCGACGCGCGGACTGCCTTCCGCACCGGCGAAGTCGAGAGGCACGAGGTGAAGAGCTGGTGAAGAGGCTCCACCGTTTTCACGACGTCGAATTCGTTTGTCATGCGCGCTCTTCCGGCCTCACCGAATCGCGCGCGCAACCCACAATCGCGGACCAATTTGTCCAGCGCGGCGGCCAGCGCTTCCCAATCCCCGGGCGGGACCAGCAACCCAGTCACGCCGTCGGCGACGGATTCCGGGATGCCGGCGACCGTGGTCGAGACAACAGGCTTCGCGCAAGCCATCGCCTCCATGATCACGGTTGGGAAAACATCGCTCGCGCCCGCGGCATCGACCACGCTCGCCAAGGCGAAGATATCGCAGCTGCGCAATTTCGAAAAGACATCGGCTTGCGAGAGTGAGCCGCAAAGCTCGACGCGACGGCGCAGGTTGAGATCCGCGATCAGTGTCTCGAGCTTCTCCCGGAGTGGACCGTCACCGACAATCTGGCAGCGAAAATCGAAGTTCCGGCGATCCAGTTCCGCGCAGGCTTCAAGCAGAAACTCGAAGCCTTTGAAGGAGACCAGCCGGCCCACACTGAGAATAGTGGTCGGACCCGGCGGTCGTTCCGCCTGCGGAGGCGCAGGCAGATTCGCCAGGTCGAGGCCGTTGTAGATGCGATGGATTTTTTCCGCCGCATCGGGGCAGCGCTCCCGCAACAGGCCGCGGCTGTAGTCCGTCTCGACGGCCACGAATTCCGCTGCCTGGCAGATTTCCCGGAGGAGATCATCCTGTCCGAGATCTGACATGAAATCCTGCCCGTGCGCCGTGATGCTGAACGGGATGCCCGAGATTTCCTTCACGAAAAGCGCCGTGTGCGCAGCGCGGTTCGCGAAATGAACGTGAAAATGACGGATCCCATGCCGCGTAAAAAAGTCGGCGAAATAAAAAGCATTTCGCGCCCGCAAGGCTGCCTTGAAGGCCTGGCCGTATTTGCGTTCGTGTCGCCTAATCAGAGCCTTCGGCCAGCGCTCCGCTGCCCGGGCCTTCTCCTCCCAGAGCGCCATCACCGGTGCGGGTGGCGCATAATGCACTGGGGAACGAAACCGACCGATATGTTCGTGCCGCAAACTGGTGAGCGGCGGATGCACCGCACCAATCAGCAGGTCGTAACCGCGCCGCTCCAGTTCCAACATCTCCATGTCGCAGAAGGTCTGCGAAATGACAGGATAGCGGGAATAAAGATAGGCGAGTTGCATAGTGAAAAAGCGGAACCGAGGACGGATCTCACACGAGAAGCAAGAAAGAAGCCGCCTCCGCGAGGCCGCGTGCCTTCAAAAGCCGCGCTACTCTGCCGCCCGTCTCTCGATTCGGGCTCTCACGAAAGATTAGCGTCCCTCCCGGGATCCATCTCATAATCCAGGGCGAGATATTCGGACGTCTTTGGCTTGATCACTTCCTCGACAAACTTGATGTAGATCGGGTCCTCGCGAAAAATCGCCTGCTTGTCCATCGACTCGAAATCGATCGCGATGAAAAATGGCCACGGCGCCTTGGGATCGACCCGCTTCCCGCACTTGATGCTCAACACCTCGTCGATTTTGAGGAGCTGCATCCGTGCGTTCATCATCATTTCCTCGGTCTCTTCCGGCGTCACGCCCGGCTTCAATTTGTAGAGTCCAATGTGATGAACCATGAGAGGATAGCTATTAGGCGTTGCCCGACGGTGACGCAAGCGAGAATCGGCGAAGACCGTCTCACCCCTGCAAGCATGCTCCTCAATCGCGCGGGAGCGACTGGGCGTCGCTATTTTTTCCAGTCGAGCGCGCCTTTTTTCAACGCGTAGACGTAGCCGACCATCAGGATCGAAACGAAACTCAACATGCTCCAAAGAATGACGTGGCTGTGCGCGATGGCTTCGCGATAAACCACCGCCCAAGGATACATAAAGACTATCTCTAGGTCGAAAAGGATGAAGAGCATCGCGACGAGGTAGAACTTGACGCTGAAGCGCGGCTGCGCTTCGCCTTGCGCCACCATTCCGCACTCGTAGGCGGAGTCTTTGGTCCGGGTACGCAAACCCGACTTCCCAAGCAACACGCTCACGATCAGCGCACCGACAGCGAAGCCGGTCGCCACGATCGCTTGGAGAAGGACCGGAATGTACTCACGGATCATGATGTTCGCCGCGCCTGTGACGTGCGGCCAGTTCAACCGTCCGCGCCGCTATCGCGCGGCCGCTGTCGGGATGTGTCCGTTGGGCGGAAGCAGAGCCTTGGCCAACGCCGAAGGCAAACCCTTGTATTTCTTGCCGGTCTTCCTGACCATCCCGCGTGCCACCAAGTTCTGCAGTTTCTCGTAGGCTCGAAGGCGCAACATTTCCTCCCCGCCGCTCGCCGCGTTTCGCGCCCGGAGGTTTTCATGGAGGATCTCAAAGAGCTGTTTAAACTCGAACGAAGTCCGTCGGGAAAGGACCGCAACCAGCTCTTCGGTAACGAGATCCGGCACTCGGCGTGAAAAAGCGTTCTTCTTTAGGATGGCCATAGGGCGCAAAGGATAACATATCTTTCAAAATCCGCAGCAGGATTTCTCATTTGCGCGAAAAATAAGCCACTCGACAGCCGGGTCGGATGCGCGCCGAGATGTCGCAGCCAAATGACGCCTGGCGATGACTTCGCAGGGGGTGCGGATCGCCTCGCGGCGTTCTGCCTGACTGGACAAGCCTGGCTGTCGCCAAACAAGGGCAAAGACAGACCTGGACGCCCTGGCGAAGCGGGGGGCGCTTCCTAACGAGTGATGATTCCCTCGGTGATCTCGACCTGGAAAGTTTGCTTCATCTTTTCCTGCCCGTAGCTCAACTCGGCCGTGTATTCGCCGCTCGGCACAAACTTCTTGGGGTCGTCGCCGCCGTATCGAGTCCGTACATCTTCGGTCGGACGAAGATCCCAGTTCACCCGGTTCAAACCCGGCGCGCCCGCGGCCTTCAGATTCGCCACCGGCTGACCCGCGGAATTCGTGATCGCGATCTTCACTTCATCGCCGGTGAAATCCTTTACCCAGAAGGTTAGCAAAGCGCCCTCCGGCGGATTTTCTCCGCGATAGATCCCTTTCCCGTTCCAATCGACAAAGCCGGAAAGGCGGTAAAATCCGCGCGTCGGCGCGATCGTAAAGAGATGCGCGGGTTTCGCCATCACCTCCGGCGTCAACTCCCGCAAAGGCCGCGTTTCGTCGAGAATGTCGATGCTCCGCCCGTGCGTGGCGATGACTAGATCGGCCGTGCGCGGATGAATCTGGAGATCGTCCACCCGAACGTTAGGTAAGTCGCCCACGCGCAACCAGTGGCCGCCGCCATCAAAGGAAGCAAACAAGCCAAAATGCGTACCGGCATACAGAAGGTTGGAGTTGACCGGATCTTCGCGCACCACTTCCACTGGATCGTTAGGGGGAATGCCTTGGCCGACCACGCTCTGCCAGGTCTGACCCATGTCGACGGTACGCAGAATGAAGGGCCGATCGTCGCCGCTCCGGTAGGCGTTGGTCACGACATAAGCGACCTTCGGATCTTTCGCGCCCGGCTCGACCCGCACGATCCATTGTCCGCGCGCCGGCTCAGGTAGTTTCTCGGTCAGTTCGGTCCAGTTCCCGCCATCGTTCTGGGTCAGCCAGAGCCGACCATCGTCCGTTCCAGCCCAGAGCAGCCCGGCTTTCACGGGCGACTCGGCCAACGAATAGATGACACCGTAGTTTTCCGCTCCGCTCCCGGCCGCGTTAATCTTGCCCGGCTCGTTGCGAGTGAGATCCGGGCTGATAACCTTGTAGTGTTCCGCCTTATCCGTCAGGCGAAAAACATGGTTACCGGCGAGGTAGAGCACGCCGGGCTGCTGTCGGCTGCCAATGAGCGGTGCGTTCCAGTGAAAACGATAACGTTCCTGGCCTTCCGCGGCTTCCGGGCGCAGGTCGCGCTTTTCACCGGTGCGGAGGTTGATCCGGTGAATGAAGCCTTCCTGGCTCTCGGCGTAGAAAACGTCGCGATCCGCCGGATCGAACACGACGTAAAATCCATCGCCGCCTTCGAGCGGCGTCCAATCGGAATTGCGAATACCTTCTTTGCTTGCTACCTGGCTCGGTCCGACAAAGCTCTCGTTGTCCTGTAACCCGCCGGCGATCCGGTAAAACGGCTGCGAGTCGTCGAGCAAGACGCGGTAAAATTCGCCGCCGGGAAAACGATTCAGATGCTCCCAGGCCTTGCCCGCGGCGTAACTTTGATAGACACCGCCATCAGTCCCGAGGATGAGCCGCTGGCAGACCGGCCGCTTCGGCGGCTTGTTCTTGTCTTCCGCCTTGGACGGTTTCGTCGCCGGCGTCGTGCCCGGCTGAATCGCGAGCGCATGACAATCGGGATGCACTTTTTCGGAAAGATCTTCCCGAAAATTTCTCCCGCCATCATCGGAAACGAGCAGCGCCATGCCGAGCACATAGACGCGCTGATCGTTCGCCGGATCGATCCGGATCTGGCTGAAATAAAATGGCCGGGGATTGATGTCGCTCATCCGGGTCCATTTCTCGCCGCCATCTTCCGAGCGAAAAACGCCGCCGCGCCGACTGTGAATATCGCCGATATCGCTCGTGCCTCCTTCGTCGCTTTGCACGATCGCCATCACGAGCTTCGGTTTGCTCGCGGAAACGGCTAGCCCGATTCGACCCGTTAGGCCCGGCAAACCGCCGCCGCATTTTTTCCAAGTCGCGCCACCGTCGCTGCTCTTGAAAACGCCGCCAATATCCTGGCCGTTGGTTGCGGCCACGCCATAGGCAAACGACCACGGCGTGCGTTGCCGCGCGTAGAGCGTCGCGTAAACGATCTCGGGATTCGACGGATCCAGCGCGACATCGCCACAGCCGGCGCGGGCGTCGTTCGGCGCGGGTGTATGCAGGACAAGCTTCCAAGTCTTGCCAGCGTCCGTTGTCTTATAGAGGCCGCGCTCGCCGCCGTCCTTCCAGAGATTTCCCATCGCAGCCACGTAAGCGACTTCTGGCTTTGCCGGATGCACCACGATCCGTGCGATGGACCGGCTATCCTTCAAGCCGACATTCGTCCAGGTCCCGCCGCCGTCGGTCGAGCGATAGACGCCGTCGCCCCATTCTGAGGAATTGCGATCGTTCGCTTCGCCGGTGCCAACCCAAACGACATCGGAATCGGAAGGCGCGATTGCCACCGCGCCGATCGAGAGGACAGGTTGCTTATCGAAGATCGGATCGAAGGTGACGCCGTTATTGTTCGTCTTGAACACACCGCCGGTACCGAGCCCGATATAAAAAACCGCTGGGTTGCCGGCATCGATTGCGATATCCGAGACGCGGCCGCCCATGACCGCGGGTCCGATCGCGCGCGCCTTCAGGTTTTTAACAAGGACTTCAGTCAGCTGCACCGGCGTGGGCGCAGCGGATGTTGGAGCAGTCGTGGACGACGGTGTCGGTGTAGCCGAGGAGGCGGCCGAAGGCGTCGCCAAGGCTGGCGGCGATGAAACGATCGGAGCCAATTCCCGCTCCTGGGCAATCGCAGGCGCGGCAAGTGACGCCATTGAACAAAGCGAAATCACAACCTGGCGTAACGAAACAAATCTCGACATGAGAAGCTCTAGCGTCATTTCGCGTTTCGCGCGACTGCGAGCTGGGCGCTGCCTAACTGAGACCCGCTCTGGCGGTAACAGAGACGCGGTCATCTTGACATGGGTTTGACGGTTGCCCTCGGCACGTGCGGGCACCATGCTAATTTTGCCGCCGGCTCGATTACCATGGATAACTCAGCAAGGATCTCCGCCCCCGATCTCACGCAACGCCCGCCGCGCAGCCCGCGTTGTCGTCTCGGCGGCTACGTCATCCTTCCGCGCATCCTCGACAAAGGGCGTGCCACGATTGTCGGTAAGAATGGCGAATTCAAATACGACGCACCATTCGATCAGCACATCATCAATTTCCTCGGCTTCGATCCGGCCGCCATGCTCGAGCAACTCGCTACCGGGAAAGGCGACGCTGAAATCCTCGAGTGGATCGAAGCGAATTCGAAGCATCGACGCCCGCCGTGGGAAATCGGACAGTGGAGTGAATACATGCTCCGACGGACCCCGGACAGCGACGAAGAGACGCTGATGTTCTTCTTTCGGCGTGTCGGTTCATTCTCAAGAACGCGCGAAGACATCAAGACATGGATGGATCTGATCGATCTTGATGACCACGTGACTTTTGGCGGAAAGGCATGAACCAAAACCGTATCGCCCTGATCACCGGAGTCGGTCCCGGTCTCGGTGCGTCGCTCGCCCGGCGCTTCGCTCGCGAAGGTTTTGCCATCGCGCTCGTTGCCCGGCATTCCACTTTTATCGACGATCTGGCACGCGAGATCGCAAACGCCGGTGGAAATGCGATCGCGCTCGTCGCGGATGTCAGCCGTCCTGCGGAAGTGAGATCGGCCGTGGAGCGTGTGCGGGCGGAGTTGGGCAAGATCAGCGTGTTGCTGCACAACGCGAGCGCGTCGGTGGGCGACGGCTTGCTCGGAACGACCCCGGAAGATTTCGAGAGTTCGTGGCGGATCGCAACGTTAGGCGGTTTCGTTTGCGCAAAGGAAATAGCGCCCGACATGATCGCTCTGGGGGAAGGCACGATGATCTTTACCGGCGCGACTTCCAGTGTGCGTGGCGGCGGCTGGCTGGCCTTTAGCAGCGCGAAGTTCGCCTTGCGTGGCCTGGTGCAATCGCTCGCGCGCGAGCTCTGGCCGCAGGGTGTGCATGTCGCGCACGTGGTCGTAGACGGCATTATCGGCCCGGCGGGTGTTGCGGTCGCCGGTGGCGAACCGAAGCTCGATCCAGATCACATGGCGGAGGCTTATTGGCACCTCTCCCGGCAGCGTCCGACCGCCTGGACGTTGGAACTGGATTTGCGCCCGCACGGGGAAGAATTCTTCCAGTAAGCAAAACTGGCCAAGTCTCCACGCTGGCTGTGACTAACGAAATGCGCCAGTGCTTGAAGGCAATCCCCAAAACATTTATACCTTCCTGAAATGCGCATCCTGTTGATCGAGGACGAAAAAAAGACGGCTGCATTTATTGCCAAGGGCCTCGAAGAAGCCGACTACTCCGTTGAAGTCGCCCGGGACGGCGAAAGCGGCCTCCGGATCGCGCTCGGCACACGGTTCGATCTGCTCCTGGTCGACGTCATGTTGCCGAAAAAAGATGGCTGGACGGTAGTCGAGGAATTGCGCGGCCAGGGAATCCACACTCCGATTCTTTTTCTGACCGCACGCGATAGCGTCCCGGATCGCGTTAAGGGCCTTGAGCTGGGGGCGGACGATTACCTGGTCAAACCGTTTGCTTTCTCGGAGCTCGTCGCCCGGGTGCGATCATTGTTGCGGCGCGGACCAGGGCAGCAGGATGATCAACTGCGGATTGATGACCTGGAATTGGATACGCATCGCCATCGCGCGGTCCGCGCGGGGCAGCCGCTTCATCTCACATCTAAGGAATTTCTTCTCCTCGCGCATCTTGTGCGCTCGGCGGGCGAGGTGGTTTCGCGCAAGGAGATCGAAAGCCACGTCTGGGGGATTGATTTTCAAACCGGCACTAATGTCCTCGACGTGATGGTGCGGCGTTTGCGGGCCAAGGTGGATGACCCTTATCCAAAAAAGCTGATCTATACCGTTCGCGGCGCCGGTTATGTCCTCAAAGCCGGCTGAGCCACGGTCGATCGCGTCCCAGCTGGTTTTCCTTTTCACCCCGGCCGCGGCGCTCCTTCTCTTTTGCGGACTCGGAGTGCTCTATTGGATCGTCGTTAGGCACGCGCTTGCGGAAGACCGGGCCGTTCTGTCCGACAAGGTGATGGCGGTGCGCGCCGATCTGCGCTCGGCCGACGGTCCCGGTTTGATCAACCAGAAATTGAAAGCACTCCAAGGCCGCGAGCGAACGTCCTATTGGGTGCGATTGCTCAATGGGGCCGGGCAGGTGGTCGCGGAAACTCCCGGAATGGGAAGCCTCTTGCCAGCCGCGCTCTTTCCTCCCGGAGAAATCACCACGCCGGCCGGGATGTCGATAAAAGATTACCAAACTAAGGGCAAGCTCTTCTCGTTAGTCTCGATCCGAGCCGTCGACAATGGGCAAGCCTACCTCATCCAGGTGGCCCAGGATCGCTCGGTCGACGAACAATTCGAACGAGAGTTCGGTCTGCTCGTCGCAGTGGTCCTGGCCTGTGGGATATTTGCTTCCGCGATGATCGCCATCACCGTGACCCGCCGCGGTTTGCGGCCGCTCAATGCCATGACCCGTTCGCTTAAGCGGGTCGGGCCCAATCGCCTGCACGAACGCGTGCCGCCCGCCGAGTGGCCGCGGGAACTGCAGCCAGTCGCGATCGCTTTCGACGAGATGCTGGATCGGCTCGAAGATTCGTTTACCCGGCTCTCGCAGTTTTCGGCCGATCTCGCACATGAATTGCGGACGCCCCTGGCTAATATCCGCGGTGAAGCGGAGGTTGCGTTGACCCGTCCGCGCTCGCCTAACGAATATGAAGCGGTGATTGAATCAAGCGTGGCGGAGTGCGAGCGGCTCTCCGGCATCATCGATAATTTGCTCTTTCTCGCTCGCGCCGAAGCAGCGGAGAGCAAAATGAACCTTTCGTATTTCGACGGGCGCGCGGCGATCGAACGGATCGCGGCTTACAACGAAGCAATTGCGGAAGAACGCCATCTCACTATCACCTGCGCCGGCCAAGGTGAAGTGTATGCGGATCCCGTTCTGTTCGGACGGGCCGTCAGTAATCTGGTCGATAATGCCGTGCGTTTCACACCTGATGGCGGCAGAATCGCCATTGCCCTTACGACCAATCTGGAGGAGGCGATAATCACTGTGCAGGATACCGGCTGCGGAGTCGCCGTGGAACACCTTCCCCGGATCTTTGATCGCTTTTATCGGGCCGACGCATCGCGAAGCTCCGAGGGCACCGGCTTGGGTTTGGCGTTGGTGAAATCAATCGCCGATCTGCATGGGGGCTCCGTTTCGGTCGTGAGCAAGGTGGGTGGAGGGACACTGGTCACACTCAGGTTTCCGAGCAGACCAACCGCGGTCCCTGGTTCATAACCGACCATTCTTAGAGACATTATAAATTTGTCATTTTTTCCCTTGGCATCTGCCTTGCTTCTGATAAATGACATTTATGTTAACGAAGAGTTCCGCTCATTTTGGCGTTTCGTGCCGTGCCCTGACTTCCATTCTCATCCTCTGCACCGCGCTTTCATTAGTCACGTTTTTCGCCTCTCCAAGCCGCGCTTGCTCAAGACGCCCCTTCGCCTGGGAAGCCGCCAGGGACGACGTCAACCAGTTCAACGACCGTCACGGAACCCACCTTGGTCATCACGGGCGATGAATTGCCTAGCGCATACGGTGCACCGGGTTCTTTCTCTCGGAGCCGTTTTTCGGCTACCACCACCGCGTATGTCCTTCCGCCGTTTGGAGTCTACGCTGGCCTAATTTATGAGGGCGACGCCTTTGATAACAGCACACCGGACAATCTCTTTACCCAAGAGGTTGAGGTCGGCCTGCCCCACCGTTTCGGACTGGCAATGGAAAATCGCGTCGAACACTTTAGCGGCGATACGCAAAATTCCGCTATCAGTGTCGAGGGTCGTTACGCCTTTGCGGATTGGAACAAAATCCCGCTCAACCCGACAATTTTCGCGGAATACAAGTTCGGGACGGGAAATATTCTGCATGAAGAAGGTCCACCGCCGCCGCCAGGCGAAGAAGAAGGGGACGGACCGACTCCTATTCCAGATGCTTACGAATTCCGCCTGCTGCTTGCCCAGGAGTTTGGTGATCGGTTCGAGTGGGCGTTAAATGGGTTTTTTGAACGCGAAAACACCGGCGATCGCGGACGCGAATGGGGCTTTGCCCAGAGCATCCAGACGCCCATATTGCTCCCGCATGAGCGATTGAAGGTTGGTTTGGAAATGCAATACCAGAACTTCACCGTCAAGGATACGCGTGGATCACCGATCAACCGCTTTAACGTTGGCCCGAGCATGTCCTTCAAACCCACGGCCCGCATGCGTTTTGATCTCACGCCACTCTTTGGCGTGACGAAAGACTCGGCGGATGTCCAGGTGTTCGCGATCTTTTCCTATGTCTTTGGCGGGGAAGGGAGCGAAGCGGAAGCGCCGGCCTCGACCCAAAATCGTTAACTCCCAACGTAAAGTCGGCTGAACTCCTATGGTTCAAAATACTGTACTTTTCTCGGTGAACTATGTTGAATTCTCTGACTCCGAATTCGCCCGAACGCACTTTTTCACATCCTCCTCCATCAACCGAACGCTCGCCGCGTTACTGATCACTGCCTCGGCTTGTCTTCCGCTCGGCCGGTCGAGTCAAAGCGCAGACGGACGCGCCGCATGTTCCGCAAACGCCGCGCCTTGAGGTAACCGGCCAACCCGTATCATCCCCCACGCCGTCACGACGACAGGCAAGGCTCAAGCTCGACCACATCATGAACGAGGTCTCCGGAACGGAGATCACCGTGACCAAAAAGACAAACGTCATCAAGCTCGACCAGCAACCGCCTGTTATTGATAACAACCAGCAGGAAATCTTCAGCAAGGCGCCGGGACTCCTGATCAGTCAGCAACAGACGCCTGGCCAATTCAATATCAGTTATCGCGGTCTTGGGAATCCTCAGGAGTCGGAATTCATAACGGTCTTGCTGGATCGTATTCCGCTCGCGACCGACTGGATCGGTTTTCCGACGCTGTATTACACGCCGCTCCCGCAAAGTATCAGCGAGATTCAGGTCATCCGCGGCGGCAACAGTCTGCTTTACGGACCGGAGCCTGCTCCAGCGATTAACTACGTGTCCAAACGGCCTGACCCGAACATTCCGTTAACCGGTTATACCGGAGCAAGTCGGCGGCGGTTATGGCACCTATTCAACTTTCAACGCCTTGGAAGGCGTCCAGGGCCCGTTCGAGTTCCGGCCAAGCTTTGGCTACGTCCGTTCTAATGGTCAGCGTGACAACGGTCAGTCCGATCTATTTCCAGGGCGACGCTTATATCGGATATCGACCCGATTCCTCATCACTCAGGACGGTCGTTTTCCACGGCTACTGCCGTATCGGTGGGCGATCCGGGGCGGCTGACCATTCAGCAGTACGACGCGAACCCTAACTTTTCGCCCACCCCTTACAACCATGACTGGGTTAATCGCTACAGTGTCGTCCTAAGGCATGAACGTGAGTCTGGCGACTGCCGGCTCTTGCGGCCGCCAGCTGGTTCGCCACCAGTAATGGAACAATCGCACGCGGCCAGTCTTGGCCCCAACGGACGAGCTTCCAGCTACGACCACAATCCAATCCGAGAGTTACTACAACGGCGGAGCAGACATCCGGCTGCGCAAACGCTGGGGCGAGGCCACGATCATTGAACGGCAGCGCGCTGACTTTCGGAACGGTCATTTATCATGGCGACGCCCCGTTCGAGCAGTTTATCAATCCTGATCTTTACGCCGATCGGAACGCGGGCGGCGTGACGCGATTGAATCAGGACCGCACTTCCAATTACCAAGCGTTTTTTGCCGAGAACCTGTTTCGCTTTCGGCCGCGTGCGCATTGTTCCTTCAGGTCGGCTCGATCATCAGTCGGACGACGTGATGAGATTGTCACGCCGTTCAGCCGACCGCCGGTCGACGCCAGCGCGGAACACACCGTGCCCCTCTGGGGCATCGGTCTGGGCAACGACTTCCTCAAGGGCAACGAGACCTACTTTAGCGCTTCTTCCGGCTGGCGGCCGACGCGCTTCTTCGATGTCGTCTCGCCCTTTTCACCCACCTTTACGCCTGGCCATCCTTCAGACCCGTTCACTTCGCTCGACTTCGAGCTCGGCGTGCATGGCGCTCCGGCAGCCGTCCCGGGACTGTGGTATGACCTTGGCCTGTTCTGGATGGACTTCGACAATCGAACTGAGACCGCGTTTCTGAATCCAGGAGTGAATAATGACACCATCCTGATCAACAGCGGCAGCACCCGGCATCGCGGCTTTGAAGGTGAATTATCCTATGACCTCTTGCAGTTAGCTTCAGACGCACCTGGCCTCTCCGGCAGCCATCTGACCGTTTCTGGAAATCTCCAGTTGCTCAACGCTGAGTTTACCGCGAGCGACATTCCGGATCAGGTAGGTAAGCAACCGGCCTTCGCGCCGAACACTGTTGCCAAGGCAGCCCTCACCTTTAGCAAGGATCACTGTTACATTTTTCGCCTGAGCGCGACCGCGGTCTCTTCGCAATTTTTCCAGGATTCGAATCTGCCCGCGGTGGCGCCGGACGGCACGGTCCTCGTGCCGGCGACGATCCCGGCGTATTGGACACTCGACTTTTCGGCCGAGTACTATCTTCACGAAGAATTGCCGGATTCTCGCGGGCGTCTCAAACCTGACTGACCAACGCTATTATTCCCGCGTCTTTGGCAGTCGAATCGAGCCAGCACCGGGAATCAACGGTTACGCTGGCGTTTCAATCGGATTTTGACCTTCGGGTTTCGGATTTCGGCGCTGCCGCCGGTAGCGCCGGAACTCGACCGCCTAACGAATCACGGTGCCAATCGTTCGATCGTCCAGGGCGAACCATCTTTTTGCCGCGTGTAGCGAAACCGATCGTGCAAGCGATTGGTGCGGCCCTGCCAGAACTCGATCGTCGCGGGCACGATCCGATACCCGCCCCAGTGCGACGGCAACTCGATCTCGTGCCCGGTGTAGCGCTCCGTCATTTCCGCCAGCCGTCCCTCGAGAATGCGCCGGGCATCGATTACCTCGCTCTGGTGCGAAACCCAGGCGCCGAGTTGACTGCCACGTGGCCGGGAAAGGAAATACGCTTCTGATTCCGCGCGCGAAGTTTTCTCCACCCGTCCGGCCACGCGAATTTGCCGCTCCAATTGCACCCAGTAAAGGACGAAGGCGGCTTGCGGATTGGCCTCCAGTTCGCGGCCTTTGCTGCTGTGATAGTTGGTAAAAAAAACGAAACCACGCTGGTCGAAACTCTTCAAAAGAACGACGCGAACCGACGGTCTGCCCTCGGGTGTGGCAGTGGCGAGGCTGATGGCGTTCGCATCCGGCAGCGCAGAATTAACAGCCGTCGAAAACCAGGTCGCGAATTGCTCAATCGGATCGTGATGCAGTTCGGCTCGGCGCAAACCCTGCGTTTCGTATTCGCGCCGGAGACCTGCCAGATCGATTTCGTCCATCTTTGCGCAACCGTATCTGACACCGACGCCCCTGTCGAAAATTGTTCGCGCAATCGGCAGCCCGGGCCGGTTTCCGTTTGTGCAGTTGCGTTCGGTTCGCTAACTATCGAGCATGTTTAGTTTGACGATGCTCGGCAGCGGCAGCGCGGGCAACAGCGCGCTGATCGCAACCGACCATTGTCGGCTGCTCGTCGATGGCGGCTTGAGCGCCCGCCAACTCGTCCTCCGACTCGCTCGCTGTGGAATCAGCCCTAACGAACTCGATGGCGTCCTTCTGACCCACGAACACGGTGACCACGTCTGCGGATTGGAGGTGCTCTGCCGCAAATTCGACGTGCCGATATTTTGCAACGCGTTGACCGCGGAAGCGATCCGATACGGCTCGTTAGGGACGCATCGCAACTGGCGGATTTTTCGCACTGGTTCGAGCTTTTCGATCTGCGACATCACGGTGGAAAATTTTCCCGTGCCGCACGATGCGGTCGAGCCGGTCGGTTACACCTTCCACGCGGGCACGAGTGCGCTTGGCTATATTACCGATCTCGGCCATGCCACCCGGCTTACAATCGAACGGCTGCGCCAGGTGCAAACGCTGGTCATTGAAACCAATCACGATGAGCGACTCTTACAGAATGATTCGCAGCGGCCCTGGCCGGTGAAACAACGAATTCAATCGCGCCATGGCCATCTCTCGAACGCGGCCGCCGCGGCGGTCATTGCCCAGTTGTTGCCCGGAAAGATCGCGCGCGTGGTGCTCGGCCATCTCAGCCGGGATTGCAATTCGCCGGAACTCGCGGCCGGGACGGTTCGCACGGAATTGGAAAAATGCGGGCGATCCGAGATCGAAATCTTTTGCGCTGCGCAGACGGAAATCAGTCCGCAGTTTGCGCTTGGTAGCACGCGCGATGGCGCGTTTCAGCCAACCTTCGAGAATTTGTTTTTCGAAACAACCTCTATCCCTCCGGGCACATCGCAGGCCGCCTAACGATCAACCTTCGTCGCCGACAACGAGGTGGATCACGCCGGCCGGATCGGAAATCCAAAACCCATCGAAGTCTTCGCGCAACTGTTCCACTTCATCACGGCGCGTGACGCCGTGACTCTTGAGATACGCCGCGGCAGCCTCGGTGTCGTTCGTTTCCAATTCCAGCCAGATGTCGGGGTGACTGAGGTTAGGGACCCGATCGATCCACAGCCTAACGGGTCCGAATTGCAGGATGCAGCCTTCCGGTTCCTCCTCGAGCAAAGGCAAACCGAGCGTGTCGCGATAAAAGGCGATGGTTTGCTCGTAGGTGTGATAGGGACACTTGATCGCAATGTTTGCGCCCCCGGAAAAATTTGGACTATTGACGTTGGCGACCATGAGAAAAATTTACGATTTCTGAGCTGCGACTGCCGATCGTTAGGCAGATGTCTCTGCGAAAATCTAGCCGCCGCCGGAACCTTCGCCACCGGGTTCGGTCATCGACACGGGATCGAGCGCGGCGTTCAGTTCCGCTTCTGGCAGCACCTTTTTTTCCAATGAAAGTTGGCGCACGGTCTTGCCCGTCTTGACACTTTCCTTGGCGATCTCGGCGGCCCGATCGTAGCCGATCTTTGGGGCGAGGCTGGTCACCATCGCCATCGACAATTCGACCAATTCCTGGCAGCGCTCGCGATTAGCCTCGATGCCGCTGACGCATTTCTCGGCAAAAATGTCGGCAACATTACCGAGCAGGCGGATCGCGCAAAGAAGGTTGTGCGCCATGACCGGCATCATGACGTTGAGATCAAGGTTTCCATTCGCGCCCGCCCAGGTAATGGCTGCGTCCGCGCCAATGACCTGGCAGCAAACCATCATGACCGACTCGCAGATGACCGGGTTCACCTTGCCCGGCATGATCGAGCTGCCGGGCTGGGTCGCGGGCAGTTGAATCTCCCCGATGCCACAGCGCGGACCGCTGCTGAGGAGTCGAATATCATTCGCGATCTTGAAAAGGCTGACCGCGATCGTTTTGAGGTGGCCGCTCGCTTCGACCACGCCATCCTTGGCGCCCTGCGCTTCGAAATGATCCTCCGCCTCGCGAAATGTGATGCCGGTCCGCTGTTCGAGATGCCGCATCACTTTGGCCGGAAAATCGCGGTGGCGATTGAGCCCGGTACCGACTGCCGTCCCACCGAGCGCGAGTTCCTGCAACGCGACAATCGCCTGCTCTGCGCGCCGTCTCCCGAAACGGACCTGTTGCGCGTAACCGCCGAACTCCTGGCCGAGTCGCACCGGCGTCGCGTCCATCAAATGAGTGCGACCGATCTTGATCACGTCGTGGAACTCGGTCGCCTTCGCAGAAAGAGCGTCGGCCAGTCTTTCGAGCGCGGGAATGAGACACTGCTTGAGTTGCTCGGCCGCGCTGATGTGGATCGCGGATGGAATCACGTCGTTGCTCGACTGACCCATGTTGACGTGATCGTTAGGGTGAACGGGCTCGCGGGCGCCGATCGGTTTGCCGGCGAGCTGGCAAGAGCGATTGGCGATGACTTCGTTCGCGTTCGTGTTGGTGCTCGTGCCGGAGCCGGTTTGGAAAATATCGAGTGGAAAATGTTCGTCGAGCTTTCCCTCCGCGACCTCCTCGGCCGCCTGCACGATGAGCGCACTCCGTTCGGCGTCGAGCAAACCAAGATCGTGATTGGCTTGTGCGGCAGCCCACTTCAGCAAGCCGAGCGCGCGGATGAACGGGCGTGAGAAACGCCACCCGCTGACTGGAAAATTGAGCACGGCCCGCTGGGTCGAGGCGCCGTAAAGAGCGGATTCCGGGACGGACATCTCGCCCATGGAATCCTTTTCGGTCCGGGTCTTGCAGGCGCTCATGCGGTGCGCGAGATCGAGATTCTCGATGTCGCCGGCGCGGTCCGCGCATGGCCGTTCCGCGTCTGAGCCTTTTGAAAGACGGTGATGAACATCGGCGGAATATTCTGCAGACAATACTCGGATTCTGCGCGGTCGAAAAAGGTGGCATGCTGCCGGAGTTCGTTAGTCACCTGGTAAATAATGAAGGAGCCGCCGGGACGAAGGGCGTCGTAGGTATCCTGGAGCAGAGCGCGTTTCTTCTTAATCTCGAGAATGCTGAAGGGGATGCCGGAGAGAATGTAATCGCACTGTCCGATGCCGCTGATGGCGAGCTCTTCGGAGAGACTGGCCGCGTCGCGATTGATCACATGGACGCGCCGGTCGTCGGCGAACTGCCGCTCGAGATCACGCGAGAAAGCGGGATCCAGTTCGAAGAGGAACAGTTGCGAATCGGCATCCATTCGGGCCGCCAGTTCGCGAGAGTGCACGCCTTCGCCAGGACCGAACTCGGCGATTGTTCGCGGCTGGCTGAAATCGATTTTGCTCGCGACCCGCTCCACAAGCGCCTTGGAGCTGGGGATGATGGAAGCGATCTGAAACGGCTTTTGCAAAAACCGCTTAAAAAACAATGCGCTCATAAAGTTGCGAACAGTGAACCCCGGGGCCCCCGTTGTCCAGCAACGATCTCGTGGCACTACGAGCAATTGCACTGGGAATTTCGTTTGCCACGGGGGTGGGAAATGCCTGGCTTCGGAACTGCCGATTTTCCTTGAGCTTGCTCTAAGTAAAACTCAAGGTGGCGAACCTTAAATTCGGCGATTGACACGTTTTCTGAAATTTATAATGCTCGTTCCCGCAATAAGTATTGCCACCGGTGCCAAAAAATGTTGACGCTCCCTTCCATGCATAACTTGTTGACGGTCAAGGAGACTGCGAAGTACCTCCGAATCCCGCTCCCGACTGTTTATTATTTGGTGCAACGGGGTCAGTTGCCTGCGATCCAAATCGGTGGCCGTTGGCGGATCAAGAAGGATTCACTCGATAAGGATATCCTGAAGGAAGATCGTTCCGGCCAGCCAACCGTGTTGGTAGTCGATGACGACCCGAGTTTGCAAAACCTGTTCAAGGTTTTCCTAAAAAAGATTGGCTTTAGCCGAGTGGTGGTCGGTACGGTGAAAGACGCGATCACCGCACTCGAAAAGCAAAGGTTCGATATTCTCTTTCTCGATTTGAAGTTGCCCGACGGCCCAGCCGACGATGTCTACGAAACGGCGAAGGAGATCGATCCCCACCTTCCCATCGTTGTGATCACCGGATATCCGGACAGCGATATGCTCAACCGGATCCTCGCGAAAGGTCCAATCACGGTTCTGAAGAAACCGCTCAAGGTGGACCAGCTGAAACAGACGGTGCGCATCCTGGGACACAAGGAAGCGACCAAACTCGCCGCCTGAGGCGGAGTTTCCGCGCGCCGCTACTCTTTTTCGGATCCGGCTGCGTTTGCGTCGATCCTTGCCGAGATGGGATCCCGGTTGCCCAGACCAGTGGCGCATCCGCCCGGCTCTGACGCAGGCTTCGCGCTTGACTCCGAGCCGGTGATTCGTCACTTGTGATTCCCCTTCGGTTCGCGCGGTTAGCTCAGTGGTAGAGCACTACCTTGACACGGTAGGGGTCACAGGTTCGAACCCTGTATCGCGCACCATTCAAACGCAGCCCTGGCGCGAGACGACACCGTGCAGTCGCGGCGCCTGGCCAAGTCGGCAGGCTTCCACCGACCGACGACGAGATTGCCGTTTTCCTGAGAAGTTACGGTTGCGATACCGCGGGCGGCCGCACAGTGCGTCACGGCAAGGAAGCCTTGCACGCGCGAGACGAATTCGCTTTACAAAACCCGCGGTAGATTCCAGTATCGGCCTACCGCTAGACGGAGTGCATTACCTGTAAAAGACAGGAATTGCTCTTCTGGGGTCGGAGCTTTCCATAATCGCCGCCGTGTGGTTTGCGACGTGCTCCGCAGGACAAATCTAATTCCGGTCGACCCGGCAAACGCAAAATCTTTCTCGATCGAATATGAAAACTGATGTGCTGATTGTAGGCGGAGGGCCGGGTGGAGCGGCCGCGGCGATGTTCCTGGCCAGAGAAGGCATCAAACCGACCATTCTCGAACAGGAGGAATTCCCCCGCTTTCATATCGGCGAATCGATGACTGGCGAAGCGGGCGCCCTGCTGCGCCGGCTCGGTCTCGAGAAGCAGATGACGGAGCGGGCGTATCCAGTTAAACACGGTGTCCGAGTCTTCGGAACCAGCAGCTGGTTTATCTCGGTGGCCCGACGCGACGAAGATTGGAAGCTGCAAGCGGCAACGACCTGGCAGGTGCGACGGAGCGATTTCGACGCGATGATGCTCGAGGAAGCACAAAAGCGCGGCGCCACGCTCATCCGCGGCGCGGCGACAAAAGCGTTACGCTCGGAAGATGGGGGAGTACGCGGAGTGACGATGCAGAGACCCGATGGCACAACCGAGGACATCGAAGCCAGGGTGGTTCTGGATTGTTCCGGTATGGCTACTTTCCTCGCCAACCAAAAGGTGACCGGACCGAAGTACGTTGGGAGCTACGACAAGCAAATCGCTTTTTTTGCGCATGTAAAAGGCGCCGTCCGGGATAGCGGGACGGCCGGCGAAACCGCGAGGGACAACACGCTCATTTTCTACAAAAAGAAATTTCACTGGGCATGGTTCATTCCAGTGGACGAAGAAGTCGTTAGTCTGGGGTTGGTGGTACCAACGGCGGAATTCCAGGCCCACAAGAAAAGCGCGGGAGAGTTCTTCCGTAGCTACCTGCCGGAGATTAATCCGGAACTGAAACGGCGCACCCAGGATATCGAATTTGTCGAAGAGGTGCACGTCATTCCCAACTACTCCTATCAGGTGCGCGGCTTCTGTGGGAAAGGGTTCATCTGCATCGGGGATGCGCATCGCTTCATCGATCCGATCTTTTCATTTGGCTTGTCAGCCACCGTCCGCGAAGCGGAGTTCGCCATCCCGCATGTGGTTGCCTACCTGAACGGCCAGAATCGCGATGCAACAAATCCCTTTGAGGCACATCAGCGCTTCGTCGAGAAAGGCACCGATAATCTGGAAGACATGGTCGACTTTTTTTGGGAGCAACCCTTCGCCTTTGCCACCTTCGTCCACCAGCGTTATCGCGAAGAACTGACGGACGCATTCGCCGGCCGCGTCTACGAGAGCGAACACCAGCCTTCGAAGGGGATCGTGAAACTCCGCAAACTGCTCAAGAGAGAGCGGGATTACGCACACGAGGACGATTACTCTATTCCTATCGGCTCGCGTTACCATCCGGAGCGCGCGCCCTTGTGGGCGCCGGATTCACCGGTCGAGACGACCGAAGACTGGATCGAACGCGGCAACAACCGGGAAGCGAAGGGGGCGGCCTCTGGGGAAGGAGAACTCGTCAGCGTCGGTTAACTTTCAATCAGCCAATCAGACATGGAAATACCACAGAAACTCAAGGACTACATCAACGAAAGCCGAGCCCCTTTGCCTCCGGTCAGTGATCCTGATGAACCGCTGCAAATCGACTCGCTCGGACTGATTCGGTTGGTCGCCTTCATGGAGAGCGACTGTGGGATTCGAGTGGAAGACGAAGAGCTGGTGGCGGAAAATTTCGCCACGCTGCGCAGCTTGGGCGACCTCATCGACCGCAAATCCCAAGGCGCGGAAACGTCGTAGTAGCCCTTTGCCGATCCGGTTGGAGCGCCGGCGGTGGGATTTGAACCCGCTGCTGCAATCCTCGCATTCCGATTGGCTTCCCGCAGCGTCTGGCTCGCTTCCGGCAGACCGCCCTGGCCTCAAGGACGAGGCGATTTCGGCGATTCCCCGATCATCATCGGACATCGCCAGATTGGTGAAAGCAGCCACAGCCGCGGTTCGTCTCGAAATCGACAAGCCGCAAGAGGCCGATCTCCAGGCCCAAATTCCAGCCCCTCCAGTCGGATCGATTTCAGATTCAGGCCGTCTGTGGAGCGAGATCTGCACGACGTAGATATCAGGCCGTTATACGAGACGATGCCCGTGCAGTTCCGAAAGCTCGACCTGCCGAACACCGTCCTCCAAATCCTGCATCTGCTGTGAAATGGCCGGCTGCGAAACCCCCTGAGTCGCTTGGCCGAGCGGCTGAAGTTTCCGGCATCGGTCACTTCGAGAAAGTGCCGCAGGAGACGGGGTCTCAGAGGTTCCGCCTCAAGAAATGGAGATCCGGCGCGGAAATCACTTTCCGCAATGGCGCAGAAAGCCGTCACTTACCTAACAAAACAATTACCAAAAACTCTCCCATAGGATTTGACTTATTGTCCTATTCTCAAATCCGATGATCAAAAAACACTCTCATAACTTCTGCCAAAAAGCACCAGCTCAAAGGTGCCTTGTGCACCTCGTAAAATGATGTCCCGCAGCGTACGGGCTGGAGACAGAAACGCGCCAGTTGCTCCGCGGGGCTGGCGCCTACCTCATCGCTGCGCTCCTCTTCGGCTTCAGCGCGCCCGCCTTCGCCGGCGTTGCGGAACCTACACCCACGGTTCCACCTAAAACGGTGGTCGAGAAAAAGCCGGAAGCCAATCCGCTTTGTTTCGCGGATGGGAAACTCTGCATCGACATCCAGGAGCGCTTCCGTTTCGAAGCCCGTGAAAACACCTTTGATTTCAACAGCAGCGTAGATTCGTTGACCGATGACAACTTTTTTTTGAACCGATTCCGCCTCGGCATTGCGGTTAAACCGTTTGATTGGCTAAAATTCTATGCTCAGGGCCAGGACTCGGAAGAGTTTCAATCCGATCGTCCAGACATCCCCGGGGCGTTGGGCGCGGAAGGCGATAACAACTTCGATCTGCGCCAGGCCTACATCCAACTCGGGCCGAAATTGATGAACGCCACGCTTGGTCGGCAGACCCTCGCTTACGGTGATGAGCGGCTGGTCGGAACAAGCGATTGGAACAACTTTAGCCGAACTTTCGACGCCGTAAAACTGCATTATGAGCAGGACAAGTTCTCGGTCGACGTCTTCGCCTCGACGGTCGTCTACATCATAAACGATTCGTTCGACCAGTCGGACTTGTTCAATGGGTCCGAAACGCACCGTAGTCAGATTTTCAGCGGGATCTACGCCAGCACAAAGGCGGTTAATCCCGTAACGATGGATTTTTACGTTTTGGTTCTTGACCAGGACAATCCCTTTCTAATCGTACCCGGAATCACCTACCCGGGGACTAGTCTTTCCGTCCCCGGCACGCACACTTCTTTCGTCACCCTCGGCACGCGAATTAAAGCCGATCCAAAGAAACTGCACGGATGGGAATATGAGGGCGAATTCGCCTTCCAGGCCGGTCAAGTGTCTAATCTGGACCTGACCGCATTCGCCGCGCACGTCGGAGGGGGATACAACTTCGATTGTGCGTGGACCCCGCGTATCTTTGCCGAATACAATTACGCCAGCGGCGATCACAACCCCACCGACGGGAACATCGAGACCTTCCAGAACCTTTTTCCATCGAACCACAAGTTTTATGGCTACATGGATCTCTTTTCCTGGCAAAACCTCCAGAATCTGGAGGCGAGTTTCCGCGTCAAACCGACCAAGAAGACCTCGATTCAAGTCGATTACAACGCCTTCTGGCTCGCGAACACCAACGACGCTTGGTACCGCGCCAATGGCACTACCAGGGTCCGCCCCATCACGCCGGGCGCCCCCAACTATGTTGGCTCAGAGATTGATCTAACCGGTACCTATCAGCCGTTCAAGTTCCTCGCCTTCCAGGCGGGCTACAGCCATTTCTTTACTGGAAGTTACGTGCGCGCCTCGGGACCGGATGGCGACGCCAATTTCGGCTACGTCCAGGCACTGGTCAATTTCTAGATCCCCGCAATCGGTCTCTCGCACCTTAATTGCCTGCCGAGTGTCTCGCCATTGAAAGTCGACGGCTCTTGCTGCTGCAAGGTTGGCGAACAAATGACCGCCGCTTCATGAACCTGGCGGAGACAATCCGCCCAATCCTTGCGAAACCAGCTTTCGGCAGGAACTCACCTCTCGACTAAAGGACGAGGACCGCCGCACCCGTGAGTGCGCCCGACCTAGCGCATGTAAGGCGTCGTTCGCACGCTCGAGCGGAAATGTTTGTGTCTCGGTGCGCACGGGAACTCTGCGGCGCGAGGTCGAGAAACTCTTCGCCATCGCGTCGCGTGAGATTGGCAACGGAACAGATCGTTCGCTCGTGCCACAGGTCGCGGTACGGAAACGACGGAATGTCGCTCATGTGAATTCCGCCGCACACGACAACGCCGCCGCGCTCGAGAACCCGAAGCGCGGCCGGGAGGAGCGCGCCGATCGGGGCAAAAATTATTGCCGCATCCAGACTTCCGTTGGCGCTTCATCCGATCCTCCGGCCCATTTCGCTCCGAGTCGCCGCGCGAATTCCTGCGCGGTTGTGTCGCCCGGGGTGGTAAATGCAAACACATCCCGGCTCTGGTGGCGTGCGACCTGCGCGATGATGTGCGCCGCTGCCCCGAAGCCGTAAATGCCGAGCCGCCGCGCATCGCCTGTCTTGCGCAGACATCGATAGCCGATCAACCCCGCGCAGAGCAGCGGCGCGGCCGCGACATCGTCGTAAGCGTCCGGAATTCGAAAGCAGAAGCGCGCGTCCGCGACTGTGTATTCAGCATAACCGCCGTCGATCGTGTAACCTGTGAAGCGCGCCCGCTCGCATAAATTCTCGCGACCGCTGCGGCAGAATTTGCATCCACCGCAGGTCCAACCAAGCCACGGAATCCCCACCCGTTCGCCGATGCGGAAACCTTCCACCTCCGCACCGACCTCAGCGACTTGGCCGACAATTTCATGCCCGAGGATGAGCGGCAGTTTAGGGTCCGGCAGTTCACCATTGATCACATGCAGATCGGTGCGGCAGACCGCGCAGGCTGTCACCCGCACGAGCATTTGGCCCGCGGCCGGGCGCGGCGTTGGCACTTCCGTGCATTCGAGCGGTCGACCAGGCGACTTGAGGAGCATCGCGCGCATATCGAGAAAAGGTCTACACGAATGACGGACTCTTTAAATCAAACGCTAGTTGTTGCCGCAACTTTAGGAGCGACGGCATGATGAAGGGTAGCGCCGCGAAATATTCTTAACCAAACTCAACCTGACCAACACCATGTATCTCAAACGTTTCTTCGTCGAAGGACTTGCTCACGCTTCTTACCTTTTTGGCGCAGACGGCGAAGCCGCCGTGGTCGATCCGAAACGCGATGTCGATGATTATATCGCCGAGGCCGAGCGTGAAGGACTGCGCATCACCGCGATTCTCAACAGTCACCCGCACGCCGATTTCGCCTCCGGCTTCCGCGAATTGGCCGAGCGGACCGGGGCCAAGGTCTACGTTTCACATCTCGCCCCGGCAAAATACAAGCACGTCGCCGCGAGAGACGGAGACCGGATTAAGCTCGGCTCGCTCGAGGTCGAGCTCCTCGAAACGCCCGGCCATTCGCCGGACAGCCTTTCGTTCCTGGTCCGCGAAAATGCCCGGCCTCTCGCCATCTTCACTGGCGACCTGCTCTTTGTGAACGATGTCGGAAGGCCCGACTTGCGCGACGCTGATGAAGACCCGAGCACGCTCGCCGGCAAGATGTACGATTCCCTTTTCCAAAAGATCCTTCCGTTGCCTGATGCCGTGAAGGTTTATCCCGCACATGGCGCCGGTTCGCTTTGTGGACGGGCCATCTCGGATGCGCCTTTCTCGCTCGTCGGCCAGGAGCGCAAGTTGAACTGGGCGTTGCAGATCGCCGATCGTCAGGAATTCGTTAGGCAAATGACGGCCAACCTGCCCGATCGTCCTGCTTATTTTTCCTACGACGTTGGCCTCAATCTAAAAGGCGCTGCGCCTCTTGGCTCCGTCCCGCCTCTTCAGAAATTGAGCGAAAAAGAATTCGCTGGAGCGGTCAAAGACGGTGCCGCGCTGATCGACACCCGACCGGCCGAAGAATTTGGCGCGGGACATTTCCCCGGCAGCATCAACATCGGCTTGGGCAGCCCCTCCTTTTCAACCTGGACCGGCTTCATGGTATCGGGGGACAAACCGATCGCGCTGGTCCTCGGCTCGGCGAGCGACGCGAAGAAAGCCCGGCTCGAACTGGCACGAATCGGCTTCGACAACGTGGTTGGTTACATCACGGCTGACGCCCTAACCGAAAATCAAAAGCTCCCGCAGATCAGCGTGCGGGAATCTGGAGGCCAGCTTGAAGAACGACGGGCCGCTCGTCGTCGACGTTCGGACGCCAACCGAATGGAAGAGCGGCCACATCGATGGTGCGCGACATCTGCCCCTTTCGGCATTCGCGCGTCAGGAGCTCGATCTGCCGAAAGATCGGAAGGTCGCAGTAATCTGCGGCAGCGGCTATCGCAGCTCCATCGCCACCAGCCTTCTCCAGGCACGCGGTTACAAAGATCTCGCGAACGTCACCGGCGGCATGGCCGCCTACACAGAATCGACCAGGTAATTTCGAACCAGGAAAAAAGGCGACTTGCGCTTCGCGCCGACTCGGCGATTGCGGGGAGCACGGTGCGCGATAGAATGCGCCGGTGACCGATAGTTGCCAGAGCAGCACTCCGGGAAAATTCAGCAGCCAGGGTGGCGAAATTGGCAGACGCGCCAGACTTAGGATCTGGTGGAGCAATCCTTAGGGGTTCGAGTCCCCTCCCTGGCACGCCGCCGTCAATGAAAAATCCTCACCTCGAAATCGAGCGAAAATTCCTGATTGATAGACTGCCCCGCGCGACTCCAGCGTTTTCCGCACAAGGAAATCGCGCAGGGCTATCTCGCGGTCGGTCGGGACAGGGCACACGTGCGCTTGCGGCGTGCTGGACGGGTCTGCTCGCTCACCTTCAAGCGCGGCCCGGCCCGCGCGCGCGAAGAGCGCGAGATCCATCTCCGGCCCGCAGCAATTTGCCATCCTCTGGCCAGCCACGGCAGGAGCTCGCCTAACGAAGACGCGTTACTACGTGCCTTGGAAAAAACTCACGATCGAGATCGATATTTATCGCGGCTCGAACGAAGGGCTGATGGTTGCGGAGGTGGAATTCCCAGACGTCCAGACCTACCATTCCTTTCGGCCTCCGGATTGGCTGGGCGACGAGGTGACCGGCGCGAGCCGCTACAGCAACGTGCGATTGGCGCGCGACTAATAGCGCACCAAAATCCAAAATTGTCAGTCGCGAGCCCGTCCGTCATAATCTGTTTTTCCACCGCCCGATGAGCATTTCGCCTAACAAAAAGATCCTGATCGTGGAAGACGAACCCGACGTGGTCGATCTGCTTACCCTCCAATTGCGCAAAGCGGGCGGCTTCTCCATCCTCACGGCCCACGACGGCGCGGAGGGGCTGAAAAAAGCGCGGGCCGAGTCGCCCGCGCTAATCGTGCTCGACCTGATGTTGCCGCGCATGCAGGGCCTCGAAGTCTGCAAAGTGCTCAAGACCGATTCCCTGACCTCGCACATTCCGATCATCATGCTGACCGCGAAGGCAGAGGAGGTCGATCGCATCGTGGGCCTCGAGTTTGGCGCCGATGATTATGTGACCAAGCCCTTCAGCCCGCGCGAAATGCTTTTGCGCATCAAGGCAATCCTGCGTCGCGGACAAGGCCGGATGTCCGAGGAAAAAATGACGCGCGGGCCGATCACGATCGACTCGGCCCGGCATCGCGTCCTGGTCGGGGGCAAGCCGGTCATCCTCACTGCCGTCGAGTTCAAGTTGCTCAGCATGCTGATGCGGAGGCCGGGGCGGGTGCAGGCGCGCGATCGTTTGCTCAACGAGGTCTGGGGCTACGAAAGCGCGATCGACACCCGCACGGTCGATACTCATGTTCGCCGGTTGCGCGAGAAACTCGGTAAGGCCGCCAGCGTTATCGAAACGGTGCGCGGTTTCGGCTATCGGCTGCGCGAGTAATCGAGAAAAGCATGGGCTGGCTCGCTTTCGCGCTCGCGCTCATGGTTTTGGCGTACGGCTGGTGGCGGGTCTGGCGCGGCTGGATTCGTCCATGCCGCGAACTCGAACAGATGGTCGGGGAAATGAACGTCGGCGCGGACGCCGCGCACTTTTCTCATCGGCGGCAGCGCGCGGGTGCGCGGGCTCGCACTCGCGCTCGAGCAACTCGCTTTGCGCGAGGGGGCGTTGCGGGCCCGGGTCCAGGAAGGCGAGTTCGGTGTCCAGGCCATCGTCGGCGCACTGGCCGATGGTCTGGTCGTCGCGGATGGACAGCGACGCATTCGCCTGATGAATGACGCATTCCGGCAAATGTTCGGGATCGATTCGCAACTAACGAATGGGACGTTGCTCGAGACGGTGCGCGATGCGACGGTCGAGCGATTGTTAGGCGAAGCCCTCACCCGGGGAGAGATGGGCCGGAGCACCATCACGCTGCAGCGACCGGCGGGTAGCGAACACTATCTCGAAGTCGTGGCCGAGCCGATCAAGGACGAGCCGGGAGCAGTCAGCGGCGCGGTCATTCTTTTTCGCGACATCACTGAGCTGCGGCAGACTGAGACGATGCGCCGCGATTTCATCGCGAACGTGTCGCACGAGCTGCGCACACCGCTCTCGATTCTGCGCGGTTATCTCGAAACGCTCCTTGAGAATCCCAAACAGCCACCGGCGGAATTGCTCCGCATCTTTGAGGTCATGGAGCGGCACTCAAACCGGCTCAACCTGCTCGTCGATGACGTGCTGAGCCTGGCGCGCCTCGAAGGTCCGGGCGTGGCGCTCGATCTCACGACCGTGCGACCCGGGGCGTTTCTGCGCGATATCATGCGCGATTGGGAACGGAAGTTCGCCGCAAAAAATCTGCGGGCCGAACTCAACGTGCCCGACAATCTGCCGCCCCTGCGTGTGGACGAGGGCCGGTTGCAGGAAGTCATTTATAATCTGCTCGATAATGCCGTGAAATTCTCGCAGCCAGACGGGTGCATCCGGGTAAGTGCGACGCGCCATGCTGATCGAATCAGCTTGAGTGTCTCCGATGACGGAGCGGGGATTCCGACCCGCGATCTGCCGCGCATCTTCGAGCGATTTTATCGCGCGGACAAAGCGCGCCATCGCGAGCTCGGCGGCACCGGGCTCGGGCTCTCGATCGTGAAGCACATCGCGCAACTGCACGGCGGCAGCGTCGAGGCGGAAAGTGAACTTGGGCGCGGGACGACCGTGCGGGTCCACCTGCCGCTTGCCGTCACGCAATCGTAACACTAAAAGCTTTGCCCGTTTCCCTGCCCGTTTGCATCCTCTCGCGGTGGAGATTGCCGCGCCTATTTTGACTTCCGCAGCCGGGCAAGAAGCGCGCCATCGCAGCCGGCGCCTGATCGAGCGAGCGATCAAATATTTCTTCGGTGGCAACGCGATCGTCGCGGTCGTCGTTCTCGCTTTGATCACGATTTTCCTGTTCCGCGAAGGCTTCGGTTTTTTCGGGGAAAACCTGCGCAACCTGCGGCTCTATCGCACCGCCGGCCTCGAATACGTCGACATCATTCGAGCGCAGGCCGAGGAGCATTCCGCGCTCACCCGATCGCTCAACCAGATCCGGCTGCGCGAATTCAAAAGCCTGACGCAACGCGGCCTGAGCAACGAGCAAGCGCAGGCCGCGCTTGCGCCTTTTGATCAATTTGCGACCGCCTTTAGCGATGCGGGCGACGAGCTGAACGGGCTCGTCTCCGATTTGAATGACGAGGCGATGGGTTTGAAGGAAGCCATCGCCAAGCGGGACGAGATGGTCGCGGAAGCAGAGCGCCTGTCGCGCGCCGGACAAACGCAGGCGGCGGCGCAGGTCGTCGTGCCGCCGGTCAACCAGGCTGCGACGATCGCAACTTTGCGCGCAAGCGCGTCGACGTTTCGCTTAACGAGTTCGACCGTCGCGGCCAAACTGGGAGGATTGCTCAACAACCCGCCTCGCCTAACAAATCCGGCGGCGAAAAAACAGTTTCTCCACTGGACGGGCCAGGTCCGCAATTTTGTCGCCACCCTGCCGGGCGTTTACCAGCAACTGGAGAATTGGGACCCGACCCGACCGGTCCCGTGGTATCGCGGCATCACGGCATTCTTGTTTGGACGCGATTGGATCACAGCCAGTTTTTGGCAGGATTGGTATGGCATCCGGCCATTGTTGGTCGGCTCGATCATGGTCTCTGCGGTCGCCCTTCTCTTCGCGGTCCCGATTGGCGTCGCTGCGGCGATTTACGTGAGCGAAATCGCGGCGCGCGGCGAGAAGCGACTGATCAAACCCTACATCGAATTTATCGCCGCGATTCCGTCGGTTGTGCTGGGATTTTTCGGCATCGCCGTCGTCGGGGAAGCGATTCGCGCCGCGTCGCAGTCACACTGGCTGAGTTGGATTTCTTTTTTTCCGATCAGCGAGCGCCTCAACGTCTTTACCGCCGGAACGCTCCTCGCGTTGATGGCCATCCCGACCATCTTCACCCTTTCAGAAGATGCGCTGCGCAACGTGCCGCGCGGCTTCAAGGAAGCGTCCTACGCGCTCGGCGCGAATCGCCTTCAGACCATCGGGCGGGTGCTCGTGCCGGCGTCTCTCTCCGGAATTATCTCCGCGATCCTGCTCGGGTTCGGTCGAGTCATCGGCGAGACGATGGTGGTGCTGCTCTGCGCGGGAAACCGCATCGAGATTCCCGATTTCAGCGAAGGTCTCGGCGCTTTCTTCCAGCCGGTCCATACCATGACCGGCATCATCGCGCAGGAAATGGGCGAGGTGGTGCGCGGCAGCATTCATTATCGCGCGCTCTTCATGGTCGGATTGGTCCTCTTCACCATCACTCTCGCGATCAATTACGCGGCCCAGAAAATCGTGCAGCGCTACCGGATGAGCATCGGCTAATGAGTGGCCTAACGAAGCAACAGCGGCGGACGCGCCTCGCCGAACGGATCGCCTTCTGGATCTTCCGGCTCGCGACCTATCTCATCATCGCCGCCACGAGCTACATCTTTCTCGATATCGGTCTGAAGGGTGCGCGGACGGTTTTCACAACGACTCCGCCTTTCGTCAATATGCCGTTCCTGACCCAATCACCCGAGACGCTCTACGTCTTTGACTTCGAAGGAAAAAAGATGTCGTTAGGCGATCGCGAGTTTCGCCAATGGCAGGCAGAGCATCCGGCCGCAAAAGTCGAGCCGACGACTGTGGCCTATTCGGCCGGCGGCATCTGGCCCTGCATCGTCGGGACCGCGCTTGCTCGTCATCGGGTCGATGGTCGTCGCGCTGCTCATCGGCATCAGCAGCGCCATTTATCTGAGCGAATACAGTCGCAACAGCCGCTTTATTCGGCTCATCCGGATCGCGATTCTCAATCTGGCTGGTGTGCCGTCGATTGTCTTCGGACTCTTCGGTTTCGGGCTCTTCGTTATTTTTTTTCACTGGAACGTGTCGCTACTGGCGGGCTGGTTTACGCTCGGGCTGATGGTGTTGCCCGCGATCATCACCGCGAGTGAAGAAGCGCTGCGCGCCGTGCCCCAGGGTTTGCGCGAAGGCTCGCTCGCGCTCGGAGCGACGAAATGGCAAACCATCCGCAAGAACGTCCTGCCCTACGCCACTGCCCGGCGATCTTGACCGCGTCGATTCTCGGCATCGCGCGCGTTGCGGGCGAGACCGCGCCAATCATGTTTACCGCCGCCTATGCGTTGCGCGACGAGATGCCGTGGCAGGTGCAGCGTTGGACCGACTTTTTCTTCCAAGGCGTGATGGCGCTGCCCTATCACATCTACGTCGTCAGCTCGAAGATTCCGCAGAACGAGTACACCGAGCGCGTGCAATATGGCGCGGCCTTCGTTTTCCTTCGTCCTCGTGATGCTGATTGCGCTGACCTCGGTCGTCTTGCGCGAACGCAGTCGGAGCCGTTTATCATGGTAAACTTGATCGACATGCCTGAATCCACCTCCACCACAGTTGCCGGCCGGATCGGACCGGCTCCGCCGCAATCCGAGGAGCGTCAAACCAATGATCGACGTCCGCGATCTGAACTTTCGCCTACGGCAACCACGAGGTGTTGCATGAAGTCAGCTTGCAAATTCCGCGCGCGCGCCGTGACCGCTTTCATCGGGCCGTCCGGATGCGGGAAAACCACCCTGCTCCGCTGCTTCAACCGAATGAACGACCTGGTCGATGGCGCCCGGATTACCCGCGGCTCGATCGTGATCGAAGGTCGCGACATCAACGCGCCCACGGTCGATGTGGTCGATCTCCGGCGGCGGATCGGGATGGTTTTCCAAAAATCCAATCCGTTTCCCAAATCAATCTACGATAACATCGCCTACGGCCTGCGAATCGCAGGTGTGACGAAGCGATCGAAGATCAACGAAGCGGTCGAGAAAAGTCTGCGCGCCGCCGCGCTCTGGGACGAAGTGAAAGACCGGCTCGAGCGCAGCGCCTACGGACTTTCCGGCGGCCAGCAGCAGCGGCTTTGCATCGCCCGCGCCCTCGCCGTCGAGCCCGAGATCGTGCTCATGGACGAGCCCTGTTCCGCGCTCGATCCGATCGCGACCGCGAAAGTCGAAGAGCTGATCCGGACACTGAAGACCGACTACACGATCGTGATCGTGACCCACAACATGCAACAGGCCGGGCGCTGCTCCGACCACACGGCTTTCTTTTACCTCGGCCGCCTGATCGAATTCGGCGACACGCCACGGATTTTTTCGCAATCCCGCGCAACGGCAAACCGAGGACTACATTACCGGTCGGTTCGGTTGAGAAAGGGAACGGCGATGACTCCGCCGAAACATATTCTGGGCACGTTCGACGAAGCGCTCGCGACGTTGCGCAACAACGTGCTGATGATGGCCAGCCTGACGGCGCGCAGCCTCGACAACGCGCTCAACGGATTGCTGCAACGCGACGATGATCTTTGCGCGACGGCGATTGTGGACGACGAAGAAATCGACCAGCTCGAGAAGCAGGTCGACAAGGATGGAATCGATCTTTTCCTCCGTTTTCAACCGGTGGCCTCTGATCTCCGGCGGGTCGTCTCGGCGATGAAGCTTTCTTCCAACCTCGAACGCATGGGCGACCAGGCGGTCAGCATCGCGCGCAAGGCGCGCAAGCTAAACCGGCATCCGCATCTGCCCGAAACGGAGTTGATCGAGCCGATGCGCGAAGTACGCGATGCAGATGTTCAAGGACAGCGTCGATGCGTATGTGCGCGAGGACGTTGAATTGGGGCGCGGCCTGAAAGCGCGCGACAAGGTGCTCGATGAAATGAACGCGAATACCAGCCGTCGTTTGATCGAGCGGATGGCGCAGGACCCGGAGCAGCTGCGCGGTTATTTGAACCTGATGTTCATCGCGCGCCATCTCGAACGCGTCGGCGATCACGCGACCAACATCGCCGAGGATGCCGTTTACGCCGCCGCGGCGGAAGACATCCGGCATCAGCCTTCTCCTTCCGCCGATCGTTAGGCGAGAAGCGCGCCCATTCTTTGGGCTTGGCGAAGGAGGTGATTTGCGATACCGCAATCAACCAGCGGATTATTGCCCATGTTCTCGATCAAGAAACTGCTCGGACACGACGAAAAATTCTTTGATCTGCTCGAATCGAGTGCGGAGCAGGCGGATCAGAGTGTTCACCATCTGGTCGCGCTCCTGGCCGAGTTGGAGCGCAAGGAATCGCCCCAGAGCCTCGAGGAATTCGTTTTCCGCCGACGCAAAGATAAACAAATCACCCAGGAACTAACAGAGCAACTCTGCAAGACTTTCATCACTCCTTTCGAGCGCGAAGACATTCAGGCGCTCGCCGTCTCACTTTATAAAATTCCCAAAACCGTCGAGAAGATCGGCGAACGCATCCTGATCTGTCCCGACGATCTGCACGGCCACAATTTCAAGAGCCACCTGGAACTGCTTGACCAGGCCGCGGAAGCCGTTCTTGCGATGGTCAAAGCGTTGCGCAAGGGAACGGACGCCGCGACCGCGCGCGAGAAAAACGCGCGCCTGCAGACGATCGAAGGCGACGCAGACAAACTGGAGCTGGATTTGCTGCGGGACTTATACCACGGCGATTACGAACCGAAGCGAATCATCTTCCTGCGTGACCTTTACGAATTGCTGGAAAAAGTGATCGATCGCTGCCGCGACGCGGGGAATATCATTCTCCAGATCGTGCTAAAATATTCCTAGGTCCTTCCGGCGCGGGTCTGTATGATTCTTTTCATCCTCGTCGTCCTGGCGGCGATCGCCTTTGAATACATCAACGGCTTTCATGACGCTGCCAATGCGATCGCCACCGTCGTCTCGACCAAGGTGCTCACCCCGCGCCAGGCGATCGCCATGGCCGCTTTTTTTAATCTGACCGGAGCCCTTACCGGCACCGCCGTCGCCTCCACCATCGGGAAAGGAATCGTCGATCTCCATGTCGTGACGATGCCAACCATTCTCTGCGCGTTGATCGGCGCGATCGTCTGGAACCTGATCACTTGGATGCTTGGCCTGCCTTCCAGCTCAAGTCATGCTTTGATCGGGGGGCTCTGCGGGGCGGCCGTCGCCTCGGCGCGAGGAGATTGGTCGGTGCTGAAATGGCAATCGGGCCTCATGCCGAAGGTAGTCCTCCCCATGCTTGCCTCGCCCGTCATCGGTTTCCTCGGCGGCGGATTGCTCATGTTCGTGTTGCTCGTCGCGCTGCGTTCTTTCACCCCGTACCTCATCCATTCGATCTTTGGCAAGTTGCAGCTTGGCAGCGCCGCCTGGATGGCCCACAGCCACGGGACGAACGATGCACAAAAAACAATGGGCATTATTGCACTCGCCCTCTACACCGCGACGACAAACGGAAAATTCGTCGGGCTGCCACCAGTCTTTGACTTCCTGCATACCCCGGAATTCAAAGTGAGCCCCTGGGTGGTGGTGCTTTGCGCGGCGACGATGTCCGCCGGGACTGCGGCGGGAGGTTGGCGAATTATTCGGACGTTGGGGCACAAAATGGTGAAGCTCCAGCCCGTGCACGGATTTGCCGCGGAAACAACCGCGGCTGTCATCATCCAGGTGGCAAGCTCCTACGGCATTCCGCTTTCCACCACACATGTCATCTCTACCTCCATCATGGGTGTCGGCGCCATGAAACGTTACAGCGGGATGAAGTGGACCGTCGTCCGGCGGATCGTCTGGGCCTGGGTTTTGACTCTGCCGGCGACCGGCCTCATCGGCTATATCCTGGCCCGCGCCGCGGCATCGTTTTAGAATAAGAAATCCGAAGACTGGATGAACGTCGTCATTGAGAGCATCTTGGTTGATGCGACTCTATTTTCTCCGCCACGGCGCCGCTGACTGGCCCGCTTGGAACAAGCCGGATGACGAACGCCCTCTCACCAAGGCAGGGGGCAGGGAACTTCATAAAGTCGGGGAGTTTCTCGCCCGACTCAAGGCGAACCCAGACCTGATCCTAACGAGCCCTCTACCGCGCGCAGTGGAAACCGCCGACATAGCCGCGGAACACCTTCGGGTCCGCGTGCACGAAGAGAAGCTGCTCGCCCCGGGCTTCATGGTTGACGATTTGAGGCGTCTGCTCCGGAAATATCCGCAACAAGTCCTTATGCTGGTTGGTCACGAGCCAGACTTTTCGTCCGCAATCGCGGCTCTTACAGGCGGGAGTGTCAAGCTCTCGAAGGCCGGCGTCGCATTGGTCGATCTGGATTCGGGAAAGGGCGAACTACGCTGGCTCTTCCCGCCAAAGATCGCGAAGCAGTAACGCCTGACTCAGTCAACCCGCGGCGACCACTAACAGGAAGCCCGCCGGAAGACTCCCGGCGGGCCGCCCAAACCTAACTGCTGCTACCTCCTGCTAACCGGAACTACTTGATCGGCACGAAGCCAACCTGGACGACGATCTTCTGGCCCACCGGGCCAATCGTGAAATCGAGAAATTCCTTCGCCACTCCGCTCGGTTCGCCGTTTGTGTAATAGAAAGTCGGTCGTGCGTAGGGATAGGTTTTGGCATGGACGCTCTGGACCGAAGGCATTGTGCCATCAATTGCCGCGACCTTGATCCCACCCGCCTTTGTATAGGCAAGACCGACATACCCGACACCGTTGGCGTTCTTGCCGACTTCCGAGGCGATTTGCTCGTTTCCCGCCATCTTCTGCGCGCTCGACGCATAATCCCGTTTCTTCATCGCAAGCTCTTTGAAGTCGGAGTAGGTGCCCGACGAGGTATTGCGGGTATAGACAGAAATCTTTCCTGGACCGCCGCCGACCGCACTCCAGTCGGTTACATCACCCGTGAAAATCTGTTCGACTTGCTTCTTGGTAAGTCCTTTGATCGGATTCGCTGAGTTAGTTATCACCGCAATGCCGTCATAGGCGACAATCGTCGGCTTCATGTTCACACTCTTGCCTGAAGCCGCACTGACTTCCGCCGGCTTTGCCCGCCGGCTGGACATGCCGATCTGTGCGGTGCCGTCAATGATGGCGGCGATGCCGGTCGTGGAGCCTTCGGCGGCGATGTCGAAGGTGGTGTCGGGATGCTGGGCTTTGAAAGCCTCGGCGAGCTGCGGAACGAGCTTGGCCCCGAGCGTATCGGATCCTTTGATGACCAGTCGGTCAGCATGAGATTGAGAGGCGAGCAGGCCAAGAGTGGTGGAAATGATGAGAAGAGTCGTTTTCATGTTCTTATAGGTTAGTGAATCGTGCAGTCGGCTAGAATTTCCAGCCTAAATCCGCCTGAAACAGGTTGTAATCAGTCACGGGGTTAATGCCAAGGTCGCCTATGCCACCTGTTCCCAGGGTGTTGTCGATTGGGTTCCCATGGGCGTATTGCAGACTGGCATAGACCGCGTCGGTGATCTGATAACCGAAAAAGACCGCAAACCCCTGCATGTTCACCCGGCTGTCAAAGATGTCGGAATCAACCAGGTTCGGATCCAGTGAAAACTGTTCGGCGTGCTGCCAGAAGCCTCGCAACTCCCAGGAATGCTTTTCTTTTAGCCTGCCTATTCCCGCGCCGATCTGGTAGGCATTCACTTCGTCCGTTTTGTCAGGGTGCCCCGCCGCCACGGCCCGGGTGTCGCCGGAGAAATTACGAGCGAATTCGCCAAAAATCCTTACCGGTAACTCACCGAGCTTGAATCCGAATTCCATCGGCATGTCGAAGACGAACAGGTTGTTCACGCCAGTTTGATTAGGCGTGACCTTGTTGCCAGCCGCATCGATGAAGGTTGGATCGCCGACAAAGGGACCGGTAAGGTTATCGCCGGTTCCGGTGTAGTTGTATAAGGTGGGTGCCAATTGGAAGTAAAAATCGTGCGGGAAGTTTATCTTTGCTCCCACCTGCCAGCCGAGGAGGAAGGAATCGTTTTGCGGCAGTCCGCTGGGCGAGGGACCAATCGGATTCTCTGGGTTGGTGTCGTCGTAGACAAACTGCGCAAAGTTGACAAAGAGATCGACCGAGATCTTTTTCGGCTCCGCAGGAGGCGGGGACGTAACAACCGTTTTTCCATCCGCGCTCAAGGTTGCGCCACCGGCAGTGGAGGGTGATCCACCACCCACACTGAAGTTAAAGGTATGTTTAAACTGCTCGGCGACGCCTTCCGGGTTGATGTCCGGGTCCCAAACCATGGACGAAGTCACGAACGGATTGGCCATTTTCCCACCGGTCAGGGTTAAGTCGCGAATCCCACGATAGGCGAGGTAGGCCTGACCAACGTTGATCCGATCGCTGTCTTTTGAGAAGGGGCCGTTCACGCCGGTGTCATCACCAAAGGTAATGTTTGTCGAACGCGGATTGGTGCTCGTCTCCAAGCGGATGCCGAAGAGGAAATCGTCAACCAGGGTCCCGCGCAATCCGATACGCACACGATACCGGGCCCGATCCCGCTGGAAGGTGTCGCCAGGCGAATTGATCGTGTCAGGAGAGCCGGTTTTGCCGCTCCGGACTTCATAGCGAAGCCGGGCGTCGCCGTAGAGTTCCAATTCGGTGATCGGAGTGGAGAGTTTCAGTTTGCCCGCGGACGTCGCCGCGTTCTCCTTGGTCAACTCAGCTCGGACTTCTTCAGCTTCCTGATCGTTGATCAGACCTTTGCGTACCAGCAGGTCCAGCAAAGGACCGCTATCCTGTGCGCGCGCGGCAGCACCGCCAAGCAGCAGACTGCCGGCCGCTGCGATGAACATCGTCCTTTTGAAAAGCATTTTCTCTCCTTTGTTGCAGCCGAAGCCGCGGTTGGTTAAGCGCAGGCAATCCCGTGATCGTCGGCGGTCCGGATATTCCCGAACGCGACAGAGGCTAGAGAGCGATTGTTACAGTCGTGTGGCGACGAAGTAACAGTTGTGTGAATTTGGCGCTACGCGGTGGGGAGCGATAGCCCTGGGGGTCCAACTCGACTTCATCGTAGTCGATGTCACGCAGGCTGGTGAGAAATGATTCCCCGATCTGCGCACTTTCACGGATGAGGTCGCAAAGGGCGTCTCGCTTCGTATCCGCGGTCGGCACGCCGCTTATTTGCCAAGACTCGCTCCGCTATTGGAGGGCAAACACCCTGGCCCTAAGCCTGCGGACGATCAGTGCGATCCAGCCCCACCATCTCGTCGGTCAATTGCTTGTTCCGCTCGTTGAGCGTCTGGAGCCGGAGCTGCCAACGATGCAATTGAATGCTGAGTTGATTGATATACCCGTTGATTTCAGTCCGCTGCGATTCGTTCTCCTTCAAATGACGCTGCAACTCGGCCAGTTTCGCCGACGCAGACGGTATCGGAGACAGGGTTGCAGCGTCGGCCGCACTTTCAGCCTTTCCGTTTTTCGAATCGGTGAGTCCCGTCGTGCTCTCCATACCGGATTTCAAGCAGTCGCCATACCAAATTTTTCCGGGAGACACGATGTCTCCGTACGCCACAGGGAGGCGTGATATTGCGTGCCATTGTGTCGCTTTCGCGAATGAAACGATAAGAAAGAAATCATCGCTACTGATTGATTCACAGGTGCTTGCATTAAAATTCGCGCACGTGGAATGATCGCTGCTAGAGAGTCCGCGAAAGGATTTTAATCTTACATGGCTAAAGTTTTAGGTATTGATTTGGGTACGACCAACTCCTGCATGTCTGTGATGGAGGGCGGCGACCCGGTAGTTTTGGAAAACAGCGAAGGGGCTCGCACGACGCCTTCGATTGTTGCATTCGCAAAGAATGGCGAACGGCTCGTTGGTCAGGCAGCAAAGCGCCAGGCGGTGACGAACCCCGCAAACACGATTTTCTCGATCAAACGTTTCATGGGCCGCAAATTCGATGAGGTCCGCGAGGAAGAACATCGCGTCCCCTACAAAATCGTGAAGGCGGCGAACGGCGACGCCCACGTCCAAGTGGAAGTGAACGGCGAGAAGAAGACGTTCTCGCCGCCGGAAGTTTCGGCGATGATTCTCGCGAAACTGAAGGCGGATGCGGAATCCAAGCTCGGCGAGAAGATCACGCAAGCCGTTATCACCGTGCCCGCTTATTTCAATGATTCGCAGCGCAACGCAACGAAAGACGCGGGCAAGATTGCCGGTCTGGAAGTGCTCCGGATCATCAACGAACCGACCGCGGCCTCGCTCGCCTACGGTCTCGACAAGAAGAAGGACGAGAAAATCGCCGTCTATGACTTGGGCGGTGGCACCTTCGATATCTCGGTCCTGGAAATCGGCGACGGAGTCTTCGAGGTCAAGGCGACCAATGGCGACACGCACCTCGGGGGCGATGACTGGGATAACGTTCTCGTCGACTGGATTGTCGGCGAATTCAAGAAAGACAGCGGCATCGACCTCTCCAAGCAGCCGGACGCAATCCAGCGTATCAAGGAAGAGGCCGAGAAAGCCAAGATCGCCCTTTCTTCTTCGCAAGAGTATGAGATCAACCTGCCGTTCATCACCGCCGATGCGAGCGGACCGAAGCACATTCAAAAGAAGCTCACTCGCTCAAAGCTTGAACAGCTGACTGACTCGCTTTTCCAGCGCACCGTCAAGCCGGTCAAGGATTGCCTCGGTGATGCCAAGCTCTCGGAGAAGGATATTAATGAGCTCGTTCTCGTTGGTGGCATGACTCGCATGCCAAAGGTCATCGAGACCGCGCGCGAACTCATCGGGAAGGAACCACACAAGGGCGTCAACCCGGACGAAGTCGTCGCGGTTGGCGCAGCCATCCAGGGCGGCGTGCTCAAGGGCGACGTCAAAGACGTTCTCCTGCTCGATGTCACTCCCCTAACTCTGGCGATCGAGACTGCGGGCGGTGTCGCGACGCCGATGATCCCGCGCAATACGACCATCCCGACCCGTAAGTCCCAGATCTTTTCGACTTATAGCGATAATCAGCCGGGCGTGGAAATCAAAGTCCTGCAAGGCGAGCGTCCGCTCTCGCGCGACAACAAAAATCTCGGCACTTTCCACCTCGACGGCATCCCACCGGCCCCGCGTGGCGTCCCGCAGATCGAAGTGACTTTCGACATCGACGCCAACGGCATCCTGCATGTCTCCGCAAAAGACCTTGGGTCAGGTAAGGAACAGAAAATCTCCATCACCGGCAGCTCAGGCTTGAGCAAGGAAGAGGTGGAGAGGATGCAGCGCGACGCCGAAACCCACGCCGAAGAGGACAAGAAGGCTAAGGAAGCGATCGAGATCAAGAACAACGCCGACACCCTGGCCTATCAGTGTGAAAAACAGTTGAAGGATCTTGGCGACAAGGTGCCCGAGGATAAGAAGAAGTCGGTCGAAGAGTCGATTGCCAAGGTGCGGGAAGCAATCAATGCCAACGACACCGAAGCGATGAAGAAGACCTACGAGGACTTGCAAAACAAATTCCAGGAGATCAGCGCCGATCTTTACAAGCAGGCCGCCGCGAGTGCCGGGTCCACACCCGGCGCCGAGGCCGGCGAACGTCCCGGCCCCCAAGGCGAACCACAGGCCGACGGTCCGCGTAAGGACCACGGCGATGTGGTCGACGCGGAATTCGAGGTCGTCGACGAAGACAAGAAGTAACTTTTAACAACCACAATTTATCGGCAACCGTTTGTCAGAATCGAGCGGGCCCCGGTAACAACCCAACTAGCAGAAGGAGTAATTAAAACACTATGGCAATTAACGTAAGACCGCTTGGAGACCGGGTGCTCGTGCAACCGATCGAAGAGCAAGAAACCAAAAAGGGCGGCATCATCATTCCAGATACCGCCAAGGAAAAGCCGCAGGAAGGCAAGGTCGTGGCCCTCGGCACCGGCAAAGTCGATGATAACGGCAAGAAAGTGGACTTCACCGTGAAGAAGGGCGACAAAGTCCTTATTTCGAAATACGGCGGCACGGAAATCAAAGTAGACGGTGAATCCTACCTCATCATGCGTGAGGACGATATCCTCGGCATTATCGGCTAACTCACCTCTCAACTCTCAACCAAAGACTAAGAACTAATAATATATGGCAGCTAAACAACTACAATTTGATGAGAATGCGCGGCATGCGCTTCTCCGCGGCGTCGAGAAGCTCTCGCGCGCTGTGAAAGCGACCCTCGGACCGAGCGGCCGCAACGTCATCCTCGACAAGAAATTCGGCAGCCCGACGATCACCAAGGATGGTGTGACCGTGGCCAAGGAAATCGAGCTCGAGGATCCTTACGAAAACATGGGCGCCCAGCTCGTCCGCGAAGTCGCTTCCAAGACTTCTGACATTGCTGGTGACGGCACCACGACTGCGACCGTTCTCGCTGAGTCCATCTACAAGGAAGGTCTCCGCAATGTCACGGCCGGCGCCAACCCGACTTCGCTCCAGCGCGGCATCAACAAGGCGGTCGAAGCCATTGTCGCGGAGTTGTCGAAGATCTCGAAGAAGGTCAGTGAACGCACGGAAATCGCACAGGTCGCGACTGTCTCGGCCAACTGGGACCGCACGATCGGCGAAATCATCGCCGACGCGATGGACAAAGTGGGCAAGGACGGAACGATCACGGTGGAAGAAGCCAAGTCGATCGAAACCAGCCTCGACGTCGTCGAGGGCATGCAGTTCGACAAGGGCTATCTCTCTCCCTACTTCGTGACCAACGCCGAAGCGATGGAAGCCGTCCTCGAAAACCCCTACATCCTCATCCACGAGAAGAAAATCTCGAGCTTGAAGGATATGCTGCCGCTGCTTGAGAAAGTAGCGAAAGCTGGACGTCCGCTCCTCATCATCGCGGAAGACGTGGAAGGCGAAGCGCTCGCGACCCTGGTCGTGAACAAGCTCCGCGGCACCTTGCAGGTGGCGGCGGTGAAAGCCCCGGGCTTCGGCGATCGTCGCAAGGCGATGTTGGAAGATCTCGCGGTGCTCACCGGCGGTCAGTGCATCACCGAAGACCTCGGCATCAAACTTGAGAACGTTAAGCTCGAGGACTTCAGGGCGTACCAAGCGCGTCACGATCGACAAGGAGAACACCACGATTGTGGAAGGCGAAGGCAAGCAGGTCGACATCAAGGGCCGCGTTTCGCAAATCCGTCGTCAGATCGAAGAGACCACTTCGGATTACGACCGCGAGAAGCTCCAGGAGCGTCTCGCGAAACTCGCCGGTGGCGTGGCTGTGATCAACGTCGGCGCCGCGACTGAAACCGAGATGAAGGAAAAGAAAGCGCGCGTGGAAGACGCCTTGCATGCGACTCGCGCCGCGGTGGAAGAAGGCATCGTCGCGGGCGGCGGTGTAGCTTTCATCCGTGCTCAGAAAGCGCTCGACAACCTCAAACTCGAAGGTGACGAAGCGGTCGGCGTGGCGATCATCCGCCGGGCGATCGAAGAGCCGCTCCGCACCCTCGCCGATAACGCGGGCCAGGAAGGTGCGCTCATTGTGCAGGAAGTGAAGAAGCGCAAAGGCAACGAAGGCTACGACGTCGCCAAGGCGGAATACACCGATCTCGTGAAAGCGGGCATCGTTGATCCGACCAAGGTAACCCGGAGCGCGTTGCAAAACGCGGCCTCCATCTCCGGCCTCCTCCTCACCACCGAAGCAATCATCACCGAAGTTCCTGAGAAGGAGAAAGCGGGCGGTGGCATGCCGGGCGGCGGCATGGGTGGAATGGGCGGCATGGGCGGGATGGACTACTAAGTCCGGCGACCATTCGCTAACTCAAGCAATCAACCACAGCCGGGTCTCGCAAGAGACCCGGCTGTTTTGCTTGGCCGGTATCTTTGTGCTCGCGCCCAGATCAATTTCGGGAGTATGAATCTCCGAATCGATCCGGAAGCACCATGAGCATCTCCGAATATATCCTGGCGTTAATGTCGATTGTCGTCGGCCTTGCCATGACCCAGCTCTTGAGCGGCGCTGCCGAGATTGCCCAACATGCAAAGCCAGTCCGAACCTACTGGATCCACACTGCCTGGATGGTAAATCTTTTCGTTACCCTGATCCATTTTTGGTGGTGGGAGTTTGGTCTGATGCGGATCCAGACCTGGACGTTTCTGCCTTATGCCTTCGTTATCTGTTTTGCAGTCCTTCTCTACTTTCTCGTCGCTTTGCTCGTTCCGCAGCATCTGGGCGAGCAAGCTGACTTGAAGGAATACTTTTACTCTCATCGCGGCTGGTTTTTCGGCACGATGGCCTTAATCCAGTTCGTCGATTTTGGCGACACCCTCGTGAAAGGTTGGGCTTATTTTGTCGGTTTGGGTCCGGAATATCTCATCAGGAACATCGCCATCATCATGTTATCGGCGACTGCGATCCGGACCAGAAACGAACGTTTCCACAGCTTCATGGTCATCCTTCTGACCGGCTATCAACTCCTTTGGATCATGCGGCATTTCAACCGCGTCGGTTAAGACGTCATGCAAACCGGCATACCAGGCGACGAAACGCGCGCCAAAAAACATCCAGACAAGCGCGCCAAGGGCAAGATAAGGTCCAAACGGAATCTTCGCGGACCACTCGCGCCGACCGAGTAACAGACTCGTGAGACCGCACGACCGAGCCCGACAAGCGAACCCGCGAAGATGCTGCACAAGACCGCGCGCCAGCCAAGAAAAGCGCCGATCGCGGCGAGGAACTTGAGATCGCCGCGGCCCATCGCCTCCCGCGGAATTTGCAATTCGTGAACGATGCCGGAAATGCGGTCGATCTGGTCGAGCGGAAATGACTCCTCCCAATCACTGAGACGGTTGTAGTGCAGGTGGAAAGTCGGGATCTGGAAGCGACGCGCATCGACTTGGGCTTCGCTGCAACGCAGCAGCATCAGGTCGCTCTCCCGCGCAAAATAGTCGCTCCATAACCCGCGCTCCTCCCCGACAACAAACTCGGCGTCTTCTCCGTCGCGCACCCAACTGAATTGGGTCGGCGCTTTAAACCGGATCCGCTTCTTCCCGAACGCTTTCTTGCCGGCCTCGAGGACGATCCAGAGCAAGGCGTAGCCGAGGGCCGCTGCGCCTAACGATTGCGCCAACGCCCGCCAGCGGGAGTCTTCTCCCATCAGTGCCGGCAGCGCGACGCTTGCCAGGACGCCCGTGACCGTTCCGCCGATCGTGATCTCATCCGGGATGATGAAATGCTCGAAATCGATGAACGTGGCTACGACCAGGAGCGAAACGAAAACCCAGTAAACGAGCGCGATTGACCACGGGAAAGACGAGCCAGACCGCAAGAAAAAGAAGGCTGTGAGCAGCTCAACCGCGAAATAGCGGAAAGCGATCCTGCTGCCCGCAATTCGCACATTTCCCGCGCAGTAAGCAGCCAGCTGACCAACGGCAGATTCTGCCGCCATGGAATTGGTTTCTCGACACGACGGACAGAACGAGCGGCGTGGCTGGTTGACCGAGAGGTCGCGCGGCAGCCGGTAAATGCAGACGTTAAGGAACGAACCGATCGCCGCGCCAAGCACGAAGGCAAAGCCGCGAAAGATTAGTTCGTATGGTGCGTTCGTCTCCATTCGTTCATTCCGCGCTCCCTCGTGAAGAAGCGAGCTCGAAGCTGCTCCACCGGGTCACGTATCGCGACGCATCTAAATTCCCCATGCATTGTGTCTTTTGGTTTCGGGATTCTCTCGCACAAATATTTTGTTACAAGAGTAATTGCTTATGAAGTATGAACTCGCGGTTTATTCTTTGCTACTTGTGACTGGCGTATTCGCTAGCGCCCTGCCGAGACCGGCGGCAACGCTGATCGTAACCAATGCCACCATTTACACGGTGGACAAACAACGTCCCAAAGCCAGCGCCGTAGCAGTGATTGGCGACCGCATCGTGGCTCTGGGCTCGAGCGCCGAGATTGACTTGTGGCGCGGCCCGCAAACCAGCGTGATAGATGCCGGCGGCAAGCTGGTGCTGCCCGGCTTCAACGATGCGCACGTGCATTTCATCTCGGGCGGAGCGCAGCTCGATCAAGTGAACCTGAATGATGCGGCTACCCCACAGGAGTTCGCCAGGCGCATAGCCACCCAGGCGGGAAAGACCGCTCAAGGGGAATGGATCCTGGGCGGCGATTGGGATGAAACCAAGTGGCCCGAACCGCAGCTTCCGACCAAAGAGCTGGTCGACGCGATAACCGGCAACACTCCAATTTTCTTGAATCGCTATGACGGGCACCAGGCGCTGGCCAACTCGGCGGCCATGAAGCTAGCCGGTATTAGTGCCAGGACGGCGGATGTTCCCGGGGGAGTCATCGTGCGGGATGCGAGCGGCAATCCGACTGGAATTTTCAAGGACGCAGCACAGGGCCTGATCGATAAGGTGATTCCGCCGATGTCGCACGAGCGGCGGATGCGAGCTGCCCGGCGGGCGCTGAAGTACGCGGCCTCGCTCGGCGTCACCAGTGTGCAACACATGAATCCGGATTTTGCCGACGTCGCGGTCTACTCCGAGCTGGCGGAAAGAGGCGAACTCACCACGCGCATCTATGCGGTGCCGATGGAGACGGACTGGCAGGAACAGGCCAGGATCGGCCTTCGCCGCTCCTGGGGATCGACCTGGTTGCGGCTGGGAGCGGTCAAGGGCTATGCCGATGGTTCGCTGGGCTCAGGCACGGCTTATATGTTCGAACCGTTCGCGGATGAACCGGGGAACCGCGGCCTGCTGAGCGACGAAATGCATCCGCCCGGCGCCATGCGCGATCGGCTCATGCAGGCCGATGCCGCCGGTCTGCAGTTGCGCATTCATGCCATCGGCGACCGCGGGATCGCCATGATTCTCGATATTTTCAGCGCGATCGAAAAGGAGCACGGCTACCATGACCAACGGTTTACCATCGAGCACGCCCAGCACATGGCGGAGAAAGACTTTGCGCGCTTTGCCACATTGCACGTCATCGCCTCGATGCAGCCTTATCACGCCATCGACGACGGCCGCTGGGCGGAGAAGCGTCTGGGTCATCGCCGGGCGCGCTACAGTTACGCCTGGCGCAGCTTTCTCGATCATGGCGTGCCCCTGGCCTTCGGAACGGATTGGTCGGTCGCTCCGCTCAATCCGATTTTAGGACTTTACGCGGCCATCACGCGCGCCACGCTTGATGGCAAGAATCCCAACGGGTGGATCCCGGAGGAAAAGATCACGCTGCCCGAGGCGGTGGAAGCCTACACCATGGGCTCAGCCTTCGCCGAATTTCAAGAGAAGGAGAAAGGGTCCATTACACCCGGCAAATTGGCCGACATGGTCATCCTGAGCGACAACATCTTTGACCTGAAGCCGGAAGCCATGCGCAACGTCAAGGTCGAAACGACGATTGTCGGTGGGAAGGTAACGTATGGGGCGCGGTGACGCGGTGTTTTCCGTAACCAGATGTCTTGAACGCTGTTTCAGTAATCAAGCGATGAGAAAACGAATTGATTAGACGGACCCGAGCGTCATCTCTGCCCCTTGATTCAGGTAAGACGCAGTCGGCCCCGCAGAGCCTAGGCCGATTCAGCCCGCGCGGCTTTGCGCTGCATGAACCACGCAATCCAGATACAGCTTTCGTAGAGCAGGCACATCGGCAGACTCAGCGCGACCAGCGTCAGGACGTCAGGCGTCGGCGTAATGATGGTGGCGAGAATGAAAATGAGCACGATCGCGTAGGGCCGGGTGCGGGCCATGAACTCATAGGTGACAAGGCCGAACTTAACGAGCGCGAGGACGACGACCGGCAATTCAAAGGCCAGCCCGAAGCCCAGAACGAAGCGGGTCACAAAGGAATAGTATTCCTGCACCGTCCACATCGGCGTCCAGCCTAACGATTGGGTGTCGCGGAAGAAAAAGAGAATCGTTTTCGGGAGGAGCCAGAAATAACAACAGGCCACGCCGGTGAGGAAGAGCCCGAAGCTGACGATGATCGCCGGGAAAAGGAACCGCTTCTCGACCGCGGTCAGCGCGGGCAAAACGAATTGCGCGAGGAAATAGAGGAGGAGCGGGAACGAGAGCACGATCCCGGCATAAAAGGCGAGGTGAAACGAAATCGTGATCGAGTCGGTGATGCCGAGCGCGCGCAAGGCGCCGACCTGGCCGCCGACGTCGCTCAGCGGCCGTTGCAGGATCACGACCAGCCGTTGCCGAAAGGCAAAGCAGAGAAACATCGCGACGATCAGCACGATCGCCATTTTCACGATCGTCCAGCGCAGATCCTCCAGATGCTCAAGGAACGGCTTCGAGGTCTCGCTCTCGGGCGGATCGCGAAAGGCAAAGATGTCGCGCAATTTCATCGCGTTGGGAAAATTCGAAATTCGAATTTCGAATTTCGAAACAATCTTGAAGGTTCAGAAAACGCAGAAAAACCGCAAAACGACAGCGCTCGAAGTTTCGAGCCTTCGAGCCTTTCTTTCGATTTTCCCTGTTTGTTTCGGAGTTCGATATTCGACATTCGAGTTTTCTGCCGGTTAGGGGAAAATCTCGCCGCACGCCACCAGTCGCGCCCAGATGCTGAGCGTGTTGGCGTCGCGGATTTCGCCGTCGGCAATCATCTGGCGCACGACGTCCGCGCTAAACTCACGGCAATCGACAATCGCCTCCGTGGCGTCGTGCTGGGCGCCGCCGGCGCTTCGCTGCACCGGGCGTGCGAGGAAAAAGTAGCAATGTTCATCGGTGAAACCGGGCGAAGTAAAATAATGGCCCAGCGGAACCAGTTCCGCCCCCGGGGCCAGCTCGTAGCCGGTCTCTTCCCGCAATTCCCGCCGCGCCACCTCGCGCACGGCGGCTTCATCCGGCTCCAGAGATTCGTCGATCTGGCCCGCAGGCATCGACCAGATCGCCGCCCGAATTGGAATGCGTTCCTCCCGGATGAGGACGAACTTTCCCTCGCGCGTGAGCGGCGCGATCACGACCGCGGGCTTGCGATGCACGACTGTCCATTTGCGGACCCGGCGCTGCGTCGGCGTGCGCACTTCGTCAGTCGCAACGGTGAGGTGCGGGGTCTCGAAATGCGTTTCGCTGGCCACGGTTTCCCAGCCGTCCCGGTCGCGCACGAGGTTGCTCTTTTGCACGCGGGGAAGTTATGGACGGCGTCGCGAAAAGCGAATCGTTAGCGCGCTGCTACCGTCTGGCGAACGACGCGCACCGCCACGTGGCGCGTCTCCGGCAAAACAAATTTCCGCAGCTCCAATTCCACTCGTGCCAGCCCGAAGCGCCGCAGCAAATGTTCCGCCATCTCGTGCGCCAGCGTCTCGATCAACTTGTCTTGCCGCCCAGCGACGAAGCGGCTCAGATCCTGACACACCGCGGCGTAATCGATTGTCCGCGCGAGATCGTCACCGAGATCGCCGAAAGCGCGGCGCGGTTGCAGAGTCATCGAAACGGTGATGCGTTGCGGCTCCGCACGCTCCAGATCGGGCACGCCGACATGGGCCATCAGTTCCAGCGCTTCGATTCGGATCTCGTCGTCAGACGGAGCGAGTTCGAGGAGCCTCTGGAGTTCACCCAGATCGCGCACCATCACATCGGGATTTGCCCGGCAGAGTTTTTCGCGCGAATCGAAACCCGTGAGGGTCGCGATCGACATCACGGCGCCATCGCAGGCCGCTTCAATATCGTCCACCGTATTGCCGATGCAACGCCGTCTCGGTCGCGGCGAGATCGTTGTTTGTCAGAATCTCCCTGATCCGCGCGCCGCTTGTCGGCGACTTCGACGTAGACCCGCTCGAAAAAATGTGCGACTCCGAGCCGAGCCGACTGTTCGACGTAATGCGCCTCCTTGATAGTGCTAAGCAGGAAAACTCGACGCCGTGTAGCCTGGCAGAAACAAAGAAACTCGAGCGCATGCGGGAGGAGCACGACAGTGCGTTGGCAATCCAAATGCTCGTGGAGAAAGTGGCTCGAGTTCACTCAGGGCAACGTCCGGCAGCAGTTCGTCGTCGAACGCATCGAACGGTAACCGGAAGCGTTCGCGGAACTCCTCGAGCAATAGTTCCGCCTTGCCGAAGCGGCCGAAGATCAGGTTCGTCGCCCCGACCACCGGGCCGAGATCGTCGGCCAGTGTTCCGGACCAATCGAGGATCAGGTTTCGCAACATCCAGGATGAAAGCTGAGGATCAGAGAAGCAGGCGGTAACGTAGCGCGCAAGCGCGACTTCGGGCTTTCAAAGGAGGAAAAAGAGCGGCTATGTCCTGCCCGGACTGCGAATCAAGCGCGCCCGCTCTCTTCTTTGTTCAACTCCGCTCTTTTTGATCTTCCTCCGCGATGATCTCGGACATCGGTGCACACGCGTCGTGATATTCCTCCACGCTGGCCGTTCCCATCATGACGCGCCGCAGCCCACGCACCTTGCGCGTGAGCGATTTGGAGGAGGCATGCAGGCCGGCAGCATCGGCGACATATCCCGCGGCATTCGCGGCCGCGATGTTCATCTGCGCCGCGGTCGCGATTGCATCCTGGTTCGCGCCGAGGAACAGGAACGTCCACCGATACTGCTCGGTCTGCTGTTTGATCACACGGGCGATTTTTTGCCACGTGTAGTCTTGGGAGGAATTCTCCAGACCATCGGTGAGGATGGCGACGATTACCTGGCCGGGCCGATCCTGCTCCGGCAACGCGGCCAGTCGCGCACCGAGTTCGTCAATCGTCCGGCCGATCGCGTCCAGCAAAGCGGTGCTACCACGCGGGACATAGCTGTCGTTGTTTAGCGGCAGAATTTCCGCCACCGGCAATGCGTCGATTGGGACCAGATATTCGTCATCAAAAAGAATGAGCGTGAGTTTCGCCAGGCCCTCGGTCTGTTGTTGCTCGAGCAGGAAGGAGTTGAAGCCTTCGATGGCTCGCCTCCCGGCAACTTTCCATGGAGCCGGAGCGGTCGAGGACAAAGGCAATTTCCGAATAATGATTCTTCATGCCCGCAACTTATCACCGTGGGTAGGACATTAGCTGTCCACCTGGGAAAAATAATTCAAATTCTTTCTAATCTGGAAACCAGGAACCAGGAGAATTTTCGGGCTGTTTTAGAAGCTCGACGTCGTTACGGTCGCTAAGGGCAGCGCACGCCACAGGCGCGAAGAGACGACTATTTCGCGCTGTATTCGGCGACAAACTTGCGCCCGACCTCTGCGAGGCGTTGCCGCAGCTTCGCCGGCTCGAGCACTTCCGCCTGGTCGCCCCAGCTCAGGATCCAGCGCTCGATTTCCTCCAGGCTGCCAAGCTGCAATTGCAGTTCCAGCCCGCCGTCGCGCAGTTCCTTGATCCGCTGCGAATGATGCCAGATCCGCTCGCGCACGAGCTGCGCGGCAAAGGGCTGAAAGCGGATGCGCACCGTCGTGCGGCCATTGCCCTGGAAAATCGCCGAAGCTGGAATCGAGAAATTTCCCGATGGAAAAATTCGCCGGCCGCCGAAAGCGCGCCCCGGTGCGACGCGGCTCGCGGATGCGCGGCAAGGCAAAGGTGCGCAGTTGCTGGCGATCGAGATCGAAGCCGAAGAGATACCACTGGTTATCGACGCAACCGAGATGATACGGCCGAACCCGACGCGTCTCCGCCGCGGAGCTGCGCAATTTTCGATAGCGAAACTCAACTTCCGCCGAGTTCAGCACGGCGTGACTGAGCAACTCGAACACCTCCAGGTCGGCCACGCTCTGCCCGGCGCTGCGAAACGAAATCGTCGACGTCGAGATCGCTCCAGCTAAAGCTGACCCGGTCCTTCAGCCCGTGGCCGATCTTGCGAAAGGCCGCGCGCAACGGCGCTTCAAACGGGCGTCCCGCGATATTGCTGCAGCGCTTTCTGCGCGACAAACAGCGCCACGATCTCTCCCTCGGAAACCTGGATGCTCGGGAAAACTCGTAACCGGTTCGGTGTAAACGAAGCCGAAATGCAGCTGGTCGTACTCGATCGGCAACCCGAGCTGGTAGCGCATGAACTCGATGTCGCGCTGGATCGTCTTCGCCGAAACCTCCAACTCGTGCGCCAGCTTGCGGCAATTTGGAAACTTTCTCGCCTGCAGCTGGGCGTGCAGCTGCATCATGCGCGCCAGCGGCGGCCGGGAAAACTGCTCCACGGCTTCCCGCTTGATCTTGTGAGCGCGGCTGCGCCGCGGATTGAGAGCTATCGGACGTACCATGTCCGATATGTAACGGACGGACCCTTTGTGATTCAAGGAGATTCGCTCCGTTGGCGTGAAAAAAGGTCTGGTTGTCGGACAACTTTTGTCCGACGGCTTGTGATATGGTGCCCGGTAGTGAGCGCAAAGAACGAGCGACTTGTCACGCTTCATACTGGTATTTCCTTTGCAGACGCTTGGGAAGGGGTCGTGCTGCGCTGGTTCGAGGACATTGCGGGTCTGCCGTTGACGGCCGCCCCGAGTGCCGTCGTTACGCCCAGTCGCAGCCTGGCGTACCTCATGCGGAGCAAGCTTCTCGAGCGTGGCATCTCCATTCTGGGACTCAAGTTTCTTTCCCCGGCGCAATTGCGCGAAACCCTGTTGCGAGAGAGGCGGAACATTCCGTTACGCGAACATCTTCGCCTTCTCCTCGCAATCGCAGCGGAAGGAGTCGCGGCGCGATCGAAAAAGAATCAGAGCGAGCGCGAGTCGCCGGAGTTCCTCATCGCAAAATCGATCGCGCGCGATCCCGATCATTTTCTGCGTGTGATCGACCAACTCAACGCGGCCGGCTGGACTTCGCAGGAGTTGGAGGAACCCAGGTTGCGCGAAATCGCTGGGAGTTTCGAAGGAATCGCCCACGATTGTGGGTTTGAATTTGTCCACGAAGCGGACCGCAACGCTCACGCCGCAGGCGCAAGGTCGTCGCCGATCTTCAACCGCCTGCTGGTAGCCGGATTCAACGGCGCGCACTGGCCTCTCTGGCCATTACTGCGCGCCGCCGTCACCTCTTCGGGGCGAGCAACCGTAATCCTGAATGATCCCCGGGATGAAGCGCGCGACCTGGACGAGATCTGGATCGGCACCTGGGAAGAAACATTCGGCGCGGCTCAGCCAATCGCAGAAGCGGAGCGCGAATCGGTTTCGCCGTTGGCAAATCTGCGCCAGTTGCCCGAAACGCAGTCAGGTAAGGCCGCGCGCGCGGAACATCCGCGTGAGCAGGTCCACTTCCTCATCGGGCGTGACACCTCCGAGCAAGCAAAGGCGATTGTGGCTCTGGCGGCAAAGTTTTTGCACGATCCAAACTGCGACCGCATCGGCATCCTGTTTCCCCGCGCCGGCGCGTTGGCGCGGATCGTGGCCAGGTTTCTCGAGTCGGCCCGGATCGCGCACAACGACGGTCTCGCGCACTTCGGTCCGAGTGCATTCGACGATGACGCCTGGCGAGCCTGGCTCGAGTTACAGCAGAGTCCCCGCCTCAAGGTTCTGCTCAGATTTTTGCGCGCGCCGAACGTCGAGATTTTCGAAAGAGTATCGACGTCGGAAGTGGAAGACCTGTTGCGCCGGGCTTACGGCGACGTGCTGATCGATAACATCGATCTCCTTCGAGGATACTGCTCGCAGAAAGATGGTTCCGAGCGCCATGCCGCGCTTGTCCGCTGTTTGGAGAAAATTCAATTTCTTCCCGCGAACGCAACCTTGTCCGAGTTCCTCTCGCAAACACTCAAAGTTTTTCTCCAGCTCGGCTGGAAAGAGCACTGGAGCGAGATTGACCGCTTGAGCCGGACCTGGGCCGGACGCATCAGCCAATCGTTTTCGAAAAATCTTTTCCTGCGCTGGTTGCGCGAGGTCCTTGGCGCCCCGTCGCTGCACCGCGACGACTACGGCTCGCATCCTTACAGCCGTGTGCACTTGCTTCCATACGAGGAAGCCGAAGGCCAAATCTGGTCGCACCTCATCTTCGCCGGCCTCAACGAAGAAGAGTGGCCGGCGCTGGATGATGAACTCGGTTTCGTCCAGGACCAGGAGATCGACGAGTTCAATCGGCGAAACAAAGTTCTGAATCGGCGCGCTGTGAAACGCGGCCGCCATGGGGAAGGCCAGTGGAGCGTGCGGGAGAACAAGACGTTGCTCATCGGGACGAATGAGCGCCGGCAGATTCGCCGAAGACAACTCAGCAATCTGGTCGAAGCCGCCACCCACGGCACCGGTGTGACGGCAAACCTCTACTCCGAATCTTCCCCAAGCCGAATCGCCAATCCGAGCGAGCTTTTCACGCGCCTTTATTTCTCCGCCCGCGGCGAGGGTCTTTCACAACAGACTTTGCACGAGCTCGAAAAACAGACGCGGGACTGGTTGGAGGGCTGGTCGCCGGTCGACGCGCAGAAAATCGATTCCGTGAACCTCGGCCGGACGCGTTATGCCTACGACGCGCGGCGGCAGTTGCGCGCCGCGGGCGAATACGAATTTGCGTTGCGCACACCGCCAGACCGCCCGATCTCGCTGCGCGTGACGGATTGGGAACGAGCGCTGCGCCATCCAGCGCTCGTCTGGCTGAAAGTCTTCCTCGGCGTCGAAGCCGACGAAGAAGATGGCAGCGCCTGGGCGATCGCAACCGGCCAGTGGGTGCATCGCTGGCTGGCGGAAGGTGTTGGAGGCTCCGAGCATAACGAGTTCGAGCCAATTCCCGAGATGGATGCAATCCGCGCGCGCATCCAGCGAAGTGCGCGGCAATTCCGAGCCCAGGTTCAGGCGCTCTGCGAGGCGCGCGGGCAACCGCTTCCCGATTGGTGGAGTTCTGGCTGCAGTAATGCGCTCTACATCGCCGACAGCCTGGCCGCAAAACTCTCCGGTCTCTCGGACTGGTCGCACCTCGCTTCCGAATGGAAATTGGATTCTCCCACTGAGATTTCGTTAGGCGAAGACAAATCTCTCCGTGTCCGTGGGCGGATCGATCTCGTCCTCGGCCGGGGCGAAAGAAACCAAACCGCACTCCGTTTTCCCGATCTCTGGATCGTGGATTACAAGACGGGACGACAGCGCGGGTTCGATCTGCGGGCGCGGAGAAAAGGAGAATCGGCCGAGGAGAGGTTTCAGAAACAACTTGTCGATGGCAGGGGAGTCCAACTTGCTCTCTACGCGCTGGCCGCGCACGCGCTCGGCGCAGGGGATGCGCGCCTTACCCTTCTCGCGACGGCCGGCGAACTGGAGTCGCAGTTCAGGCTCGAGGATGCGCTCGCGCAAAGGGATTTCTGGCGCGCGCTCCATGCGATGCAGGAGAGCGGTGTCTTCGGAATGCTGGGACCGGTGCACAGCAGCTTTGGCTTTGCTCACCCCTATCCGCTGGCGACTCTGGCGGTTGATACCGATCTTCTCCGCGAAAAGTGGGCTCTCACTCATCCGGCGCTTGTTACCGAAACGGAGGAACCGGAGCTTGAGTGAGATCGCCGATCGGGAAGCGCGCCAACGTTTCGAGCGCGAGCTGGACCGCAACTTTTCTGTCATCGCCTCCGCCGGCTCGGGCAAAACGCGTGCGATCACCGACAGGATCGTCCAGCTGGCGCGCAGCTCGCGTGCACTCGAGCGATTGCCCGAGCTGGTCGTCGTCACCTACACCAACCGCGCCGCCGATGAAATGCAGCAACGTACTCGACAGCGGATTCTGGAGGCCGGCCTCTCCCTGGAAGTCATCGAAGCGTTCAACCGCGCGTTCTTTGGCACGATCCACAGCTTCTGCGTCAAGCTGCTCGCGACGCATGGACATCAGCTCGGATTGCCAGCGAATTTGGAATTGATCACCGACGACCAAGAACTGTGGAATCAATTCGTGCAGCAGCACACCGCCATCGGTGGCTCGTTAGGCGAGGAGAACCGGCGCGTCCTTCTGCGACATGTGCAGGCCCGCCAGTTGATGGAGCTGGCGCACAAATGCGAGCTTGACCTGAGCGCAGTCGAGCCGCAGACGCCCTGCCCGGATACGGATTTCGCCGAAGTCTACGCGGTAGTTCCAAAGGGTTCGGCGACCCGCACGATTCCAAAAGACCAGGCAAACTTGCGAAGTTGGGAAAAGCGCTGGCGCGAGACGACTGAATTCGCGCCCTGGCCACTCCGATCAAGTAATGCTGCTGAATTCGTTAGGCGTTGGCGCTGCGCCTTTCAGCCGGTCCGCGACTGGGTGAACGCTTGCGCCCTTTGTGTTGCGACGGAGGTGCAGCGCGCCTATCGCGATTTCCGTTTTGAGCGCGGTGTCGTTACATATGCCGATCAGGTTGCGCTTGCGGTCGAACTGATTCGCCAACCGAATGTCGTTAGGCGAATCCGGGAGAAAAATTATCACGTCATCCTGGACGAAGCGCAGGACACCGACCCGCAGCAATTCCTCGTCCTACTGGAAATCACCCGGCCGCCGGCAGCAACCGGCACTTGGCGGGAAGAACGAAAAGAGCCTCCGCGGCCGGGACACTTCTGCATGGTGGGCGATTTTCAGCAGTCCATTTATCGCGATCCGGCTGATCTCGCCCGCTATCGCGAGCTGCACCAATCCCTCGTCGATCCGCGCGCGGCCGAGGAGCTTAAATTCTCGGTCACCTTCCGGCTCGATCAGGCCCAGGTTGAGTTCGTAAACCAGACGTTTCCAAGCATCCTTAATAACTGCGATGAGCAGGTCGAATTCGTCGAGCTGAACGGGCGCCAAGACATTCTTCCCGGGCAGGTAATTCGCCTGAACTTCGACAGCCAAATCGATCTAGATGCCCCGGAGCTACAGCGCGCTGCGCAGGAAGCGCGTGAGCTGGCGGACTGGTTACGCGCACAGGGGCTTGAGAAATTGCGCGCCGAATCGTGGCGACAGGTGGCGATCCTGTCGCCTCGCAAAGCCTGGCTCCGGACAATTCGCAACGCCCTTCTCGCGGTCGATCTTCTGGTCGAGGTGCACTCGGAGGCCGATCTCCGCGCCGAGAATCCGGCTTATGCCTGGCTCACGGCGCTGCTCGCCATCATCATCGATCCAAATGCGAACTACGAAATCGTCGGAGTCGTGCGCGAAGTTTTCGGCCTTCCAGATGACGAGTTGGCGCGCTTTGCGGAGGGAGTCGGTGCGCGCTTCCAGATTGCAGCACGTACCGGCGGATGTGGCCCGGTGGTCGCCGTTCTTAATTCGCTCTGCCGCCTGCGCACAACGGTCGCGCAACAGCCGCTCTTCAGTGCGGTAGAAGAAGTCGTGCGCATGACCCAGCTGCGGGAACGGCTTCGCACACTCCCGTCGGGAACATTTCCCGAGCTGGTCGCGGAGCTGGATAAATTACTCAGCGCGGCGGCGACCGCAGAAGCGTGCGGTGATTCGCTCGCCAATTTCGCGCGCAACTTGCGTGCGAACCGTCACGCCGTTCGAGAATCCAATCCGACCTCGGCGAACGCCATCCAACTGATCACCGCGCACAAGGCGAAAGGTTCGGAATGGCAAGCCGTGATTGTTCCGTTTCTCACTCGCAAGGTCTGGGGCGCCAGCGCACGCTATCCGAGCCTTATTCAGCCGTTCACCGACGGGGAGCCTCGGATCGTTTTCGATAAGGCCGACGCGGATGACTTTAAAGACGAGCTGGGATTGGCAGACCGTCAGCAAATGGAGCGGCTGCTTTATGTTGCGCTGACCCGAGCGAAACACACCCTGGTTTTGGTCGATGACCGTCAGTTCTTCGCGAAGGCGAATGGGTCGATCCATTCCAACTCGCAGATCAGATGGTTACACGCGGATGCAAAGGAGCCTAACGAACGGCATCTCGATGCGTTGCCTCGCCAGCTGCTCAGCTGTACGCAGACGGCGCATGAGCAGCGGGTGGTTCCGCGTAGCAAGACGCGCGAAGATTTCGGCTGCCGCGAGACGGGCTGGATCGATCGCGCCCGGCAAAACGCTTCACATTTTGTTCATACCGTAATTCCGAGCAAACTCGTGAGTGAGGAAGAGCGTAGCCCTGCCGACGTGGACGAAGTTTGGATGGAAATCGAGCCGGAATTGCGCCCAGCCCGCATCGATAATCCCGCCACGCGCTACGGCGTTTGGTGGCACAACTTCGTTCAGCAAGTTCCCTGGCTCGAAGATTCGGAGGCCTGGGACGAAATGTTCATGGCCCATCACGCAAGCTCACCGGATCCAGCGCGTTCTGCTCGTGAATGGCATCTCTTGCGAAAGCGAGTGACCGGACATTTTGATTTCGTTCCCACCTGGACGAACCGGGATCCGGTAGTGCGCGCAGAGATGCCGTTTTTTTGGAAAATGCGCGGCGACCGTTGTCTTGAGGGCTTTATCGATCTCGCCTTTTTCGATCCGGTAACGAACGAGTGGTTGATCGTTGATTGGAAAACAAACCGTGTCGCACGGGATAAGATCGACACATTACGGACCACATATCGTCCACAACTCGCGGCTTACTGCCAGGTGGTTAAAGAAACGACCGGTCGCAACGTCCGCGCCGCCATCTATTCAACGGCTACTGGAGAGTTTGTTCGCTACGAGCCGCAGGAAATGGCAGCGGAATGGGTCCGTTTGGAACGCTTGTCAGCCGAAACACTCTTTGGAGAACTAAGCGATTAGCAACTCGACGCCCAGAGGTAGTGCATTAAACGATAACTCATCGTCTCGCGACTTAAGACCGCAAGTCATGGAGCCGGCAATCGGACTCGAACCGATGACCTGCTGATTACAAATCAGCTGCTCTACCAACTGAGCTATGCCGGCAAGATCTGGCGGCGCTAAACTAGCGCGCCGGTGCCTTGAGACAAGCGCGTCACGTAGACGAGTTCGTATAGGCGGAGAGTGGCTCCGCCGTCTCGAGATTCTTGATCACCGTGCTGAGATAAACCGACTCCGGATAGAAAGCGCGATACTTCGTGATCTCGGCCCGGTTCATGACGCGGAAGCCGTAGCGCTCGAACATCTTTTCGCCGCGCCGGCTTTCGAAAGTCACGATCTGCCCGTAGACCTGCTTTTCCCCGCAGCGATAGAGATAACTCAAATACGCGCTCATGAGCGCGCGCGTGGTCGACATTTTGCGCGCCTCCGGCAGCAGGTTGATGTGGAAATGGGGCATGCGGGCGGGCGCGGCGGGCACTTCGCGCCAGCCATTCATGATCATCCAGCGGATGAAACGCCGTGAACGCGCGTTGTAGCGCGGATAACGCAGGAGGGCGCGCAGGAAGAGGACAATATTTTGCTGGAATGAATAGAGCTGGTTGAGCAGCGGCTTGCGTGATCCGAGCAGGTAGCCTTTCAGTTCGCCGTCCACCTCGAGCACGAAAGACGACTCCGGCTCGTGGTCGGTGTAATAGGTGGTGAGGAAATCGGCGAACAGTTCCCGATCTTCGTAAACCGGATCGATCGGGGTGCCGAGGAAGCCGGTGCTGACAGCACAATTCTCGCACCGCGGCGCGATCGGACGCCCGGTAGCTGCGAATTGTGTAAGCGCGTTCGGATTTCATTTGTCGCAGCATTAGTCGCCGATTGCTTTCCTCGCAAGGCAACTGCATCGAGTCAAGCCGCGCATCGCGTCTTCATCCGGCATGGTAGCGGGCGCGGACTTCGTCGTAGAGGCGAAAGAGTTTCTGCAAAGACCACCGGCCAGGCATAATGCTCCCGCACGTTCTCCGCAACCGCCAGGCCCGATCGTCGCAAGTTTATCGCTCCGGCCGCTGCCACCGCATCCGCCAGGGCCGGGCACGGAATTTTCTCGCGCCCAATGTTCCTGGCTGCCGAAAATAATCCGGTCCATGTAGCTGCCGCGAATGCCGACAACTGGCGTGCCGCAGGCCTGACTCTCCAGCGCCGTCAGGCCAAAAGTCTCCTGCACACCCGGGTGAACAAACAGATCCGCCGCCCGATAGAGCCGCGCCAGCTCCTCGGAGTCGGTGCAATACTGCCGCCAGGTCACCGATCCGGTGCGCTCCTGCAATCTGCGCAACTCCGCGCGCTGCAGCCCGTCGCCAACGACCAACAGGTGATAGCGCTGCGGATCGCGCTCGGTGAGCAACTCGAAGGCGGCAAACAGAGTCTGCGTGTTTTTTTCCTGGGCGAGCCGCCCGACGTAAAGCAGCAGGCAGCGTTCGGGCGGAATGCCTAACGATTGCGCGGGTGGCCGCTGCGTCGTCAGGTTGCGGGCGAAAAATCTCAACATCCACGCCAAGATCGACGGCCCGCACATTCTCCACACCCCAATCGGTCAAGAGCTGCCCCAGGCGCGCAGACGGGACGAGCGTCGCTTCGAATTGATTGTAAATCTTCCGCACGTAGCGGCGCGCCAGATCCATCACGAACTCCGTCGCGGTCCGGCCCGAGATACCGCGCTGTGGTGCGCAGATAGGCCTCCGGAAAATGCGAATGATAAAAGCCAATCACCGGAATGCGCAGCCCGACACCGGAGGCGATCGCCTTCCAGGCCACTTGATAAGGATCGCCCGACTCGATCAGGTGCGGCCGCTCCCGTTCCAGGATCTCCTCGATCGCGCGCAAGTTGAGAAGCGCGCGATAACGCGACGTCCGCGAGAGCAAGGGCGAACGGATGGAGTAAATGCGTGATCGCTCCGCCTCAATCATCTCCGTCGTCGGCCCGGGAATGATCAGGACATGTTCATCGTCCGTCGCGCACTGGATGTAGCGGATCTTCTCGTGCACATAGCGCTTCACCCCGCCGCTGAGCGGCGAATAAAACTGCGTGAGATCACAAAGCTTCAAGCGCTAATCCTGTAGGCACTTCGCTCTGCAAAGCGCGGATGTCGACTCTGCTCCGGAGCTCGCATCTCGCGCTTCCCAGAGGAATGCATCTACAACCCGCTCAAATATTTCTCCGCTTCGATCGCCGCCGCGCAGCCCGAGCCGGCCGCCGTGACCGCCTGCTTGTAGACGCGATCGGCGACATCGCCCGCGATAAAGATTCCGGGATGCTTGCTCTCGGCCAGATGCCTAACGAGCAGATAACCATCGGGATCGGTCTCCAGTTTGCCGGCAAACGCTTTCGTGTTCGGATCGTGTCCGATCGCGACAAAAACACAGGCCACGGGCAAAATCTTCTCCTCTTTGGTCACCACGTTGCGCAGCTCGACCGCGGTCATCTCGCCTTTGTCGTCCGGGATGTATCGCGTCACGACGGTGTTCCAGATCGGTTCGATCTTTTCGGCGGCCAGAACCCGGTCCGCCATGATCTTCGAGGCGCGCAATTGATCGCGGCGATGGATCAAATAAACCTTCGAGGCAAAGCGAGTGAGGAAAAGCGCCTCCTCGGCCGCGGAATCGCCGCCGCCCACCACGCAGACCGGCACATTGCGATAGAACGCGCCGTCGCAGGTCGCGCAACTCGTTAGGCCGTGGCCGATCAGTTTCTCCTCGTTTTCCAGCCCGAGGTAGCGCGCGGAGGCGCCGCTCGCAATGATCAGCGCCTGCGTCTCCAGCCATTCGTCGTCGGCTCTGCAGGCGAATGTGGTCGCCTGTCATCTCCAAATCTGTCGCTTCGGCATAGGAAAAACGGGCGCCGAATTTTTCTGCCTGCTGGTGCATGTTCAGGATCAACTGCGGGCCGTCGATCCCTTCGGGAAAGCCGGGAAAATTCTCAACCATCGTCGTAGTCGAAAGCTGGCCGCCCGGCTGTCGACCTTCGAGCACGAGCGGGCTCAAGTTTGCGCGGGCGGCGTAAATCGCCGCCGTCAGCCCGGCACAACCGCTCCCGACAATGATCACCTTTTCCATGCGCGCCAAGGGTAGCATGGAGCCCACGAGCGATCTAATCTTTGCCCATGCCAGAACTCGCGGAGGTGGAATATTTTCGCAAACGCTGGGACGCTGGTCTCGGCAAGAAAGGATTGTGGCGGTGCAATTGCACGGCGAAAAACGCATTTTTCGCGGAACGGAGGTGCGCGCGATCGAACGTCAACTCGTTAGGCAAAAACTGCTCCGCTCCGCCGCCCACGGCAAGCAGATGCTCTTCGTCCTGTCTGGCGGGAACTGGCTTGGGATTCACCTTGGAATGAGCGGAAAATTGCGGGTCGAGGCCGCAAAATTTGAAGCCGGCAAACACGATCACCTCGTCCTTCGCCAAAGGGAACGTGCGCTTGTTTTCAGCGATGCGCGGCAATTCGGACGCGTCCGTTTCCACCACGGCCGCGAGACGCCGGCCTGGTGGGAAGTGAGCGCGCCGGAAATTCACTCCCGGGAATTCACAAAGGCCTCGATGCGGGAGTTCGTCAGGCGTCACGCGCGCGCCCCGATCAAAGCTGTGCTTCTCCTGCAAAAAGGGTTTCCGGGCGTCGGCAACTGGATGGCGGATGAAATTCTCTGGCGCGCAAGGGTCGCGCCGCGGACGCGCGCGGGAAAGCTCCGCGAAGAAAAGCTCGACGCGGTTTGGCGGGCAACGCGCTTCGTCGCTCGCGCGGCTCTCAAGACGATTGGTCGGAATAATTCCGATCCGCCAAAAGACTGGTTGCTGCACACGCGGTGGAAACAGGGCGGAAAATGTCCGCGCGACAGATCGTCATTGCGGCGCGCGACAATCGGCGGACGCACGACTGTGTGGTGTCCGCTTTGTCAGCGCTGACACGGGCGACCGCCCAGCTGCTGGTGTACTTGGCTTTGCTGGCTTTCGCCTTCTAAGGTCGCAGAATGCCGAAGAAGACGCAAACGACGACCGAGCGTTGGATGGAAACTATTCCCCATCGCGCTGGCGATTCTTACCGCGGCTGTATTCTCGTGGTCAATCCGACCGGTGCACCAGCATTTCGATTACACCTACCGGATCGCAGGCGCATTCCTGCACGGCCACCTGGGCCTGAGTTCGCCGCCACCTTCCTGGCTAAACGAGATGGTCCCGATGGGCGGGCAATATTACTCCGTCTTTCCCCTTGGCGCGGTTCTGGCCGTATTGCCAGTCGCGTTGCTGGGTGAAGCGGGCCTGCTGGACAGATTTCCGGGCGGCGTCCTGGCCTCCCTCATCGCTGGACTCTGTGTCTATTTCTTTTACCAGCTGGCAGGCTTGGAACCGATCTCGAAATCTCGCCGCATTCTGCTCGCTTTGTTCCCGGTCTTTGGAACCTGGTCGTGGTGTAATCTCGGCTTCGGGGGAGCGTGGCAAATCGCCCTCGGGTTCGCGCTTCTCGGACAGGTTGCCGCGCTTTACTTTACGTTGATCCGACGAAAACCATTTCTCGCTGGCGCCTGCTTTGCTTTGGCATTTGGAAATCGCACGGAGCTAATTCTCACTCTCCCGATATACCTCTACTTTTGGAGCCCATGGTTTGGTGCCCGCTTGCCATGGAGAAACGGCGCCTCCAAAGGATCGCCTCGCGACTGGTGGAAACCCTTGGGCTGGTTTCTCGCAATCCCGGTCGCTCTCGGCCTCTGCACGGCTGCCTACAACTTCGCCCGCTTCGATTCGATTTTTGATTTCGGTTACGCGCGCATCGTGAATCTAGCTCAGGAGCCGTGGTATCGGAGCGGACTATTTTCGTTCCATGCCATTCCGTGGAACGTCTTACAAGATGTTGTTCGAGGGCATGCAGGATATCGCAAACTTCCCGTATCTTCGCCCTTACCCGTTTGGCTGCTCAATTTTTCTGAGCAGCCCATTCCTTTTCTTACTTTTTCGGGAAGGCGGAATCCTGAGAGCTCCGGCCTGGATCGCGATTGGGCTTTTGACCCTGGTCCTTTGGTGCCACGGCAATCCCGGTGGCTGGCAGTTTTCCTACCGCTACGCCATGATCCTGTTGCCCTGGATGTTTCTCCTGCTGCTAGGCAACGGTCCGCGCAAGCTTTTGCCCACGGAGTTGGGTCTTTTTCTTGTTTCGGTCGCGATCAACGCAATGGCAGTCTACCATTTTCTCTGGACGCACGACATGCACCCGTAATGGAGCTTCGCCTTTCATCGGATAGACAGCGCGGCCGAAGTGGGCCAAATACGCTGGCGTCCCTTCCCGCGCGACGATGTCGCGGAGAAATTTACGAGTCGCGGGGGCGATCTCCGGATCCTCAGCGGCGTTAGGACCTAACAAATCGTCGCAGAGCCGGTGCAACGTCCTGCGATCATCAACGTCGTAACAGTCAGGAAGCAGGTGCACTTCAAGGCCTTTCTCGGCCGCGCGCTCCAGTGTCTGCGCGCAACCCGGTCAGTACTCCAATCAATCGCCTCAAACAGCCGGGGATGCGGTTTCTTTATGCCAAGCAAATAGTAGCCCCCGTCATCGGACGGCCCGATCACCACCGCCTCGTTGGCCGAAGAAAGCACTCGTGCCGCTTCGGCAAAGACAGTTGCCGGGGCCGTAGGACTATCGGAGTTGATCAGGCAGACTGAGGTAAAGCCAAGCGCGATCAAATCCTCAATCGCGCCAACAAGACGTTGGCTTAAATCGCCGCCACGCTGCGCGAGAAGGTGAAATTCAATTGGGAAAATATCGCGATATGTCTCTTCGGCGCCAACCGGCGTAAAACAGCCGATTCCCCGCGAGTTACCGCCCACTCTGGTAATCGCTGCAGCGATATCGCGTAGAAAACAAATGTTTAGCGCTGCTGCTTCCTCCGCCGTGAGTGGCGGGGTGAGTCGCGTCTTCACCTGTCCAGCGTGTGGCGCTTTCGTCATGATTGCGAGTGCGCATAGATTTGTCGGAAGCATGCACGGATCGTGCTGGGCGTAAATCCCCTTGGCATGGAATCAGTGGACTTCTTCACAGGGTGATGATTAATTTAATCAAAGCCGCTCATTTCTTAATCTTCAGCGTCTGAATAACTGCTGCTTTGCCTAGATTATCCAATGAAAAGCCAAACGCTAAGACGGTGTTCATAAAGCCTCGCAGCTGACCCCGCAGAAGACACGTGACAGACCAGGTCTAAGCAATTGTTGGTGTTTATTCAAAGTTGTTGGCTTCTTGTTGCATAAAATGCCAGAACCGCGTGAGAAGGAGGCCTCTTCCCCGGAGAAAAGTGCCAAAGACTCGCGGGAGGACAAGAATTTGCGCGAGCTTTTCGGCGCTGATGTGACATAGTCGCGCTGTGATCAAGCGAATCTTGGTGCGATGTCCGGTAACAAAAAAGCTCAATGTTACCGGGGTGGTGATTGAAGAAGATGCCTTCGCCGCCACCGAGCTCAAGCCCGGCAGAGTGGCCTGTAGCCATTGCGGTGAAACGCATTCCTGGAACAAGAAAGAGGTCATTCTGGCTCGCTAGTTTGGATTAATTCGTTAGGGCGGTTCGTCGCCGCAGGCGTCGAGGTTGTTGATTCGCCTCGGCCGTAACTGTCCATTGACCCAGGGGCGCCCTGACATTAAGCGCATAGCCGGTGGATCTCCTTGACGAACTACAAAGTCGTCTGGTTTGTGGCGACGGCGCGATGGGCACGATGTTGCTCGACGACGGCATCCCTCTGGAGCGCTGTCTCGAGGAACTCTGCATCAGCGAGCCCGAGCGGGTGCGCAAGATTCATCAAGCCTACATCGCTGCCGGCGCGCGGGTCATTGAAACCAACACATTCGGCGCCAGCCGGGTGCGCCTCGACCGATTTGGTTTCGGGGATAGAACGCACGAGATAAATGCTGCCGCTGCCCGGCTCGCGCAACAGGCTGGACAAGGAAAAGATGTCTATGTGGCCGGAAGTGTCGGCCCGCTCGGCATCAGCGCCGATGAGGCGGAGACGCGCGGCATCGATCGCGAGGCGGTCTTTCACGAGCAGGTCGTTGGATTGCTCGACGGCGGAGCGGACGGAATCTTCTTCGAGACATTTCTCGATTACGACGAACTCGAACTCGCTTTGGGAGCAAAGATGAAATTATCGAAAGTCCCAACCATCTGTTCGCTGGCTTGCGAGTCCGAGGGTCGATTGTCTTCCGGGCTGACACTGGTGGAGGCTTTTAGAAAGTTGACGGCTCTGGGTGCCGACGTGGTGGGGGTGAATTGCTTGAATGGTCCGCAGGCCACAGTGCATCTTTTGGAGCGGATTCCGTTGGAGTTCTTGCTCTCTGCCTATCCGAATGCGGGATATCCGAAATATCACGAAGGCCGTTTCATCTACTACACCGCGCCGGATTATTTCGCGAAGATGGTTCGTGAGATGACGGCGCAGGGAGCGCGACTGATTGGCGGATGTTGCGGGACGACGCCACGAACGATTGCGGCAATGGCGGCCGCGTTGGCGGAGCTCGAACCAGTGCGAAGCAAATCGATCAGGGTGACGGTCGAACCGGTGCGGACCCCGGCTCCGAAGCGCATCGCGCCGACAGAGGAAAGCCTCCTCGACCGAATCGCGGCTGGCCGTCGTGTCATCATCTGCGAGCTTGACCCGCCGAAGACGCTCGCCTTGGAGAAATATTTCGTGGGCGCCCAGGCGTTGGTGCAGGCGGGATGTGATGCAATTACCCTTGCGGACAACTCGCTCGCCATCCTGCGGGTGAGCAACCTTGCCATCGGCGCGATGCTCAAGGAGCGGTTTGGGATCACGCCGCTGCTCCACATGAGTTGCCGTGATCGGAATTTGCTCGGGTTGCAGAGCGAGCTGCTTGGCATGGCGGCGCTTGGAATGCGACACGTGCTTCCCTTAACCGGCGATCCGGCTCGCGTGGGCGATCATCCTGGAGCGGCATCGGTCTATGACGTCAATTCCGTCCAGTTGATCGCGATCGCCAAGAGGATGAACGAGGGATTTAACCACGCGGGCAAATCGTTGAGCACCGCCACTCAATTTGTCGTGGGTTGCACTTTTAACCCGAACTCGAAAAACATCGAAGCGCAGATCTCGCGGCTCGCGCGGAAAGTTGCTGCCGGCGCGCAGTATGTAATGACTCAACCGGTCTTCGACGTGCGGGTTCTCGACGAAATGGTGATACGGACGCAAGAGTTTGGCGTACCCATTTTCACCGGTGTCTGGCCTTTGATGAGCGCTCGACAGGCTGATTTTCTCCACAACGAAGTGCCGGGGATCGTGGTGCCGGAACAGGTGCGCATTCAAATGGCCGGAAGCGAAGGCGACGAGGGCCGGGCGCGAGGGTTGGCAATCGCGCGCGAGATTTCGCGAGCGGCGTTGGAGCGATTCCCTGGGCTTTACTTGATCACGCCCTTCTTGAGATACTCGACCACAGTCGAGTTGGCGGCGTTTGCGCGCAGCCTTTGATGTAGGCAAGTTGCGCTGATGTCCAAGGTGCGTCGCGCGGTCTACATTCAAGTGGGCGGTCTGGTCCTCGCAGGAGGCTTGTTCTTTTTGGCCAGCCGATTCTTCCCGGTGGCCGATTGGATCGCGCAAGTGCAACAAAAGGTGATGCATCTTGGAGCCTGGAGCGCGATCTGGTATCTACTGCTCTACGCAGGTTGCAACGTGCTTTTGTTGCCGGGCGGACTGTTAAGTGTCGGTGGCGGATTCTTCTTTGGTCTTTGGTGGGGTTTTCTTATTGTGCTGATTGGCAATGTTGGTGGGGCGGCGATTTCTTTTGTCCTCAGCCGCTGGCTCGGGCGGCGATGGTTGCGGCGCAAACTCCTGGGTAACGCGACGTTGGAGGCCTTGGAGCCCGCCGTGGAACGAGAAGGTTGGAAGATCATCTTGCTGAGCCAGTTGCATCCGCTTTTTCCAACCAGCCTGCTGAATTATCTCTATGGACTGACCACGATTCGATTCCGGACGTGTATATTGTGGGTAGCGATCGGGCAGGCGCCCGGGTTATTCTTGTATGCCTATATCGGTACCTTAGGGCAACTGGGCCTGAATTTGGTCCGTGGGAAAAGTCACCCTCGAGTGATCGAGTATTGGGCGTGGGGCGGCGGACTGTTGCTTTCTGTTGTCGTCCTTGCCTTACTGGGCCGGATCTCGCTTCGGTTGTTAAGAGAAGCTGAGGAGCGAGCTTGTATGGCATCGGGAGAGTTGGGACAAGAGTCTGCTGAGCAAATAGTTACTCGCGAGAAAATATGGGTGCACGAATAGATTGGGAGGAGTCGGAGGGACACACATTGGCTGGCTTGGGAACGAGGTTGCACGCCAGATCTTGTGACCACACTCTTGTCGCGCATAAGACCGACAACGCTGCCAAGAACCTGTCGACAAGCGCCTCCCTAGTCTGATCCGAATTCCACGTGGAACAATTTTTTATCTCCAAATTCTACGATGTTGTTGTCGTTGGTGCTGGCCACGCGGGCATCGAAGCAGCTTTGGCCGCAGCGCGCTTGGGTGCCGAAACCCTTCTCCTCAGTCAAAACCTGGATACCATAGGCCAAATGTCTTGCAACCCGGCGATTGGAGGCTTGGCGAAAGGACACATGGTTCGAGAAATCGACGCTCTTGGCGGTGCGATGGGGGTCAATGCTGATGCCACTGGGATCCAATTCCGGATGCTGAATCGCGCTAAGGGCCCGAGCGTCCGTGCACCGAGGGTTCAGTGTGACAAGAAGGCCTATCAATTTCGAATGAAGTGGCTTCTAGAGCGCCAGGCAAGGCTCGACGTGAAGCAGGGTGGAGTCACCAAGGTTTTGGTCGAGCGCGGACGCGCCGTAGGAGTGCAATCTGATTTCGGATTTTCCGTTCGTGCCGGGAGCTTGGTGATCACGGCGGGCACGTTTTTGCGTGGATTATTGCACGTCGGTGATCGCAGCCAGCCTGGGGGCCGGATGGCGGATAGCTCGTCGCCTTTGAGTGATAACTTGCGTGAATTGGGCTTTACGACGGGACGATTTAAGACTGGGACCCCCTGTCGCATCAACGCTCGTTCCATCGATTTCAAATCGTGTCGCAAACAACTGGGGGAGGATCCACCGAGCCGTTTCAGCTATCTGCCGGTGACAGAGGAATTCGAAGAAGGGGACTATTTGACTCTCAACAGGGCGTTCAATGGAAGGTTCCATGTGGAACAACTGCCATGCTGGATAACTGCGACCACCCCGCAAACACACGATATCATTCGTCGAAATCTATATCGCTCACCACTTTACAGTGGACGTATCGAAGGTACTGGCCCCAGATATTGCCCATCGATCGAAGATAAGGTGGTTAGATTCGCCGAAAAATCTCAACACCAGATTTTCCTCGAACCGGAAGGCAGGCAGACCGAGGAATTTTACGTTAACGGCATTTCGACCAGTCTGCCTTATGAGGTGCAAATAGAGCTTGTCCGCTCAATTCCAGGGTTGCAAAACGCGCAGATCATGCGCCCCGGCTACGCGGTCGAATACGATTACTTTCCACCCACCCAACTTCAATCAACCTTGGAGAGCAAGCTGATTTCGGGACTCTATCTCGCAGGCCAGATAAACGGTACCTCGGGTTACGAAGAGGCTGCGGCACAAGGGCTGATTGCGGGTGCCAACGCGGCATTGCGCCTTGCGAGAAAGCCGCCACTGATCCTGAATAGAAGTGAAGCATATATCGGCGTTCTGATAAACGATCTTGTCACGCAGGGCACCCAAGAGCCATATCGAATGTTCACTAGCCGGGCCGAGCATCGCCTTCTCCTTCGACAGGATAATGCCGACCAACGATTGACCGGAATGGCAGCGGACCTTGGGCTTGTTTGCAATCGGCGCCTGGAGTTATTGGAGGAAAAGTCTCGGCAACTCGAGGAGGCACGAGCTATTGCGACCTCCACCCGTGTCGGTGGACAGACGCTTAGGCACGCAATGAAGCGAACGGAATTTCGCCCACAACAGATCCCGCAACACTTGCTTGAGCGAATCGACGCTGAGGTTTGGGAATTACTTGAGACGGAAACCAAATACGAAGGCTATATCCGTCGCGATTATCAGCACATGAAATCCATGCAAATCGCAGAATCGGTGACCATACCGGCCGACATTGATTATGCGGCGGTGCCCGGCTTGCGAAACGAGGCACGCCAAAAATTGGCAGAGTTGCGACCCGAAAATATCGGTCAAGCGAGGCGAATTAGTGGTGTCACGCCAAGTGACCTGGGGATCTTAACGATCTGGCTTAAGAAATATCGTGGAACAGCCTTGACATCAGCTTCTTAGTCGTGAGCTCGTCCGCCGTTTTCGATTATCTTCTCGCCGCGGCTGTCGGATACCTTTTGGGCTCTTTTCCCAGCGGGTTGATTGTTTCGCGCACGCGCGGCATCGACATCCGAGAGCATGGGAGTGGCAACATTGGTGCAACTAACGTGCTCCGCGTACTGGGCAAGAAATGGGGCTACTTCGTATTCGGCCTCGACGTGTTGAAGGGCTTCGCGGCGGTCCGGATTGCGTTGGCAATCGCCCTTGCTTCAGGCTCCGGAACTGCGCGGCCTGAACTCGTTGGTATCGCGGGGGGCCTCGCCTGTATTTTGGGCCATACGTTTTCGGTCTGGCTTCGATTCCGCGGAGGAAAAGGCGTGGCAACCTCAGCCGGGGTCCTGCTCGGCCTGATGCCTCTCGCGGTCGTGTCGGTCTTCGCCGTCTGGGTTATCCTCTTTCAATTCACCCGGTATGTGTCCGTGGCCTCTATCGGGGCTGCCGTCGTGCTACCCTTCTTTGTTATGGTTTATCTGCGCCTCGATCTTCTGACGGGTGCGAGTTTGCTTCCGTTTTCAATACTTATCGCCGGTGTTGTTGTCTGGCGGCATCGTTCCAATATGAAACGACTATTCCAAGGGAAAGAACAGCGCTTCGATCAAAAATGAAGATCGGCAAGATCGCCATTCTGGGGACCGGTGGCTGGGGAACCGCCCTTGCAGTCCTTTGGGCATCGCGAGAAAACGAAATCATTCTTTGGGGACACACACCGCGGCGCGTGGGGGAAATCGCGCGGAATCGACAAAACCCGGATTATCTGCCTGGTACCACGGTTCCCCCTAACGTTTGCCTAACGAGCGAACTGGCCGATTGCGCCACGGCAGACCTAATTGTTTTCGTCACGCCCTCGGTGGCCCTTCGTACGGTTGCTTCGAGCCTGCGGGCGGAACTGAAAAACGAGGCCGCGGTGCTGATGAGCTGCACCAAAGGGATCGAGCATGGCACCGGCATGCGGATGAGCGAAATCCTGGCCGAGAAATTCCCGACCAATCCAGTCGCTGTGCTTTCCGGGCCCAATCTCGCGGTGGAGGTCGCGCGTGGACTGCCGAGCGCGACCGTGCTTGGATGTCGCGATGAGACGCTTGCGGAGGAACTTCAGGCGACCCTGGGAAGCTCTCGATTTCGGGTCTATACCAGCGACGAAATCGTCGGAATCGAGCTCGGTGGTGCCTTAAAAAATATTTTCGCGATCCCAGCCGGCGTGAGCGACGGCTTCAGCTTCGGTGACAATTCCAAGGCGGCACTCGTTACCCGCTCGCTCGCCGAGCTGCTTCGTCTTGGGGTCGCGATGGGAGGCGACGGGCGCACTTTTTTCGGATTGAGCGGTGTCGGCGATTTGATTGCGACCTGCTTCAGCCGCCACAGCCGCAACCGGCGGCTCGGCGAACAGCTCGGGCAAGGGAAAAGCCTCGCAGACATCACGCGGGGGATGAAAACGGTCGCCGAAGGAATTCCAACCGCCCGCAGCGCCTTTGAATGCGCGCGCAAACTCGGCGTCGAAACACCGATCATCGACCAGGTTTATGCCGTCCTGCATGAAGGCAAGGCGCCGGCCCAGGCGATGCAGGAATTGTTAGGCCGCGATCAAAAATCCGAGCGCGGTTAGATTTCCGCGCCTGCCCGCTGCGCCGCCAGGGTCCCGATCACGGCAGGGAACAGTTCACGCTCAGCGCGCTGGATTCGTTCGTGCAGGCTGGCGGGAGAGTCGTTAGGCAGAATCGGTACCTCCCGTTGCGCGATGATTTCGCCGCTGTCCACCCCGGCGTCGACAAAATGGACGGTGCATCCCGTCATCTTTTCCCCCGCGACAAGGGCCTGCGTCCAGGCTTCACGCCCCGGAAACTTCGGCAGAAGCGAGGGATGCAAATTGATGATGCGGCGAGGAAACGCATCCAGTGTGATCGACTTCAGGATCCGCATGAAGCCGGCGAGAACGACCAGCTCCACTCCGGCTTCGCGCAGTAGCCTAACGAGTCGTTGCTCGACCTCCGGCTCAAGCTTCGTTCGAAACCTTCCCGGCGGAAGGAAAACATCGGGAACGGCGAACTCGCGCGCAATCTCGAGAATGCCGGCATCGGACACATCCGAAATGACGATTCGGACGTCTGCGTTCAGGTGACCGGCGCGGATCTGATCAAGGATCGCTCGGCAATTTGATCCTTTGCCCGATCCCAGGACGCCAAGCGCAAGGCGGCTCATCACTTGCTGCTGGTGGCCCTCTGAATCAACTGTGAGGTCGATTTTCCGGGCACCAGCGGAAGGATCACGTTTTTTGCGCCGACGCTCTTCACGGCCGATCGTTCCTCAACGTCCAAACTCTCCGGCGTGTAATCGCCGCCTTTTACATAAATGGCGGGCCGAGCCGCTTCGATCACTTGTGTCGCGCGCGTCCCCGGGAAAATCGTCACGAAATTGACCGCCTCCAACGCCGCTACAACCTCCGCCCGATCCGCTTCGGAATTGAGCGGCCGTCCCGCGCCTTTCAGGGCTCGCACCGACTCATCGCCATTGACCGCCACGGCCAGGAAATCGCCCAGTCCGCGCGCCTGTTCCAAGTAGCGCACATGTCCGACATGGAGCAGATCAAAACAACCGTTGGTGAGAACAAGTCGTTTCCCGGCCAGACGAATTTCTTCGGAGCGCCGGGCAAGTTCCGGGAGAGTTATTATCTTGGGATTCATGCAGGCGACTCGCGCGCTCATATTCTCGCTGAGTCGGCCGTGCGGTCAATTTAGGTAATTCGTTAGGTGGGCACTGCCTCGCCTAACAAACAGCTACCACTTCGACTTTTCTCCTTCCCGGTGCCCAGGTCCCGGTAGCGCCCTCCGCTCGCAACGAGATCCGCCCCCTGCCTACGAAGTGGTCTCGACAACCTGGTCACCGATCGCCGCTACCGTTTCGGCGCGTCCGTTTCCTCGGAAAAAAAGGCGGTCAACGGACTGGTCGGCGAGGCAGTCGTGCGCGCTTCCGCAAGGCCGATCTCGCGCGCGTCGCGACCGGCTTCGACCGCTTTGCGGAACGCCTGCGCCATCCGCACTGGATCGGACGCAATCGCAATTGCGGTATTGACCAGAACGGCATCGGCACCCATCTCAAGGGCTTCGGCGGCCTGGCTTGGCGCGCCGAGGCCGGCATCAACCACCACGGGCACGGTCGCCTGTTCGATGATGATTTCGATTTGCCCGCGCGTTTCGATGCCGCGGTTGCTGCCGATCGGCGAACCGAGCGGCATCACAGTCGCGGTTCCCACGTCCTGGAGACGCTTGGCCAGAACCGGGTCGGCATTGATGTATGGCAGCACGGTGAAGCCCTCCTTCACGAGGATCTCCGCCGCCGCAAGCGTTTCAACCGGGTCGGGCAAGAGGTATCGAGGATCCGGATGAATCTCGAGCTTGACCCACGAAGGCAGCCCCGCGGCGACGGCGAGTCGCGCCAACCTGACGGCTTCGTCGGCGTTGCGCGCACCGCTCGTATTGGGCAAGAGGAGGAACCGCTTCGGGTCGATGAAATCAAGAATGTTGGCGAACGGATCGCCACGACCGGAAAGATCAGCCCGCCGCAGCGCGACCGTGACGAGCTCAGTCCCGCTCGCTTCGAGCGCGTCGCGCATCAACTCGTTGGAGGCAAACTTGCCGGTGCCAACAAGCAGGCGCGATGTGAATTCGCGATCGGCGATTTTGAGCTTGGACGGTTTATCCGACATTTCGTTAATCTATAGCGCACAATCTTCCTGTCATCCTGAGCAGAACGTAGCGGAGTCGAAGGATCCCGGAGCACGGTCGAACAGTGCTGATTTCAAGGTGACGTTACGGGATCCCCTCGACTGCGCTTGGGATGACGGCATGTACAGATTGAATTTTTCCGGTAACCTCAACTATGACCCAGTTCGATCTCCACCTTGGCGATTGCGTGGCGGGGATGGCACAGCTGGAGGCTGCTTCGGTCGATCTCGTGGTCACTTCACCACCCTATAATCTCGGGATTCGCTACCGGAAATTCGCCGACACCGCGGATCGCGCATCGTACCTCGATTGGTGCGAACGATGGGCCGCGGAGGTGCGCCGGCTGCTCCGGCCTAACGGATCGCTTTTTCTCAACATCGGCGCGACGCCGTCCAATCCGATGCTGCCGCACGAGCTGATCCTGCGGTTGCGCAAATCTTTCGTCCTGCAAAACACGATCCACTGGATCAAGGCGATCACGATTTCGGATGACGCCGGCGAAGAAACTTCGCGCGGTCATTTCAAGCCGATCAGTTCGCCGCGCTTCCTGAACGACTGCCACGAATACATTTTTCACCTGACGCCGAACGGAAAGACGCCGCTCGACCGCATTGCCCTCGGCGTTTCCTACGCCGACAAGTCGAACATCGCGCGCTGGAGCCACACGGGCGGGCGTGATCGGCGTTGTCGCGGCAACACCTGGTTCATTCCCTACGAAACAATCCAACGGCGCGAGAAAGAGCGACCGCATCCCGCGACTTTTCCGGTGCAGCTGGCGACGAATTGCATTCTGCTCCACGGCCTGACGAGAGCGCAGCGAATGCTCGATCCATTTCTCGGGATTGGAAATTCCGCGGTCGCGGCGAAACGCTCTGGCCTAACGACCTTCGTCGGCTTTGAAATCGACGAGGAATATCTCGCCGAAGCGCGGCGGCGTTTGTTGTAGACGCTTCGCTCTGCGAAGCGCCTACAAGGCGTCTTCCGAGAACTTTTCCAACGGCTTTACCAGGTTTCCTGGCAGCGGGCGGACGCGCTCGTAAATGCGGGCGGCGAGCGGCTTCGCCCCCGGATAACCGGCAAGAATCATTTCGAGGCGCGCGTCGAGATTATCGATGTAGTTGAGCGCGAACGCTTCAGGCGTTTTCGGATAAATCGGCGACCCGAACTGCGGCTCGCCATGATGCGAAGCGATCAAGTGCAGCAGGTGCAGACGGCAATCCTCCATCGGCGGAGAGAGCTCCTGCCATTCGGTCACGCGCTCGTCGCTCCGGATTTTTCGCCAAAGAGAATTGACCAAATCCATCCCGAGCGCAATGTGGCCAATCATTTCGCCTTGCTCGTCGAACGGCATGCTAAAGCCGGTTTCGGGCAAGTAATTTTCCCAAAGCTTGCCGGAATCGTGGAAGAGAATTCCGGTGACCAACAGATCAAGGTTGAGGTCGGGATAAAGCGGCGCGATTTGAGCGGCGACCCGCATCATCTGGGCGGTGTGCTCGAGCAGACCACCGCGGCGCGCGTGATGATAGGTGCGTGCACCGGCGGTGTTGCGAAAACGCGTCCCGTAATCCGCGATGAACTCGGCACAGAGCGCGTAGAGCCGCGGATCGCGGATCGCCGCAGTGGTCGCGACGATGAATTCCCAATCGGCCGCCTGCTTCGCGCGGAGCGCGGGCGGGCCTTGCAAAAGATGGGCTTGTTCATCGGTGGAGAGCGGACGCGATTTCCAGTGGCGGGCATCGAGGCCGTATTGTTGATGCTGGTAGAATTCGCCGATGATCTCGACGAAATCGCCGCTTCGCATCGAGTCGCAGGCTTTGTAGTTTGGACTGTCGCTCCAGACCCGGAGTGTCGTGCGATCGGCCGCGTCGGCTAGCGTGAGTTCGCAATACGGTTTTTGCTCGCGGGTAAATTTCGACGCGACCGACTCGAGCTGCACGTGCACGCGCGCCTCCAACGGCCCTTGCGGGACGGCATGGCGAACTTCCTTAATCGTCATCAATTGCATCGCTGAGGGAAATTCGCACAGATCGGCTCGTGTTGGACAGGCGAAAACCGCCGTCGCATGCAGACAGCTCGTGGTCTATGGCTTGGCGATGCCGATCACGCCGCACGCGACGCGGCCACCGGCGTCACCCGTCGGCTGCGACTTCAAGTCGTCGGCTTTCTCGTGCACGATCACGCCGCGGCCGATGATTGAATTCTCACCGCTCATCGTCATCATGTTGTCCGTCAGATCGAGGTGCGCTTTGCCTGAGCTGTCGGCCTCGATGTTTCCCATGTCGCCGGCGTGACGCTGCGCGACGTCATGGCCGGCGTGCGGATTGTTCGTTGGATTGAAATGCCCGCCCGCCGCCTTGCCGTCCGGCGAGGAACAATCGCCGAATTCATGAATATGAAATCCATGTTTGCCCGGCGTGAGCCCGGAGACGTCGGCGACGATCTTCATTTCATCGCCAGATTTCGTGAACGTGACGGTGCCTTCCACGTTGCTGCCTTTCGTGGGGTGCAGGACAGCGATGGCTTTGGTCGGTTCGCCGGCCAACGCGGAAGCTGCCAGCAGCGCGAGGGAGCTGGCGGTGAGGAAGTAGAGTCCAGAGCGGAATAGTCGATTCGTCTTCATCGGGGAAACTACAACGCCGGCACAAGAACGGAAAGTCTTGGTGCAGCAGAAAGTCGGGATCTCTCCCCTGCGCTTCGCCTCGGGATAACGTCAATTCGAGCAGCGGATTACGTCAGACCTGTGCTCAGATGACGGACTGGGCGACCGAGCCCTCCGCCCAACGCTTCCGAAGGTAGATAGAATTGATGATCCAAGCGATCGGATTAAAGCTGAGAATCGTGAGCGTGATCCAGGCCCAGTGGTGACGCTGGGCGAAGAACCAGGCGAGGACTGCGTAAATGAGCGCCGCAGACGATCACGGCAGCTGACGCCGGATTCAAGGATGAGGCCGAGACCAAGGCCGCCGATGAACGGACATAATGCTGAAATAGTAGCCCCACCTGTACGGCTCTCTTCTCCGGATTGCGCTCGCCGGAAGCGACGATTGAGAACGAATGCGGCGACAATTGGCACAATGAGCACGACCAAGAGGGATGCCGATGAGCTCAAAAGCAATGAGAATCGGGTCCGAGCGTGCTCGACAGAACTCGCGGCGGGATTGGGACTGGCCGGTGAGTTCGATGTTATCTTCCACAGTTATTACCACTTTTCCTCGAGCGTGGCCTTCTTCCAGATAACGGATCGCCTCGGGGAGCTCACTCAACTTGTAAGTCCTGTCGATGACCGGCGTCACCTTTCCGGTCTGCATGAGATCGGCCAGGATGGTCAGGTCCTTTTGGTTCAACTCCGCCAGCATCATGCCCATCTCCTGGGTCACGAACTGTGCTCAACACGAGCGCTTTGATCAGACGCAACCAAAGGTCCGATCCATCCGCTGTCGTTTGGTCCTCCGCCACCGATCATGACGTATTTCCCCTTGGGATTTAGGACGCGACTGCATTCCGAGCAACGAATGGTTCCCAACGTTGTCGAGAATCAGGTCGTAACGTTGCCCGCTCTTGGTGAAATCCTCTTTGGTGTAATCAATGACCTGATCGGCGCCGATTGATCGGACCATGTCCACATTCCTCGCCGCTGCATACGCCGGTCACATCTGCGCCGAACGACTTGGCGATCTGCACCGCGAACGTGCCCACGCCTCCCGACGCGCCGTTGATCAAGACCTTCTGCCCGGGCTGAACCTTTCCTTTGTCGCGAAGACCCTGTAACGCGGTGATTGCCGCCACGGGCACAGACGCCGCCTGCTCAAACGTCATGTTGGCCGGTTTCAGCGCCACGGCTCGATCCGCGAGAACGCACACATACTCGGCAAAGGCGCCGGTCTTTCCCGCCGAATACCTCGTCGCCGGGCTTGAACTGCGTCACGTTCTTGCCGACCGCTTCGACCGTGCCCGGCATAGTCAACGCCGAGCCGTGTGACCTTTGGTTTGAGCAGTCCGAACTCTAGCAGGCGCATGAGGTAGGGCGTGCCTTCCATGTAATGCCAGTCGAGTGGATTGACCGAAGCCGCGCGCACTTTGACCAGGAGCTGATTGTCATTGGGAACAGGCTTTTCGATTTCCTCGAGTCGAAGGACATCGGGTGAACCATAGTCGCGATAGACAATGGCTTTCATCGGAGCCGGCGCTCGTGACCTCGGACTCGGCCTTGCCGAGCGCCAGTCGTCAGGCGTAGATAGCGAAGGAGACGAACATGCATGATGATCAGAAAGAAGCGCGTTTCAGGACGAGTCGAAGCCAACCGTTTCCACGTGACGATGATTTTACAGTCGATTAGTCTGTTAGATCGATTTGTGCTTCCTTCGTTTTCTCGTTATGGTCCACTTTGATTACGACTTTTCCTCGGGCGTGTCCCGTTTCGAGGTATCGAAGAGCGTCCGCGGTCTCATTCAACTTGTAGGTCTTGTCGATGACCGGCGTCATCTTTCCGGATTGCATGAGGTCGGCCAGGACCATCATGTCCTTTTTGTTCAATTCCGCGATGTAGGCGATGAACTTCTGGCTGACGAACCGTGACCGCACATACGCATTGAGCTCACCAGCTAAACGCATCCCCATGCCGTCGTGCCATCCTGCTCCTCCGACGCCGGCCATTACGCAGATGCCATTTGGATTTAAAATGCGCCGGCGCTCCGAGAACGAATGGTTCCCAATCGAGGTCGAAGATCAGATCGTAACGCTGCATCACTGTTGGTGAAATCTTCTTTCGTGTAGTCAATGACGTGGTCGGCGCCGATTGATCGGACAAGATCGACATTGCGCGTGCTGCATACGCCGGTCACTTCGGTCCCGAATGATTTCGCGATCTGCACCGCGAACGTGCCCACGCCGCCCGACGCGCCGTTGATCAGGACCTTTTGCCCGGCGCTGAATTTTTCCTTTGTCGCGAAGACCCTGCAGCGCGGTGATCGCCGCCACCGGGACAGAAGCGGCTTGCTCAAATGTCATGTTCGCCGGTTTCGGCGTGACTGCTCGATCGGCTAAAACACAAATGTATTCGGCGATAGCGCCGGTTTTTCCGCCGAATACTTCGTCTCCCGGTTTGAAGTTGGTTACGTTTTTGCCAACCGCTTCCACTGTTCCGGCATAGTCGACACCCAGGCGGGTGTCTTTTGGTTTGCGAAGTCCGGACAGCGGGCGTAAAAGCCACGGGCCGCGGATAGTTAGATCGAGTGGATTGACTGAAGCGGCGCGAACTCTGACCAAGACCTGGTTGTCATTCGGAACCGGCTTTTCAACATCTTCAACCGTGAGAACCTCGGGGCCACCATATTCGCAATGAAGGATAGCTTTCATGGGATTGTGAGCAGCGATTTTGCAATCACATTCGTTAGTCGATCTCCAGTAGGCGATGAAGAACCAAACCACGAGCGCCAGAAGAATTATGCTCCCAGTCCATTTTGATACCTCGTTTTAGCTTCACGGAATTATTCCACAGCTGATAACTACTTTCCCTCGAGCGTGGCCTTCGTTGAGATAGCGGAGAGCTTCCGGGGCGTCACTTAATTTGTAAGTCCGCTCGATGACGGGTCTGAGCTTTCCCGTCTCGACGAGGTCGCCCAGCATGATGAGATCCTCTTTGTCCGGATTTGGTACCGTACTGGCCGAACTTTTGATCGGTGAACGATGACAATCGCGCGCGCTGTGAAAATACCAGCAACGATGCGTCCGATGGCCTCACTTCCTTTTACCCCGGCTCCGCCCATGCCGGCCAAAACGCAGATGCCTTTGGGATTTAACACACGACGGCGTTCGGCGAAGGAATGGTTGCAAACGTTATCGAAGATCACGTCGTAACGCTGGTCGCTCTTGGTGAAATCCTCTTTGGTGTAATCAATGACGTGATCGGCGCCAATTGATCGGACAAGATCGACATTCCGTGTGCTGCAAACAGCCGTGACCTCTGCGCCAAGAGATTTGGCGATTTGCACGGCGAATGTTCCTACACCTCCGGTCGCGCCGTTAATCTAAGACCTTCTGCCTGGGCTGAATCTTTCCCTCGCGCAGGCCCTGCAGCGCAGTAAGTCCGGCCAGCGGGAGAGAGGCGGCTTGCTCAAACGAGACGTTCGGCGGCTTCATGACCAATGCTCGTTCGAAAGCGCATGCATACTCGGCCAGAGCGCCGCGACAGATGCCGAACACTTCGTCGCCCGGTTTGAATTGCGTCACGTTTTTGCCGACCGCTTCCACCTGGCCGGCGACGTCGTGGCCAAGCCGCGTGTCTCTTGGTTTGCGCAACCCGAAGATCAAGCGACCAAGCCACGAATCGCGGATCATGTAGACATCAAGCGCGTTGAGTGAAGCCGCCCGAACTTTAATCAGGACTTGATTGTCGTTCGGAACAGGTCTTTCAACGTCTTCAAACTTGAGAACGTCAGGTGAACCATACTCGCAATAACGAATCGCTTTCATAGGATTAACTGGAGCAGTGGCGTTGTGATCACAGTCGTTAGTCGATCTCCAGTAAGCGATAAACCCGGCCATGAACGCCAAGATTAACACGAGTAAAATCTGCGCGTGCGGTCCACTTTAAGAATACGCTTTAGCTTCATCGGCCTAACGCAGAGTACGAGATCAGACCTGCCGGCTGGCTCGAAGCGCGCTTCCGAGGAAGAGTTGGCACCTTTGCGCCTTTGATCAGAAGCCAGAGCATGATCGCGAGCTCTGCAAACATGACCGGCTGCGCGATCCGAAAAGCAGCATCGTAGTAAGGCGGGAATAGTAAGGCGATAAGGCTGAGCGACCAGCCAGCCGAAGCAGGCGAGCATTAGCCAGACGCCGAGAAAGCGCGGGAGAAAACCGGAGCGGTAGACCAGCAGCCCAAAGGGCAAGAGCCAAAGACCCCAGAAGATCTCATTCATGAATTCTCCCTGGTTGTGCAAACGGATGAACAAGTAAGCCAGAGCGTCGCGCTGCGGCTTTGTCGAATGACCGCGAGGAAATCGGCGCCGCGGAAGAGGGTCAGCGCGGCGATATTATTCAGCACGTTCAGAAAACCAACGGCGGCGGAAACCAGAACAAAGGCGACCATCAGTCGAGCCCAGGTCTTGTTCACGCCGCTGAGCAAGCGATAGAGAGCCACGCCGAGTAAGATGAAAATGACCGAACCGAACAGTTCACCGACGATGCCGAGACGGAAACATGTGTCTCGTGAGCCAGGATGTTGTTTGCGGTCGCGGTGGCGTTGCCGCGCACGATCAGTTTGCCGGGAACATACAAGAGACTGAACGGGGCGGTGAGGACGAGTCGATAGGTATACCGCGCCTGCGATGCGTGCGGCTTTGTCGGTTGGGTGCATGGTTTTTCTCCTTGTTAGTTGTTAGGCGTGCAAGTTGATCAAAGCGGTCCGCGATAACGGCGCAGCCGGACTGCAGCGGCGACGAATGCCGACCGCGACTACCAGCCCGATCCAGAGACCGGGGCTGCTCAGATATCTTCCCGGAGTGAGTTGTGCCAGCGAGTCGATCGTGGGGTGGCTGCCACCATGGAAACCGAAAGCGTGCGGCGCGAATCCCATCAAGCGGTGTTCGCAGCAGCTTGGCGAAATACGAAGTGCCGAACGTAATCTTCTCGAAAATTTGGATCACGATCAGTGGCAACACCGCCCAAAGAAATGTTGCGCGCCGCGCCCAGCCCGAGACCAGCAGCAGCCAGCCGTAGATCGGCGCATGCCAGAGCGCGATCGCGATCAAGACCGTAGAGCAGCACCAGCCAGTTCTGAAACATCGGGAAGTGGGCCCAGGTCGTTGCCGGACTCACGCCGTGGATTGTGAGGTTTACGCTGCGTCATCAGCAGCATGATCAGCTGCACGCAAACGATGAACGCGAAAGCGATCAGCGGCAGAATCACCAGCGGAATGGTTATCTTCGAGAGCACGGTCGTGAGATCCGAAACCGGCAGCGATTTCCAGAAGAGAATGCTGCGATCGCGACGTTCGCCGTGCAGCGCGTCGAGGCAATAGAACACGCCAACGATGAACACGGTGAAGAGCATCATCATCGCCGCCATGTCGTACGGCTGCCTCGATTGCGGCTCGCTGCTTCGCCGGATCGAGCAACAACACCGCGCGCCTGCGCTCCGCCAGACCGATCGTGCTGATCGCGAAGCCGAACACCTGGACCGCGGCGACGATCAGCGGTGCGAGATAGATCGAGCGGTTCTCCCACAGCTCGCGCCACACCGACCAGTAAAACGGCCGCGTCGCCGACGTCTTGTAGCCGGTCGGTGACCCCGGAATTGCCGGGAGACTTCGGGCACGGCGTTCGATTGCGTATTCATCTAGCTTCCTCCGACTGTCTGCCTGCTGACGTCCGAGCTCTGGTGCCCGGCGGCCCATCACGGCAACGAACAAATCGGCGATGCTGGGCCGGCGCACTTCGCCAAGCGCGGCGAGTTGCGTCGCGATCGGCATGATCGAACAGCAGCACGCTGCGACCGAACACCGGGCGCTCGTGCATCGGCTTGAGCGCCCGCGCGGCCGCGAGATGCTCGGGATTCACCATCACTTCCAGATAGCGCGAATCGAATTCTTCCATGCTGCATTCGAGCACGATGCGACCGCGGTCGATGAACATGAGATCGGTCAGGACGTCCTGGATCTCTTCCACCTGATGCGTCGTCACCACGATGGTGCGGCTGCGATCGAAGTAATCGTTCAGCAGCGAGTCGTAGAACTGTTTGCGAAACAGGATGTCGAGGCCAAGCGTCGGCTCGTCCAGCACGAGCAATTTCGCGTCAATCGCCATGACCAGAGCGAGGTGCAACTGGGCCACCATGCCCTTCGACAATTGCCTGACCTTGCTCGTGCGCTTGATCGTCGTTCTCGCCAGAAAACCTTCCGCCTTCGCGCGATCGAATCGCGGATGCACACCGGCGACGTAGTCGAGCAGCTGCGAAACCCGGATCCAGCGCGGCAGCACGGCGACATCGGCAATGAAGGAGACATCGCGCATGAGCTCCTCGCGCGCGGTCCAGGGGTCGCGTCCGAGCACCTTCAATTTTCCCTGATACGGGGTGAGGCCAAGAATCGCGTTGAGCGCGGTCGTCTTGCCGGCGCCGTTGGGACCGATGAGTCCGAGGATGCGGCCCTCTTCGACGCGCAAATCGACGCCGTCGAGCGCGATGGTTGTGCCGAAGGTCTTGCGAAGTCCGCGTGCTTCTATCGTTGCCATGGCTTCAGCGCTTTCTTTCCAGTTTTCCGCGATGAAGCGCGGGTGGCGGCAGCGTCCAGTTCTTTCTGGGTCAGACCGAGCCGCTGAATGGTTGCGAAAACCCGCGGCCATTCTTCGGCCAGAAACTTCTGGCGTTCGCCCTTGCAGCAGCAGATCGCGCGCGCCGGCTTTGACGAACATGCCGAGCCCTCGCTTCATCTCGACCAGCTGCTCGTCGACCAGTTGTTGATAGGCCTTGAGAACCGTGAGCGGATTGACCCGATATTCGGCCGCGACATTGCGCACCGACGGCAGCGGATCGCCTTCCTTGAGCACGCCGTCGAGGATCATATGGACGCCGCGGTCGCGCAGCTGGCGGTAAATCGGCTGACTGTCGTTCCATTCACGATCCATCCTGTGTTCCACATCAACCACCGCGTCTCATATATGTGATATAGTTAACTATAACACCAGCTCACATTCCAGTTTTTTATATTTTTCTTTACCCGCCATTTCCGCCAGCAACGCGCCCGCTTTGGAGACATCCCGCCATGCCGTCTCCGCTGGGGATGGCTGTCTCGCCGATCGACCAACTCTTGGCTTTCCAAGCCCATGGCAGCCATTCTCTCGGCGGGCTGCGGCTCGCTCCACATCGGCGGAGCGCTGCGCGCACCTCAACTTCCTCGAACCGCGTTCGCAACGATCCTGGGTTCATCGGACTGAGGGTTTTCTCGTCCCTCCGTGATTTGTCGAGACGGGAGAGCGTGGGCGCTCGGTTAATCAAGCAGACGTTGCTCGATCCCTCGGTAGGCGTCGATGCGGCGGTCGCGCAGGAATGGCCAATGGGTGCGGTGTTCATCGACGCGCTTCCATTCGACATCGGCGAAGATGGTTTCTTCGCGGTCGACGCTCGCCTTAGCGAGAATCTCGCCGCTCGGCGCGACGATGAAGCTTTGGCCCCAGAACTCGATGCCATCGCCACCGACGGGTGCTCTCGTGGCCGACGCGATTGACCGCCGCGACGAAACAACCGTTCGCAATGGCGTGACTGCGTTGCATCGTCTCCCAGGCGGAATGCTGGGCGTAACCATACTTCGCCTTTTCCGACGGATGCCACCCGATGGCGGTCGGATAAAAGAGAATCTCGCGCTCCACGAAGAGTCGTTAGGCGAGCGGCTTCGGGATACCATTGGTCCCAACAAATACAGACACCGATCTTGCCATGCGGGGTCGGCCAGGCTTTGAAACCGAGATCGCCTGGGGTGAAATAAAACTTCTCGTAATAAGAAGGATCATCCGGTATATGCATCTTGCGATACTTCCCGAGCAGTTCGCCATCGACGCCGATGATCGCCGCGGTGTTGTGGTAGAGACCAGCGGTGCGTTTTTCGAAGAGCGACGCGACGATGACCGCACCTGTCTCGCGCGCGACGGCGCTTAAGGCGGCGGTCGAGGGGCCCGGGATTTCTTCCGCCAGTTCGAAGTTGGCGTGGTCCTCCGACTGGCAGAAATATTGCGATCGGAAAAGCTCCGGCAAACAAATGATCTGCCCGCCCTGCTCGGCCGCCTCGCGGACGCGCGCGACCGCTTTGGCGAGGTTGGCCTCTGGCTCCGGTCCGCACCGCATTTGCACCAGTGCAACCCTTGTAGCGTCGGTCTGGGAGCGCCGAATCTCTTTCCCGGGTTCTGCCATGCCTAACGACGAAACGTCGGCGGTCACAGACCGCCGCTACAGAATTATTTTACCGAATCCGCCGGCACAATCTTAACGCTCTCGAGCGCGACGCGGGTCTGCGGCTTGCTGATCTCTCCGCTCGCGCTGCGACTCACGGGTGTGGCCCCAATTTTGTCGAGCACATCAAGGCCTTTGATCACTTTGCCAAACGCCGTGTACTTGATGGTCGAGCTGGCTGACGGTACCGAGGCAGATGAAAAACTGGCTGCCGGCCGAGTTCGGATCAGCGGAGCGCGCCATGGAAAGAACGCCGCGGAGATGCGGGCGATCGTTGAATTCCGCCGGGATGCTATAGCCCGGGCCGCCGGTGCCGAAACGGGCTTCGTTGGAGGCATCCTTCGTCAGGGGATCGCCGCCCTGGATCATGAAGCCCCGCATGATGCGATGAAACGCGGTGCCGTTGTAAAAGCCTTCGCGCGCGAGTTTCTCGAAATTCTGCGACAGTTCCGCGGCGCTACTTCGGGCCAGAACTCGACGACCATTTCGCCGTCACTGGTTTTGAGCACGGCCACTTCTTTTTGATTTGTATCCATTGGTTTCTTTTCTTCCGGTTTGTTGGCCTCCTGGCCGCGAAGATTCGCCAGGCCGAGAGAGCAGACGAGCAGGCAGCAGAACAACGTTGGTTTCATCTCAGACCAGTGACATGGATGGCGCGGCGATGCATTCGATTTTTCGCGATCGCCCCTGTGCCTGTAGACGTTCCGCTTGGCGAAGCGCGGAGTGAGAGCATTTTATTATCGACGTCTTGTCCCACGCGCCCCAGGAGGGATGCGGCTACAGCTTGAGATAAAGGGTGCGTGTGCCGAAATCGATAATCGCATTATTGCGACGGAGAAACTCCGAGCCTAACAATCCCGCGACCGGCGGCTTGCCTTGCAGCAGGTCGCCGTGAATCAATCCGTCCAGGTTCATCACGCCGACCTCTTTCCCCCTTACCAGAAACGGCCCGACCGCGAAGCGGCGGATGATCGCGAGTTGCAGGCCGCGTTCGTCGAGATTGACGGCGCCCGAGGTGTAAGGCGTGTCGCGCGTCTTGAGCCGCATTTCACGCACGAATGGTCGATGAATTAGCGTGGTGAAAGCGCCGGTATCGATCATCAGTTGCGCCGGTTTGTCGTTCAGCTTGCTGTCGACGTAAAGATTCCAGCCTTTCGTCACGCGGATCGGCATGTTTTTCCAACCCCGGTGATTTATTCCCGGCACGGTGCCGCGCGCGTCCGGATCGAGTTTCATGAAGAGGACCTGCTTTTTGCAATCAAGGACGGCCTGAGTGGGGAAGAGAATGTCGGCGCCGAGTATGCCGTCGAGTTCCTGCTCGTGAAATTCACGCGCGGCACGGGCGGGTGTGCTCAGATCGATCGCGACCATTGGCTCATCCACCAGGATGAGGGCGCCGAGGCGGAGCTGATGCGCGATAGTGACGCGGTTGAAGCCGCCGTTGATCCGCAGCTTCGGCGGAAGCTTGGAGCTTCCGGGGATCGCCGACATGCCGAAGTGCGCGCGCCGCGCAGCCGAGATCGCGCTCACTGGCGCACCGGTATCGACGCCGAGGAGGGCGGGTTTGCCGTTGATCTCCGCCCGGAGCAGAAGATGATTTTGCCGCGAGCGCTCCAGCGGCAGCGCTTGAAATTCCGGATTGTCCAGCGCCGGTTGCGGCCGCGGCTGGCTCGCACCCGAGACCGCAGCGACACTGAGGAACGAGATCAAAGCCGTGAGCGCCCATGATCTTGCTGCGCGACGACGGCTCTTGAGTTTTTTCACCCAGGCACAGCGTAGCACGTTCGCGGCGAGCGGGGAATTCGTTGCTACCACTCAATGTGGCGCGCTCGTGGAAAGGACTCTTGCCTTGTGTGGCGCGTCAGGATGCCAGGGCCACACGGCATGGGACACCAAGCCTCGATATAAACGTATTACATGGAAACGATCATCGGAATAAGTATGGCGAGCACGCCGAGAGATAGCGTGCAATGCGCGCGCGACCTGGCTGGGAAAACGTAGAAAAATTCCCAGCCCGACGGCTGATCCCGAGACCGCGAGGATGACTCCAACGCGAGTTCGTCACTCCGTTTTTTCTTTTCGGAATTGTTCATGGGCGAGACGGCGGCGAGCGATTAGCCATTTGTCGATCCGATCATCAAAGCGAGCAGATAGTGTTTTGGTTGTTGCGCCGTCGGGCTGACTGGTGATTAACTCTGGGCGATCGGACGGCTCGAACGCAAGCGCATGTCACAATCATCGGCAGTCAGCGACGAAAAGTTTGTCCGTGGATTCGGCTTGCTCGACTCGACGATGCTCGTCGCGGGCTCGATGATCGGCTCCGGCATTTTCATCGTCTCGGCGGACATCGCGCGCTTGGTCGGCTCGCCGGGTTGGCTGCTTGTGGTGTGGGCGGTGACTGGCGCGCTCACGCTCACAGCCGCGCTTAGTTACGGTGAGTTGGCCGCGATGATGCCGCGTGCCGGCGGACAATACGTCTATCTGCGCGAAGCCTACGGCCCTCTCTGGGGATTTCTTTACGGCTGGACGCTGTTTCTCGTTATCCAGACGGGCACGATCGCCGCGGTGGCGGTAGCATTCGCGCGGTTCCTCGGCGTGTTCGCGTCGAGCGTTTCCCCAACGCACTGGGTCATCCCGCCGATTATTCTTTCGAGGAACTACGCCATCAGTCTTTCGACGCAGCAGTTGGTGGCGATCCTGGTTATTGTGTTTTTGACTCTTGTAAATACGCGCGGCCTCCGCCTCGGCAAGCTTATCCAGAACGTGTTCACTTCCGCCAAGACCTTGTCCCTGCTGGCGCTGATCGTCCTCGGCCTCTTCATCGGCCGCAATGCCGCTGCGCTTAATGCCAACTTCACGAGCTTTTGGACACTGGGTACAGTGTCGCCGATTAAGTCTGACCTGGGGTTCGTGGCATCGGTTTCGGCGACGGGCGGCGCGCTTGGACTGTTGATTGCCGTGTGTGTGGCACAGGTTGGCTCACTGTTTTCGGCAGACGCCTGGAACAACATCACGTTCACCGCCGGCGAAGTGCGAAATCCGCGCCGCAACCTGCCGTTGTCACTCGCCTTTGGCACCGGGCTGGTCATCGCGCTCTACCTGCTGGCCAACGTGGCTTACCTCTGCGTGCTGCCATTTGAAAAAATCCAGCACGCGCCGGACGATCGCGTGGCGACAGCGGCGATGTCGGTGATGTTTGGCGGAGCGGGCGCGGCGATCATGGCGGTGGCCATCATGATCTCGACGTTTGGCTGCAATAACGGACTGATCCTCGCCGGCGCGCGGGTTTATTACGCGATGGCGCAGGACGGCCTGTTTTTCAAAGCTACGGGTCGGCTCAACGCTAAGCACGTTCCCGCGGTCGCGCTTATTTTGCAGGGCATCTGGACCGCGCTGCTTGTACTGCCACGCACGCGGTTACGCGATCCGGTGACCAACGCGCCGTTGCTCGATGCCTCCGGGGCCGAGCAGTACGGCAACCTTTACGGTGCACTGCTCGATTACGTTGTGTTCGCGGTGCTGATTTTCTACGTCCTGACGATTGCTGGTTTGTTTGTGCTGCGGCGTACGCGCCCGGACGCCGAACGGCCCTATCGCGCCTTCGGCTATCCGGTGCTGCCGGCCTTCTACATCGTCGCGGCCTTGGTGATTCTGCTGGTGCTGGCGATTTACCGGACGCAAACCTCATGGCCCGGCTTGCTCATCGTGCTGGCCGGTGTGCCGGTTTACTTCCTCTGGAAAAAATCACGGCCGACTGCGACTTGATATTTCTTTGACTTCCTGCGCGCGGCGACCCATTTAGCAAAGCCAACAACCAACTTCCAAATGAATTTATTTCGACGCAAGAGCGTGACGGATCTGCAGGCCGAGGCGCTGAGCGACCACAGTCTTAAACGCGCCCTCGGCCCGATGAACCTTACCGCGCTCGGCGTCGGCGCGATTATCGGCACGGGGATCTTCGTGCTTACCGGCACGGTCGCCGCGCAAAATGCCGGACCGGCCGTGGTGCTCTCATTCGTGCTGGCCGGCGTGGCATCAGTCTTCGCCGCGCTCTGCTACAGCGAATTCGCGTCGCTCGTGCCCATGGCCGGCAGCGCTTACACCTACGGCTACGCCACGCTCGGCGAACTCGTCGCGTGGATCATCGGCTGGGACTTGATCCTCGAATATGCCGTCGGCGCGACCACTGTGGCCATCGGTTGGTCGGGCTACGTGGTCTCGTTCCTGCGCGATTTCGGCATCAACGTCCCGCCCGCGTTGTCGGCCGCGCGCGGCACAGAATTGATTGAACTTCCCACTGCCCTCGCTGCGCTCCTGAAAGCGAAGGCTGGCTGGGTTGCGATCAGCGCAGGTCTCCTGGATCAAATCAAGATCGCGGGAACTGACCCGGCGACGCTCGCCCACGTCACTTCGATCTTTAATCTGCCGGCGGTACTCATCATCTTTGTAGTCACAACGCTGCTGGTGGTTGGCATCAAGGAATCGGCGAACTTCAACAACCTGATCGTGCTGGTGAAGGTGGCGGTGGTGCTGCTCTTCATCGTCGGCGCGTTTCAAGCCATCAACCCGGCGAACTGGCATCCGTTCATCCCGCCGAACACGGGCGTGTCCGGTCACTTTGGCTGGAGCGGCCTGATGACCGGCGCGGGCATCGTCTTCTTCGCCTATATCGGCTTTGACGCGGTGAGCACCGCGGCACAGGAGGCGAAAAATCCGCAACGCGACATGCCAATCGGCATCATCGGCTCGCTCCTGCTTTGCACCGTGCTCTACATCCTCGTGTCGGGAATCGCGACGGGCGTTGTGCCTTACGGCCAGCTCGATGTGCCGGACCCGATCGCGGTGGTGGCGGACCACGCGGGCCTAGGCTGGATGGGGCGGTTGATCAAGCTTGGCGCAATCGCGGGTTTGTCATCGGTCATCCTTGTGATGCTGCTAGGTCAATCGCGCGTATTTTACAGCATGGCGCGCGATGGTTTGCTCCCGCCGTTCGTAAGCCGAGTGCATCCGCGCTTCCGCACGCCTTGGCTGACGTCCATCGTCACTGGCGTAGGTGTGGCGTTTTTTTCGGCCCTGTTCACGGTCCGGGAGGCCGGCAGCCTCTGCTCGATCGGCACGTTGCTGGCGTTTGTCATCGTGTCAGTAGGCATCCTTGTGCTGCGCGTGCGCGAGCCGCACCTGCCGCGCAAATTCACCACGCCGTGGGTTTGGTTTGTGGCCCCGGCGGGCGCTCTCTCTGCCCTTTTGCTCATGGCGGCGCTGCCGTGGCCGACTTGGCGGCGCTTGCTTGTCTGGTTCGCCATCGGCATCGTGATTTACTTCTGCTACGGCGTCCGCCGGAGCAAGCTGGCGCAGCCGCCCGCTACCGGCACAAGACCTGCCGCGAGCAGTTGAAGCGCTGGACGGTGCCTACCGCGGTGGCGGTTAGATCAATTCGTTAGGCCGGGCTGCCGCCGCCGAAGCCGCTCCCGCTTGCCCCGCCCCAGCCGGACCCGAAATGTTCTCCGAGCTGCTTCCATTGTGCGAGCTGCTCCGCCGTCGGTGGGGCGGCCAAGACCGACTTCAAAAGCGCGGAGACGTCGGAGGAGGGCGACCCGTTCGGACCGTTGAGCGAAGCGGCTGCCGAGACAAGACGCGACCATTCATCCGGAGTAACCGTGCCTTGCGTCACGCGCACGCGCTCTTGCAACTCCGCCACGGAGCGCGCAAGCGTCGTCCCGTCCGGTTGGGTCGCTCGAACCATATCGAGCAAGCGCTGAAAGCTCAGGTGAATCGGAAGCGTGGCAAATTGTGCGGAGATGTCGTCGGACATGCTGTCCTTGGGCGTCGCGGCTGCCCCGGAGCGCACGAGGCACGTCCACTCGTCGTCCTCGAAACAGCCGATCTCGCAGTAGTATCCCGTTCCTGCAGAGGCGACATCGGCGTAACAATGACCGCGAAATGGATTAATCTCATGTGTCCCTTCTATCGACCCATCCGCGCGATAGATGCGGAGGTGCACCTGTCGGGCGGAAAGGCCGGCTCGCGTGAAGAGCCGCCTCCAATTGAGATCCCAGTAGACGAAAAGCGACTTCGGGTCGCGCGCAATGACGTAAAGCAAATCCGTGTCATAAGACGCTGGCAGGTCACGGGAAACGGCGCCATCGCCGGAAGCAGGGATCCGCTTGGACCGCACAACCGGCTCGTCCGAAATGTGAAACCCTGTCCCAGGTTGCGGGTCGGCAGGTGCTGATGTGTCGGGTTCTTTCACGTGATTTGTGGCAGGAACGGCTGCATTAATAGCCGAGGGCGCGATCTCGACAAGCGGAAATCGGTATCAGGCGGTCGTACGCGGCAAGTGAGGCTGGGGCAGCTCGTTAGGCGCGCTTCAACTGGCGCGGTCGCGTTCCTTGGCTAAGTTCCGCCGATGCCTTCCGAGACCATCGAGCTGCGCGGCCACATCATCGATTCACTCATTCTGCCGAAGGTGCTCGATGAAATCATCGCTCGCGGGAGCACTTTCAAGATCGGCGAAATCAGGATCGGCGAACAGCGCGCGGATCAAAGTTTTGCCCGCATTGAGGTGACCGCGCCAGGCGCCGATGAACTCGACGAGCTCATCCTGCGACTACGGCAGCATGGTGCCGAGGTGACGGAAAGAAAGAGCGTGCAACTGGCCGCGGCGCCGGCGGACGGCGTTTATCCGCAAGGATTTTACGTCACGACCAACCAGCAGACTTTCGTTCAACTGGAAGATGGCGAAGTGGAGGTTGAGCCGGCTATAATGGACAGCGCCATCGTCGTCGATCCCGCCGCGAAAACGGCACAGGCGACCAAATTCTACGGCGTGAAAAAAGGGATGGAGATCGTCGTGGGCCACCAAGGCATCCGCGTGGTGCCGCTGCAACGCTCGACCGCGCGGGCCGACGTTTTCGAGTTCATGGCGAGCAATGTCTCGATCGAAAAACCGAAGAGCGCGGTCATCCGCGAGATGGCGCGGGAATTTAAGCGCTCTCGCGAGGAGCGCGGCAGAATCCTCGTCGTGGGCGGCCCGGCGATCGTGCACACCGGCGCGGCCGAGCATTTGGAGAAATTGATCAATTGGGGCTACATCCACCTGCTTTTTGCCGGCAACGCGCTCGCCGCGCACGACATCGAGAACGCACTTTTTGGGACGTCGTTAGGCGTGAATCTGGAGCATGGTGCCCTCGCGCACCAGGGCACGCAGAATCATATGCGCGCCATTAACGCCATCCGCGGGGCCGGCGGAATCAGGCAGGCCGTCGCCAGCGGTCTGCTCAAGAGCGGCATCATGTATACCTGTGTGAAAAACAACGTCGATTTTGTCCTCGCCGGTTCCATCCGCGATGATGGGCCGTTGCCTGACGTCATTACCGACGCGGTCGAGGCGCAAAAAGCGATGCGGGCCAAGCTCGAAGGAGTGACGATTGCGATGATGATGGGCACGATGTTGCACTCAATCGCGGTCGGAAATTTGCTGCCCGCGACGGTGAAAACGCTCTGCGTCGATATCAACCCCGGGGTGGTCACAAAGCTGACCGATCGCGGAAGCTTCCAAGCCGTTGGTTTGGTCACCGACATCGAGCCTTTCCTACGTGAGTTGACCGATTTCATCGAAAAGGATCGTTAGGCACCGACTTCCATGCGCGACCTTTTGCTCTGCCCGCCGGATTATTACGGCATCGAATACGAAATCAATCCTTGGATGAGCCGTGCCCGCGGCGCCGATACGCCCCTCGTCCAGGCGCAGTGGCGCGGGCTGCACGAGAAACTCCTCAGCCTCGGGTGCAACGTCCATCTCGTCCCGCCGAAGCCGAAGCTGCCCGACATGGTCTTCACCGCCAACGCCGGGCTGACCGTCGGAAAGAAATTCATCCCGAGTAATTTTCGACACAAAGAGCGGGCCGGGGAAGCGCCGCTCTTTGCGCACTGGATGGAGGAGCACGGCTACGAAATTGTCTGGTTACCGGACGATCAGTTTTTTGAGGGCGAAGGCGACGCGCTCTTTGCCGGCGACGCACTTTTTTGCGGCTACAAGTTTCGCACCGACGTCAGCGCGCATCGCAGTGTCGCGGAGATCCTGAACTGCCTTGTGATCTCGGTCGAGTTGGTCGATCCGCGCTTTTATCACATCGACACTTGCTTCTGTCCGCTCACCGGTGGTGGCGCGGTTTGGTTCCCGGCCGCTTTTGATGAATACGGCCAGCGCACCATCCGCGATCACATCCCGAACCTGATCGACGTGGTGGAAGAAGAAGCCGCGCATTTTTCCTGCAACGCCGTCGTGCTGGAGCGCGAGGTCGTCCTGCCGGAAGGCGCGCCCAAGCTCATGAAGTCGTTAGGCAAACAGGGTTTCAATTGCCACCCGCTCCCGATGTCTGAGTTTCTGAAGGCGGGCGGCGCCTGCAAGTGCCTAACGATGTTGATGCCGCAGCGGGAATCTGCGGCCTAACGAACAGTTGAAGAAGGGATGACAAGCAAGACCTGCTCTGCCTGGAACACTGCGGCTCCTCCCGGGGTAATTCCTAACGCTCTCGCTTCCGCTGCAGTTCGTGCTCGATTTTTCCCAGCGGCAGACAATTCATCACGTCACTTTTCGTGAGCCAGCCTTTGCGCGCCACGCCGACGCCAAACCACAATTCTGGCAGTTTCTCCACCCCGTGTGCGTCGGGATTGATGACGCATTTCACTCCTTTTTCCTTTGCCAGTGGCCACCAACGCCAATCAAGGTCGAGGCGCTTGGGGGCGGCGTTGATCTCAATCCACGTGCCCGTCTCGGCCGCCGCTTCGATGATGGCCGGGATGTCAATCGCATAGGCGTCGCGGTTAAGCAGGAGCCGCCCGGTAGGGTGGGCGAGAAAGGTGACATGCCGGTTGCTGATCGCGCGGATGATGCGCGTCGTCATTTCTGCTTCCCGGAGTTGAAAGGCGGAGTGCACCGAGGCGACGACGTAATCAAGCTCGCCTAGCGTGTCGTCATCGAAATCGAGCGAGCCGTCGCGGAGGATGTCACATTCAACTCCAGCGAAAAGGCGGAAGCCGTCGAATGTCTTGTTCAGCCGCTGAATCGTGGCGCTCTGTGCCCGGAGACGGGCGCGATCGAGACCCCCAGCCTGGATTGAACTGCGACTGTGATCGGCGATGCCGAGATACTGCAAGCCGAGCTCCTGTGCGGCCGCGGCCATTTCCTCGAGGGAATTGCGGCCGTCGCTCGCGGTTGTGTGACAATGAAACGTACCGCGCAGATCTTCAGCCTCGAGCAGCCGCGGCAAACGCCCTTCGGCGGCCGCTTCGATTTCGCCGCAATTTTCACGCAATTCCGGCGGAACGAAATCGAGATCGAGCGCGCGATAGAGCTGTGCTTCATCCAGCACTTCCGGAATCTTGTTTGCCAGTCGATTCTTGCGCGTGGTGGTTTCGGCCGGCGCGAGCCGATATTCGTTTAACGTCCAGCCACGTTGCAGCGCGCGGTTCCGCAAGACAATATTGTGCTCCTTGCTTCCGGTAAAATAGCCAAGGGCAAACGGATATTCCGCTGCGCTAACCACGCGCAGATCGGCCTGGATGCCGGAGTGCAACCGGACGCTCGTTTTGGTTGCGCCGCGCGCGATGACGCTTTCGACGAGCGGGTGCCTGACAAAAAACTCAGTGACCTCTTCCGGCGCCTTGGTGGCGACGATGAAATCGAGGTCGCGCACAATTTCCTTACGGCGCCGGTAACTTCCGGCAACGCTCACGCGCGAAGCAGCGGGATGCTGTCGCAAATCATCCTGCAACTGCTCGGCCTCGGCTGCGACCGCGCCCAGCTGGAAACTGCCAACATGCTTCGCACGATTCGCGATCGTCAGGGCCAGTTTATCCTGGGTCGTTTTTCCAAAGCCAGGCAGTTCCGCGACGCGCCCCGCGGCGCAAGCTCGCGTCAGATCCGCAAGGGAACCCACCTGCAGTTTCTCGTAAAGCGCCTTAATCTTTTTCGCACCGAGGCCGGGGAGGGAAAACAGTTCGAGGATGCCAGGGGGAAACTTGGCGCGCAGCTCGTCGTAAAACTTTGACGAACCGGTGAGCGCAAGCTCGGTTATTTTTCCGGCGATGGCCTTGCCCACGCCCGGGATTTCCTCGAACCGATTTTCTTCCGCCATTTCGCGCAAATTCCCGCCCCAGGTTTCGATCGAGCGCGCCGCGTTGGTGTATGCGCGGATCTTGAACGGATTCTCTTCCTGCAGCTCGAGAAGGGTCGCGATCGTCTCCAGGACGTCGACGATCTGTTCTTTTTTCATCGGCGCCACGGGAAAGTCTTGCGCGGAAAATTGCACTCGTCGATGACGATGCCGCAGAAGGCGTTGCGCCAGACGCTTCTGGCAGGAAAAAGCTCTTACGGCTTTGATGCGGGTGGCGACGCCGACAGTCTCCTGCGTTCTTGCCGCTGTCGGGGTTGCTGCGGGTCGTCCGCAGCTCGAAAGAGCTCACTCGATTAGGCCACCGAGCCACCTCACCCAGCCGGCCGTTCGCATCCTGAAAACAAACAACCGGCCCGAGTGGACCGGTTGTCATCCTAACCTAATGAAAGTGGAACCGCCGTGCGGGATTGGACCGGAAGGCGGCTTGATCGGTTCGACCTGGTTAGTTCAGCTGCCGGGTGCCGCCTTGCATCTGCCGGGTGCCGCCTTGCGTCTGCCGGGTGCCGCCTTGCGTCTGCCGACGCCGCTCCGCCCTTGGCGTCTTTCGATGGTTTGAGGTCGCGCACTTTAACGACTTTTTTCTTAGTAGCCATACTGTCTATCTCTTTCGTTTTGTTTGTTGTTGGTTGATGTCAGTCGCGCCGAAGAGCAGTTGACGGCCGCCCGAGACATTTCCTTTTGGGATGAGGTCATCGAGCCGTATCAATTTGTCCTTCCTGCGTTTCTGTTTCGGTGATCCACCAGCCGGTGTATTTATTTTGTCCTTCGGTGTGTTCACGTGTGTCTTCTATTAACACCATTCATGCCAAGGCCAGTCTGCGCTGAAAAATCGAGCGGGCAAAGAATAAGCTTGCGGGCACATTCCCCCTCGTAAAAAGGCAATCTTACACGCGGCAAAATTTTCCCTAACGAATCTTCCATCCGTTCCCGGCGCTCCCGAGAGGCCGGCCCTGATGCGAGGCAGTCTGGTCCAGTCTTACTCCCAGACCGGCTCATTTTTGATCCCTGGCCCGGAGATGCCGGGCGAGGGTTGCCCGCGAGATGCCGAGCAACCGGGCGGTGCGTCGCTGGTTGCGTCCCGCCTGATCGTAAACAAATTTCACGTGGCGGGCGACGGCTGCGGCGAGGGAAAGGTCACGCATATTTGCCTTCCCGTTAGGCGAGAGCTCCGCATCGTGGTCCGACGAGACCGGCGGCAGGTGGGATTTCAGGTCCGGCGGAAAGACCACGTGCTCGGGGAGAATGACGCGGCCTTCGCAGAAGAGCGTCATCGTCCGGACAGTGTGATTGAGCTCGCGCAGATTTCCCGGCCAGGGATAGGCGATCAGCTTGTCCATCGCTTCCGGATGAATCGCCGTGATCTTCTTACCTTCGTTAGCCGCAGAAGCTTTCAGTTCCGCTGCGATCAGCGGCGGGAGCTCCTCCATCCGCTCACGCAAAGGTGGAATGAGCAACGTCAGGCCGTTCAACCGATGATAAAGATCTTCGCGAAATTTACCCTGCCGCACCTGTTCAAGGAGCGAGCAATTGGTGGCGCAAATGATCCGGGCGTCGGAATGCAACATTTGCTCCGAGCCAAGTCGCTCAAATTCGCCGTATTCGAGCACGCGCAGGATTTTCACCTGTGCGAGCGGACTCATGTCGGCGATCTCGTCGAGAAAGAGCGTGCCTTCGTTCGCCAGCTCAAATTTCCCTTTGACCGTCTGTTGCGCACCGGTGAACGCGCCGCGCTCGTGTCCGAAGAGCTGGCTCTCGATCAACGTGTCGCTCATCGCCGAGGCGTTGAAAGCGACAAAGGCGTGTTCTGCGCGCGCGGAGGAATTGTGAATTGCATGAGCGAGCAATGTTTTTCCCGTGCCGGTCTCACCGAGAAGGACGACCGGCACATCGGAACTCGCCGCCAATTCGGCAAGTCGCAGGCAACGAGCCATGGCGTCGTTCGAAGTCGTCAGGTCTTCGACTTTGAGGCGGGAAAGGGCGCGTTGCATAACGAGTCAGTTGCGCATGTTCTCGCGCAGCTGTCGAATGGGTTCGAAGGCGTATTCAATCATCGTGCGTCGCCCCACGACGACGCGTGCCTCGCCGCCCATTCCGACGCGCAATGCCAGGTGGCCTCGCTTTGTCAGCTCCGTTTCATCGACTGAAGCCAGTCCGACGAAGTGTTGGCCTTGCGCCGTCGAAACGGCGGAGGGGCTGACCCAATCAAGCTTCGCGTTCACCGTTCCGTAGCGTTGATAAGGAAAAGCCTCGAAGAAAAGACGAACGCGTTGCCCCTTGGCCAGCTTCGGCAGGCCGGTCTCACTGATGGTCAACTGCGCGCGGGGTTTCGCATCGGTCCGTGCAAGCTGGCAAAGTTCCTGGCCGTTCTGCACTACGCTGCCGGCGTTTTGTTGCGCCTGCGAAATAACCACGCCCCCGTACGGCGCCCGGACGACGAGCAAATTCTGCTTTGAATCTTCAAGATCACCATGCAGCGCGCTCAGTCGCATCTTTAACTTTTCAATCTCCGCCACGCTTTCCGCCCGCCCGCGCGCGTGTTCCGCCTCCATTTGCTGCCGCTCGAGCTTGACCTGTTCCGAGGTTCGCTGCGCCACGCTCAGATCTTTCTCAGATTCCGCGGCATCCAGTCGATGTTGCAGCACCTCGACCTGCGAAATACCGCCGTTCTTCGACAATTTCTCCAGGCGCGTGAGCAGCTCGCGACTGCTCGCGGCGTGCTTTTCGCGAAATGCCACTTCGCTTTCCGCCTGCGAAATTTCCGCCTTCTTGATTTCAAGTGCCGAAGCATAGGCTGCATCGGCTTTCGCCAGGCCTTCCTGACGCGTGTGCAGATCTTCGCCCAAGGTCTGCAGATCAGTGCCCCAGCCGCGGATTTCGTCAGAGCGCAAAACATAAAGCGGATCACCCTCCTTCACGGTTTGCCCGATCGTCACACTGACCTTGCTGACCACTGCCAGGCGGGGCGACTGAATGGGGTCTGCACCGCCCGCCGGCACGAGGATGAATGGACAAGTAACTGTCTCTGGCAGTTTCACGAGGACCGCGGCCAGCAGCGCAACGCCGAACATCGCGATCAGCAGCCAGGCGGTCGAGCGGACGAACCAAGGCGGCGGATCCTGCGGCAACATCTCCGAATCGGCCTGGTTGGCGCCGCGTTGCATTAGTTCGGTAGGCATCGTTAGGGCAAACCTGCGCAGCGAGACATTGACTTCTGCGTGTCCTGGACAGGCCAGGATGCCGTTATTTTCTCTCGACTCACTGCACTAGATTCCAAGTTGCTGACTGGAGAGGTAGAAATAAAGACCGCGCTGCGCCATCAACTGATCGTGGTTGCCGACCTCTGCGACCATGCCCTTTTCGAGCACAACAATTGAGTCCGCCTCGCGAATCGTGCTCAACCGATGCGCAATTACGATGGTGGTTCGCCCGGCCGTCAGGCGGCCAAGGTTATCCTGAATCGCACGCTCGGACTCGGTGTCGAGTGCGCTGGTCGCCTCGTCAAAAATGAGGACCGGCGGGTTGTTGTATATGGCGCGCGCGATGGCAATGCGCTGCTTTTGTCCGCCCGAAAGTGAGAGGCCGGATTCACCGATCTTGGTTTCGTAGCCTAACGGAAGGCGCATGATGAAATCGTGAGCCGCCGCGGTTTGCGCCGCGGCCAGAACCCGATCGAGATCGGGCTCGGCGTCGCCAAACGCGATGTTTTGCGCGATCGATTCGTTAAAGATGTGGTTCTCCTGCAGGACCATTCCAATATGCTGGCGGACGTCGCGATAGTTGAGCGTCTTCAGATCGGTGTGATCGAACAGGATCGTGCCTTCAGTTGGTTCGAGCAGGCCCGCGATCAACTTGATCAACGTCGTCTTTCCGCAACCGCTGCGCCCGACAAAGGCAATCATGCGGCCGGGCGCAAGGTCGAGCGTGATATTCGTTAGGATATTTGGTGCCTCGGGACCTCCGTACTTGAAGCTGACGCCGCGCAACTCGATCCGCCCCTCCAGGCTGTGCACCGGCGTGAGGTGCGAGCGGTCGCGCCCCTGTTCCGGTTCCTGTTCGAAGATGTCGTTCAGGCGATTGAGGAGCACGTTTGCGAGCTGCATGTTGTCCCACACGCCCAGCGTTCGCAGGATGCCGCCGTAGGCCATCGCCGTGAGCGAACTGAAGGCGACAAATCCGCCGATGCTGAGCGCACCCGACATCACCTGGTTGGCGCCGACCCAAAGGAAGATCGCGGTCGAAAGCATGCCGATCGTTTGCAGCACGCTGTCATAGGTCATGACGATGAAGCTGCTCCGAAAAATCTTTTGCGAGACGGAGAGGAATTCGTTCAGCATCATGTCGCGAAAGACGTTTTCTGCTGCCGAAGCTTTGACCGCTTCGATGCCTTTGATCGCATCGATCTGGTGCGAACTATATTTACCCTGGCTCTCCTCGACCCCGGCGAAGAGCGGACGCAGCACCTTTTGCGAGAAATACATCAGCCCGCCGTAGAGCGGGGTGGTCGCGAGGAATGCGAACATGAGCGACGGGCTGTAGAGTGCCATGAGCGAGAGGGCACCGGCGAGCTGGACCAGCGCGAGGAGTGCGCCGATGCCGTGCTGCACGATGAACTGTCGCACCTGTCGCGCGCCATCGAGTCGGCGCTGAATGTCGCCCGTGCGGCGGCTGGTGAAATAACTCATCGGGAGGGACAACATTTGGCGGCTCAGGTAATCGAGGATTGCAGTGTCGAGTCGGACGGCGGCAAACGAGAGCAGATATTCCTGCGCGAGCGACGCCGCTTGCACGAAAAAGAGAGCCACGCCCATCCCGAGGAGAATGGTTTTGAGCAGGCTGATGTCTTTTTCGACGATCACCTTGTCCACCACCATTTCGGTGAAGATCGGAAAGAGCAGTTCGAGGAAAGTGATGGCGACCGCGAGCAGCATCACCTGCAGGAAGAGAGTGCGGAACTTGGCCAGGAACGGCAGGATCCAAGCGAGCCCTGGCTTGCTCTCAGGGGCGCTTGCGAAGGCGACGGTGTAATCAAAAAGCGCGGCGTAGCCCGACCAATTCTGTTCAAATTCCTTGCGCGGAATCTTGCGCAAACCAAGCGCGGGATCGGCTACTTTGACGTAGGCATCGGCTACATCGTAAAGCACCATCCAGTGGTTGCCTTCCCAGTGGATAATTGCCGGCAACGGCATCAGCGAGAGATTGCGCAGCGACACCTTGAGCGCACGGGCCGCCAGGCCGAGTTCCGTGGCGGCACGGCAGATCGCTTTCAAGCTCGTCCCGTCAGTCGAGGTGTGGCAGAGCTGGCGAATCCGCGAAAGACTGACTTTGCGACCAAAGTGACGGCAGATCATGCCGAGACTCGCGGCGCCACAATCCATCTCGTCGATTTGCTCGATGTGTTCGATCCGCCGAATGCGCTTTTTCCTTTTCCGAAAAAGGCCGCCCTCCTCGGCGAACGGATCTTCGCTGTCGGCCTGCTCGCGCGCTGAGGCGGCCGTTTTGTCGTCAACGCCAATCTTGTCATGTGCCGCGACTTCGGCAGGGAGCATCTCGGTCGTAAAATCGAGTGGCACGCGCGCTTCCGTCTTGGCTTGGTATTGCGCGAGCCGTTCCTCCATCAACTTGCCAAATTCCGGATAGCGGCGTTTCAGATCGCGGACCGCTTCCGGTTCGAGCGCGAGCAAGCGGCAGTCACTAAAGGCCTCGACCGACGCGGCACGGGGTGAGCCGTTTAGGATCGAGAGTTCACCGAAGAAATCGCCCTCGCGGTAGAAGGCGAGATTGTGCTGCGCGCCATTGTCGGAATGGAACGCGCGCGCCCGTCCTTTCTCGAGAATGAACATCGCGCCAGGCGCATCGCCTTGCCGGATGATGGCGTCGCCTTTTGGCACCTCAACCGGCCTCAGCTTTTCCACGAGGCTACGCAACGCGGGCACCGGCAAGCGGCCGAAATTGCTGAACTCGTAAAGAAAGCCGTGGAGGGACCGATGGCGCGCGGTCATCTCGACATAATGCTTTAGCTCGGGAGTTTCGTCCGCCAGTTGCAGGAAATCCGAACGATCCAGGCGCAGCGCTTCGACCGACGTGCTACAGCGAACGGTCGCTGTGCGCGTGCCGCCTTCGGAGAGTGCGGCCTCGCCAAAGCTGTCGCCCGGCTTCAAGGTGGCGAGAACAATTTCATTGCCGTTTTGGTCGGATTTGACCACCCGGGCCCGGCCGGAGACGAGAACATAAAAAGCGTCTGCCGGTTCCCCTTGCCTGACCAGAAGGTCCCCGAACTCGTAATTCTCTTCCTGCAGGAGTGGGCGCAGCTTTTCGAAATGCTCTTCCGGCAAGAATTGAAAGAGGGACGAGCGGCGCAGAAGATTCTCGTCGGTCGCTTTCATTTCGTTACGTAAGAAGAATTCGCCACTGAATGTGCCGCGTGGTCAGGTCGGAGAAGTGGCGATCGAGAATCCGTTCTTCCGCCCGTTTTGTCACTACCGGGTCGTCCAGGTCTGGCTCGGCCTTGCCGACAACCCGGCAAACGTGGAAGCCGTCGCCATGCGCGATCGGATCGAGAATCTCGCCTGGATGCACGCTGAGAAATTTCTGCTGCAAATCCTCTGGAATTTCCTCGAGCAACACTTCCGGGTGACGGTAGGGATAACGTCCCTCGGCCGCTACTTCTTCCATCGACATGCCGTCCTCGCGCGCGCAGAGAAGCGCTTCCCGGGCGGCGTCGAGTGAATCCAGTTCGATCATCTCTACCTCGAAGCGGGTCAGCGGGAGGCGGAGGGCGGCGATTTCTCTCGCGCGCGCCTGGCGGGAGAGAAGCGCGGCGCAGTCGCGCCGGTGGATCGCTTCCATCGCGAGAGCATCGCGAAACCACTCCGGGTCGCGGCCCAGGCTTTGCAGCCAACCGGCCAGTTGATCCCCGCTCAGCCCACTGCGCTCGAAAAATCGCGTTTCCTCTTCCCCGATCAACTGCGGATCAACGTCGCCGTCGCCCGTCGCGCAGTGGGCCGCGACCCGCCAGCTGAGCCGTTGGGCCATCCGATCCAACTCGCCAGAAAGGATCAACTCGTTGGTGAGCAGTTCATGCATCTCGTTAGGCGCGGAGAGATAATCGATCATTGCCGGTTCGACATCGTCCCATTGTTCGCCCCAATAGTGCCGGACAAAAAAACCGCTGAAATCGCCCAGGGCAAGTCCGCGCTCAGCCAGCCACTGCTCTGTTTCCTCCGCCGTGATCAAGTCGTGATCATAGCGAAACCGTTCCGCGGCCGTGTCAATCGCGTCGTCATCGAACTCGAGATCCTGTTCATCGGCTTTCTTCTCGGCCGCAAGGAGCCGAAGCAAATTTTTCCATTCCAGCTCCAGTTCGCCGCGAAAAAGGGCGGCGTCGATCACGTCGCGGCACGGTGAAGGAGCGGTCCCCGCAAACGAAAATGACTCGGATGTCGATCGCTGTTGCTTCGGAATCAGACATGGGGACTGGTTTTTCGATTACCTAACAATTTTTCGGCGATGTCGAGGAAAACCACCACCTCGCAAGTCTCCGAAGGGGTTGCTTTTCATGCGGTTCGCAGTGGGATTCTAGCTGCGTTGTCGCGAAGCGCCCAATGGGTTCTTGCGCTACGGTATCGGTCATGATGGTCGACTCCGTCCTGACTTATCTTGGTGAGGATCTGATCATTTCCGTGCCGCTGTCGTTCACCTGGCCGCTCCGCGTCACTTGGCTCCGGGCACGGTCGGTCGCGGCGATCGGGCCATGCAGCCGATTCGCGACCCCAAACGAATGGAAACTCCGCTAAGTCCGCTCGAATTCGCGCGCCGTACGCGCAAGCTCCATCCCAAACGCGATGCCGTCGTGGATGGCGATCGGCGGCTGAACTACGAGGAATTTTTCGGCCGCTGCGATCGTTGGTCGGCGGCTTTGCAGACGCTTGATGTGCAGAAAGGTGACCGCGTTGCCTACATCGCGCCCAACACTCTTGCACAGCTCGAATCGTTCTACGCCGTGCCGCAGATCGGCGCCGTCCTCGTCCCGCTGAATTACCGTCTGATCGCGGACGATTTCGCCTATTTGATTAACCACAGCGGTGCCCGGATTGTCTGCGCGCATTCCGATTACATCGAGGCGGTCGAGAGCATTCGCGACGCAGGTGCCTAACGTGTCGGCCTTCGTCGCGCTCGAAGGAAGCAAGACCGGCTGGCTGGATTACGAGGCTCTCCTGGCGGAAGCCCCGCAGCAGTTCCACCGGCCTGCGATGCTCGAAACCGATCTGCTCACGATCAACTACACCAGCGGAACCACCTCCCGGCCAAAGGGCGTGATGATCACGCATCGCAACGCTTACATCAACGTTGTCGGCACGCTGCTGCATCATCCGATGACCATGGCGGATCGTTATCTCTGGACGCTGCCAATGTTTCACGCCAATGGCTGGACTTTCGTCTGGATTGTCACCGCCGTGGGCGCGGCTCACATCTGCCTGCGAAAGGTCGATCCTTCGGCGGTTTTCCAGAAGGTAGAAGCGGAGTCGGTAAGTATGCTTTGCGCCGCGCCGACGGTCTTGATCGGCATCGCCCATGCGCCGGAGGAACTCCGCCGCGCCGCGCGCCGTGGCATCCGCGTCCTGACCGCCGGTGCGCCACCGGCTGCGGCCACGATCGAGCGAATCGAGGGCGAACTCGGCTGGGTGATTACTCAAGCCTACGGGCTGACCGAGACGTCGCCTCTCATCACGGTCTGCGAAGCGCTGCCCGAACACGAAGGGCTATCGCGCGCTGAGCGTTCGGTGATCAAGGCCCGCCAGGGAGTGGAGTTGCTTACCTCGGGCGAATTGCGGGTGATTGACGACGAAGGCTGCGATGTTCCGCACGATGGCGCGACGATCGGTGAAATTGTGGTGCGCGGGAACGCAGTCATGAAAGGTTATTACGCCGATCCCGAGGCGACTGCTGAGGCGCTGCGCGATGGCTGGTTTCATACCGGCGATGCGGCCGTCATCCACCCCGACGGCTACGCGGAAATTCGGGACCGCATCAAAGATGTCATCATCAGCGGCGGCGAAAACATTTCGTCCGTCGAGGTGGAAGGCGTCTTGCTGCGGCACCCAGCTGTCCAAGAGGTCGCGATTGTCGGACTACCTAACGAGCGCTGGGGCGAGGCGCCGCACGCCTTTATTGTCCTGAAAGCGGGCTCTGCCGCCACCGCAGCCGAGCTACGCGACTTCGCGCGGGCTCATCTCGCGCACTTCAAAGCACCGCAGGGAATTACCTTTTTGTCCGAGCTCCCGAAGACCGCCACCGGCAAGGTTCAAAAATACGTCCTCCGGGGGAGACCGGCGATTTCGAAGCAGTGACGAAAAGGACTCGACGTCATTGATTTGGACCGGCGAAGGAACATCCCATGCGCAGTCCACGCTTCCTCGCCAGGGAAGAGGCCACCCGTTACAACTGCGAGGTCTTTCTTCACGCTGCGTCGGCTCAGGATGACAATTGGCTCCAATCGAGCACGATCTTCCCCGAGTTGCCCGACTTCATCAGCTCGATCCCTTCCTTGAACTGCGTATAAGGAAAGCGGTGGGTAATGACCGGCGAAATATCGAGCCCGCTTTGGATCATGGCCGTCATCTTGTACCAGGTCTCGTACATCTCGCGGCCGTAAATTCCCTTGATGGTGAGCGCGCTGAAAACGACGGTATTCCAGTCGATCGCCGCTTTGTCGGGCATGATGCCTAACAAGGCGATCTTGCCGCCGTGAAACATGTTCGGCAGCAAGTCGTTGAAGGCCTTCGGACTGCCCGACATCTCGAGCGCGACGTCGAAGCCTTCCTTCATTCCGAGTTGCTGCATCGCTTCGCCTAACGAATAGTTGCGGACATCGACCGCGAAAACATTCGGGGCCATTTTTTTCGCAAGCTCGAGCCGGTACGGATTGATGTCGGTAATTACCACGTTGCGCGCCCCGGCGTGCCGGCAGATCGCGACCGCCATGCACCCGATCGGACCAGCGCCGGTGATGAGGACGTCTTCGCCGATCAAGTCGAAGGAAAGCGCGGTATGAGTAGCATTGCCCAGCGGATCGAAACAGGAGAGCACATCAAGCGGAATGTTCGGATCGGCATGCCAGACATTGGACATCGGGATCGACAAAAACTCCGCGAACGCCCCCTGGCGATTGACGCCGACACCTTTCGTATTGGGGCAAAGATGACGCCGCCCGGCGAGACAGTTGCGGCAATGGCCGCAGACGATGTGCCCTTCACCGGTAACGAGATCGCCAGGGGCAAAGCCTTTGACCCGTTCGCCGACGCGCTCGACCACGCCGACAAATTCATGCCCGATGACCATTGGCACCGGAATCGTCTTTTGCGACCAGGCATCCCAGTTGTAAATGTGGACGTCAGTGCCGCAGATCGAAGTTCTTTTGATCCGGATGAGCACGTCATCGTCGCTCACCCCTGGCACAGGCACTTCCTCAAGCCAGAGACCCGGTTTAGCGTCCTTCTTGACCAGCGCCTGCATCGTCTTTTTCACCGGTTAAGGGTAGGCGAATCGCGAATTCAGGAAAGCAGGAAAGTGCGTCATTTCTTCCTGCCGGCGAAGTGGCTACGAGCCGCGTCGCTCCCTGCCGCCGGTCAACCCCGTCCGGTGCGGAACGGGAGAGACTTTCAACTGCAATCTCCGATTTCTGCCGAGAGAAAGCGCGCGTTGCCAATTGTGACCTCAGAATACCGCGTCGAAAGTCGGCTAACTCCTACCGTGCCTCGAACCCGCCTTGCGTGGCTTTCCAGGCCCTCGGCTTCCAAAATCCACATAGTAACTCACGTATATGGACGCGAGAGCGAGGAGCAGTGATCGAAGATTGCTTTGATCGATAGGCAGTCGCCGCGATAGGTCAGCCGTCGCACTGCTCTCACGGGCTGATGTTATAGACCTCAACCAAGGCGACGCCCGTGGTATCGTTTTTTCCGCGCACAATGGCGGTGTAGCTGTCGGGACTCAGGGTTGCCAGGATGGCTGATTCGCGATCATCAGTCGGGGCCAGACCGGTCGCTTCGATATCGGTCTGCTGGGTCGTCTTCCAGTCATCGTTGGACGTAATCAGCGAGCCGTCTTTGTCGTGCAGCTCCAGGATCGGATCTTCCAGCGCCCCTTCGACTCCCACGGCCGCAAGCGTCGGCCCGATCGCGCGCACCAGGATCTCGGTATCGGTGTCGCCCAGAATGATTAATCCCCCGATCATGACGTTCTCACTCGTCTGGACAAAACCGCGCGTGGAGATGTTGGCCAGCTTCGAGTCGACGGTGCGATCCAGATCATATGCCTCCACCAGCGCCACCCCGCTCGTTGCGCCCACCCCCCGGACAATCGCCGTGTACAGTCCCGGCTCCAGCGTCATCAAAATCGCCGACTCCTTGTCGTTACTGGGCGCAAAACCTGCGTCGATAATCGCCTGCTTGTTCGTGCTCTCCTGCCAGTTGTCGTTGCTCGCGATTGTCGCCCCGCTTGAGTCGTGTAATTCCAAATCCGGATCCGCTAACACTCCGGTTAGCGGCACGGAGGGACCGAGCGCCCGGACAATGACCTGTTTCGGCTGAGTTCCTGTGACGATAAATCCCCCAATCGCCACGTTCTCACCCGTCCCGACGTCCAAGCGGGTCGAGATATTGCCCAGTTGCACCGGGAAAAATGGCGTCGGGGTTGGCGTAGGACTGGGACTCGGCGTCGGCGTCGGTGTCGGTGTCGGGGTGGGGGTCGGCGTTGGTGTGGGAGTGGGAGTGGGAGTGGGAATCGGAGTTCCCACGATCTTGAAGACGTCCCCTCCTATGGAAGTTATGTAAATCTCGCCGCTGGCGTCTTCGCCCATGGAAGTGACACCGGTCAGCGTATAACCGCCGACCTTCGTGGGAAACAGTTGGGCGGTAATGTCCGTGAACTCCGAGGCCACACCTCCCTCATAGAGGAGGGTAAAAATCCGGCCCGTAAAATCTCCCGTTTCTGGACCAAAACAGTCGCCGAAAACGTAGAGCCCCTCCAATTCGCTGACCTCGCTCCCGTGATAGACATAGCCGCCGATTATGCATTGTCCGGTCGTCTGGTGGCTCGTAGTCGATAATCGGATCAACCGCGTCGGGCGGCGGAGGGTCGTCGGGGTAAAAGGGGTTCTGAATGAAACCCTCGCGCACGCGCCACCCGTAATTTTCGCCTCCGCCGGGATTCGAAGCGAGGTTTACATCCACCTCTTCCCGGTCGTGCTCCCCGACGTCGCCAATTAACATGTCGCCTGTTGCAAGAACAAAACTCGCGCGAAAGGGATTGCGCAGACCGTAGGCAAAAATTTCTTGTTTTTCCGTTTGCGATCCAAAGAAGGGATTATCGGGCGGGATGGTATAGCTACCGTCGTCTTCGACGTGGATACGCAGGATTTTTCCGAGCAAGGTCTGTGTGCTCTGGGCGTTGCCGCCCGGCTCGATGTGGCCCGGACCTTGGTCCTCGGTATTCCCGCCGTCGCCACTGCAGATATAGAGGTTGCCTGCGTCGCCGGTGCGTGGGCTGAAGCCAATCCAGTCAAAGTTATGATCGTGCTGCGGCTGATCGGCAGTGATTACGGTTACTTCGCTCCCTGGATCGGCGACGTTGGGATCTGCGCTGACCGTGAACCGCGCGACGTGGGACACGCCTTGACCGAAGACTCCATCGGAGTCGGTCGTGTAACTAACATAGAAATGGCCGTTGACCGCGTAGTTCGGATCGAAAGTCATCCCGAGAATCCCGGTACCTTGACCTTGTCCCACTTCAGCCGAGATATCGAGAAACGGGGTTGAATTGACCGTGCCCGAAGGAAGATTGATGATCTTGATCTTTCCGGCCTGCTCGGCGACAAAAAGCCGGCTGACGTCCCCGGACGGGGCACATACGTAAAGCGGCAGCGTGAATCCCGTCGCGATCCGATCTGCTTCGATACCGGCGTAACAAGTGCCCATCGATGAGGTCAAGGCCAAGGCGGCCACGAAACCCGCGACGAAAAATCTCCGCGATAGGCAGTCGCCGCGATAGGTCAGCCGTCGCACTACTCTCACGGGCTGATGTTATAGACCTCAACCAAGGCGACGCCCGTGGTATCGTTTTTTCCGCGCACAATGGCGGTGTAGCTATCGGGACTCAGGGTTGCCAGGATGGCTGATTCGCGATCATCTGTCGGGGCCAGACCAGTCGCTTCGATATCGGTCTGCTGGGTCGTCTTCCAGTCATCGTTGGACGTAATCAGCGAGCCGTCTTTGTCGTGCAGCTCCAGGATCGGATCTTCCAGCGCCCCTTCGACTCCCACAGCCGCAAGCGTCGGCCCGATCGCGCGCACCAGGATCTCGGTATCGGTGTCGCCCAGAATGATTAATCCCCCGATCATGACGTTCTCACCCGTCTGGACAAAACCGCGCGTGGAGATGTTGGCCAGCTTCGAGTCGACGGTGCGATCCAGATCATATGCCTCCACCAGCGCCACCCCGCTCGTTGCGCCCACCCCCCGGACAATCGCCGTGTACAGTCCCGGCTCCAGCGTCATCAAAATCGCCGACTCCTTGTCGTTACTGGGCGCAAAACCTGCGTCGATAATCGCCTGCTTGTTCGTGCTCTCCTGCCAGTTGTCGTTGCTCGCGATTGTCGCCCCGCTTGAGTCGTGTAATTCCAAATCCGGATCCGCTAACACTCCGGTTAGCGGCACGGAGGGACCGAGCGCCCGGACAATGACCTGTTTCGACTGAGTTCCTGTGACGATAAATCCCCCAATCGCCACGTTCTCACCCGTCCCGACGTCCAAGCGGGTCGAGATATTGCCCAGTTGCACCGGGAAAAATGGCGTCGGGGTTGGCGTAGGACTGGGACTCGGCGTCGGTGTGGGTGTCGGGGTGGGGGTCGGCGTTGGTGTTGGGGTCGGAGTGGGAGTGGGAGCCGAAGCCTCCACGATCTTAAAGACGTTTCCGTTGAGATCGGTAAGGTAGAGCTCGCCGGAAGCGTCCTCTCCCATCGAGGTCAGCGCGCCTAGGGTGTAACCACCTACCTTCGTTGGAAAGAGCTGTGAAGTGATCTCCTGGAAATCCGAGGCCACTCCATTCTGGTAATTGAGTGTGAAGACATGGCCGGCAAAATCAGTCATCGGGCCGAAGCAGTCGCCGAAAACGTAGAGGCCTTGCAATTCGCTAACGCTTCCATTGTAGAGATAGCCGCCGATCACGCAGGAACCAGTGGCACCATGAGTGTAGTCAAAAATTGGATCGACAGCGTTAGGCGGCGGCGGGTGGCCAGCAAAATGAGGATTCTGAATGAAACCCTCGCGATAACGCCAGCCGTAGTTTTCCCCGCCGCCTGGATTTGAGGCCAGTTGCACGTCTACCTCTTCGCGGCTCACTTCGCCTACGTCGCCGATGAGCATGTCGCCCGAGCCAAGGTCGAAGCTGGCGCGAAACGGGTTGCGCAGGCCGTAGCAAAAGATTTCCTGTTTGTCCGGAGGAGGAGCGCCAAAGAATGGATTATCGAGCGGGATGGTATAGCTCCCGTCGTCTTCAATGTGAATGCGAAGGATTTTTCCGAGCAGGGTCTCCGTGCTCTGGGCGTTGCCGTCCGGCTCGAGCGTGCCGGGCCCTTCGTCCTCCAACACGCCGCCATCACCGGAGCAGATGTATAGATTATTTTCGTCCCCCACGCGCGGACTGAAACCAATCCAGTCGAAGTTATGATCGTGATCGGGTTGATCGGCAGTGATCACCACTACCTGGCTTTGTGGATCAGCCACGTTAGGGTTCGACGTGACCGTGAAGCGCGAGATGAATGAGACACCAGCATTGAAGACTCCACCCGAGTTTGTCGTGTAGGAGACGTAGAAAAAACCATTGGTTGAATAGTTCGGATCAAAGGTCATGCCGAGAATTCCTGTTCCCTGGCCTTGCCCGACTATGGCAGTGATATCGAGGAAAGGGGTCGGGAGCACGGTGTTCGTCGTTAGGTCAACGATCTTGATCTTTCCTCCCTGCTCCGGCACAAAAATCCGGTTAGTGTCGCCGGGCGGCGCGCACACATAAAGCGGAATGGTAAATCCGGTTGCGATACGGGTCGCCTCCAAGGCGGCCTGGCTGATCGTCGTCGTTAGAGTCAGGACGGTTGCTGGGAGAAGCCCGACGCATAGCAGGCTTCGGACGATACGTATGATGCCATAACACTTTGTGGATTTCGTAAATTTTCGCATTGGGTCTGTAATCTACTATTTTCGTATCTCGCATGACAGCTTCCCAGACCCACGGAAGATGGGCAACGGGAAAAAGACGATGTCATGAATATGTAATGATTTTGGCGCGCGGCTTTTGCCCTTGAAGGGCGGGCAAAATGCAGGGCGCAACCAAATAAGAAGAAATAGATGAGCCCTTCAAGCCGTGAGACGACTCCAGTCATCTCGGAGTTTGATTCTACAGCCATGGCCTCATGATTTCAAGTGGAGAAACAAACTCTGGCGCCGGAGCAAGCAAGCGCGCGACTTTACGTCCAGGCGGTCCATGCTGTTCAAGAGCGCTCCCCCGAGCGCGCCGAGCGCGGCGGCGCATGCTGACTCCGAAGTGGACAATTCCTCTTTGACGGGGATGATGCAGGCTGCATGTCCGCCACGCTCGAACGCAACGAAACCAAACCGGTGACGCGGCGTTCCGTCTTCATCTTCCGCTTTGCCAGCACGATCGTGCTCTGGTCGGTGGCGTTGCTGATCGTTTTTTCAGGATACGAACTCGCGTTCTACGGATTGATCAGCGTTGTGGGCCTGATCGCGCTCTGGGAATTCTATGGCATGCTCGATCACAAGGGGCTGCCGAATTTCAAAATCACGGCCATGATCTGCGGCGCCGTGATGCTTTGCGGCAGTTTTTATTACTTCGCAAGATTCGGTCCGGCGCGCTCCTACGACTTCGAATTGGCGGTCCTGCTCTTTTTCTTGCTGACCGTTTTCACTCGGCAAATGTTTGAGAGCCTGCGGGAAGACGAGCCACTAAAGACGATGGCCTATACCCTCTTCGGGCTGCTTTATGTACTCTGGCTTTTCAATTTCATCACCAAGATCGTCTACCTGACGCCGCGCGCGCCTAACGGGGCTGTGACCGGGCAGTTTTACGTTTTATACTGCATCGCGATCACAAAATTCAGCGACATGGGGGCGTATCTGACGGGGAGTTTGTTCGGCCGCCACCCGTTGGTGCCGCACATCAGCCCGAAAAAAACCTGGGAGGGATTTTTCGGCGCGCTCGCGTTTTCGCTGCTCGCGAGCGTCGGCCTTTTCAAGCTGATGCCGGGGCACTTGTCGGTTCTGACCCTGCCGCATTCGATCGTGCTCGGTCTGCTCCTCGGCTTCGCCGCGGTGATTGGCGATCTCGCCGAATCGATCGTCAAGCGCAGCACCGGTGTGAAAGATTCCGGCAACATGCTACCGGGAATCGGCGGCGCGCTCGATCTCATCGACAGTCTCTTGTTCACCGTGCCGTTGCTCTTTTTTTATCTGCGGCTGGTGATCCGCGTGCCGTGAACTGCCTGGCACAAAGGCGGCCGCAAAGAAACCAAGGATTCTTCCTGGTCTGACTTTGTGGCCGTAATGTGAGTTCCGAGATGAAACGGAAACGAATCGTCGTGCTGGGCGCAACCGGCTCGATCGGCGAGAGCGCGTTGAAGGTGGCGCGCGACATTCCGGATCGGATGGAGATCGTGGGGCTCGCGGCTAAAGGCAACGCGCGGAAGCTGGCGGCGCAGGCGAATCTCGTTAGGCCGGAGGCGCTTTGCCTGGTAGATGGAGGGAAGCTCGATGAGTTGCGTGCCGCGCTCGACTATAAGCCAGTTGTTTTTTCCGGCGAAGCGGGCCTCGAGGCTATTTCCTGCCTAACGAACGCCGACATGGTGCTCGTAGCAGTCGTCGGGACAGGCGGCTTGCGACCGGCGCTGGCTGCGATCGAAGCGGGCAAGGATCTCGCCGTGGCGAGCAAGGAAATCCTGGTCATGGCGGGCGAGGCGGTGATGGGGGCGGCGGCGCGGAAGGGCGCGCGGGTGTTGCCGGTCGATAGCGAGCATAACGCGATTTTTCAGTGTTTGGAGGGAAGGGTTCAGCCAGCCATCCGCCGCATCATTCTGACCGCGTCCGGTGGCCCGTTCCGCGAGACGCCTAATGAGCAGTTTGCCGCGATCACGCCCGAACAGGCGCTCAGACATCCAACTTGGAGCATGGGCCCCAAGATCACGATCGATTCGGCCACGCTCTTCAACAAAGGGCTCGAAATGATCGAGGCGCACTGGCTCTTTGGCGTCGAGATGGCGCGGGTGGAAGTGGTCGTTCATCCACAGAGCATCGTCCATTCGATGGTGGAGTTTGCCGACGGTTCGGTCCTCGCCCAGCTCTCGCATTCCGACATGTGTTTCCCGATTCAATACGCAGTTACCTGGCCGGACCGCGTGCCGAATACCCTGCCGCCGCTCGATTTCGGGAAGCTCCAGAAACTCGAATTCGCCGCGCCTCGGCTGGATGCCTTTCCGGCGCTCAATCTCGCCCGCCGCGCCGGCGAGACAGGCGGCACCCTGCCTGCTGTAATGAACGCCGCCAATGAAGTCGCTGTCTCAGCTTTTCTCGATCGCCGGATTGCGTTTCCGCGCATCTGGCAGTTGGTCGAGGAAGTCATGAACCGCCATGCCTCCGTTGCCAACCCCACCCTCGATGCCATATTGGAGGCTGACCGCTGGGCGCGCTCTGCGGCCGTTGAAACGTCAAATCGTTGGGATCGATAAATCGGCGCGCTGACGATCCGATCACCAGTCACTCTTCACCAATCACCCTTTTCAAAAGTGTTGCTGCACGCCCTTCGCATCATTTTTATCCTTCTCGAGGTCATCGTCCTTTTTAACCTCCTCATCGTGGTCCATGAGTTGGGCCATTTCCTCGCCGCGCGCTGGCGCGGGCTGGTGATCGAAAAATTCGGCGTCTGGTTCGGCAAACCGCTTTGGAAGAAGACGATCAACGGCGTCGAGTATTCGTTAGGCTCACTTCCCCTGGGCGGCTTCGTCGCGCTTCCGCAGCTCGCACCGATGGATATCATCGAAGGCGAAACCGATACCGACCGCGCCAAGCTGCCGCGCATTTCGGTGCTCGACAAGATTATCGTGGCGGTCGCTGGTCCGCTTTTCAGCCTGCTCCTCGCGCTCGTCTTCGCCACGCTCGTCTGGGGAGTTGGTCACCCGGTGGGCGAGGCAGACATGACGACGGTCATCGGTTATGTCGAACCGGGATCGCCCGGTGAGAAGGCCGGTCTCAAAGCAGGCGACAAGATTCTTGAGGTGGACGGAAAGCGGGTAACGCGTTTTTCCGGGATGAACGACAGCGTGATCTGGAATGTGATTCGCAGCGAGGGCGACACGATCCCGTTCGTCGTCGATCGCGACGGTCAGCGTCTCTCGTTTTCCGTCGTGCCCTACAAGGCCGCGACTGGCGGGTGGCGGCGCAAGAGCGTGCGGCAGGTCCTGATCTATCCCGCCTCCAGACCGATGATCGATCTGGTGGAGGCGGGATCGCCCGCCGCGGCGGCTGGGTTGCGACCGGGCGATGTCATCCGGGGATTCAACGGTCAGCCGATGTACAACGCGATCGCGCTCGCGGATTTCATTCGGCAGCATCCGGACCAGGAATTGAAACTCGATGTGCAACGTGGCTCGCGGCGGTTCGAGACTGCGCTGCGTCCAGTGCCCATGATGACGAGAGGAAAGATGGTGCCTCGCATCGGCATCGGCTGGGATACGACCGGGCAAGTGACGATCGCACACCCAAATCCGATCGAGCAAGTCTACGACAGCGTCACGAGCACCTTGAATACGATCGAGGCCGTGGCTTCGCCCAAGTCCGACGTGAGATTGCAGCATCTCAGCGGTCCTGTCGGGATTGTGCGCATTTACTATCTGCTCTTTGAAAGCGATCGCGGCTGGCAGTTGGCGCTTTGGTTCAGCGTGATCCTGAACGTGAACCTCGCGATTCTAAACTTGCTTCCTATTCCTGTCCTCGACGGTGGACACATCGTGCTCGCGCTGGTCGAGGCTGTTCGACGCAAACCAGTTAACATCCGCGTGCTCGAAATCGTCCAAACAGGCTGTGCGGTTCTCATCATCGGCTACATCGCCTACATCAGCTTCTTCGATGTGGGTGATTGGCTGGGCGAAAAGCACACCGATGACGAGCCCTCTCAGGCGGTCCAGGCCAGCCCGAGTCCCTAAGGCAAGCTGTCCCTGGGGAGCGCATTTTCAAAGCAGAGCGCTTCGTGCTTTGCTATCCTCCTGTGCAGCCCTGACCAACTAGATGAGCCGCCTTTCCTATTGCGACGACCTGCTCCACTATGAGCGCCGTCTGTCGCGCGAAGTGATGGTCGGCCATGTCGGAGTCGGCGGCGCGAACCCGGTGCGCGTCCAGTCGATGATCACGTGCGATACGATGGATACCGAGGCGTCGATCGCACAGACGATCGAGCTGGCCGAGGTCGGTTGCGAGATCGTTAGGATCACTGCCCCGACTGTCAAAGACGCAGCCAATCTCCAACACATCGTGCGCGGATTGCGCGTCCGCGGCTGCGAGGTGCCGATCGTGGCAGACATTCATTTTAAACCGGAGGCCGCGCTCGAGGCCGCAAAGTGGATCGAGAAGGTCCGGATCAATCCGGGCAACTACGCCGACTCAAAGAAGTTCAAGATTATTGAGTATACGGACGAACAATACGCGGCGGAGCTGCAACGAATTCGCGAGCGTTTCACTCCTCTCGTCAGGTTGTGTTTGGAGCGCGGGATCGCGATGCGCATCGGAACGAACCACGGTTCCCTTAGCGACCGGATCATGAACCGCTATGGCGACACGCCGCTCGGAATGGTGGAAAGCGCACTCGAGTTTGCCCGCATCGCGCGCGATCTCGATTATCACGCGCTCATCTTTTCGATGAAATCGAGCAACCCGAAGGTGATGATTGCGGCTTATCGGTTGCTCGTCGCGCGGTTACGCGAGGAGGGCGACGATTGGAATTATCCGATTCATCTCGGCGTGACTGAGGCCGGCGAAGGCGAGGATGCGCGGATCAAGAGCGCAATTGGAATCGGCTCGCTTTTGCGTGACGGCATCGGCGACACCATCCGCGTTTCGTTAACCGAGGACAGCATTCACGAGATCCCAGTTGCACGCGCTTTGATCGAGATCGGAAACCGGGAGGAGGAGACCGGGAAGAATCAAGCCCGTCTCGAGTCCACGAAGTCTGAATTCTCTTTCGATCCATTTTCCTATCAACGCAGGGCAACGAAAACAATTCCGGTCGGCGACGTGCGAGTTGGCGGAGAGGAAACCGTGCGGGTAGCGATCCGCGAGACTGGCTTTGAAAAAATTGCGCACAAGGTGGACCGGATGGGTGACTACAAACCGGAGTTCGTTTACGAAAACTCAGCGATCGTTGAGTTGGATCCACGCGATGAACCGAGCATCGCTTCCCTCAATGATGGCGTGGATGCGAGATTAGTTGCGGTGAGTGACGGACTCGACCTGCCGGTGATCGCCGCCTATCGCCTGCTCGCAGCAAAGTTGGATCCGCGGCATGCGATTTTGCTCAAAGACAGCCTCACGATGTCGCAAAATCCCGGGGCAGAGTTCCTCCCGACACTCCTCACGGCCGCAACAAATATCGGCTCGCTCCTCTGCGACGGGATCGGCGACGCCATTCTGGTGCAAGGTGAGCATGGGCCAGGTCAGGCCTTGCGATTGTCCTACAACATCCTCCAGGCGGCCGGCACCCGCATTTTCAAGACCGACTACGTCGCCTGCCCTTCCTGTGGACGGACGCTCTTCAATCTGCAAACCACGACTGCACGCATTAAAGCCGCAACAGTGCATTTGAAGGGCGTCAAGATTGCGATCATGGGATGCATTGTGAACGGCCCCGGCGAGATGGCGGACGCCGATTTTGGCTACGTCGGCGGCGCGCCTGGGAAAGTGAATCTCTATGTCGGCAAGACGGCGGTGAAGTTCAACATTCCCGAGATCGAAGCAGTTGATCGGTTGCAGGATCTGATTCGCGAGCATGGTAAATGGGTTGATCCTGTCTCGAATCCTTGACGTGAGTTGGCGGCCGGAACGGACACTGCCGCTCCAATCGCAGTTCGTTAGGGAACGAAAGGAAGACTGGCGCGTCCGCAAAATCCTTGCCTGAAAATGATTAGGATCATTGTGAAATTGCGAGAAAAAAACTGAACGAACATCCAAAAATCCGGTCTGCTCATGTTCAGCGAAGTCTCCCGGTCGCCTGAACGAACCCAAACTTGTAGAGTCGTGCTGACAAGACGATTGCAGAGCTCGCATTTGCAGTTGTTAGGCTGGAGGCGCGCCTCGGAGGCTTTGGTAGAAGCTCGGCTGTCGGAAGAATTAGCTTGCCGGATAGATTACGGTTTTGTAACCTCTTCGGCCTTCAGAACGGTCTATCCAACAGGACCTGTCGGTGTCGTATCAGATCAACACACAAAAACTAATCCATCATCAATGAAAAACACCTTACTTCGATTTCATCCGGCGAGGCCGTGGAGGCGCTTTGCCCTCATCTCTGCCTCGCTTTGCTTCGGTCTCGCCGCCGCTTCCCTGCAAGCGAGACCGATACCGCAAAACCTGGCCGGCGGTTTGGGCGCGCTCGTTGAGAGCAACGTCGCCATCAAAAGCGGTCAAACTACGGCGAGCTTTCAACGGTTACGCTACCCAGCAGGCAGCAGACTATGCTAACCTCGCAATCCAAGACGCTGACACCGGCCGGTTCCTCGTCGACATCCATCCGACCAACAACCGTGTGAATGCGGAGAAGCTCGCGGCGATGCTGCAGAAACGCTTCGCGTCCTTCACGCTGACCGCGCTGGACACGAAATATCGCGGGGTCGGCGTCGTCGAAGGCTTCATCTCGCTCGATGATGTCCCGGCGCTCGGCAACATGCGCGAAGTGCGTTCTGTCAGCTTGGGACTGAAGCCCGAGATGAACCACAAGGTAGCCCCTGGTGGCGGCATTCGACCCGGCACGACTGTGCCGTTGCTCGGCACCGCAGCTGATCAAGGCGTTTACCAGCATCGCGTCGATCAGATCAACAAGTTCTACAACCCGAACGCCCAGTCCGACTTCGAAGGCTCCGGCATGAGTATCGGTTTCATCTCCGATAGCATCGGCAACATCGCGACCGACGTGACCAATTTCGATCTGCCTGGCGCCGGTAATAATCCAGTAAACACTCAGCCCGTTGTGATTCTACAAGATATACCGGGCACTGATGAAGGCCGCGCCATGGGTCAGATCGTTTATAAGATGGCGCCGAAAGCCCGCATTGGTTTTGCCACCGCCAACGGAGGTGAAGTCGGCTTCGCCAATAACATTCGCGCCCTCGCTGCACTGCCAGGTTTCGAATATCCTCCGGAAATCCAGAAAGGCTTCAAGGCCGACACCATCTGCGACGACGTCGGTTACAGCGACGAGCCTTTTTTCGAGGACGGCATTATCGGCGACGCGGTCAATGATGTTTTCAACGCCGGAGTGAGCTATTTCTCCTCCGCAGGAAATGATATTGGCACCTATGACTACGACTCTGACTATCGGAACGTCCCTAACGGCCCCGGAGCGCTCGATGGCACGAACATCAATCTTACTGGCGTGCCGACCGAGCTTTACCAGGGCGGATTCCATAACTTCAATCCGAACCCTGGTCAGCAGGATGTCGCGCAAACCGTGAACGTGCTTGCCTCAGGTGAGCCAGCGACCAACTTCCAGTGGGATGATCCGTACAATCAAGTGCTGAACTTTGATCCTAACCCGATTTATACCGCCCATGCGGTTTACACCAACATGGCCCTGACCTTCGTCACGCCAAGTCTGACCGCGGGCCAAAACTATGTCATTACCGTAACGGCTGACACGGGTAGCTCGTTCGACGCGATCGTTACGGTCAAAGACCCGAACGGTAACATCATCGTCAACGCTCAAGACACAGGCACGGACGAGACAATCAACCTCTATCCGCCCGTCACTGGCGCATATTCCATCGTTGTGACCAACTTTGGTGGCACGACCGGGGCGTTTACGGTCAATGTTTACAACGGCTCCAATCCGCAGATCTCGACTGACTTCAACCTGCTTGTCTTCGACTTGGAAGGCAATTACCTGTCCGCCAGCTCGCTGAAGACGAATAACTACGCGACCAATATTCCGTTCGAATTCGGTGTGACTTCGCCGAAGGCCGGTGAAACCCAGGTGCAATATGTCATTGCTCGTGCCACCGTGCCGACTCAGTCGCCAGCGGCGGGTCATATCCGCTGGATCATCCGCGGCAACGGCCTCTCCGGCATTGGACCGAAGGAATACTTCACCGTTAACACTCCGAACACCAAGGGCCACGCCATGGCAAACGGTTGTAATGGCACCGCGGCCTACAGTGTCTTCCGGATGAGTATTCCGGAATACTTCACCTCGCCAGGTCCGGCGACGGTCTACTTCGATAATGAGGGCAACCGTCTCTCGACTCCGGAAGTACGTTTGCAGCCCGGTGTTGCCGCGGCTGACAATGCCAATAATTCCTTCTTTGGCTGCAGATGACCCGGGCGATTTGGATATTAAGCCTAACTTCTCTGGCACCAGTGCGGCCGCTCCGCACGCCGCGGCCATCGCCGCCCTCGTCCTGGAAGCGAATGGCGGTCCCGGCAGCGTTACCCCATCGCAGATGATGGACCTGCTGCATAGGAGCGCATTCCCGCATGACCTCGATCCGAACTATGCTTCGGGTCAAGCGCGCACCTCAGAAGGCGGCTCGGTCAGGTTCACGGCCAACACCGACCTCGGGCTCAACCCGAGCTCGGGCGTGGCTAACGTGAACCACCTCACCCTCTCCTACAAGGGACCGGGAGCGTCACGAGTCGTGGTCTTTAACCCGGAAGGCACCGCGGCGACTGCCGGCAACACCACCGGCGGCAACAACGGCCTGGATCTGGCCAACACCTACTTCAGTAATGTCTATCCCGGTATTGTCTTCGAGCCGCTCACCAAGGCTTTCACGGTGGGCGACTCGGATGTCAGCTCGGGCGATATCAGTGCCGTCTTTAGCAACCAGGCCCCGTTACCCTCCCTCGCAGGTCAGTGGTGGACGATGACGTTGACGTTCTCGAATAACACCTTCACGACTGGCAAGACGGTGCGCTTCACGGTCGGTCACGGACCGCAGCACAACCGCGTCGTTAACACCACGGTGGGATCGGCCCGGATGGCGGCGCGACCTCGACCTCGTTTACCATGGCCGACCTCTTCGGCGGTGAATTGCTCCTGCCCGACGGCATGGTGGCTCGCCACGGTATGACCTTCAGCGGCACAACCTCGGGTGGCGGTACCTTCAGTGGCACCATCAACAATAGAGTCGCTGACGGCTACTCCAAGACTGGACGGTTTCGGGTTTATCAACGCTGAAGCACGCGGTCCAGGCTCCGATCCACTAACGCCTCGAAGCAGAATTATTAGCGAAACGGCAGGTCAGCAATGACCTGCCGTTTTTGCTTTGTCGCGCCGTGCGCGGGCTAATCAGATTGACGGGACGGGCCATCGCATCCATATTCCGCGCTCCTCGCAGGCAGCCGTTCCGGTTGCCCACCACCTTTGGCAGGCGGCGCGCCTGCTTTACGCGCAACGAGGAATCAGCGTCATGGACAAAATCCGCAACATCGCAATCATTGCTCACGTCGATCACGGCAAGACGACGCTCGTCGATCAGTTGCTGCGTCAATCCGGCACCTTCCGCTCCAACCAGAAGGTCGAGGAACGCATGATGGATTCGATGGATCTGGAACGCGAAAAAGGCATCACTATTCGCGCTAAGAATGCCGCCTTTAACTGGAACGGCTACCGCATCAACATCGTCGATACACCCGGTCACGCCGACTTCGGCGGAGAAGTCGAGCGCATCATGAAAATGGTCGACGGCGTTCTCTTGGTCGTCGACGCACACGACGGTCCGCAGGCGCAGACGCGTTTCGTGCTCAAGAAAGCACTCGAGAACAAGGTCAAACCGATCGTCGTGATCAACAAAGTCGATCGCGAAAACGCCCGGCCGCACAAAGTCCTCGACATGGTTTTCGACCTCTTCGTCGAGTTGAAAGCAAACGACGAGCAACTCGATTTCCCGATCGTTTATGCGAGCGCCAAGAACGGTTTCGCGATGCGCGAAGTGCACGAGAACAGCGAAGACATGACGCCGCTCTTCGAGGCGATCGTCAAATTCATCCCGGCTCCGAAGATTGCAACCGAGCCGCATTTTCAGATGCTCGTTTCCAACCTTCACTACAGCGATTACCTCGGGCGGATTGCACTCGGGCGCATCGTGAGCGGACGCGTCGCAGTCGGCGACTCCGTGGTTTGCATTCATCGCGACGGACGTCGGGAGCGCGCCAGTGTGACTGCGCTCTTCACCTACGCCGGCTTGGAACAGGTCGAGACACAGCACGCCAGCGCCGGTGACATCGTCGGCCTGACCGGTTTCGAGGAAGTTTACATCGGGGAAACCTTGACCGACCGCGAGGAGCGCACGCCGCTGCAATTTGTCGACATCGATCCGCCCACCATTCGGATGCGGATCCTGGTGAACGATTCACCATTTGCCGGTCGCGACGGGAAGTTCGTCACCGCCCGCCACGTGCGCGAGCGGCTGATCCGCGAAACTCGCGGCAACGTCTCGCTCCAGGTCAACGACACCGATGCCGCCGGGGCATTTGAAGTCAATGCGCGCGGGGAAATGCAGATTGCGGTCCTCGTCGAACAAATGCGCCGGGAAGGCTACGAAGTGATGGTCTCCCGCCCGGAAGTCATCTTCCAGCGCGACCAGAAGGGTGGCTTGCTCGAGCCGATCGAAAACCTTTATGTCGAAGTGCCTAACGAAAACTTGGGCGACGTCCTGCAGTCGATCGCTGGACGCAAAGGCGAGATCACCGGGATGGACCATCATACCACGCGCGTTTCTGTCGAAGCCATTGTCCCTACCCGCGGCCTCATCGGTTTCGAAAGCGATCTCATTAACCTCACTCGCGGTGAAGGCATCATGAGTCATCTCTTTCGCGAGTACGCCCCCTTCAAAGGCGAGATGGAAGGCCGCAACCGCGGCGTCCTCGTCTCGATGGAGCCCGGCATCAGCACGGCCTACGCGCTCAACAACATCCAGGCGCGGGGCAAATTATTCGTCGGACCGCAGGAGGAAATTTACGCCGGCATGATCGTGGGCGAAAACGCGCGCCCGGACGACTTGCCGGTCAATCCCTGCAAAGCGAAACATCTCACCAACATGCGGAGCCAGGGCGACGGCAAAGGCATTCAGCTGGAAGCGCCGCTCAAAATGAGCCTCGAACGCGCGATTGAATACATTAGCGCCGACGAATACGTTGAGGTGACGCCCAAATCGCTCCGCCTGCGCAAGCGCCTGCTCGACGCGACGGCCCGCAAACGCGCTGCCAACGCTGCTGCCGCCTAACAAACACTCTTGCGGATCCGCTCGGCGTCCTGCTCGTCCTATAGGAGCCATGGGGTCATATGGGACCTATGGATTGCCTGCGCGGTTGACCCCTTCTCTCCCTCCCGCTAATCTCGCCGGAAGGAAAGGAGCGTGCGATGAAAACCGAAATCCGGATCGAGTACTGCGCAGTTTGAAACTACGCGCCGAAAGCCGTCAGTTTGGCGGCTAAAGTTCTCGAACTCAGCGATCGCATCGCGTCGCTCACCCTGGTTCCATCCGGCGGCGGCGCGTTCGAAGTCAGCGCCAATGGCAAAACGCTCCACTCCAAACTCGACTCCGGCGAATGGCCGGATTTCGACGCCCTCGTTAGGCAAATCCAAAAAATCCGCGCCTGACAGCGTTGGTTGTTTCCAGAAAGAGCAATCAGGAAAGCAGCAAAGCAGAAAGGAAGAACCTTCTGTGATCGCAGCGCGCCTTCCCTCTTATTCCTGCTTTGAAAGCCCGGCCTCGCCTTCGGCTGCGTTACGGCCTGCTTTCCTGATTCAATCTTCCGACCTTCGGAGAGTGAAGGGTGCCTGGTGGCCCTCGCGATCTTCAAAATCGCCGTCGGCCCTCAGTCGGCCGAGGTAGGTTCGATTCCTATCCTCTCCGCCGTTTTTCCGAAGAGGATCAAGCAGGAAAGCAGGCCGTAACGCAGCCGAAGGCGAGGCCGGGCTTTCAAAGCAGGAAGGGAATCCCCTCAGCACCTTCTCCCTTCTTTTTCCTACTTTCCTCTTTTCCTGATTCAATCTCTTCCCCATTCGAAAGGAGGTGATCAGCATGTCGCGCGAACAAATCCGCAAACTGACCTCGCTCTCATCCTGCGCCGGCTGAGCTTCCAAGTTGAGCCAACAGGCCCTGGCGCAAGTTTTGCGTCAGCTTCCCATGCAGCGAAATCGCAACGTCCTCGTCGGTTCCGCTACCGCGGACGACGCCGGGGTTTTCCGGCTCGATCGCGAGCGCGCCCTCGTGCAGACGACCGATTTCTTCACCCCGATCGTTGACGACCCGTTCGCCTACGGCCAGATCGCCGCGGCCAACGCGCTCTCCGATATCTTTGCCATGGGCGGCCGTCCGCTCACCGCCCTCAACATTATGGCCGTGCCGGAGGGTCTCGTTCCGCCGAAAACCATCGCCACCATTCTGCGCGGCGGCCTGGAAAAGGCGAACGAAGTCGGCTGCGCCATCCTCGGCGGACATACCATCCGCAACCCGGAACCGATTTACGGACTGGCGGTGACGGGAATCGTCTCGCCCCGCCAGATGCTGACCAACGCCCGCGCTCGCCCTAACGATTGGCTGGTGCTCACCAAACCGCTCGGGACCGGCATCGCCACGACCGGCATCAAGCGCGGCCTAACGAGTCGCGAACTTTCCGCCACCGCCATCAAACTCATGTCGCGCGTCAACACCGTCGGCGCGGAGCTGGCCGAACGCGGCCTGGTCCGCGCGGCGACCGATGTGACCGGTTTTGGTTTGCTCGGTCATCTTGCCTCGCTCTGCCGCGCCAGTGGAGTCAGCGCCGAAGTTAACGCCGCCGCTGTACCCGCGATTAGCGAGGAAATCTTCGATCTGATCGCGCAGGATTGTATTCCCGGGGGCACGCAGCAAAACCTGAAGACTGCACGTGCGGTGACCAACTGGAACAAGGCGACGCGTCAACAGAAATTGCTGTTTACCGATGCACAAACCAGCGGTGGTCTGTTACTCGCCATTCCGCCGCGGCGATTGGACGAAGCCCTTCGCCTGCTCGCCCGGTGGCAGACACCCTGTCGGGCGGTTATCGGAAAAATCCTCCCCATGCGTCAACCGCTGATCAGCATTTCCGCATCATGATGCCGCGCCGTGCCATCCCCGCGGTTGGGAAAGTGCTCGAGGCGCTCGGCGCCCACGACCTGCCACGACCGCTCGTCACTCAACTCGTTAGGCAGCATCTTGCCTCGCTTCGTCGTGCCGGCAATGTGCCCTCGTTTGAAGAGATCGTGCGCGATCTCCAGGCCGATATCATCCGTCTCGGCCAGACTCGCCTGCAAGCGGTCATCAACGGTACCGGCATCGTTCTGCACACAAATTTTGGGCGCGCGCCACTCAGCGCCAGCGCGGTCCGCCGGGTCGCGGAAATTGCCGCGGGCTACAGCAACCTCGAATACGACATCGCGAGCGGCGGCCGCGGCGCGCGCGCCGCTTACCTCGAGCGCTGCCTTGCCCTCGCTTGCGGCAGCGAGTCAGCCGCCGTCGTGAACAACGGCGCGGCTGCGCTCGTGCTCATCGTGCGCCATTTCACGAAGAAGAAACGCGAGGTGATCATTTCGCGCGGCGAGCTGGTGCAGATCGGCGGCGGGTTTCGCGTTGGCGAAATGCTGGAAGCGAGCGGAGCGCGGCTGCGCGAAGTCGGCGCCACCAACAAAACGACGCTGGACGATTACGCCAGCGCAACCGGTCCGGACACGGCGCTCATCCTCCGGGTGCACCAGAGCAATTTTTTTATCGGTGGTTTCGCCGAACTTCCGCCTAACGACGCGATTGCCGTCCTTGCCCGGAGTCGGCGCGTGCCGTTCGTGGTCGATCTCGGGAGCGGCGCGCTTTCCGCCACCGAAACGCTCGGTCTGAGCGAGCACGAGCCGACCCCGGCGGAAACGCTCAAGCAGGGCGCGGAGTTGGTCTGCTTCAGTGGCGACAAGCTCCTGGGCGGACCACAGGCCGGGATCATTGCCGGCAAAGCGCGACTGGTCTCCGCGCTGAAGCGCGAGCCGATTTTTCGCGCCTTGCGCTGCGACAAGATGGTTCTTGCCGGGCTTGAAGCGACGGTCGATCTCCATCTTTCTAAGACGAGCGCGAACGTGCCGACGCTCCACCTGCTCGGTGTGCCTAACGGGAAGTTGCGCGCCCGGGGCGAGGCGCTGCTGGAGCGTCTGCGCACTCTGCCGCTCTCGGCGCGTCTGGTGGAAAGCAAGACCGAGATTGGCGGCGGCGCCTTGCCGCGCTCAGTGATTCGCTCGGTTGCGCTCGAGGTATCTTCGGCCGGGATTTCGCCTAACGAACAAGCGGCACGGCTTCGTCACGGAAGTCCGGCGCTCATCGGCTACGTGGCTCACGGGCGATTCAAACTCGATCTGCGGACCATTTTTCCGGAGCAGGACGAGCTGGTCGTGGCGGCTTTGAGCGCATGCCTAACAACCAAGCGGGCGTGAAGCATTTCATCCTTGCGACCGCCGGTCACGTCGATCACGGGAAGACCGCACTGGTCAAAGCGCTTACCGGGATCAACACCGATCGGTTGCCCGAGGAAAAAGCCCGCGGCATCTCGATCGATCTTGGCTTTGCGCATCTCGCGCTACCCGGCTTTTCCTTCGGCGTGATCGATGTCCCCGGCCACCAAGACTTCATTCGCAACATGATCGCGGGACTCGGCTCGATCGATCTCGCGCTGCTGGTCGTCGCCGCGGACGACGGCTGGATGCCACAGACGGAGGAACATTTTCAGATCCTGCATTATCTCGGCGTTCGCTACGGCGTCGTCGCGATCACGAAATGCGACCTGGGCGATCCCGCGCGGATCGCGGCGGACGTCCGGGAGCAGCTGCGCCGGACGTCGTTAGGCTTGATGCCGATCGTGCAAACCTCCGCCCGGGCAGCGACCGGTCTGGACGAGCTGAAACAAACCCTTGTGAGAGTGTCCGCCAGCATCCCGCCTCCGCGCGACCGCGGAAAGCCTCGTTTGTTTGTCGATCGCGTCTTCACCGTATGTGGCAGTGGGACGGTTGTTACCGGCACTTTGACCGGCGGCCGGCTCTCGCGGGGAAAAACGGTTTCTCTGCAACCACAGAATCTTCGTGCCCGCATTCGTGCCATTCAAAGTCACAATCACTCGCTCGAAATCGCGCTCCCCGGAACGCGCACGGCGCTGAATCTTTCCGACCTGCGCCCCGGTGAAATTCCCCGCGGCAGCGTGCTGACCACGATTGACTCCGCGGAATCAAGCCGCGCGATCGACGCAATGGTCGAGCGATCTGCCCGGGCCTTTTTGCCTTCGCGTCCGCTCAAGAACGCTTCCATGGTCGAGGTGCATTACGGGAGTGCGCGTTTCACGGCCCGGATTCTCTTGCTCGATCGACGTGAGGTGCTCCCGGGCGAAACGGCGATCGCACGACTGAGTTTCACGAAACCGGCGTTCGTTCTTGCCGGTGATCGTTTCATTATCCGTGATTCCTCGGGTCGGCAGACGATTGCCGGTGGCGTTGTCCTGAATCCCAGCGCGGAGGGAACAAGATTTCGCGCGCCAGCGGAACGAAGCTTCCTCCAGGCGCGGGCGGCCGCGCCTAACGACTTGATCACACTGCTCGGTACGCAATTGCAGCGCGACAAATTTGTCCGCCGCGCCGCGCTCCTTCTTCAATCTAGCTTCAGCGAGGAAGAAATAACCGAACGCCGTCGATCGCCTGGTGGACGAGAAGAAGGCGTTCACCAGCGGGACGATCGTTGCTTATGCCGCGTGGTGGGAGGAGCTGCGGGAACGCGCGATCGACGCGATTGACGCAGGACACGCTGCGCATCCCGAGCGCGCAGGCCTCGATCTGGCCCAACTGCGCGCCCACCTCTCGCTCGACGATGCAGAATTGGAGAACGCGCTGATCGCCGATCTCAGCCAGCAAGAGTTTGCCTGTAGGCAGGGTGCGATCAAGCGCCGAAGTCACAAGCCGTCCTTACCGTCCGTGTTGGAGGAGGCAGGTGGAAAGATCCGCGCGGCGCTCGCCGCGCGGCCTTTCGATCCTCCGTCGCGCAAGGAATTGATTATGGATGCCGCCGCGCAACAGGCGCTTCGATTTCTGAGCGAAACCGGCGAAGTCATCGTGCTCAGTGAAGATGTTCTTTTGTCCGCCGATGCATTTGCGCAGATGAAATCGCGCATTGCGCAAGCGCTCCAGGCCAGGGGGCCGGCCACTGTCAGTGAGCTGCGCCAGATGCTCGGGACCACTCGCCGGGTTCTCGTCCCGTTGCTCGAATACTGCGACCGCGCCGGCCTAACGAGTCGTCAAGCCGACCGGCGAACGCTGCGCTCGCCGCGGGCTTAAGATTCTTGGCCCAACGACTCTCCCGCCAAAGTAGTCTGGTCGAATCGGACTAACTTTAAGCGCGGTTCGCCCGTGCGTGATATTCCTGCAGACTTTTCACCGTCATCGCCCCCTTTTGCAACGAGCGAATGCCCTTCGCACTGGCAGACGCGGCCCGCACCGTGGTCATGATCGGAATGCGCTGGGCGAGGGCGGCGGTACGGATTTTCACTTCGTCCTGGCGCGGCGTTTTGCCGCTCGGCGTGTTGATGATGAACTGGATCTGCCCGTTCTTGACCAGATCGAGAACGTTCGGCCGGCCTTCCGCGACCTTGAACACTTTCGTGATTTCGAGGCCGGCGGCGGCGAGTTGCTCGGCCGTGCCGGAAGTCGCGATGATCCCGAAACCGAGCTCCGCATACTCGCGCGCAACGGCGATCACGTTTGGTTTATCGACATCTTTCACACTGATGAAAACGTTGCCTGCAGTCGGCAGGGGCCACTGACTCGCAAGTTGCGATTTCGCGAAAGCGAGGCCGAGATCCGGATCGATGCCCATCACTTCGCCGGTCGATTTCATCTCCGGGCCTAACGAGATATTGGCACCCTCGAAACGAAGGAAGGGGAAAACCGCCTCCTTGACCGAATAATGTGACGGCACGATTTCGCTCGTGAATCCTAGCTCGCGCAGGGTCATTCCGGTCATCACCTTGGCGGCGAGCTTGGCCAGCGGTACGCCGATCGCCTTGCTTACGAACGGCACCGTGCGCGAGGCCCGCGGATTCACCTCGAGGACGTAAAGTCTTTCGCCTTTGACGGCGAATTGCACGTTCATCAGGCCGCGCACCTGCAATTCCTTCGCCATCGCTCGCGTCGCGCTCATGATCTCGTCGCGGATCGAGCGTGACAACGAAAAGGTCGGGATGACGCAGGCGCTGTCGCCGCTGTGAATGCCGGCTTCCTCGATGTGCTCCATGATCGCGCCGATAACCGCGATCTCGCCGTCGGCGATGCAATCGACATCCACCTCGATCGCGTCCTCGAGGAAGCGATCGACCAGGACCGGGCGACGCGAGCTGACCTCGATCGCGCTTCGCATATAGCGGCGCAGATCTTCCGCGTGATAAACCAGCTCCATCGCGCGGCCCCCGAGAACAAATGACGGTCTGACGAGCACTGGATAACCAAGCCGCTCGGCAATCGCCACCGCCTCGGCTCCGCTCACCGCGGAGCCGCTCGGCGTCTGGCGCAGCCCGAGCCGATCGAGCATCTCGGCGAAAAGTTTTCGGTCCTCCGCCAGCTCGATGCTCTCCGGCGCGGTGCCGATGATCGGGACGCCCGCGGCCTTCAGGCCGGCAGCGAGGTTGAGCGGCGTCTGACCGCCGAACTGCACGATCACGCCCTCCGGCATTTCCTGTTCGTAAATGTTGAGGACGTCCTCGTGGGTGAGCGGCTCGAAGTAGAGTTTGTCGCTCGTGTCGTAATCGGTCGAGACGGTTTCCGGATTCGAGTTGACCATGATCGTTTCGATCCCGAGCTCGCGCAGCGCGAAGGCGGCGTGGACGCAGCAATAGTCGAATTCGATTCCCTGACCGATACGATTTGGTCCGCCACCGAGGATCATGATTTTGCGTTTCGTGTTCCGACGGATCTCGTTCTCGCTCCCGTAGGTGGAGTAATAGTAGGGGGTGTACGCTTCGAATTCCGCCGCGCAGGTATCAACCAACCGGTAGGTCGGGATGACCTCGGCGGCTTTGCGCCTTGCGCGGATTTTTTCTTCGGTCTTGCCTGACGAATAAGCGAGCTGGCGATCGGAAAAGCCGAGCCGTTTGAAATGTCGGAAGTCAGGCGCGACGCCTAATTTCCTGTCGCTCTGCCACCACTTGCGCAATATTTTGCAAGAACCATCGATCGATCTTCGTTAGGCCAAAGATCTCCTCGATCGACATTCCATCCTGGAAAGCCTGGGCGAGATAAAAGATTCGCTCCGCGTTCGGGACACTTAGCTTGTGTCGCAGGGTCTCTGCATCGACCCGCGTTTCCCGGCCGTCGTCGCAAAGGCCGAAGCGCTTGATCTCGAGGCTGCGCAGCGCTTTTTGCAGCGCTTCCTTGAAGGTGCGCCCGATCGCCATCGCCTCGCCCACGCTCTTCATTTGCGTCGTCAGAGTCGCGTCCGCTTCCGGAAATTTTTCGAAAGTGAAACGCGGAACCTTGACCACGCAATAGTCGATTGTCGGTTCGAAGCAGGCCGGCGTTTCGCGGGTAATGTCATTTGGGATTTCGTCCAGCGTGTAGCCAACCGCGAGTTTGGCCGCGATCTTCGCGATCGGGAATCCGGTCGCCTTGGAGGCGAGCGCGCTTGAGCGCGAGACGCGCGGATTCATCTCGATCACGATCATCCGCCCGCTGTCGGGATTGACCGCGAACTGGATGTTCGACCCGCCGGTCTCGACCCCGATCTCGCGAATGACCGCAAACGAGGCGTCCCGCATCGCCTGGTATTCCCGGTCGGAAAGAGTTTGGGCGGGCGCGACGGTGATCGAATCGCCGGTGTGCACGCCCATCGGATCGAGATTCTCGATCGAGCAAACGACGACGCAGTTGTCGGCTCGATCACGCATCACCTCCATCTCGAATTCCTTCCAACCTAACAATGACTCCTCGATCAAGACCTCGCTTACCGGCGAGAGATCGAGGCCATGCTCGACGATCGTCTCCAGCTCCTCGCGGTTGTAGGCGATCCCACCGCCGGAGCCGCCCAGGGTAAAAGCTGGCCGGATGATGAGCGGGAAACTGCCGATCTCGGCCGCGACGCGCTCGGCGTCAGCGAGCGAGCGCGCGATTCCGGAGCGCGCCACGTCCAGCCCGATTCGGACCATCGCTTCCTTGAAAAGCTGGCGATCCTCGCCCTTGGCGATCGCGAGGGCGTTAGCGCCGATCAATTGCACGTTGTGCCTAACGAGCGCGCCGTTGCGGTTCAACTCCATTGCCGCGTTGAGCGCGGTCTGCCCGCCCATCGTCGGGAGGATCGCGTCCGGCTTCTCGCGTTCCAAGATCATCTCGATCACGGCCGGTGTAATCGGCTCGATGTAGGTGCGATCGGCGAACTCCGGATCCGTCATGATGGTGGCGGGGTTCGAGTTCACGAGCACGACTTCGTATCCCTCCTCGCGTAACGCCTTGCACGCCTGCACACCGGAATAATCGAATTCGCAGCCCTGCCCGATGATGATCGGGCCGGAGCCAATCAGGAGGATTTTCTTGATCTGATCGTTCCGCGGCATGCGCAGCGGGAGACTATGCGAAAACCGGCCGATTGGAAGTCGGTCATCTTGACTGACTCGCCAGGCAGGCTCCCAGCCTTGCCTTGGGGAAAGCGACCAGCTGGAAGACTGACTTCCTACGCCACCGCGCGGCGCTGCCGGTCGAGGTAAACTTTGCAGATGCCCTTGATCCGCGTCAGCACATAATAGGTCGTCTGGCTGCGCACCCGGACGAGCTCGGCGCCGACGATGCGGGTCACAAAATCGCTCGGCAGATCCAGAATTTCCTGGGGCGTGGCGCCATCGAGACCTTTGCAGAGGATCGAGGTCATGGCGCGAGTGAGGGTTTGCACCTCCGGCCCGAGCGTCATGCGCAAGTGGGCGCGGCCCTCTTCGTCGACCTGGAGATAGACGCCAACTGTGTCGGCGCATTCTTCGTCCTTGCGCACGTCTTCGAGGTTGAACCGCTCGCCGCTTCGAGGCGCTTGTTTTGGCGCGCTGTCGGAGTAGGCGACGAGCGTCTCGCGCCGTTCGACCTCCGGCAGGTGATCGAAAAGGTCGATAATGTTTTGCAGCTTCTCGGGATACACGGAGGCCACCCCCACCGATTTCACAGATTGATGGAGCGAAGCATTGGGCACCGCCCCTTTCCAATAATCTGCTTAAATCTGCCCAATCTGTGGACGAAATCTAGCTGCTGCGTTCGATCGGGGCAGCGACCTTATTGCCCCACTCGGTCCAGGACCCGTCGTAATTGCGCACGTTGCCGAGTCCAAGAAGATAGGTCAGCACATACCAGGTGTGGCTGGAGCGTTCGCCGATCCGGCAATAAACGATCGTGTCGACGTCCGGTGTGACTCCGGCGCCCTCAAGGTAAATCTTGCCCAGCTCAGCGGCTGACTTGAACGTGCTATCGTCGTTGGTGGCCGTCTTCCACGGCACGCTTTTCGCGCCCGGGATATGACCGCCGCGGAGCACGCCTTCCTGTGGGTATTCCGCCATGTGCGTGATCTCGCCCTTGTATTCGCCGGGTGAACGCACATCGATGAGCGGTTTTTTCGCCTGGCTCTGGGCGAGCGCTTCGTCCGCAAAAGCCCGAATCTCCTTATCCATCCGGCGCGCCGGAACGGGATATGTTGTGCGCGAATATTTCGGCACTTCGCGCGTCATTTTGCGGCCGTCGGCTTTCCATTTGTCGCGGCCGCCGTTCAAAATCTTCACGTTCCTGTGTCCAAATAAGCGAAACGCCCAGAGTGCGTAGCAGGCCCACCAATTGGCCTTGTCGCCGTAGAAAATACAGGTCGTTTCGGGTGAGATACCATTGCGACTGCAGAGTTCGGCGAATTTGTCGGGTGCGATGTAATCGCGAATAACCGGATCCTGCAGATCGGCTCGCCAATCGATGTGGACCGCGCCCGGAATATGGCCGGTGTCATAAAGCAGGATATCCTCATTCGATTCGACGATGCGGATGTCCTTGTCGTCGAAGTGTTGTTCGAGCCAGGTGGCGTCGACCAACGCCCCGGGATTCGCGTATTCCGTCGGGTTCGTGTTCATAAGATCAGCATAGATATGGTAGACCGTCGCCCGCAAGTCGATTCAGAAGCGGCGCTCTTCCCGTTGAAATGAGAGGACTTGTAACTTCCCGGAGCGATCTGGTATGACAAGATTCCGATGAAACCTTTGACGAAAGCAAAGTCAGCTGGGCGCGGCAGAACCACAATCACGCGGCCTGCATCTGCGAAGAAGCCGAAACCGTCGCCCAAGAAATCGCCTCCGAAGGAAAAGATCTCGGTTGCTCCACCCGGTCTCGCTTTCGGTGAATTCGAGGCCCTTCGCAGACAACTGGATCTTTCGCTGGATGAATTGACGGCGCGGCTCGGGCTTTCCCGCGCCACCATCGCGCAGCGCAAAGCGGCCGGTCGCCTAACGAACGATGAATCGGGCAAGGTAGTTTGCTTTGCTCGCCTGCTCGGGCATGCCGTGCATCTCTTCGGCGATCTGGAGGAGGCGCGCCAATGGCTCAAGACGCCGCAACGCGGACTCCACGGCGCGGTCCCGCTCGATTACGCCAAAACGGAAATGGGCGCACAGGAAGTCGAGAACCTGCTCAGCCAGCTCGCTCACAGCACTCTGCACTAGGGCCGGGGAAATCCCTGCTCGACCCGAGCTTCTAAGAGCAGACGCCCTGCGCGAATTGAGCTAGTGGTTGTCCATCAGATGCCGCAGCATGAAATCATTGGAACGCTCGGCCGTATTGTGGCGGTGGACTAGTCTCGTGGTGAAGCGGACGCGCGGCGTTGAGCGGCCAGTAGGGATGTCGCAAAAATTCGCGCGCCATCAAGACGAGGTCGGCCTGGCCCAGGCGTACGATCTGGTCCGCCTGTTCCGGCGCCGTGATCATTCCCACTGCACCAGTCGCGATCTCCGCTTCCCGGCGGATTTGCTCTGCGAACGGCACCTGGTAGCCGGGACCAGTCGGGATTTTCGCGTTCGGCACATTGCCGCCGCTCGAACAGTCGATCAAATCCACGCCTAGCGATTTCAATTCTTTGGCGAGCGCGACCGCGTCGTCGACGGTCCAGCCGCCGTCGGTCCAGTCGGTCGAGGAGATGCGGACAAAGAGCGGATACTTCTCCGGCCAGACCCGGCGGACGGCCGCGACCGTCTCGCAAAGGAACCGGATCCGGTTGGCAAACGAGCCGCCGTACTCATCCGCGCGCTGATTGCTAAAGGGCGAGAGAAAGCTGTGCAGCAAATAACCATGGGCCGCGTGGATCTCCACCACCTTCGCGCCCGCCTCCAGCGCCCGCTGCGCGGCCCGCCTAAACGCTTCGCATACCCGCGTGATCTCGGTGCGATCCAGCTCCTGCGGCGTTTGATAGCCTTCCGCGAAAGGAAGCGGGCTCGGTCCGTAAATCGGGCTCCAACCACGTTCGCCTGTACCTAACGGTTTCCCGCCTTTCCACGGCGCGCTCGTGCTCGCCTTGCGTCCGGCGTGCGCCAGTTGCATCCCAGGCACCGTGCCCTGCGCTTCAATGAAATGGAAAACACGCGCCAGCATCTCGATCTGCCCATCCTTCCAGATGCCGAGATCGTCCGGACTGATCCGTCCCTCTTCCAAGACAGCGGCCGCCTCAGTGAAAACGAGCGCCGCCCCACCGACGGCGCGGCTGCCGAGATGCACCAGATGCCAGTCGTTGGCGAAGCCATCGCTACTGGAATATTGGCACATCGGTGAGACCACGATGCGGTTTCGAAAAAGCACTCCGCGCATTTGCAGCGGCGCAAACAAGTGAGAGCTCTGATGTCCAAGCACGCCAAAGAATCGCACAGAATGCAAAGGACCGAGAACTGCCGCTTCCGTCCTCGGCTGGGATTGCTGGAAGTATGAATCCTAATGCCCCGCTTCTTTTTGCGCATGTTGTCACGGGCAAGGCGTTCCCAGGCAAGACGAACACAGAAAAAGATCGGATCGAAAAAATTTGCGAAAACCTAAGAGAATTCTCTTGACGGTCGGATTGGCCGCTGTCAAAACGGCCGCGCATTCGAACGCCAAACGATTGCGCCCCCATGAACAAAGTGTCCCCTTGGTTCGCCGCCGCTGCTTTTTTGTGTGCACATACTGGTGTTGCGCAAACCGTCGGAACGGCCCTCGTAAAAGACGCGCCACAACTTAACGGCACAGTCGACGGAAATCTCCGGCAAATGACTGGGAAGAGCGTGACACTGAACGGTAGCGCGATTGTCACGGGCGATCTGCTCGTTCCCGGCTCGCCGAGCCTGCAAATCAATGGGACTCCAAATTTCGGCGGAGTTATCGTCGGGACTGGGAGTGCCGCGCCTTCGAATTACAAAGTCACGCTGAACGGAAGCGTTCGGCTTGGCCACCTTCGGACCCGCACGGACGCGATCGTTCTTCCGGTGCTACCGCCGGTGCCTTCCCCAACCGGCACGCGAAATGTCACAATTACGGCCGCTGGTCAAAGCATTGGGGATTTCACGAAGCTGCGGAATCTGACACTCAACGGAAATGTTGGGCAATATGGAGTGCCGCCGGGCACGTTCGGCGATTTCATAGCAAACGGCGGGAGTGGGTTCACGTTTGGTGTCGCTGGTTCATCGCAGCCGGCGGTGTACAACCTGCAACATTTGACTCTAAACGGTCAGACGAACCTTCTCGTCGTTGGGCCAGTGGTAATCAATGTCGCGAACGGATTCACCGCCAATGGTTCGGCGGGGACGTCGACCAATTCTTCATGGTTGAAGATAAACATCCCCTCCGGCGGCCTTACGCTCAACGGTGCAGCACGCTTTATGGCTATGTTACGGCTCCGAACGGAACGGTAATAATCAACGGTAACGCAAAGCTGGTGGGCGGTGCGATCTGCAACGGCTTGACCGTGAATGGTAACGGACTTCTGCAGCTTTTCGATATAACGGATTTCGAGAACCATACTCCGATTGCCAGCGATCAATCGGTCACTACGGATGAAGACGTTGCCAAGGATCTTGTGCTGGCCGCCACTGATCCCGACGGTCAGACGTTGACTTACACGATCGTTTCACCACCTGTCCACGGCGCGCTCGAAGGCACGCCACCAAGTCTCTCCTATATCCCCGTGCGTGCTTTCTCCGGCACGGATACTTTCACTTTTAGAGCGAACGACGGCCAGGCGGATTCCAACGTTGCCACCGTCTTCATCACGGTGGCGCACGTAAATCATCCGCCAACCGCCGACCCGCAAACGCTAATCCTTGATCAGGATGGATCGGGTTCCTTCACCCTCGTCGGAGGTGATATTGACGGCGATTCATTGACATTTCGAATCACGTCGATGCCAGCGCATGGGGCTTTGTCCGGTGTCGCACCAAACCTCACTTACACTCCCGCGCAAAACTTCTATGGATCGGATAGTCTCAGTTTCGTCGTGAACGACGGCGCGATCGACTCCTCTTCCGCGGTCGTCTCGATCAGCGTGAGCCATGTCAATCACTCACCACTTGCAATTGGGCAGAACGTCGCCCTCGATGAGGACACCACCGAAGCTATCTGGCTGACGGGAACTGATGCGGACGGGGACACCTTGAGTTTCGCGATCGTCGCGCAACCGCAACACGGCACGCTTAGTGGTTCCGCTCCCAACTTGGTTTACACTTCGGCGCCGGATTATTTTGGATCCGACTCATTTACATTCCAGGTGAATGATGGGCTGGCGGACTCAGAACGCGCAACTGTTAGCATCACCGTCACATCGGTCAACGATCCTCCCGCCGTGGCTATTACCACCCCGGCAAGCGGTGCCCAGTTCGACGCCGGCGATACGATTCATATTGCCGCGACTGCCTCGGACAAAGACGGATCAATCGCGACATTGCGCTTGCTCTTGGATGGCGTGGTGATCAACGAACAAGAGCAAGGAACAGCCAGCTTCGACTCACTCGATGCCGCGGCGGGCGACCACACTATCACCGCGATGGCTGCCGATAACCAAGGAGCCAGCACAACTTCAACTCCCGTTCTAATCAATGTTCGAGGCCAAGAGAACGGACCCGTTCAGGTGAGCGCCGGACCTGACCGACTGATTTCGCTGCCTGCAATCGCACAGTTGGATGGCGTGGTCACGGTCAATGGTTTGCCGGCCGGCCAGAATGTGCAACTCGAATGGCAGGAAGTCAGCGGACCCGGCAATGCCACCTTCGATAGTTCCGCCACTCTTAAGCCAATCGCTAGCTTCGAGGCGCCGGGTGATTATGTCTTGAAACTGGTCGCGACTGCGTCGGAGGGAAGGGGTTTCGATACCGTTAAGGTTACCGTTCTAGCGGCGCCTCTTGCCGATGGCGATTCGCCTGTCTCAAATCAAGGTCGCGAATTTTGGATGACGTTTCTTTCGCAGGTTGCACCGGGATTTGAACCCGACCATGCAGAAGCTCTTCTCATGATCAGCTCCGAAACACCGGCCACCGGCACCGTCGAAATTGCCGAGACTTACCTGATTGATGGAGCCTGGCAAACATATCGGACAGTCGAGCCTTTTTCTGTCGAAGCTGGAAAGAAGACGAAAGTGACTGCTCAAATACCTTTAGGACTTGATGACAACCAATTCGATAGGGCTTTACCTACAGCCATTCATATCCTTGCCGATTCTCCTGTCGCCGTCCATGGCTTGTTCGCCGAAGATTACTCGACCGATGGAAGTCTCATATTGCCGAACGGCCTTCTCGGCCAGGATCATTTCCTCATGTCGTATCGCAACTCGCCCTCTTTCGATGGCGGTAATGGAATTACCGGTGGAACCCAACTGGCCGTTGTCGCGACCAAAGATCAGACAGAAGTGACGATCACTCCCACCGCGGCGACGCCCGCCCATCCCGCAAACCAGCCTTTTACGGTCACTCTGCAACAAGGCGAGGTCTATCGGATGATTAACCGCGATGATGCCGAAGGCGATTTCACCGGCACTCGAGTGCAATCGGACAAGCCTGTGGCCGTTTTTGGCGGGCACGTCTGCGCCACCGTTCCCGCGACGACGCCGGCCTGCGATCATCTTTACGAGCAGATACCCCCAGTCGATTTCTGGGGCCGGCATTTCGTTACCCTTCCCCTGAAGACGCGGACCGGCGGGGACCGTTTTCGGATGCTGGCGGCGCACGATGCCACCAGTGTCTCGATCAACGGGGAAATCGTTGCCGTTCTCAACCACGGCCAATCTTATGAAACGGTTCTCTCGCAACCGGCTTCCATTTTGGCCAACCAAGGCATTCTCCTCGCCCAGTTCGCGCAAAGCAGTGGGGTCGATCAAACGACGGGGGATCCGCTCCTGATGTTGGTCCCGCCTTATGAAACCTTTGGGCGGCGTTACATCCTCGGCACCCAAAGCCTCTATAGCCATTACACAGACAGCGAACTCGACCCCTACGATAGCTATCTGAGTCTCGTCGTCGATTCGGCTCACACTGCCGAGGTGACAGTCAACGGTCAGCCGATCGTTGCCGCCGAGTTCGCGCCCATCGGTGAAAGCGGGTTTTCCGGCGCGTCGATTTCAGTCCCGAAGGATTCACCAATCGAGGTCGCCGCGCCCGTTCCAATTGGGGCTTGGATTTATGGCTGGGCGGATTACGAATCCTATGGATTCACCGGCGGGATGTATGGAGGGATCGACAGCACCAGTGCCAGTTTCCAACTTACTCAGACGGCCGATGCGGCGCCGGTCGGAAGTGTTCATCACGTTCGTGCCGCTTTACTCAACGCCGCTGGCCTGCCAGTGCAGGATGCCCGGGTGGATTTTTCCGTTGGAGGCGCGAATCCCGTAACCAGCTTGGGCATGACCGCGGCCGATGGCACAGTGGAATTCTCCTGGCAGGGCAACCAGGCTGGATTCGATTCCGTTACTGCTACCTGCGGCACCCTTACCGCCGACGCGACCGTTACTTGGGTGCCTGCGGGCGGGAATCAGCCACCCCAGGTCAACGCAGGACCCGATGTTCTGGTCAAGCTGGGCGAACCGCTTGCGCTTCACGGGGTGGCGCAGGATGATGGGCTGCCGGCGGGTCAATCACTCACGTTGCAATGGTCAACTTTACCCGGTTTGGGCGACGTGACTTTCTCCAATCCAGGATCGGGGGAGACTACGGCGAGTTTCACCTATCCCGGGCAATACACCCTCCGTCTCACCGCTTATGATGGGCAGTTTGCCGGGGAGGACGATCTTATCGTCATGGTGGACACACCTCCTATCTTCAATGCGGTCAACCTACCGCCTGACCCCGTGGACGCTGGGAAAGCATGGAGCGTGGCGGTAAGCGCCGAAGACAAGGATGGACTCATCGCCAGGATCGACCTGATCGAAGGCGATCAGATCCTCGCCACTCTCGAGCCCAATAGCCAGGTCGTATTTTATTATTCCACGACCTTATCGACAGTCTTCACTGTGCCCGGCTCACACTCACTTACTCTTCGGCTGATTGACGATCAAGGCGCAACCACCGATCGCGTGATCACGGCCAACGTCCGCCCCGTACCGACCGTTCAAATTCTGACCCCGTCCGATAATAGCACTGTCTTAGCGGGCGGCCTGATCGCCCTCACCGCCAGCGCCAGTAGCTCCGGCGGGTCGATCACACGCGTGGTTTACAGCGATTTCACGGATTATCCGTACGAAATCGGTGATGGCACGGGAGCGAGTTACCTTCTTAACTGGACGCCGGGCAGCGTCGGCTCACGCCTTATTGTCGCGACCGCCTACGATAGCAACGGCGCCTCAGCGACCTCCGCACCGATTACAATTGAAGTGCAGTCACCCGGAGAACCCACCATCAACATCGCTAGTCCGCAAGAGAACTCCTCTGTTTACCTTGGTCAGACGATTGCGGTGCAGGCCGACGCCTCGGCTACCGTACCGGGCCAAGTCGTTGAAGTTGATTTCTATGATGGCAGTCGCTATCTCGGCTCGAGCTACACGGCGCCTTTTACGACGAATTGGACCCCTGGCACTCTCGGATCCCACACCCTGACGGCGGAAGTCTATGATTCCTTTAGCCAATACGCCGCGACATCAATTTCGGTCAACGTGATAGACGCGCCGTCTCTCGCGGTCTCCTTCCTCCGGCCGCTGGCCAGCTCTTATCTCCAGGTCAGCCAGCCCACGACCTTGGTCGCGAGCATTGAGGACATCGTCGGTACGCTCAGCGGCGTCCAATTCTACGTCAATGGCAATCCCATCGGCGATGGCGTGTCGGAGAGTGCGACTTGGACGCCACCCGCGGTCGGCGACTATCAGTTAGAGGTCTATGCTTATAGTTCCGGCCCAAATCAATCCGGCGACCAGGTTATTACCGTGCACGTCGCCGATCTGCACCCACCGGTAGTGCAATGGAACACGCCAGCGGATGGCAGCTCCTACCCGACCGGCTCGGCGATCGTACTTCAGGCGCAAGCCAGCGATATCGACGGCAACCTTGCCATCTTTCAGCTTCAGGCTGACGGCGAATTACTTTCCGACACAGCGGTCTCTGGTGGCGGGAGCGCCGCCAGTTTCACCTGGGACACGGCCGATCCCGGTTGGCACAGCCTTGAGGCCGTCGCCATCGACGATACCAATCAAGTAGGCGCTGCGGCGATTCGTGTCTTTGTTGAGCGGCCAATTCGGAATGATCTCCTTCCGCCAACCGCTTTGACGACGGAAACTCTATCAGCCACCGGCATCCATCTCACCTGGGTTCCGTCCACCTCAACCGATTCAACCGGCACCGCGATTGAGCGGCGCGCCGGTGTGAACGGTAACTGGGAAGAGATCGCCACCGCTGACCCCACCGTTACCAGTTATGACGACAACGCCCTCGAACCTGAGCACTACTACAGTTACCGCGTCGCCGCGCTGGATGTGGCTGGAGCGCGCTCCAACTACTCCGGCGAAAGTTCCGCTACGACGAAGGTACAGGCGCCAAGCTACGCGGTAATTGACATTACCGAAAGCCTCGCACAAGACGGCATCGCTGCTCGCCTCGTCGATTTCAAGCACTTAATCGCCGCCACCGGCTCAGCGGGAGCTTCAGATCCGATCGAGCTTGTTGGGACACGAGCTCTCTCAGTCAATGATAAGGGCGAGGTCCTGATCGATTTGGGCGACGGCAATTACACCGTTTGGAAATTTCAAGGAGAGCCTGTCCCATTTACGAAGGGCCAGGAACCAATCTTCGTAAGCGCCCTCAATGCGAACGGAGTCGCGGTCGGTTCGCGTGACCACTCCTATCAGGACGCCAACGATCAGGTGCATCTGGAATTCCACGCGCTCACCTGGACAGATGGCGCTCCAAACGACATCACGCCGCAATTGTCTATTGGCGATTATCATGAACCGCGGGGCGGTCCGGCGCGTGAGTTGAGCGACTACGAAGTCTTCGAAGCCTACGGGATTGCCGATTCCGGCGATGTCGTGGGGCGGGCGACAGTGACCTATCAGGAGCAAGATTACGTTGCGCAGCATGCCGCGCTTTGGTCGGGCAACCAGTGGATCAATTTAGGTGGTTTCGAGTGGAAGAGCGATAATCGGGGCCGAATGCTGCCGAGCTATGCGACGGCAATCAATGCCAGCAAACAAGTAGTGGGAGTCGCGGCAATCGATCTGCATCCGGACAGCTATCCAGATGGGACCGGACCGCAACACGCCTTCCTAGGCAACGGTAAGAACTGGGATGATCCGGGACGAACCTTTCAGGACTTGGGCACGCTCGGCGGCTACGAGAGTGCCGCCTGGGACCTCAACACAGCCGGAGTTGTGGTTGGCGTCTCTACTGCCGATCCAGATGATCCCGTGTGGCGCGTTTCTGGCTTCGTAATGGAAGGAAGCGCTGCCATGAAAGAACTCCTGAGCCTCGGCGGCACAAGTCTCGATTATCCCGAAGGATACGGATATCCGCTCGCGATCAACGATCTGAACCAGATCGTCGGCCAATCACTGCGCCCTGATGGAAGCACAGCCGCCACGCTCTGGCAGAAAAATGAGAATACCGGCGCTCCGCCAGCGACAGAGCCACGCTACGAACCGACCGATCTTAATGATTCACTTGGGAGCAACCAAGATTGGTTCCTCGTGAGCGCCCGCGATATCAGCGATAATGGTTTAATCGTCGGGCAGGGCGTCCGATACACGCGCGACGAACAAGGGCAGGTCATCGGCGAACAGGAAAAGGCGTACTTGCTGATCCCAGTCAGTGTTCAAACGATCAGCCCCCGCAACAACTCGGTTTTCGCGCGTTGCGAAGACGTACAGCTATCAGCCATAGTCACGGACCTTGGCAAGAATTTCGTGTCGAGCATCGAATACTTGGCAGACGGAATCAAGGTCGGAGAGGCAACTAACGGGGAACCATGGAATTTCACCTGGGGTAAACCTCAGCCAGGACCGCACCAGCTTGTTACGCGAGCTTTGTTCGGTAGCGGGGACTTTTACGTCGACTCACTACCAATCACCGCGATCGGTCTTTCAATTTCCCGAACCTCAATGCAAGCAATCTTGGACTACGAAGTGGGAGGCAGTCAATCGGTACTATGATGAAAAGTTGAAACATCCGACATGGCCGAAAGGGAAGAGCGGGGTTACAATTGGAGTCGGTTATGACCTCGGCTATAACAGCGCAGCGCAAATCCGTGCTGACTGGCAGCAGTACTTACCACCGGTTCAGCTAGATAGATTAGTTGCCTTGTCGGGTCTAACAAAAACCGTGGCGCGAGACAATGTCCAATCTGTTCGCGACATTGAGATTCCTTGGGATACAGCCATCCAAGTGTTCGAATCAGCGACTTTGCCACGCTTTATCGACGCCACTCTCAGTATATATCCTACGGCCGATCAACTAAACCCCGACAGCTCTGGTGCTCTGGTGTCATTGGTATTTAATCGAGGCACCGCCTTGTCGGGCGACCGTCGCACCGAGATGGCCGACATTGCATCAGCGTTACGAGATGGTGACCCCAATGCAGTGCCGGCACTTATCCGAAACATGAAGCGTCTTTGGGAAAATGATCCGGATTCGCGCGGGCTTTTAATACGCCGCGATGCCGAGGCTACTCTTTTCCAAGCTGGCCTCGCTGAAGGTCAAAATCCATGTGGTAAATAAATTGTGTCCTATGAAACTTGAAAAGATCCTAATCCCATTGCTCTTTCTCCTAACGTTGCCTTTAATAGCGCAGGATCCGACGTCCTACCTCGGCGCGTACCGATACCACAGCGATGATGAAGATGGTGTTAGTCAGTCCGTAGGCGCAGTGATCCTGCAACACAACGGGTCGGCGATTAAGATCTCAATCACGGTGACATGGGTTCCAGGCTCTGCATTGGAAATAGAGGCGACCGTCCCGTTAGACCAGGTGAAAACGGTAACGATCGATACGCGAGATTGCACCGAAATAGGGTTTTCATTCACCGATAGCTTCAAGAACGCGGGAGTCGCAAAAATGTCCATTTGCGGCGATACGGCGAGCCTTACGCTTGACGAGACTGCAATCGCAGAATCCAAAGGCGTGCGACAATACGGCGACTATCAACTAACGAAACAACCTTGAGGGGCGGGGACAGGCCGTGTTGGTCGGTACGCTTGTTATCGCTAGGAAGGAACAGAGGGGTCAAGGATAGCGTTGCCCCGATTTGGCGGACAGTGGACTTAGGGTCAAAACTCAAGGAGAGCCCACATGAAAACACAGTTAACAAGGCCAGCTCGCATAAAGACGAGTTACACCGCCGAATAAAGAGCACTAGGGGAAGAACGAGATGGCCCGTTTCCCTGGCCTTGGATGTGTCTCCTGCGCGACAGTGAGAAACGATGGACCGCGCCCGGGAATTCCGCGGGCGCCTCTTGCTCGTGGCCCAATCGGGTGTCATCTTCCGCCTCGTTTGCGCGCCGAAGTAGCTCAGCTGGTAGAGCAGCTGATTCGTAATCAGCAGGTCACGGGTTCGAGTCCCGTCTTCGGCTCCGCTTTTCGCAGACCCGTTGATAGATTTCCTCGCGATGAATGTCCCGCCCCGATCGCTCGCACCCGCTTCGCCCCGGGAAATCGTGCGGCGACTGAGTCGCGCGGGGCAGAGCCGGCGTCCGACGCGGGGCGACGCTGGATGTGGAGACGGCGCGGCGCTGCGCTATCGAGCAGCGCGAGGGGACAGGTGGGTGTAGGTGCACGGAATTTATTGGTGGCGCGCCTGATCCCTTTTTCTGGCCGTTATTGCATTTACTCAGGTGGATGTTAATTTTTGTCATTTGAATTCTTATGTGCTTTTGACCAATTAGATTGCTGAAAATGAAACGACTTCCTTCTCTCTTGTGCGGCTTCACGTTTGTTTCCATCTGGCTCACCTCTGCGGTGATGGAGGCTGAGCTTTCAGCCACGAATTGGATCCAGTTTTCGCCCACGACCTCGCCCTCGGCACGTTCCTATGTGGCGATGGCCTACGACGCTGCAAGCGAGAAGGTGATCTTGTTTGGTGGCTTTGGCGATGCCGGCTACCTCAGTGATACCTGGACTTTCGATGGAACAACTTGGACAAAAGTGGATACTGCCATCGCGCCCGGTCCGCGCACCAACGCGCAGATGGCTTACGATCGCCGCACGCACAAGGTGGTTCTCTTCGGGGGCTTCGATGGGAGCAAGGACCTGGGCGACACCTGGCTCTGGGATGGCAGGACCTCGACTTGGACGCAGGCTGTGCCAGCCCATTCTCCGAAGGCCGTTACGGGACCGATGGTTTTCACTGATCTCAACGGCCGGGTCGATGTGTTTGGCGGATTCTCCGGCAACCTTTACGAGCTCACCATGTGGCAGTGGAGCGGTTCGGATTGGCGGCAATTGCACCCCCCTCAGGTGCCCTTTGCCCGGTCATCGGCCGCGGTGGGGGTGGATTCCCGGGGCCACGAGATTGTGCTTTATGGTGGCTTGGGCGATGTGAATCCGATCAATACCTGGACCTATGACGGCACGACCTGGACCCTCGAGTCTCCCGCCAATCAACCACTCACGGTTTACGGTGCCTCAGGGGTGTTCGATCCAAATCTCGACGCCGTTCTCGTCTTCGGTGGGGCCGATGCCGGAGTCGCTCAAGATCGAACCTGGTCGTGGACCGGTTCAAATTGGGAACAAGTGATCACCGCGCAATCTCCCGGAGCGCGCGAAGGTGCCGGGATCGCTTATGATGTCGCGCTTGGTCGTACCATCATCTTTGGCGGCGAAAATCGCGGGCAGCCGAAGAGCGATACTTGGGAACTATCGCCGTAGATGGCATGGAGCTGGGCGCGAGCACTCTGGCTCAGCGCAGGCGAGCCGCTAACTCTCGGGCGCGGGTCTCGAGTAACTGCGGGGTGTTGCGATAGCCGGGGCTCGCGTCATCCAGCGTGGCGATGTCCTCGAAGACTTGTCGCACCTCGGGATCATCCGTCGCCACGCCGACGATCGCGTAAACCGGCTTTTGCAGTTCACGCGCCATGCGTGCCACACCGGCTGGAGCTTTTCCAGCAAGCGTCTGGCGATCGAGTTTTCCTTCGCCGGTAATTACGACATCGGACTGCTCGATCTTCGCGCGCAGGCCGATCGCTTCGGCCACCACCTTGAAGCCCGATCGCACGCTGGCGCCGCAAAATGTGAGAAGCGCAAAGCCGAGACCGCCCGCTGCACCGGCCCCCGGGACATCGCGGTGGTCGTGGTGAAATATTTGCGCCGCAACTTCTGCCAGGCGCGCCAGGGAGCGCTCGAGGATCTCGAGTTGCTCCGGGGTGGCCCCCTTTTGCGTGCCGAAGGTCCGCGTCGCACCGTGCGGACCCAGAAGAGGATTGGTTACGTCGCAGGCGGCGGTGATTCGCGGGAGCGAGAGATGGTCAGGCGGTTCGATGCGCGACAGATCGAGCAAGGCGGCGACAGAGCCGGTGAGCTCGTAGTCGTCACGGGCGATGAAACGAAACCCAAGCGCGCGCGCCAGACCGAAACCGCCGTCATTGGTTGCGCTCCCGCCGAGGCCGATGATGATCTCCGTCGCGCCGCGAGCGACCGCATCGCACGCAACATTTCGCCCACGCCGAAGGTAGAGGCGCTAACCGGATTTCGTTCGTTAGGAAGGAGTGACTGGAGCCCGGCCGTGGCGCTCATTTCGAGGATCGCAAGAGAAGACTGCGCCACCCAGGCATAGCGGGCTTGCATCTCGCGCCCGATCGCATCGTGCGCTGCGCACGAAACCCATTCTCCTCCGCGGGCGCGGCGAATCGTCTCCGCCGTGCCCTCTCCGCCGTCAGCTAGAGGGATGATTTCGATCTCCGCCGTGGGAAGCGCGCTGCGCACGCCCGCTCTGATTCTCTGGGCGACTTCTTCTGCGCCTAACGAGCCCTTGAATTTGTCGGGTGCGATCAGGATGCGCATGAGCACTTCGACGCCGGCTCGTTGGAGATGGCTTTTCTCACGGCGTCAGATCGTATTCCATCGGGTTATCTTCAAGCCAGAGAAAGGTTCGCTCCGGCTCAGGCTGTAATTATTTCGCGCATCGACCACTTTCACGCCAGCCATGCAGTCTTTCACATCCGAATGCATCCTTGAACGTTTGGGACGGGAGGGTCGCCTTACCGCCGCCCTCGCGTTGCCGCTCGCGGCCGGCCAGATCAGCCAGATTTTCATCTCCCTGGCCGACACGCTCATGGTCGGACGGCTCGGGGTGCTGCCGTTGGCGGCGGCGACTTTTGCCAACAATATTTTGTATGTGCCGTTCATCGTCGGCCTCGGGTTTTCGATGGCCATCTCCATCCGCGTCTCTCAAGCCCGGGGGTCGGGCGACCGCGAGGCCGCCCGAGGCGCTCTGCGGCACGGACTGTATCTGGCACTGGCCGTCGGGGCGCTCACGATGCTGGGCAGTTTGGGCATTCAGCCTTTCCTTGGATTTTTTCACCAGGATCCCGAAATCATCAGAGCTGTTCCGCGTTATTTCCTCCTCATCGCGGCGTCGATGATTCCGGCGATGGGGGCGATGGCGGTGAAGAATCACGCCGACGCCATGAACAAACCGTGGACGCCGTTTTGGATCATGCTGGCAGCGGGCGGATTGAACGTGCTGTTTAACTGGCTCTTCATCTATGGAAATCTTGGCGCGCCCCGCTTGGGTCTCGACGGTGCCGGGCTGGCCACTTTACTTGCGCGACTGGCTGATGCTCGCCGCCATGATCTGGTGGTGCGTGCGGGCAGAAGCCGTGCGCGATTGGGTGCCGATCGATTGGTTCCACGCGCCAGAATGGCCGGCGGTGCGCGAGCTGATCGGGTTGGGGTTGCCTGCCAGCCTCCAGTTGCTCGCCGAAGTGAGCGCCTTTGTCATGGTTACGCTCCTCATCGGCACGCTTGGGCCGGCCGCGCTGGCTTCGCATCAGGTGGCAATGACTTGTGCCGCGACCGTTTTTATGGTGCCGCTCGGCCTCTCCATGGCACTGACGGTGCGGATGGGCGAAGCCTTGGGAGCGGCTCAACAGGCGCGGCTACGGTTCATCCTCGTCAGTGGCTGGGGGCTCGCCCTGGCTTTTACCGCCTGCAGCGCGCTGAGCTTCCTCTTTTTTAATCACACCATAGCCGGTTGGTTTCTGACCGAGCCGAAGGCGGCGGCGCTGACCGCAAGTCTTCTACTCGTCTCGGCGGCCTTCCAGGTGAGTGATGCGATGCAGGTTTCGTCCGGCGGCGCCTTGCGCGGGCTCGGCGACGTCAAGGTCCCGGTCTGGGTTGCCTTTGTGGCCTATTGGATTATCGCGATCCCTGTCGGCTGGTTCCTCGCTTTTCGTGCGGGAATGGGGGTGGCCGGGATGTGGTGGGGGATCACATTTGGCCTAACGACCACCGCACTCGCCCTCGGAGTGCGGGTTTGGCGCAGGACTGCAACTTGACTCGGTTCGTTTCTGTCGAATCCGTTCAAATCGGAGTGCCCGGTTGGATGCGCAGGGCGTTGTCATTTCCGCTCAGGGGGACGACTGCGATTTCGTCTCCCGCTATTTTGCGCCAGCGGCTGGCATTCCGGAAGATCCTGTGACCGGCTCGACGCACTGCACGCTGATTCCCTACTGGTCGCAGCGCCTCGGGAAAAGGACGCTCTTCGCCCGTCAAATCTCCGCGCGCGGCGGCGAACTATTCTGCCAGATCGCGGCGAGCGCGTCGGCATCGGAGGCGAAGCGCTCACCTACATGGAAGGGAAAGATTCATTTGTCTGCCTAACGAATCTTCGACCTACCGATTCTCGGAAAATTCTTCCATCGGCGGGCAGGTGCAGAAGAGATTGCGATCGCCGTAGACGCTGTCAATTCGCGCGACCGCAGGCCAGAATTTCTGTCCGCGCGTCCAAGTCGCGGGATAGGCGGCTTGCTCGCGCGAATACGGATGGTCCCAGTCGTTCGCTGTCACTTGCTCGGCGGTATGCGGAGCGTTTTTGAGCAGGTTGTTTTTGCGGTCGGCCTGGCCGGAGCCGATCGCGTCGATTTCGCCGCGGATCGAGATCATTGCCTCGCAAAAGCGATCCAGCTCGTCTTTCGATTCGCTCTCCGTCGGCTCGATCATCACCGTACCCGGGACCGGCCAGGAAACCGTCGGCGCGTGGAAGCCGTAATCTATCAAACGCTTGGCCACATCTTCAACTTCGACTCCGGCGCTCTTGCAGGGCCGCAGATCGAGGATGCATTCGTGGGCGACCAAGCCGTTTTTACCCTTGAACAGAACCGGGAAATGAGCGTCGAGCCGTTTCGCGACGTAATTGGCGTTTAGAATTGCAACTTTTGTCGCCTTCGTTAGGCCAGCTGCCCCCATCATGCGGATGTACATCCACGAGATGGTAAGGATGCTGGCGCTGCCGTAAGGAGCGGCGGAGACGGGACCGGCGGAGTTGAGAGTTGGGGGTTGAGGGTTGAGAGCGGGAAGACCGGGAAGGAATTTGGTCAGATGTTGCGCCACGCCAATCGGGCCGACGCCGGGGCCGCCCCCGCCATGGGGGATGCAAAATGTCTTGTGCAGATTGAGGTGGCAGACATCCGCCCCGATGTCGCCCGGCCGGCAAAGGCCGACCTGCGCATTCATGTTTGCGCCGTCCATGTAGACCTGGCCGCCGTGCTCGTGCACGATTTCGCAGATTTCCCGGATGGTGGTCTCGAAAACGCCGTGCGTCGACGGGTAGGTAACCATGAGCGCGGCCAGATCCTTCCTGTGCGACTCGGCCTTGGCGCGCAGGTCGGCGAGATCGATGTCGCCATCCTCGAGACAGCGCACCGGGACGACGCGGAAGCCGGCCATGACAGCGCTGGCCGGGTTGGTCCCGTGGGCGGAGGCGGGAATGAGACAAACGTTACGGTGCGACTCGCCGCGCGCGGCGTGATAACCACGGATGGCGAGCAGGCCGGCGTACTCGCCCTGTGATCCGGCGTTCGGCTGCAGGGAAACCGCGGCGAAACCGGTGATCTCTGCCAGCCAGCGTTCGAGCTGATCGCACATCTCGCGATAGCCGGCGGTTTGATCGTTAGGTGCATAGGGATGGAGGCGGGCAAACTCCGGCCACGAAATCGGGAACATCTCCGCGCTCGCGTTCAACTTCATCGTGCAAGAGCCGAGCGGGATCATCGAATGGCAGAGCGAGAGATCGCGCGCTTCGAGCCGGCGCAGGTAACGCAGCATCTCGGTCTCGCTATGATGTGTGTTAAAGACCGGGTGGGTGAGAAAATCGGATTTGCGATTTGCGATTCGCGATTTGCGATTTGCCGAGGCCGCTCCCGGTAGCACGATTCGGTTTTCACCGAAGATGTCGAGGAGGGTCTCGATGTCGTCCGGCGTGGTCGCTTCGTCGAGCGAAATTCCGATGCTGTAGGGCCCGAGCACGCGCAGGTTGCAGTTTCTTTGCACAGCCCGTCGCTGGAATTCTGCCGCTCCCTCGTTTCCCCAGATCGATCCGGATCGTGTCGAAAAAATCCTCGTGGGCGAGGCCGTAGCCGAGCTGCTCCAAGCCCTCAGCCAGGCGGCAGGTGAGGTCATGCACGCGGCGGGCAATTTTCCGCAATCCTTCCGGTCCGTGATAAACCGCATACATCGAGGCCATGACCGCGAGAAGCACCTGCGCCGTGCAGATGTTGCTCGTTGCCTTGTCGCGGCGGATATGCTGCTCGCGCGTCTGCAGCGCGAGGCGGTATGCGGGGCGTCCGGCGGCATCATGTGAAACACCGACCAGTCGCCCAGGTAGATGGCGTTTGTATTGATCGCGCGTCGCGAAATAAGCCGCATGCGGTCCGCCACAGCCTAACGGAACCCCGAAACGCTGCGAACTGCCGACGACGACATCCGCGCCCATCTCGCCCGGCGGGCGCACCAGAGCGAGCGCGAGGAGATCGGCCGCGACGATGGCGAGCGCTCCGGCCGCGTGCGCGGATTTGATAAAGGGCTCGTAATCGATGATCGCGCCCTCCGTGGTCGGATACTGCAGGAGAACGCCGAAGACCTTGTCGGTGAACGGAAAGGTGGCGTGGTCGCCGACCGTGACCTGGATGCCCAGCGGCCGGGCGCGCGTTTGCACGACCTCGATCGTTTGCGGATGACACATTTCCGAGACGAAAAATGTGTCGCGCCCGCCCACGACCGCATGACAAAGCGTCATCGCCTCCGCCGCGGCGGTCGCTTCGTCGAGGAGCGACGCATTCGCGATGTCGAGCGCGGTCAGGTCGGTGATCATCGTCTGAAAATTGAGCAGGGCTTCGAGGCGACCCTGTGCGATCTCGGCCTGATACGGAGTGTAGGCGGTGTACCAGCCGGGGTTTTCCAGGATGTTGCGCTGGATGACGGGCGGCACGACGCAATCGGAGTAGCCGGCACCAATGAAGTTACGAACGACTTTGTTTTGCTGCGCGATCTGGCGCAATTCGGCGAGTGCCTCCTGTTCCGATTTGCCCGCGCGGCAGGTCGAGCGGATTCGTTAGGCGAATATCTTTCGGGACGGTCGCGTCGATGAAAGCATCCAGGTTTTCGAAGCCGACGGCGGCGAGCATTGCGTCCACTTCCTCGTCGTTAGGGCCGATGTGACGCGCGACAAAACGGCTGAGTTCCCCTGGCGTCTCGCTGCCCGGCGGGGGTGATTTTTGTGCCTCGGGCGAGGCGTTTTTTTCCAGGACCTGAGTCTCAACCGAATCCATTGCGAACCCTACGAGGGAACGTTTGCGATTCAAGGTGATGGGATTCAAGGCGACGGGGGAGCAAGAGATCAGCGGGCGGCTGAGGTCTTTACGCCGTGCTCATGCAAGCGAGCGAGAACTTTCTCGAGATGCGCGCGGTCGCGCGTTTCGACCGTGCAAAGAACGTTCACGGCGGAAACATCGGAGCTGGCGAAAGCGCGATCGTGCACCACTTGTTTGATGCTCGCGCCGACCGCCGCGATTTGCGCGGTGAGATCGGCGAGGCCGCCCGGCCGGTCGCTGATGATGGCCGTAAAGCGCGAGAGCCGTCCGTCCGCCACGAGCCCGCGCTCGATCACCCGGCTGAGCACGTTTGGATCGATGTTTCCACCGCAGAGCAGGAGGACGACGCGCTTGCCCGCGAGTTCGGGAAGCTGTCCGGAAAGGCAGGCGGCGAGGGTTGTCGCGGCCGCGCCTTCGACCACGCCTTTTTCCAATTCGACGATGCGCAGGATCGCGAGCGCGATCTGCTCCTCGTTCACGAGCACGACCTTGTCGGTGTGCTGGCGCGCAATCTCGAATGCGTTGGACCCGACCTGGGCAATGGCGAGTCCGTCAGCCAAAGTCGGACGCGTCTCGATGCGAACCGGTTTTCCTGCGCGCAGTGCAGCGGAGAAACTGGCGACGTGATCGGCTTCGACCGCGATGACCTTCACTTGTGGCCGCAAAGTTTTCACCGCGAGCGAAACGCCCGCGAGCAAACCGGCACCGCCCACCGGCACGATGACCGCGTCGAGATCCGGCACCTGCGCGACAATCTCGAGACCGGCCGTTCCCTGACCGGCAATGATGGCGCGATCGTCATAGCCGTCGATGTAGGCCAGCCCTTGCTCGGTCGCGATCTCGTGGGCGCGCGCTTTCGCCTCAGCGAAATCCGTGCCCTGCAGGACAACCGTCGCACCGAGTTTCTGGCAGTTGTTGATCTTGATGAGCGGCGCGAATTTCGGCATCACAACGGTGGCGGGCACGCCTAACAATCGCCCCTGGTAAGCGAGCGCCTGGGCGTGATTCCCGGCCGAGGCGGCGATCACGCCTTTCTTCTTCTGCTCGGCGGAGAGCTGGGCGAGAGCGTTGCGCGCGCCGCGTTCCTTGAAGCTCCCGGTGCGCTGGAGATTATCGAGCTTGCAATAAATCTTCATCCCGGTGAGCTCGCTCAGCGGGATGGATTGTGGACAGGGCGATTCGTAAACCGCGCCTTTGATGCGCGCGGCGGCTTCTTCGATGTCGTGGAAGGTAGTGGTCAGGACGGTAAATCGCTAAGTCGTGAATCGTGAATCGTTGCGACGCAGCGGGCGAGGATTTTTCGTTCATCAATCCGTGAGCATCAACTTCCGACAAGCCGGAGGTTGAGCTTGAAGTCTCGTTCGATTTGACGAGTTGACGAATCTCGAACTAACGATCCCCATCCAGCACGCCGCGCACTTTGCGCGCGAGCTCGTCGGCGTTGAAGGGTTTGGCGAGAAAACTCATGCCAGGTTCACGCCGATCATGGGGATGGAGCGATTCCTCCAGGTAACCGGAGATGAAAATGACTTTTGTCTGCGGGCTGGTTTGATGCAGCCAATTGGCGAAATGGCGGCCGCTGATTTCGGGCATCACCATATCGGTCAGGAGCAGATCAACCTTCTTTGCACCGCGTTGTGTGATGAGGCGCTTCGCATCGTCGCCATGCGCGGCCTCCAGCACTTCATAGCCGAGATTGCGCAGGACGCGGACGGAGAGATGCCGCACACCCACTTCATCCTCCAGCACGAGCACCGTTTCCGTGCCGGCGAGATTCTTGCGCTGGCCCGGTTTTTTGTAAGTCGCAGTCGGAGGCGCAGCGAGGCGCGGCAGGAAAATGCGGAAGGTTGTGCCCCGGCCCACCGCACTCTCGGCGCAGATGTGACCGCCGCTTTGCCTAACGATGCCATAGCTCGTGGCCAACCCAAGGCCGCTGCGGTGCGCTTCCTTGGTCGTGAAAAACGGCTCGAATAGGCGCGCCTTGGTTTCATCGCTCATTCCGCGGCCGTTGTCAGTCAGAGCGATGACGACGTATTCGCCGGGAGGAAGGTCCGCCCCGAGGCAAGACACTTCGGAGTCAGGTGTCACCTCAAGGGTGGATGTGGCAATCGTCAGGCGGCCGCCTTGCGGCATCGCGTCCCGCGCGTTGACCGCGAGATTGAGGATGATCTGGGTGAGCTGGCCGGCATCCACTTTGACGTGAGCGCCCTTCTTCAGTTGATGGAGACGGCAGTCGATCGAGATGTTGTCGCCGAGCAGGCGGAGGATCGAGCCCTCCAGATTGCTGATGAGGCTGTTGACCTCAAAGACGGTCGGCTCGAGCGCCTGGCGCCGGCTGAAAGCGAGCAGTTGATTCGTTAGGGTAGAGGCCCTGTCGGCGGCGTCGCGAATCTCCTTGATTTGGCCAGCCACCTGGCCTTTCACCGAGCTCTCGGACAAAAGCAGATCGCTGTAGCCGAGGATGGTGGTGAGAAAGTTGTTAAAATCGTGCGCGACCCCGTTGGCCAGTTGGCCGAACGCTTCCATGCGCTGGGAGCGGCAGATCTGCGCTTGCAATTGCTTGCGCGTGGTGACGTCCATCATCGGCCCGGCCAGGCGCACCGCCTTCCCGTGTGCGTCGCGGATGATAAGCGCGCGCTCGAGGATGTTGAGGTATTCGCCGTCGGCGCGCCGGAAGCGATATTCGCCCGACCAGCGTTCGGCCAGGCCGTTGAACGCTTCCCGTAAACTACTCTGGACGGGTGCCAGATCGTCGGGATGAATATTCCGAAACCAAAAGCCGATCTCTTTGCAGTCGTCGGAGGGCGCGAAACCGAGCAAGCTTTCCAAGCCGCGGGGCCAGGCGAGCGCTCCGGTTGTTACATCCCAATCCCGAACCGCATCATTCGTAGCCCCGGCAACGAGCTCAAAATAATCCGCATTCGTTGTCGGAACGATTTCGAGCGGGGCCGGTTTTTGTTCTTGCGAACCGTTTTCATGCGATTTTCTGAGCAGTTTTGGTGTGGAATTAAGGGTTGCTGTTGCCATTGCGGTCACGGCCGCGGCCGCCCGGCTGAAAAAGCTAGATCTGTGCCCGCGCTCGCCGCCAGCGCGATTGAATTCCCTTGCCTTTGCCCGGCATCGAAAATATGGCTGCGCTCGAACCGATGTCCGCCGATCCCAGCCGCCCGCTGCAACACCAAGAAGCTTCTGTTACCGGAGGCAGATCCGGGACTGGCGACGGCTGCGGGTTCGCCTTGGACGCCACGGCAACGTCAGTCGTGATCAACAATTACTTTGACGCCGGCAAAGCCGGGCGCGTCGCGGCTACGACCCGGGCTATCAGCGGCGTCGCGATCCAGGCGGATGTGAACAACGAAAAGCAGGTCCAGGCGATGTTTGCCGAGACGACGGGGCGCTTTGGCGAACAATCATTGTGAATGTGAGGCTGCGAGAGCTGGCGGAGATGTGCGGCGGCGAAGTATCGGGTGACGCGGAGGCGGTCATCAGCGGCGCGGCTTCGCTCGCCGAGGCGACTCCGGGCGAGATCACGTTCTACGGCAACCCGCGTTACCTTGCGGCCTTTCGCAAGACGCGCGCCTCGGCCGCGTTTGTTCCGCAGGATTTCACGGAGCAGATCGTGGGTGGACAAATCCGGGTCGAGAATCCGACAAAAGCGTTTGAGCAGGTGGTGCTCAGGTTTGCGCCGCAACCGATTTCCTTTGCCCTCGGGATTCATCCGAGCGCCGTGGTCGCGCCGGGAGTATCGTTAGGCAAGGATGTCTCCATTGGGTCCTATGCGGTGGTTGAACCTGGGGTGGAGATTGGCGCTGGCGCTCGGATCGGTGCCCACAGCTATGTCGGGCACGAGACGACGATCGGCGCGGGCTCTTTGATCTATCCCAATGTCACTATTCGCGAACGCACTCGGATCGGGGAACGCGTCATCATTCACAGCGGGACCGTGATCGGCTCCGACGGTTTTGGTTTTGAAATGGCCGCGGGCGGGCACAAGAAAGTGCCGCAGATTGGAATCGTGCAGATCGATGACGATGTGGAGATCGGTGCAAACACCACGATCGATCGGGCACGCTTTGGGCGAACCTGGATCCAGGAAGGGGTCAAGATCGATAACCTGGTGCAGATTGGACACAACGTGGTCATCGGGAAGCACTCGATCATCGTCGCGCAGGTCGGAATCGCGGGGAGCGTGCGAATCGGGTCGGGCGTGGTGATCGGGGGTCAGGCGGGAATCATTGGTCACATCGAGATCGATGACGGGACGATGATCGGCGCGCAAAGCGGCGTCTCGAAAAGTCTGCATGGCGGCACCTGGTGGGCGACACCTACGGTCCCGTTGAAGGAAGCGAAAGAGCAGCTCGCCTGGGTGCGACGGCTCGGGAAACTTTTTGAGCGGGTGAAGGCGCTCGAGGAGAAATTCGGAAAAACGCCCTAACGGATCGGGAAGAGACGCCTAACGACCAGTTGTCATCCTGAGCCGCACAGGACGGCAAAGGACCTCCCAGTTGTAATCGACGTATTCCTTGCGCAGAGGTGGCGGCCAATTGCAATTGCAAGGCCCTCGCCACGATTCGCCGACTCGGGATGACAAGGTAGATTTTATGCGAATCGCGCCGTGAGTTCGTGAGGTGTGGAATGCTGTGTTACGGCACGAGAAAGATCCTGCCTGTGTAAGGGTCCTTTACCTTCTGTCCGGGGCTGTATCCGGTCACATCGACGTAGCCGCCGTTCTTGTCGAACGGACTGAAGACGTAGCCGGGCTTGCCGGGAACCGGTTTGGCGTAGGGTAGATCGGCAGTCTTGTGAAACGGTGGACATCGGCGGAGTTGGAGAATTCGAGGGTGGAGGCTTCTCACTTTGGACGACGCGTGGAGTAGCGGTCGGTTGCGGCTTGGGCTGGGCGGGCGGCTGTTGCGCGGTCGTGGCCACCGGGGGCCGGGTTGGCACCGGAGGAGGCGGCGAAGGCTGCTGGACTCGGATAAGGCTGTGACGGCGGATTCGCCGCGGTGTCGGAGTGGACTGCGGTTTCAGCTGGGGTCGTCTGCTGATTTTCCTCATCCACACCGAGCTTGTGTCCCACATACGAGACAGGCGCAGCCACAACACGGTAGGTTGAAACTGCCGCTTTGTGCGCGGTTTCGCAGGAGGCGAACGCCAGAGCCGCAAGGAGTGGAGCAAAGATTGGCCGTTTCATTTCGTGAGTCTCATCAAAGTTCGGTCTGTCTGACGTCGCCGTGCGGGTAAAAGTTCATTTCGCCGGAGGTCATTGAACAAGTCACCGGGCTTTTGGTCTGTCCTAAGAGTAATGCCGTTCGTGCCCTGCGCCAACGGGCCGGTGTGCCTAACGAAGGACCGCCCGGGTCTCGCAGGGTCTGGCGGCGAGGGGCTTTACCCTGGGAATTTTGCGAAACGGTGATGCGGATTCTGCGGTCGATGATTACCGTTTCAGACATGTTCGGAAACTACTTAGCTGAAAAATCCGACTTTGGCATTTCCTGCGCTCGGGCTAGGATATGCGCCCTCGGAGCTTGATGGACGCTGATTTTCCCAAGGAGCGGACTGCCTTTGTTTTCTCCGACCCAGCCGGGAGGCGATGGCCACGCCTGCGCCTGACACTTCTTTTTGGCGGAGTCATTTCTTTTGTCGCCGCGGTCTTTTTCGTCCAGACCCTTTTCGTCACCCCGCAATTGCGGCTGCCCTTCACTTTGCACCAGTTGAAGGGCCAGCTGAAGGCGCTGCAAACGAGGAATCCGGCCGGCCAGCTTCCGCCTAACGTCCCGCTTTGGGAAAAATTCGTCGCTGCGCGGGCCGTGGCCCAGAAACATCCCTCGCCCTCCCGGACGCCGGTGCCGCCATCGCCCCGGAAATTTCCCGGTAGCGAAGTGCGACTGGGCTTTTACATCAACGGCGATCCCTACAGCTACCGATCGCTCGAGCAACACGCCGCCCAGCTGACTCATGTCTGTCCCGAATGGTTCGCACTCGCTGACGGTCTCGGTAGCCTGCAGATCGACGCTGATATTCGCATTCCGAAACTTGCCGCGGCCAAGGGCCTCGCCTTGATGCCGCTCCTCACCAATCAGATTGGCGACAATTGGCAGCCCGAGGCGGTCGAAAATCTTGCGCACGGTCCGCCCGAGCGGCAGGAGCATTTCCTGCAGATGCTGTTGAGCCACTTGCAAGGGGCGAAAGCAGCGGGCGTGGTGGTCGACTGGGAGCAGGTCGATCCGGCCTATCAGGACGACATCACGAAATTGCTCACCAAAATGGCGGACCGCCTCCACGCCGAGGGTCGGCAACTCTGGCTTTGCGTGCAGCCGGGACAGGACCTCGATTACATTGATTTCGACGCTCTCTCGGAAACCGTTGACGGTTCGTCGCGCTGCTCTTTGACGAGACTTCCGACGTCGATTCGCCCGGCCCGCTCGCCTCCCGGCACTGGTTCGAATCGTGGCTGCACGCGCTTCTGCACGACGCCGACCCGCAGCAGTGGATCATCGCGCTCGGCAGCTACGGGTATGATTGGACGAACGGCATGCATCGCGCGGAGTTGATTAGTTTTCCGGAGGCGATGAGCCGGGCGAACAACGCGGGAGTAGAGACTGGCGTGGTCGCACCGCCCGATCACGGCTCTGATTTCAACTACGAAGACGCGGACAAGGAACATTCCGTCTCGTTCCTCGATGTCGTCAGTTTCCTGAACGAATTACATGCGCTGCGCGATCAACGCGCGGGCGGTTTTGCGGTCTACCGGCTGGGGACGGAAGACCCTGCCATCTGGGACGCGATCAATCTCCCGCGCCAACTTCGGCCTAACGACTCCTCACGGCCGCTGCTCGAAACGCTCAAGGGAACCGACACAATCACGGATGTCGGGGAAGGTGAAATCGTCAACGTGGACGAGACGCGGTCAGATGGTGCGCGCAAAATCACGCTCGATCCCGATGGCTACCTCAGCGCCACCTACCTCAGTTTTCCAGAATTCCCGACGCTCTATCACCAGGGCGCCAGCGGCGAACATCAGGTCGCGCTCACTTTCGATGACGGGCCGGATCCCGAGTGGACGCCGCAAGTACTCGATATTCTGAAAGCGAACGGGATCAAAGCCGCCTTCTTCCTCATCGGGGTGAACGCGGAGAAGTATCCGGATCTCGTTAGGCGCATCGTCGCCGAGGGGCACGAGATCGGCAACCACACCTACTATCATCCCAACCTTGCGATCTGCTGGCCGGAACATATCCGGCTCGAGTTGAACGCCACGCAATTGCTCCTCGAGACGATTACCGGCCGCTCGACCACGCTCTTTCGCCCGCCCTATGCCGCTGACACCAGCCCCTCGTCGTTAGCCGACCTCGAACCGCTGCGCATTGCGAACGAATTGAACTACCTCGTCGTGCTCGAGAACATCGACCCGCAGGACTGGGCGCGACCGGGCGCGGACATCATCCTCCAGCGCATCAAACAACAACGCCACGACGGCAGCATCATCCTCCTGCACGATGCTGGCGGTGATCGCTCACAAACAGTCGCCGCATTACCGCGAATCATCGATTGGTTGGAGACGCGCGGCGACACCATTGTTCCGCTCAGCACCTTGATCGGCAGCTCGCGGGACGCTGTCATGCCGCCGGTTGGCAATGGCCAGCGGATTCCCCGCCTGGTGAGCAGCGCGGGTTTCGGTGTCTTTCACGCGACCGAGGAATTTCTTTGGGCCTTCATGATCGTCGCCACGGCATTGATCGTGATTCGTACCCTGGTCGTGATCTTTCTCGCGGCGCGTTTTCGCCGGTCGGCTCCCGTTCCGGCGGATTTTGGACCTGCGATCAGCGTTTTGATTGCCGCCTTCAATGAGGAGAAAGTGATCGCCACGAGCCTGCGCGCGGTTTTGGCTAACGATCATCCGGGCGCAATCGAAGTGCTCGTGGTGGACGACGGCTCGCGTGATCAGACCGCCGCCGAGGTCGAGAAAATCTCAGGCGCCGACGCGCGGGTTCGACTCGTTAGGCAAAGCAACCGCGGCAAAGCGGTCGCCTTGCAGCGTGGGTTGTCGCTCGTTCAGCACGAGTTCGTTGTTTTCCTCGATGCTGACACGCATGTGCAGAGCGACACTCTGCGTTTGCTTGTCCGGCCAATGAGCGACGAACGCGTCGTCGCCGTTTCCGGTCACGCCAAAGTCGGCAACCTGCGCAGCTTCATCGCCCGGTGCCAGGCGCTCGAATACACCTGCGGCTTCAATCTCGACCGGCGCGCCTACGATCGCTGGAATTGCATCACCGTCGTGCCCGGCGCGATCAGCGCGCTGCGCCGTTCGGCGATCGCGCGCGCCGGCGGGCTGAGCCTCGACACTCTGGCGGAGGATACCGATCTCACCCTGGCTTTGCACAAGGGCGATAACCGAATCGCCTACACTCCCGACGCGATCGCCTGGACCGAAGCGCCTGAGACATTGCGCACCCTCGCACGGCAGCGATTTCGCTGGGCCTACGGGACCTTGCAATGTCTCTGGAAGCATCGCGACAAAGTCTTCAACTGGCGTTATCGCGCGCTCGGTTGGTTCAGTCTGCCGAGTGTTTGGTTCTTCCAGATCCTGCTCGTCGCGCTCACCCCCATGGTCGACTTTTTCCTTCTCGCTTCGCTCCCATTCGGCGCCTGGCGCGCCGTGTTACCATTCGTCATCATCTTCGTCGCGATGGACGTGAGTCCTCGCTACGCTCGCCTGTGTGCTGGAGCGCGAATCGATTTTGCACGCCTGGCGGATCATCCCGATGCGTCTGATCTACCGCCCGCTTCTTAGCTACGTTATCTGGAAAGCGATCCTCCGTGCGATCAAGGGCGCGTGGGTCGGCTGGGGAAAACTCGAGCGAACCGCATCCGTTCCGGTGCGGGTTTGATGACAATGCTGGATGTCGTTAGGCGAGGGCCCGCTTCGGTGTGTTCGTGCTTTGTTGCTTTTCGTTAGGCTGCGAGAAACACGCGACAGTCGAGCCGCCGCCCGACCCGAAGGCTCCGGTCGAAGTGGTCCTGCCGGAAAGTGGGCGCCTACACCGGCGCGTTCATCGATTTTGGCGAAGCGGAAGACGCGGTCGCGCTCGAGACGATCGAGGATTTCGAGCAGATGGTCGGCAAGCATCAGGCAATCATTGCCTCGTCGAGCTATTGGGGAGAGCAAAGTTTTCCTTCCGCGAATTTGCAAATGATCTGGCGGCACGGATCGCTCCCGCTCGTTTTCTGGTCGCCTTGGGACCGGCCTTACGAACAAAAGAGAGGGCCCGACCGGTTTGGACTCAACGCGATTCTTGCCGGCACTTGGAATCGCTACATCGATGACTGGGCCGACGCGGCGCGCGAGTTCGGCCACCCGTTGATCGTCTCTTTCGGCGACGAGATGAATGGCGACTGGTTTCCCTGGTCGGGCGTTTATTACGGCGGCGGGAAACCGATCCCGGGTCGCGCCTAACGAATGGGAGGGTCCCGAACTTTTCAAGCGGGCCTATCGCCATGTGGTCGATCGCGTCCGGGCGCGTGGGGCGCGCAACATCCAGTGGATGTTCCAAGCGAATAATTTTTCCTTCCCAATGGATACGTGGAATTTTGCGCCCGCCTATTATCCGGGATCCAACTACGTCGACTGGCTGGGCCTGAGCGTTTACGGCCAGCAATTTACCGATGAGCCGTGGGCAGACTTTCTTGACCTGGTCGATTGGCCCTACCAGGAAATCGCGCAGCTTGATCCAAAAAAGCCGATCATGATTGCGGAATGGGCGACCGGCGAATTTCCGAATTCCGGCGACAAGGCGAAGTGGATCCGCGAAGCCTTTGCCGTCATGAAGACGAAGTGCCCGCGGATTAAAGCGCAGGTTTACTGGCATGAACGCTGGCAAAACCTCGACCAGAGCTACAGCAATCTGCACATCAATTCGTCGCCCGAAGCGCTCGCCGCCTACCGAAAAGCTGTCGCTGATTCGTATTGGCTGGGCGACCTGATCTTGCATCCGGTGTCCCGCGAACCAAATCGCTAGCCGACCCTTCTCCGCCTAACGAGGGTGCAGAAGCTCAAGCGCCAGTTTCCAGTTCCCCGGCCCGATCCTTGCGCCAGATCCGGAGATAATCGCCGGGCGTCGCCGCAGTATATTTACCCCGGCGATTCGTGAGGGGCGTGATTTTCCTCCAGTTGCAGCTCCGATCTGGGCGGGCCCGGACGCGGATGATCCGAGCCGACATCGAAGAGTAATTTCCATTTTCCCATCGCCAGATGGAGACGAAGTGACCGAAATCCGTGGGTTCCTTTTCCGCGGCGCCCTTCTTGAAACTCCAAGGACCGGTGGTGTCACCGAGATCGCCGTTTGTGGCGGTGGCTGCAAGGACAGGGTGCCATTGCAGAACAGCCTCCGATGCCGGTCCGGGCAGGAAGACGATGCTGTCATCGGCGAGCGCATGGAGAAACGCGCTGCGAATTCCTTTCTCGGATTCCTGGGCGAACGCAGTCTCCGCTGCGGCAAAGGACCTGGCGTTCCCGGTCGTCGCCGGATCCTTTGCGAAGAGCGGAGCTGCGCTGACGAGGAAAAGAATCAGACCAGCGGGGCAGGGCGAAGTTTCACTTGGCTAGACAAAAGCTGCATTTGGCGGCGTCTCAATCTTAAAAGATCGTGAAGAACTCATGGAGAGCGCGCGTCCCGAAGATGATTGGCAAACCTGCTTCACACAGCTCGGGCCGGCGCTGCTTCTTTTTGCCCGGCGCTGGACGAATTGCCGCGCCGAAGCCGAGGACATTGTGCAGGAAGCTTTTGTCCGTTTTTGGCGGCGACAGCATTCGATCGAAAATCGCGCTCTGCTCTACGCTACCGTCCGCTCGACTGCACTCGATCGCCTGCGCAGCGACCAGCGCCGCGCCCGGCGCGAAGCCGCAGTCGCGCTTGATGGCGCGCGCCATCTGGAGCCGCAGTTCACGACCGTGGACGAAGGCCAGCAACTGCTTGCCGCCGCGGTGGAGCGTTTACCTAACGAACAACGCGAGGTCGTCATTTTGAAAATCTGGAACGAGCTCACCTTCGCCGAGATCGGGAACGTCCTGGAGATCTCGCAAAACACCGCCGCCTCGCGCTACCGCTACGCGCTCGGCGCGCTCAAGAAAATTTTACAGCTGCATGAATGATTTTTCTGAACTGGAAACAGAGCTCAAGAAACTGCGCCTTGCGCCGGTCCCGAAGGAGTTGCTCGTCCGCGTGGAGCACGCACTCGCGCAGTCCAAAGCGACACCGACCGCCGGTCTCCTTCCGCGGATGGCGATGCGCAACAATGTCTGGTGGTCGCTCGGTCTCGGCCTAACGACCGCCTCCGCGCTTGTTCTCATCTGGCTGGCCTTTTTCGCCGAACCGCCGCCGGCACGGCCGATTGTCGCGCAAAATACAACGGCTCCGATCGAACCGCTCGGCAGCGGCCTGCAACCTTCCGCGCTCACCCGCGTGGTCTATCGTAAGCATGACGAAGGTCTGGTTTTCTCGCCTAACCAATCGGAGCGCCCGCTCCGGCGGGTCCGCTACAACACCCGCGAGACGATGCAGTGGCGCAACCCGCAGACCGGGGCGTCGCTGCGCGTCTCCTATCCGGCGGAGCAGGTCGTCCTCGCGCCGGTCTCCTTTCAATGAAATGACACAAAGAAACCGTATGAAAAAACTAATTATCCTAACGACTTCGCTGGCCACTTTGTTTCCGCTGGCCGCCTTTGCCCAATCACCCACTGCGGTGCAGTCTGCCCCTGCGATCCAATCGATCCCGTCAGTCCCACCGGTCGCTCCGGCGCCTCCCGCGCCGGCTCCTCCGCCGCGGGGACATTTTCACGAACACGAGAACGGCCCGAAAGAGCCGGTCACCTTTCTCGGCGTTGAGACGTCGGAAGTGCCGCGCGTGTTGTCGGAGCAAATGGGTCTGGCGCGCGGCTTCGGTGTGGTGGTCGATTATGTCGTGCCGAATGGCCCGGCGGCCGCAGCGGGCCTGCAGCCAAGCGATATCATCCGGATGTTGAACGACCAGCAGATCGTCGATCCGGGCCAGCTCGGGAAGCTGGTGCGGAGTTTTGCCGAGGGCACCTCGGTCGATCTCACACTCCTGCGCAAGGGCAAGGAGATGAAGGTCAGCGTCAAGCTCGGGAAGAAAGATGTCCCGGTAGGCCGCGGTCCTTTCGGTTTTGAACAGGATTGGAATTTCGACGACGACAACGAGATGAAGTTTGATTTCAAGGCGCCCGACATGACCGCAGTCCGTGAAGCGGTTGCGCGGGCCAAGGACCAGGCGATGCGGGCTCGGGATCAGGCGGAGCAGGCGGTGCGCGGACTGCGCATTGTCACGACCGACGACGGCCTGACGAAATCGACACGGATCGACCTTGGGAAGGCGACAATCACTTTCTCCGATGATCAGGGCGAGTTAAAAATGGAGAGTATCGACGGCAAGAAAATGCTGACTGCAAAAGACGCGCAGGGGAAAGTGCTTTTTGACGGCCCGATCGACACCGAGGAACAGCGGGCCAAACTGCCGGCCAACGTGCGCCAGCGTTTCGAGAAGCTGGAGCGTCAGGAATTGCCGGAAGTCCCGGCTGCTCCTGAACCCCCGGAATCGCCCCGCGCTCCCGAACAAGAGGAATCAGCGGGTCTGCACAACATGCGCACCGAACGCGCTGCGCGCGCCGCGCTTGCACCTAACCATCGCAGCGGCTGGGTGCGCAGCACGGTGCTCCTGTAGAGGCTTCGGCGAAGGCGCCCATGGCGCGGATGCCGGTTGCGGCGCTCCGGCCCGACTCTACAATCTCGTGCGCCCGACCCGCGGCCGCGCACGACGATGCCCGAGCGAAAACCCTACGCGCCTCTGCCGACGGTCGAGATAACGCCCGCATCGCGCGACCCCTATGCAGCCTTTCGCTTCCGCGGCTTTGTCTTTTTTGCCTTCGGAAACTTTGTCTCGATCGCCGGACGTCAGATGCTGACGATCGCGATCGAGTGGGAAGTTTACGCGCGCACGCATTCGGCTACGGCGCTCGGATTGGTCGGACTCGTCGCCGCGGTCCCAATCGTCGCGCTTTCGCTCCCGGCCGGACATCTTGCGGACCGTTTCAGCCGCAAGTCGATTATCCTATTGTCGCAAGCCGCGAGCGCGCTTTGCTCGATTTGCCTGGCGCTCATTTCCTGGAATCATCTCGCCATTCCCCGGGTGCCGCTCTTGCTCCGGGGCAATGACCTGTTGCGTGCGATCGCGACCGTCTTCGAGCGGCACGCGGCATTTCACTTCGACGATCTCTCGTTGCCGCTGATATATCTGGTCATGCTGGTCTCGGCCTCGGTCCGTACTTTTGGCTGGGCGGCTCGCAGCTCCTTCTTTCCGACTCTGGTGCCGCGCGAGACTTTCGCCAATGCCGTCACCTGGAACAGCAGCATCTTTCAAATCAGCTGCGTGCTCGGCCCGGCCGTCGGCGGATTTCTGATCGTGCGCATGGGTTTTCCCTTCATCTACGCACTCGACGCGACCTGCGCCCTGGTCTTTTTCTTCCTCGTCCTGCCGATCCAAAAAATTCGACTGGCCCGTCGCGTCGCGGGGAGTGCGTGGAGCAGTCTGGCGGCGGGAATCCGTTTTGTCCTGAGCAAGAAGGTGATTCTCGCCACCATCACGCTCGATCTTTTTGCGGTTCTGCTTGGTGGTGCCACCGCCCTCCTCCCAATTTTTGCCGATCAGATTTTGCATTGCGGACCGATCGGGCTCGGTTGGTTGCGCGCCGCGCCTGCCATCGGTGCCTTTGCCATGGCGGTGGTGATTGCTTACCTGCCTCCAATGCGCCAGGCGGGCCGGACCCTGCTCGGCTGCGTGACCGGATTCGGCGTCGCGACCATTGTTTTCGGCGCCTCGCAATGGTTCTGGCTCTCGCTCCTGATGTTGTTCCTAACCGGCGTGTTTGACAGCGTCAGCGTGGTCGTTAGGCAAACCCTCGTTCAACTGCTCACACCGGACGAGATGCGGGGTCGTGTCTCGGCCGTGAACAACATTTTCATTGGGACTTCGAACGAGTTCGGTGCGTTCGAGTCGGGTCTCACTGCGGCGATTTTCGGGCCCGTCGTGTCGGTCGTCGCTGGCGGTATAGGGACAATCCTGATCGTGCTGGCGGTCGCCCTGAAATGGCCAGAGACGAGGAGGATCGGCGCGCTGGATAAACACCTGGCCTAGCGAACTCGCCATCAGGTCATTCGCTTGCGCGATCACCCGGTTGAAGTTCGTGACCGCGGACCGGGGTTCAACCCGCGCGGTCGACGTAAGTGTTCCCGTCCTTGTCTTCCTCGATCTCTTCGTTTTCGAGCGAGAAGCGGCGCTTGCGCTTGTTCGCCGGCAGCGGCGAAAGCGTCATGGTGATGTTGCGGCCAGCGGCCTTCGGCTCCATCTCCACCTGCGCCATGGTTGCAAGGTCATCTCGTACTTTGTACATGAGCTGCATCCCAAATTCCTGGTGTGCCATCTCGCGGCCGCGGAATTGCAACTGCACCCGCACCTTGTTGCCCTTGTCGAGGAACTGCTCGCCGTGGCGGATTTTCGTCAGGTAATCATGGTCGTCGATGTTGACCCGAAATTTGATTTCCTTCAGTTTGGTTCCTGACGCTTTCTTGTCCTTCTCCTGCTTCGAGATGTCGTAACGGAATTTTCCGAAATCGACGATTTTGCAAACAGGTGGGTTGGCGGTCGGGGCCACTTCCACCAGGTCGAGACCCATGGCCTGGGCCCGCTTGATGGCCTCGGATAATTTCATCACTCCGAGTTGCTCGCTGGTCGAGCCGAGGATGACGCGGACTTCGCGCGCGCGAATCCGGCCGTTTACACGAATTTGTTGTTGCAGAATTGATTATCTCCGGGCCGGCGACGAGGGAGTGAGACTGACGCCGTCATTCTTATTGTCGCATCTCCCGTCGCGCCACTCTGGAGCGCGCCGCACTCGGAAATCTTCGCGCCTGCGAGGAGCGCGTTGACCGGTCCGCGGCATGGCCCGAACCGAGGGGAAGTAGTATCCGACATCAGGGAACTCGCAAGGTGTTTCTCATCGGACGCGAGCCAACTTTGACATTGAATTCAGCGCCACGGAATCAAGCGGGAGGCTTGCCGAAATGGGCCGCGTGCGCGCGATATGCAACAAGATCGTCGAGCATCGCATCGATCGTCACCGCCAGCGGCGCGACTTTGGCGAAGCCGGAAAAAACCGCGCGATCGCCGATTGGGGTATCGATGACGAAGGTCGGTCGTTGCGTCACCTGTAGTGCGTGAAATTGCGCTGTGCTCTGGCGAACGCGGGCTTCGATCTCTGGTAATTTGGCGCGCTCGATTAACTTGGCGACGTCGAGTCCGGCGGCCCGGGCGCCGATTTCCGCCGATACTTCCCACCGCCCCGTCTTCTTGCCTTCCAGTAGCTCGGCTTTGATCAGGGCCAGCCAGACCCTGTCGTCAACGATCCCGAGATCGCGCGCTGCTTCCGCGGTGCAGTTCGGGGCCAGATATTCTGCGGTGCCCGGTTCAACCCAGCTTGCGTTCAACATTACCGGCGAACGCATCAACATCCCGCTGCGGCGGTAATACCATTCCGTGTGTTCCCGAGTAGGCGGGAGCGCCGCCTTGTCCATCAACGCGATCTTCCAGCGAAAATCGACTGAATCGCAGTAGCGCTGCTGTAGTTCCTGCCAGGCCGGAATCGCCCAGTAGCACCACGACGAGATGACGTCGAGGTAGTTGGTCATGGTAAGTCGCATGGAGCTTATATGACCTATCCAACCGCGCTCCGAAAGGGGCAAACCGCGCTCCCTTGACAAACCACCGGCCGGTAACCGACTTCCTCTCCGCCTGGCTCCGAGAAACCTTGATCGATCTTAATCATATTCTGCTCTTCATCGCGATCGTCTCGCCGTTGATCCTGCTCGCGCGCATTGCGCGCCTGCGCAACCCGCAGAATCACGGCTGGAGAATTGCTGCGCTCATCGTGCTGACGGGCTGCTTGGGGACCTGGCTGGTCGTGCCGGCGATCGCCGGCTTCATCGGCGGGACTCTTTGGTGTTTGCTCCTCCTCATTCCCTCGCTCTCGGAACGAAAAATCGAGGACCTGTTGCTCGCCCGGCGGTTCTCCGACGCGCGACGTCTCGCGGGCATTAGGCGAGCGCTCCATCCGTGGGAGGATTCGCCCTACCGACCCGCCTTGCTCCGCTGTCTCGAGCAAGCGAGCGCCGACCGCCTCGATCTCGCGCTCGATCAACTCGCCATTGAACGGGATGAGATCACACCTGCCGGCCGCTACGCAGCCGCACTCACCTTTGCGCTGACGGAGAATTGGCCCGGCCTGGTGCAATGGTGCCAGCGCGATCTTGCGGTAACCGCGAATCCCGCCATTCTCGCGCTCTATTTCCGCGCTCTCGGTGAAATTGGCGCGCGGGATGATCTCGTCCTCCTGCTCGCGTCCCGGGCCGAAGCGCGGGAGCCGCGGCTAGCGATCGACTTGCCGTGGCTCTCCAATCTCGCCACGGTTCTGGCTTTTTCCGGAGAGACGAGCACGCTCGTTAGGCTACTGGAGGGAGATCTCCGGCGGATCCCGTTCGATCAGCAGCAGTATTGGCTCGCAACCGCTGAGCTGGCGACAGGCCGGGACGATGCTGCCAGCGAGCGACTCAACCGGTTGCGTCTGGAAACGCGCGATGCCGTCCTGCGGCGTTCAATTGATCGGCGTCTCGCCCACATGTCCCTGGCGGTGCCCCTCTCCACCACAGGCGAAAGGCTCCTCGCCCGGCTCGTGACCGAGACAACCGGCGCACGAAAGGCGACGCCGCGGCGACGGCTATCGGGCGCGCCCGCAGTCTGGGCTTTGATCCTCTTGAACGTCGCAATGTTTGGCGTGGAAATGGCGCTCGGGGGCTCAACCAGCGCGCTCACGCTGCAGAATCTCGGCGGGCTCGAACCCGCGGCTGTTGTCGTTAGGCACGAGTACTGGCGCCTCTTCACCGCGCTCTTTCTGCATTATGGTGTGCTCCATCTCGGCATCAACCTTCTCGGCCTCTACATCCTCGGTCCCGCTTTGGAACGGATGATCGGCGCGACAAGATTCGTTCTCAGCTATCTGCTCAGCGGAATCGGCTCGAGTGCTGGCGTGGTTCTCTTGTGGTCGCTTGGCCTAACGAAACCCGATCTGCTGGTGGGCGCTTCAGGTTGCATCATGGGCGTGATTGGTGTGTCGGCCGGTTTGCTCCTGCGTCATCGCCAATCGCCGCTGGCCGGCCGTCAGCTGCAAAACATCATCGCCATTGTTGCCATTCAAACGGCCTTTGATCTTTGGAGCCCCCGGGTAAGCCTCGCTGCGCACCTCAGCGGCTTCATCAGTGGCGTTGCCATTGGCCTTGTGCTCACCTCGGAAAACCGGCGCGAGGGGCCTTTTTAATCCCCTCCGGCTCGGTCTTGTACTGGAGGCCGCTAAAACGGAACACTTGCTGCTGGTCATTTTGCTGCCAGAATTTCGCCTCTCGCATAAGGCACGCTCTTTCGCCATGCCGAATATCCAGACCTACAACGTCATTCCGAATCTCCCCACACAGCTCGAAACGCTGCGCGAGATCGTTTTCAATCTCTGGTGGACATGGGAGCCATCAGCGCGCCGGCTCTTCCGGCACCTCGATCCCGACTTGTGGGATCGGACAAATCACAATCCGCTCCGTATGCTCCAGCTCTCGCGACAGGCGCGGCTGGTCGAGGTGGCTAAGGACGAAGTGTTCCTGCGCGACCTCGCGGAGGTCTATGGGGCCTACAAGAAATATCTTGGCCGGAAAGACACCTACGGGAAGCGAGGCGCGGGTCGTGAGATCAAGAAACCGATCGCCTATTTCTCGGCGGAATTTGGGTTTCATGAGTCAATCCCGAATTACTCCGGCGGTCTCGGGATTCTTTCAGGCGATCATTGCAAGTCGGCGAGCGATCTGGATCTGAATTTTATCGCGGTCGGATTGCTCTATCGCCACGGCTATTTCAAGCAGCAGATCAACAAAGAAGGCTGGCAGGAAGCAATCAATCTGAACCAGAACTTCCACCATCTGCCAATCCGTGAAGTGATGCGCAACGATCAGATTCTGCTCGTCTCCGTCTCGCTGCTGGGGCGAGAGGTCTTTGCCAAGATCTGGGAGCTGCGCGTCGGCCGGATCAATCTTTATTTGCTCGATACCGACATTGCAGAGAACCGAGCGGAAGATCGATTGATCACGGCCGAGTTATACGGCGGCGATCTCGAGATGCGGATGCGCCAGGAAATCGTTCTCGGGATCGGCGGCGTAAAGGCACTGAGCGCCCTCGGCTATGAGGCGGAAGTCTTTCACATGAACGAAGGACACTCCGCCTTTCTTTCGCTCGAACGTATTCGCTTGCACGTCACGCAGCACAATCTCGACTTCTACTCCGCTCTCCAAGTCGTGGCCGCGGCGAACGTCTTCACCACCCACACGCCTGTCCCCGCTGGCAATGATTCCTTCCCGCACGAGATGATGGTGCGGTATTTCACCGATTTCGCGTCGCAACTCCAGATTCCGTTCGACGAACTGTTTCGTTTTGGCCAGACGACGACTGATCCGGCGGCGAGCTTTAGTATGACAATTCTGGCTTTGCGCATGAGCCGGCACGCCAATGGTGTCAGCAGGCTTCACGGCCAGGTGAGTCAGTCCCTCTGGCAGGATGTTTGGGCGGGCGTGCCGATCCATGAAGTGCCGATCACCAGCATTACCAATGGCATCCATACCAAGACCTGGATGGCACCGGAATTCTCCGCTCTCTATACAAAGTATCTCGGAGCGTGGGAAGACCACCTGACAGAGCCCGATTTTTGGCGCGGCGTGATTGAGATCCCCGATGCGGAGCTCTGGGAAACCCATCAGAGACTCAAGCTTCGCCTGGTGGATTTCGTGCGTGATCGCGTGCGGGCCCGACGCGAGCGCATCGGCGAATCACCGGAATCGATCCGCTCGGTTAATTCCATCCTCGACCCGGAGATCCTAACGATCGGTTTCGCGCGGCGCTTCGCGACTTACAAGCGCGGCGCGCTTCTTTTTAGTGACCCGGACCGGTTGTTGCGCATGCTGAACGACCTGGCGCGGCCGGTGCAATTCATCTTCGCCGGCAAATCGCACCCGCGCGACGAAGGCGGCAAGGCGCTCATTCAACAGGTCTACAAGGTGAGCCACGAAACGGGGTTCCATAACCGTATCGTCTTTGTCGAGGATTATGACACTTACATTGCGCGTCGTCTGGTCCAGGGAGTGGATCTGTGGTTGAACAACCCGCTGCGTCCCCTCGAAGCCAGTGGCACGAGCGGCATGAAACTTCCGCCAAACGGCGGCCTCAACCTCAGCGTGCTCGATGGCTGGTGGTGTGAAGGCTATAACGGCAAGAATGGCTGGGCGATCGGCGCCGAGATCGAAGGCGGGGACGGCGAATTCCAGAATGAGGTAGACGCCGCCAGTCTTTACCAGCTCCTCGAGAACCAGATTATCCCACTCTATTACGCCAAACCGGACGGGAAACTTCCGCTCGCCTGGTTGCAGTTGATGCGTGAGTCGATCCGCAGCGTCACGCCGGTTTTTAACACTCATCGGATGGTCGAGGAATATACCGAACGCCTCTATGTCCCCGCGGCCAAGGCGCACCATGAGTTTTCCCGCGACGGCTGGCGCGCCGCCACTGTCCTAAGTCAGTGGAAGGCGCAAATGAGGAAAGACTGGCCGCAGGTGCGCATTTCCGATGTGCAGATCGGTAACAAGGACCGACAGAATATTCATGTCGGCGATTCGCTGCAGGTGGCCGCGCGTGTCCATCTCGGGCCGCTGGATCCGAAGCATGTGCGAGTGGAGGCTTACCACGGGGAAGCTGAAAACGATACATTGCGCAATCCAACTGTCACGATCCTGGGAGAAGGGCGTCGAGTCGGCGGCGACGGTGATTACATCTACGAAGGCTTCATTCCCGCGACGGAAAGCGGCACCTATGGTTTCAACGTGCGTGTTATTCCGACTTACCCGCATTTACTCCAGGCGCATGAATTACGGCTCATCGCCTGGGCGTAGCGCGGACATTTTTCTTTAGCACGTTAGTTAATCTCACGGAGCGCAGCTCATGGGGGTATCGGACTACCGATCATTTTTGAAGTTAGAGCAAAACATTACTTGCTCAATCTCCAGCATCGCTTATAACTGCGCCATGGAAGTATCTGTTAAACAACTGGAAGAAGCAGTGGCGGTAAGGAAACAAATCGACCAACTGCGAAGTCGACTCGCAAGTCTCTTAGGCGGCTCAAGTGCTCCGAGCAGTGCTGCCAGCTTAGCGATGCCCACCGTCAGGCGGGCTGCGCGTAAACGCCGGGGCGGTCTTTCTGCCGCCGGTCGTGAACGCATCGCTGCTGCGGCGCGGGCTCGTTGGGCTCGGGCCAAGGCCGCTGCCAGCGCGGCGCCGAGCGCAAAGGCGTCGAGCCGTAAGAAGTCCCGCAAAAAAGGCGGGATTACACCGGCCGGCCGCAGGAAGCTCTCGCAAATGATGAAGGCCCGTTGGGCCGCCCGCCGCAAAGGCTAGGGCCAATTTACCAAAGCCACCCTTCGCGAAGACTGGCCAGCGATTTAGAGCGCGGCCACTGCGCGGATAAACTGTCGATAATCCGCGGCTTCGCGCGCTGCTTTGTTTAGCGCCGCGAGCCGCGGATTATCATTTGGCTGGGCCAGCTGCACCCGTTGCGGGCTTGCCCCATTGGCAAAGACAATCTCATCCCACTGGATGGATTTGATCTCGGAGTTAAATCGCGCCACTGATCGTCCCCGGAAGTAAGCTCGGGTGTCCTCCGGGGGGGCGAAGATGGCGTGCTTGATCGCTGCTTCTGCTACAAAGCGGCGCATCGTGCCCTGGCCGAGCAATTCATAATAGAGACCCGCCTCAGGCGCGATGTTGTGATATTCCAGGTCGATCGATTGCAACCATGGATCCGTCCAGGATAACTGCTCTTCGTTAAGCAGTGCCTCGAGCAACTGCTTCTTGGCCACCCAATCAACCCGGTCGCGGCACAGCCGAACATCTCGATCCAGATCGTTGAGCACCGCTTCCCATTCCCGCAGGAGCCATGCGACTTCGCCATCGTGCTCCTGCGTTGCTGCCTTCATCGCTGCCGCCAGGTAAATTCGTTGCACATCGATCGCCGAAATCTTGCGCCCGTCAGTTAGCTCTATGATCCAGTCATAAGTCTGATCTCGGCTGATCGACTTGGTGGCGTCGATGGGTTGCGCAATCTCGAGCTGAGGCGCCGCGCCGCGCTCGATCAGGTCGAGCACGAGCGGCTGTCGTGCCGATTTTCAAGGCCGTGGCCCATTCACTCATATTTGCGTCGCCCAGGATGACGTGGAAACGCCGGTATTGGCTGGAGTCGGCATGCGGTTCGTCGCGCGTATTGACGAGCGGCCGCCGGTTCATGGTATCGATGCTCACCACCACGGAAAAGAAATCGGCGCGCTGCGAAATCTGGTAAATTCCCGGCTGCCCCGCTGCGCTCTCCGCCTCGATGCCCATCTTGCCCGCGCCGGCGAAAATCTGTCGGGTGACCAGAAACGGGAGGACCCCGGCGACGATCCGGTCCCACGGCACATCTCGCCGCATCAGGTAGTTGTCGTGGCAACCATAACTGTGTCCTGAAAAATCGGTGTTGTTCTTGTAGAGCCGCACCGCTTGATCGTTAGGCAACTTCAGATTGCGACGTCGCGCGCACTCCGCCAGGATGCGTTCCCCGGCTTTCTCCTGTGCAACCAGGTCGCGCAAAGTCGTGCATTCCGGGGTGGAATATTCCGGGTGAGCATGGTCGTTGTAGAAGCGCGCGCCGTTGCTCAGGACCAGGTCGCTCTTGATTTCCTCAAAACTCAGCGGCCGATTGCGATCGATTTCAAAGTAAGCCGATTCATCAGCGTCCTGGAGCAATTCCGTGGCGCGGAACCCGCGTGCGTCGCGATGCGGATCTTCCAGATCGTAATCCCATTTCATATGCGCGCCGTGTTCCGTATAGCCGCGCACGAGCTCAATCGATTCCGCCACCACGTCGACCGACTCTGCCTTATCGAGCGTGATCCCATACTCTGTTTCCAACCCAAAGACCCGTCTCATCACTGGATACCATACACATTCGCGGCTCCGCCTTCTTTCGAGAGCGCAAGGAGGGCGCGGCAACCCGCGTGCGTCGCGCCAGAGTGTCGGCGCAGGCCTTTAGCAGATGCGGGGCAACTGCTCGCCCGAGAGCATGTCCACGACCCGTGTCCCGCCCACGCGGGTCGTCATGACGACGAAGCCGGGATGTTCGGTCGTGATTTCCCCGATCATCGCCGCTCCTTTGCCTAACGGATGCCTTCGCATCGTTGCGAGTGCGGCGTCCGCCTCTTCGGGCGCAACGATTGCGATCAGCTTGCCTTCGTTTGCAACATACAGCGGATCGAGCCCAAGAATCTCGCATGCGCCTTTGACTTCTTCGCTGATCGGGATCGACGATTCGTTCAGGACGACGCCGACACCGGCGGACTGGGCGATCTCCGTCACCGCGCTCGTCACGCCGCCGCGGGTCGGATCGCGCAAGACGTGCACGTCGTCGCAGGCACTCAGGAGGTCACGGACCAGGCCATTGAGCGCTGCCGTATCACTGGCGATCTCCGTCTCAAATTCCAACCCTTCGCGAACCGACATGATGGCGATGCCATGCACCGCAATCGGTCCACTAATGATGACCTTGTCACCCGACCGCGCGCGCGCCGGATGAATGTTCACACCCTCCGGCACCAGCCCGACGCCCGCCGTATTAATGAAAATCCTATCGGCCTTGCCACGATCGACCACTTTGGTATCGCCCGTGACAAGCTGGACCCCTGCTTCATCCGCCGCGGCGCGCATCGATTGCACGATTCGCCAGAAATCCTCCATCGGCGTCCCTTCCTCGAGGATGAAACCAACCGAGAGATACAGCGGACGCGCCCCGCACATCGCGAGATCGTTCACCGTGCCGTGGACCGCGAGTTTGCCGATGTCACCGCCCGGAAAAAAGATCGGACTAACCACGTAAGAATCGGTGCTGAAAGCGACGCGTCCTTCGCCTAACGAAAAGATGGCACCGTCATGCATCGGCGCGAGCAGATCGTTGGCGAACTGCGGCACGATGATCTTTGCGAACCAACTGGTGACTCAGTTTTCCGCCGCTCCCGTGAGCGAGGACGATCTCCTTGTAGTCTGTGATCGGCAGCGGACAACTCGCGGTCAGTAGATTCGGCTCCACGACGGCCTGATCAGAGCGGCTCGCGGACGACGGGTCGCTAGGTGACATCCTCTGCCCCTAACGCGATGTGCACCAAATCCCAAATGATATGCACGGCGGTCGCATGCACTTCCTGAATTCGGTGAATACTGTAGGAAGGAACGACGAAGCAGTAATCTGAAACCTCGGGAAAGCGTCCGCCATCCTTCCCCGAAAAGGCGACGGTCATCATTTTCTTCTCCCGTGCCGCCTCCAACGCATAGATGAGATTGGGCGACTTGCCGCTCGTGCTGAAGACCATCGCGATGTCGTCAGGCGAGGCCTGCAACCGCAGTTGATTGACGTAAACGCGAGTGAAATCAAGGTCGTTGCTGATCGCGGTCATGGTCGCAATGTCGGTCATGAGCGGAATGGCGGGAAAGGCGACGCGCTTTTCGATGATCGGGTGATTGAACTCGACCGCGATGTGGAGGGCGTCGCAGAGGCTACCGCCGTTCCCCATCACAAAAAGCCGCCCGCCATGGTCGAAGCGCTCCGCCAGGGCGCGTGACATCTCGCTCGAGCGAATCAGCATAGGTGGAGAAAAACTTCTCCTTCATCTCCATGCTCTCACCGCATTTGCGGAGAACCTTTTCGCGGAACGGTTCCGTCAGCCGATCCGTGGCGGTCTCGATCGTTCCACTCATGCCTAATTCGATTTTGCGACGGCTCGCTCTTCGTTAAGCGCAGCGACTGATTTTTGCAGATGGCGACCGTAAGCATAATAGGCCGCGCACGCGCCCTCGGCTGAAACCATGGTCGCGCCGAACGGATGCTCCGGCGTGCAAAGCGTGCCGAAGGCCGGGCAATCGTGCGGTTTCTTGACGCCGCGCAGGACGAGACCGCTGATGCAAATCTCCGGCTCTTTCGTGTCGATTTCCTTCACGTCGAAGAGACGCTCGGCATCGTGCTCGCGAAATTCGTAGCGCAGTTTGTAACCGCTTTTCGGAATCGAACCGACGCCGCGCCACTTCCGGTCACCGACTTCGAAGACCTTATTGACCAAATCCTGCGCCGACCCGGTTGCCGTCGCGACTAACAACGCGTGGATATTGGTTTTCCACTTCCGCCCTGCCCGCTTCGAGTTGCCGAATCGTCATCAATGTTCCCTCCAAGATATCGATCGGTTCGAAGCCGGTGATGACGATCGGCACCTGGTAGCGATGCGGCGATCGGCTCGTATTCGCGGTAGCCCATGACCGTGCAGACATGGCCCGGTCCGAGAAATCCCTGCACTCGATTGAGCGGTGATTGCAGGATGGAAGCCATCGCCGGCGGGACGAGGACGTGTGAAACGAGGACCGAGAAATTCTTGATCCCTTGTTGCCGCGCCTGCCAGACGGCCATGGCGTTTGCCGGCGCAGTGGTTTCGAAACCGATGGCGAAGAAGACGACTTTCTTCTCCGGATTGGCGCGCGAAATCTTCAGGCAATCGATCGGCGAATAGACGACGCGCACATCGGCGCCGCGGGATTTCAAAATGAGCAGATCGTCCTTCGAACCAGGCACGCGCAGCATGTCGCCGAACGAGCAAAAGATGACGTCGGGCTGGCGCGCGATCGCGAGCGCCTTGTCGATCATCTCGAGCGAAGTGACGCAAACCGGACAACCCGGGCCGTGCACCAGCTCGATTTCGTTAGGCAAGAGCCGATCGATTCCATACTTGACGATCGAATGCGTCTGGCCGCCGCAGACTTCCATCAACACCCACGGCTTGGTGACGATGCGGCGAATTTCTTCGACAATTTTTTGGGCGAGCGCTTCGTCGCGATATTCGTCGAGATATTTCATACCGTCCGAGAAGGGGCTGGTCTGTCCGCGCAATCGGCCAGGTGGGGAGGACGCTTGCCGTTTGGCGAAACCGGCGCTTCCACGGCGGCGCCATCGTCAGCTACGTCCGGGATTTCCAACTCTGTCAATTGCTCCATTCGCTCGAGCGCCTGGTAGGTGCGGGCCGCTTCCGCCTCGTCCACTTTGCTGAGCGCGAAACCAACGTGGACGAGAACGTAATCGCCGGTTTCCACCTCCGGCGTGTACTCGAGGCAGACCTGTTTGACGATTCCGCCGAAGTTCGCCCTACCCATCCGCACGCCATTCGCGTCGGTGCTGATCTCAATGAGCCTTCCCGGAATCGCCAGACACATGTTTCGCCTCCGTTTTTCGCGGTCCGGTGACCTTACTGATCGCCACACCGTCGCAGATCAAGACTCTATCACCTCGCACGGCATCCGTCAGGAGCCCGAGCGGTATTTTCTGGGTCGCTCCGCGAACCCGCACCCTTCCCACCGGCATGCCGTCCTCCGAGAACACCGCGATGATTTCTCCGTAAACCAGGTTCATGTGAGTTCCCGAATCGGACTCGTCGCCAACCAAACCTGGCCGAGTGCGATTCCGCCATCGTTGGGCGGAACACGTTGCTGCCAATAGGGCTGAAAGCCGGCCGCCAAGAGCAGGTGGATCGCGCGCTCGGTCAGATAACGATTCTGAAAACATCCGCCGCTGAGGGCGACTTTGAATTTATCAAAGCGACGGGCGACTGCGAGAATAACGTCGGCCAGCATGTTATGAAAGCGTGCTGCAATCACGCCGGCTCCGGTATTCTGAGAGCGATCCTCCAGGAGCGCGCGAATGGCTGGTTCCCAATCGATCACCAGCGGGTTTCCTTCCCGTAAGACGAACGGGTAGCTTTCTTCGAGAGCGGGATCGACAGCGAATTCGAGCTCCATCGCCGCTTGCCCTTCGAACGTGGAACGCGTGCGCAATCCAGCGAGCGCAGCCACGGCGTCAAAGAGTCGGCCGGCGCTTGAGGTTAGTGGAGAATTCACCCGTCTGGTCAACATGCTGCGCAGCGTTCTTAACTCGGCGCCGGTGAAATGCTCGCGCAAGTCGCTCTCGATTCCCTAAATCGTCGCCCAAGATTTCGTGGAGCAACCCGAGCCCGCTGCGCCGCGGTTCCTTCACCGCGGCATCCCCGCCCGGCAGACGAAAAGTCCGGAAGTGTGCGGCACGGCGGCAGGAATCTTCCTCGACGAGAAAAAATTCGCCGCCCCAGATTGTACCATCGACGCCGTAGCCGGTTCCATCCCATGCGACGCCGAGCAGTGGCGGGTCGATCTCGTTCTCCGCCATGCAGGAAGCGATGTGGGCCCAATGATGCTGGACGGCCGCATGTTTTCCCGGCTGCTGCAAAGCGTGTTTCGTCGACAAATATTCCGGATGAAGATCGTGGGCGATAATTTCCGGTTTTGCTTCGTAAAGGCGTGGCAGATCGGCGATTGAACGTGTGAAAGCATCGTACGCCTGTTTCGTTGCGAGATCGCCGATGTGCTGACTAACGAATACGTTTCGATCCACGCTTAGCGCGACCGTGTTCTTCAAATGCGCTCCGACCGCGAGAACCGTCGGCTGCGAGCGGTTCAATGTGATCGGTAACGGAGCGTAACCGCGTGCGCGGCGCAGCATCATCTCCCGGCCGGCGATGACACGAACAATGGAATCATCGACATGCCGGACGATTGGGCGATCGTGCACGAGAAAGAAATCCGCGATGCCGCGTAAACGCTCCAAGGCCTCGTTTTCGTCAATGCAGATTGGCTCCTCGCTCAGATTTCCGCTCGTCGCCACGACCGGAAAATTCAATTCGCGCAAGAGCAAATGATGCAGTGGCGAATATGGGAGCATGACGCCGAGATTTGGATTTCTGGGCGCAAGAGAAGCGACCAATGGCTGCTGTAGGGCGACCGCGCCGGTTGCTCTTTCAGCCTCGGCAAGCAAAGCGCTTGCCCTGCAATTTCGGGCCAGCAACACGATCGGAGCCTCCGGCGAGGCAAGCAGTTGTTCTTCCAATTCCGAGATTTCGCAGCAATCCCGGATGCTGTTAGCGAGGGGAACATGAGGGCGAATGGCTTTTCCTGCGCGATGCTTGCGCTCGCGCAAGCGCTGCACGGCCTGGTCGATTGCGCGCGTCGACGAGGAGCTGGAAACCGCCGATTCCCTTGAGGGCAACTATCTTCCCGGCGCGAATCTCATCGGCCGCGCGCAAGAGTGCTCCGTCAGCCTGGGCTGACGCTTTCGCCTAACGGATTCCAAAGCTGCAATTGCGGACCGCATTGTGGGCACGCGGTTGGTTCGGCGTGGAAACGCCGGTTTGCTGGATCGCAATATTCGCGCGCGCAATCGACGCACATCTCGAACTTTTTCATCGAGGTGTTGGCACGATCGTAGGGAAGCGCTTCTATGATGGAGAAACGCGGTCCACAGTTGGTGCAGTTGGTGAAGGGGTAACGAAAGCGCCGATCGTGCGGATCGAAAATCTCGCGCAGACAGTCGTCGCAGGTCGCAATGTCCGGCAAAATCAGCGCGCTTTTTCCGCCATCATCGGTGCTCTCCCGGATTTCGAATTTTTCGTAACCGTGCGCGTCGAGATGGGACGACTCGCAACTTTGAATGATGGCGCGAGCGGGTTTTTCCGCTTTCAATCGGCGCGTGAAACCCAAAACGCGATCGGACGCGCCTTCGATTTCAATGACAACGCCTTGGGCGGAATTGACGATCCAGCCACTTGAGCCCCAGTTCCGTTGCCAACCGGTAAACGAAGGGTCGAAACCCGACGCCTTGGACGGCGCCGCGAACGACAATTCTCACGCGCTCGCGACTCATCGTTGTGGCCGGGGTCGTTGACCCCGGTTTCACCTCATGAAAAGACCGTCGACGAACCCGATCTGGTAAACGAGGAACAGCCCGAAGCCAAGACTGAGAACGCCCGCCGCCGTCCCGAGATGTCGATGCAGAAACTGAAACCGCGTCGAATAGGAAACCGGAACGCCGATTGCGGCCGTGATCAGCATCATTCCCGCGATGACGCCGAGACCAAAAATTAAGAGATAAGCCATCGCCCAAACCGGATCGTGGATGATCGGCAAGACGAGCAAGCGCGACCGCCGCCGAACCGGCCAGTCCGTGCACGGTGCCGATTACGAGCGGGCGCAGCGCCTGGTAAAATTTCGAGCTGCCAAACCAGCGATCCAGCTTCGCCGGCGGAACCGCTTCCTCGGCGTGACCGTGGGTGGCGCGTTCGTGCCCGTGGGTGTGGCTGTGAACATAATCGCCATGCTGATGGGTGTGTTGGTGGACGGAGTCGTGATCGTTGTCGGCGCTGATATTTTCCACGGCGCGAAAAGTCGCCCGCAAGTTGAGCGCACCGAGCAGGATTAGCATCAGCGCAACGCAGAACTCGAGACTCATCCCAAGACGTTGCGGAACCACGACGCCGAACAGGATGATAGCTCCACCAATCACGAGCAGAGTCAGGCTGTGTCCGATTCCCCAGAAAATTCCGGTCCAGACCGCGCTCCAAATACTGCGCTGACGGCTAACGATGGTGGTGACGGCAACGACATGATCGGAATCCGTCGCGTGGCGCATACCGAGGAAGAATCCGAAAAGCAGAATGGGAAAGAGTGTCGTCATGGGTCGCGAAAGGATGAAGAGAACGGTTCAGCTGGTTCGACGGGACTCCTCGCCCGCGTGGCGCTTCCCTCGGGATGGCCGGCTAATTCGTTAGGCTGAGTATAGCGGATGGAGCGAATGGCGCACTCCTCGCCTTCGGTCGCCTTGGCGGCCTTTCCGCAGTTGGGACATTGCAGCGTGGCGACCGGCGCACCGTGCAAAACGCCTTCCCAATATTTAGGCGGACCGCTGTAGGAACAATGCGGACAGGCGACTTTGCCCAGGATCGGCTCGAGCGTTAGGCGAGAACCGGCGATCGGCATCTCGGTGATGATCGATTCGTAACAAAAGCGAAGCTGCTCCTCTTCGATTTGCGTGAACTCGCCGATCGCTACACGCACCTCGACGATTTTCTTGTCCGGATTCGAGCTCCGCGAAATCGAGGAGCTTTTCGACCAGCCCGGACGCGATCGAAAACTCATGCATGATCGGAGCGACTAAACAGCGAGCAAAGTTTCTGCGACCTCGTCCAGACCGGTGCCGTTTTTGCAACTGGTCGGAATGACTTTGATGTCGGGCTTGAGCGCGTGGACGTCGTCGATCAACTGCTCGACGCTCACTTCCATGGCCTCGGCGAGATCGATCTTGTTGATCACCACGACCTGCGATCCGAGGAACATGTGCGGATGTTTCCGTACCATCCACGGTCCTTCGGTCACGCTCACGACGACGACGCGGGCTTTCGAGCCTAACGGAAACTCGGCCGGACAAATAAGATTCCCGATGTTCTCGATGAAAATCATCTTGAGATTCCCGAGCTCGATTTTCTTCAAGCCTTTGCCGACGAGGTTGGCGTCGAGATGACAACCGTTGATGGTCGCGATCTGCACGACCGGCACGTTTTGTTTTGAAATCGCGTCGGCGTCGTTACTCGTGGTCGCGTCGCCGTTGAAAACAGCGACGCCGATTTTGTCCTTCAGCATGCCGACCAGCCTGGTGATGAGCGTGGTCTTGCCGGAACCGATCGCACCCATGAAGTCGATCGCGGTGATGCCACTCTGGTCGAGCAGCGCGCGGTTCTCTTGCGCCAGCTTAGCGTTCGCCTCGAGCAGGCTGTGCTCCAGCTCGATGTCGTAGATCTCGTCTGGTGACGCTTCCAGCATCACCTGCGCCATACCTTGATCTGGCCATGATCAGCGGGCCAGCCCGGCCAACGCGGTTGGAGTGTGCATTTGTTTCAGCAGCTTGCCGCCGCCGAGATACATGTGCACACCGCACGGCAGACAAGGATCGAAGCTGCGCACCGCGCGCATGATATCGATGCCCTTGAATTTGTCCGGGCCGTTCTCCTCGAAGATCGGCGTGTTTTGCACCGCGTCTTCGTACGGTCCAGGCGTGCCGTAGATGTCGCGCGGGTTCGCGTTCCACGGCGTCGGCGGATACGGATGATAGTTCGCGATCTTGCCGTTGCGGATGACCAGATGATGCGACAAGACACCGCGAACCGCTTCGTGGAAACCGCAGCCGATCGCCTCGTCCGGAACTTTGAAGGGCGTAAAGGTCGCGGTCCGTCCAGCGTGCACTTCTTTCATCGCTTTTTCGAGGAAATGGAGCGCGCAACCTGCCGCGTACGCCTGGAAGTAGGTGCGGGCACGGTCGCGTTCGATCGCGTTGCTCCATTTCGGAATTTTCCATTCGAACTCGACTTCGCCTTTCAGCGCGGTCTTCGGGAGGCGGATCTTGACGCTTTGGCCGGTCGATTCGACGTAGCCGATGTTGACCAGCTTGGCGAGCGCTGTCGCCCAGAGGCGGGCGATGGGGCCGCCGCCGGTGTCCATCGCGAGATGGTCGCCGGTCCGTTTGTCGAGCCAGCGCGGCGACATCACCCAGGTGTAGTTGCCGCCGAAATCGCGCCGCTGCGGTTTTGGAATTGTGGTTTGGTTCCACGGATGCTTCTTGTCGACCGGATTGCCTAACGGATCGTTTTTGACAAACGTCTCGGAGTTATCCCAATCGTCGTAGTAGGACGACCCGAGCAGGATGCGAATGCCGAGGTTGATATCGACGAGGTTGGTCGTGACCAGTTCGCCGTCGATCACCATGCCGGGCGTCACGAACATGGCGTTGCCCCAGTTCTCCATCGTCCGGTAGTTGTAGTCGCAGACGTCCGGATCCTGGAACGATCCCCAGCAGGCGAGGAGGATGCGCCGACGGCCGACCTCCTCGTAACCGGGGAGCGCTTCGTAGAAGAAGTCGAAGAGATCATCGTGCAGCGGCACGCATTTCTTCATGAACTCGATGTAGCGCATCAACCGCACGGTGTAATCGGTGAAGATCTGAATCGATGGAACGGTGCCGACACCGCCGGGATAGAGTGTCGATGGATGGACGTGGCGTCCTTCCATCAGGCAAAACATCTCGCGCGTGTAGCGGCTAACGTGCAACGTCTCGCGATAGAACTCGCCCGAGAACGGATTGAGCGCCGTCATGATGTCGGCGATCGTGCGATAACCGTGGTCAGCCGCATGCGGCGCCGGCGTGCGCTGCGCTTTTTCCCAGACGCTCGGGTTCGTCTCCTTCACCATCATTTCGCAGAAGTCGACGCCGACGAGGTTGTCCTGGAAAATGTTGTGATCGAACATGTATTCGGCGGCTTCGCCGAGGTTGACGATCCACTCGGCGAGCGCCGGCGGCTTCACGCCGTAAGCCATGTTTTGCGCATAGACCGAACAGGTCGCGTGGTTGTCACCACAGATGCCGCAGATGCGACTGGTGATGAAGTGGGCATCACGCGGATCCTTGTTCTGCATGAAGATGCTGTAGCCGCGGAAGATCGACGACGTGCTGTGACACTCGATCACCTTCTTCGAGTCGAAATCGATCTTGGTGTAGATGCCGAGGCTGCCGACGATGCGTGTGATCGGGTCCCACGACATCTCGACGATGTTTCCGGATGGCGCGGAGGACTTGGTGGCTGGTGCGGTTAGAATGTCAGGCATTTTAGTGTTCCAGTTGAGTTAGCGATTTCGAAGTTCCATTTAGTTGCGCGCGTAATTTCTTGGCTCGTAGCCCGTTGTGAGTTCCGCGCGCGGATGACGCCATTTCGGTTCCTTGTTGACGGTCGTGTTGGTGATCGACGCGCAGTTTGCGCAGCACGCCACCCCACATGCCCACCACCTTGGTCGACAAGCGCGGCACCCGGAGGCGCATCCATGAAAGGCATGAACTTGTCGGGGAATCCCGGCATCGTGCAGCCGATGCAGATCCCGCCGACGTTAGGGCAACCGCCAATGCCGGCCATCCAGCCGCGCTTGGTCACGTTGCAGTTCACGACCGGGCCCCAGCAGCCGATCTTCACGAGGCACTTCGGTGAGCCATACTCATGGGCGAAATCGCCCTGTTCGTAATAACCGGCGCGATCGCAGCCTTCGTGCACCGTCTTGCCGAAGAGCCAGGTCGGCCGCAGCTGTTCGTCGAGCGGAATGAGCGGGGCGAGACCCGCGACCTGATAGAGAAGATAGAGCAACGTCTCCATCATGTTGTCGGGCTGAACCGGGCAACCCGGCACATTCACGATCGGCAGCCCGGCTTTCGAACGCCAACCCCAGCCGAGATAATCGGCCAGGCCCATCGCGCCCGTCGGGTTGCCTTCCATCGCGTGGATGCCGCCGTAGGTGGCGCAGGTGCCGCAAGCGACGATGCCCAGCGCCTTTGGTGCGAGACGGTCAATCCACTCGTTCGTGGTAATCGGCTGACCCGTATCCGGATCCGTGCCGAGAGCCGCCCAATAACCTTCCTTCTTGATCTTCTCGTTCGGAACGGAGCCTTCCATCACGAGCACGAATGGATCGAGCTTCCCTTCAGCGGCATCGAACCAGTATTTCATGAACTCGTCGCCGACTTCGTAGGCGATTACCGGATTGTGCACGTGCACTTTCGGCAGCCCGGGAATATTGCCCATGACCAGGTCCTCGATGCTGGGCTGCGTTGCCGCCGTGATCGAGACGGAATCACCGTCACAACCCAATCCCGTGGTCATCCAGATGACGTGGATTTCTTTCACGGCCGACTCCCGATGCTTGAAGGGTTCGTTCGTTGCTACCATAGGGTATTCCTCCTGCTCGCGGCGCGGCTCTGGTTCAGTCGGCCGCGCCGCTATTCTGATTTGTTAACTCACATACCGACGAAAAGACGATGAAAATTGTGCCAAGGAAAACAGGCTCACATGCTGCGCAGCCGACAATAGCGCCGCATCTCCGGAATCACCGAGAGGAAGGTAACGACGGCGACGACCACAATTCCCCCTAACAATACTAACCAACAAACTTCTGCCGTATTCATAGGTGCCTCTTCTTTCATTCGTTTATCCCAAGATCATGGTTTCAAGTTGATGACTATCCCGCGGCAATCGTGCTTCCCGCTTTCCTGCAAAATCTCGCGAATGAGCCCCTCGATTATTTCGATTGCCGGCGCGACCGCGGCCTTAACTTTTTCGCTTAATCCCATCGCGCCATCTTCGACCTCGAGGACGGCCGGCTCACAGCCCACCACCCGCAGGAATCCTGCATTGCCGCCGAGCGAGCGGACCAGTTGCAGGACGCGAACCGGATTCATGCCATGAGCATTAACGGCCTCATCCGGAAGTTCGTCCAGCTTTTTTAGATCAGGCTCGATCACGCAAATCGTCCCGGGCTCGGCGCCTTGCGGCGTCGCATCGACCAGGATGGTCGCGTCATAGTTATCCATGATCGCGTAAGCCAGATCGTAACTCCGAATGCCGAAGTCAGTTACGCGGACTCCTTCGGGCAGCGGCCGCCGCGCCATCTGGTTCGCGACTTCGCAACCAAACGCGTCGTCGCCAAAAAAAATATTTCCGATTCCAGCGACGAGAATTCGTTTCATTCGCCTTTCTTTACCGGTTCGACTTCATCGGTTGCATAAAAAAACCGATGGCCCGGCTGGCGCATCATGCCGAGGTCGCGGCCGGGATCCTCATCCAGCACGAAGGCGAGCTGGACACCGCCTTCGACGTCCTGCTCGACGGCTTCGATCATGGCAATTTTTCCATCGAGCGCCATGTCCATGACATCCGCGCGTTTCTTCGGGCGAATGCGGACACGATCGCCCGCTTTCACCTGTACGCCGCCGACCATCGCGCTTTCCAAACGCGTGCTCGGATTGAAAAAATCTTCGTTCGACGAACGCACGCTGCGCATCACGCCGTGCATCTTGAGCAAGTGATCGCTCGACATGTTTTCCGTGCGTTCGAGGATTTTTCTCGCTTGTTCGTCGACCTGTCGCATTTCAATCTTTTCCGCGTCGCTCATCGCCATCACGCGCAGGGTGAGAATCTCGTCGATCTCGAGGCCATCGAATAGATCGCCCGGGCTCTCCGGAGCGATCTGCGGGTAATCGTACAAGATGATGGGCGACGAAAGCATCGCATCGCGCTCGTTCTTCGTTGGATCGCCAACGAGCACCGGCCAGGTGTGGATATTTTTGCAGGCCGCGGTCGCATCCGCATAGGCGGCGGGCGGATCAGTCAGCGAAAGCCATTCGCCGCCCTGGGTCTGGAGGATGGTATGCGTCGAAGTGAAGGTGCGCATGATGATCGCGCCTTGATTTTCCAATTCGTTAGGCGGGACCGGTGTGCGATTCAAGATGCGCACGGCGACTTTGAAAACGACGTCGTCGATTGGTTGCGCGACGATTTCGATCACACCGCGCACGGCATCCTGCCGACGCACCAGAACGGCGTTGATTTTGCCGTCGTCCCCCCGAATCGGTTCGACCGCGCGCGACGACGGGAACTCGAACTCGTGCGTCGTCTGCCACGCTCCGCGCAACGGAAAGGCCGGCACTTCCACCTTCTGCTCCACCACCTCCTGCCAGGTCTGGTAAAGCTGTTCGCCGACCCGAAAATCCGGCACCACTTCGAAATCCGGCAGACCGTTCGCGGGCATTTCAGCGATGGGTGCGGGCAGAATTCCCACTTCGCGCGCCATCGGATGAAGGAAGCGGACGCTGATCGTGACGACCGCGTCCTTCGACTCGTTCCGCACCAGACATTCGGTCTGCATCAGGCACGGCTCGGCGCCATGTTGCGCGACGCTGTAGTCCTCGGGATAGACGCGGCCGAAGGTAAATCGCTCGCGATTCTTCCTCGATGACGCCCGATACGGATAAAGAATGTAGCCCTCGTAGAGAACCGCGTTGCACCACCTTCTCGACGAGTGCGGTGTTCATGGTGGCGAGTCATGCGACTCGACTTGTTCCGGAGCTTGGCGTTCGCCAGCTTCGATTCGATTCGTTGGCGGAGGCAGCAGCGCTCGATCGCCGCCTCCCACGTCGCCAATCCTTCCCGCCGACGAAAGGCATAGAGCCGCTCGAACAAGTCGCGCTCGAGCGAGAGCCACGCCGTGTTCGGATAATGGTGATCCATCATCTCTTTCCAGACGCCGATTGGCATTCGATAGGTGCACTCCTTGTTCCAGGAAACCTGCTGGATTTGCAGTCGCTCATCGGCGCCCTGGTAAAAAATCGTGCCGCTAAAGAGAAAAAGAAGCGGTGCCTCGCCGTCCTCGAGCGCGTAGAAATATTTCGTCGCCGAGACATTCAAATCGAACGTGCATGGCACCGACAAGATCGCTTCCGTCTTTCCGGAGAACTGCCGCACGTTCACGTTGGCATGCGTCCACAAACGGGCGCGCAACGTTTGGCCCCAGCGATCGGGCGTCCCGAAAAGTTCGCCTCAACTTTTCCTTCTCCTCCGGCTTGGTAGGCGCGTTGCGTCGGATGAATCTGGATCTGCGCCTGCAACATGACGCTCTGGACCGTTTCCTCCGCCGGCTGGTTGGTGATCTCGAGTTTGAAATGGAGGAGCGGGGCGATGCCGTAATTTGCCGCCTCGACCCCCAGGATTTTGAAATCGAGATCAGGCATCGTCAGCCCTGTCTTCCGAACCCAATCGAGGAATTCCGCTGCATTGGGTGAAGGGTGACGCCTCGGGATCTCTCACTCGTCTGCGCTTCGCTCGCGATGACGTCATGCCTCACCCCTTAGTCGGTCGAAAAACCCGTCGATCTCCCGCCACACTTCTTCGCCGCCGGAGAAACCGCGCCAGTGAATGCGAATCAACCCGACGAGTTCGAAACAAATATCGATCGGCGCGAGGAAATATTCGCGCGTCTCGCGCGCGCGATTAACGAGCAGCGTTTCCACATCCGGTCGCATCTCGCGCAGGACCGGATTCGCCACGACCAGCGCTTCCCATGCGGTCAGCGGGAGGAGCGATTCGGTCGCGCCGGCCGGGCTCGGATAATAAGCGGCCATCTTCTTGTTAGGCGTGTCGTAAAAAAAGAACGCCAGACTGATCGGCAGCGAGAGCTCTTCCCACTCCGCTTCGCTCATCTGGAAATCCGGAAGCGGCGCGCACATCGCGCGGAATGAGTTTGAATTTCCCTTCGATGACATTCTCGAAGCGCAGCGCACACGGGTCGCACGAGCAAACAATCCGCCGCGTCGCCATCTCGAGCAGATGCCGATGTGTCGGTGCGAGCCGTATGCTGCAAAGCTCGCAATGCTCCACCTCCGGTGGCGGGCGCCGCGCCCTCGTTTCTCGGCGCTCCCGCGAAACGGCGCAGAGTCGCAAAGGAGGAAGACCTCATCGTTCAAAGATAGGACGGAGCACGCGGTCGTCCAAAAACGACACACGCACTGAGAGCCGCCCGGCGTCGCGCTCCGGTTCTCCGCAACCTACGAGGGCTGCAAATTCGGCATGTCGGGATGAATCGGTGCCCGTGCTTCCGGATTGATTCCGGTCGCATCCCGCGCGGTCGTGTAACTTTTCCCGCCTTCGCCGCGCCCGGCTTCCTTATTGTCGAGAGCGAGTTCCTCGCCCTTCACGGTGCCCGGTATATGGACTGGTTGCGGTGGTTTGTTCATATGTTTCCTCCTGTCGCTGCTGTTTGTCCGTTCCCAATTGGGAGCGGACAGTCAGTAAATTTCGGAACCGGAGCCGGACCATTGCCGGAGTCTTTCGGCTGCTCCTCCGGGAGACCCTCGACGTCGAGCCCGGCGAGATCCGGAGCCGCGGCATAGAGCGCTTCCTCGATCGAAAATCGTAAAGTGAGACGGGAAGAAGGGCATTCGTGACAATTTCCCTGCAGCTTCAATTGCACCCGACCTTCCGGGCTAAGCCCGAGCAATTCCACGCTGCCGCCGTGAAGGCCGAGTCGCGGCTTCACTTCGTCGAGCGCATTGCGCACCCGGGTTTCCAGATCGAGCGGATGCAATCCGTGGAGCAAGAGCAAACCAGAAACCAATTGATCGTGACTGAGTTCATCGATCATCGTCGAGCCGCCGGCACCCGAGTCGTAAACGACGCTCAAAATTCGCTCGAGTCCGGTGCCATGAAGACCGAGCAACGTCTGGATCAACTCGCGGACCTGCTCACGCACCGTGGCATCGGGCGCAGCCTCGAGCGCCGCAATTAATTCCTCTACGCGGCCGAGCCGTTTTTGGAATTCCTCGGTGCTGGCTTTGTCCACGACTTCCTTTATGAGCTCATCGCGCTCTTGCTGACCCGTTGCGTGCGCTAACCGGCGCAGAAAACTATCTACGGCTTTTCTTCCGGCGTGGCAATCTCGGACTGAGACCAGATGCTCCCAGAACGGTTCTAGCCTAACGATCGTCGACCGGGCCCTGACGTTGACTTTCGGAGATTGGCACAAATGGCGCTTTCCAATAGAGTCGCTTGACCAATCTGCCCGACATCGTCGAGCCTGCTTCCATTACCTGGAGAAATAGAATCGCTTATGGCACATGTCGTTACGAGTAAGTGTGTGGGGTGCAAGTTCACCGATTGTGTGGAGGTGTGCCCCGTGGCCTGTTTTTACGAGTTGGACGGCCAACTTGTCATTCACCCGGAGGAGTGCATCGATTGCATGGCTTGCGTAGATGAGTGTCCGGTGCACGCCATCTACGCCGGGGAAGAGGTTCCGCCGGAGTTTCAACCGGACATCGAACTCAACGCGACCGAGGCCAGGCGGGTTCAAGAGTCGGGCCAGGGTGCGATCGAGAAGAAAAAGGATCCGTTGCCGACCGCCGCCCAAAGGAAAGCAGAATTAGGCTACTAAACTCGTCGTCAGCTGGCCAAGTTGACACCAGAGCAACACAACCGGTCATCGCTTCCCGAACGCGTCCAAGGCTGCGCCCAATCTTTCGAGGCCGCTTTGCAAAGCTCCCGTCTCGACCGCCGATGCCGATCCGGAAATGGCGCGGCATTTCGAAGAACTCACCCGGCACGACCGAGGTCTCGTATTTCTCGCGCAGCAGCTTGAAGAATACTTCCGGTTCGCCGCCAGGCAGACGTGGAAAAACCACCGAGCCGGCGGGCGGCCGCACGCATTCCAGATCACTCCGCGAATCCAAAAACGCGTCGAGGAGTGCGCGATTCGCGGTCAGCAAGGCCCGGGTTCGCTCACGAAATTGTGCGAGATGATCGAAAGCCATGACCGACATCCGCTCGGCTGGATGAGCGGCGGTGGCGGCAAAAAGATCGTTCAGTCGCCAGATGCGCTGGGCCAGCTCCGGCGCTGCCAGGATCCAGCCGCAGCGCAGCCCGCTCAAGCCGTAGGTCTTCGTCAGGCTGCTGGTCACGACGAAAGTTTCGCCTAACGAAAAAGCGGACGGCGGCGCGGAATCGAACAACATGTCGAGATAAACTTCATCGACCAGCACGCGCGCGCCGACCCGCTGCGCCATTTCGCCGATCGTCCGCATTGTCTCCAGCGGAATCAGGGCGCCGGTTGGATTGTGCAGATTGGTCAGCACCACGAGGCGCGTCGCGGGCGTGATCGTCTGCTCCATTTCCGGCAGCGAGATGTCGAAGTTGTTTTCGAAAGTGCGCGCAATTCGTTTTATGCGCGCGCCAAGGTAGCTGGCGACGTCGAGCAGTAGTCCATAGGTTGGGTGTTCAATCAGGACTTCGTCGCCCGGCTCGAGAAGCGCAGCCATCGCAAGGTGATTTGCCATTGAAGTCCCCTCGGCCGTCACGATGCATTCCACTGGCGCGCCGGTGTGCCGCGCGATTCGCTCCAGCAACGGTTCGTAGCCGTAACCGCCGCCGCGTAATCTCCAGCTCCTCTTCTCGCAACGGAAATTCCGCCATCGGCACACTCGTTAGGCCGCTGGTCGCGAGATTGAAGCGGCGCGCTGGAACGAGTCTTTGCCCATTCCATGTAACGCGAACGTTTTCTCTTCTCTGGCTGGTTCATGGACCGGGAGCGTAAACCCGCCAGTCGACGTTTTGTAGGGCGACCGCTTCGGTTGCCCGGTTTCAGCATCGGGGCAGGCGAAGTGCCTGCCCTACAAAGCTGATCTGCGCCAGAGAAAGTAGACGGGCAAACCGGCCAGCGCGATGCCGAGCCCAATGCAGGCCCGTTTTGGATCGTGCGCAAAGGTGCTGACCACGATCATCCACTGCGCCGCGATAAAGAGCAGCGTCGTCACCGGATGTCCCGGCACGCGGTAGCTCGCCGGAGCGCCGGCCCGTCGTCGCAGGACGAAGAGACAGACCGCCGTCAGGCCAAAGAAAATGCAATCCATCGCGACGACATAATTCACCACCTGCGCATACGTCCCCGCGAGTGCGATCACGATTGCCCACAAGCCTTGCAAAACGATCGCGACCACCGGAACGCGCGTGCGCGGATGCACCCGCGCCACGCCCCGAAAGAAGACGCCGTCTTCCGCCATCGCGAAGTAAACCCGCGGCGCGGTCAGGATTGATTGCGCGAGGAATCCGAAAGCCGAGACGGCGATGCCCGCCGCGATCAACTCTCCGCCGCGCGTCCCGAGCAGTCCGCGCATGACGGACGACGCCGGCGTGGTCGAGTGCGCCAGGCCTTCCGCCCCGAGCGCGCGCAGGTAAACGAAGTTCACCGAGACGTAGACCGCAATCACGCCAAGCACGCCGAGGATCAATCCGCGCGGCAGAGTGCGCCGCGCATCACGCACCTCGCCGCCGAGAAAGCTCGTCGTCTGCCAGCCGCCGTAGGCGAAAAGCACCGGGGTCATGGCCGCGCCGAAGGCGAGCGCGAGATTCATCGATGCGCGGCGATCAAGCAGCGGGCGCCACGCGATCTGCGACGGACCGCCGCGCCAAAAACTGGCCGCTTCCAAGAACACGATCGCCGCGATTGCCATCAGGGTAAGCGTCGCTTGCAGGCGGCTCCCCGCGCGCACCCCGAGGCAGTTGATCGCGGTCAGAAACGCGAGGGCCGCGGCCGCGACGAACCAATCGCTCAACGGCCATTGCGTCAGCTCGAGAAAATAGCGGGCAAAGGTCACCGCCACCGCCGCCATCCCGCCGGTCTGGATGACGAGCAGCAGCACCCAGCCGTAAATAAACGCCACCGCAGGATGAAGTGCTTCGCGCAGGTAGGCGTATTGCCCACCAACGACAGGTAGCCTCGCTGCCAGCTCTGCGTAAATGAATCCACCCGCGAGCGCGATCAGTCCACCCGCGATCCACGCCCCGAGGATCAGCGCCGAAGTGTGGACCCGCTCCGCAACAATGTAGGGATTGATGAAAATCCCCGCGCCGATGATGCCGCCCATCACCGCCATCGTGGTGCCGAAGAGACCGAGCTGGCGGGCTAGCTGGCCGTTTTCGTTAGGCGCCACGGCGGGCTCCGCAGGTGGATTCATGCCGAAGCGGCAACGAGATTCAAATTGAACTTCGTCATTTTCCCGTTTCGTCCCACCACTTGGAGAGCCGTGCCGACGGCACCGAAGGAATCGAGTGTTCGGCCGGGGAATAGTGCGACGTCGAATTAAAAAGCGTGAGCCGCGCGTGCGCCGCGTCTTTAAAGTCAACGATGTTCAAGGCCGCCGGGCTTTGGTCGAGATTGTCGCGATAACGGCGCGGATCAAATCCAAGGAGGGAACTAAGAAGCAGGCGAATCGTCGCCTTGTGCGAAACGATGATCACCTTCTGGTCGCGATGCGTGCGGACGATCTCCACCAGCACCGGTAGAGCGCGCGCGGTTACCGCCAGCCCGCTCTCCCCGCCGAGCGGGGCAAAAGTGTAGGGATCTTCCTCCCAGGCGGCCGCTTCCTCGGGAAATTTTGCCTCCACCTCGCGGCGTGTCATCTCCTCCCAGCGCCCATGCGAGATTTCGCGCAAGCCATCTCGCCTGACAACCTCCAGTCCATGGGGCTGGGCGATGATGCTCGCCGTCTCGACCGTCCGGCCTAATGGGGAGGCATAAACCGCGGCCACCTTTTCCGTGCTCAGACGTTGAGCGAGGCGTCGGGCCTGTTCGCGGCCTTCATTGGACAAGCTTTACATCCGTTGCCCCGGCGAAACGATCCTCTGCCGTCAACACCGTCGCCCCATGCCGGATCAAGAAAACGCGCGTGCTCATTTTTAGCCATGTTAACCGGAGGTCCGCCCAAAGGAATGCAATTTTCCTCCAGACGGTCACCCAGTCATCTGAACCGCCGGGAATGTGTTGCATTGGCCACCAGGATGACACTGCGGACTCCCTCCGAGCAGGCCGGCTAGCGCGCAGACTGGTGACGTCGGCCACATTGGTGCGAGATTGCCGAACATGAACCACAGTGAAACGGGCCTATCGGGGTCCGACTCGCCGACGGTAACTTTGGGGAAGATCACGGCGCAACCCAACCCGCTCCCTTCCGATGCGAGCGTTCCGCTCACCTTGCGCTGGGAAACCAACGCGAACGAGGCAGAGGTTTACGTCGCGGAGGATGGGGCGCCCGAGAAACTGCTGGCGCGGGGAAAGGTCGGATCCCGGGAGGTGACCTGGATTCCGGCTGGCCGGAGCTATTCCTTTCGTCTCTATGCTCTCGCCAAGCAGCGTCGGTTACTCGACGAAGTCGCGGTCCAAAGAAAGGTATCCGGAACTCTAAGTGTTCAGCTCGACTCGCTGGAAGGCCGGGCTGTCTTGGAATGGGAAATTGCCACGCCAGCGACCGCCGAGATTTGCATGGTCGACGAGGGTTGTAAGGAGATGGTCATTTGTCGGGGAGGAAGTGGGTCCTTTGCGGTCGCCAACCTCTCGGCTGGGGTAAATTATCTTTTTCGCCTCTATGCGGGAACAGAGCGCCAGTTGCTCGACGAAGTGGTCGTCCAAGTGCCTGACATTCCCTGGACGAAGCTGCTGGAGCGCGTGAAAGACGCCCCCGAAGGCCGTGGCTTCACCGACGGGCTGTCGGAATTCATCGCTGGCGTCCTGCCCAGTTGCCTGCGCCGACCGGAATTTCCGGCATGGTTTCAACGGTGGGAGAGCAGGGGCTTTCACGTGACCCCGGTCCACTTTTACGAACCGATTCCTGATTCGCGGACGCTCAAGGATGAGCTCTGGACCCAAGCACACGAGCTGGTTGGCATCGACATGAACGAGAAGATGCAGCTCCATTTGTTGAGAGAGATATTCCCTCAATTCCAGGAGGAGTGTGACCGCCTTCCAGTGGAGTCGGCCCAACCTGGGAACGATTTCTATCTTAGAAACGGCCGCTTCGAGAACCTCGATCCTCTGGTAGCCTATTGCCTGATCCGTCACTTCAGGCCGCAGCAGATCATTGAAGTAGGCGGTGGTTACTCAACGCTGCTTCTTGCCCTGGCCGCACGGAAGAACGGAAGCACCGTCTTGCGCAGCATTGAGCCTTATCCCGCCGAATTCCTGACAAAAGGTGTGGATGGCCTGGCCGAATTGCTCACAGAGAAGGTGGAAGACATCGATCTCTCCTACTTCTCCGGGCTGGAGGAGAATGACTGCCTGTTCATCGACACGTCGCACGTCGTCCGCATCGGTGGGGACGTGAACTATCTCTTTCTCGAGGTGTTACCTCGCCTGAAACCGGGAGTCATTGTTCATATTCACGACATTTTCCTTCCGTTCGATTATCCGCAAGTTTGGGTCACCGAGCGGCGGCGCTTTTGGACAGAGCAATACCTGTTACAAGCATTCCTGACCTGTAACTCGGATTTCGAAGTGCTGGTGAGCAATAGTTACTTGTCTACCTATCACCTTGAGGAACTGGAAAGGGTCTTCCCCAAGGCATCGCCGCCCCGTGAGGGAGGGAGCTTTTGGATGCGACGAAAGCCTCTGAACTCTCAGTCCGAGATAAGAACGAGCAAGGATAGGGATAATGCGAGGATCATCTAGGGGCGCTCGTGCGAAGCGAGGCTAGAGGAGTTACGGCGCAACGGGTGACTGAGAAGCTGGCGGCTCCGTCTGCAGTGGCGAAACTTCGGTTCCCCGGCGCGTGGCGATGACGAGGGTCGATTGCCGTGGGCTCCAGCGGTAGCCGATCCCGAACTCGAGCGGCGCCGGGTTGCTTTGCTGGTAAAGGCCCTGCAATTGCGGCTGGTAGTATTGTTTGAAGATGTCGATCGGGCCGGCGTAGCTGCCGAAAAAACGGAGCAACCATTTCGCAGGATCGAAGGCGGCGATTGGGATGCCGGAGTCGTCCTGCACGATCGCTTTGCTCCGGGTGAGGAGAAAATCGCGCACCCGACTGAAGCCGTTCTCAAACATCAAATACGAGGCAGACTTGAGCAGGCTTCCGCCCGTGCCCTGGGCTTCGCAGAATTTCAAAAAACCGGGTTGCTGGCGGATGCCATCATTGGAGAGGTCGGTGGTGAAGTAATAGAGCGTCTGCGGCGGCGCATCGGGACCGCCGGTGAAGGTGATGCGCACGCCGGGAGTAAGGTTTTTCGACTTCTCGTTAGGCACGGCGGCGTGCGGCTGCCCGCTCTTGTCGAGGGTGACAAAAGTGATGTCGGTGATGGTTTTGCCGGCGCGGGCCAGGAAGACGTAGAAGATCGGGAGGGTGCCTTTGAGTTCCTCGCGTTGCAGGTCGGTCTTCATGTCTTTGGTGATGAAGAAGGAAAAGCTGAGGACGCTGTTGAGTGATTTTTGGAGATCTTGCAAGACGGGCTCGAGCGCCGGACCGGCGAATCGCAAGACGTCAGGAAGCGGGCCGATCGGTTCCGTGCCAGCGAGGATGTAAGTGCTGGCGTTCGGAAAAAACTGATGGGCGTAAAGAAAATCCGGACCGCTAAACATGTAGAAGACGACCGGGAGCGGCTGTGTCGCGTCGGGGAGATAGTTGATTTCCCAGTTACGGATGCCGACGAACTGGCGCGCGGTGAGCCTGGCCCAGGCCTGGTCGAAGAAGCTGGCGTGTTGTTGCCAGGCCGGATTCTGGGTCAGGGCGGCGAGGGGCGAGCCCTCTGAAACTGGCAGTCCAGCGAGGAAACGCGCGGTGTCGTTCACCGAGGCGGGAACGTTCGGCACGTTCGGCGCGGAAGGGAACCGCAGGCTGGACAGGAATCCCTGGGCGCAACCTGCGGTCCGGGCGTTTCCGCCACCGGAGGATTCACCGGAATGGCGCGCCGAACTTCCTGTGCCTCCATCACGGCGGCCAGAACGCAGCAAGAAGCAAGCGTTAGCCTAATGAATTGTATTTGGAAAAGATTTCACCGTCTTTCGGATGGCCCGAGCGGTCGCCCCTTAGCGCGGCACTTCCGCGGCCGCGACCCGGTTCCCGCCCCCGCGTACGCAAGCTCACGACTTCGGCAAACATGCGCAAGCTGTCGCGCACAATATGCACCTTGCTTCCCTCGTTATGATCCCAGCGGACCGGCACCTCGAGCATGCGCAATCCGGCGCGCTGTGCGAGGAAGAGCAATTCGACGTCGAAGCCGAAGCCATCGATCTGCGCCTGCTCGATGATCGGCCGAGCGGCTTCCATCCCGAAGGCTTTGAAGCCACACTGGGTGTCGGAAAAAGGAAGACCTGTCGCCAGGCGCACAATCCCGTTGAAGACCTTGCCGCCCTGTTCGCGCCGCCACGGTTGGCGGTGGCCGATCAGGCTCCGGTCGAGCGCACGGGAGCCGAGGACGATGTCATAACTTCCTGCCTCGATCGGTTCGACGATCTTCGGCAATTCCGTGAAAGGAGTCGAGAGATCGGCGTCGGAGAAGACCGCGATCGGTGCCTGAGCAGCGAGGAGGCCGGCGCGGACGGCATGACCTTTGCCGCGGTTCACGGCGAAGCGCAGGACGCGCGCCATCACATCGGGACGCTGGACGAAGAGTTCTTCGGCCACCTGCGCCGTGCCGTCTGTTGAGCCGTCGTCAACCACGATCAACTCCGCTTCCGGCTTGTAGCTCTGCAAATAGCTCAGGAGGGTAAGCAAATTATCGGTCAGGCGCTGTGCTTCGTTAAACGCCGGGACGACAACAGCGAGTTGCGGACGAGTCATACCTAACGAGTGCCTAACCGAGTGCGCCGAAGGCCAGTCCGAGGCCATAGGTGATCACCGCTTCGATCACGCCCACGACCGTCATTTCCAGGCCGGAGGCCCACCACGAGCGGATCGTGATGAGCGATTTCACCGCGCCGACTGCGAAGTGGGCCACGATGCTGATGACAAAAGCCGCGATTACCGCCGGGAATCCGCTCATGAAAAAGAACGGGATGATCGGAATGAACGCACCGATGGCGGTTGAGAGCGCTGCGGAAAAGGCAGAGATCCATTGGTTGGGAAAACGGTGTTGGGATAAGCCGAGCTCGCTTTGTGCCATCGCCTGAACCATCTGCTCCGGTTGCTCGGCGAGCCGCTCAGCCATGCGTTGCGACTCCTCCGGCGAAAAGCCCTGAAGCTGGTAAAAGAGCGACATCTCCTCGATTTCTTCCGCGGGATTTTCTTCGACCTCCGCTTTCTCGCGCGCGATCTCAGCCTCGTAGATTTCCCGTTCGCTCTTGTTCGCGAGATAGGCGCCGGCGCCCATCGAAAGGGACGAGGCCATCATACCGGCGAGACCGGCGATGAGGATGTAATGCTGCTGGTTATTGGTCGCCCCGGCGACACCGGAAACGATGCCGAAGACCGCGCCGAGTCCATCGTTCACCCCATAGATGGCGTCCGCCACCCAGCCCCCGCCGCGTCCGTGCCAGCGCTCGCGTTTCAGGATGGTGTCGAGGAGACCCTTCGGGCCTAACGACGGCGGCGCGGTGCTCATCGTGTTCAAAATGCGCGCGTGGGCTTTCTCTTCGAGCGCGGTTTTGCGCAGAAATTCCTTTTCCTCCTCGCTGCCACCCAATTTACCCGCGCGCTGCGCCTGGTAACGCTCCTGGTCGCGATCCTCAGCCGCTTCCATTCGGCGAATGGCGACTTCCGCCCCGGCAGCACGATTCCACCAGCGGTTGAGACGCCGCCGAAAATCATTTTTCAAAACCGGCGGCGCGGCGCCAAGTTCCTGCAGTCTGGCTTCCCAGCGGACCGCATGGCGCTCTTCCGCTTCCGCCATCCGAAGCAAAATTCCGCGGCGCTTTTCATCGGCCTCGTTCGCTGCGAGGTCGCGATAAACGAGGGCGGTTTCCCGTTCCGCGCGCCAGTTGGCCTGGAGGGCGGAGACCGCTTTGGCGTCTTCCGGCTTCATTGCGTCACGCTCTATTAGCTGGTTTCACTTCGATTGTGCAACTGCGGGCGCGAGAGGAGCGGTATTTTTTGGTTCGCCTGCTGCGCCGTGATGACGACCGCGACCGACCCGATAATGATCGCCGCGGCGAGCGCGGTCCGGCCGGTTAAGGTCTCGCCGGCGAAAAATGCGCCGAGCAGAACGGCCACGACCGGATTGACGTAGGCGTAAGTCGCGACCTTCGCCGGATCGCAATGGCGGAGCAGCCAGATGTAAGCGGTGTAACCGACGACCGCGCCGATGAGCACGAGATAGCTGAATGCGCCTAACGACAACGCCGTCACCTGACGGAGATCGAAGGTCCGCGCTTCGCCGTGCGCAAAGTCCGGCGATCATCATGAGCGCGCCGCCGCAGAGCATCGTTTGCGCGGAGGAAAGAAAGGGCGAAGCGGAATTGCGTGCGCGGCGCGAATAAAGCGAGCCAATCGACCAGAGGAGCGAACCGAAAAGCAGAATCAACATTCCCAAAGCCAAGGTGTTGAGAACCGCCTGCCGGAGTGGTGGTGAGCGCCGGGCCGACCAGGATTCCGACGCCGACAAAGCCGCCGGCGAGCCCGAGCAAGACGAGCGGCCGGGGCCGGGGCGCCGAGCCCGTGAGCCAGGCGAGGAGCGCGATGTAAATCGGCACCGTCGCCACGAGGAGCGAAGCCAGACCGGTAGCAACCCATTGCTCGGCCACCGTCACGCTGCCGTTACCGAAAAAGAGCAGGCAGGTGCCCACGATGAGCGCCGTCCGCCATTCCGCGAAGGAAGATCGCGGCGCGCCCTGCCAGCGAGCGATGCCGAACATGATGATCCCGGCGAGAAAAAAGCGGGTGCCCGCCATGAGCAACGGCGGGATGGAATCGATCGCGAAGCGAATCCCGAGATAGGTCGAACCCCAGATGAGGTAGAGCGCCGCGAAAGCGGCAACGACAGCGAATTTGCGCGGTGGAGCGGTCGCTTCGCTCACGAGAAGCGATCTTCCGTCCACGGATCGGCGGTGTTGCTGTAACCGCGCACTTCCCAAAAGCCGAGCTTGTCTTCCGCCGAAAACTCGATCGTCCTGACGAATTTGGCGCCTTTCCAGGCATAGAGCTTGGGAATGATGACGCGGGCCGGTCCGCCGTGCTCTCGCGTGATCGGTTTGCCATCAAACTTCGTTGCGATCAGGACATCGTCGTCGAGACAGTCGGAGAGGCGGACGTTCGTCGAATAGCCGTCGTAGCTGGTAAAGAGAACGTGTTGCACCTCTGCTCTTGGCCGAACGAGATCGACGAGGGTGAAAAAGGCCACGCCCTGCCAGCGGCAGTCGAACTTGCTCCAGGTCGTGACGCAGTGAAAATCGCTCATGTCTTCAAACTGCGGGAGCGCAGTTGAATTGTTCCCAGGTCAAGGTTTGCGGATTTTCGACCAGCCCGCCAATCTCGAGGTGCCATTCGCCTAACGAAATTTCGGGACGAATCCCGAGATCGAGCACGGGAAAGCCGGGCGTGAGATGTTGCCCGGGCGGCAGCCGGCTTTCCGAGCGGACGGTGGGCTTCGCTTTTCCGCTCATCTTGCGGGCCCAGCGCTCCTTGCGCTCGGTCAGACTGGAATCAGACGCCGCCATCACGGAGGGACGTGCCTCTGCACGTCCGGGCTATCAAGCTTGACGACGAAAGAGTCTGGACGTGCGGAAGCACGTCCCGTCCGAGGGATCAACTTTCGACCTCGGGGCGCGTCTTGAACAGGCGGATCGCATCGCGCAGTTCCGCCGCACGCTCGTAGCGCTCGCCTTGGATGGCGCGCTCCATTTCGCGCTCCATCACTTCAAGTTTCGAAAGCGGCCGCTTGGCGCGTACTTCCTCGAGCCATTCGTCGAGAAAAGCGATCTCCGAGCTCTTCGCTTCGAGCTCCGGAAACGCCGATTGCTGGATAAAATTCGCTGATCCGATCGCGCCCGCTCTCGATCTCGCGGAGGGCGTCGCCGAACTGCCCGTCGGCAAGTAAAATCGAGACGCGCGCCCGGGTGTTCATCATCAGCACGTAGGGACGGAATTGTTGGAAACTCCAGACGAGATCCTCCCGCTCGCTGTGTTCGTCGACGAAGGTAAAGAGGTCGAGATTGCGTTGCGTATCGCGAATAACGCCCTCGAATTCGTCGATTTGAAACAGGCTCAAATAGCGGTGGTAGTACTGGATGCCTTCCTGTTGCAATTCGCCGCATTGCTCCGGGGTGAGCTCGTATTCTTCGCCCCGTTCTGCGGCGCGCAGCGCGCGGCGCTGATGGTAGACGAGATACGACTCGCAATTGTGGGGCCGCTGGCCATCGGGCCGGCCTTCCATCTCCATTTGCAGCAGGCCGAGGTCGATCCGGAGCTGCAGCTTTTCCCGGCCGTCGAGACCGGGGACTTTCCGGACCTTGATCGCGCCGGATTCATGTGGCCAGTCGTTTAACAGGCTGTTTAAGTCGAGACTCATCGCAGGAAACAATCCAGTCCGTGTCTGCTTTGTCAACGCGGGCGGAAAGGTAGCGTGAGCTTCCAGCTTGCGCAGGGGATGGAGCACGCCGGAAGCTTGCACGACATGGAAAACGAGATCGAGGCGTTCATTCGTTTCCTCGCGGTGGAGCGCGGTCTATCCGAAAACTACCAGCTCTCGACCCAGCGGTCGTTAGGCGAATTTGCCGCCTGGTGCGCGCAGCGGAAACAGATCTCACGGCCGCGCGAGGTCGGTTTGCCGTTGATCAGCGAATACCTGGCGGAACGAAAGCGCGGCGGGCTCTCGGCGTCGTCGATCAAGTTGATCGTGGTTGCGCTCAAGATTTTTTTCCGCTTCGCGACCGCGCAGGGCTTCGTCCGGCGCGATCCGACGGATTCGTTGTCGCTCCCGCGGATCGAGCGTTATCTGCCGGAAACGCTGAATGAACTGCAAGTCGAACAGCTGCTTGAAAGCGTGGATTGCAAGGCGCCACTCGGCTTGCGTGACCGCGCGATGCTGGAACTGCTTTACGCCAGCGGACTTCGCATTTCAGAACTGGCCGGCGCCAGGCTGGAAAATCTTAATCTCGAGGAAGGTGTCGTGCGCGTGACGGGGAAAGGGAACAAGACACGGCTCGTGCCGGTGGGACGCAAGGCTTGTGCGGCGATCGCCACTTACCTGGAAGAAGAGCGGCCGCGGCTCGTTAGGCCGCGGAGCGGGAGCGAAGTTTTTCTTTCCACGCGCGGCGGCAGACTAACAACCGTGCGCATCTGGCAGATCGTCAAGGCAGTGGCGCGGCGGTCCGGGCTGGAGGCGAATGTTTATCCGCACTTGCTTCGGCATAGTTTTGCCACGCATTTGTTAGGCAACGGCGCCGACTTGCGCATCATCCAGGAAATGCTCGGGCACGCCGATATTTCAACAACGCAGGTTTACACGCATGTCGATCAGCAGCGCTTGAAAGCGGTGCACCATAAGTTTCATCCCCGGGCCTGAAGGAATAGCCCCCCTGGGACTTATGGGTCCCATGAGACCTATTTGCAGAAGAGCGCGACCGAGGCGGTGTAGCCGTGCAGGTAACTGGCGTTCCCAATCGGGCCGATTTCGCCGCCGCAGAAAAATCCCGCGCTCGGAACGGGTCCGAAAATCTCGGCGAGCGTCGCGGCATCGTGATCAGGCACGCCGAAGAAGCGATGACCGCGGCCGTTGCAGGAAAAGACGAGGGAGGCAAACGGCTTGCAGCCGCGGAGGTCGTTGATCCTGGCGAGCTCGACGAGGTCCGCATGGGCCGTGATTTTGTCCCGCAGTTGGTATTGCAAGGTTTGTCCGGTCCGAGCCCGCGCGCCGATCGCGACGGCCCCGGTTTGCGGGTCGGCGCCTAACAAATTACGCACGAGAAAGTCGCCGCGCTTTAATTCCGCGACGTATTCGGAAGCGGCCAGCCCGGCGAAGAGATTTCCGCGCGCCCGTTCCTTTTCATCATCCGAGAGGCCATTGAAAGTTTCGCTCAAAACCTGGTATGCAGGACGCGAACCAAGGGCGTAGATGAGATTCTCGTCAGCCTGCGTGATGGTAAAGGGCTCGCCGACTGGCTTGCAGCCCTGGCTAACGATGGTGCGAATAGTCCCGCCTTTGACGGCGAGGGCAAGGACGGCGGCGTCGATCGCCTTGCCGTCAAGCAACAGCGTGTTTTCACCACTCTCCGTGGTGCCGCTGGAGAGTCCGCCGATGCTCGGCGCGTCAGGGAAAGCAACGTTCCATTCCGCCAGCCAACGCTCCAGGTGCGGCGTGAAAGGATTGGCGAGAACGATCCATGAATCGACGTCCTCGGGTCCGATACCGGTCTCCATCTGCCAATAGGCGGGCCCGGTCGATTCCTCGATTTGCTCGTTGGAGATCAGGACCGGCGTCAGTTTGGTTTCCGGCAGACTAACGAGAAGCAAAGACATCCCGGGGACCCCTTCGGCCTCCTGGCTGCGACCGATGAGACCCGCGCCGATGGAGCCGATGAGGAGCGGGATGCGCCCGTGCACGCGGACGAGATCGAGGACCTCGTGGATCTGGGGCAGCCAGCTGGCGGCGAGAAAAAGAAAGCCACAGGTCGGCTGTCCGCCGCATTCGGCGAGGGACTCTTCGGCGGCGGCAATGACAGAGCCCTCCCGAAACCCGCCCAGGATGAGGCGGGAACCGGCGCATGTTTCCATGCAATGAGATCGTCGATGCGCAGCCAAAAGTCGAGAGCGCACGCGGTTCGCGGCGGCGCCAATTAATGCGAAACTTCGCCGATGAAGAAGCTTGTTGCAGTGCTCGCTGATCGCGTCTGGTGGTCGCGGCGGCCGTGTGGGTGGCAATGCGGATACAGATGGCGAAGCGCATCGCGGTAGTGCCGGAATTGTTACCGGAGAAGACGCTGCTGCTGATCGAGGTGCCGGATTTCCGGCGGACACGGGCGCGCTGGCACGAGAGCGATCTTTATCAAATCTGGCGCGAACCGTCGGTGCAGGCCTGGCTGCAAAAACCATTGGCACGTCTGCCGAAAGAGGGCGGCGGTCGCAAGACAGTGGAAGATTTTCTCCAGCTCGGGCCGACGCGCGGCTTTCCTCGCGCTGACGTCGCTCGAGAGTAACGAACCAAAGTTGATCGGCGGTTTCCATTTCGATCAATCCCCGGAAGAGGCGCGAAAATTCGTCGAGCAACTGGAGACCGATCTCCTGGCGAAAACGGCGAACGTGCAACGCGAAACGATCGTTTACCAGCAGCACAAGATCGAGACGGTAAACATATCGCATTTCGTTTTCGGACGCGTTTACGATAATCAGTGGTTTTTCGCCTCGAACGATGTCGCGACGCTCAAGGCTCTGCTCGACCGCATCGATCATCGCCGGGAGAAAGCCGACGGCTCGCTGCAGGAAAGCGAGGCTTTCGTCGCGGCTGCGAAACATCTGCCTGCTGAATATGCCGGGATGATCCTTCTCGATCCGCGGCCCTTTGTGGAAAAACTGATGCCACTCATTGCCATGACCGGGCAGTCGCTGCCGATGGACCAATTGCAGCGATTAAAGCAGGTGCGCAGCGTGGCGGCGGCGGTCGGCTTCGACCATGGAAAAATGCGCGAAACCGATTTTGTGGCGATGCCGCAGGTGGGCGCGGAGAAAAAGTTGAAGCGGCCCCTCCTCGGCACTGCGGGAGCCGACACCTTTCTTTATTCGGCCTCGCGAGTTCATTGGTCCGACAACCTCCTCACCCAGTCGGCGCCGGCTGCGGTGGGTTTGCCGGCATTGGTTCGACAATTCATCGCCGCGATGAGCACCCGCGGGATTTCGTTGGATGATTTGCGCACGGCGTTTGGTGAGGAGCTGGAGATCGTGGGCGATTGGCCGGCGGACGCGCATTGGCCGACGCTCGTCGCGACGTTACCGGTGAATGACGCCGCCCGCGGACGAAAGATCGCGGAGGCTTTGACTTCCGTCGAGATCGCCGGTGCGGCCTGGACGCGCAGCGATGAAAATGGCGCAACCGTCTACAGCGCGCAGCCGTTCGGTGGTCTCGTTCCGGTGCGCCCCACCATTGCCGTGTCGGACACGATGATGATAGTCGGGTCAGACGCTGGCGCAGTCGAGACTGCGCTGAGCCGAGTCGCGCAGCCGGCAGGCAAGTTGGAGAAGAGCGCGCTTTTTCGCGATGCAGCCGCGCAGATACCGCCCGCGGATACGGCCTTCAATTATATCGATACTCGTCTCTTGTACGAACGGGCGGATGCTGCAGCTCGTCCGTTTCTCCTGATGGGCGCGGCATTTTATCCCGCGCTGGCGCAAACGGTTGATTTCTCCAAATGGCCGGCCCCGGAGGTGATCACGAAACATCTTTCGCCAATCGTCATGTCGCAGCGCTATGATCACGACGGTTATGTCACGGAATCAGTCGGTCCGGTGACTTTCCGGCAAGCGACGATTGGAGTGGCGGGCGCGATCGGCGGCTTGTTTATCTATCTGCAGGACGGGCTTAAGGACCGGGATCTGTTGCAAACCAGCCCGACAAATCCTGCCACGGTCCCTGTTGCACCGTCCGCCTCCCCGAGCGCCAGTCCGCTCTAGCCGCCGCCCGCTCGCGCGACCCTAGGGCGCGGGCAGCCCGAGCGCGCCGTAGAAGGCGGCCAGCCAGGGGGCGGGCAGGAAGGTATCAAAAAGCAATTTCACATTCAGCGTGATGATGATGAGAGTCGTCGTCCAGCCGAAGAGCTTGATCCAAAAACCATTCGCGAATTCGCCCATTTTCTTTTTCTCGCCGGTGAAGCGCATCAGCGGCCAGACCGCGAACCCGAGCTGCATGCTGAGCACGACCTGGCTCGCGATGAGCAATTGCGTCGTTTCTCTTTCCCCGAAGATGCCGATCACCAATACTGCCGGGATGATCGCCAGGCCGCGCGTGATCACGCGCCGCAGCCAGGGCGCAATGCGAAAATTGAGAAAACCTTCCATCACGATCTGGCCAGCCAGGGTCCCGGTCAGCGTTGAATTTTGCCCCGATGCGAGCAACGCAATAGCGAACAACGCGCTCGCCATTCCCACGCCAAGGAGCGGACTGAGCAGCTTGAAGGCGTCTTGAATTTCCGCGACATCCTGGTGTCCCGACCAGTGAAACGCCGAGGCGGCGAGAATGAGAATGGCACTGTTGATGAAGAGGGCGAACATGAGCGCGGCGGTGGAATCGATCGTGCCGAACTTAATTGCTTCCCGCTTGCCCGCGGGCGTGCGCTCGAATTTGCGCGTCTGCACGATCGAGGAATGCAGATACAAATTATGGGGCATGACGGTCGCGCCGATGATTCCGATCGCGACGTAGAGCATGCCGGGATGGGCCAGAATTTTCGCTCGCGGAATAAATCCGGCGAGCACATCGGACAGGTTCGGTTTGGAGAAAAAGAGCTCGGAAGCGAAACAGAGGGCGATCGTCCCGATGAGCACGATGACGATCGCTTCCATGCGCCGAAAACCCTTGTGTTGCAGGTAGAGGATGACGAGCACGTCCGCCGCCGTGATGACGCAGCCCCAGACGAGCGGAATGCCGAAAAGCAACTGGAGCGCGATCGCCGAGCCGACGACTTCCGCCAGGTCGCAAGCCGCGATCGCGATCTCGCAGGCGATCCAGAGAAAGATGACGGTCGGCTTGGAATAATGATCGCGGCAGGCCTGGGCCAGGTCGCGGCCGGTGGCGACGCCGAGCTTGATGCAAAGATGTTGCAGCAGGATCGCCATGAAATTGGAGATCATGACGACGGAGAGCAGCGTGTAGCCAAACCGCGCGCCGCCCGCCAGGTCGGTTGCCCAATTGCCCGGGTCCATGTAGCCGACCGCGACGAGAAAACCCGGCCCGGAGAACGCCGCCAATTTGCGCCAGAAGGAAGCGGTCGTCGGGACGACGATGCTGCGGTGCGATTCCGGGAGCGAAACCAGGCCGCCGCTGCGCCGCCAACCGCCAGACTCCACCGCTTGGTCAATTCCTTCGGACATCAGATCACAATTAGCTGGCTCTACATCTCGCAGCGCGCACTTAAAGATGTAGCGGATGCTACAAATTCATCTTCCAGTTGTCAACGGACGCTTCTTTTGTTTTGCTTGCGCCGTGCCGCCCGCTGCCAAGCCCGCCAAAGCCCGCAAGCGCCGCCCCGCGCTCCCGCATCGGCATCCGCGCCGGACGCGGGAAGAGCATTCGCACGAGATCGCGCAGGATTATGTCGAGATCATCGCCGAGTTGATCGCCGCGACCGGCGAAGCGCGCGTCATCGACCTGGCGCGCCGGCTGGGGGTTACGCACGTGACGGTGGCGCGGACGATTCAGCGGCTGCAACGCGATGGTCTGGTCACGAGTCTCCCTTACCGCTCCATTTTCCTGACCGCGAGCGGGAGCAAGTTGTCGGAGGAATCGCGTACCCGGCACGAGATCGTGGTCGAATTTTTGGAATCGTTAGGTGTGCCCGCGCTCGTCGCGCAATCCGATGCCGAGGGGATCGAGCATCACGTGAGTGAAGAGACGCTGCGGGCTTTCGTGAAGCATCTGCGCCAGAGGAAACGGCGTCGGTAACACAGCCATCCTGGCTGTCCCACTCGACAAAACAGACTGGAAGCCTGTCTTACGTTATCCGAGCCGGAAGCGCAGGTCGCGAATCGCCCGGCCTCCATAGCGTTGTTTCAACTTGCGCAGGATTTCCGGTTTATTGACGCGATCCAGCTCGTAATGCAGCGCCGGTTGAAGGACGTGCACGTAGAGAATGCCCTCTCGCAGCGCGATCGGACAGGAATGCGCCGCGATAAATTCACCAACCAGTGTCTTCCACGCGCCGAGGATTTCAGTTTCCTGCATCCGCTCTTTTAGTCCGAGCTTCTGCATCACTTTGGGCAGAAGCTCGGCCGTTGATTGCGTTCGGTCGGGCCGTGGCGGATCAGAGGGCAAACCGCGCCATTCGGCAATGACCGCGCGGCGGAGCGAGGGCGTCATGGATGAGGTGGGACTGCTGGCTCAACAGGGGTTGCTGATCGATTGGCCGGTGGCGAGCCGACCTGATCTCCCGCCGCCAGCCGCGCTTCGGCGGCGGCGATCATGGCTTGGAAGCGAGGATCGTCGCGCAGCGGATCGAGGTCTGGATCGATCTTTGCGTGGTTTAACAGGCCGGCCGATATCGTCTCGAAAGCCGGCCCGAGCAATTCGAGCGCGGCCTGTATACCTTTCCTATCCCTCGCAAGGCCACAGGCAAAGTTATAGCGCATGTGCATGTTATCCGGATCAATCAGCAGGGCACGATTAATCCATTCTTCGACGCGTTCGATTTCGCCAAGCACTGCAAGAGCACCAACCCCCCAGCCCGTAACCGCTCCATTGTTCGGATCCTGCGCGAGAGTTTTTTCGGCTCTGGCAAGCGTGATTTCTGCCGCGCGCCGGGTAGCCTGGGAATCTCCGAGGGCGGCGTAACACGTCATCAACATGGCAGGTGAAGCGACATCCGTTTCCATGAGAGCCGTCGCCTTTTCCCAATAGCGAATCGCATCTTCCAGCCGGTGCTGTCGGAAGCTCAAAAGCCCGGCCGATCTGTTCACCTCAAAGGATTCGGGGTCGAGACGAAGGCCGTTGGCGATTTCGGCAGACGCCTCATCATGACGACCGCTTTCGGCAAAAATTCTGGCTTTTACGGCATGGGCCTCGGCCAGATTGGCGTCCAGCGCGAGCGCGCGTTCCGCAGCCAACAGGCCGTCCTCGCCTTTTCCTCCATGAATGAAGCGCACTATCATTTGGCCAAGAGCCATGAGGGCCCAGGCCTGTGCATAGTTGGGATCGATTTCGGTGACGCGGTGACAGATGCGGATGGCTGCTTCCACTCGCCGAGGATCGCTTTCACCGCCGGTGACGTAGTTCTGGCGTGCCATCAGATAAAGATTGTAGGCCTCGACACTCTCCGTACCGCGCTGTTCGATGGCCTTCTTCTCCTCGGGAAGGAGTTTCAACTTTAGAGCTTTGACGATGGCTTCGGAGATTTCGTCCTGGAGGGCGAAGATGTCGTTGAGGTCGCGGTCATAGCGATCGGCCCAGATATGATCATTACTCGCGCCGTCAATCAGCTGCGCGGTGATCCGCACCCGGCCTCCTGATTTTCGCACGCTGCCTTCCAGCACGTGGCTGACCTTCAACTCGCGCGCGACCTTCGGAAGATCAACATGCTTGCCCTTATACATGAAGGCGCTGTTACGTGAGATGACCGCGAGCGCAGAAACCTTGCTCAGGTCAGTGATAATATCCTCGCTGATACCATCGCTGAAATACTCCTGCTCGGTCTCGCCGCTCATATTGGCGAACGGCAGCACGCAGATCGACAGCTTTCTAGGTTGTTCCGCCTTGTGTTCCCGGGCCTCGCTGCGCCCGACAGCCGGACGGACAGAGAACACATGCACCGGACGCTCGATGTTCTTCACCGTGTGCTCACCCATATCCTCAAACGCGCAGGGGGCCTTGCCTTCTACTTGATCCCGGACGACGCGGGAGAGGGCTACGCCGCCCACCGGAGCGAAGGCTTGGAGCCGCGCAGCCACGTTGACGCCCTCGCCATAGATGTCGTCATCCTCGACGATGACTTCGCCAAGATTGATGCCGATACGGTAGCGGATGCGCCCGGCTTCGGCGATCTCAGACCCGGCTTTTTCTGTCGCATCTTGTATCGCCAGCGCGCAGTTCACGGCGGCGATGACGCTCGAGAACTCCGCCAGTGCGCCGTCGCCCATCAGCTTGAAAACGCGGCCGCCATGAGCGGCGACATGAGGATCGAAAATTGCGCTCCGGTTGGCCTTCAACCGTTCCAGGGTTCCCACCTCGTCGGTCTCCATGAGGCCGCTGTAACCGACCACATCGGCGGACAGGATCGCCGTCAGTTTGCGTTGCATGATTCCAAGCAGGGCGCGCACCTTACCATAGGTTCCATCATGGGCGCAATCTCGGACGAGATTGCTGGCAGGGCCCAAACGAGAAACGCTGCAGATCTATTACGCTTTGCCGTGAGCCGCGATGGTCAATACTTCCGCCGCATGTTGCTCGGCAGAATATTCAGCTCGGTCCGGTATTTCGCCACCGTGCGTCGGGCGATCGGGATGCCGCGCTGCCCGAGGATTTCGACGATCTCCTTGTCGCTCAATGGCGCGCTCCCGGACTCGCTTTTCACCAGGTCGAGGATGGCTTCTTTCACGCTCGTGTTGCTCATCGAGACGCCGCTCGAAGTCTGGTAGCCCGGAGTGAAAAAATATTTCATCTCGAACACCCCTTGCGGCGTCGAAATGTATTTGCCGGAAATCGCGCGGCTCACGGTCGTCTCGTGCACCCCAACGGCGTCGGCAATTTGCACCATCGTCATCGGCTTCAGGTGCGCCGAGCCGTGCTCGAGAAATTCTTTCTGCCGCGAGACGATCTGATGCGCAATGTTCGAGATTGTCTGCTGGCGTTGGTGAATCGATTTGATGAGGAATTTCCCGCTCCGGATTTTGTCGCGGATGTAATCCTTCACTTCGCCATTGCTCCCGTCCTGCGACATGATGTCTTTGTAGGTATTGCTGATCCGCAGGTGCGGGATTTGTTCGCCGTTTAGGATGACCTGGTATTGGCCCTGGATTTTTTCCACGGTCACATCGGGCAGAACATAATTTTGCGGGGCCTCGGCAAAAATCTGTCCGGGGCGCGGATCGAGCTGCGCGACGTTGTTGGCGGCTTTTTGCACCTGCTCAACGGTGATCCCCATCCGGCGGGCGATCTCGGGAAAGCGCCGTTTGCCGAGGTCGGTCATGTGGTCGGAGACGATCCGGTATTCGAGGCTCTTCTCGCGTCCCGCGCGTTTCAGTTGAATCAAGAGGCACTCGCGCAAGTCGCGCGCACCCACGCCCGGGGGATAAAAGCTCTGAACGAGCACGAGCATGAGCTCGAAATCTTCCTGTGGAATGCCGGTATTCATCGCCATCTCCTCCGGCGTAGTCTGGAGGAAGCCGTTGTCGTCGATGTTGCCGATGATGAGTTCGGCGGTCTTGCGATCGTCGCCGCTGAGCGCGGTCTGGTTCAATTGGCCGACGAGATGTTGCTGCAGGGTCTCCTGCGTGGCGATGGAATCGAAAAAGAACTGCCGCTTTTCGTCCTCCTCCTTCGAGCGGCCGCTGTAGCTGCTCGATTGCGCCATGTAATCGCGCCATTCGTCATCGAGCTTCGCCAGCTGATCGAATTCCTCCTTGAAATTGTCTTCCGCCGGCTCGCTTTCGGAAACCTGACGCTCCTCATCGGTCGGCTCGGCCAACTCCTCGAGCACGGGATTGGTCTCCATTTCCTGTTGCACGAGGTTGCGCAACTCGAGAAGGGGCGCCTGGAGAATGAGCAGGCTCTGTTGCAGCTGCGGCGCCAGAACCTGCTGCAGGGAAAGATTCTGTGATTGGAACATTCCCGGACCTGCCATGGGCAGAGGGTAACAACTGAGACTCTCACCGCAAGCAGTTTTCGCGCCGTGGACCGGTCCGGAGCCCACGCTCCGGCGCGATCCGGTCGCGTCAGGGAACGTGACTTGCTTCGCTATTCTGGCGACACTTTGCTTATGAAAAAACTGACGCTTCTGGGCGCGCTTGCCCTTTTCGCCACTTCCATCGGCGCACAATCTCCGGCGACGGACGACCAAAAAAAGGTGGAGGCCCTGCTCAAGGAAGTGCAGGCTCAACAGCTCGTGATCGCCGACAACCAGGCGAAAATCGACGCGAAACTGGCCACAGTGGCCGAAGCGATCCGGGTCGCTCGGATCTACGGCAGTCGAGGGGGACGCTAAAATGAGGCATTACCTGATCGTTTCCTTTGCCGTGATCTTCAGCGCGCTGCCTTTGCTGAGCAGCCGTGGGCAAACGTCCGTACCCGTCACCATCCAAGCCGCCACCTCCGGTCCCGCTGTCGTCGCAAAACCTGCCGCCGCGCCGGAGAGTGACTTGAAAGCGACGCTTCAACTTCTGCAGGACATGCAGGCGACCAACGAGGCCACAATAAAGAAGCAGGAAGCCGCGCTCGCCCTCCTCGACGAACTCGAGCAGGCCGCAAACGAACTCAAAATCTTCAGCAAGCGCGGCTAACGAAGCCTGATTTGTTAGGCGATCCAACTGCGCGGATCCCGGAGTTCACCGCGGCCGGCTCGCTTCACCCGTCATCGGCACGAAGCTTACCGGCAAAACATTACGCTGCTCGAGCCGGCCATTCTTCTTTTCGAGCAGGTAGAGAGTCTGGTTACCGGGCGGCCCGACTGGGATGATGATGCGTCCGCCTTCCCTGGTTTGCTCGACCAGCGGTTGCGGCACGTGGTCGGGAGCGCAGGTCACGATGACCGCGTCGAAAGGCGCGTGCTCCCGCCAGCCCTGATAGCCGTCGCCGATTTTCACCTGGACGTTTTTGTAGCCCAGTCGCTGCAGGGTTTCTGCGGCTCTTTTCCCTAGCGGTTCGACGATTTCAATCGTGTAAACTTCCCCAGCCAGTTCAGCCAGAATTGCCGCCTGGTACCCTGATCCGGTGCCGATTTCCAAAACGCGATCCGTCGGCCGCAGGCGGAGTTTCTCCGTCATGAAGGCGACGACAACGGCTGCGAAATCGTTTGGTCGTAACCGATCGGCAGGGGACCGTCCGAATAACTTCGGGCGCGCATCTGCTTCGGGGCACGAATTGTTCGCGCGGCACCTTGCGCATTGCCGTCAAGACGCGTTCGTCCGTCACCCCGCGCATTGCGATCTGCTCTTTTACCATCCGCTCGCGTTCGAGCGGCAAACTCGCGAGCGGAGGTCTGGGCTGGTTTGCAGCTCGCACCGACGAGCAGCAGAAAAAGCAACGCCCGAGCCTGACGCACTGCCATCGTGCAAATTCGCCCTACCCTGTTAGCTTTGCAGCCGATAATTTCGCGTTTGCCTAACCATGAACGATGAACGCTCAGTCGCCGAAGACGTCGCCGCCACAGACGTACCGCATGCGCACGAAGGTCCGCCGATGACGGACCTGGAACGGATTCGCCATTCCTGCGCCCATGTTCTGGCGACCGCCATTCTGCGCCTCTGGCCGGAAGCGCAATTCGCGGCCGGTCCGCCGGTCGAGAACGGTTTCTACTACGACGTCGAACTGCCGCACCGCATCTCGCCCGAGGACTTCGAGAAAATCGAGGCCGAGATGAAAAAGGAGGTCAAGGCAAACCATCGCTTCGAGCGGGTTGAACTCTCCCGCGCTGACGCCCTGGCAATGGCCGAACCGTGGTGAACTTGGCGCCCTCGGTGCGAGACCCGAACCGAGCAAGTTCAAGCTCGATATCATCCAGAACATTCCGGAGGACGAGACGATCACGATCTATCGCAACGGCGATTTCACGGATCTCTGCGCCGGGCCGCATGTCATGCGCACTGGCAACATCGGCGCCTTTCGTCTCACGAACGTGGCCAGCGCCTACTACAAAGGCGACGAAAAGAATCCGCAGCTCCAGCGCATCTACGGCACCGCCTTCAAGAACAAGACCCAGCTCGACGAATACTTCGCCATGCTCGAGGAAGCGAAGAAGCGCGACCACCGCAAACTCGGGAAAGAGCTGGAGCTTTTCACCTTCGACGACGATGTCGGGCCGGGTCTGCCGCTCTGGCTGCCCGCGCGGCGCCGCCATCATCGAAGAACTGGAGAAGCTCGCCAAGGAAACCGAGTTCGCCGCCGGCTATCAGCGCGTGCGCACGCCGCACATCGCGCGCGAGAATCTGTACCTAACGAGTGGTCATCTTCCCTACTACGCGGAGTCGATGTTCCCGCCGATGCGATTCGCTCGAAGGACAGGAGCAACAGGCTACTGAAACTGAACTGCAGACAGATCGCAGAGTTAGCTCGAAAGCTTCTAGCTGGCTAAGCGTAGCGATCCCCGAGTTGCAAGACGAGGACATGCAATGCGTTCACCGAGACGCTTTCGAAGATCGCGAGCGACGAATGTTCGAAGCAAGAACGCGGCACGCTAGCAGACGGCATTGAAGAGCATCGCTGCGGAATGGTTGCAGAGAGCTACGGCTCGAGAGATCGCTACTACCTCAAAGCGATGAACTGCCCGCATCACCACAAGCTCTTCGCCGCGGTGCCGCATAGTTATCGCGACCTGCCGCTGCGACTCGCCGAATACGGCACGCAACTATCGCTACGAACAATCGGGCGAACTCTTCGGCCTCATGCGGGTGCGCTCGCTGCAGATGAACGACGCCCACATCTACTGCACCGAGGAGCAGTTCGAAGAGGAGTTCAACGCCGTCAACCAGATGTATCTCAAGTATTTCAAGATCTTCGGGATCGAGAAATACGTCATGCGTTTCTCGACTCACGATCCAGCCAAGCTGGGCCAAAAGTTCGTCGATAACTCCGAGCTCTGGCTCAAGACCGAAGACGATGGTCCGCGGCGTCCTGCAACGCAGCGGGATCAACTACGTCGAAGTGCCTAACGAAGCCGCCTTCTACGGACCGAAGATCGACGTCCAGGTCTGGAGTGCGATCGGGCGCGAGTTTAGCATCGCGACTAATCAAGTCGACTTCGCCGTCCCGGCCCGCTTCGGGCTTGTCTACAAGACCCGCGAGAACACCGAGGCCACCCCGCTCTGCATCCATCGCGCGCCGTTAGGCACGCACGAGCGTTTCATCGGTTTCCTGATCGAGCATTACGCGGGCAACTTCCCGCTCTGGCTCGCGCCGGAACAAGTCCGCGTCCTGCCGATCGGCGATGAAGCACCGCTCCTCGAATACGCCCGCGCCATTCAAGCCGAACTGCGCGCCCACGAAGTCCGCGCCGAGCTCGACGCGAGCAACGATCACATCAAAGCCAAGATCTCCAGCGCCGAACAGATGAAGGTCCACACCATGCTCGTGATCGGAAATCGCGACATGGAAGCCGGTGCCGTCAGTGTCCGCGTCCACGGTCAGGGCAATCTCGGCGCCAAGCCGCGCGACGAAGTGATCGCCGGACCTCTTGTCTGCGATCGAGGAGCGGACGCCCCTATACCTAACGAGTTCCAGCGCCGACAGTTTCGATGCGTCCGCACGGCCAAACTCATCCTGAGTGGCGCAGTCGCGGGGATCCTCATTTACCTCTGGCTCGGATCGAATCGTTTCACCTTCTGCAAAGTCGTCGTCCACTTCGCAGACCGTTTCGTCTCAGGCGCCGAACACGTGGGCCAATCGCGCGTCGCTGCCCGATCACTTCGCCCGGCACGGCGCTGACTTTGGGGCGAGAAACGCCGACGGAGTATGCGCTCTTCGCCACGCAATTTCTGCAACGCGCTCGAAGCGAAGGGCTGCCCGCCAAAGTCGATGATCGGGGCGTGCTGCGGGTGTTTGATCCGCGAAGCGGAGCGTTCGGCGCCTACAATCGCGATGGAACGACCAAGACTTTTTTCAAACCCGGCAGCGCGGAATACTTCGAACGCCAACCCGGCCGGACGGTCGACATGAGAACCTGGAGATGAGATGAGCCATCGTTGCCCAGTCTGCGGCTATCCAAAACTGCGGGAGGAACCGCGCACCCGCGACGGCGGCGGCTCCTTCGAGATCTGTCCAAGCTGCGGTTTTCAGTTCGGCGTGAGCGACGACGATCGCGGGTTCAGCTACAGCGAGTGGCGCGAGCAATGGCGGCGCGAAGGGATGAAGTGGTCAAGCCACCGCGAGCCGCCACTCGGTTGGGACCCGGCCGCGCAGCTCGCGAGAATTTCGCCGGGAGGCTGATTAAGGAGCGAACAAGCGCCCTAGAAAAAGTGCGCCCGCGTTCACTTTCTGTTGCGCCACCGCGCGGCCGACCTCCTGCATTTCATCGATGTGATCTACGGAATCCATCTGTTGCACATGAGCCGGGTCAATCTGCGGAAGACTCAGGAGATCCAGTCCTTCTCGAGATAGCTCGGCATTGTAACGCGCATAGGTGAAGAGCTTCGGGACGCCCGGAATGCCGTGACCGATGACGTCTGCCACTTCCCGATCCAGCGGATCCCCGACGAGGCACTTGCCAAAAGTCCGGCAGAGAAAATCCTGTTCGTGGAGCGCCGCTGCCATCAAAGCCGAAGGGATGTGGCTCGCGTTGTAGATCAGGTTCATCTCACGCGGAGTAAGATTGTTGTTCGCATTCGCACTCGCGCCGGTGCCGACAGAAACGAGCAGCATCTTGTCTTCCCCAGTAGGCCAGCAAAGCCGGTATGACTCCGTCGTTGCCATCAGGAAGAGTTGGAAGGCGGGGTTGTTATACATTGTGACTCCGCCATCGACGAAGACGAACTGACGAGGGCCAACCTCGACGACTTCAGGTGGAAAATAGGTGGGCGCTGCGGTGCTGGCGCGCACCAATTGCCAGAGCGGCAGGTAAAGGTTGCTCCCAGCGCCACGGACCGCCAGGTCGTTATACTTAGCCTGTGGGATTATTACTCACCGGCCAGGCGGAATCGGTCGTGGCGTTGCGCAGGACGATCATGAGCAGCGTCCGGAGTTTGTCGGAGCCGAGCGTTGTCTCTGCGCCCGTCACTTCCTTGAGCATCCTTGTCAGGTTGTCGTCGTCGAACTTCGTGTGCAACCGCTCCCAAAGCCTGGCGGGCTGAAACATTTCCGCGCCGCTTTTGACATAAAACTCCCGGATCTCATCCACGCTGAAACCGAGTGAAACGAGCGTAGCAATGATCGCGCCGGTGCTGGTCCCGGCGACGTAGTCGAAATAGTCGGAGAGGACGAGGTTGGGATTGCTGCTTCGCGGCTCGCAGCTCGGTCTCGATTTTTGCCAGGATCTCAACCGAAATGATTCCTCGAATGCCGCCGCCGTCGAGAGCCAGAAGTTTTCGAGGACCGGTCTTCGCGAGTTTGTCTCGAAAGGATGATGAGAGCTGGTTCATTCTAGAGGAAGATATGGCGGAAAGAAGTCATGTCTCCGGGGCGGAACTGGTCTGCACGTTTCGGTGAGTCTCAACAAACTGCGAGGTGTTGCTGGCGAGAAGGTTCTCGACCCGTTCAACGAGAAGTCGCTCACGGTCCGCCTTGTCGGTCGCGGCGTAGTCGGCCGCGCCCACCAGATAGAGTTGCTTTCTCTCTCTCCAGTGCTTCGACCAGTGCCCGGTAATGCAGCCAATTTTCGTGAAACTTGAACAGTTTCCCGACGGCGACCGCCACCACCACCACTCCGCCGAGAATGGCGGAGAGCACTCCGCGCCAGGTAGGCATCCTTGACCACCCAAAGATTGACGACCGGAATCGCGGCGCCGGCGAGGAGGGTGGCGACTTCCACCGTGTAGAAGAGCCGCTTGTTTCGTCTCGCCCTTTCGTCGTGCCATTTCTCCTGCGGCTCGAGCCGGCGCTGCAGGTATTCGAATGTCTCATTCATGGCAGTTTGGTCGGGTTGATGATCTCAACGAGGCCTCCAAGATCGCGAACCTTTTGTTCGAAATCCGACGTGCCGCCCGGGCCATCGCCGGTCGGTTTCTCGTCCCAAACGAGGAGCGCGCGAATCTTCGCGCTGTCGGCTGCTTCGACCCGGGCGGTGTTGATGATCCAAAGATTGGTGCGCGCATAAATCGAGACGTCGTTAGGTTCTTTGCCGAGACGCTCCGGTTGCGTCGCGACCTCGGCCTTGTCGCGCAGGGCGTAAAAGCGCTGCACCCAGTCGTTTCCCGCATGACGCACGGAATCGCGGACAAAATCATCGACCTCCTGCGCGAGAAGCAAGCGCAGTTGGGCGCCGCGGCGCAGAGATTCCTCGGCGAAGAGAATGTCGGCCCCGCACGCTCCACCGCAGACTGCGAGGTCGCCGGCGCCGATCGTTCCATTGCTCGAGCTGTTGCGCGATCTTCGCGCGGACGGCTTCTGCCTTGCCCGCGGGAAAACGCGGTGTCTTTCGATCCGGCTTGTCGATCATGTGGCCGCTGCAAATCACAACCTTGTCGAAGCGCGCAGAACGATGGGGAAGCTCCGCCAGTCTTTGCTCGAGCAGGGCGGCGACTGGCTCGACTGTTTCGGGTTGGTAGCCGAGGAGTTGGAAAAGCTGCACCTGCTCGAACATCGAGCGGATGTTGAACCAGGTGAGACTCGGGTCTGCGGTGGCCTGCTCGTAATCGTCGAGCGCCTCCTGCTGGTGGCCAAGCCCGAGATGGAGTTCGCCGAGGGTGGCGCGCGCCCAAACCGTTTCCGCCGGATCGTCGATCTTTGCCGTCGCTGCAAGTCGGACGACAGTTTGGAGATCGGCCAAGTCGGCGACCTCCGGTTTCGCGGCTGCGCTTGTTGGCTCTGCGCGACGTGATCAACGCAGCGTGGCAAGAGTGACGACATTGATGCCATTGAAATAGCTGCGAGATCGTTGTCGGATCGCAACCTCGTAAGTTTCAATCGATCTGCGCGCCATGGCGATGTTGCGCCACGCCAGTTTGGCTCGCTCTTCTAATTTCTCCGCGCTGCTCCAGGTTGTCCGCCACATGTCCTTATAGACGCGACCGAGGACGCCCTGCGCCTCCGGTTCTCCCGGCATCGAGCTGGCCAGGTCGCTCAGTCTTTGCTCCGCTTCGCTTCTCCGCCCAAGCCGATTGGCCAGCAAGCGCGAGTTGCGTCTTGACGCGCAGCTCTTCCGCCGAGCTCATCTCCATCCACATCCCGGCACAATTCCTGGAAGATTTTTTCCGCCTGCGCGAAACGACCGAGCGCGAGCAACGCCTCGCCGCATTGGCGCAGCAACTTGCGCCGATAGTAGGGCGACGGCACATCACCAGCGAGGGTGAGAATGTCCTCGGCGTGACCTTCCTTTCCCGCAATCGTCACCCGCTGATTCCACTCATCGGATTGCGCCTGGTAATGCTTGAAGCGCGCAGTGCCGATCTGACTTGCATCCGGCGGTATGAGCTTCGGCAGATTGCCATACACCGGGCTGCCTTCTGCCGTGCGATCAGCCGCCACCGCTTTTTGCAATGTTTGACCAAGACGCGAAACCTCAGCGGCGATCTTTGTCTTCCCACGCGGCGTCCCGCGCCAGACCGACGCGGAAAAGCTGCCCGTCGTATTTGAAGGTGCGTTGCGGCGCGACGTCGAACGGACGATCCGCCCATCCTGCATGCAGGCAAATCACGCCGCGCGGTCCGACCGTGTGGCGGATGCCGAGTTCGTAAAAGACGTTCGCGTTCAGGATCGAGATATCGGCGAGAACGAAGTCCGCCGTCACCAGCTCGGCGAACATGTCCTTGAGGATGTCGCCGGCGCTTTCCTCGTCATCGGCGCGAAACGGCTGCAGACCCGCCGCTTCAAGCGCCGGGCGGAAAAGCATTTTGATAAACGTCGTCGAAATCGACCTGGAGCGGTTCGTCTCTGTCTGCCGACTCTCCGAGCGCAGTCGACTCGCGGTCTTTTCGGCACCTCTTTTTGCCCAAAAGGCATGACCACGAAGACGCGACGCCTGAAGCTCACGCCGGTCGCTGTCATGGCGCAATTACAGCTTCGCGTCCTTTCTAGACAAGGAGAATTCATTGCCGCGAATAGCAACCGTCCGTCTCCTGCGTCCGCGCCTAACGAGAATTCTTAGCGCGCGAAAACGAGGATCGAATTGGCGGGCAAAACAAGCGACGCCGATTGCCCAAATCCGTGCATGGCCGGCCCGTCTCCGAGAACGGAGCCGCCGTTACCCGTCACGTTTGGATTCACCCACGACTCATAGACGTCACTGTTAAACACCTCGCGCCAGAGACCACTGCCCGGCACGCCGATGCGATAGTCGAAACGATTGAAGGTCGAAAGATGCGCGACGACGAGAACGTCGTGCCCTTCGCCTTCAACCCAGCGATGAAAGGCCAGCACGCGATTTTCGTCGTGCACGTGCACGACGCGGAATCCCTGCCCGCGCAATCCCGGATGTCGCCAGCGCAGCGCGATCAGCTCGCTCGTGAAGCGGACGTGATCGATCATCTGTTTGTCGCCCGCGTCGAGCCCGGCCCAATTGAGGAGCAGATCCTGGTGCAAGGCAAAGTTGTCTGACCATTGTTTGTCCTCGAGAAATTCCTGGCCCATGAAGAGCATGGGAATTCCGGGCGCAGTCAGGCTCAGCCCGGTCGCGACCCGCGCGCGGCTGCGCCCATACCACGAACGCGGATCTGCCGGATCCCCGAGGCGCGCCACGCGCTGCTCACGTCCCTCGTAAACAATGTCGTGATTCTCCGGCCCCTGCACGAAACGCCATTGCTCGAAGAATCCCTCCGGCCACAGGCTTTGCGCCAGACCGCTCATGTTCAGCGGGCGCGTGTCCGGCGCGCTGGCATTGCCGATCACGTCGCGAATCGCGATCCGCAATCCGTCGGTCAGCGAGGTATCGAACCCGGCGCCTTCCGGCGGCGGCTGCACCACGAGCGGATTGACATTCCAGTACTCCGCTTTGCCTAACGACTGCGGTCTGGCGAAACGGACCGTCGCGGTCAGGTCCTGGCAAAAGCTCCAGCCGTGGGGCGCGCCGTCGTGGTCGATCACGCTCACTTGATCGTAGCGAAATCCGTCAACCCGATATTCCTCGAGGAAAAATCTGGCGTTCTGGATGAGGAAATCGCGCACTTCCGGTTTGCCGAAATCGAAGACCAGCCCGCCGGCGTGCCCGCGGTCGGTGAAGTAAAGCGAATTCCCGTTCCCGCCCGCGGTCGATTGCCGATCGAAAAAGTAAATGCTCTCGTCGCCGAAATCGCCGCCCGCATGGTTGTAAACCACGTCGAGCAAGACCGCGAGTCCGTGCACATGGCAAAGATCGATCAACGCCTTGAGTTGATTCATTTCTCCGCGCAGATCGTCGATCGCATAGGGCGCCAAACCTTTCGCGGTCAGGAGCTGATTGACCCGCGCGAGGTACGGCGGCAGGTCCGCATCCTCGACCGCATAATCCATTTCCGGCGAAAAATAATCGACGCCGTTGTAGCCGAGACTGAACTGGGTGGAAAACTCCTGGATCGGCAGCAGTTGAATGGCCGTGACCCCGAGGCCCGCGAGGTGCGGAATCTTGTCGGCCACATCGAGAAACGTCCCCGCTTTGCGCGGCAGATTCGGCGTCGAAAAGACGCCGACGTGCAACTGGTAGATCACGAAGTCGTGAAATTGCGGCGTAACGAATCCGGTCTCATGCCACGGAAAGTCGGGCGCACGAACGACGCAATCATCCGGGAACGGAGCCGCGAGCTCCCGCGCAAACGGATCGCGCTTCGGACCCGATCCGCCGTCGCCGACGACAAAAAACTTATAATGATCGCGATCCTGCACGCCGGGCAAAAAGCCGCGCCAATGCCCCGCTTCGTTGGCGGTGAGCAAATTGCTCTCGTCGGCCGCCGCGCCATTTACGCAGACGTGGACCCGATGGGCGTGGGGTGCCCAGACCCGAAAGGTCGCGCCCGAGGCGGTAAGGTTCGCGCCCATTGGCGTGTTATCGGAAATCTGTTCGAGTGAAGCGGGCATATCGTTGCTGCGACCGTTCCAGACCTCAGCCTCACAGCATGAGATACGATTCTCCCGCCGGCAAACCGTTAACCCCTAACGAACAGCATTTTTTCTTCTCATGATTGCCCTGCGCGTAATAATCACCGAGGGAAATAGATGGCGCACCCCCGGTCTTACTCCCCCAATGAAAATCACGAGCAAGGGTCAGATCACGATTCCGCTTTCCGATCCACAATCGCTTCGGTCTCCAGCCCGGCATGGAGGTGGAGACTGACACGGGAAGGATAAGGACATGAATTACCTCTCCGCCCTCAAGAAACACTTCGGCTACGCGGCTTTCCGGCCGTTGCAGGAAGAGATTGTGCGCGATGCGCTCGCCGGGCGCGATGTTTTTGCCCTCATGCCGACCGGCGGCGGGAAGTCGCTTTGTTTTCAATTGCCGGCGCTCTGCTGCGCGATGGCCTGACGATCGTGGTTTCGCCGCTCATTTCGCTGATGAAGGACCAGGTCGACGCCCTTCAGGCGAGCGGTGTGGCGGCGACTTTTTTGAATTCCGCGCTCGATGGGACGCAGGCGCGCTCGCGGCTGCGCGGACTCTACAATGGCGAGTTCCGCCTCCTCTACGTCGCTCCGGAGCGACTCATGCTCGAGTCGTTCATCGAGAAGATGAAAGAGCTGGAATGTCGCGCAGATCGCGATCGACGAAGCGCATTGCATCAGCGAGTGGGGGCACGATTTCCGGCCGGAATATCGCGAGCTGGTCAGGCTGCGAGAGATCTTGCCCGACGTCCCGATCATGGCGCTGACCGCGACCGCGACCGAGCGAGTGCGCGGTGATATCCTCCGGCAACTGAAACTGCGCGACCCGCAGTGCTACGTCGCCAGCTTTCGACCGTCCCAACCTGACTTACCGGGTCGTGCCGAAGTCGTCGCCCTACGATCAATTGCTCGAGTTCCTGAAGAGCCGGCCTAACGACAGCGGGATCGTTTATTGCGCCAGCCGCAAGACCGCCGATTCCGTCGCCGCGAAACTAAACGCCGACGGCATCCCGGCGAAGCCGTATCACGCCGGGCTTGGAAGCGAAAGAGCGCGCGCAGAATCAGGAGATGTTCCTGCGCGACGACGTCCGGGTGGTGAGCGCGACGATCGCCTTCGGGATGGGGATCAACAAACCGAACGTCCGCTTCGTCGTGCATTACGACCTGCCGAAGAACATCGAGAGCTATTACCAGGAAACCGGACGCGCCGGACGCGACGGACTGCCGAGCGAATGCGTGCTCCTCTTCAGCGCGAGCGACGTGGTCAAACAGACGCGCTTCATCGAGGAGAAAAGCGAGAGCGAAGCGCGGATCGCGCGCGAGCAGTTGCGCCAGATGGTGCATTACGCCGAGACGCGCGAATGCCGCCGCACCACGCTCCTGCGCTATTTCGCGGAGGAACGGCCTAACGAATCCTGTAACGGCTGCGACAACTGTCTCAACCCGCGCGAGACGTTCGACGGCACCGTGGCCGCGCAGAAATTTCTCTCCTGCGTCCTGCGCGTCCAGCAAAAAAGCGGCTTCGCCTTCGGCCTGAACCACATCGTCGAAGTGCTGACGGGCGCCGACACGGAGGCGGTCCGGCAACGTGGGCACAACGCAACTCTCGACCTACGGCATCGGCAACGAACTGAAACGCGACGTTTGGCAGGCGATTGGGCGCGAGCTGCTTGCGGCTCGGTCTGGTCGAAGTCGCGCCCGGGAAATTTGCCACCCTTCAGGTGACCGCGGCCGGTCGCGCGGCGCTCCGCGAACGAACGCCGATCACCCTCACCAAGCAGATCGAAAAACCACCCGCGAAAGTGAAAAAGCGCGCCGGCGAAATCGAATGCGACGAAGCGCTCTTCGCGCACCTCCGCGGCGTTCGGCGCACGCTGGCCGACGCGCGCAATGTGCCGGCCTACGTGATTTTTTCCGACGTCGCGTTGCGCGAAATGGCGCGCTCCTATCCCACGACACCGATTGAGTTCCGCCGTATCCCCGGCGTCGGCGAACAGAAGCTCAAGGATTTTGCCGAGCCGTTCCTGGCCGCGACCGTCGATTACTTGCAATCGAATCCGCGCCAGTCATTCAGCGGCGCCTAACGAAATTGGAGAAACGGGTCGGATTTCTTTCCTCCCCGGCCGCCACTTTCTCAAAGCGAGACCGTGACGCGCAGGAAGGTCGCAGGAATGGAAGTGGAATCCTTGCTCGGGCTCTTGTTGTGGGTGTTGAACAAGACTTCCAACTCCTTCTGCAAATCGGCGGCTCGACCGTTCTTTTCCGCCGCTTCGAAGGCATTCATGGTTGGCCCGTAATATTTTCGAAATTCATCCACGAGCGCCGAAGGGGGGCTGGGATAGTTGAACGTAAACGTGTCCCGGGCGAACGAGATCTTCTCGGCGGGAACTCCCGCGCCGGCAAATCGTTCGATCACGTTGCTCTCGACGCCCCACGTCATCGGGCTGACGAAACCTTCCGGCGGTGGCGGCGTGTAGGCGGAGCTGATCTTCAAGATTTGCGCGACCAATGTCGGATCGCCCGGTATCCAGTTCCCCATCACGATCCGACCTCCGGGTCGGGTCACCCGCACCATTTCTTTGGCCACCTCAAACGGCTTGGGCGCGAACATGGCGCCAAAGATGGTCACGACGAGGTCAAACGTGTCATCCTTCAGTTCGCGCAAATCGGACGCATCGCCCTCCTGAAACGTGCAGTTCGTGAGTCCCTCTTTTAGGGCACGTTTGTTTCCGGCCTCCACCAGGTTCCTCGCGATATCGACGCCCAAGCACATCCGCTCCGAGTCTCGCCGCCGGTAATGCCGTCGTGCCATCGCCGCATCCGAGATCCAGGACCTTAAGCCCCTTCGTGATTCCGAGTTTCTCGACGAGCGCCTCTCCGCTCTCCCTCATACTCTCGGCAATGCGAGTAAAGTCGCCTTTTTCCCAAAGTGCTTTGTTCGGATTCATCGGAACTGCTCCTTTCATGGTTGTTGTCTAGGCTGTGCGTTTATCAGGAACCGCGCCTGCCGCCAAGTTGACGGACGGCCTCAGATGTACGGTTAGGCCTCATCGGATTTTTGCCGGAGTAACTTGTCAGGTTCTTTTCCCAGCACCTCGGTAGCGCGTTGGCTTAGTGATTCAAAGTTCGGGCAGTTCGCGCCAAGATGGGTCAGTGTGTCTAGTGCAGTCATGGCGCTCTGCAAAATAACCCGGCTGGCTTCGGGATCTATTAGCTCATCCAAGCCACCACTGATGGCTTCTAAAAGTCCGTGTGTATAGTGGCTGAAGCCTCGGTAATGGGTCTCATAATACGGTTCGATGCCGATCGCCTTTGCCGCGTCATATGCGGTGAGCGGTGTGTCATCTTCGAGGCTATCAACTCCAAACTGCAACACGAAACGGTGTCTGAAAGCTGTCCACTCCGCCCGCTTGGAGATCGGCGTATAGGGCACGCTATGACGCCGAGCTGTCGAGGAAAACCATTTGTCTATTTCCTTGTTGTCCGCCAGGAGTGCGCGGTGCAAAAGGTGAGGCTCCGCGCGAACGGCGCGGAGTTTCAGCATGGTTTCGAGTGCCGGGCGGACCAGAAGGCGTGCGCCATCCAGACGGTGCTGGCCTCGCAAAACGATGAAAGCATCCAGGATGTCATGGATGTGTTTGGTGGCGTAGAAATAATACATGTCCTCCATGCCTTTCGTCATGCGCTTGCCGAGCGAGTCTAAAGCATCCGAAATAGCTGGCTCGATATCGGAAAGGAGTGTCATGGTTACTTGTTCGGAATGCGTGGGAGGCGGTTCGGTCGACATCGGAGTCATGGCCATAACGTGAACCGCCTAACGAAACCAAGATGAGCCACCGCGAGCGAGGGCGCGCATGGCAGTTAATTGGCAGATTGAGTTCATGGGAAACTGGATAGTACGACGGCTTGTGGTGGACTCCATCGGCTAGTTAGTCCCCGGACTCGGCTTCACTTGGACTTTGTAACCCGGGAGAGCGTCATCAGGGCCAAAAAAGATCGTGTGGTGCACCGATGAATCATCTGGGTCGTCCGGCAGATGTGCTTTCCAGGTCACGAAACGGATACCCGGAAGAATAGCCAGGTGCTTACGGCTCGGCTCGGGCATAAGCTGCCCATACAAACGCAGCTTCATGTGAGTTTCTGCCGCCTTCATGTACATAAGGAGAAGAATGCTTCGGGCCTGTTTGGCGATACGGACGTTGACGAATGGCCCCGTTCTGTTGCCCTCCACCGGCTGGTCTGCCTTAAAAAGCAAGACGTCTTTTCCAGCGAAAATCATCTGACCCGTAAGCCACCCCTCCTCGTACTTGCTAACGCCGTCTGCGGCGAGCACCGGAAGCCCAGCGGTAACCACGATCACAGCGAGCATGATGCGCATAGGCCTAACGAGAATTCGGCCTAATCCGGGCTCGCTTCGAGGAACGGGGAACGGTAAAAGCCGAGTTCACGCAGGCCGTTGTAGAATCCGATCAGAGGGGTGGCAATAAAAAACTGATTGAGCAGATGTGCGATGTCATCCGGGTCGAACTGGAGCCAGCGCCAGAGTAATTTGTGTAGCGTCCGGACGATTTTCCGGGATTTGCGCGTTGTAGCCGGGGGCGTTGACCCCGGCTGGTCTGGAGCGTGGCCAGGTTTAAAGTCGGCCGGGGTCAACGCCCCCGGCTACAATCTGCATCCGTCGCGTGATTGCAGGGAGAATGCGCTGCCGGAGAAGTTTGCAGCACCCGCCTTTTGCGGTTGCCTTTCGCGGACATTGCCGCTCTGATTTGCGAAATCCGAGCGAAAGGGAGCTGCCGATGTCGAAAATCGATCTGAAAAATCCACCTAACGCCGTAACGCAGCCGAAGGCGAGGCCGGGCCAGCCAATGCCGTGGCATTGTCGGGGAGCGGCTTTCCTCCCCTCGCGTTCGCTCGGTCAACATCCTAACGAATATGGGCAAGGAACTTACCGTCCGCGGGCTGATCATCGGAGTCTTCATCACGCTGGTCTTCACCGCGGCCAACGTCTACTTCGGTCTCAAGGCCGGCCTGACTTTTTCGACCTCGATTCCGGCGGCGGTGATTTCGATGGCGCTCCTGCGCGGTTTCCGCGACGCGACGGTGCAGGAAAACAACATCGTGCAAACGGTGGCCTCGGCCGCGGGCACGCTCTCGTCGATCATCTTCGTCCTGCCGGGCCTGATCATGATCGGCTGGTGGACCGGGTTTCCGTTCTGGATCTCCTTCGCGATCTGCGCTCTCGGCGGCATTCTCGGCGTGATGTATTCCATCCCGCTGCGGCGCGCGCTGGTGACCAACTCCGATCTCCCCTACCCGGAAGGCGTCGCCTGCGCCGAAGTGCTGAAGGTCGGGAGCGGTGGCGACAAGGCGAACGCCGCCGAGGTCGAACACGGGCGCGCCGGTCTGCTCGCGGTCCTGTGGGGATCGATCGTGGCCGCGGTTTTCGCGATCATCGTCGCGACCCAAGTATTCGCTGCTGATGTCGCGCAGACGTTCCGCATCGGCCGGCGCGGCGCGGTCAGCGGTTATGATTTCTCGCTTTCGTTCGCGCTCCTCGCGATCGGTCACCTTTGTGGACTTTCCGTCGGCATCGCCATGCTCATCGGCACATTCATTGGCTGGGGTTGGCTCGTGCCGCACTTCGCGGCGCTGACCGGCGATCTGACGACGGCGGCCGGCGCACTTGCGCAAAGCACGTGGAGTCACAAGGTGCGCTTCATCGGCGCCGGAACGATCGGCGTTTCTGCAATTTGGACACTGCTCAAGCTGGTGAAACCGGTCGCGAGCGGTCTGGCCGGCGCGATGGCCGCGTCACGCGCGCGCAAGGCCGGGAAAGCGGATACGCTGCCGATCACCGAGCGCGACATTCCGATCGGCATCGTCGGTCTCGTCACGTTGCTTTGCATGCTCCCGATCGGCTGGGTCCTCGGCTATTTCGCAAACACGAGCGGGCTCGGCGCGCACGTGACCACGCTCGTGATCGGCGGCGTCTTCTATGTCTTTTTGATGAGCTTCTTCGTCTCGGCGGTCTGCGGTTACATGGCCGGCCTGATCGGTTCATCCAACAGCCCGCTCTCTGGCATCGGCATTCTGGTCGTGATCGGCGCGGCGCTGTTGCTGGTGGTCGGCGTAAAACCTTACGTCGGGCCGGACGCGACCAAGGCGCTGATGGCCTTCGCGCTTTTCACCACCGCCGTGATTTTCAACGTGGCCGCGATCGCGAACAACAACCTGCAGGATCTGAAGACAGGTCAGCTGGTCGATGCGACTCCGTGGAAACAGCAGGTCGCGCTCATCATCGGTGTTCTCGCCGGCGCGGTCGTCATTCCGCCGGTGCTCAACCTCGTCAATCAAGCCTACGGTTTCGTCGGCGCGCCGGGCGCTGAGTTGCGACCAAATCCACTGCCGGCGCCGCAAGCCGGCCTGATCTCATCGCTCGCCCAAGGCGTCATCGCCGCGGATATCGATTGGAGCCTGATCCGGATGGGCGCTTATATCGGCATCGCCATCATCGTGCTTGATGCAATCCTTGCCAAAACAACGAAACACATGCGCGTTCCTCCTCTCGCGGTGGGACTGGGAATTTATCTGCCGACCGCGAGCACGCTCATGATCGTGGTCGGCACGATCGTCGGTTGGTTCTTCGACCGCCGCGCCGATCGCACGCGCGAATCCAGAAGGGACGAAGCAACTCGGCGTCTTGCTCGCATCGGGTTTGATCGTCGGCGAAAGCATCATCGGCGTGGTGCATCTCCGCCATCGTCGTCTTCTCCGGGGTCGCCGCACCGCTCGCGCTCGTCGGCGCGGGATTCGAAACCGCAGGAAAAATCATCGGCGGTATTGCCTTCGCCGGGATAGCGTTCGTGCTCTACCGCTGGGTCCTGGGAATGGCGACGAAACGAGCGACGTGAACCGCATACTCGTTAGGCTCTGGCTCAGACGACTCATAAATCCGAATGATAAATATCGATCCTCGGAATCCGCCTAACGAGTTTCCGGACATCGTTGGTCCGCGCCCGGAGAATCCGATCCTGGCCAACTTCCGTCCCTTCATTCCATCCAATGCGCGGCTGCGCGAGTTTACGCCGCTTCCCATCATCATCGGCACCCTGCTCGGGATCGTCTTCGGCGCCTCGTCGCTTTATCTCGTCCTCAAGGTCGGGATCACGGTCAGCGCCTCGATTCCGGTGGCAGTCCTGGCGATCACCACCTTCCGGGTGCTCTCGAAGTTCGGCCTGCGCGATTCGACCATTCTCGAGAACAACATCGTCCAGACGGCCGGCTCGGCGGGCGAATCGATCGCTTTCGGCCTCGGCGTGACCATGCCCGCGATCATGATCCTGGGGTTCGACCTCGAAATCGTGCGCGTGATGCTCGTCGCGATTCTCGGCGGGTTGTTGGGCATTCTGATGATGATCCCAACCCGGCGCGCCCTCATCGTTCATCAACACGGATATCTGAAATATCCGGAAGGTACCGCCTGCGCCGAGGTCTTGAAAGCTGGGGCGTCGGCTGAATCCCGCGAAGCCGCGCGTTCCGATGAGCGCAACACGATCGCCGCGGATGAGGCAGTTAGTGGCGGCAAGGTGATCATCGGCGGATTCATCATCGGTTTCATTTATTACGGCGCTCTCGAAATGCTCAAAGCCATGAAGGAAATCCCAGAGAAAGTCTTTGGGAAGCCGTTCCAGGGTGCTTCGATCTCGCTCGAGAACAATCCGGCTTTGCTCGGCGTCGGTTACATCATCGGACCGCGCATCGCCGGAATGATGATGGGTGGCGGCGTGTTGTCGTATCTGGTTCTGATCCCTGCGATAACATATTTCGGTTCGTTAGTCGCGGGGCCGGTTCCTCCCGAAACCGGTCACACCATCGGGGAGATGAGCGTCGATCAAATTCAGCACGTTTACATTCTCTACATTGGTGCCGGCGCCGTCGCGGCGGGCGGAATTATCAGTCTCATTCGTTCGCTGCCCCTGATCTGGCACGGATTAAAAGGCGGACTGGCCGATCTGCGTGGGGCGCGCGCGGAGACGGCCACGGCGGCGCGCACCGATCAGGATCTCTCGATGAAATGGGTGATCGGCGGAATCATCTTGCTCCTCGTGCTCATCATGCTCGCGCCGCAACTCAACCTCCGCTTCAACTTGTTAGGCGCGCTCCTCATCGTCGGGATTGGATTTCTTTTTACCACCGTCTCGTCGCGTCTCACCGGCGAAGTCGGCTCCTCGTCATGTCCAACTTCCGGCATCACGGTCGCGACCTTGCTCTTAACCTGCCTCGTCTTCCTCATCGTTGGCTGGACGGCGCCGCCTTACTTTGTCACCGCCCTCTCGATCGGCGGGATTGTTTGCATTGCCTCCTCGAATGGCGGCACGACCTCGCAGGATCTCAAGACGGGATTCCTGATCGGCTCGACCCCGAAGTATCAGCAAATCGCGATTCTCATCGGCACCCTGGCGTCGTGTCTCGTGATTGGGCCGATTCTAATGAAGCTGAACGAATCCGGCACGGTTTACATTCCAGTGGCGGGCAACAAAGACTTCAGCTTCGCCTCGACGTTTCACGCCAACCCAGCTGACTTCGAAAAGGATTCAAGCGGCCAACCGAAGCGCGAGCACGTTGCGGGTGCGCAAGCCGGCAACGACCCCAACGAGTATTTCGTTTTTCACAAAACCTCACCCGATAACGGACCGGCCGGCCGTTACCTCGTGAATGACCAGGGTTCGCCGGTCTATCTGGTCGACCCGGGCATCAACGGCATTTACAACAAGCGGCCCGATGGCTCAAGCGTGCAGAAGTTCACTGCCCCGAAAGCCACGCTGATGTCCTACATCATCAAAGGCATTCTGGGCGGTCAATTGCCGTGGGGTCTCGTGCTGCTGGGCGTTTTCATCTCGATCGTGCTCGAGCTCGCCGGAATTCCTTCGCTCGCTTTTGCCGTCGGCGTTTATCTTCCGATCTCAACTTCCGCGCCCGTCTGGGTCGGGGGTCTGATCCGTGGGCTGGTGGACAAATACACGCGTCGCAAGCATGCCGGCGCCAACTTCACCGAAGATCAGCTCGTCGCAGAGGGCGACAAGAGTAACGGCGTGCTCTTGTCCTCCGGATATATCGCGGGTGGGACACTGGCCGGAGTCGTTTTCGCCTTCCTGAACATTCCGTGGAAAGACAGCTTCGACGCGATCGAAAAATGGGCCGGCACCCACAATCCATTTTTCGAAGGCCCGTGGTCCGACCTGCTCGCGATGATTCCGTTCGTGATTCTTTGCCTTCTCCTTTACCTCGTCGGCCGCGACGTCCTGCTCACGTCGCGGAAACGCAAAGTGTAAGGACGTTCGCGAGTGGCGCTCGCCCTGTAGCCTGGGTCGATGACCCCGGGACGCGCGGCAACCGACGCGGTTGGCTACAATTTGCCAGACGGTTGTAGGGCGGGCGCTCCGCCTGCCCAGTGTTGTCCGTGTAAGCATCGCACACCCCCGGCAAGCGATGCGCTTGCCCTACAACCATCCGCGATGCGTCCCCGGGGTCAGCGACCTCGGCTACAAGTTTCTCGCCAGCGGGCCGCCGTTCCCGTTAGACTCACCTTCGCAGTATGAAAACACTCCCCCAGGAACCGCCGGCCAGGACTGCGCCCGCGTTGCGCCGCTACTCGCCGCCAGTCCTCATTGCCGTCATTGCTCTGCACCTCCTTTTCGGGGGCGGCGCGGCTCTCTGGGTCGTCTCAAAATATTCCGCCAGCCGCAAGCTCACTTTCAACGCCGGGCCGAAATCGCCCAACCCGAGCGAACGCGCGCTCGAGCATCGCGTTCAGTTGCAGAAAAAAACACAAACGACGAGCGCGCCACCCGCAGTCCCAAAACGCGTTCTCACTACCGGCCTGGCCAAGATCACCTTGCCGCCGCTGCCGGAAATCAAGACAGCGGAGAACGCGCCGCGCACCATGATGAGCGCGGGCGGCGCCGGAGCTGCCTTCGGCGCGAGCGGGGCGCCGTCGTTAGGCGGAGGAGGGGGCGGGAATGGCACCGCCATCAACTTCTTCGGCATCCGCGACATCAGTACCAGCGTCGTGATCATGATCGACGTCTCGGACTCGATGTTTACGCGGACGGGCGATGCCTCCGGTCGCACACTCGTCAGGCACGGGAAAGGACAGAATTTTCAAGTCATCCGGGACGAAGCGATCACGCTCGTGCAAAGCCTCACCCCGCAAACGCGTTTCGGCATCGTGCGCTGGTCCGGCGGCGCCTACTCGTGGAAACCGGAGTTGGTACCCGCGACCGAGGGCAACAAGCAGGCCGCGATCGCGCACATCCAGAACGAAGTCGATTACAAGACAGCCAAGGCCAAAGGAAAGCCCGGCGGAACGCGGCACGATTACGCGCTCGAGGAAGCTTTCTCTCTTAAGCCGGAAACGATCTACATGCTGACCGATGGCAATGCGACCGCGGCGCAACCTGGCGGTGGCCTAAAACCAATTCCGCCCCAGGAAATCTACAGAGTTGCAGAAGAGGGCCAGAAGCAGTTGCCGAAAAAGGCGCATCTGCACGTCATCTATTATTTGAACAGCAAGGAAAAATCAGACGAGGTGAACATGCTGCGCGGGTTGGCGAGCCGGAACAGCGGCAAGTTTCAAAAGGTCGAAGCCAAAGGTCGCAAGAATTAGAGCCCCGCGATTCCTGCCTAACGAGTGAGTTCGCGTCTTTATTTTACCACGGATTGCACGGATAACACGGATGGGGACGTGGTAGGTAATATTCGATTTGACTGCACCCTGGGGCTTTCCATCCGTGTCATCCGTGCAATTCGTGGTAATTCTTACTCGCCTCGCGTTGCGCCTGGACCGAACTTCTCTCATGCGCAAAGTCAATCTCAACGATCTCGCGGAAGACGAACGGAAATCGCCGAAAGGAAAATTCCACAAATTCGTCAAAGACATTTCCATCGCGCTTGGGCGCGAGAAGGACTCACTCGACCTCGCCAAACGTCATCCGTTTGATCTCGCGCAGGTCCGCATTCCCAAAGGCAAAAGCTACTGTCCTTATCATGGCCATGGCGCCGAGACGGAGCTCTACGTCGTTGTCTCCGGGAAGGGAAAAGTCCGGGACCACGGCGGGATTACCGAGGTGACCGCGGGCGATTCATTTTACTTCGCCCCGGGTCAGGCCCATCAGCTCTTCGCATCGGACGACGAAGATTTCGTCTACTACGTGATCGCGGATAACCCGCGTGGCGACACCTGCTACTACCCCGACAGCGGGAAGTGGGTCGCCTTTCAGGAAGGCGCCGAAGAGATCATCGCCAAGGGAGCGGAAGCCGACTACTACGACGGGGAAGAATAGATCCCGAGGTCGGCTTCGCCGCGTGCTCCAGCCTCACGTGTCGCCATCAGGAATTGTCATCGAGTCGCGGAGACGACGAGGGACCTCACAACTGCAATCCGCGTTCTCTCATCTTTGAGCACGCCGCAAGTTGCAATAGTGAGGTCCCTCTCCGCGCTGCGCCGGATCGGGATGACGGACTGGCTGACGCGCGCTTGGCGTGCCGGGACGGATCGCGCTGCGTTGCCGCTCCCGGGCAGCGATGGTAATCAATTGGATGGCTTCGTTGCGTTCATGTGCCGGCGCGCTGCTTTTGGCGGCCGCGCTCTTTGCTGCTCCGACAGTGCGCGGCCAGAGTGTTCGGTGGGCGTCAACTGGTCGAGGCGAAGCTCCTCGCCGATACTGCAACGGTCGTCGCCGGCCAGCCGTTTACGGCCGGACTGTTCCTCAAAATGGCGCCGGGCTGGCACACTTACTGGCAATTCCCGGGCGACGCCGGCATCCCAACCGAGATGAAATGGAGCCTGCCGCCCGGTTGGAAAACCGGCCCGATTCAATGGCCCATCCCGCTCAAGCTGAGCGAACCGGGTGACATCCAGATTTACGGCTATCACGACGAAGTCCTCCTCATGATGCAGGTCACGCCGCCGTCCAGGATCGAGGCGGCGTCCGTCAAGCTCGCCGGCGAAGCCAACTGGCTCGTTTGCGAGAAAATCTGCGTTCCCGGCAGCGCCAAAGTGCAGCTGGATCTGCCCGTGGGCGCCCAAAGCGCTCCCGCCAATGCGGAGCTCTTCGCGAAATTCCGCGACCGTCTCCCCCGGCAGCTCCCGCCGAGCGCAGGCAGCGCATTACACTGGAGCCGCCAGTCGAACGAGTTTCGCCTGACAATCGCAGACAAGAGCCTCGCCCGGGATTCCTCGGTTGATTTCTTCCCGTTGCCCGACGCCTCGACCTTGATCGGTCATCCGCGCCGGGAACAGTCCGCGGACGGTTCGATTGTCTTCGTCATCCCGTTCGAGTCTGCGAACCAAAGCGTGCAATCCCTTGATGGGTTGATCGTTTCCGGTGATCACGCCTTTTCGTTAGGCAAGAACGTTGCCGTGCCCGCCGCCAGCGCGACGAAAATCGCCGCCCCAGCCGAAGTCGCCCCATAGTCTGCTCAAGCTCCTTCTCTTCGGTTTCATCGGAGGTTTCATCCTCAATCTCATGCCGTGCGTCCTCCCGGTGATCTCGCTCAAGATTTTCGGCTTTATCCAGCACGCCGGCGACAGTCGGGCGCGCATTTTCGGCAATGGCCTTGCTTTCGCCATCGGCATCTTCGCCTGGTTCATTGGGTTGGCGCTGCTCATGATCGCTCTCAAATCCGCCGGTCGCGAGATCACCTGGGCTTTCCAGTTTACCAACCCCTATTTCGTCGTCGCGATGAGTGCGGTCGTCCTCGTTTTCGCCCTCAATCTCTTTGGCGTTTTCGAGATCACACTTCCGGCCGCAGCCGCCACCGGACTGGTCGGCTGGAGCGCGCGCGAAGGTTACGCCGGCTCCTTCTTCCAAGGCGTCTTCGCGACCGTGCTCGCCACTCCCTGCACCGCGCCCTATCTCGGCACCGCGCTCGGGTTCGCCTTCGCGCAATCGGCCGCGATCATCCTCCTCATGTTCCTCGCCATCGCGGCCGGGATGAGCACGCCCTATCTGCTCCTTAGCGCACAGCCGGCCTGGCTTCGCTTCGTCCCGCGGCCCGGTCCCTGGATGGTGCGGGTGAAACAGTTCATGGGTTTTCTTCTCCTCGCCACCTTGCTCTTCTTGCTCTGGGTGATCGGCGTCGCGCGCGGGATCGACGCGGCCATTTGGGTGAGCGCTTTCCTCCTAGCCCTCAGCATCGGCTGCTGGATGCTCGGCTCGTTCTCCACGCCGACGGCTTCCCGGACTCAGCGTTCCCTTGTTCTCGTCCTCATCCTCGTTCTCGTCCTCGGCAGCGGCTTCTATTTCATCGGTCAAAAATTTACCGGCACGAAAACCGCAGCCTCCGGCCTGACGAAAGGTGACTGGATCGCTTTCAGTCCCGAGCGTCTGCAAAGTGAACTGGCCGCCGGCCGCACGTGTCTTCATCGATTTCACCGCTGCCTGGTGCATCACCTGCAAATTCAATGAGGCCTCCGTCCTGGAAAGCGCGGCGGTGAAGAGCGCATTCGAACGCTACGGCGTGGTGAAAATGAAGGCCGATTGGACGAACGCCGACCCGGTGATCACGAAAACTTTGAAACAATTCGGGCGCGTCGGTGTCCCATTATACGTGCTTTATCCGGCTGCGACTCCGAACCAACCGGTTATCCTGCCGGAACTGCTCACCCAGGCACTCGTCCTGGATCATCTTCAATCCGCCGCGCCGAAAGTCGCGGTCACCAAATAAGGAATTATGAAAACAAAACTGCTCCTGCTCACTCTCACCACCATCTGCGCCGGCGCGCTCTGCGCCGCCGAAGCGCCCAAGGTCGGCGCTGCCGCGCCGAACTTCTCGCTCTCCGATTCCCACGGCAAGACCCATTCGTTAGGCGATTTCAAGGGGAAATACGTCGTGCTCGAATGGTTCAACCCGGGCTGCCCCTTCGTGCAAAAGCATTACACGAGCGACAACATGCAGCAGTTGCAGAAGCAGTTCACCGGCAAGGATGTCGTCTGGCTGACGATCGATTCCTCGGCTGAGGGAAAAGAGGGCTATCTGACGCCAGAGGAGGCCAACAAACAAGTCGCCGAGTGGAAAATGAAATCGACCGCCTTACTGCTCGACCCCACCGGCAAGGTCGGCCACGAATATGCTGCCACCAACACGCCGCACATGTATGTCATTGATCCCAGTGGAAAGCTCATTTACTCCGGCGCGATCGACGACAAACCGTCGACCAATCTCGACGATGTGGCCGGCGCAACGAATTATGTGAAAGCGGCGCTGACGGAAGCGATGGAGGGAAAGCCTGTGGCGACGCCGACCTCGCGCGCCTACGGTTGCTCGATCAAATACGCGCAATAGCGGCGCTGGAGGGCACCGCGCCGTCGGTGCCGGCGAGGATGGACGTTTCGAGGAAGCGACAGCGCGCTTCCCTCCAAGGCGTGAGCTATCCGGGCTTGGCGAAAGGCGACTGCCAGACGAAGCAACGGCATGGGCGTTAGCCTAACGAGAGCCATCCCGAGCTTCATCACCAGGCCTGGAATGACGATCGGCCGGTTGTGCTCGATTCCATGCAAGGCCGCCCTGACGACCTCCTCGACCGGCACGTAAGCCAGCTCCGGCTCGCGCGGCAGCAGGTCCGGTCGGCTGGCGCCGCGCCACCTCGGTGAACTCCGTCCGCACCGGCCCGGGACAGAGGGCCGAGAGGTGAATCCCGGTTCCGTGCAGCTCGCCGCGCAAGGCTTCGGTAAAGCTGGTCACGTACGCTTTGGTCGCCGCGTAAACCGCGAAATTCGGGATCGGGAGAAAGCTGGCCGAGGAACTGACATTCAAAATCGCGCCGCGCTTTTGTTCGATCATGCGCCGGCAACAAAGCGCGCGTCAGTCGCGTCAGGGCCACCATGTTGACCTGCATCATCTGGTCGACCCGCTCCGGATCGGCCGTCGAAAATGCGCCCATGTCTCCAAGTCCGGCGTTGTTGATCAGCAAATCGATCGCGGGCTTTTGCTGCCCGCCCAGGCAATCAGTTCGTCGACCGGCTCGCTGCTGCGACAAATCGGTCGGCCGAATTTCGACGCGCAATTGCGGATGCCGCTCTATCAGCTCCGCGCGCAATTCCTCCAGCCGCGCTTGGCGCCGCGCGACGAGAACGAGCGTCGCGACGCGTCCGCCGAGTTGGCGCGCGAACTCGCGTCCGATCCCCGCCGAAGCGCCGGTAATCAAAGCCGTGCAACCGTCGATCCGCATCACGATCCGCCGTTCGTGAGGAGCGGCGCGAGGACGCGCCAGACATTTTCCGCCACCACCTTATGCCCGGCCGCGGTCGGATGAATCTGATCCGCTTGATTCAAATCGACGTGACCGCCCACGCCCTCGAGCAGGAATGGGATGAGCGCGGCGTTATTCTCGCGGGCGAGATCGGCGAAAACCTGGCGAAAGGCTCGCGGCATAATCGCCGCCCAGATTCGGTGGCATCTGAATGCCCGCGATCACGATTTTCACCGCCGGATTCTTTCGCTTTCACGCGATCGATGATGGCCTGAAGATTGGCCTTCATCTCCGCGACCGGCAATCCGCGGAGTCCATCATTGGCCCCGAGTGCGAGAACGAAAACATCGATCTTTTTCTGCAGCACCCAATCGAGCCGCGCCAGGCCGCCCGCGGTCGTGTCGCCGCTCACCCCGGCATTGATCACGTCGAAGGGCAGATTATTCTCGCGGATCTTCTGCTGGATTAGGGCCGGGTAAGCCTGCTCCTGTTGCACGCCCAGCCCGGCGGTCAGGCTGTCGCCGAGAATCAGAATCGTCCCACCAAACGCCGGCGTCGCAAAACAGAGCGCCGGCAAGCGAGAGAAGGAGAATCCGGCGCATCAATTTTCTCATGCGCGCCGTATCACCATCGCGTAAGCAAGACGCGCCGCCTTTACCCGTCAATGAACTTCCCGATTCTCAACGTGCGCGACCTGACGAAAAGCTACGCGACCGGCGCGGGTCGGCTGACCGTTCTGCACAATGTTTCATTTACTCTTCAACAAGGGGCGACCTGCTCGATTCTCGGCCCGTCCGGCAGCGGCAAAACAACCCTGCTCGGTCTGGCAGCCGGACTTGACCTGCCCACTTCCGGCTCGGTGCTGCTCAACGGCATCGCGCTTGCCGGGATCAGTGAGGACGACCGCGCCCGGGTGCGGAATGAGCATGTCGGTTTTGTTTTTCAAAATTTCCAGCTCATCCCGACCTTGACCGCGCTTGAGAACGTGACCGTGCCGATGGAGCTGCGCGGCGATCGCGGGGCGCGTGTGCTCGCGCTCGAGCTTCTGGAACGGGTTGGACTTGGGGAACGCAGCGCTCATTATCCGGCGCAGCTCTCCGGCGGCGAGCAACAGCGCGTCGCCCTGGCACGCGCCTTTATCAATCGGCCGAAAGTTTTGTTCGCCGACGAGCCGACTGGCAACCTCGACGCGGAAACGAGCCAGACGGTGATCGAGATCATGCTCGAGCTGAACCGCACGGCGGGCACGGCACTCGTCCTCGTGACGCACGACCCCGATGTCGCGCGCCTCACGGAGCGAACGATCCGCCTTCGCAACGGAGAGATGATCGAATGAGGATGTGTTGCCCGAACGATGCGTCGGAGGGAAGGCACCCACGAAGCTTGTCATCCCGATCCGGCGGAGCGCGGAGAGGGACTTCGCAACTGCAATCCACGGTTCCTTCTCAGGAGAAGAACGACGCATTGCAATAGAGAGATCCCTCTCCGTCCTCCGGCGGATCGGGATGACAAGCGGGCCGAGTCTGGCAACGCAATTTCACGATGGCCCGCTCGCCCACTAACTTCGCCTTCATTCCGCGCATGGCCTGGCGCGACAGCCGCTCCAGCCGATGGCGCTTGCTGCTTTTTTCCATTTCGATTTCGTTAGGCGTAGCGGCGCTGATCGCGATCGGCTTGTTCCGCGCCAGCCTTGCGCAGGCGATTGATGATCAGGCGCGATCGTTGTTAGGCGCGGATCTGGTGGTCGAGAGTTCGCGCCCATTCACCGCGGAGCAGGAGCAGTTATTGCGATCGTTAGGGGAAACGCAGGCGCGGGAGGTGCGTTTCCGCACCATGGCATTTTTCCCGAAAAGTGGCGGCACCCGGCTCGTCCATGTGCGCGCCCTCGGTGGGAACTTTCCCTTTTACGGCAAGATGGAAACTGCGCCGCCCGCGGCCGCGCACACCTTCCGCGACGGCGGAGAAGCGGTTCCGGAAGAAAGTCTTCTTTTTCAATTCCGGGCGAAGCCGGGCGACCCGATCAAGATCGGCGAGGCCACCTTCACCATCGCCGGCGCTCTGACCAAGATGCCAGGCGAAGCCTCGCCCGCGGCAAGCTTTGCGCCGCGGGTTTACATCCCGCTGCAAAATCTCGCAGCAACGAACCTGCTCAAGCCTGGCAGCCTCGCGCGCTACCTGAACTTCGTGAAGTTCGCGCCGAACGTCGACGTCGCGGTCGAAGTGCAAAAGCTCGCGCCGCAAATCGAGCAAGCCGGTCTCGAATACGACACGGTCGCGAAGCGCAAGAAGGATCTCGGCGAATCGCTCGACAATCTTTACCGCTTTCTCAATCTCGTTGGTTTCATTTCGCTCCTCCTTGGCGCAGTCGGCGTGGCGAGCGCGATCCAGGCGCACCTGCAACAAAAAGTGCGGACGGCGGCAGTGCTGCGCTGTCTCGGCGCGGCCGGGCGCACGACGGTGGCCGTTTATCTGCTCCAGGCAATGGCAATGGGCGTCGCCGGCGTCCTCGCCGGCGCGGCGCTTGGCCTGACGATGCATCGAATCCTGCCCGGCGTGCTGCAAAAATTCATCCCTTTCCCGCTCCCGACGAGCGATCGCGTGGACGCCGGTTTTGGGCGGCATGGCCGTGGGCCTTGGCGTTTGCATTCTCTTTGCGCTTCCGCCGCTCCTGCGCTTCCGGCGCGTTTCACCGCTCCTCGCTCTGCGCGCATCGGTCGATGAAAACGCTGCGCCTGCGCGACGCGATCTCGTGACCTGGCTGGTCTATCTTGTCATTGCCGCGAGCCTGATCGCTTTCGCGATTTCGCAGGCTGAAAGCGTGGACCGATGGGTTGTTTGTCGCGGGCGGTTTGGGTGTCGCCATCGCGGTCCTGATCGGCGTCGCGCAGCTGCTGATTTTCCTCGTGCGCAAACTTCTGCCGCAAGGCTGGAGTTTCGTCCTGCGCCAGGGCCTGGCCAATCTTTACCGGCCCAACAATCGCACCCTGCTTCTCACGCTTTCGTTAGGCCTGGGCACTTTTCTTCTGCTCACCATTTACCTGACCCGCGACGTGCTGCTGACGCAATTCCGCTCGATCGACGCCAATAACCAGCCCAACATCTTCCTTTTCGACATCCAGCCGGAGCAGACGAAGGCGGTGGCGGATCTCGTGAGGCAAGAGCAGCTCCCGGTCATCCAGGAGGCACCGATCGTGACCATGCGCCTGGTCGAGGTCAAAGGACGCAAGTCGTCCGAAATTCTGAAGGACCCAAAGCGCACGGCGCCGGAATGGGAACTGGAGCGCGAGTATCGATCGACCTACCGCGCTCAGCTGAGCGAGACGGAAAAGATCACGGCGGGCAAATGGATCGGCCATTTTGATTATCATCCGGGGGACACGGTGCCGGTTTCGGTCGAGCAGGATATTGCGAAAGATCTTGGCCTAACGATTGGCGACACGCTTGGTCTTTGACGTGCAGGGCGTGCCAATCAAAGCTTCGTGTCGCGAGTCTGCGCGAAGTCGATTGGAAACGTTTTCAGACCAATTTCTTTATCGTCTTTCCGACCGGCGTGCTGGAAAACGCGCCGACCTTCAACGTTCTCGTGAGTCGTGTGCCGACGCCCGCCGCTTCGGCCAGCTGCAGAATGCGGTCGTGGCAAAATTTCCGAACGTTTCCGCGCTCGACCTTACGTCGGTCATTCAAACGGTCGACGCGATCCTCGTGAAGGTCGCGCTCGTCATTCGCATCATGTCGCTCTTCGCCGTCGGCACGGGATTGATCGTGCTTGGGAGCACGATCTGGAGTGGGCGCTATCAGCGCCTGAAAGAGAGCGTGCTTCTGCGCACACTGGGCGCGTCGCGCTGGCAGATCTGGAAAATTCTCTGCGCCGAATATTTGTTCCTTGGCCTGCTCGCGAGCGCGACCGGCATCGTGCTCGCACTGGCCGCCAGTTGGGCCCTGGCGGTATTCACATTCAAGCTTCGCCTACACGCCGTCGCTCCTGCCGATGCTGCTGGCGGCGCTGATTGTGAGCTCGTTGACAGTCGCGGTCGGCTTGCTCACGAGCTACGGAGTAGGATCAACGCCACCTCTCGCCATCCTGCGCGAGGAACTGGAATAATTGTAGGGCGGGCGCTCCGCCTGCCTATCGTTCTCCGTCCACGCGTCGCGCAGCCTGGGCAAGCGACGCGCTTGCCCTACAATTTGCCAGCGAGAGCAGTTAACTCGCTTTTCGTTAGGGGGCGCCAGCTGCCGCGCGGCAACTCGCCGAGACGCAGCTGGCCGATGCGGGTGCGGACGAGGCGCTTCACTTCGTAGCCGAGCTCGTAAAACATCCGGCGGATCTGGCGGTTCAGGCCCTGCTGCAGGACGACACGCAGCCGGGTGGGACCAAACTGCTGGACGCGAGTGAGCCGGGCGCGTTTGCCGTCGAGAAAAATTCCCTGGCGCAGTTTTTCGACGAGCTTTGGGTCCCAGAGTCTGTCGAGCGTGACCTCGTATTCCTTTTCCACCTTGTAGCGCGGATGGGTGAGGTGCTGGGCGAGGTCGCCGTCGCTCGTGAGCAGGAGAAGACCCTCGGTCTGGGCGTCGAGCCGGCCGACGTTGAAGAGCCGGGAAAATTTCGCCGGCAACAAATCGTAGATCGTGTCGGTCGCATTCGGATCGCGCCGCGTAGAAACGAAGCCGGCCGGCTTGTGCAGCACGATGGTCAGCGTTTCCGCTCGCCTAACGAGTCGGTGACCAACCTTGACGTGATCGCTCTCTTCGATCTGCGTGCTGAAATTCGTGCACGGCTGGCCGTTGACGGTGACGCGGCCTTCCGCGATCAGCTCGTCGCAGTGCCGGCGCGAGCCGAGCCCCGCGGCGGCAAGGAAGCGATTAAGGCGCACGGGAGTTGAGAGTTTGAGTTGAGAGTCAAACGCAGAACCGGCTCTCAACCATCAACTTTCAACTACTCAACTTCTCCTAAACGATCCGGCTTGGTCTTCGGCAGGCCGATGACTTTGCTCGTCTCTTTCCACTGGCCGCGTTTCTTGAGCAATTCGACCCGCTCGAAACGTTTCAAGACATTGCGCTTGGCTGCGATGGTGCTGGCGCCCTTAAGACTGCGATGCTGCGACATAAAATTGCTCCGGGTTATAGTCCGAAAAATGAGCCGGCAAGGTAGCTGGCCTCGCCGCATTTTTCAAATGGATTGCCATTCATCGCCACGCGCAAACTTCTGGAGCGGTCGTTCTCCGGCCGCTGTTGGCCTGGCGGGGTTGCTCCTTCCCCGACAACAAGGATCTGGGACGCAGTTCCTCCAGCCCGAGCTGCGCGCGCCGCTCCGCAAGAAGGTCGCTTTGCCTAACGACTAACGACGGTTGCTGAGGAGCACGGTGGTGCCGCAAGTGGTCAATTCCTCGGCGCTGGCTCCTGCGTCCGGAAGAGGGCCTGCCAATGCGGCCGACGGTCTTGCTCGATCAGGAGATACCAGCGATCCGGGCCGTGCCAGGCCTGCACGACAGTCTTTTCGTCGAGGAAGACGTCCGGGGTTGGCCCGAGCGCCGCGCCGGGCTCGGAAGCGGGATCCTGATTCACGAGGTAGAATTTGCGCCCGAGATAAAAGAGCAGACTGCTGCCGACGTGCATCGGTCCCTCGTAGATTATCTTGTCGTTAGGCGCGATCCGATCCTGGATGAAATCGGCCGCATCGGCGAGCGAGAAATAAGGTGCCATTCGCGCCACGCCATCCATCATGCTGAAGCCGATCGGCACCATCGCGGCGGCGAGGGCCGTGAGAGCCAGCCGGGGCCGTTCCCGCCCGATGAACCAGAGCGCGACGATGGAGAAAAAAACGAGAGCGAGCCCGGTGGCGACGAACATCGAGCGAAAGCTCAGCCAGGTGGAAATCGGGATTTCACGCAACGTGCGCCAGGCCGTGGAACGCGCTGCGGTCGGACCCCACTGCCCATCAGCGTTGGACAAGAGCTCCGGCAACCGCCACGCGACAAAGCCGGCGACAAGGCCAACTGCGAGCACGCCGGAGACGCCGACGATCCGGGTCCAGCGCGGCATTCGTTCCCAGGCGGTCGCGGCGAAAATCGCGAAGCCGCCCCACATGCTCATGGAATAATAATCCTGTCGCTGACCGATGAGGAAGAGCGGGATGAAAACGACTGCCATCCAACAGAGCGGGAGCGCATCGGCAAACTCGATTTCACGCGGACGAAAAACGCGACGCCAGGCGAGGAAAACGCCCGGCAAAATTGCGATCGACCACGGAAACCACCAGGCGAGGTGCAGCAACGAGGAAAACCCCGCGCGGCACGTTGTCGTAGGTGTGGCCTGGGTCCGTCTCGCCGCCGAGATGGACGAGCCATTCCCTGGCCGTGAACTGGCCGAGGAAACCAGGATGCTGCCACTCCAGCCAGATATGCCAGGGGGCCGTGATGAGGAGAAAAATCAGGATCCCATCCCAGCGCAGGAGTTCGCGAAATCGGAGACGCGCTTCCCGGTAAAAACAGGAGAGCAAGCCGAGGATCGCCGCGGGATAGAGCAGTCCGTGCAGACTCTTCGTCATGCAGGCGAGCGCGACGAAAATCCAAAAGCCGATAAACCAGCCGCGCCGCCCCTGCCGCCGTTCGTAGCCGCGAATCGCGCAGTAAATCGCGCCGGCGATAAAGGCGCTGAAGACCGGCTCCGGCATGACGATGCGACCGAAGAGAAAAGTGCCACAACAACAGAGGTGGATCAGTCCAGCGAGAAAACCGCGCCACGGACCGCCGAGGCGATCGCCGATGAGGAAAGTGAAGGCGACGGCGGCCAAAGTGCCGAGGGCGATCGGGAGGCGGACTGCCGCGGTCGTTAGGCCAAGCGCCTTCAGGGAAACAGCGATCGTCCAGTAGAGAAGGGGCGGTTTTTGCAATCGCGGGATGCCGTCGTTCGTCGGGGTGAGCCATTGCCGCGACTCGAGCATCTCGCGCGCTGCGCCCGCATACTGGCCGTCAGTTTCGTTGTAAAGGTCGCCCCAGCCGATCGTCGCGATGTGGAGCACCGCGGTAAGGCCGAGGAGGAATAGAAAGAGTGCGCGCCGGACGGGCGGCGGTTCCAGGGCGCGCGGCGTGAGGAACACTTCGTCGAGGCTGAGCGCGGGATTGCCAGAGGACATTGTCGTTAGGCTACTCGTTTCAGCGGAAATGTCTGCCGCCGAATTTAGGGCCGCGCCGAGACCGGTTCCGGCCCGCGATAGCGCTCCCACGCGTCCGGCAAGCGAAGCAACTTTGCCTCGGGCATCTGGACCAGCGCGAGCATCTGACGGCTTTCCGCGATGAGTGCATCATCGCCCAGCCGCCGGATCTGAAAGCCGCACCAAAACCGAACCCGCTCCAGGCGATCGAGCCAGCCGTCGATGCGCAAGCGATCGCCCAACCTGGCCGCGCGGCGGTAGTCGATCTCCGTTCGCACGACCACGGGATAGCGTTGCGTCTCGGCCATCTCCACCAGCTTCAGACCAAGTTCTTCGGCCAGCAGGGTGCGGGCGGTTTCAATAAAACGCAGGTAGGCAATGTTGTGCACGACACCGCCACAATCGGTATCGAAGAACATGACCTGGACCTCGGTTTGGATGCGAGGAGCGTCGGTGTTCATCATCTGAGCCGTCATCTTTCCGAATCGCAGCAGGAAATGCAAACTCTAGGAAAGATTCAGAGACCAAAAGGAAGCGCAGTGAAGCTCGTTATCGGATTTCAGATTTTCTCAATTTGTTTCGGATTTCGACATTCGGATTTCAGATTTTTCGCCTCTAAAGGCGGACGAGATCGAGAAGGAACTGGCACCAGAGATAGATCATTCCGCGCCACGAATACTTGATTTCGCCGCCCGGCGTTTGCATGAGGACGCCCGCTTTGATGTTGTGCGCGATCTGGTCGCGCAGATCGTTTTCGATCTCCTGCTGGATTTGATCTTCATCGAGCGGATCGATGAGGTTGGTCTCGACTGCATTGTCGCTCAGAAACGTCTTGTGACTGTGGTAGAGCTGCCAGAAAGATTGGTCGGGCCGCTGCCGGTTGATGCGGAATTGCGGGGTCAGTTTCAATCCGTAGGAAAGCGGATAGTTCCATGTCGTCCAGATGGTGCCGCCCTGGGCACGGGAGGAAATGCGCAGGTAGTAAAAGGAAAGGTCGTTTTGTTCGTTGAGGCAGATCGTTGCCTGGGCGCGGTCCTCTTCTTTGTAAAAGAGCCGGAAGAACTGCCGGTAATCCTCCCAATCCCAGCCCGCGTCGCTGATGTGAGTGAAGCCCTCGCTCTCGATCTGGCTGGTGATCTCATCGAGCGTCGGGAAAACCTCTTCCGAGGGCGGGTTCTTGGGGCGGAGCGTCTTCTCGCGCGGGAGCCGGAGCGCGCGGATACGGGTGAGAATTTCCAGCCAGGGCAGAAAGAGCCAGCTGAGCGCGCTGAGCAGGCCCGAGCACCCAGCTGCCGGTGATGTAATAGATGGCGAGAAACGACGCGGCAAGGATGCCGAAGGCGCCGACCTTCTGCGAGATGGAGGATTGGTAGCTGCGCATGGCAACGCTGAGCACCGCGACGCCAAGGGTGATGAAAAGGCCGAACAGCATTTAGGAGACTGTTGAAATATCCAGCCGGGCCGCGCGAGAGCGCGTTGGGCCGGATGGCAAGACGCGAACGAGGAGCATGTCCCTGGCGGCCTGTGAGGATTGAGCAACGCCGCCAGATGGCCCAACGCGCTCTCGCCCTCTGAGTCGCACCACATTTTTGGTTCTCCTGCGTTGCCTCGTCGCGCACAGACCGCTGCGGATCAGCTCTCTCCTCGCGCCCTGGAGAAACAAAGAATCGACGGCAACGCGGCATGGCTGGGTATTTCAACAGTCTCCTAGGGGACGATGTCGTGCTCGTGCAGAAATTTCTCCAACTGGTCCGTATCGAAATTCGCGAGCACTTCATCGCCGGCGACAAGGGTGGGCACGTAAGTTTGGTCAGAGAGTGTCTTCATCTCCTCATACGCTTCGCGGTCGAGGCCGACATCGATCTCCGTGAACTGGTAGCCGCGTTGCGCGAGATAATCCTTTGCATCGATGCACCAGGAACACCATTCGCGGCTGAAAAGCTTGATGTCGGTCGGCACCGGGGGAATTAACAGTCCCGACGGAAAGCGTCAATCTCTCCCTTGCTCCCGCTCCTGCTCGTGGTCTTGCTCGATCGCCAACGCCAGCCGCGGCGGTAAGTCGGTTAAACGAAATCAGTAGACAATCTCCCACGCGCCATCCGGCTTGCGCACTGTCACGAGCTTGCCCGGATAGATCACGGAGAGCGCCATCCCCGCGCACATTTGCGTTTCTTCATCCTTGATCGCGGCGAACGTTTTCTCATCCAGTCCGAAGAGGGATCCGTTTTTCCGCGTTACCACCACCTCCGGGCCACCGGTCGTCGCAAATTCCAGCTCGCCCGCCTGCGGCGCCGTCAGACGCACGCCTGCCTGGTAGACAGTCTCGAGACAGTGTGCTTTGCGCACGTCATCCACCTTGAGCGATTCATTCTCTTCGATTGCTTTGTAGAGCGCGGAGAAATCTGGCTGGAACCATTCCGCCCGGGTTCTCAAAAGCGCGGCAATCTTCTGTTTGTCTTCCTCCGTCAGCGACTCGACCGGCGGATAATGGTGCCACGGCAGATCGAGCGCAAAATCCCCGGCAAACTCGCGCTCGAAGACCACCTTCCCTTTGACGGATTTGCGATCATCGACACCTTCGTTCGCCTGGTTGGTCGAACGCATGCTGCCCGGTTCGCGTCTCTTCCATTGTCTGATCCGTCACCGATGCCCAGCGTAACTGCGCGCGATAAACCTTCGCTGAGTCGTCAGGCGTAAACTCGATCCGGATCTTGTTCTTTCCCTTCCGCACCACCGGACCGACCGAACTCATCGGGACCCAAACCGACGGCGCCACTTCGTGTTCATCGAAGAGCACCGACACTTCGTCTTTGTGCACCTCCTGCTCCGCGAATGGCACATTGTTGATGAAAACGACCGCCTTGCCCGGAACGGTTGTGACTTTTTCGTCCTTCGCCGGATCACCAACGAACGGCGTAAACTTGAACTCGACGTTAATGACCGCCGCCGGCGCGAGCGACGCCGCAGCCATGAGAAGCGCGAAGGCGAGCTTTTTCATGCCGTCGTTTTGCCTCAGCTCCGCGCGGGACACAATCTTATTTCGGGCAGCAAGGAACGGGGCCGGTTGGACTCAACCGATCGAGGCGCGATAAGCGGCCGCGTCCTTAAAACCCTGCAATTCACCGGAGTCGGCGGCTTGGAGGACGAAAATCCAGCCTTCACCGTAGGGATCGGTATTAATCAAGGCCGGGGTCGACTCGAGCGCTTTGTTCACCTCCAAGACGGTACCTTTGACCGGCGCGTAGATATCGCTCGCAGCCTTGACCGATTCCACGACCGCGATCGTGCCGCCGGCCTCATACGACGCACCCATTTTCGGCAGCTCGACGTAAACCACGTCGGTTAACTCGGCCTGCGCGTGATCGGTAATCCCGACCCGGATCTTGTCGCCTTCGCGGCGGATCCATTCGTGCGATTCGGTGTAGAGGAGGTCGTCTGGAACGTTCATGTTTTTTTGTAGAGCGGTTTCTTCTCAATCACCGCGGGAAATTTCTGGCCGCGGATTTCAATCTCGATTTCTTCGCCCGGCTTCGGCACCGGTGTCGTCAGGTATGCCATTCCGATGCCGTAATTCAAGCTTGGCGAAAGGGTCCCGCTGGTCAGCTCGCCGGCCTCCGCGCCGTCGCGAAAGACGCGGTAATGAGGCCGCGGCGGAGGACCCTTGCCTTTCATGCGGAAAGGGACGAGCCGGCGAGTCAGCCCTTCTGTTTTCTCGCGCTGCAGCTTTTCGCGACCGGTGAAACTCGGTTTCGTCAGATCAACGAAAAAACCTAGACCGGCCTCAAGCGGATTGTGCTCGGGAGAAAGATCGGAGCCGTTGAGCGGATAACACATCTCGAGACGCAAGGTATCGCGCGCGCCGAGACCGCAGGGGCGAATGCCTAACGAAATTCCCTTTTCGAGAATCTCATTCCAGACGCGCGGCGCATCCTTGGCCGCGAAGAAAACTTCGATCCCGTCTTCACCCGTGTAGCCGGTCCGCGCGACCCAGAGTTTCGCTGCGCCAAGATCAAAGGGCGCGATCCGATTGCGGGCCGGCAATTCCTTCTCTTGACCAAAAAGATTCCGGAAAAGTTCGGCGACGCGCGGACCTTGAATGGCCAGACCGGCATACCGATCGCTTTGATCTTCGAGCTGCACGTCCACTGAGGCCGGGGCCGGTGACCCTGGCAGGTGCGATTGCAGCCAGGCGAAATCCTCCTCGATCCGCGACGCGTTCACGACGAGGAGAAACTTCTCGTCCTCGATTCGGTAAACGATCAGGTCGTCGATAATTCCTGCGTCGTCGTTGAGCAAAAAGGTGTATTGCCCCGCGCCGACTTCGAGCTTCGCGATGTTATTCGTCAGCATCGTGTTGAGCCATGCGCCCGCGCGGGGTCCGGTCGCGACCAGCTCCCCCATGTGCGAAATATCGAAGACGCCGACGTTGTTCCGCACTGCCTGGTGTTCCTCCATGATGCTGCTGTATTGCACCGGCATCAGCCAGCCGCCGAAGGGAATAATTTTGGCTCCCAGCCTCACGTGTTCGTCGTAAAGCGGGGTCCGTTTTTCCGCGGCGTCACTCACCGCGCCAGCCTAGATGTTGCCGTAAACGTGTCAATCTTCGGCGCCTTGCGAGGGGCGGTTTCTTGAACTGCCGCGAGGCCGCCTCTACGGTGGCGTGACGATGAGTTTGATTGATTCACTCGAACGCCGCTTCGGCCGGTTCGCCCTCCCGGGCTTGATCCGCATCGTTGTCGCGCTCACCGCGCTGGTTTATCTCCTCACTTTCCTTAATCCTGATTTTCTCTCCGTTCTGACGCTTGAGCCGGCGCGCATTCTTCGCGGCGAAGTTTGGCGCCTTGTTACCTACATCTTCATCCCGGGCTCGATCGGTCAGCCCGGCTCGATGGTGCAGCCGCTTTGGCTCTTGCTGGCCCTTTGGTTTCTCCTCTTTATCGGCGACCGCCTGGAACATGCGTGGGGTGCCTTTCGCCTCAATCTCTATTTTCTCATTGGGATGATCGGAACTACGATCGCTGCTTTCTTTTTCGGTGCGCAATTTTCCAACGCGATGCTGGCGTCGTCGCTCTTCTTCGCCTTCGCGAGCTTCTATCCCGAGGAAGTGATCTACATTTTTTTCATTTTGCCGGTGAAGGTGAAATGGCTCGCCTGGATCTCGGCCGCCTTGTTGCTCCTCAGGTTCATGGCCGCCTCAACCTCCTACCGGATGGCGCTGGTCGCAGCTTTTGCCAACTACCTCATCTTCTTCGGGCCGGGGTTAATCCGCGCAGCGCGCAATCGACAGCAGACCGCGACGCGGCGCCGGCGCTTTGAGGGAAACGCGCGCCCCGAAGACGAGGCGCTGCATCGCTGCGCGAACTGCGGTGCAACCGAGCTGACAAATCCGAACCTGGAGTTTCGTGTCTCGCGCGACGGCGAGGAATACTGCCTCGCTCATCTCCCGAGCGCGACGAAGGTGGAAGCCTAACTAAGGCGTCTCCCTCTTTGTCATCCCGAGCCGCGCAGACGGCGAGGGACCTCTCAAGAAACGTTTTCCCTCTCGTTCAAGCGCAGATCCCGGCTTGACCCTCGCCGCCACGCACAGGGAAATTGCGCTTTGCTCCGTCCATGGATCCGTCGCCCGCGCCACTCATCCCGCAGGATGGCTGGCATTGCCTCCATCTCTTTTACCGGATCGAGTATGGCCAATGGCAGTTGCTCAACCCCGCCGAGCAGCGGGCCGCGAAAATCGCGCTCTCCGCGCCTGGTGCAGGAAACCCGCGCGCTCGAATCCACGCAATTGCTCACCCTCAGCCAGGTGACACCGAAAGCCGATCTCGGTTTCATGCTCGTCACGCCGGACCTGCAGGTCGCCAACCGGATCGAGAAGCAGCTTACCCTGTCGTTAGGCGCAGACGTCCTTGTGCCGATTTACAGCTATCTCTCGCTCACCGAAGAGAGCGAATACACCACGACCGACGAACAATACGCCGAAACCCTCGAGACCGAGCAGAAGCTGAAGCGCGGGACGCCGGAGTTCGAAGCCGCGATGCAAGCTTTTCGCGAGCGGATGCAAAAATACCGGCACGAGCGCGTCTATCCGACGCTGCCCGACTGGCCGATCGTTTGCTTCTACAACATGACGAAGCGTCGGGGCGAAGCGCACAACTGGTATTCGCTCCCCTACGAAGAACGACGCGCCCTCATGGCTGGGCACGCGCGCGTCGGGCGCGAGTATGCCGGCAAGATCAAACAGCTCATTACCGGCTCGACCGGTCTCGACGACGCCGAGTGGGGCGTGACCCTTTTCGCGCACGATACTTTCCAAATCAAAGCGATCGTCTACCAGATGCGCTTCGACGAAGTGAGCGCGGTCTACGCCGACTTCGGCGAATTTTACGTTGGCATTCAATTGCCGCTCGACGAACTGTTTCGCCGCTTGCAATTGTAGTCGTCGTAGCTCGTGATCGATCGCTCCTTGCTTGCGACGAGCAGGACGCCGACTGAGAAAGGCCCACGGATGGGTGGCAGAGTGGTCGATTGCGCACGCCTGGAAAGCGTGTATGCCGCAAGGCATCCGGGGTTCGAATCCCCGCCCATCCGCCGGCCGCGCCCGGCCTACGCTTCGTTAGGCTGACGCCGACTCAGAATCTGGGTCGTCTGTCGCACTTTGATAATGCTGTTACCGGGCAGCACGCCGCGAAAATTGGTTCCGGGATAAATGATGCAATCGCGCCCGATGACCGAGCCGGGATTGATCACCGCATTGCATCCGATTTCAGTGCGGTCGCCCACGATGGCGCCGAATTTCTTCAATCCGGTGGCGATCATTCCATCAGTCGCGAGGACCGAAATCTCCGCGTGATCGAGCTTCACGTTGGACAAGATCACGCCCGCGCCGAGATGCGTCTTGTAGCCGATGATCGAGTCGCCGACGTAGCTGAAATGCGGAATCTGCGCCTCGTCGAAAATGATGCAGTTCTTGAACTCGCATGAATTTCCCATCACCACGTTGTTGCCGACAATGACGTTTTCGCGCACGTAACAGCCGCTGCGAATGTGGCAATTCTTCTCCGATCCAGGCCGGCCCTTTCAGCATTGCGCCCTGTTCCACGATCGTGCCACGACCGATAAAAACGGAGCCACTAACGAACGGTTTCCCCACCAGTTCACCGAGCACGGCCGGCTTGAGCCGAAACTGGAGGTAACTCGGGATCTGCTTGAGCGCTTCCCAGACGTATTTGTCCGTCTCGAACAACTTCGAATGCGCGGTGTGTTCGAGTTCGAAGAATTCGGTGGCACTGAACATTTCGTTAGGCATGAATCATTCGGTTGATCGTCAGGCGCCGGCGCGGCGGGTGACGACCTGACCGTCCTTCGTGTCGCGCACCTCCCAACCCCGCGCCTGGAGCGCGTCGCGCAATTCATCACTTTTTTGCCAGTCCCTGGCAAGGCGCGCGTGCACCCGCTGCTCCGCCATCCGCACAATTTCCTCCGGCGGCTTCTCCCGTTCCGCTTCGAGCGCGAGGACCTGGTTGATCCGCTGCCACCAGGTCAACCAGGCAAGCGCGCGGGCGGAGTCGATTCCGCCGTCGAGCTCGCGATTGCTCTCGCGGATCTGTTCAAACAAATGTCCGAGCGCCGCCGAGATGTTGAGATCGTCATCCAGTGCCCCGGCGAATCTATCGTCCTCGATCGCGACCGCGCGATTCGGTTGCGGCTCTCCGGCCCGCGCCGCCTCCCTCAACCGGCGGAGCCATTCATCGATTCGAGCGAGCGCCTGGCGCGCTTCTTCCATTCCCTCCCAGGTAAAGTTGAGCGGCGCGCGATAATGCACGCGACTCAGCGCATAACGAACCTCCCGGCCGCTGTATCCTTTCTCCAGCACATCGCGCAGAGTGTAGAAGTTGCCTAACGACTTCGACATTTTCTGGCCATCGACCAGAAGGTGCGCGCAATGCAGCCAGTAGCGCACAAAAGTTTTCCCGCTGCAGCCTTCCGACTGCGCGATCTCCGCTTCGTGATGCGGGAAAATATTGTCCACGCCGCCGCAATGAATGTCGATCTCTTCACCGAGCAGCGTCATCGCCATTGCGCTGCATTCGATGTGCCAGCCCGGCCGCCCACGCCCCCATGGACTTTCCCACCAAACATCGCCGTCCTCCTCGTCCCACGCTTTCCAGAGCGCGAAATCGCCGACGTGTTCCTTATCATACTCGTCGCTCTTCACCCGGCCGGTGGAGCGCAATTCCGAAAGATCGAAGTGCGCGAGATGACCGTATTCCGGGAAACGATTGATCCGGAAATAGACGGACCTGTCCTCCGCCTGATAGGCGAGCTCGCGCGCGATCAACTTTTCGATCATCGCGATCATCGCCTGCACGAAGCGCTCTTCGGTGGCAGCGGGAAAGGCCGCCGCATGCTTGATCTGAAGCGTATCCAGAGTCCTGGAAGAACGCTTTCTTGAATGGTGCGGTAAATTCGCGCAGGGGAAGATTCGCCGCTCGACTGCCGCGGATCGTCTTGTCATCGACGTCGGTCAGGTTCATCACGCGCTCGACCGCGTAACCGCGCATTTCGAGATGCCGCTGCAGCAGATCCTCGAAAATGTATGCGCGAAAATTCCCGATGTGCGCGTGGCTGTAAACGGTTGGCCCGCAGGTGTACATCTTCACCGCACGACCATCCGGATCGAGCGGATGGAACTCCTCGATCTCGCGCGAGTAGGTATTGAAGAAACGCAGCGCCATACCGCTAGATTGTCATCCCGAGCGCAGCGAGGGATCTCACAAGCGGCTGGTGATGTCTCCTGACAAAAAGTGCTGCACGTTTTTTGCGAGATCCTTCGCCGTGCTGCGCCAGCTCAGAATGACAATGCTTGTCGTTAGGCGAGAACTTCATTTTCTCTCCTCCACGCTCGCCACCGCGAACGCGGCCATTCCTTCACCGCGCCCGAGCGCGCCCATCCCTTCATTCGTTGTCGCCTTGATCCCGATCCGCGAAACATCAATCCCGAGCACCGCGGAAATCCTCGCCCGCATGGCCTCGAGATGCGGCCCGATCTTCGGCGCTTCCGCAATCAGCGTCGCATCCACGTTTGCGATCCGGCACTTTTTTTTCGCCAAAATTTCCCCGACCCTGCGCAAAATTTCGAGACTGCTGATCCCTCGAATCGCTTCGTCAGTATTTGGAAAATGATGTCCGATGTCGCGTTCTCCGATGGCGCCTAACAACGCATCGGCGATCGCATGGGTCAGCACGTCGGCGTCGGAATGTCCCTCCAGCCCGCGCGCGTGTGGGATCTCGACTCCGCCGAGCACCAGCTTGCGGCCCTCTCCAAAACGGTGTGCGTCGTAACCAATCCCGGAGCGATACATTTCGTTAGGTTAACTCAGCTCGAGCAGGCCGTTGAAAGCGACGATGCTGAATTTGTCCGGCTGATCGTCTCGCGGCTTCATTTGCACCTGGCCGCCGGCGGATTCGACGAGGAGCCAGCCGGCTGCAATATCCCAGAGACTGATCCCCTGTTCGATGTAGGCGTCGAGCCGACCGCAGGCGACGTAAGCCATGTCGAGCGCCGCGCTGCCCATCATTCGGCACTTGCGGACCCGGTATACCATCTGCTGCGAGAAGCGGCAGGCCGGCGTCGATCGTCGCGCTCGTCTTGGCGAGTCCGATCGAGACAACCGCTTCCCCCAGAGTGGCCCGCGGGCTGACTCGAAACGGTTTTCCATTCAAGAGCGGCGGCTGCCCTTTTTCTCCGCTCCAGAGTTCGTTGCGCATCGGATCGTAGATCACGCCGACAATCACTTCGCCGCGAAAACGCAGCGCGATCGACACGCAAAAATGCGGGATGCCGTAAAAGAAATTCACCGTGCCATCGAGCGGATCAACGACCCATTGATGATCGCTCGATTGGTCGCCGACGATTCCCTCTTCGCCATAAAGCGCGTGCTCCGGAAAACGCTCGAGCAGGATTTTCGTGATCGAGTCTTGGGCCAAGACATCGACCTCGAGCTTGATGTCATGCGCGGTGGTGGTGTTGACCATGAGCGGCTTTTCAAAATGCGCGCGGAGCAATTCACCGGCCGTCTGCGCCGCTTCTTTCGCCACCCCGAGATAATGCATCACAATTTGAACCTAACCGATTCCGCGTTGCCCCCGCGAAGTTTTTCGCGCAAAAAAACCGGGAGAAGAAAATGAATTCTTCTCCCGGGTTGAAGTTGAGATGAGGAAGAACGGCAACGTCACCGCCCTTCTGTGGATATCCGGCTCTAGCGTTTCTTCTTAGCCGGTGCTTTTTTCTTAGTCGCCATCTTTTTCTTGGCGGGTGCCTTTTTCTTGGCGGCCTTTTTCTTAGCTGGCATAGGGAATCCCCCCTTTCAATCCGCAGAAGCGGTCTGTGAACAGTTGGTGAATAACTTCACTTTCATCGTGTCACTAATCGTCATGTTTTTTTTGTCAAACATTTTTCGCGCGCTTCCAAAATTATTTTTAGCAAGGCGCGTGCAAGCTCCGTTTTTTTTGCGCGCGAAAGTTTTTCCGGAGCGCCGTCTTGGAAAAAAATCACGAGCTCGTTGTCGTCCGAGTCCATTCCGATATCCGCACGGCCGACGTCATTCGCCACCATCAGGTCGCAATTCTTTTCCCTCAGCTTGCGTTGCGCGCTCTCCCTCAGCTCCTCTGTTTCCGCGGCGAAGCCGACGACAAGGCAGTCGTGCGGACCACTCGTTAGGCTGGAAAGAATGTCCCGCGTCGGTTCGAGCGCGAGCGAAAATGGTCGCTGCTGCTTTTTTCTTTTCTGCGGCGTGTACTGTGCCGGCTTGTAGTCGCAAACCGCGGCGCACATCACGAAGACATCGCAGCTCGCGAAGTGCGCTGCAGCTGCCTCGAACATTTCCTCGCCGGTCGTGACGCGGACGATCTCCGCGCCCAACGGCGCGGTGAGCGCGACCGGCCCCGAGATCAAAATCACCTCGTGCTTGGCTTCGAGCGCGGCCGCCGCGATCGCGTAGCCCATCTTCCCGGAGGAGCGGTTGCTCAGGTAACGCACCGGATCGAGCGGTTCGCGCGTCGGTCCGGCGGTGACGACGAACTTCACGCGATCAGATTTTCCTGGCGTGCGAGCAGGAACTCGGCGCGAAAGGCGATCTCGTCGACTTTCCACAAGCGGCCAATGCCTTCATATCCGCAGGCCAGCATGCCGGCTTCCGGACCGATGAACTCGACCCCGCGCGCGCCTAACGTCGCCACATTTTCTTTTGTTGCCGGATGCTCCCACATTTTTCCGTTCATGGCCGGCGCGAGCAGAATCGGCGCGCGGGTCGCGAGGGCGATCGCGGCCAGCGGATGGCCGGCAAGGCCATGCGCCAGCTCTGCGATGATGTGCGCCGTCGCGGGCGCGATGACGAGCAGATCCGCGCGATCGGCGAGCGCGATGTGCCCCGGATGCCAGCTTTGCTTTTCGTCGTAGAAACTGGTCGTGACGGGATTCTTCGAGAGAGTCTGCAAGGTGAGCGGCGTGATGAATTCGATCGCGTCCCTCGTCATCACCACCGAGACGTCGTGGCCTTGCTTGACCAGCAGACTCGCCAGTTCGGCCGCCTTGTAAGCGGCGATCGAACCGGTGACACCGAGGACGACGGATCGTTTCTTTTGTTTCATCGTTAGGCCAAAATCATTCGGCTGCTCAGGTAGCGCTCGGCGCCCATAATGTGACGGAACTTGAGCAGGTCCTCCTCGACCGATCGGCTGATGATAGTGTAGCGGTAATCGCGCCAGTGTTCCATCTCGCGCGCCGCGGTCTGGAGACGCACTTCGATTTGCGCGGGCGTTTCGGTGCCGCGTTTCGTCAGGCGGCGGCGCAACTCCTCGAGGTCCGGCGGCATGATAAAAACATCGGCCAGTGCCTGGCGGACAAAAGCGTCGTCGAACTCACGGATGGCGGCTGCGCCCTGCGTGTCGATGTCGATCAGGACGTCCACTCCCTTGTGCAGGTTGCTCAGGATCGGCTCACGCAGAGTGCCGTAATACTTTCCGTGCACCTCGGCGTACTCGAGAAACGCTCCGGCCTCGACACGGGCAAGAAAATCCGGCTTGGAAAGAAAGTGATAATCTTCGCCATCGATCTCGCCGGCGCGCGGCAGGCGAGTCGTGCAGGAGACGGAATAGACGAAATCGGGGGTTTGGCGGAGCGCGTCACAGAGCGTCGATTTTCCCGCGCCGGACGGAGCAGAGACGACGAAGAGGATGCCGTAGCGGCTGAATTCCTTACTCAAGATTTTGGATTTGTTCGCGGATCTTCTCCACTTCGGACTTGCAAGCCACGACGTGGCGCGAGATTTCCGCGTCGCCCGCTTTCGCGCCTAACGTATTCAATTCCCGGGAAATTTCCTGAGTAATAAATTCAAGGGTGCGACCGACCGGTTCGTCCTTGCGCAGGTGATGCGCAAACTGCGCCAGGTGACTTTCGAGCCGGATCAGCTCCTCGGAGACATCGGAGCGATCGGCAAAAAATGCGATCTCTTTGATCAGGCGATCGTCGTTAGGCTGAAGCTCGAGGCCGGCCTTGCTGATCCGTTCGAGCAGGGCGACGCGATATTTTTCGGCGATCGCAGGATGCTTCTTGCCGACTTCCTTGAGCGCCTGGCGCAGGACCTTCAAGCGGCGAATCAGATCCTTCGCGAGATGTTTGCCTTCCCGTTCCCGCATCTTGATCAACTCGCCGAGCGCGCTGCCCAGCGCTTCCTCGAGAGCCGGCCAGATTTCGTTAGGCGCAAGACTGTCCTCCGCAAAACGCAGCACACCGGGAGCCTGCAAAATCATTCCGATGGTGATGTCACCAGCCACCCCCAGTTCTTTTTGCAACGAGCGCATCCCGTCGTGATAGGAACGAGCCAGCGCGCCATCGAGTGCCAGTTTGCGCGAGACCTGTGCGCTTTGATCGTAGATCACGACCACGTTGGTGCGCCCGCGCGCGAGCCGCTCGCTCACCACCTGGCGGACGCGCGGCTCGAGCGCGCTCAGCTCGCGCGGCAGATTGATCACGATGTCGCTCTGTTTGCGATTCACCGAGTTGACTTCGACGCTGATTTTCGCGCCGCCGCGATCGCTCTCGCCGCGGCCGTAACCCGGTCATGCTTCTCATCGGGTTGCAGCTTCGAAAGATTCCGCCGGAATAACAAATGGAAACACGCGACCTGCTACGGTGCCCCGCCGGCGCCGCGACCATAGGTGGGATCGCGCAGCGGCACGCCCTGCTGGTAGAGCGCCAGATCACCCTGCAACCAGCTGGGCGAGGGTGGATTGGCCCTGCGCTTCCGCTCGTTGCGCGCCTTCCTCTGCAGCGTTGATCGCTTCCGGGAATCGACCGTTTTCCGCATAAGCGGCCGCCAGCACGCGGAAAACCATCAAGTTGTGCCCGCCGGAAGTTTGCTCGGCGCGCTGAGCGAACTCGAGCGCCTTGGTTCCATCCCGAATGCCGGCGTCAGGCGAGGTTGAGAGAATCCAGGCGAGGGTGATCTGGGTCCCGATTTTGTCGGGATCAAGGCGGAGCGTTTCCTGCCACTCCGCCACAGCCGCCGCGTTCGCGTCCGGCTTGGAGCAAGGCGACAGCGAGATTGTTGTGCATGTCCGCGTTCTTGGGTTGGAGCTGCAATGCTTTCGTCCAGGCCGCGATGGCATCCTCGATTTGACCCTTCTTCAGGAGCGCGATGGCCGAGATTGTTGTAGCGCGTCGGCATGCTCCGGCTGGAGTCGGAGCGTCTCTCGAAATTCCGTGATCGCGGCGTCGAGCTGATTTTTCCGACTGAGCGCGATCGCCAGGTTGTAGTGCGCCGGCATGATTGGTTGCGTCCGACTCGATCGCCTTGCGGAAATTGGCGATTGCTTCGTCCAGTTCGCCGTTCTCAAGAAATGCGCTGCCCAGACTATAGGAAGCATCCGAGTCGTTTGGTTGAATACGAAGCGCCTCGCGAAGTTCCGTCAAACCTTCGTCGCGCGTGCCGCTTTGGAGGAGCGTTTTCCCGAGATTGCGCCGCGCTTCACTGTCGTTAGGGCGGAGCGCGACCACCGCGCGATAGCGTTCGATCGCCTCGCGAAATTCCTTCTTCTGCACGAGCGCATTGGCCAGATTGGTAAGGAGATCGGGATCTCCGGGGCGAAGCCGAAGCGCTTCGCGCTCATGGGCAATGGCCTCATCAACTCTGCCCGAGCTTGAGCAGCGCCGTCCCGAGGCCGCGCTCGGCGACGTCGTTATTTTGGGTCACCTTGAGGACATGAGTCCAGAGTCGCTCGGCATCGGACCAATAGCTCGCCTGCGTCCAGGCGATACTCATCGATGCCAGAATAAGCAGACACCGCAGTTGTGCCGAGAATCGTTCTGTCGCGCCCGCCACGACCGGGTCAAATCGGCGACGGCCCAGGTGAACATCAGGTAGACGCCGATTTGCGGCAGGTAAGTGTAACGGTCGGCGTGGGCCTGCAATCCCACCTGAACGAGGCCCAGAACCGGAACGAGCATTCCGAGATACCAAAACCATCCTGTGACAAGGTAGGGATACCTCTTTCGCCAGTTGATTACGACTGCGGTTGTCGCGAGGAGCAGGAGCAAGGCAAGACCTGCTTCCCACAGTGGAATGTTCGCCTTGGGATGGGGATAGAAGAGGGCCAGATCGGTTGGCCAAAACATCTGGCGCAAGTAGATCCAAATGGTGATGAGCGCGTTATTGATTCTCCACCCGAGCGGCCAGCCCTGGCTGGATTCGAAAGCTTGTTTCTGCGCAAACCAGGTGGCGACCGACGCGGCTGCCGCAAGAACAAACAAAGGAACTTTCTCAAGCAGTAGCCGGCGACGGGACGCGAGCGGGACAGCTTCCAAGTGCCCGTTCTTCTCCTTCTTGGCTGGAAGCCGGGAAAACCGCTGCAACGGCCAGTAATCCAAAAGCAGGAGAACAAAGGGAAGAGTGACCAGCATCGCCTTGGAGAGCAATCCAAGAATGAAAGCCGCAACGACCGTCAGGTAGCGGCTCGCCGAAGGCCTTCTCGCATAACGAAGATAGGCGCTCAGCGTGAGCATGAAAAGGACTCCGCTCAGGACATCCTTGCGTTCGGAAATCCAGGCGACGGATTCGACCCGTAAGGGATGGATCGCAAAAAGCGCGGCAACAAATGCACTGCGCCAGACAGCGCCGGTCATCCTTTTCAGGAGGAGGAAGAGAAGCAGAACTGCGATGGTATGCAGAAGGACGTTGCTGAAGTGATAGGCGCCGGGGCGAACGCCGAAGAACTGTGCGTCCAGCATGAGGGAAATCGACGTAAGTGGATGCCAATTCCCGGCCAGGACGCGGGTAAAGGCAGTGGCTAGACCATGGAGAGTAAGCCCCCTGTTGATCGCTGGCTCTTGGTAGACGTAGAGATTGTCGTCGTAGTTGATGAAGTCAAAGCCGAGCGTTTGACCAAAGACGATCCAGGTGATGGCAACGAGGCCGAGACAGATGACGGGTGTTGTCCACCTTTGGGTTGGAACAGCAGAAGCGGTTGCCTTCGGAGCACCTCGAGGCTGTTGGCGCCTGGAACGCCGGCTCATGGTTTCCTGGGAGGCAAGGACGCGCCGCCCTCGCGCCGCCGTGCAGCTCCGCGATAACGAAGTGCCGTTTCGAGGCAACCCAGCCCATAACGCAGACTGGCGCGGAAGCCAATCGAAGAGGCTTCCGGAAAATACCGGGTCGGGCAGCTGATTTCCCCGACGGGATAACCAAGTCCGATAACTTGAGCGAGTATCTGGTTATCGAAAAGGAAATCGTCCGAGTTTTCTTCCAAAGGCAGGCGTTCGAGAAGTGAACCTGCGAAAGCGCGGTAGCCGCTGTGATACTCCGACAGTTTGGCGCCAAGCAGAAGGTTCTCAATCAAGGTCAGAACCCGGTTCGAGACATATTTCCACCACGGCATGCCACCGCGCAGGGCAGTTCCGCCGAGGATGCGCGAAGCGAGGACGCAGGGATAAAGACCGCTCGCTATAAGTGACGCCATCGCGGGGATGAGCGCGGGCGTGTATTGGTAGTCGGGGTGGATCATGATCACGATATCCGCACCGGCGGCAAGGGCGAGGCGGTAACAGGTCTTTTGATTGCCGCCGTAGCCGCGGTTCCTGGGATGGACTTCGACTTGCACCTGCGGCAAGGCGCGCGCCATTGCCGCAGTCGCATCGTCGCTGGCGTCGTCGACCAGAATGATGCGGTCGACAATCCCGTGCGCCATGACTTCGTCGTAGGTCTGACGCAAAGTCCGGGCCGCATTGTAAGCAGGCATTACGACCACGATTTTCTGACCTTGTAGCATGCTATTGAGCGGCCCGCGCTGAGCCGTTCCCATGCTTTGTCGGAAGCAGTTTTGCGAGCGCGCGGCGATGCGGCGTGGGGACCGGCAGGCCATCGAGCGCATGGAGCGGGAACCACTGCTGACGGTCGTTAGGCAGCCCTGGTTCCGACAAGGCAAAAACCGCGAGCGTGATGCGATGGTGGGTAAAAGGGAAATCGAGCTGGAGGAGCGGCCGGCGCCGCGGCGCCGCGGGCAGGCGGGGCAGAATCCACATTCCGCGCCAGCGTTTGCGGGATTGCTCGAGGAGCACACGGTTGTGTCGCCGCATGAACGCGTGCGGTTCCGACAGGTGGACGGTAATCGGTCGCTTCTTCTTGATCGGCAGCATCGCCGGGTGTTGTGCCCGACAGAATGGACGGACCGGACATTCGGCGCAACGCGGCCGGCGCGGACGACAGATCATCGCGCCGAGGTCGATCAATGCGGAGTTGTGTTCGCGCGCGCCGTTAGTTGGGAGGAGCGCGGTCGCGGTTTGCCAGAGATGGGCGCGACCGGCGGAGGAGTCGATCGGATTTCGCCAATTCGTTAGGCGTGCCAGGACCCGCGCGATGTTGGCATCGACGATCGGTTCGCAAAGATCGAAGCCAAAGCTGGCGATCGCACCGGCAGTGTAGCGACCGACGCCCGGGAGTTGCGCGATTCCTGCGGCATCAGCGGGGAGTTCGCCGCCAAAGTTTTCCAAAATGAATTTGCCGGCCGCGTGAAGATGGCGGGCGCGGGCGTAATAGCCGAGCCCCTGCCAGGCGTGGAGGACATCCGATTCCTTTGCCTGCGCGAGCGCGGCAAAATCAGGAAAGCGATCAAGCCAGCGCTGATAGTAAGAAATAACGGTCGCGACCTGGGTTTGCTGGAGCATGAATTCCGAGACCAGAATCGCGTAGGGGTCGTGAGTGCGACGCCACGGAAGATCCCGGCCCCGAAGCCTGAACCAGCGATGCAGGCTGCGTCGAAATTGCCCGTAGTCGGGCCGCGGCCCAATAGGTTCAGCGCGTCGCGACATGCGTCTGGGAATGATGCCACGAGTAGACGAATCCCCAAGCGACGAGCGAGAGAATCGAAACAACAAATAGCCAGCCGAAGATACCCTCGCTGAGAAACAATTGGGCAATGAGAAGGATGAGCCCTCCGAAAAACATCAGGCGCCCGCCCAGGCGATGCGTCGCCCGCCAGGTCTCGGGATTTTCCAGGGTCCATGGCGTGCGGATGCCGACAAAATAGTTGGGACGCAAATTGCCGAGGAAATTTCCCAGGACGACGAAGAAGACAAGCAGGCAGGACATTATGATCCGACCGCCGGCGATCGTTCCAGCCTAACGACACCGCGATTTGCACGAAAAAGATCGTGTCAGCAGGATCAGGAAAGCGATCCGCAAAATCGGAAGGACGACGGGCATGCGACCCTCCTTCCCGGGAGCCTTGCGCAGCTTGGGATCGAACCACGGCAGAATGCGCAGGAGCACAGTCACCCCGAGGGCAGTCAGCGGCATGATGAAGATCCCGGGCGTCTTCGTTGCCCAACCGTCGATCTGACCGCGAAAATCCCAGTGGACGGGGACCCGGGCGGGCAGGTCGTTCCAATAGATCGCCAGCACGACAAAGGGCGCGGTGAGCAGGATGGCTTCCAACCAACTGAGTTTTGTTTTCATTTTCGCTTTCCTTTCTTCATCAAGTCGAGAATCCAGCCTAACGAGTCATCGAGGACCGTTGTTTCGAGGGAATAGGTGACGAACTGACCACTCTTGCGGGAGGAGACGAGCTGGGCGTGCTTAAGCAAATCGAGGTGATAAGAAATGCTCGGTGCGGTCATGGAGAAGGCCTCGGCGATTTGGCCGGCGGTGAGGTCGCGCTCTTTGAGCATTTCGAGAATGCGGCGGCGGGTGGGATCGCGGAGAGCCTTAAAGAGAAGGTTCAATAGATTATATAATTAGGAAATTATCTAAATACCTCCAGAGTTTTTTTGAAATTTTGCGTTCTCAATCGGCAAATCGCACGAAGGGGGCCTGCAAAAACTCTCGCCTCCGTCTGCGAGCGATGTTCTCGTTGGACCAAGCCGCAATGCCTGCCCCGCCACTAACAACTTACGCCGCGCCGCTCACCGGCGAACAGGTCGCGGCGTTGCGACAACTGCTCGAGAGCGCCGGTTTCGAATTTTCGCCGAAGCCCTACACGATCTATTTCGCGCAGAAGAACAAACTGAGCGCCGCAGTTTACGAAAAAGGCCCGAAGCTCCTCCTGCAAGGAAAAGGGATCGAGGAGTTCGTTAGCTTTGAATTGGAGCCGAAGATTCTGGGCGAGGCGCGGCTCGGTTACGAGGAAGTGCATGCGCCGGAAATGTTCGAGCCGCATTTCGGGATCGACGAAAGCGGCAAGGGCGACTTCTTTGGCCCGCTTGTGATTGCCGGCGCCTTTACCGATCGCGCGATCGCGCGGAGTTTCTTGGAGCACGGAATCCAGGACAGCAAGCGGATCGGGTCCGACGCGAAGATTCGGTCGCTCGCGAAGATGATTCGACAAACGCCAGGCGTCGCGATCGACGTCGTGCAGATCGGGCCGGAGAGGTACAACGATCTCTACGAAAAGTTTGGCAATCTCAACAGCCTCCTCGGATGGGGTCACGCCCGGGTGATCGAAAACCTGCTCGCCAAGAAGCCGGATTGCCCCCGCGCGCTGTCGGATAAATTTGCCGACGCCCGGGTCATTGAGAAGGCGCTCTTGCAGCATGGCCAGCAAATCCAACTCGAGCAGCGGACCAAAGCGGAATCGGACTTCGCGGTCGCGGCGGCGTCGGTCCTGGCGCGAGAAGCCTTCATCGACTGGCTTGAGCGCAATGGAAGACGAATCGGGCTGACGCTTGGACGCGGTGTTTCGGCCTCAGTGAAGGAGACAGCGCGCAAGGTCGTTGAGCAAGAGGGTCCAAGCGCGCTGCGACGTTTCGCCAAGGTCCACTTCCGCACCGCGCACGAGATCGCGCCGGCCTACTATGCCGCGCCCCCCGCGCGGCGTGCGTGGCGGAAGTAGCGGACACAAAACCCCCCGAAATTGGCCGGGTTCCGGCGCGACTCGCGGCAAGCTTCCTGCTCCTAAATGTCTCCATCGCTTGTGGAAACGAGACTGCTCATCCTCAACTCCGATCCGGTCTTCCAAGACAGAGCGCTGGCCATGTTTGACGCGATGCGGAAAGTCGAAAACCGCATCGTCCGCACTCTCTCTGAGGCCGTTTGCATCCTCATGCGGGAAGACTTCGATCTCCTCGTTGTGGAAGGCGAGGCGGCGGTTGCGATCGAACAGGCGATCCATACCCGGCAGCATTTTCCCTCGCTCAAGATCGTCTGCCTGCCGCAGGATAGGGTGGGTGAAACGCTGCGCGACCAGGCGAGCGAACAGAATATTGGATTGACCACGACTGACTGCAGCGATCGCCGGCTGCGCCGCCAACTGCGTGCGATCGTGTCCGCCTTTGAACGGACGGCAGGCCCGGCCGCCGAGGGGATTGACCCTTGCCATTCCCTGGTTGGCAACCTCAACCAATTCTCCGCCGCGGAGATTCTGCAAATGAGCTGCATGAGCCAGCGAAGCGGCCGCTTCACTTTCAAATCGGGACGCGGCAACAGCGAAATTTACCTTCACCACGGGATGGTGCGACACGCCGTTTACGGCCCGGTCGAAGGGGAGCCCGCGGTCGCCGAGATCTTCCGGTGGCGGCATGGCCGCTTCTACTTTGAAGAAGGAATCATCAGCCAGGTGCAGACGGTCACTCGACCGTGGACGCATCTCCTGATCGATAACTTGCAAAAGCTGGACGAGACCCTGCAACTGGTCAGCGTCGCGGGACAGCGATGAGAGACACCACGCTTGAAACCCAGCTCCGCTTGCTCATTCTGCAGACGGAAAGCTGGAAGAGGCTGCACGACTTCATCACCTACGCACTGGACAAGTCGAAGCCGATCATCTCCGCCGAACAGGAACGCCAGTTCACCGAAATCCGGGCCATCCTTCTGCAGGAAATCGGGCACGCTTTCAAGGAACTGAATCTGGTCGCCGAATTGTCCGGCAAAGCGATGAATGTGCTGCAACGCGCCTCGTCGATTCGCGGGGTGCGAGAACTTTCCGCCGAGGAAACACGCCGGCTTGAGTCCGATTGGAACGCCGTTTTCACCAGGGTCGGCGTCGTCCAGGGTCAGCTCAAAGCGCGCCGCCGGGAACTGCTCAGACGCAGTGTCCTGAAGCAGACTTTCCTTCGAATATTTGGACGCAAGGCGACCGTCCGTTAAGGCTTCCGCTCTCGAACGCGCTTCCGGAGAAGCGCTTCCAAACGCGACGTCCTTCCGGAACGCCATCGAAAAGTTTGCGCAAATGATCCGCTCACCCGATGGTTGGCAGACGATTCCTATTATACCATGAGTAAGCTCACAAAACGCGACATCGTTGTGTCGATCAGCAATCAGACCGGCATGGTGCAACATCAGGTTTTCGATGTGGTTCAGCGGACGCTCGATCATATTACCGACAGCCTGGCACGCAACGTGGCCGTGGAATTGCGCAACTTCGGTGTTTTCCAACCGCGACTGACCAAACCGCGCGTCGGACGCAACCCAAACCAGCCGGGCAGCAGCTTCGTGATTCCTCCGCGGGCGACTGTGAAATTCAAAGCGGGAAAGATCATGCGTCAACGCGTCGAAAAGCTCTCGCGTGAAATGAAGGAAGCAGCCGAGCGACGCGCGCGCGGCGGCCCTGACGGCGAATCCGGCGGTGTGGCCGTGAACGGCGAACACCACTAACCGAATCAAAGGGTTGCTCCTCGCGCGAACCTTTCCTGGCGTTTTCGAAGGGAAGCTGACGGACGAAGAGCGGCGAAGCCGGCGGCCAACGTCCCTCTGTCCAACCGAGCGGATACATTTTTTGCGGAAAGCGAGCTTCACTTTTGTGCACTATCGCGATTGCGCTAAGACAACCGAACTCTGTTATGAAAAATTTCCTTTGCCTTCGCCTGTGCTGCGCTCTCTTCGTCGCTCAGCAAAGCTGGGCCGGAACGGAGGTGGACGCGCAAAACACCGCCGTCGCCACCACGGAAAAGACGGAAGAGGCTGTTCCGCTCGATTTTTTCCAGATTGATTCCGGCTACGTCTTCGAGAGCGATCTGAATCATGGCGGCAGTTTCGGCAAGCAGAGCGAACTTCAAAACGAATTCGAGTACGGACATCGCCTTCGCCTGACCGGAAATCTTTATCTGCACCTGGGACTTGCCTATGACCGGTATGATTTCGGCAGCACCGCCGCACCCGTACCCAACCACCTTCAGTCGATGGCGGGAGTGATCGGTATCGACTACATGCACGGAACAGATGTCGGCGCTTTTTTTCAAATACGGCCCGGCTTTTATACCCAGAGCGACATCGGCATCTCTTCCTTTGACGTGCCGATCACGCTTGGCCGAATTTTTGTCGTTCGGGAGAAAAAATTTTACGTCTTCGGCGGTGCCTATGCTTCCTTCCTGCGCGGCGGTTCGCCGGTGCTGCCGTTGGCCGGCGTCATTTGGATTCCGTCCGACAACAGTCCGCTTGATGGGTCTTCTGCCGACGCCGAGGCTGATATATTCCCTGACGAAAAAGATCGATCTCTGGGTCGGGTGGCGAGCTCGTCGGCGGGGAGTTCCGAACGGATCGCAACGACAATATCCAGCCCGGCGAAGCTCAATGGCACAACGGTTAATTTTAGCGATTATCGGGCGGCAGTCGGTTTCGTTTATACGATGTCGGACACTTTTAAGGTCAATTTCGACGCGGGCTATTCGATCCAGCGTCAGTTCGACTTTGCTCGCGCAGGCGAAACATATCGGACCGATCCCTCGCCCTACGTTCGCCTTCAGTTGTCAGCGCAATTCTAAGTTGAATTTGCCAGGCTTCCCGCAGGCTCTGCTTCGCTCGTCAGGCAAAGCGCTCTCCCTGCTCGTGGCGATGGCTACCGCCGGTGCCCCAGCTCAAGCCGCACCGCTCGACGAACTACGCTCGCTTTCGCAACTTCGGAACGTCGATCTGGCGAAGCTGAAAAGCGGCGAAATCGTTTCCGCGCGCGGCCCGGTCGGCGATTTTCCGCGCGGAATCCATCTCGAGTGCTGCTATTTCATCGATGCCCCGATGGACGTCGTCGGTCACGCCCTGCTTCATTGGGATCCTCTTCCCCACAAGGATTTGAAGGTTCGTCGTTACCGCGAGTTTTCGCTTCCCCCTGGACCCAATGCCTTCCAGATGATGCAACTTGATCCGACGGTCGCGGGTGACCGGTGGCTCCTCGAGGAAACGGCCAGGATTTCCCAAGGCGAGGCGGCAGGCGGCGTTGCACCTAACGAAGGAGGAAGCTGCCCTCTTGCAGCGGAAATCGATGGAACCGAGCGAGGCCTGGCGGGAGATCTTGCGCCGCCGCAGCGAAGCATTGGCGCGCGGCGGACTGAACGCGGTCGCGCCCTATGGGACGGACGAATCCATCTCGCCCGGCTCTGAATTTCGTGGACTCCTTACCCTCGCGCCAAAGGCCGCGAAGCATTTCCGGCCGATCACCGGCGCGCAGCCGATGGTCTTTGCCGGAGAGCCCGCCACTGAGACCGTCGGCTTCTGGGAAGCATTCAAGGCACGTGACCACAACATCCTGCAGCTCGGTCTGTTCGCGGGGCGCAAGGAAAGCGATTCCTGGCAGCTGATCGATTGCGTCTATTATCCCTCGGACACATACTTCATGTCGCTCGATCTTTTTCAGCTCTGGCCCGTCGACGGCGGTACGCTCGTCTGGCAGGTCGGCTTCGTCTCGGCGCCGTTCCGCGGCTACCTCGGGGGGATCGATCGCTTCATCGCGGGAAGACTGATGATGCAGGCAACGCTCGACACCATCACCGCGTTCCGTTCTGACGTCGAGAAATCGGCGCTGACGGACGAGCGTGCGCGCAACAATAGTCCGCTCTCACTCCCGCGCTTCGCAGGCGAAAGATGTCCCTCGGATCATTCCTCGATGCGTTTCAAGAGAAGCGCGGCCCCGACGAAGGTCACGACTACCCCCAGGAACAGGAAAATGAGATCCATACCGTAGTAGGTGGGCCCGGCGCGATAAAGATTTACCAGTCGAAACGCCCGGCAAAAGTGCGTCAGCGGAAAGCATTCCGAGAGATAGCGGATCGCGAGTGGCAGTCGTTCCAGCGGAGCAAACGCTCCGGAGAGCACAAAAACCGGCAGGAGAAAGAAAACCGAAAGCTGAATCGCCTGCGTTTGGGTGCGCGAGAAGGCCGAGATTAAAAGCCCCAGCCCTAACGAACAGAGCAGAAAGAGCAGGCAAATAAGCGCGAGCACGAGATGGTCGTGAAACTGAACGCGAAAATGCCAGCCCGCGACGACGATGACGACGAGGATGAGCAGAATCGAAATCGCGAGATATGGAAGAATTTTGCCGATCACGATCTCGCCCCGCCGGAGCGACGTCACCATAAGTTGATAGAGCGTGCCGGATTCGCGCTCGCGCGCAATCGTGCACGCCGTCAGCGTAACGGTGAGCAGTTGCAGAATGACGCCGATGACTCCCGGGACGACATAGTCGATGAAACGCTTCGCCGGATTATAGAGCACCTCCGAAGCGAGTCCCCACTGGGTCATCGCGGAGACGAACTGATTTCGCACATCGATCGGCAATTTCTTCGCCAGGTCGATCACATTATCGGGCAATCCCTCGACCATTGCCTCGAGCTGTTTCTTCTGGAACTCGCCGAGCTTTTGCTGGATCCGGCCTTCCAGTTCGCTCACGGTGTTTGTGTTGCTGCCATCGAGAAAGAGAGGGAGCGCAATCGGATCCCCATTCTTCAGACTCGCCCCCCAACCTTCCGGAATAACGAGCGCCGCCTGCACCCGCTCGCGCAGCAAGATCGGGCTGACCGCTGATCTTCTGCCCTAACCTCCATTTGAAGGTTGCGCCGTTGATTAGCTCTTGGACGAATTGCTCGCTCTGCGGTGAATGGTCGCGGTCCTCCAACAATGCCGGCACGTCGCTCGCCTCCGTGCTCTCGAACGCGTGTCCGAAAATAAGGGTAAAGACCGGCGGCAGAATCAGGACGAGAACGAGGATGCGCCAGTCGCGGTAAATGTGGATGAACTCCTTCACCGCCACGCTGCTGATTGCCTGCAGAGAAGAACGCATGTTCACCGGATGGCCTCCTGGTCCAGCATTGCGACGTAGCCTTGCGAGTAGGCAGTGAAGACGTCTTCCATGTCCGGCTCCGCCCAGCGGTGCCCGAGCAGTTTGATTTCGGGAAACGGCCAGTGACGTTGCCAGCCCGCCAGCAAATCTTCTGCATCGGGCGCGTAGACGCGGAGGCTCCCGCTGCGCAACGACACGCCGAGGATGCCCGGCGCCTCGCGTAGCCTAACGAGCGCATCCATCGCCGGCTTGGCGTCGAGTTCGAGCAGCTTCGCCTTGAACGTCCCCTTCAACGCCCGGGGCGATGCCTTCGCCAGGAGGCGGCCATTATGCAGGAAACCGACCTCCGTGCAGCGCTCGGCCTCATCCATGTAGTGCGTCGTGACGAAAATCGTGATCCCGTTGTGACTCAACTCGTAGAGCAGGTCCCACATTTGTTGCCGATGCACCGGATCGAGACCTGAGGTTGGTTCATCGAGAAAAAGCAGCGGTGGTTGATGGACCAGCGCGCAGCCGAGTGCGAGCAGTTGCCGCATACCGCCCGACAGACTGCCCGCTGCCGCATTGCGTTTTGCTTTTAAGTCCATCTGGCCCAGCAGCCGTTCGATCCGCCCCTGCAGTTCGTTAGGCGGCACCCGGTAGGCGCCCGCAAAAAAGCGCAGGTTCTCGAGCACGGTCAAATCCGGATAGAGGCTGAATCTTTGCGCCATGTAGCCAAACTTCGCCCGCACCGCGTAGCGTTGCTGCCACGCATCAGCTCCATCAATCGATGCCCGGCCGGACGTCGGGTGCACCAGGCCGCAAAGCATGCGCATCGTCGTCGTCTTGCCGGCGCCGTTCGCGCCGAGGAATCCGAAGATCTCTCCCCGGTCGATCTGGAACGAAAGATCGCGCACCGCATGGACGTCGCGGTATGATTTCGTCAGCCCGGCAAGGGTTATGATTGGCTCGCTCATCTGAGGAGAACACACGGGCGCGCATTCATCCGCTCCCTCTCTAGGGAAAACGGGCTCGTTTTCAAGCCACAACCCGCGGCCGCGCATTGACAGCCCGCCCATTCGCTTAAGACTAGAGCAATCTACTGCGTGCAACGTTTCAATGCGTTTGCAACTAACCATGAGATCCATCTCACTGCTTCGATCCCTCGGCCTTGCCCTCTTCTTCCCGGTTGCCGTCCTGGCCGCCGATCCCGTTGCCGAGCTGGCCAAGTTCTCTGTCTTCGGAACGGTTAATCTCCCCCAGCTCGCAAAGGGCGAGATCAAAACAGGCCAGGGCACGCCAATGAGCACTGGGCGTTTTCTATCGGTCGAAAGTTGTTTCGTTGTTCCGAACCCACCCGCCAAAGTGATCGCCGCGATGAGACAATTTGATCCGACGGCGCACCGCGACTTGAAAGTATTTCTCCATTCCGAACTGCCGGCGGCGCCTTCCGTTTCGGATTTTTCCAAGCTCAACAATCCGCCCAATAACTCCGCGGTGGAGACGCTGACCGCTGCGACCCGGAAAATGTCGACGGACCTGCAAATCAGTCGCGCGGAGGCGCAGAGATATTCCGCAAGCCAGCCGATTTTCGGTTTTTGGAGCGACCTCCTGGCGAAGCGCGGGCAAGATTTCGTCGCGGGTGGCGCGGCGCGGGAGGCGCCCTACGATTATAGCAAGGGATCGATCCAGCCGGGCCGGGAATTTGCCGAACTCATCCGGCAACAGGGCAACGTCAGCCGGCAGTTCGGCGGTTTCCTCGCTAAAACCGGTTTGTTCGGCGGCAAGGGATCAATCAAACCCGATCTTTATTGGGAATTGCTCCAGGCCGAGGACAACGGCGTGCTCACCCTCGGTGCGACCTACAGCCAGCCGACAGCCGGCGGCGGCTTTCAGGTCGCAGACGGCCTCTACTACGCGAGCGGCGGATACTATGTCTCGCTTACGCTTTTCCAACTTTGGCCGGTCACGATTGACGGGCGCGCTTCCACACTGGTCTGGCGCGGTAATTTCATTTCCGCGCGGTCGGTAGGCGATTTGCACGGCGTCGGGCGGCTCGCCGCGGAATCGGCGATGAAGAAGGAGATTCTGCGGGCGGTCACGATTTGTTCAGCGCGACGCCAGCCGATGACTTCACGGGTTCCTCTTCCTTGCTGGCTTGATTTTCAGCGTGTTCGCCGCGCCCGGCTTTGGCCGGTAGCGATCAGGAAATTTCCAGCGCCACGGATGAGGTTGCGGAACAGCCATACAAGTTTTCCGCTGAGTTCACGATTGAGCAGGCCTATCTCGGCGGGGCCGATGTGCAGCGCGGGACCCGCTCCGTAAACGACTTCGACGAATACTATTCCAACCTCGTCTTCGTCTACACGCCGCGCATCAAGTTCGGCATTCTCCGCCTCGGCGCGCAATGGGAGCGCTATTCATTTGGCTTTCCTAATGGCGGTCAGCAGTTGCCCAACACGCTTCAGGCGGTCAACTCGATCGTTGGGCTTGACACGAAATTTTCCGACTCGATCCTCGTTAGGCTCGAAGCGCAACCCGGATTCTACGGCACCTCATTCGATCACCTGGACGGCGACTCTTTTAACATCCCCTTTGTCCTCGGCGGCACCTACATAAATAGCCCGGAGGTGCAGCTCGTCTTCGGAGTCGGCGTCAACGTGCAGGGCCGGTTCCCGGCCCTTCCCGGCGGAGGCATCCGCTGGAAGTTTTCTCCGAACTGGGTGCTTAACGCCGTCCTCCCGGCGCCGCGGCTAGAGTATCTGGTCAACCGCAACGTCACGCTCTTCGCCGGCGCGGATATCAAGGCCAACACCTTCCGGGTGGATGATCATTTCGGCGACAGCCATGGTGATACTGGCCTCAACAGCGCCTGGCTGAGCTACGAAGAAGTGCGCGCCGGGGTTGGCGCGGAGTGGAAAATCAATTCCTCGCTTTCGCTTACGATGGGGGGCGGCTACGTCCCCTGGCGGCAATTCGATTTCCATCGACCGACGTCCGCTACCACTACGAAAAAGGCGTGCCCTTCGGAGCGATCATCGGCTCCATGGCGCGTTTTGAGATAGCGGTGCTTTCCTGTTTGTCATCCTGAGCCACCTGGACAGCGCGCTTGATCTGGCTTAACGATCCCGCGGGACCCTTATGTTTATGCCGACGAAAATCTACTTCATCGTCTTCGGTCTTCTTACGATCGCGGGTGGCATCATGGGCTATGTCAAAGCGGGCAGCGCCGCTTCTCTTATTGCCGGTTCAGTCAGTGGACTTCTGCTCCTCCTGGCGGCCTTTCTTTTGCCGAGCCAGGCGCCGATCGGCCTCGCACTGGGTGGGATTGTTTCGCTTTTGCTCATCGGATATTTTTTGCCCGCGTTCTTTCGCACCGGCAAAATGATGCCAGCCGGAATGATGTCGCTCCTGAGCGTCCTCGGGATGGTTTTTGCGATCGTTGCCTGGATTCGCAAATAGCGGTTTTGTGTGCGCAAGTTTCGCCTGAGGACGCTGCGCTGGCTCGCTCTGCTGCTCTTCCTCGGGCTCTTTTCGGCGATCGTGCTGCGCTGGATTTCGCTCGAGCGCCTGCGCCTGACGACGCAAAAGTTCAGCCTCCCAGCGCTCACCACCCCGGCCCCGTCCGCCCGTGCCCACCGCCACACCGTGGAGAACGCCGGTCATTGGTGGACGGCTCGACACAGCCAAACTGTGGAGTGGCATCACCGTGCACGCGGAAGTGAATCCGACCCCCGGCGGGGCCGCTTCGACGGAGCGCCTCGACCCGGAGAGCTATGTCCTCGATTTGCAACTCAAGGTGCGCGTCCCGACACCGAACCGGACGTTGGAAGAACTGGCGCAGGTGACCCCGGAGTTTGCCAAGACTGCTCCCGAAGCTGGGTGCCGCGATCACGGCCGATCCCGTCTCGCCGCTCTTCCAGGAGCTTTACGATCTAAAAGTCCGAACGCTGCGGGAAGATCTCGTCAGGCTCGATCAGCTCCTTTCCCGGCACAATTTCTACGATTGTCAGACGATTCTGCGAGCTCCGTGACCCGGAGACGAAAAGAAGCGCTATCCTCTTGCAGGCCGAGATGGACGTGGACGCGGATGGCTCCGACTCCGATCGATTGCCGGATTTGAACGGCAGCTCGGTCAATTTCAAACCGTTCACCAGCTATCATTGGAAAAAGCAAACTTCTCGCCCAAATCCGTTTCTTGCTCCGGCGGAGGAGAAATTGCGTCGCTACGAAAGCGAATTCGCGCAAAAAGGCCTAACGATGGAACGGAACCGCGATCTGCGGATCGGGATCCAACGGATGAAGGCCGAGGTCGATTCGCTCAAGAGCTTCAGTTTTCTCATCGCAGCGACCGATCCCTACATCGTGCTCCCGGGAATCTTTGCCCGGACGAAAGACGCCGGACGAGTAGGTGACTACGCAGTGGTCGTGTTTGGCGATCAAATCTATCCGGCGATTGTGGGCGATGTCGGCCCTAACGACAAAGTGGGCGAGGCCTCATTGCGGATCGCGCAGCAGATCAACGCGCTGGCCACGCCTAACAATCGTCCGGTGAGCGATCTTAAGGTTACATACCTGATCTTTCCCGGGACGGCGGACGTGCCCTTCGGTCCACCCGACTTGGAGAAGATTCGGGCGCGTTGCGAAAAACTGATTCAGGAAATCGGTGGCGCGACCGTGCCACTGCATCACTGGGTGGACTTGATCCCACCCACTCCGTCCCACCCCCATTGTGACGCCCTCGCCTAACGAATCGCCGATAACATCGCCGTCGCCGACTTTTGCATTCCCGACGCCGGGAGAGTCGCCCTCCCCTATGGGTAGCCCGTCACCGGCGCCGTCACTGATCCCGACAACTTCCCCGCTTGTCAGTCCGACGCCGAGTTCGTAGGAGGCGCGATGCTCTTTGGCAAGGACTGCGGCTTGCTGGAAAATTAGCCGCTGGGCCGGACATTCGGCTGCGCATGAATGCCCATGCTTCCCAACTTGTCCGCGCCTCCCTTGGCGCGCTCCATCGAATTTGAAAAAGAGCCCACCGTAAGTTCATCCGCGTTGCGGGCCGTCTGGCACACCGTCGCAATACTCACGCCGTTGGCATTGGCCAACTTCGTCCAGCTACTGCCCTTGGACCTGAGCGTGGCGATTTCATGCACTTTGTCGCTGTTGCCACGGGCGATGGCGTTAATCGCACAGAGGTCGCCAAAGCGGAGCTGCAAGATATCCTGTTGCGCCTGCAATTCCCGCTGGCTCACGCCCGTGCTGCGCGACACCGCTGCGAGGACGAATTGGCGTTCGCTCTTTTCACCACCGGCGGCGTTGAGTTTGTTGATCATGCCAAGCAAGGCCGATTCATCGTTGCCCTGGTTTTCGATCGGGACTCGGACGTAGCCGCCGCCAAGGTGGCTGCCGACTGGCGGAGGCACGTACATGGTGCGGTAACTTCCCTGATCCTGCGCCGGGGCCGCAGGGACGCTGGTAGAGGCAACCGTTTGCCCGGTTCCGGCCGATTGAGTTCCGGAGGATTGCGGCGCTGCAGCGCAACCGGCAAGCAAGCAAGCAGCCAGAAGAAAACCACAGAACGACTTCAACATGGCGGGGTAGCTAAGCACTTCCGCGAAACGCGTCAACCGTTGCTTTTCCCTAGGCACTTCCCCGCCTAGATCCTTGTCGCAGAAACGTAACAATTGAGCTTTTGCTCCCTCTCTTTCCTTTCGTTAGAGAAGGATCGTGGTGATCAATCGCACGAACCGCTATCGTGCCGGGTGGATTTCCGACGTCCATCTTGGGACCCGCGGTAGTAATGCCGCGGCGCTTCTTGCCTTCCTTAAGGAGAACGATTTCGACACGCTCTACATCGTCGGCGATTTGATCGATATCTGGTCGCTCAAACGTGGCACCTACTGGCCACAGGAGCACAACGACGTTATTCAAAAAATTCTGCGCAAGGCCCGCAAGGGAACGCGAATCATCTACATTCCGGGCAATCACGATGAGTTTCTCGCCAGTCATCTTGGCGCTTACGGCGCAATCACGATCCAGAAGCACGCACTCCACGTCACGGCTGACGGGCGCCGGATTCTCGTCCTGCACGGGCACGAGCTCGACACCGTGGTGCAAAATATCAAGTGGCTCGCCTTTCTCGGCGATGTTGGCTATCAATTTCTCCTCGCTCTCAATCCGCTCGTAAACGCTGTGCGCCGGATTTTCGGATTCGGTTATTGGTCGCTCAGCAAAGCGGTCAAGCAGCGGGTGAAAGACGCGGTCAGTTTCATCGGCGCCTACGAGGACGCGATCGTTCGTTATGCCGAGCGCTACCATGTCCAGGGCGTGCTCTGCGGACACATTCACAGTCCGATCGTCCGGCAGATCGGCGACACGACTTATTATAATTGCGGCGATTGGGTCGAAAATTGTTCGGCCTTGGTGGAACATGACAACGGCCAGATCGAATTGCTGACCAACTGGCGAGCCGCGATCCATCGAGCCGCCGACGCGCGATCGAGCGCTTGCCGCGCCGTTTCGGATTGGCCGCAAAGGAATCCCATGAAAAAGAACCATACTGCGCGCCGGGAGAAGCCGAACCACGAGACTTCGCCCGCAAGATCATTGATTACCGATCTCGTTAGTCTGCGCCGGACTTTGCGCCGCACCGGCCGGGCCTACCTGAGCCGGCTGGAGGCCGAGCTCGACGAAGTCACGGCCTGGGCGAGCGAGCGAGCCAAGGAACGCGACCTGCCGAAGTCGCGGATTCGCGATCTAGGCGACATGATCACCCTCGTGCGCAAGATCGACACAAAACCGCTCAAGGGACGGCGGCGTGATCTGAAGAAAATCGACGCGACAGTCGGTGACTTGCGGGAATTGATCGCGACGAAACGCCTCTCGTTAGGCTGGGAGCGTTGGCCATTCGCGCGCATAGCGGAGCAGGCGCCGCTCACCCCAATCGTCCCGCTAGCGGATGATGGAACGGAACACGATCCGCTGGCGTCGCACATTTTCGTCTCGTGCCGGAACTACCGGAACGTCCGCGACACCAAGAGCGGCAAGAGACGTGATACTGCTGCGCGCCTCAGTTAGCAGCAGGCGTGTGAGCTTGAGTTTCGCGGCGACATCGAAGCGTGGGAGCGGCTTCTGGGGGCGGCTCGAAGCGATTAGTTCGATTCAAAGAACACCTTCCTCGACATCATAAACATCGAAGAAAAACTTCACTTTGTTCGGTGGCTTGCAGAACGTTGGGATATACTCGACGAAATACTCCTGCACGCTGTCCGGAAGATCGCACAGGCGGATGCCGATCATCTCGTTATTCCACCGGATGACTTTAATCTTGTCCTTTCGCACCGTGTTCTCCCGCACCCACTTGTCGACTTCGTCATCCGTCGCGCCGGTACCGACAAATTCCTTAAACTTCGTTGCATCCAACCCGGTAAACTTCCAAAAGAAGGCGCCCAGCCCACAGGGATAGAAGTTGTATTCGCCGTTGATGCCGAGCAGATCAGCGCGCGCCTTATCCAGCATTCGCGCCGCGATGACGAAGCCGCCCAGCGTTTCGCGCGGACTGCGTGGCGGAGTTTTCCGCAAATCACGCGCGAGGAGTTGCAGTTTTTCTTTGTTCATAGCCAGGATTGTCTCCCTTAGTTTTTTTATCTCATCGGCGATCAATTTCGTCGCCGGGTCGCCTCGAACGGAAGCCACGTCCGGCGTTGAACACGACATCAGCATGCGCGATCACTCGCTAAGCTCAAGCGTTTCCGGTAGGAAGCTGGCACGTCGGATGACATTTTTGCCGTCGAACCTTCAGACGACGATTCGGACTCAAATTAGGACACTACCCGAAACCACAACCGCGAACGGGCCAGACGCCACACCCCCAGGGTAGCCAAAATGTCGAGAACCGGAAGTCCGCAAACAAAGGCGGATTTCAGCGCACTTGTTATGCGAATGTGTTATGCAACTCACCCCGACGACAAACGCGAAGTCGTATTTTCATAGGTAAAATCAGCAATGGCTACCCCGCATGGATTCGAACCATGAATAACGCCTCCAAAGGGCGCTGTGTTACCGTTACACCACGGGGTATCGCTACCGATCGCCGCGCCCGGAATGGACCGGTCGCAGCGCAACGAATCTTTAGAACGCAAATCGGAATTCGCAAATCGCCCGCTGCCGGAGGGCGCCGTTTCGCTTGGCGGCAAACGCAGGTAGTTTCCAACCTCGTGAAAGTGAACTCTGGAAGAATTCCGCGTCGTCCCCGGCCGCAGGTTGCGCCTGAGCAAGTGTCCGACGAAAGCGAAGCCGCTCTACAAATCGAAGTCGGATTACCGCAAACTCCTTGGGCGCCAGATCGAAGAATTGAGCGCAGTTGCAGAGTCTGCTCTACGCCCACGATCGATATGCCCTTCTCTTGATCTTTCAGGCCATGGACGCCGCCGGCAAAGACAGCGCGATCAAACACGTGATGTCGGGTGTCAATCCGCAGGGATGCCAGGTCTACAGCTTCAAGCACCCGAGCGCGGAAGAGCTCGACCACGATTTTCTTTGGCGGACGACGCGCTGCCTTCCGCAGCGGGGACGGATCGGGATTTTTAACCGGTCCTATTACGAGGAGGTGCTCATCGTCCGGGTCCATCCCGAAATTCTGCGCGCCGAGAGATTGCCACCCGAGTTGCTCAATGAGAAAACGATCTGGGACGAGCGCTATCGTTCAATCAATGACCTCGAAAGTCATCTGCACCGCAATGGCACCCGGATCCTGAAATTCTTCCTCCACGTTTCGAAGGAAGAACAGCGCCAGCGTTTCCTCGCCCGCCTCGACGAGCCGGAGAAGAACTGGAAATTTGGCATGGGCGACCTGGGAGAGCGGGCGCGCTGGGACGACTACATGGCGGCCTACGAAGCCTGCCTCCGCGCGACGAGCACCAAAGACGCTCCGTGGTTCGCCATCCCGGCGGACGACAAGAAAAACGCGCGCCTGCTCATCGCCGAAGCGATCGTCGAGACGCTCAAAGGATTGAAGATGAGTTATCCGCGACCGGACAAGGCGCATCGTGAAGAACTTGAATCGGTCCGGAAGACACTGGTGAATGAAGTGGCATAGCGGGCGAGCGGACCGGTCAGGCCCCCAGCTTGTCATCTTCGCGCCTCAGGACGACAAGAAACGCGCACGCCATTATTTCATGACGCCGTCACGCCTAAATTTTTGTCTCGACGCACAGGCGCTCGATTCGCGCGCTCGCGCCGCGACCTTTCGCACTTTGCACAACGAAGTGCAGACGCCGCTCTTCATGCCGGTCGGCACCCAGGCCACGGTGAAGGCGCAGCTGACCCGGACGCTCGAAGAAGCCGGCTCCCAGATTCTGCTCGCAAACACCTATCATCTGCTGCTCCGGCCGGGCGCGGAAGTTTTCCGGCGCACCGGCGGCATTCACGGTTTCATGAGCTGGGATCGCGCCGTGCTGACGGACTCGGGCGGATTCCAAATCTTCTCCCTGCCGCATTCGCGCTCGATGAGCGAAGCGGGCGCGGTCTTTCAAAGCTATCTTGACGGACAAACCATTCTCCTCAGTCCGGAACTCAGCATCGAGACACAGAAGGCGATCGGCAGCGACATCATGATGGCGCTCGATCAATGCGTCGCCTCGACCGCCGACGAAGCGACCATCCGGGCGGCCGTCGAAATCACGCATCGTTGGGCGGCGCGCAGTCTCGCGGCGCGGGGCGATTCGCCGCAATCGATGTTTGCGATCGTGCAAGGCGCGCTCTGTCCAGAGCTGCGACGCGAAAGCGCGGCCGTTCTGAGCGAGATGCCATTCGATGGCTTCGCCATCGGCGGCCTCGCAGTCGGCGAGAGCAAAAGCGAGCGCGAAGACCTGTGCGAGTTCACGGCGCAGCTCCTGCCGCCGGACAAACCGCGCTATCTCATGGGCGTCGGCACGCCGCTCGACATCCTCGAAGCGGTTCACCGCGGCGTCGACATGTTCGACTGCATCATGCCAACGCAACTGGCGCAGCGCGGCGCCGTCTTCACCTCGCGCGGGTTTCCTCCAGATGCGCCGCGGCGTTTACAAATTCTCAAACGAAAAACTCGATCCCGCCTGCGGTTGTCCGACCTGTGCGCGCTACTCGCGCGCCTATCTGCATCACCTCACGAAGACGAGCGAGACGTTAGGCTGGCAGCTTCTCGGCAAACACAACATCCATTTCTATCACCAGCTCATGCGCGACATTCGAGCAAGCATTCTGGCTGGGCGCTTCGCTGATTTTTATCGCGAACAGCGCGCTCTTCTTGCAGGAATCCGATCGGGAAAATCCCGCTCTTCGTCCGAAACCCGCGCGACAGAAATCGATGCTCGTTAGGCAATTACGAAGTCCATATCGCACACGAAGGGTTTCGCCAGCATCCGGCAGATTTCCTCGGGCGAGATCATGCACATGCGCACGCCGCCGATGGAAGAGGCGCGCAGTCTTTACATCGAGCAGTCGAACCTCGCGCAGCGCGTTCGCTGGTCTGACGGGAACGGTCAGGAGCCGCTCGTCATCTGGGATGTCGGGCTCGGTGCGGCGGCCAACGCGATGGCGGCAATTCAATGCTACGAAGAGCAGGCGGCGATGGGTCCGATACGACCCATGCGACTCATCAGTTTTGAAAATGATCTCGACTCCGCTCCGCCTCGCGCTGCGCCACGACGAGAAGTTTCCATACCTGCGCCACGGTGGACCGGCGGCGATTCTGCACCGTGGCGAGTGGCAATCGAAGCAACATCCTGGCTTGAGCTGGCAACTGGTGGCAGGCGACTTCCTGGAAACGGTCGGCGCGGGCGCCGCTCCCACCCGATCTGATTTTTTACGACATGTTCTCGAGCAAAACGCACGGCGAGCAGTGGACGATCGAGATCTTCCGCCGCTTGTTCGACGCCTGTGCCGGACGCGCGGCCGAGCTTTTCACCTACACGCACTCGACCGCCGCTCGCGCGGCGCTCCTCGCCGCCGGTTTTTATGTCGCCAAAGGCCGCCCGCGCCGGCGCCAAGGAAGAAACCACCATCGCGTTCACGCCGGCCGCACTGGGTTCGCCGTTGTCCAGCTCCTACCAATTGCTCGCCGCGGAATGGATCGGGCGCTGGAATCGTTCGCATGCCAAGTTTCCGTCCGAAGTCCCGGCCGATCAGCATTCGACCTTCGAGGACTTGATTCGAGCCCACGGACAATTTCGGCAGGCTACGCCGCTGACATGTTGGCGCAACCTTTCAGCTTGCAGTTTCCGCTACCTTCCGAGCGGCAACTCCGCCTTCTCGGCATACGGCCCCGTCTCCAACAAATTATCGATCCCGCCCTGGTTTCGCATCAGCGCTTTCATGCTCCAATGAATCTGCCCCGGCGATGACGTGTCGCGGCGAGTCAGCGCAATTTGCTCGATTATTTCGCGTGCCGGCCGCTTCGAACCGATCCGTTCCGTCGCGATCCCGGGCCAGATAGGTATTCCGTGGCTCTGCGCACGCCACCAATCGAGCAGGACCGGGAAGCTCTGCTCCGCCGGTTGAATGCCCCAATAAAGCTGCGGCGCGAGATAATCGACCCAGCCTTCCGCAACCCATTTGCGCGAATCGGCGAAAAGTTGGCCATAGGCGTCGAGCCCCGCTTTGGTTGTCGGCGGCACGCCGGGCCGCCAGATCCCGAACGGACTGATGCCGACGCGCACTTTCGATCTGGCCGCCTTCACCGCGCGATACATCGAACGCACGAAATCGTTGATATTTCCCCGCCGCCAATCCGCCCGGCTCAGTCCGCTCTTGCGGCCATAACGGTCCCAACTGGAATCGTCCGGAAACGTCGCCTGACCCGACTTGAGCGGATAAGGATAAAAATAGTCGTCGAGGTGGATCCCATCGACGGCATAGCGACGCGCAATATCGGTAATGACGCTGATGACGTAGTCCCGCGCCGCCGGTTCGCCGGGATCGATCCAAAGTTGCTTCCCGAAACGCCGAATCCATTCCGGATGCTCATTAGCGAGATGGTTCGCCGGCAGGTTTCGCACTTGCGCTGATGGCGGCGCGGAATGGATTTACCCAGGCGTGCAACTCAAGCCCGCGGGCGTGCGCTTCGGCGACCGCAAACTCGAGCGGATCGTAGCCTGGCGAAACGCCCGCTTTTCCGCTCAGGAATTCCGACCACGGCTCTTTCGTCGAGGCGTAGAGCGCGTCGCTCGCCGGCCGCACCTGAAGCAGGATCGCATTTAGCTTCAGCCCTGCCGCTCGATCCAGCAGCGCGCGCAACTGCGCTTTCTGCGTGGCGGCGGGAAGGCCCGGCTTCGACGGCCAATCGAGATTGTAAACCGTCGCGACCCAGGCGCCGCGAAATTCCCGCTCCGCGGGTCGCGCCGGAGCAACGCTGCCTAACAAAAAGAGGGCGCAGAAGATCGAACGTATCGGGCGCATAAATCGTCATCCCGAGCGGAGCGGAACGCAGTCGCGGGATCCCGCGATCCCATAAGAAGGCGACTCCGCTCGTGATGGCCGCTTCGAATCAACTCTAGCCAAGCGCCGCCGCAACCGCCGCCGGAAAAATTTCGTTCACCTCACCCTCGAGCCGAAGCGACACGCACGGCTCGTCATCGTGCTCCGTCGCGCCTCGATTGATGATGACGTAGGGAATTCCGCGACGCGCCGCGAGCAAAGGAAACGACGCTGCGGGGTAAACCGACAGGGTGGAGCCGAGCGCAACGACGAGGTCCGCTTCCATCGCGCCTTGGCGCGCGCGTCCGAGTTCGTTGGGCTCGAGACTTTGGCCGAAACTGATCGTCGCTGGTTTTAAGAATCCGCCGCAGGCGCAAAGCGGCGGCCTGCGCTGCGCCCGAAAAAAATCGAAATGCGGCTGCGGATCGCTTCGACTCTTGCAGGTCTGACATTCGACGAGCGAGTTGGTGCCGTGCAGCTCGACCAGCCGTTCCGGGCTGGTGCCTGCGCCGCTGTGCAAGCCATCGATATTTTGTGTCACGACCATCCTCAGTTTTTCCGCTTGTTCCAGCCTAACGATCGACTGGTGGACGGTCGTTCGGCTGTGCCTGACGGAAGGCATCCCACGCTTCGAGCTTGTAATCCCAGTGCTCGATCCGTGCCGCTTCTGAGGTCATGAAATCCTCGTAGTAAACCGGCTGGCGCCGCGTCCAGACACCTTGCGGGCCGCGAAAATCCGGGATGCCGCTTCCCGTCGAAATGCCCGCCCCGGTGAAAATCAAAATCCGGTGTGAAGCGCGCAGATATTCGGCGAGATCAACCTGAGGCATCGTTAGGTCAATCGGCTAAGGGAACTTGATCGGTTCGAGGCCGGCAGCCTGGAGTCGCGAGTTCAAGGCCGTCACTTCCGGCGGCACTGATTGCCATCGCTCCAGCACGGACCGCGCGTCACGTTGCAGGTTTCCCAGGGCGATTTCCTGCTGGGGCGTCGGCCCCGCGTCCACGTCCTGCAGATCGCCAAACAGTCTCTCGACTTTCTTCAGAACATCCAACTCCAGCGATTCGCCCGACCAAGCGGCAGCGGGATCGGCGAATTCGTCGAGCTTCGTGCGCAGATTTTCGATCGGCTGTTTCATGCTTGCTTCTCCCGCGCGTTCCTTTGCTTTTTCCAATTCGCCGACCAGCGTTTCGTAACTCTTGCCGATCGGCTGCAGCTTCGGCGCGCAAGTCCTGAAGCCTTTTCGACAACTCAAACTGCTTGGTCAGCTCGGCTTCGGTCGCCTTTACACGGGGATCCATTTTCAGGGTCAGGGGCTGGGTGAAGCTCTTACCGCCGGCCGTGAGCACGACCGAATAGCTGCCGGGCAGGGCCCACGGCGCGGTGGATTGCGGCGCGGTCTCTCGAAAAACCGCGGTCATCGGATATTCCGGCTCCATTTCCGGCAACGGTTGGCCGTGCATATCCCAAAAAAAGCGGTGCAGTCCCGGCTTGTCCGACAGAATTCGCGGCGGCCGCACCCAGTAGCGCGGGATTTTCAGCTTTGCATCCTCCGGCGGAACGTGGGTCGGTGCTCACGTAACGACGCACCATCTCGCCCTTACTGTCTTTGATCTCGAGAATGACCGGTCCGGTGCTATTTTCGCCTAACGAATAGTCAATCATCGCACCTTCCGGCGGGTTTTCGCCCGCAGGTTCATCCGGCGGCAGCGGCGTATCGGTGTTTGTGTTCCAACGTACCCGTAGCGCCGTCTGCGGCTCGAAGAGCTGTGTCTTTGCCGAGTCGTTAGGCCGAAGTTGCCGCAGCGTCGTGATGTTGTCCAAAATCCAGAAACCGCGCCCATGGGTGGCGATCGCGAGATCGTCGTCTTTTACGATCAAGTCGCGCACCGAAGTCGCGGGCAGATTCAAGCGAAGCGACTGCCAGTTGTCGCCATCGTCGAAGGAGACGTAAACACCGCGTTCCGTGCCCGCGAACAGGAGTCCGCGGCGCTCCGTGTCTTCGCGCACCACATTGACGTTTTCGTCGCTCCGGAATGCCGCGTACGATTTCCTGCCAGGTTTTGCCGTTGTCGTGTGTCCGGTAAATATGCGGACGCAGATCGTCGAGCCGGATCGTGTTGACCGCCGCGTAGGCGCTTTTCGCATCGAAATGGCTCGCGTCCATCAGTGAAATTTTCCACCACGGGCCGATTTGTGGCGGGCGTCACATCTGTCCAGTTCTTGCCGGCGTCGGTCGTTAGGTGAATCAAGCCATCGTCTGTTCCAGCCCAGATGCGGTTCCCATCGAGCGGGGACGGCGCCACCGTGTAGATCACGCCACGTCGCCGCGGTTGCGCAGTCGGGCGGTCACGAAATTTGCCGACACTGGCCGGAACTTCGAAAGTCTTGCGGGTCAGGTCTGGGCTGATCTCTTGCCAGTTCCGTCCGCCCGAGGTCGTCTGCCACAGAGTGTTGGTCGCGAAGAAGAGAAGGTTTGGGTTGGTCGGAGAAAAAATAACCGGTTCCGTCCGCACCATCCGGAAATCGTCGGAACGAAATGGCTTGGGAAGAATGTTCTGCCCTTGATGGGTCCGGCGATCGTAACGCGTCAGCTTGCCTCCATAAACGATGTCGGGATCGTGCGGGGCGGCCGTCACGTAACCGTATTCCTCCGCTCCGACCGGTTGCCAGTCGCGGAAGGTGATTTCGCCGTTCGGTCCGCGGCTCGCGATTCCGACCGAACCGCTCTCCTGTTGTCCGCTGTAGAGCCGATAGGGAAACGCGTTGTCCGCGCTGACATGATAAAGCTGCGCGGTCGATTGGTTATACCAGGAACTCCAGGTCGCGCCGCCGTTTACTGTGACGATCGCGCCCTGATCGCTCCCAAGCAAAATGATCTCAGGGTTGTTTGGATTGATCCAAACGTTCTGATAATCGTCACCGCCTGGGGCGCCGCGCCAGCCGTCCCAGGTCTTGCCGCCGTCGGTCGATTTCCAACAAACCACGCTCGCGGAGTAAACGACCTTCGGGTTCTGCGGATCGAACCGTACGACCGGCAAATCGCCGCCGCCGATCCGTCCGGCCGGACGAGTGTCCTCCGTCGCGAGGCTCCAGTTTTCGCCGGCGTCATCGGAACGATAAAGCTTGACCGCCGTTGGCGTCGCCACGGCGGCGAAGAGTGTCCGCGGCGCGCTCGGCGCAACCGCGAGATTGGCCTGCACGATGTCGTTAGGCAAGTTCTTGCTTAGCTGCTTCCAGGTCTTGCCGCCATCGGTCGATTTGAAAATGCCGCCGTTGCTTCCGTTCCATTCCCCATTTTCCCACGGGCCTTCACGAGCTTCCCAGAGCGAAGCGTAGACGATCTGCGGATTGGCCGGATCGATCTGCACGTCATTGCCGCCCGTGTTCTCGTCCTTGCCAAGCGTCTTCGCGAAAGTTTGGCCGCCGTCCGTCGAAAGGAAGATGCCGCGTTCCTCGTTAGGTCCATATGGATGCCCGGCCACCGCTACGAGCAGATGCTCGGGATTGCGCGGATCGACCGCGATCTGGGCAATCTGCTGGCCGTCGCGCAAGCCGAGATGCTTCCAGGTCTTGCCCGCATCAGTCGATTTGTAGATGCCGTTCCCAATCGAAAGATCGGGCCGGTGCAGTCCTTCGCCGCTCCCGACGTAGATGATGTTTGGATCCGAAACCGCCACCGCGAGCGCGCCGACTGAAGCGGTTGGTTGATCGTCAAAAATCGGCTGCCAGGTCCGTCCGTAGTCGTTCGTACGGAAAACGCCGCCATTCACCGGCGCCATGTAAAAGACGTTCGGCTGCGACGGCACGCCGGAGATCGCACGGGTCCGGCCGCCGCGGAATGGACCGATGTTGCGCCAGTGCAACATCTGCGAAAAATCTGGTGCGGCAGCCAACGCCTGACTTCCGAGCAATAGCGGGAGAAGAAAAATTCGAAAGCGGATTTTCACGAGCAGACCATAAACCACGAAGTCCTCGACGGTGGAAGACCGTTGCCAGCGCTCGAGGACGAGTGCGCTATCCGGACGCTGACGGCGACGCAGGCAGCGGTTTCTTCTTTGCAGCCGCCGCGGTGGCGAGCGCGGCATCGACCGCTTCGGCCTCGAGCGGATGGATGCGGTGATAATAGTCGTTCGATTTCGCCAGGTCGCTCTTGCGCATGAGGAGCGCGTCGAAGCGTTCGCGCCGGCTCAGCTCATAGACCTTATCCATCTTGATCGCTTCAAATGGACAAACCTCGACGCAGATCTGACAGCTCATGCAGACCGAGATATCGATGTCGAAGATCGCCGGATAAAACTGCGGTTTGCCCATGTAATCGGGCTTCTTGTCTTCGCTTTTGACGATGTAGATGCACTGCGGCGGACATTCCTTCTCGCAAATCTTGCAGGCCACGCAGCGCAAGCCCGCGTCCGCGTCGTTGGTGTCGTAAACGAGAAAGGGAAAGTTGCGCGAGTTCTCCGGGAGCGGGCTGCGTTCCTCCGGATATTGCACTGTCGTCAGGCGATCTTTTTCAAAATAACTGCCGACGAAATTCCGCGCCGTAACCGCCATGCCTTTCAGTATTCCCGCGCCAATCATCACCGATCCACCTCTCCCATGACGATATCGATGCTGCCCAGAATCACCATCACGTCGGCCACGGTGTGACCGAGGCACATGTCTTCGAGAATCGTCAGGTTGATCAGGCTCGGAGGACGAACGCGGTAGCGATAGGGATTTCCGCTGCCGTCGCTGATCAAGTAAAAGCCGAGTTCGCCTTTCGGCGCCTCGATCCGGCCGTAGGCTTCGCCGACTGGCGGTTTGAAAGCGCGGATCTTGACCTTCGGATTCATGATCGGGCCCTCGGGCAAGCCTGCCATCGCCTGTTGCAGAATCCCAAGGCTCTCGCGCAACTCGAGCACGCGCATCATGAGGCGATCGTAACAATCACCATGCTCGCCTAACGGCACCCGAAACTTGAAGCGTGGGTAGATGCCGTAGCTGTCCACTTTGCGGATATCGTAGTTCACGCCCGAGGCGCGCAGGCCGGGGCCGGTGATGCCGGCATTGATCGCCAGTTCAGCGGAAAGTTTCCCTACCTCCTGTGTCCGGGCGATGAGGATTTCATTCCCGGTGATCAACTTTTCGAACTCGTCGAGGAAATGAGGGAAACCATCGACGACATCTCGCGCCCGCTTCATCCAACCTGGCGGCAAATCGACGCGGCAGCCGCCGAAACGCATGTAGTCGCACATCATGCGTGAGCCGGAGAGCGACTCGAAGAGATCGAGCACGCGCTCGCGTTCGCGGAATGCGTACATAAGGGGCGTGCCCCACGCTCCCATGTCGCTGAGAAGGAAACCGAGGAGCGACGTGTGATTCACCAGCCGTGTCAGCTCGCCGAGGATGACGCGCAAATATTCAGCGCGCTCGGGAACTTCGATCCCGGCGAGTCTTTCGACGCTGAGGGCGTAGGCCCAGTTGTTCGTCATCGAACAAAAATAATCGAGCCGATCGGTATAAGGCATCGAGCCGAGGTAACTGGCGTTTTCGCCGATCTTCTCGTGGTTGCGATGCAGATAGCCAAAGACCGGCTTGAGCTTGCGCACGATCTCGCCGTCGAGCGCGACGTTCATCCGGAAGACGCCGTGGGTCGATGGGTGCTGTGGGCCCATCGAAACTTCGAGCAGTTCGCCGTCAAAACGCGACATCATTCGCGGCGGTGCCTGCTCGAGCTCCTGGAAGCCGGCGGTCATTTAGAGAAAGGATTGAAGGCCACAGATTTCTTGGCGCGCTTTTTCCCTGCTTCATCTGTGAAATCTGTGGATGAATTCATTCCCCTGAGATCTTTTCCGCGCCGTCCTGGGCGGGGCGCGTCGCGTAGTGCTGTTTTGCTTTTTCCAGGACATCGTCGTGCGGCGTTGGTTCGTATTCGTAATCGTCCGGTTCCCGATAGTCTTTGCGCATCGGGAAATCGGTAAATTCATCCCACATTAAGATGCGGCGCAGGTCGGGATGGCCGTCGAAGTGGATGCCGTATAGATCATAGATCTCGCGTTCCTGAAATTCTGCGCTGCGCCAGACCGGAGTGAGCGAGGGAAGCGGCGTACCTTCCGCGCGATCATTTGTCCGCAGCCTGACGACAACCGGTCCATGTTTGTGCGTCATCGAGTAAAGGTGATAAACCGCTTCGAGATAACCGGGATAGAATTTCTCCTCTGTCTCCTCGACTTCCTTCTCTTCGCCCTCGACCACCTTTTTCAGCTTCACCTTTTTCTTTACCGTGCGATCGAGCCAATCCACGCCGGTAACGTTGGAGCAGTAATCGAGGCGCAAGGTCGGATCATCGCGCAGGAAGCGCGCGACCGCGGGCGCATGCTCGTGATCGAGGAGGAGCGACGGCTGATTCGCAGGACCGGGATTTGGAATGATCTCCAGTTGTGCTCCCGCAATCGCCTGCTCGGCGCGGGCCTTGATCGTCTTCGAGCGATTCCATCGTTAGGCGCGCTCAATTGCGGGCGGGTGAAAAACATCCGGGTTGGCCGGCGGCTCGAGATCGTGCGCCCCGAACTCCGGCACCGGGAATTCGCTCGGCGTGCTCGTTTTGAGAAACTCCGCTCTCCCTTTTCCGGTCAGCTTTTGTCCGTCAATCTTGCGCTGCAATTCCATAAAAGCATGAAGCAACGCCTCCGGCCGAGGCGGACAGCCGGGGATGTAAACGTCGACCGGAATGTAGCGATCGATGCCCTTTAACACATTGTAGCCTTGCTTGAATGGTCCGCCGGAAATGGCGCACGCGCCCATCGAGATGACGTACTTCGGGTCCGGCATCTGGTTGTAGAGCCTGACGATTTGGGGCGCCATTTTCTTCGTCACGGTGCCGGCCACGATCATAAGATCGGCCTGGCGCGGCGACGGCCGGAAAACCTCGCCGCCGAAACGCGCGATATCGTAGCGCGAGGCGGCGGTCGCGATCATTTCGATCGCGCAACAAGCGAGCCCGAACTGGAGCGGCCAGATCGAATTCTTGCGACCCCAGTTGTAAAGCTCCTGCATCGACGTCACCCAGATGCCCTGCTTTTGCAGTTCGCTCCTGAGACCATCGTCCATTTGCCCTTCCATCACCGTGTCCAAGTTAAACACCCTTTGCCCCAGGCCCAAACCAGACCTTCCAACAGGAGGAGCAGGAAAATCAAGATCGCGACGAATGCGCCGAAGGGCAATCCGGTGAAGGCAACCGCAAACGGGACAAGGAAAATCGCTTCGACGTCAAAGATCAGAAAAATGATGCAGTAAAGATAAAACTGCGACTGGAACTGGACGTGCGCTTCGCCTAACGACTCGACCCCGCACTCATAGGTCGCGTTCTTCGCCACGCCCGGCTTGGGCGGTTGGAAAAAACGCCGCCAAAGCCACGCCAGGGCCAGCGGCACGACCGGAAAAACGAGCGCGACACCGCAGAAAATGATAAGAAAAAAATAGGGATCAGGTGTCATGAAAGAAAAAATCCGAAATTCCAAAGTCGAAGCCCGCCGCAACGGAACCGAGGCCGGGCTTTCCAACGATTCCGAAATCCAAGTGACAAAAACTGCTGACAGTCACGCGTAGCAATTTTGCCATTTGTGTTGCTTCGGATTTCGGATTCCCGCCTCGGCGGACTAGACCACTCCCTGGTCCATCATCGCGTTCGCCACTTTGAGGAAGCCGGCAATGTTTGCTCCGTTCACGTAATTGCCAGGCGTGCCGTAATTCTCTGCCGTATGAAAACATGCCCGATGAATCGCTTTCATGATCGTCTGCAGCCGGCCATCCACTTCGTCGCGCGTCCAGGAAATGCGCATGCTGTTTTGCGCCATCTCGAGCCCCGAGACGGCGACCCCCCCGGCATTGGCGGCTTTGCCCGGACCGTAGAGAATTCCGGCCTCGAGAAATTGGTTCACGCCCTCCATCGTGGTCGGCATGTTGGCCCCTTCGGAAACAACATAGACGCCGTTGCGCAGCATGTTGGCCGCGTCCTTGCCGTTGATCTCATTTTGCGTCGCGCTCGGGAAGGCGCATTGCGCTTTGTGATTCCAGAGCGGGTTGTGATCGAGATTCGGATCGAAGGGCGTATAAACGGCACTCTTGAATTTATCGGCATATTCGGAGATCCGGCCGCGCCGCACATTCTTGAGGTCCATGATGAAGGTCAGCTTCTGATCATTGATCCCAGCCTCGTCATAAATGTAGCCGCCCGAATCTGACATAGTGACCGGCTTCGCTCCCATGTTGATCAATTTCTCAACCGTGTACTGCGCGACGTTGCCGCTCCCGGAGATGAGGCAGGTCATTCCTTCGAGTCCTTCTTTGCGCGTCTTGAGCATTTCGGCGGCGAAATAGACCGCGCCGTAGCCGGTCGCCTGCGGGCGAATGAGTGATCCGCCCCACCCGAGTCCCTTTCCGGTCAACACCCCTGTGAATTCGTTGCGGAGCTTTTTGTACATGCCGAAAAGGTAACCGATCTCCCGGCCGCCGACGCCGATGTCGCCCGCGGGCACGTCGGTATAAGCGCCGATGTGCCGGAAGAGTTCCGCCATGAAGGACTGGCAGAAGCGCATTACCTCGTGGTCGCTCTTGCCTTTGGGATCGAAATCGGAGCCGCCCTTGCCGCCTCCCATCGGCAGAGTCGTTAGGGCATTTTTGAAGACCTGCTCGAAGGCGAGGAACTTGAGAATGCCGAGATTGACGGAGGGATGAAAGCGCAGTCCGCCTTTGTAGGGTCCGATCGCGCTGTTCATGTTGATGCGGAACCCGCGGTTAATGCGGATCTCGCCTTTGTCGTCCTGCCAGGGCACGCGGAAGATGATGACGCGCTCCGGCTCTATCATGCGCTCGAGGATTTTGGCCTTCACGTACTCCGGATGTCGCTCAAGGACGATGGTGAGGGATTCGGCCACCTCCTGCACGGCCTGGTGAAACTCCGGTTCCGCCGGGTTTTTGGTCTTCACCCGCGCGATCAATTCAGTCACATACTCTGCCATAATATTTTGTTTTGTGTGCCGGCCGGAAGCGGGGCTCGCCTAACGATCCCGCGAAAGTCGTTTTTCACCCCTGGCCGCTTTTCCTCACGGGAGGAGCAATAGCGCGACACCTCCCGAAGCGAAACAAAAATTCGTCGGTCCCGACCACATTCCTGTCTTGCTTAAGAAATCAGACCCCGCTTTCCTTCCACGCAAGGTGACCGGTTTTCTCGACCAGATTTTTGTCCTCACGAAAGAACGGATCCTCGCGCTCTTCTCCGGGGCGCCTGACTGGCTCGGCCAGATCGTTTCCAGCCTGCTCAATATCGCCACGCTCCTCGCGGTGTTTCTTTCGCTCTTCGCTCTCATCTCGGTGCTGGAGAGAAAAATTCTTGCTCGCATCCAGAACCGGCTCGGGCCCAACCGCGTCGGCCCCTTCGGCCTGCTCCAACCCGTGGCGGACGGGATCAAGATGCTAATCAAGGAAGACATCGTGCCGACCCGCGCGGATAAGGTCGTGCACTTCCTCGCGCCGATCCTGATCGCGGCGACGGCGATTCTCGCACTTGGCGTCATTCCCTACGGGCGCAATATGACGCCTTTCGCGATCGACGGCGGCATTCTGTTTTTCTTCGCCATCGGCTCAACCACCGAGCTGAGCGTTTTCATGGCCGGGTGGGGGAGCAACAACAAGTTTTCCATGCTTGGCGCGATGCGGGCGATCGCGCAGATGGTGAGCTACGAGCTGCCGCTGATCATCACCGTCCTGCCGGTGGTGATGGTCGTGGGCTCCCTCACGCCGGATGCGATTGTCGCGGCGCAGGGCGGCTACTCACTGGGTATCGCACCGCATTGGTTCGTCCTCACACCCTGGGGCGCGGTGGCGTTCATTCTCTTTTTCGTCTCGGGGTTGGTGGAGTCGAACCGCACGCCTTTCGATGTGCCCGAAGGCGAGTCCGAGATCGTCGCCGGCCACATGACGGAGTATTCTGGGTTCAAATACGCCATTTTTTTCCTCGGCGAATACCTCGGGATGTTCGCGATCAGCGGTCTGACGGTGACGCTCTTCCTCGGTGGCTGGCATGCACCGTTGCGGGTACTGGAGTTCATTCCTTCCTACATCTGGTTTTTCGGCAAACTAAGCGTCCTCATCTTTGTCTTCATCTGGGTCCGGGGAACGCTGCCGCGGATGCGGATTGATCAGGTCATGAACTTTGCCTGGAAATTCATGGTCCCGATGGCGTTTGCCTGCCTAATCGCGGCGGCAGTCTGGCATTATGAAGGACGGCGCCTCATGGGGTGGCTCTGGTCGGCAGGCGCGCTCGCGGCGGTTTACTTTGCGCTCTCTCGTTTTCTGGCGACCGGGAAGAAATTTGCGCCGCGCACCTACCGCTTCGCCGAATGAACAGCGCGGCCTTTATCCTCATCACCATTCTGACGCTCGCCGCGGCGCTGGCCGCCGCGACGTTCTCGAAGCTGATTCATGCCGCGCTCTGCTTCGCGCTCGCCCTTGTCGGAGTCGCGGCCTTCTACTTCTTGTTAGGCGCGGAGTTCGTCGGCCTGGTCCAGGTTTTTGTCTACGTCGGAGCGGTCGCGGTCTTGATCGTCTTTACGATCCTGCTCACCCGCCACGACGCAGAGAAAGATCGCGGCTTCAATTGGAGCGGCGCGCTGATCGCGCTCGCAGTTTTTGCAGGTTTGATCTGGGCAATTTTCAAAACGCCGAATTTCTCAGTCGCGGCGCAGCCGATTGCTGCGCTCACCGTCAGGCAAATCGGCGAAGTGCTCATGACGGATTACATTTGGCCGCTGCAGTGTGTCGGCCTCGTGCTCACTGCCGCGCTCATTGGCGCGCTCGTTCTTGTGATGGAGGAGAAGCGTTGAAGCGAATCGCCCGGGTAGTGCACCGCAGTCGATTTACCGCGCGATGAATCCTACCCTCCAACTCTTTCTCATCGTTTCGGCCGCGCTCTTCTGCGTCGGCCTGCTCGCCGCGCTTAGTCGCCGGCACGCGATTTTCATTCTCATCGGCATTGAGATGATGCTCGCCGCGGCTGGGTTGAATTTCATCGCCTTCTGGCGTTTTGGCCCGCAACCGGCGCCGCCGACAGGCGTGATGGTCGCGATCTTCGCGATTGCGATTGCAGCCGCGGAGGCAGCCGTGGGGCTCGCGCTTGTCCTCGTGGTCTACCGCCACTTTCGCACGACCAACGTCGATCAAGTCGATCAGCTCAAAGGATGAGCAGCTCAATTCTCTCCCACCTCTGGTTGATCCCGGTGGTGCCGCTGGTGGCATCGCTCTTGATTCTGAGCCTGTCGAATGCGCGGCGCGCCGGTGCCACCGCACTCGCGATTGCCGGGCAGGTGATTGCTCTCATTCTCTCGCTCGCCGCCTTTTCGTCCACACTGCAAACGCCCGACTATCGTGTCTGGCAAAACTTTGCCTGGTTCACCTTTGGCGAACAGGTGCTGCGGATCGGCTTCGTGCTCGATCCGCTCGCGGCCGTCATGCTGGTTATGATCACGCTGGTCAGCCTGTGCATTTTTGTTTTCAGCGTCGGCTACATGGCGACGGACCGGAATTTCACCCGTTTCTTCGCCTGCCTCTCATTTTTCTCCGCCGCGATGCTGGGCGTGGTCATCGCGAACAGTCTCCTCTTGCTTTTCATCTGCTGGGAATTGGTCGGCCTCGCCTCCTACCTGTTAATTGGATTTTGGATTCATAAACCAAGCGCTGCCGCTGCGGCGAAAAAGGCCTTCATCACCACCCGCATCGGTGATATCGGATTCTTCCTCGGAATTCTCTGGCTCTATGGCCGGAGCGGCACTCTGCTCTTTTATGACGGCGGGAGCGGCACACTCGAACACGCCGGCCTGATTTCGTTAGGCACAAGCGCGACTTTTATCGCCCTCCTCATTTTTTGCGGCGCGGTCGGAAAATCCGGCCAGTTCCCGCTCCACGTCTGGTTGCCGGACGCGATGGAAGGTCCAACGCCAGTGAGCGCCCTTATCCATGCCGCCACCATGGTCGCGGCCGGTGTTTTCCTGGTCGCGCGCGTCTATCCTCTCTTTTCGTTAGGGGCAATCAATGGTGTCACGCCATCGCTCATCGTGGTCGTCTGGATTGGGGTGATCACGGCGCTGATTTCGGCGCTCATCGCGCTCGCCCAGGCGGACATCAAGCGCATCCTCGCCTACTCGACTGTCTCGCAGCTTGGCTTGATGATGGTTTCGTTAGGCGTGGGCGGAGTTGCGGCCGGCATCATGCACCTGCTCGCGCACGGTTTTTTCAAAGCACTGCTTTTCCTCGGTTCCGGTTCCGTCATTCACGGCTGTCACGAGGAACAGGACATCCGCCAAATGGGTGGTTTGCGCCGGCCCATGCCGGTGACGTTTCTGAGCTACGCGATTGGCATGATGGCGCTCAGCGGGGTGCCGCTCTTCTTTACCGGCGCCTGGACGAAAGAAGAAATTCTGCACGCCACCTCGCTCTGGTCGGTCTCGCGCGTGCCGCACTATCTGATGCTGGCCGGCGTCGTGCTGACCGCGCTCTACATGACGCGGCAGATTATTTACGTTTTCTTCGGCTCCCCGCGCGCCGGGGCTGCACACGCGCACGAAAGCCCGGCGGTCATGACGCTGCCGTTGATCGTGCTCGCCCTCTGCACGGTCGCATTCAGTGTCGTGCTCACGCCGGCATGGCCGTGGCTGCATGACTATTTGGCCGGCGAACGGACTGTTTTCGATTCTTCGCAGTTGATTCAGCCGATGCTCTTTGTTTCCCTCGGCCTGGTTGCGTTGGGGATCGGACTCGGTGTCCTCCTCTATCGTCGTGCCGGCGCGACCGACCCGTTGGAGCAAGCGCTGCCTGGCCCCTTTCGCTTTCTCGCAAATCGGATGTGGCTCGATGAACTCTACGGCTGGACGATCATCGCTTTCGCGCGAACCATGGCGCGTGCATCTGACTTGCTGGATCGCTATTTTTGGGACGGCCTCGTCCGTGCCGTTGGCGCTCTCGGAGGCACGCTAGGCAGCCTGACGAAAGGTTTCGACGAGCGCGGGATTAACGCCGGGGTGGATGACGCGACGGACGCCGCCCGCGGGTTTGGGCGAGTGATTGCGAGGCGGCATTCGGGACAAGTCCAAACCTATCTCGGCGCGATCGCCGTCGGCATGCTCGCGTTGCTCATTCTCTACGCATGGCTCACCTGATTACAGGACTGATTTTCATTCCGATTCTCGGCGCGCTCTTTGTCAGCGTGGCGCCCCGGAATTACGCCCGTGCCGTCGCCCTCGGGAGCACCGCGATCACTGCGCTGCTCGCATTAACCGTGTGGCGACACTTCGATCCGACCGCGGCCGGGCTGCAAATGATCGGCCGCCATCGATGGATTCCCACGATCGGCGCCGAGGTTCTGCTCGGAATCGACGGCCTCAGTCTGCTCCTCGTTCTCCTGACCTCGCTGGTCTTTCCCTTCGCCCTCATGGCCCAGCGCATGGGCCGCGGATTTTGCGCGCTCATGCTGGTGATGCAGGCCGCGCTCTACGGGACCTTCACGGCCCAGAATTTCATCCTCTGGTTTTTGTTTTACGAGATGAGCCTCATCCCCGGCTTCCTCCTCATCAAAGTCTGGGGGGGTGCGAATCGCGATCGCGCGGCGACGAAATTTTTTCTCTACACCTTTCTCGGGAGTATCGCGATGCTGCTCTCGTTTCTCGGCATTTATTTCGTTAGGGGAACTTTCGATTTTGCCGCGCTCGCCACGCTCGGAAAAGAGGGATTACTCCCGGGAAATCTTGCCTGGCTCGGCGTTTGCGGGAGTCTTCGTCGGGCTCGCGGTCAAGGTGCCGATCTTCCCGTTTCACACCTGGTTGCCGGACGCCTATGAATCGGCGCCGATCGGCGCCTCGATGGTCTTCACCGGCGTGCTCTCAAAGATGGGCGTTTATGGATTCGTGCGTCTGCTCCTGCCGCTTTTCCCTAACGAAATCAGAATCGCCGGACCGTGGCTGCTCGGGCTGGCGGTTTGCTCAATTGTCTTCACAGCGCTCGCGGCCTGGGCGCAGTCGGATCTCAAAAGAATGGTCGCCTACCTTTCGATCAATCACCTCGGCTACTGCATGCTTGGACTTTTCGCCGTGACCGCGGCCACCGCGGTTCCGCCCGCCGAAGCGCAGGCCGCCCTGAGTGGAGTCTTCCTGCAGATCTTCAACCACGGCATCACCGCCGCCGCCCTCTTCTACTTTGTCGGGTTGCTTGAGCAGCGGCGCGGCGCGCGCGGGCTGAATGATTTCGGCGGGCTGATGCAACGCACGCCGCTTCTTTGCGGTTGGATGAGCGTGGCCATGTTTTCGTCGTTAGGCCTGCCCGGTCTGAACGGGTTCATCGGCGAATTTTTGATTTTCAAAGGTTCCTTCGCGCTCGCGGCGGGCTACACCGCGGTGGCCGTGCTGGGTCTGCTCATCACCGCGATTGTTTTCCTGCGCGCGATGCAGGCGCTCTTTAGCGGACCGCTTGCGGAAAGCTGCGGCCAGCTTCCCGATCTTCGTCTCGGCGAACGGTGGATCGTCATTCCAATCACTCTGCTCATGTTCGCGATCGGCCTCTACCCGCAGTTCCTTCTCAACATCTTCAACACCACCGTCGTGCAAATGGCGCGTTTGTTAGGCTGACCTTTGGGCGATGAAAAGAGAGATCGTTCCTATCGTTCAGGGTGGACAATTTATCTTGCGGGCATTTGCAGGAAAGCGCCCGCGGCTCGCGCGCGAACTTGTTCGCTGCCGTACGACTTATCTTTCCAATAACCGGTCAAGAATGGGCTTTTCGGCGCCTCACCGAAGAGCGCAAGCGAAACCAGTGTCCTTCCCAGACGCACCTGCCGATGATCGCCTGGACGATTTACCTCACTTTCGCGGGCGCGGTGTTGCTGCTTCTTCCTGCCGCGCGTTCTGGCGCGCTGGATCGCGCTCGCCACGGCTGTGGGCGGGATTCGCGATCGATCTCGCAGCGTTCTTTGCCAAGGGCACGGACTTCGCGCATTTCACGCACGATCGTTCGCGTGCCCTGGGTGCCGACGCTCGGGATGAATTACCACCTCGCGGCCGACGGCATCAGCCTGACGATGACGCTGGTCACCGGGCTGACCGCGGTCTGTGCCGTTCTTTTTTCCTGGAAGGTCGAGGAACGGCCTAACGAATTTTTCTTCTGGCTGCTCCTGGTCGTGGCCGGTTCCTACGGCGTCTTCCTCAGCGCCGATCTCTTTCTCTTCTTCGTGTTCTACGAGCTGGTGATCGTCCCGAAATACTTCCTCATCGCGATCTGGGGTTCGACCAACAAGGAATACGGGGCGATGAAGCTGACGCTCTACTCCTTCTTCGGCGGAGCGCTCGTTTTCGTCGGGATTCTTGCCGTCTACGCGACTGCCGGGTCTCTCGATCTCCAACAGCTCGCGCGCTTTCAATTCACTCCCCAGCTGCAAACCTGGGCCTTCCCGGTTTTGTTTCTCGGCTTCGCGGTGCTCGCGGGCATCTGGCCCTTGCACACCTGGGCGCCGACCGGCCACGTCGCCGCGCCGACCGCCGGTTCGATGCTGCTCGCCGGGATCGTGATGAAGCTCGGCGCCTACGGCGCGTTGCGCGTCGCGCTCAATCTCTTTCCATTAGGTTTCGAGGTTTGGAGCAAATGGATCGCCGTTCTCGCGGTCATCGGGATCGTCTACGCGGCGGCGGTCGCGCTGCGCCAGAGCGATCTCAAGTTCGTCATCGGCTATTCGAGCGTGAGCCACATGGGCTTCGTCCTGCTCGGGCTGGCGGCGGGCAATCTCCTCGGTGTTTCCGGAGCGGTGCTGCAAATGTTTTCGCACGGCGTGATCGGCGCGCTGCTCTTCGCGCTCGCCGGCGCGGTCTATTATCGGACGCACACTCGCAATTTGAACGACCTCTCCGGCATGGCGTCTCAGTCGCACGATGCCGTTCCTGGCGTTCGCCTTTGTCATCGCCTCCGCCGCGTCGATGGGCATTCCCGGGTTCAGCGGTTTCGCCGCGGAAATCACGATTCTAATTGGTGTGTGGAAAGCGTTCCCGTTGGCGGTCTGGATCACTGGACTCGGGATGGTGCTGGTAGCGGCATTCACGTTGCGCGCCTTGAAGAAATCGTTCTTCGGCGACGATCGTTATTCCGCGATGCGGATGCAGGAAGGTCGCGTGCCTGTCGATGCCGATTGGGGTGATTCGCAGGCAGTTGCGGCCCCGACCACGCTCGCGGAGAAATTGGGCGCGAGTCTCCTGATCTTCGCGACCCTTGCGGTCGGCCTTTATCCCCAACTGCTCCTCGATCGGATCATGCCGGCGGTGGAAACGATGCGGTTTCTGCGACCATGAACTATCTCGAACTGCTCAGGCTGGCCGCGCCCGAGGCGATCATCGCTGTTACGGCGCTCGCTGTTCTGACCATCGGACTGGTGAGCAGCCGACGGGCTGGAGACGCGGCCGGGTCGGGCGCAGAACCTGGAAATGCAGGCGACACACACGACTCTGCACCGGTTCCAATGACGCTTTGTTCGCTCACGGCCGTCATTGGCCTGGCGTTCGCCGCCGGCGCAGTCCTGCAACTGCCGCCGCACGCGATGCTCTTCCACGGCATGCTCGTCATCTCGCCGCTCAATTCCCTTTTCAAAATCATCTGCCTGACGCTGGCGCTTTTCACCGTGTTGCTCGCGCGTGGCGAGCGGTGCGCTGCCGAACAAAGGCGAATATCTCGCGATGATTTTGTTCGCCACGATCGGACTGCTCTTGCTCGTCGGGAGCGAAGAACTGCTCATGATTTTCATCGGGCTCGAGCTGACCGGTCTCTCGCTTTACGTCATGACTGCGTTCGACAAGGAGCATCGGCCGTCAGCCGAGGCGGGGTTGAAATATTTCCTTTTCGGCAGCCTGGCGAGCGCTTTCACTCTTTTCGGGCTCAGCTTCATCTACGGCCTGACGGGAACAACCGCGCTCGCCGCGATCGCCCAGCGCCTCGCCGCCGCGCCGGTCGAACCGCTGCTCGCGGCCGGCATCGTCATGACGCTGATCGGCTTCGCCTTCAAAATCGCCGCCGCGCCATTTCACCTTTGGGCGCCCGATGCCTATCAGGGCGCGCCGGTTTCGACGGCCGCCTTTATCGCCTCGGGATCGAAGGTCGCGTCCTTCGTCGTGCTTGGGAAAAATCGTGCTGATTGGCTTTGGCCCGGTGCATGGCAGCGCCGATTGGCACGCGCTTGGCCGGCGGTTGGGCGCCGATTCTCGCGGTGCTGGCGGCGCTTTCGATTCTCATCGGCAATCTCGTCGCGCTTGTGCAAAAAAACGTCCGCCGTCTGCTTGCCTATTCCGCCGTCGCGCACGCCGGTTATACCCTGCTCGGACTGGTCGCCGGCGGGCGCGACGGTTTTTCGGCGACGCTCTTCTACACCACGATTTATGGGATCACGCTCGTCGGCGCGTTCGGCGTCGTCGCACTCGTTAGGCGTGAGACCGGCGGCGACGATCTCTCCGATTTTGCCGGACTGCGGACGCGCTCGCCGCTCCTCGCCGGTTGCATGGCGATCTTCATGCTTTCGCTCGCCGGTTTGCCGCCGCTCGCCGGATTCTTCGGCAAGTTTTACCTTTTCAGCGCCGCGTTTCGCGCCGGCGACAATCACGGTCTTCTCTGGCTCGTCGCGCTCGCGCTTTTTGGCAGCCTGATCTCGCTCTATTATTACCTGATCGTCCTGAAGGCGATCTTCGTCGATGAATCGAACGCGGCGGCTTTCGCCTTCCGTCCTGATCTTCTGCAACGGATCGCGCTCACGATGCTGGCGGGAGCGGTTCTCCTCCTTGGCATCATGCCGGAGACGTTGGTTGCGCGTATTCTTGCTTCGTCTCGCCTAAATCATTCGGCGGATCAGAGGTTACTGCACTAGCTCCACCGGATTCGCTTGACCTGCGGTGGCCGGCTGAAAACAATCGGCCCATGAACACGCTCAAGAATGCACTTGTAACAATTGCTGCCGCTGCTCTCGACGACGCTTGTCGCCGCTCCAACGTTTGCCGAGGAAGCGAAGGCAAAAGATGCCACCGCCTCGCCGCAGATGAGCGACGCCGAGATGATGGCGAAAATGACGGAGCTATCGAAGCTGAACGAAAATCACAAGCTGCTCGCGCAATTGGCGGGCACCTGGACCTACAACGTCAAAATGTGGATGGCGCCCGACGCACCCGCCGATGGAGTCGAAGGGAAGCGCGGTCCGCAAGCCGATCATGGAAGGACGCTACTTCGTCGGCAATTTCACCGGCGAAATGAAAATGCCCGGTCAGGACGGCAAGATGAAGAATTTCGAATTCAAAGGCATGTCGATCGAGGGTTACGACAACGTGCAGCAGAAATTTGTCTCCACCTGGTGTCGATAACATGGGCACCGGCGATCATGATGTCGACCGGCACCTATGATCCGGCGACCAAAACCTTTACCTACACCGCCGAAACCGAGATGATGCCCGGGATGAAAACCAAAATTCGCGAAGTGATCAAGGTTGTCGATGCCGACCACCACAGCCTCGAGTGGTACGAGGATCGTGGTGGCCAGGAAGTGAAGACGATGGAGATCAACTACACGCGCAAGAAATAAGTGACGCGTGTAAGACTGCGAAGCGGCTCTGCAAATGACCATCTCACGACGTAAATTTGCGCAATTGTTAGGCGTCGGCGCGGCTGCCGCGGCTGGCCAGGCCGGCGCTTTCCTTTGCCAAGACCGCGGCGGCTGATTCGCCGGCGTCGGGCGCGGTCTCAAGCGTTGTCCGTTTGAGCTCGAACGAGAATCCATATGGGCCCTCGCCCAAAGCGCTCAAGGCGATGAGTGATGCATTTGGACTGGCCTGTCGTTATCCTGACGAGCGCGCGGACATTCTGGTGGAATCGCTCGCGAGAATTAACGGCGTCGGACGCGATCAAATTCTGCTCGGTGACGGCTCGGGCGAGATTCTCAAGTTATGCGCGGACGTTTTCACAGGTCCGCTAACGAATGAAAAGAGCGGCGCACTCGTGGTCGCCGATCCGACCTTCGAGGCCATCCTCTATCATGCGAAACTCAACAATGCGGAGATTGTGAAGGTGCCGCTCACGCCCAGTTTCGGCCATGACCTGCCGAAGATGATGGCCGCAGCGAAGAAAGGCCTGGTTTACGTCTGCAATCCGAACAATCCCACCGCCAGCATTTCGCCGAAGAACGAAGTGCGCGAGTTCATCGAGAAGACTCCGGCTGAAACGATGATCCTGGTCGACGAGGCTTACCACCACTACGCCGACAGTCCTGATTACGAGAGCATGATCCCGCTGGTCAAAGATCACCCCAACCTGATTGTGGCCCGCACTTTCTCAAAGATCTATGGCATGGCAGGCTTGCGCTGCGGTTACTGCGTCGCTCAATCCCTATACGATTGAGCGCCTGCGTGAGCGGCAATCCTGGGACAGCATCAACATCATGGCTCTGGCTGCGGCGACAGCGAGCCTTGAGGACCCCGGCCAGGTGACGAAAGGGCGCCGACTCAACGCAGAAACAAGAGCCTTCACCACCGGCGAACTCGAGAAGATGGGCTTCCAGACAATCCCGTCGCAGGCGAACTTCATCATGATCGATGTGAAACGTCCCGTCGTGCCGCTCATCGCGACGCTAAAGACTCGCAAAGTCGAGGTCGGCCGATTATTTCGCCCCATGCCCAACCACCTGCGCGTCACGATCGGCAAGAAATCCGAGATGGAAGCGTTTCTGGCCGCCTTCCGCGAGGTCACCGCAGCCCGCTTCAACCTAGACAGGGCGCGGCCTTGGCCAATCGTTCGCGCAATCTGCGGTACTGCCGGGCGGGAAATCGTTGGGCGAAGAGCCGGTGGCATGCGGCGATCCCGTTTTCCGGCGGCGCGATACGCTGATGTTGATCGGGAATCCAGAGGCGTAACGCGCAGCCTCCGATTCCCATGGTCCGGATCCGCCTAACGAAGTAGCCTAACGAAATGGGCTAGGCGGCATGGCGACGCAAGCCGGCGCGGGTGCGTAATTGGGCCAGGCGCACCTTGACGGCGCTGCAGCGCAGCCGTTCGCGGGCGGCTTCGGCTTCGGAGAGCGACTGTTCCTGGTAAGGAGAACGCGCCGGACGAAGCCAGCTTTCCGCCAACTCGTTCGCCGCCCAGGCGCGGCGGAGGTGAGACTCCGTCGTATCGGCTTCCGCCTCACGAAGTAGAAGATCGCGTGCAGCCAGGTAGGCGTGAATTTCGCCCGAGGCGTAGTCAGCGGCGGGAGCGGGCGGCGATTTGCGCATGGTCTTTTGGGAATTCATCGCGGGTTGATGGAGCGGGAGAGTCGCTTGCATGCCCTTCTGGAAAGCAGATATCATGCTCATGACGAGGTTCTTTGGAGCCGATTTTTCGAGGAATTGTCCTGCGAGGCGAAGGATCTCGAATCCGAAACGGCAGAATCCCGAAGCCGGAACGGAATACCGTTTTCCTCGACGTGTGACAAAAACAGAACCCCCTGGATTTAGGCGTTAATGAATTTCGGCTTCGATTGGTATGCGCTCTGCATATGTCTCCGACGTCGAAGTCCGTCGACTAACTATTTTCGATGAGCATTTTTCTGCGACTGCCCAGCATTGTTTTTCTCTGCTCAGCGCTGGCTTGTGAAGCGGCGGAGACTGCGGCCGGTCGATGGGAAGGTTCGATTCAAATTCCGGGCGGTGAATTTCCCCTGGTCATCGATCTCGACCAAGTCGCCGGAAAGGATTGGGCGGGGTCGATCATTATCCCGGGTCTAGGCGTGAAGGGCGCGCCGCTGGCCGACCTTTCGATCGGCGATTCCGAGATTTCGTTCACAATCAAAGCCGCGCTCGCCAGCGAACGGACCGGGCAGGCAAAGTTCCGAGGACGCGTGACCAGCGTAGGCCAATTGACGGGAGATTTTCTACAGGCTGGCAATACGGCTCCCTGCATCCTGCAAAAGACCGGGCCGCCACAAGTGGAGTTGCCGCGGAAAAGTACCGCCATCAGCCATGAACTCGAGGGCGAGTGGAAAGGCGACTACGAAATGGATGGGTATCCGCGCCACGTCACCCTGACACTGGCGAATCACAAGCCCAACGGGGCGAGCGCACAGCTCGTTATCGTCGGCAAGAAAACCAATAATGCCCCGGTCGATCTGGTTACGGAGGAGAGCGGTTTCCTCACCATCAAATCACCCGAATTTGGAATCACCTACGAAGGCCGTTTTCGGAAAGAGGCCGGCGAGATCAACGGGACGTTTACCCTGGGTCCTTTCGAGTTGCCACTCGTCCTGCGGCGCCTGCCGGCCAACCCTCGATGAAAATCTTCCGTCTTATCGTCGCGCTGCTCGCCTTCCTGGCGGGCGGAGTTTGCCAGGCGCAGTCGATGTTCCGCGGTGATCCCGCGCATACCGGCGTGTATGCAGGCCCGGGCCCGCGCCAGTTTCATCGGATCAAATGGAAGTTTCCTACCGGCGATCGGATCGTGTCGTCGCCGGTCTGGAGCGACGGTGTCATTTATTTTGGGGGCGACGACGGCAACATCTACGCCGTGGCTGGCGAGACCGGACGCCAAATTTGGAAGCAGACAACGGGCGGGCCAGCTCCGTCGACTCCGGCAGTGGTTGATGGAACGGTCTACGCGGTTAGCTATGACGGGAAACTGTATGCGCTCGCGGCCGAGACCGGCGCGGTCCGGTGGAAGTTTGCAACAGGCGGTGAGCGGCGCTTCGAAGCGAAGGGTCTGAATGGATTGCAGCCGAAGAACCAGACGGTGGCTGACCCGTTCGATGTTTTTCTTTCGAGCCCGGTAGTGGCGCAGGGCGCGGTCTATTTCGGGAGCGGTGATGGCAATCTCTACGCAGTCGATGCGGCTTCCGGCGAGTTACGGTGGAAATTTCAAACCGGCGATGTCGTGCACGCTTCGCCGGCGTTTGCGGATGGTGTTCTCTACTTTGGGAGTTGGGACAGTTACTTCTATGCCGTCGAAGCCGCGACCGGCAAAGAGAAATGGCGTTTTCATGGCGGCGAAGATCCGGTAGTTCACAATCAGGTTGGCTTTCAATCGTCGCCCGCGGTGGCGAATGGCGTCGTCTATACTGGCTGTCGCGATTCGCAGGTCCATGCCCTCGACTGCCGCGACCGGGAAGGAAAAATGGCATTTCGACAACGCGCTCAGCTGGGTGATCAGCTCGCCCGCCGTGAGCGACGGCCGGGTATTCTTTGCCACATCGGACTCGAGTCTTTATCACGTTGTTGACGCCCTCACCGGCAAACCGATCCTGCGCCAGCAAGACAAGGCCTACATGTTTTCGTCGCCGGCGATCGCGGGCGACGTTGTTTTCATTGGCGTCCTTAACGGGACTCTCGAGGCCCGCGATCTCAAGACTGGCGAGCTGCTTTGGGATTTCCAAACCGAAACGTCAAAACAAAACAAGGGGTGGGTCCTGACGGCCGATCGACGTTTCAACGACCCCCTGCTCTACCATTCGATTTGGCGGGAAGCTCCCATCGTCGCGACCGATCGACAGTTTGGGATCGGTGCCATTTTCTCCTCTCCGCTCGATCGTGAACGGCGTGGTCTATTTTGGAAGCACGGATGGCTACCTCTATGCGCTCGAATAGTTTCATTTTACTGAATCCAAATGGCCGTGCAGCGACATCCAACCTGGCGACGCGGCGTGCCTCGGCCTTCGCACCTCACTTTCTTCGCCAAACCATCAACCTAATAACTGCCATGTTCTTTGAATCATTCTTTCAGGATCTCCGCATCGGTCTCCGCATGCTGGTGAAGGACAAAACCTTCTTTGTTCTCGCCGTTACCGTGCTCGCGCTCGGCATCTGCGGTGTGACGACGCAATTCACGATGGTCAACGCGATCATGCTGCGCGGCTTTTCCTTTCCACATCCGGAGCAATTGATGAACGTCGGGCTGATTGATCCCCAGGCATCGGACCAGAACAACAACTTCGGCAACGGCAACATCCCTTCGTCGCAGGATTACGAGGATTTGCGCGCGGGCCAGAAGTCGTTCGCGCTGATGAGCGCCTATCTCAACGGCTCAACCATCAACGTGACTTACAAGAAAACTCCGCAGCGCTACACCGGCGGGTTATGTGACAGAGGACTTCTTCAAGATCATCGACGTGAAACCAATCCTCGGTCGCGACTTCACGGCGGATGACAATAGGCCGGGTGCTGAGAAGGTAACGATCCTGGGCAACGAAATCTGGAAACGCGATTTCAATGGCGACCCGCATATCGTTGGCCAGGCGGTTCGGATCAATGGCAAAGCTGCCACCATTATCGGCGTCATGCCGCCGAACTTTAAGTTCCCGCAAAACGAAGAGCTTTGGGTGCCGCTTTACAACGAGTTTCCGCTCAAACCGCGCGGCGATGCGGCCGGCATCGGTCCCTCGATCATGGGTCGGCTCAAACCGGGGGTTACCCAGGACCAGGCTAATGCCGAGTTCATCACCCTCGCTAAACGGATTGCGAAGGACAACCCGAAGACCAACGAGCATCTCATCTCGGCCAACGTGCAGTCACTCCACAAGACGTTCACCGGCCAGCAACTGACCCAGATCATGTGCGCGATGCTCGGCGCCGTCATCGTCGTCCTCCTCATCGCGTGCGTGAACGTGATGAACATGCAATTCGGCCGGGCTGCCTTGCGCTCGCGGGAACTGGCCATACGCGGCGCGCTCGGGGCGACCCGCGGACGCATCGTTAGGCAAATGCTGACCGAAAGTTTTCTCATCGCGCTCCTCGGCGCCGTCGTCGGCGTTGCGCTGGCCTACTGGGCGGTCGATCTCCTCGCCCAGATCACGAGTACGCCGCAATTTCAGTTGCCCTATTGGATCGTTTTCACGATCGACGGCAAAGTCCTTGCCTTCACTCTCGGCGTGGTCCTGCTCGCAACGTTTGTTTCAGGGTTGGTGCCCGCCCTGCTCGCAGCGCGCGGGAACGCTTCCGAGATGATGAAGGAAGGCGGCCGCGGCAACAGCAGCCGCCTCGTCAACGTCATCACCCGGATCCTCGTGGTCGGCCAGATCGCGATGACGGCCGCGCTCTTGATCGCCTCGGCTTTGCAAGTTCGCTCGATCCGCAACCAGGTGAAACTGGATTACGGCTACGACGACGAGGGAATCTTTGCGGCCCGCATGGGACTTTTCGAAGGCGATTATCCGACGGAAGATTCGCGGCGGCTGTTCTTCCAACGTGCCGTGCGCGCGCTCCGCACGAACCCGACGTTTGATGGTGCGGCGATGAGCGATCGTTTCCGCATGACCTTCGGCTACTTTGGTCAATACGAAGTCGACGGTCAGAAGTATGCGACCGATCGCGACCGGCCGAAAGGCAATTCCGAAATGGTCTCGGACGGTTACTTCGGTACGCTGGGTTTGAAGGTTCTCGAGGGTCGCGATTTTACCCTTGAAGATAGCGATGCGAAGCAACCGGTGGCGATCGTCAACGCCAGTTTTGCGCGCAAACATTGGGGCAACAAGAGCCCGCTCGGGCACCAGGTCCGTCTTTTCAATCCTGCGCAGCCGCAACCGTGGCGCGACATCGTCGGTGTCGTTCCCGACACGCTCATGCAGGGGCCCTTCAATCGCGAAGGTGATAGCGGCGGATTCTATGTGCCGCTGCTCGGGGCGAGCCCGGCGCCGCAATTCTGCACCATCATTGTGCGTCCGCACGCCGGACAATCGGCGGCGAATCTCGGACCCGCTCTGAGCAAGGCCGTCGCGCAGCTCGATTCGAATCTGCCGGTCTACTTCCCCGGGACGCCGGCGCGTATGCACGCCGAAGTCTTGAGCGGACCACGCCTGGTGGCCCAGCTCTTCAGCATTTTCGGTGTGGTCGCTTTTGTTCTTTCCGCCGTCGGTCTCTACGGTGTGATGAGTTTCTCAGTCAATCAACGGACGCAGGAGTTCGGGATTCGGATGGCGTTGGGCGCGGATACGGCACGGATCTTCAAAATGGTGATGAGCCAGGGTGCGTGGCAGTTGATCATTGGGCTTGTGCTTGGGATCGGTTTCACTGCGCTTTTCCTCGGCGTCATCGCGGCCGGCGCCCTGCAAAACATCCTCTTCAAAGTGAACGCGCTCGACCCGTTCATTTACACCACGGTGGCCGCGCTCCTGACCGCAGTCGCGGCCGCTTCGTGTTTCGTTCCAGCGAGGAGAGCGACACGGGTCAATCCGATGGTCGCCTTGCGCGCGGAGTAGGTAGAACCCGCTCGCAAGGCGGCGCTGGTCTTCGTCCTGTCACGGCGAGAGACTCTTTGCCATCGTTGCTTCTCCGCGCCTTCGCAGAGCGAAGCGTCTCCAGCGCTTTTCATTTGAACCTCAAGGCAGGACAGCGAAAGAACAGACATGGTGAACAGTTCATTGTGAAGATTGCCGCCGCACAAATCGCCTGCACACTCGGAGATCTCTCCGCAAACCTGGGGACGATGCGCGACTTCGCCGAGCGCGCGAAGACCGCGGGTGTGGAACTGGTTGTCTTCCCGGAAATGGCGGACACCGGCTACGCGATGCAGGTCATCCGGGAGCAGGCGAGGCCATGGAGCGAAGGTGCGGTGCCCGAGCTGCAAGAGATCGCCCGCACACTTTCGCTCGCGATCATCAGCGGCGTCTCTGAGAAAGAGGGCGATGCCATCTTCAACTCGCAGGTCGTGATCGATTCTACCGGCGCCATCGTGGCGAAATATCGCAAAACGCATCTCTTCGCGCCCATCGAAGAAGACAAATGCTGCACCCCGGGCGATGCGCTGGTCAGCGTCGACTTCGGACCGCTGCGATTTGGCCTGTCGATCTGTTACGATCTGCGGTTCCCGGAAATTTATCGCGCGCTCGCCATCGACGAGGGCGCGAATGTTTTTGCCATTTCCTCGGCCTGGCCGTTTCCCCGAGTCGAACATCAGCGCATTTTGGCGACCGCGCGCGCGATCGAAAACCAAAGCTATGTCGTTCTCGCGAACCGCGTCGGCAAAGATGATGGCGTGCCATTTTGCGGTTCCTCGGCGGTGATCGATCCCTATGGCGTGGTAGTGGCGGCGGCTTCGGCCGATCGCGAGGAGTTGATCATCGCGGAAGTCTCGCGCGAAGTGCTCGAGGCGGTTCGGCAACGCATGCCGGTCTTGGCACATCGGCGATCCGATCTTTACGACCGGCATCGCGACTGACAAAGGAACGTGCTTCTGCCCGTGCAGGACTCGCCGCGGCGAGTCTTTCCCGCGGTGGCATGAAGAACCTTGGAAAGCCGCCCGCATTCGGGCAGAATTCCCGCATGCCTGAGGGAAAGCTCGCTCGTGGCGGTTTTCGTAGCGTGGCTTTGTTCTGCGCCTCGCTCGCCGTCCTCTTCGCGGTGCTGACTTTCATCGGCTGGATTTCCGGTCTGCAACTTCTGGCCAGTGTGCGCGCCCGCTATATCCCGATGGCCCCGAGCACAGCCCTCGGTTTTTCACTTCTTGTGATTGGAATTGTCCTGCATTTGCTGCGCCCCGGGCTGCGCTGGGTTCCACGCCTGCTGGCCGCGGTCGTCTTGATCATCGCAGTGGCAAAATTGGTGGAATTCCTGAGTGACCTGCGCTTCGGCATCGATGCCTGGTTCGTGCCGAACCCGGAAATGTTCGGAAAGGTTCCGACGGGTCGGATGGCGCCGTTGACGGCGCTTGATTTTGTCTTTACCGCCCTCGGTTTGGTTGCCCTAACGAGGCCTGAGATGGCGAAATGGGCGGGCGTCCCGGGCGCGCTGGCGATAATTATCAGCGCCGTCGTGCTGGTCGGGTATTGGTACGGCACACCGTTGCTCTACGGTGGCACCATCATTCCGGTCGCGCTCCCGACCGCGTGGGGATTTTTTTTCTGCGGCAGCGCGATTGTCGCCGCGGCCGGTGCGGACGCGTGGCCGTTAAGAAGCTTTCTCGGCGACTCCACGCGGGCGGTGCTGATGCGCGCCTTTGTCCCTGTCGTCATCGTCGCGGCTCTCATCGATGGCTGGGTCGGTACCACCCTTCTGAAACAAATGCAGCCGAACCCGGCAGTGATTTCCGCCCTCAGCGCGCTTGCTTTTGCGGCCTTGACCACCGTGGTCATCTCGCAGGTCTCACGTGTCGTCGGCGGACGCATCGACCGCGCGGAAGCGGCACGCCATCGGGCTCAGGCCGAGCTGCAGGTGCTGAACGCCCAGCTCGAGGAACGGGTGGCGGAGCGCACCCGCGAACTGCGCGAAAAAAATCGGCAAATGAAAGAGCAACTGCAGATGGCGCGGGAGCTGCAGGTTTCCTTGCTGCCGCGGCACTTTCCCACGATCCCTGCCGGCGTCCTTCCCCATGAGAGCGCCCTGCGTTTTCTCAGCTTGTACTTCCCCACCGGCGATGTGAGCGGCGACTTCTTTAGCGTTTTTCCCGTGGGCGAAAAAGCGGCCGGCGTTCTGATTTGTGACGTGATGGGGCACGGCGTCCGTTCCGCGCTCATCACCGGAATGATTCGCGGACTTGTGGAAGAACACGCCCGACTCGCGGCCGACCCAGGAGAGTTGCTTACTCGCGTCAACCGCGGGCTCACGGTGATTCTCAAACAGGCGGGCACGACCATGTTCGCGACCTGTTTTTATGTCGTCGCCGATGTGCAGCGTAGAGAACTGCGTTTCGCCAACGCCGGCCACCCCGATGCGCTTCACGTCAGGCGCAGCGGGGCCGCCGCCGAAAAGCTTGATAGCCAGGACGCGCGTGGTCCGGCCATGGGAATTTTTTCCTCGGTCAACTATACGACTTCAACCCGGTCGATGGCGAAGGGCGACCTTGTCATGCTCTTCACCGACGGGCTTTTCGAGGTCGAGGATGCCACCGGAGCATTCTTCAATGAGGAGAAGCTGCGGGCGACCGTCAGCCGTCATGCCGCGCTTGCGCCCGAGGAATTTTTCGATCGGGTCCTGGGCGATATTCGCAAGTATTCGCAACGTGACACTTTCGCCGACGATGTTTGCGTTGTCGGGATACAGATCCGACACACCGAGTAAGGCGGGAGGCGTGGAATCAAGACCAAGGCGAATCAAGGTCAATGATCGGATGCAGCGCGGCTATGAATATCTCCTGACCAAACCCACCGGAAAGGATTTTGCCCCGGGCTTCAAGCCGGAGCTGACTCCGCAACAAATGCTCCGCCTTGGCGTTTTCGGCGGCAAATATATGACTGACTGCAAGGCAGAATTCCCCAGTGACTGGTTTGCCAACGCCAAACTCTGTTCCGAGCGTCACGCTCCCGAGCTGAATTACTTCGGCGTCGATGCCTCCCAGCCGCTCTCGGTTTGGCGGCGGAAGGGCTGGATCTATGATGAAGATCCACGCGGATGGTTCCAGTGGTATTGCCGTTACTATCTCGGCCGGCGGTGTCCCGATGACCAGCGCCAGATTAGACGCTGGCGCGCCGTGCGCCGGCATGTCGCACAGTTAAGGAAGAACTGCCGGCGCGGCGATTTGACGTGTCGCCCGAAGCAGCGCCAGGCGTTGCTCCACTGGGCCTATGATTCGAGAAAACTGTGAATCGTTAGGCCAGAACGACAGAGTTTTTCCTCGCGCCTTGCAGAGCGAAACGTTTAACAGGCGTGAGATCAATTTCGCGATACGTCTCGCGATCAGCGCCTGAAGGCACACGCACCCGATCCTAGGTGCGAGGCGTGGTGTTCACGCTGTACCCAGGCTTGCGCAATAGGTCGCATACATCGCCTCGCTCACGTCTACGAGCCGTTCCTGGATCGCGATCAGATACTCGTGCAATCCGGTCTCGAAGATCTCTCCAATCGTCACGTAATCGACATCCGAGCGCAGACGGCCCGAGAGCCGCTCCGCCTCGTTCGCGTAACGGCTTTCGTCGACTCCGGAAATGCGATGGAGCGCTGCATCGAGTGAATCGACGCAGTAACGAATCGAGCGCGGGAATTCCTGGTGGGCGATGAGAAATTCCGCGACCTTCCACGGCGCCACCTGGCTGACGTAAAGTTTGCAGTAGGCCTCGAGCGCGCTGCACGATTTCAACACTGCCATCCATTGAATTGTGTCGATGTTGCCGCCCACGCTCTCGCCCGAAGGGAGCAGGACGTGATACTTCACGTCCAGAATGCGCGAGGTGCAATCGGCCCGCTCGAGCAGCGTCCCGATGCGGATGAATTCCCAGCCTTCGCCGTGCGTCATCGTGGCCTCGGTAATGCCCTGGAAGAGATGGGAGCCATTCACGACGCGCTTGAAGAACTCATGCGGACTGGAGGTCAGCAGCTTCTGCGCATCGTTGCTCTGCACGAAAAGATAGAGCCGGTTGATCTGTTCCCACATCTCGCTGGAAATCTGCTCGCGCGTCGTCCGAGCATTCTCGCGCGCCAGAGTGAGGCAGGAGAGAATCGAATTCGGATTTTTCTTTTGCAAAGTCAGAAACTCCGTTACCGAACGTTCGTCGGCCGTATCGTAGAGCGAATCGAACAGGTCGGTTTCTTCGAGCGAAGCGATCACCGGTGCCCAGTGCTGCATGGCGTCGGCCTCGCCCCCGAGATCGAGGAGCAACTGCAAATTTACATCGAGGATGCGGGCGTCATTCTCCGCCCGCTCGATGTAGCGGCTCATCCAGTAAAGGGAATCAGCGACGCGGCTTAGCATAAGGTTGTAGGGCGGGCGCTCCGCCTGCCCTGATTCTGGGCAACCGGAGCGGTCGCCCTACAATGTTGGTTGATAATGATTACTCTTCATCATCCACGACCCAGGTATCCTTGCTTCCGCCGCCCTGCGAGGAATTGACCACCAGCGAACCCGCGCGCAACGCCACTCTCGTCAAACCTCCGGGGATGATGGTCACTTTCTCGCCGTCCAAAATGTAGGGCCGCAAATCGACGTGCCGCCCCTGCATCGCGTCCTCGCAGAAGGACGGCGAACGCGAGAGGGCCACGATCGGTTGCGCGATGTAGTTGCGCGGATCCTGCTTGATCCGATCCGCAAAATCTTCCCGCTCCGCGACCGACGCCTGCGAACCGATCAGCATCCCATAACCGCCGCTCTCATTGGCGGCTTTCACGACCAGCTCTGGGAGGTGTTCCAGGATGTATTTCAGATCGTTAGGCTGGGAAGCCAGGTAGGTCGGCACATTTTCCAGGATCGGATCCTCCCCGAGATAAAAACGGATCATCTTCGGGACAAAATGGTAGACCACCTTGTCGTCCGCCACGCCCGTGCCGATCGAATTCGCGAGGCTGACCGACCCGCAACGGTAGACATCGACCAAGCCCGGAACCCCCAGGCCGGAATCCTTGCGGAAGACGCGTGGATCGAGGAAGTCATCGTTGATTCGCCGGTAAATCACGTCGACCCGCTTCAGCCCTTTCGTCGTGCGCATGAAAACGTAGCCTTCCTGCACGACCAAATCCCGGCCTTCGACAATCTCGATGCCCATCGAGCGGGCGAGAAATGAGTGCTCGTAATAGGCAGAGTTGTAAACCCCGGGCGTAAGCAGAACGACGGTGGGTTCCTCCGCCGTTGGCGGCGCGATGTAGCGCAGGGCGTTGAGCAATTCCTGACTGTAATCCTCTACCGGTCGTACCCGATATTCGGAAAAAAGGGTCGGAAAGATCCGCTTCATCGCCTGGCGATTTTCGAGAACGTAGGAAACGCCCGACGGGCAGCGCGCATTATCCTCGAGCACGAGATAATTACCGTCGCGATCGCGAATCAGATCGGTGCCGCAAATGTGAATGTAAATATTCCGCGGGACATCGAAGTGCATGAACTCCGGCCGAAAATGCACCGCCTCCCAGACGATCTGCTTCGGGATCACGCCGTCGCGCAGGATGCTTTGCCCATGATAAATGTCGTGCAGGAAAAGGTTGAGCGCGGTGATGCGCTGGGTCAGGCCGCGCTCCACCACATCCCATTCCCGCACCGGGATGATGCGCGGGACGAGGTCGAACGGAAAAATCCGCTCCGTTCCCTGGTCGTCGTTGTAGACCGTGAAGGTGACGCCCTGACTGAGAAAACTGGCCGCGGCCAGGTCGCGCTTCCGTGCAAAATCCGCCGCGCCCATTTCCTTGAAGGTCGCGAGCAACCTGTTGTAATGAGGACGCGCCACGCCCGGCGCGGAAAACATCTCGTCGAAAAAATCGCCGACCTTGTATTGGGAAAAAAGGTCGGACATTGGAATATTCATTTTGTCAGTGCACCAGAGCCACGCAACGAAAAATGGATCGACGGCGATCGCGCACGAAGATGCCTGCGCGCGGGTGGCGCAGCGTTTTGGCGAACGCTGGCTACGCATGTATGTGCGCCGAAAATTGCGCAGCGATCCAATTTTTCCTGCCGCTTTCGAGTTACTACGAGAATCGAGCGAGCCGCTCCTCGATGTCGGCTGCGGCGTTGGCTTGCTCGCTTTCTATCTGCGCGAGCGGAATTTTTTCCCGCCGATCAGCGGCCTCGACCGTGACGGCCGCAAAATCAAGCGCGCCAACGCGGTAACGAGGAGCGTTTATCGCGATCTCGATTTCATCGAACAGGATGTCTGCGACCCAATTGCGCAAGCGGGCAATATCGTGCTTTTCGATCTCCTGCATTACCTTTGCCCTAACGACCAGGCGTGCCTTCTTTCTCGGCTCGCGCCGCGGGTCGCGCCCGGCGGACTGCTGATCATTCGCGACTGTCCACGCGACAACAACGCCCGTTTCTGGCTGACGCATCTCGCGGAACGCTTTGCCCAGGCGACGACCTGGAATATGAGGGGGCCGCTCCATTTTCCGACTCGCGAAAAAATTTCTGCTGCTTTCGACGAGGCGCGATTTTCACGGACCGGTGCGCCTCTCTGGGGGCGCACGCCGTTCAACAATCACCTCTTCATTTTTCGCCGGCGCGCGGCCGGAGCTGTTCCGGTCGAGGCAGGATGCAACGGTAATTCGAATTCGTTAGGGCAATGAGCGTCCGCTCGAGACAGCGCGGATGAAAGTCCGGGTCGGTTGCGCTCCGGTGCCCTTCGTGGAGGAGGAGAATCGCCCCCGGCCTGATCCGGCGCATGATGCGCTGCGCGACAGTATCCGGATCACGGCTCACGGTGTCGAGCCCGCGCACCGTCCACCCGATTAACCGCAGGTTGCGCCGGGCGAGCGCCGGATGAACGAAGAAGTTTTTCATCCCGGCTGGCGAACGAAAATTGCCCGTCTCGATGTCGCATTGATCGATTTCCGCCGCGACCCGCGCCCGCGGGAGACACCAAAACGTCGCGCTCGGATGCCTGGCGGTATGGTTAGCGACCTCGTGCCCGGCGGCACGGATCGCTTCCAATTCGGCTCCGAATCTCGCCGCGCGTTCTCCGATCACGAAAAAGGTCGCTTGCGCTTCGAAGCGGCGCAGAATTTCCAGCAGGCGGGGAGTGTCAAGCGGGTCCGGTCCGTCGTCGATCGTAAGCCAGACTTCGCGCTGCGTCGTCTCGAAATGAGTCACGACCCGGCCCCACCACTGGCAGTTCGCGACCAGCGTTGGGAACAGAATCAGCATGTGGGAGGCGAAAAGCACGCTGAGCGCGAGGAACGGTCGAAACGCGACGAGGACGAGAAAAAAGAGCGCCGCGAAGAAGGCGAAGCCAAGGATCAATCTCCGACCTGGCTCAGGGTTCATGCAGGAGTTGGAGGATGAGAATGGAGATCAGGTTGAGGGACACGAGTCCGAGCCAGAAAATGCCTAACGATCTCATCCAGCCGGTTTCGTCCCGCACGAGGAGGAGGGCAAAAAGGGTGGTGAGCAGCATGATGATGAAATGTTGAAACGCGGTGTTGGTGATCGCGGAATAGAGCCCAAGCCGGCGCAGCCCGGCGATCGCGATCGCGTTCAAGTAATAGAGGACCAGGAACGCCAGCCAGGTCCCGAAAGGGATGAGAAAAAGAACGAGCCACTGCAGGGCCCTTGGCCTAACGAATGGAAGAAGCGCGCGGGCCACGAAAACGCAGCTGATGCCAAAGACCAGAATACCCAGACCATATGCTTCCCAGCGACTGAATTCCGCGCGACGTGCGTGGCGCCCGCCGAGCTGCGCGATCAGACGTGGCAAGGCAAAGGCGTATCCGAGGTCGCGTCCGCTTACACTACCACCATCCTTCATCGCTTCGGAAAAATCGGGACGAGCGAAAACCATTGCGACCAATGGGCCGCGATTACGCTCTCCAGGGTGCGGCTCCAGGCCTGCATCGCTTCCTCGATTGCGCTCGCCCGGTCGCGGTCGGTGCGAACGCAGAAAATCGGTTCGCGGGCGATGATCTTGTAGCGGTGAAACGATGTGCGCACGATGAAGAGCGGGAAGATCGTTACCTGCGCAACGAAGGCGAGCATGAAGGGTCCGTCCGGCAGCCTGACGGTTTCGCCGAAGAGTCTCGCTTCGCGCTGCGACACGTTCGCGACCGCGCGATCGCCCTGGATGGAAATAATCTCGCCCTCGCGGATGGCATTGAGCAGCTCGAAGGGGAGCGCCATGTTCGAAGTGTTGTAGGCGACCTTGACCGCCCCTCCTCCGGCGCGCTCGAGCGACTCGTCGAGATGCTGCGCCGTTTGCCCGTCAGCCTCCGGCGCGCGGACCATCCGGATTTCGCGCTGGAACCGCTGCGCGAAAACGGCCGCACCCAGGTCATAATTTCCCATATGTGCGGTCAGCAGAATCGCGCCGTGCGCGGAGGCGAGTTGATCGAGAAACTCCCCGCCCTCCACTTCGTAGGCGAACTCGGTCTTCGCCAGTTTGTGATCCGCGGCGTCGGAAATCGTCCAGGCAAAGTTGTAAAGTGTGAGCCAGGCCCGACCGAGATTGAGAAGGGGACTGGATCCCGGCCGCACCACGCGCAAGTTGCTGAGGATGGCACGTCGCGCCGGCGCGGCGAGAAAGAAGAAGAAGATCGTCCAGAAGAAGATCATGACCGGGCGGAGATAGAACGGAACGTTCGTCAGGCCAAAATCGAGATAGCGCCGCCAGACGATGCCGCGCACTGCGAAACGATGAAACCAGCGGCGAGAATTGGTCATGAGGCAGAGCAACCTTCCAGCTTGCGGGATGCAACGTGCAAGCTGGAAGCTTGCGTTACAGGGCTTCGGCGGTCGTGGATGCCGGTGCCGCGACCGTTTGTTTCTGGCCCGCAAACAGGAAACGCAAATTGAGCACCTCCGCCTTCCACCAGCGGAAGAGTCCTTTGCGGATTAATTTCTGAAGGCGAAAATCGGGTACGAAGCCGTCGTAGAGTTCACGCCAGCCGGCGTTTTGCCTCCCGCAGGCGCCGTGGGCGATGCGGTTCCTGGCCAGTGCGCTCAGCCGCCGGTTGTAGAACTTCATCATCGCGGCAAATAGCCGGCCCGGTCTGCCCGCGAAGGGCAGTTTGAGAAACGCCCGTTCCGGATCCGCATAAACCGGCCTGACGAGCCCGATAAAATAAGTCCCGACATCGAGAAGCAGCGCGGCCGACATCAGATCGGCTTCGCCCATGTAGAAGTATTTGTCTTTGTAGAGCGTCTCGAACCAAAAGCGGTAAGTCGTCGCGAACTGCTCGTTGTAATAACTCTGCAGCTCCGCGACATCCTCACCCTCCAGCGCACGTGTCACGAGATCGCTCACAACCGAGGTCGTGTAAGCGCAAAGATCGAGCCCCGGGCTGTAGAGCGGGTCGATGAAACTGGCCGCGTCGCCGGCGATCGCCCAGCCGTCGCCGCAGACTTGCGCGCTGTGATACGGGAGAGCCGAATAGGCTCGCGTGTCGTGCTCGACGATTCTTGCGTCGCGGAAGATTTCGCGACCGACCGGATGCGTCAGGATGTGATCGTGCAACCGCTCGCCGAGACTCGCGCCCCCCGGAAGGGTGAAGAGACGGCTGTCGTAGACGAGGCCGGCGCTGAAGTCGCCGCCCTTGAGCGGAATAATCCAGCACCACCAACCCTGGCCCATGAGGTGGTTGGTCGCCCAGGCCCGCCCGGTGCGCGACGCCGCGGCGTAATCCGGAAATTTCTCCCGCCACTCGTAACTGTCCCAATCCTTCACGCCGGTGAAGCGCGCCCAGACCGCGTTGATCGGATGCTCGGTATTTTGGCGAAAATAGCCAAGCTTGCGGGCGAGAAACGCCGCCCGACCGCTCGCGTCTACCACCCAGCGGCAGCGCACCTCGCGCTCCTCGCCATCGACATTCACGCCTAACGACTGACCCTTCGGCCCCTCGAGGTCGCAGCGCAACACCCTGGCCGGCTTCCAGACTTCGCACCCGGCCTGGATCGCGAGGTCGAGCAGATGCGCGTCGAGTTTTGCCCGGTCGACTTGGAAGGTGGGCAGCCGCGCCTGATAACGCGCGCCAATCTCGACGCAGTCGTCGAAGGGCTGATCGGGCCGGTTGGCAAACCAAAGCCTCAGACCTTGCTTCGTTAGCTGCTCGTGGCCGAGGTAGCTCGTCAGGCCGAGAACCTTGGTCAGAAAACAGCTGCTCACCTCGGTCGTCGATTCGCCAACCTTGCGATCGAAGACGGTCGCCTTTTCGATTATCAAAATGCGCGCAGCGGGGCGCCGCCGTTTGATCAGGAGCGCCGTGGCCGCGCCGGAAAACGCGCCGCCGACGATCGCGACATCGAACTCCGGAATCATTGCAGGAGGATGATGGACTGCCACCAAAGTAAACGCAATGATGTGCTCCGCCGATGATCTTTACCAATGGCAGGCTGATTTTTCCCGAGCGGATTGCCGACGGGCTTTCGCTCCGCGTGGAGGCGGAAAAGATCGTCGCGCTGGGACGCGAAATTCCGCTCGACGGTGAAGAGGTCTTCGACCTCGCGGGGAACTTTCTTGCGCCTGGTTTCATCGATCTCCATGTCCACGGGGCGGTCGGCCGGGACACGATGGAAGGAACCACGGACGCCTTTCGTGCGATTTGCGATTATCACGCCGGCGGTGGCACGACCTCGCTGCTTCTTACCACCGTGACCGCGCCGCTCGACGAGATCGCGCGGGTCGCAGGCGCGATCGAACGTGCGGGTGCGCTCGTTCCGCAACTCCGCGGCGCGCACGTCGAAGGGCCATTCATTTCGCCGCAGAAACATGGCGCGCAGCGGGTGGACTTCATTCGCGAACCGAAACGCAGAGATTCGTTAGGCAATTTCTGGCCCACACCACGAAGATCAAGCGAGTGACGCTGGCGCCGGAATTGCCGGGCGCGTTGGAGTTGATTAAGCAACTGGCGGAGCGCGGGATCAAGGCGAGCGGCGGGCACAGCGACGCATGGGAGGAAGAGGCGCTCGCCGGTTTCGAACGCGGCATGCGACAGGTAACGCATACCTTCAATTGCATGTCGTCGATGCGTCGCCGCGGCCGCGAACGCGTGGCCGGTTTGCTCGAGTTCGCGCTGAGTGAGCCTGGGATTTTTTGCGAGCTGATTGCCGATGGCCACCACGTTTCCGCCACGCTGATGCGGATGCTCTATCGGGCCAAGGGAGCGGCCGGAATCTGTCTGGTAACGGACGCGATTGCCGGCGCCGGCTTGCCCGACGGCTCGCGGTTTTCGCTTTTTGGGAACGATTGCGTCGTTGAGGAGGGCGCCTGCTGGCTGGCGGACCGCTCGGTCCTGGCTGGGAGCGCATCGCGCATGATCGATCTCGTTAGGCAAATGGTCGCGGAGGTCGGCGTTCCCCTGCCCGAAGCGGTGCGGATGGCCACGGAAACACCGGCGCGAGCGATGGACTGGAAGAAGAAGGGCGCGCTCGCGGTCGGAATGGACGCCGATCTGGTCGTTCTCTCGCCCGAGCTGGATGTGCTGCGTACTTTTTGCGGCGGCGCCGCGCTCCCGTTTGTCATCCCGAGCAGCGCAGCGCGGCGAGGGATCTCTCGAATGAAATAACGCGCGCGGATAGCGCGGACCGTGGATTGCAACTGTGAGGTCCCTCGCCGTCTTCGCGGCTCGGGATGCCAATTGGAGGCGAGCGAACGGCTGCCTTGGCACCGCGTGCCATTTGCGCTGAGCGGCGGGTGAGGTTTTCTTGTCCCCGCGAGCTTGCTTCCGCCGCTCTTTTTTTGCCATGCCGTCCCAAGTCAGTTCTTCCAATCCGGAGCCGCCGGCCAATGTCGTGGTCATGCCTCTGCCTAACGAGCCGCCAGCCCGGCCGGACTTTTCCGCTGCGAAAAACTTCATCAATCGCGAGCTGAGCTGGCTCGAGTTTAATCGCCGCGTCCTTGAAGAAGCGCAGGACCCAACCCAGCCGTTGCTCGAGCGGGTCAAGTTTCTCGGAATCGTGAGCTCGAATCTCGATGAGTTTTTCGAGATTCGCGTCGCCGGCATCAAGCAACAGATCGCGAGCGAGACGAGCGATGTCGGACCGGACGGGATGAGCCCGACCGAGACCTTTGAGGCGATCCAACGCGTCGCGCACGAGATGGTGGCGCAACAATATTCGCTCTGGAACAAGGAGATCGAGCCGCTCCTGCAGGAGAACAATATCTCACCTTCGTCACATCGGTGAATTGAGCGCGAAACGCGCGGCCTGGGCGCGGCGCTATTTTCAGCAGGAAGTCTTTCCCATGCTCACCCCGCTCGCGGTCGACGCGAGTCATCCCTTTCCGCAGCTCTTGAACAAGAGCCACAACCTTCTCGTTAGGGCCCGGGCCAAAAAAGGTGGCGAACCGATGCACGCCATCGTGCAGGTGCCGCGCGCCGTCTCGCGCTTGATCCATCTGCCGCGCGGCGACAAGGGCGACGACAGTTGGAATTACATTTACCTCGCCTCTCTCATCAAACAGCACGTGGCCGATCTTTTCCCCGGCCTCCTGCTCGACGGCGTGCACGCCTTTCGCGTGACGCGGAACAGCGACCTTTACGTGGACGAGGAAGAAGCGGACAACCTCCTGCGCAGCATCGAGCAGGAGCTGCGGCGTTCGAGCCGGGGCAACGCCGTGCGCCTGGAAGTGGAAGCGGATTGCCCTAACGACTTCTCCAATCTCCTCCTCGAATTTTTCCAGCTGACTGAGGCGGACCTCTACAAACTCGATGGGCCGCTCTCGATGACGCATCTCGCGCCCCTGCTCGCGAACGACGCTTTCGCCAAGTTGAAGGACCGTGTCTTTCAGCCGGCCCGCGACCCGGCCCTGCCGCCGCATGCCGATATTTTCGAAGCGATGCGCAAACAGGATATCCTGCTCCATCATCCCTACGAAAGTTACGATCCGGTGGTCGAACTGGTGGAAAGCGCGGCGACCGATCCGCTCGTTCTCGCGATCAAGATCACGCTCTACCGGACGAGCGGTGATTCGCCGATCGTGGAGGCGCTGATCGACGCGGCGAGCAACGGCAAACAGGTGACCGCCCTGGTCGAACTGCGGGCGCGCTTCGACGAAGCGGCCAACATCCAATGGGCGCGCCGCCTGGAGGAATCGGGCGCGCATGTCGTCTACGGAGTGGTCGGATTGAAGACCCATTGCAAGGCGCTCCTGATCGTGAGGCGCGATCCCGACCGGCTCCGCCAATATGTCCACCTCGGCACCGGCAACTATCATCCGCGAACCGCGCGCATTTATACCGATTTCAGCCTTTTCACGACCGCTCCGGAGCTGACCGAGGAGGTCGCGATCGTCTTCAACACCCTGACCGGGTTGGCCGGCTATCCCGGCTTGAAAAAATTGCTCGTCGCGCCGTTCGACCTGCACAGCCGGCTGATCAGCCTGATCGAGCGCGAGCGCGATCATGCCGCGGCGGGCGAGCCGGCACGGATCGTCGCCAAGCTCAATTCGCTCGTCGATCAGGGGGTCATCGAGAAACTCTACGAAGCCTCCTGCGCCGGGGTGAAAATCGATCTCATCGTCCGCGGTATCTGCTGCCTGCGGCCGAAGATTCCCGGGCTGAGCGAAAACATTCGCGTGATCAGTATCGTCGGGCGTTTTCTCGAGCACAGTCGGGTTTATTATTTTGGCAACGACGGCAAACCGGATCTCTACCTGGCCAGCGCCGACTGGATGCCGCGGAATTTCTATCGACGGGTCGAAATCGCGTTCCCGATCGAGTCGCCGGCCGCTGCGCGACGAAATCATCAATGAAGTGCTGCCGCGTTTCCTGACGGACTACGGCAAGGCACGTGAGCTGCAACCCGACGGCAGCTATGTGCGCCTGAAACCGGAGGAAGGCGCGCCGCGTTCGCAGGCGCAGTTGCAATTCCGCGAGCATTCGCGGCGCCAGGCGAAAAAGCTGGCCGAGAAACAACGCGCCGCCAAAATGCGTTTGTCGCCAATCAAGAATCTGCCTAACGAGCGCGCATGAAGAAAATCCTCGTCATCGACGTCGGTGGCTCGAACGTCAAGATGATGATCTCACAGGAGGAGAAACGGCGAAAGTTTGAGTCCGGCCCGAAGCTCACGCCGGAGGAGGCAGTCAAGCAGATCAAGAATGCGACGAGCGATTGGGATTTCGACGCGGTCGCGATCGGATTTCCCGCCCCGGTGCGGGACGGCAAAATCATGACAGACCCGAAACACCTCGGCAAGAACTGGGCCGGATTTGATTTTGCCAAAGCGCTCGGGAAACCGGTGCGGATTATCAACGACGCCGCGCTCCAGGCGCTCGGCAGTTATCGCGGCAAAGGGCGCATGCTTTTCCTCGGCCTCGGCACCGGGCTGGGGTCTGCGCTCGTCTGGCCGGATCACGTCCTGCCGCTCGAACTGGGTGATCTGCCCTACGTGGATGACGGGATCATTGAGGACCAGCTGGGCGACGAAGGTTTGCAGGAGCTGGGTAAGAAAACGTGGGAACGCGAAGCGGTGCGCGCGATCAGGCTGTTGAAACAGGCCTTCATCGCCGATTACGTCGTGCTCGGGGGCGGCAACGCCAAGGTGATCGAGAAACCTGCCCGACGGCGTCGAACTCGGCCACAACCGCAACGCATATCCCGGTGGCTGCCGGCTCTGGGAAACCAATCCGGAAAGCAAGCGCCCGCGCTGGCGCATCATCTAGGGCTCGTTAGGCTGCGTCTCCACCATGCGGGAATATCAGGACCTCTTGCGGCTCGTCCTGGAGAAGGGAAGGCCGCGCAGCGATCGGACCGGCACGGGCACGCTTTCGATTTTCGGCGCGCAGGCCCGCTTCGATTTGCGCGACACCTTCCCGCTCCTGACGACGAAAAAGCTGCATCTCAAATCGATCATTCACGAGCTGCTCTGGTTTTTGCGCGGCGACACCAACGTCGGCTACCTCCAGGAGCACGGCGTCACGATCTGGAACGAATGGGCCGATGAGCAGGGTGATCTCGGACGGGTCTACGGCGCGCAATGGCGCGACTGGCGCGGACCCTGCGACGAGCGAATCGATCAGATCGACCGTGTGATCGAGCAGATCAAGACGAAGCCCGACAGCCGCCGGCTCATCGTCACGGCGTGGAACCCGGCGGAGGTCGATACGATGGCGTTGCCGCCGTGCCACGCGCTCTTCCAGTTCCACGTCCAGGATGGCGCGCTCAGTTGCCAGCTCTATCAACGGAGCGCGGATCTGTTTCTCGGCGTGCCCTTCAACATCGCGAGCTACGCGCTCCTCACGCGGATGGTCGCGCAGGTTTGCGGCCTAACGAGCGGCGATTTCGTCCACACCTTTGGCGATCTGCATCTCTACCGGAATCATCTCGAACAGGCGCGTGAGCAGCTGGCGAGAGTCCCGCGCCCGCTTCCGCGGATGGAATTGAATCCCGCGGTGAAGAACATTCACGATTTCAAGTTCGAGGATTTCACGCTCGTCGGCTACGATCCGCATCCCGCGATCAAGGCGCCGATCGCGGTTTGAGTATCGGCCTAGGACTTGTGGGACAAAGAGGACCGACAAAGTTTTTTTCTTCTCGCTGTGCACTCGGCGGTCTCTGCGTTTAAGAGTAGGGCACGATGGACCTGACGGAACTAGAACGGCTCTACGACCAGCCGCTCTTTGATCTCATCTCGCAGAGTCGTGCCGTCCATCTGCAGCATTGGCGCGGCGAGCACGTTCAGCGCTGCAGCCTGCTCTCGATCAAGACCGGCGGGTGCAGCGAAGATTGCGCCTACTGCGCGCAAAGCGCGCATTACTCCACCGGAGTCGAGCGCGAGGATTTGATGCCGGTCGATGAAATCATGAGCGCGGCAAGACAGGCACAGGCCCAGGGCGCAACGCGATTTTGCATGGGTGCGGCCTGGCGCGGGGTGCGCGAGGGCACGCCGAAGTTTGAACAGGTGCTGGAGACGATCCGCGAAGTGAGCCAGCTCGGAATGGAAGTGTGCGTGACCCTGGGCCAGATCGGGCCTGAGGAAGCGCGCAAGCTGAAGGAAGCGGGCGTGACCGCTTACAATCATAACATCGATACGTCGCCGGAGTTTTACCCGGAGATCGTCAGCACCCATACGTTCAACGATCGCCTGACAACCATTGCCGCGGTGCAGGAAAGCGGCATGTCGGTCTGTTGCGGCGGGATCGTCGGGATGGGCGAGACCGCCGGCGACCGGCTGCGCATGCTCGAGGTCCTGAGCCACCTCGATCCTCCGCCGGAGAGCGTGCCGATCAACTGCCTGATGGCGATGCCTGGCACGCCGCTGGCCGAAGAGCCGCCGATCGATATTTTTGAACTCGTTAGGCTGATCGCCGTTACCCGGATCGCGCTTCCGCGAGCGCGCGTGCGTCTCGCGGCCGGGCGCACCCGCCTGACGCGCGAAGGCCAGGCGCTCTGCTTTTTCGCCGGGGCGAACTCGATTTTCTATGGCGACAAACTGCTGACGGCGGCGAATCCCGCGGCCGATGCGGACATCTCGCTCCTGCGCCAACTCGGATTGAAAATCGAGCCTAACGAAGAATCGGTGCTCGCCCCGGTCCGTTGTCATCCTGAGTGAAGCGACGACCTCGCAGTTCACCCGAACGGACCGCCGAAGGGGATCCATCGGTCATCGCCTGCGAAATCCCTCGCTTAGCTCGGGATGACAGCTGGCGCGCCGCTAGTTTTTCCCCATTGACCGCATTTCTCTCGTGCCCAGGCTAACCTCGGCGCGATGCCTTTCTCCGTGAACTCTGTGTCCTCCGCGGTTGAAAATCGGCCGCGCGTCTACGCTGCAGCAGCCCGAGTCACCAGCGTGCCGTACAGCTCCTCGTAGCGCTCCGCGGCCAGCGCCCAGGAAAAATCGAGCGCCACGGCGCGTTGCCGCAAGCGCTCCCATTCCTCGTCGATTGTCGAAAACTTCCCGGGCCCGCTTGATCGCGTCCCAAAGCGGCTCGCTCCCGTAGACGTAAAAGAGGAAGCCATACCCGGAATCGGTCGAGGGATCGTAATCGACGATGATTTGCTCGACGCCGCGGGTCGCGCGCGCGATTGGGAGCACACCATATTTCAAACTGTGCATCGCGCTGAAGGCGCCAGGTTCCACCCGTGAAGGGATGAGCGCGATGTCGCTCCCGCCCTCGATCAGGTGCGCGAGCGTTTCGTCGTAATCGTGCCGGTAGGCGAGACGTTCGGGAAACTTGCGGGCCGCGATCGCTAGTGCGGTCTCGTAGGCGGGATCCCCCTTGCCGAGAATGACGAGGCGCACGTCGTCCGCCAGAAGGCGGTCAAGCACCGGCATGAGAATGTCGAAGCCTTTCGCGCCGACCAGACGTGTCACCATGCCGAAGACAGGGCCGCGGGGCGCCGGGGCAAGCTGGAGTTGATCGAGCAGGGCGTTGCGGGAGGCGGCTTTGAGCTCGAGCTTATCCGGGCCGTAACGAACCGGAAGCAGCTTGTCGGTCGCCGGGTTCCAGCGCCGATAATCTGCGCCACCGAGAATACCCGAGAGACGGTGAGCGTTCTCGCGCAACACGATATCGAGGCCTTCGCCTGACGACGAGGTTTGGATTTCGTGCGCGTAGGGTTCGCTCGAGACCACAATGCGGTCCGCGAAGAGGATGCCGCCTTTGAGCAAATTGAGCCGGCCAAAATACTCGACTCCGGGCAGGTCGAAATAGCGGCCCGGAAGATTCGTTAGGGAAAAATCCCAGCTGTCGAAATTGCCCTGGTCAGCCAGGTGATGAATCGAAAGGACGGTTGCGAAGGGCAGCCCCTGGTGGTGGACAAGGACGGGGACGAGGGCCGCGCTCCAATCGTGGCAGTGGAGAATTTCCGGGCTCGGCGTCATGCGCCGCGCGATCTCGACCGCAGCTTTGCTGAAGAAGATGAAGCGTGCGGCATTGTCCTGGTAGGGCTCACCTTTTTTGGTGTAGATCCCCGCACGATCGAAGAGCTCGTCGCAGCGGACGAAGAAAATCTGGAGATCCTCGGCGGTGCGCGCTTCGAGAAGATCCGCCGCGAGGCGTTTCTCGCCTAACGAGATTTCAAGACTGACGCCGAGCGACTTCGGCTTGATCTTTTTGTTCTCGCGAATCTCGCGGTAGTAGGGCATGGCGAGCGCAATTTCGTGGCCGCGGGCCTTCAACTCGCGCGGCAGGGCGACAAGCACATCGGCCAGAGCGCCAGAGCGGGCGAGCGGCCAGCCTTCGCTGCTGATCATCAGGATTTTCATGCGAGCAGGACAACTTTCAATGAAGAGGGGGAAACGTCCAACGCTCAACATCCAACCTTCAATCAAGAAGTGAATCGGCTCCGTTCCCCTATTTCCATATTCCCTGTTCTACGCGGCCAAATATTTTCTTAGAAAAAATGCGGAGCACGCGCGGCCGGCCAGCGTTCGATCAGCTTGATTGTCTGGCCGGCGACCCATCCTGGATGAAAAGGCGTGACAACGACTCCCGAATCAGCTAGACGCCACTGCGAATCAAGGTCCGGTTTGGAAAGGACGGTTCGAAAGGAATCCACGGCGGCCACCAAATGAAGATAAAATCACGCTCAAAATTCGGTTTTCTGAAATTACGCTCTCTGATCGGACTGTGTTTGTGCATGGCCGGGCTGGCGCTGACGGTCATCGCCTTTGACCAGCGAGTCGAGCACGCTGCGCAAACCGACAGCCCGCAGCGCGACATGCCGACGCTCGGTGACAACACACAACGGGAAGCCGCCGATCTCGGCAGGTTGGAACAATACTGGAGTGATCGCTTGACCTATCCGACCGGTAACTTCGACCCGGCTTGGGTTCGCCAGGCTGCGGCCCAACATGCCCTCCTGCCGCAAGGCGTCCCCTCGGGGCTCTTTCCCGAGACCAAAGGAAATCAGCAAGGACCGGCGCTCAACACCGCAAGCTTTACCGCTCTCGGCCCAAAGCCCGAGCACATGACCGGTTGCTCTGGCTGCTTTGACTACACCACCACTGAAGGCCGCATCAACGACATCGTCTTCGACCCGACGACCACGACCAACGGCAGCATCGTGGCCTACGCCGCCAGTGACGGCGGTGGCGTCTGGAAAACTACTAACTGCTGCAGCGCCAATACCACCTGGAGTGTGGTCACGGATGCGCCTCTAATCTCCACCATCGCCATCGACACTCTAACGATTGATCCTAACGATCATAACACGATCTACGCCGGCACCGGCGACCTGAACTTCGGTTCGTTTTCCATGGGCAGCCAGGGCATCTTGAAGTCGACCGATGCCGGCAATAGCTGGGCGGTGTTAGGCGCCGACGTTTTCGGCATCGCCTACACCGAGCCACCGGGACAATTTCCACAGTACAACGCGGTCGGAAAAGTGCGTGTCGATCCGAACAACAGCAACAACGTCGTGGCCGGGACAAAAAAGGGTGTCTATGTGTCAAACGATGCAGGCGTTTCCTGGACCCAGTGCGCCGCGAATCCATACACCACGCAGCGCCAGGACATCACAGGGCTTGAATTGAGCAATCTGGGCGGCGGCGTTACCCGCATTATCGCCGCGGTCGGCACGCGCGGCTTCCCCACGGCAGTCCAATATGACCTCGGGTTGAACGGCGCGAACGGCCTCTACAGCGCTACCATGCCGGCTAGCGGCTGCCCGACTTTTACTTCTATCGCGAGCAACGCGAATGGCTTTGTTTTTGGCGTGGCCGTAAGCGGCAGCCCATACACGACGGGTGCGAACATGAATGCCGGCGGCGGCGTTCCTTGCAACTATCCAATCACGGGTGGCACCGCGACCTTCTGCGGCGGCCCTACTCCCCCAAGCGGCGGCGCCAATAACCTTGGCCGGATCGACATCGCCGTGGCTCCCAGCAATCCCAACGTCATCTACGCCCAGGTGGGCTCCATCGACTGGAACACCAGTAGCGGCTGTGGCGGCGGTGGCCCTGGCTGTCAGCTCGGCGCATGGGTCACGACCAACGGCGGGATCTCGTGGACGTTCATGACCGGCTCGGCCGGCGGTTCGCTCGCGGTCTGCGCATCCTCAGGCGGAGGCTCCGGTTCTCCCGGGAGCGGTGATTATCCTCAGAACTGGTATGATCAGGGAGTCAAGGTCGATCCTAACAATCCGGACCGCGTCTTCTTTGACACCTTCGACATCTGGCTGGCTAGCCGCACCGGCCTTGCGTGGTACGACACCTCCTGCGGCTACTCAGGCGTAACTCCCAAGCCGGTTCACGTGGACCAGCATGCGCTCGCTTTCCTGCCTGGCTCGTCGAGCATCTTGCTCGCGGGCAACGATGGCGGCGTCCACGGGACAATCAACGCCAATGTGGCCATTCTGAACACGACCAGGCCGACTTGGTTCAACATGGACACTGGCCTGAATACGATTGAGTTCTATTCCGGCGACATTAGCGCCAACTTCGCCACGTCGGCGACACCATCTGCGGTCGGCGGTGCGCAGGATAATGGCTCTAGCTCGGTCACGTTTTCCAGCACCCCGACCGGCCCCGTCCAATGGCAGTTAGGTCTTGGCGGGGATGGATTCTCCGGACAGATCGACCCGGTTGGCACTGGAACAAGCCTTCGTTACTGGCAGGGCAACAACAGCGGCGGTCTTAGCCGTTGCATCAGTAACTGCACGGCCGCCGGTGCCACCTGGACCAGTAAGATGGGAGGCTGGAGCGGTGACATTCAGTCGTTCATTCTGCCCATCAATCTTTTCCGCGGCGGCATCGCCGGCGGTGACGACTGTCCGCCAGCGGGAACCGCAGGAGGTTGCGGCCATCTCGTGGCCGGCACGACCAGAGTCTGGGAAACAATCACCGGCAACGCCGCGAGCACGGTGACTTGGTATGTGACTAACAATCCGATCACCCAGAACCTGACGAAGCAGGCGCTGGGCAACCGCTCCTTTATTAGTCAGGTCAAGTATTCGCCCAAGTTCCAAAGCGTGGCGATCGTCGGGACCAACGACGGCAATGTGCAGATTGGATTCAATCTCGGCACCGGCACTCAGGCCCAGGCGACCTGGGTCAACGTGACGGGCGCCAACACAATTCTGCCCAACCGCCCAATTCTCGGCATTGCCCTCGATCCATCGGTCCCGGCGGCGAACGTCCCAGTAGGATATGCGGCGGTGGGCGGTTTTAATGCCAATACGCCAACGACACCGGGTCACCTTTTCCAGGTTGCCTGTGGCACCTCCTGTGGGTCGTTCACGTGGCTGGATAAGACGGGGAACCTGCCGGATATCCCGGTGGACTCGGTCATCGTCAACCCAAAGTATCCGCAACAGGTCTTCGCGGGGACGGACTGGGGCGTCTACTACACCAACGACATTACGGCAGCGGCTCCCACTTGGGCGCGATTCGAGAACGGACTGCCCCACTCCATGGTCTGGGACATGCAGATCGATCGCGGCGCCACGACGCTCTCGGTCTGGACGCGCAGCCGCGGTGCCTATGTCTGGCCACTGCCCTCTGCGCCGCTCATGGTGACAGGCGTTGTCTCGCGAAAAACGCACGGCGCGGCCGGCAACTTCGACATCGATCTTCCGCCTGACGGTAGTGGGGTTGAATGCCGGAGCGGCGGTGTGAATAGCGACTACACGCTCGTCTTTAGCTTCGTGAATTCAATCGTGTCGTGTGGCTCAACCAACACCGGCTCAGTCAGCATCGGGCCGAACCCGAATCAATGCACGGTCAATGTTACCGCGGTGCCCAACGCCCAATACCTGACCGTTACCCTGACCGGCGCGATTGACTCCACTGGAGCCATCGGCGCTGCTTCCGGAACGATGGGCGCACTGATCGGAGACACCACGGCCGATGGCATTGTCGATACCTCCGACGTTCATCTGACCAAGACCCAATCGGGCCAGCCGGTCACTGGCTCCAACTTCCGCGAAGACGTGACGGTCGACGGCCGCGTTAACTCCGGCGACGTCCGGGCCGTTAAATCAAAATCCGGCACCGCCTTGCCTCCTTAGATCTCGCCGGTAATTCGGGACCTGATACCGCTTCCCGCGAGATACCCGTTAGGCCTCGCCTAACGGGTATTTCTTTTTTATCCACGCCAGGGCCTCTGCGCGATCGCGCAACCCGCCTTCGAGCTGCTGCGTCTCGACCGCCTCGAGAATTTCGCCGAAACGTGGACCGGGCTTCATCCCGAGCGCGATCAGGTCGTCTCCCTGTCACGAGCGGCGGCGGGATAATCGGCTCATTCGCGAATTCCTCCTTTTTGTGTTGGAGGAATTCGTAATTGTCGAGCATCCCGTGGCTGCTCGCGCAATCGACTCGATGCAGTTCCAGTTCGTCGACGAAGGTGGGGCGCGCCATGAAGCGTTTCAGCTTTGCAACCCGCATCTTGGGCACATCCTTGAAAACCATGTGTTGCCGAACGGCTTCGACCGTCGCGTCGATTTCCGCGCGAGAAAAGCGGAGCCGTTGCATAAGCACTTCGGTCATCTCCGCGCCGATCCGGTCGTGACCGTTGAAGCGGATCCGGCCTTCCTCGTCGACGCTCGAGGTCGGCGGTTTGCCGATGTCGTGAAAAAGGACGCTGAGGACGAGCGGGAGTGAAACCTCGTCAGGCAAAAGCTGAAGCATGAGGCGCGTATGTTGAAAAACATCCCCTTCTGGATGGAATTGCGGCGGCTGTTGGCAGCCTTTCATCGCCTCGAGCTCGGGCAGGATTTGTTTCATCAAACCGCTGGCGTCGAGCAAGTCCCAACCGCGCGCGCGATGAGCCGAGAGGAAAATCCGAACCAGCTCTTCGCGGATTCGTTCCGCGCTGATTTCGCCAATCGTGCCGGCCACCCTGACGATCGCTTCCCAGGTCGCTGCGTCGATTTCAAAGTCGAGCACGGTGGCGAAGCGGACCGCACGCAGAAGCCGTAGCCGGTCTTCGGCGAAACGTTGCGCTGGATCGCCAATCGCCCGTACGAGACGGGCGCTGAGGTCCTGGCGCCCACCGACGAAATCGATCACGGCGTCGTTAGGCGGATCGAAGAACATGCCGTTAATCGTGAAATCGCGGCGGCGCGCGTCTTCTTCCGGCGAAGAGAAGCGCACTTCCGCGGGGTGCCGGCCATCGAGATAAACGCCGTCGGCCCGAAAGGTCGCGACCTCGAATTGCAGGTTGTTTTCCAGAACGACGATGACACCGAAATGTGCGCCGACAGCGTAAGTACGGGGGAAGATTTTCTGCACCTCGGCGGGGTGCGCGTCGGTCGCGATGTCGATGTCTTTCGGGGCTTGACCGCGGACGAGATCGCGCACGCAACCGCCTGCGAAGTAGGCAATGTGGCCGGCTGCGCGCAGTCGATCGACGAGCGCGCGTGCGGTCGAAAGCATCGGTTCTTTCTCAATCCCGGCGGGATTCACATGCTCACGCTCGCTGCTCGCGCTCCGGCTGTCGAGACCGGGACGTAGGCAGCTGTCAGGCGGAAACCTTCGCCGCCCGCGAGTCGCGGAATGAATAAATCATGAAGCAGACGACCGCGATGCAGATGCAGGAATCGGCCACGTTAAAGGCCGGCCATGGGTGGGCGAAGGGCAGGTGCAGATCAAAGAGCAGAAAATCGATGACGTGACCGTGCAGGAGTCGATCGGTCAGGTTGCCAAGGACGCCGGCGAGAAGCAACCCGAGGGCGAACCGACGCCATGGGTCGCGTGGTTCCTTGCGCATGAGCAGGACGGCGACGACGACCAGCGCGACGCAGGAGAGCGCGATGAAGAAGCTGTTGTTGTTCCGGAATGATCCGAAGGCGGCCCCGGTATTCGTGACGTGCACGAGGCTGAAGAAATCGGGGATGATCGTCCGAGGCGCGTAGGGATCGATGAAACGAAGGACGAGATGTTTGGTCAGCTGGTCGAGCACGTAGAGGGGGAGGGTAAGAAAGAGAAGGATTTTCACGCGCGGGATTCCACGACTGCGGCGCAGCGATCGCACAACTCGGGATACGTCGCGATCATACCGACGGTCGGGCGATGCCGCCAGCAGCGCGCGCACTTTTTGTTAGGCGTTCGGGTGATCGATGCACTCGGTTCCTGGGCCGGCTCCAGTTGCAGGTCGCTCAGGATAAAAAATTCCTCGAGTTCCTCCCGCGGGAGGGAGGTCGCGAAGCGCTCGTCGCAGCGCAGGATGACCGCGGCTTCGAGCGCGTTGCCGATCAACTTTTCCTGGCGCGCCTTTTCGATTGCCTGGCCGATAATCCCGCGGAGTTTGAGCAGCTCTTCCGTTTTCGCCCTAATGACCGAGTCTCGCAAGTTACCCTGCGGTTCAGGGAACAATTGAAGGTGGACGGATCCCTCGATTGCATTCCCCTTTGCTCCATTTCGCTCGGGATGACGGTGGCGCCATGCTTCCTCCGCGGTAAAGACGAGGATCGGCGCGAGGAGCTGACAGAGTGCGTCGAAGATCTGGTGCATCGCCATCTGGGTGGCACGGCGGCGGGGCGAAGCGGGCGCGTCGCAATACATGCGGTCCTTCGTGATGTCGACGTAGAGACTGCTCAGGTCGATGGCGCAGAATTGATTGAGGGTGTGATAAACCTTGTGAAATTCGTAGGCTGCGTAAGCGACGCGACAATCCTCGATCACTTGTTGCAAGCGATCGAGAATCCAGCGATCGACAAGCGTGAAGTGCGCGCTTCCGGGATCAGCGTTCGCGGCTGCAGAAAAATCAAATAGATTGCCTAACAGAATCCGGAGGGTGTTCCGAATCCGCCGATAGGCGTCGCCCAGGCGGGTGAACATTTCCTCCGAGAACGGAACGTCGTCAGTGTAGTTGACGCTGCTGACCCACAGCCTAACGAGATCGGCGCCATGACGGCCGACGAAATGACCGGCGTCCATCGGCTTGTTGTAGGTGTTGGACTTCGAAATCTTCCGGCCATCGACATCGACCACGAAACCGTGCGTGACACAGGTCTTGTAAGGCGCGCGATCGTGCAGCGCGACGCTCGTCATGAGCGACGACTGGAACCAGCCGCGGTGCTGGTCGGTCGCCTCCAGGTACATGTCGGCGGGATCGCGCAGCTCGGGATGTGTCGCGCAGACCGCGAAGTGCGAAACGCCGCTGTCGATCCAGACGTCAATCGTGTCATTCCGATGGCGAGTGCCTTCCGGCAGACCGAGTGCCTGGGTGAGCGCGACGTCGTCAAGTTCGAACCAGACGTTGGAGCCGCGTCGCGCGACGAGGTCGGCTAGCCTGCGAATCCATTCCGGGTTGAGCAGCGCCTCGCCCTCGGCGGAATAAAAGACGGGCAACGGCACGCCCCAGCTGCGCTGACGTGAGATCACCCAGTCGGGTCGCGATTCCACCGTGCCGGCGATGCGATTTTCGCCCCATTGCGGGATCCAGGTCACTTTCGCGATCGCATCGAGCGCTCTCGCACGGAGGTCGTCGATCCGGATAAAAAACTGTTCGACTGCGCGGAAAATGATCGGGGTTTTCGAACGCCAGCAGTAGGGATAAGAATGCTGGTAAGGCTGTTCGGCGATGAGCATTCCGCGATCACGCAGCAAGCTGACGATGTCGGCATTGGCCTCGAAAACGTATTTGCCCACCAGCTCGGGCAGTCCGACCTCCTCGGTGTATCGGCCGAGATCGTCGACCGGCGAGAGGATCGGGAGGCCGTTCGTTTTGCCTAACGAATAGTCGTCTTCGCCGTGACCGGGCGCGATATGGACGGCGCCGGTGCCGGTATCCATGGTCACGAAATCGGCGGTCAGAACGATCGCGGTCCGGGGAAGGAACGGATGTTGCGCGCCGATGCCTTCCAATTTGCTCCCCGGAAAGGTTTGGAGCGGTTCATTAGCCGGTTGCCAGGTGGTCGCCGCAGCAAATCCCTCAACCAAACTCTGCGCCAGAACGAGCGTCTCGGTTTGCTCGCCGCGGGTGAATTTCTGCGTGACGTAGCGCTCCTTCGGATGAACGGCAATCGCAAGATTGGCCGGCAAAGTCCATGGGGTCGTTGTCCAAACGACGAGGGCCGCCTGGCCGGCGAGTGGACCGGTGACGATTGGAAACTTGACGTAAATTGCGGTGTCCTGGCGCTCCTGGTATTCCACCTCGGCCTCGGCCAGGGCGGTTTGTGCACCCGTGCTCCAGAAGACCGGTTTCATCGATTCATAAACCAGTCCGCGCTCCACGAAAACGGCGAAGGCGCGCAGGATCTCGGCTTCGTAGACCGGGTCCATCGTGAGGTAGGGATGTTCCCAATCGCCGAAGACACCGAGGCGTTTGAACTGCTCGCGCTGAATATCGATGAATTTCCTCGCAAAGGCTTCGGAACGCTGCCGCACTTCGAGCGGCGAGAGGCCGCGCGTCTCTTTCACCACCTTGTATTCGATGGGCAAGCCATGGCAGTCCCACCCCGGCACAAACGGAGCCCGGAAACCGGCCATGGTCTTCGATTTCACGACAAGGTCCTTGAGGATCTTGTTGAGAGCGGTGCCCATGTGGACATCGCCGTTGGCGAAGGGCGGGCCGTCGTGCAGGACAAAGAGATCGGCCCCGGCGCGCGCCGTTTGGATTTGATCGTAGAGTCGCGTCTCCTGCCAGGAACGCAGGATCTCCGGCTCGCGCGTCGCCAGCCCGGCCTTCATCGGAAAATCCGTCTTTCGGCAGGTTGAGGGTATCCTTGTAATTCTGGCTCATCGCAGAGCGGCGACGCTAACATTCACCCTCCGAAAAGCAACGCGCCGGCGGAGGGAGCGCGGGTGCAATCATCGGACCGGGGACGATGTTGCCTAACAATTTCCCCAGGAAGCCAGATGGCCTGGTTTTTTGTTTTGAGTAAACGGAGATGAGATTAGAGTCGCGACCGATACGGGCGACTTTTCGACTTACATGAAACGATTTCTTCCCTTTGCGATCATCGCGATCGTGGCCCTCGTGACAGTGGGGGTTGCCACGACACTTTATCGGGCAAAAATGCAACCTGTCTCCCGGCCCTCCGCCACGGTTTCGCCCACGCCGCTCGTCGTCAATGAAAACGGAGGATGAGTCGCTCCACGTGCGCGGTCCGCGCACCGCGCCGGTGACACTGGAGATTTATGGCGACTTCCAGTGCCCTTCCTGCGCCATCGCCTCGGCCATGATCGACGATTTGCAGAAGCAATATGGCGAGCAAATGAGAGTCATTTTCCACGAATTTCCGCTCGCGATGCACGAGCACGCGATGGAGGCGGCGATGGCAGCGGAGGCGGCCGGGTTACAGGGGCATTTCTGGGAAATGCACGACATGCTTTACCAATATCAATCCGTCTGGAGCCAAGCGACCAGTGTCTCCACTTTTTTCGCTGCCTATGCCGAGTCGCTCGGCCTTGATGCGTGGCAGTTCGCAATCGATGCGAAGAGTCCGGAGGTACAAGTGCGCGTTGTTTCCGATGGCGACGCCGGTGACGGCGCGAGGGGTAAGAAATACGCCGACGATTTTCATCAACGGGAACGAAGTCCAAGGTGCCTTTAAGCGAGAAATTTTGCAACAAGCGATCGATGCCGCGCTTGCCGAAAAGAAGAAATCCTGACTGGCCGCGAGGAACCAAAAATCGCCCGGTGAAGGACCGACCGCCAGACGGCCGCGTTCATCGCTCGTCTTGTATTGGGCGCTGGCCGTGATCGCGCTCCTCGGGCTGGCTGACGCGACTTTTCTCACCGTGGCGCACCTGACGGGCGACGACGCGGTCTGCGGCTCGGCCATTGGCTGCTCAACAGTGCTCGGCAGCGCCTACGCCACGATCCGGGGTATTCCAACCGCCGCCTTCGGGGCGGTGGCCTACTTCACCGTATTCAGCCTCGCCGTTCTCGCCGCGTTCGGTTATGCGCGGATGAGAGGACTTGCTCATGGTGGTGGTCGGGCTGATGTTCGCTGCCTCGCTCTATTTTCTCTATTTGCAGGCTTTCGTCTTGCACGCCTTTTGTCCGTTCTGCCTTTTTTCGGCCGCACTGACCTTTTTGCTGGCTGGATTGCTCCTGGCGTTTTCCGCCGCTCATTGAAGCTCCGCGAGGCAGCGTTCTCCGGAAAGCGAAGCGTGAAGGCTCCCAGAATTGGTTAGGCAAACTCGCTTTTTTGCGGGGCAAATATTGCCGAATCATGATGACACTTACAAGTCCTTCCTAAAAGGAGGATCGGGCAGCAACCGTTGCCCGAGACAGATGACTAAATTGTAAGGATAAACAGGATGACAGACGATTTGTCATTCTGATACCTTCCATAATAGGTAAAACGTCTTTTACCTGTCAGTATAACTCACACATAAAACATAGATGAAAAAAATGTCAGCTTCTCGAGACGCGTTCTTTAGTCTGCGCGTCCTGCTTCGGCTTCGTGCTCAGTTCCGTCGGCGTCTTTCTGGCGCTTCTGGCGTTGAGTATCAACTCAAGCTCAACTGCCGTCGCGGCGGGAGCGAACCAAAGTCCTAAACCAATCGTCATTCACTCGGTTCACAACGACGTCTCACCGGCGTTGCGTGATGTCGAGCCTTGGCCCGTCCAGAGAGTGCAGGAGCACGAAGCGGCGGCCAACTGGAGAGTCTCCACCGGTCTTCATAAGGACCAGCCTGACCTGGTTGTGCAAAAGGGGACCTTGCTCGGTCAACTTGCGCCGAGCATTTCGCCGCCAATCCTCAATTTTGCTGGCATCCCTTACCCGGGTGTCATTTGTAACTGCGCTCCGCCTGATACCAACGGCGAAGTGGGTGCAACCCAATACGTCCAGATCGTGAACGAAGGCTACCAGGTCTTTGACAAGGCGACTGGCGCTTCCGTTCTCGGCCCAGCCAGTATCGTGTCCATTTGGAGCGGCTTCGGCGGTGTTTGCCAAACCTGCCGGCCATGGTGATCCGGTCATGCTCTATGACCAGATCGCGAATCGCTGGCTGATCAGCCAGTTCGCCAACGGCCTGCATGATGAATGTGTCGCCGTCTCCACGACGAGCGACGCCACGGGCACATGGAACCGCTATGACTTCCATTTGACCAGACACCACGCTCGACGACTACCCGAAGATCGCGGTTTGGCCGGATGCCTACTACATGACGATGAACGTGTTCAATTCGTCGGGCACCGCCTATCTCGGGCCGCAAGCCTGGGCCTTTGATCGCACGAACATGCTCGCGGGTCTGCCGGCAACCTTGATCACCTTCCCGACGATGGGCCCCTCCTTTCCGCCCTGGCTGCCGTCCGACCTCGATGGTTCGACACTGCCGCCAGCCGGCGCACCGAACTCGTTGGTCTTTTTGCCAGACAACTCCCCCGCCACGTATCGCGTCTATCACTTCCATGTGGATTTCGCCGTCCCGACCAACTCCACTCTGACGTTGTTCGGTTCGTCGCCTGCGGCGGGCTGGACTGAACTCTTTAGCTTTGGTTCCACAGCTCGGTGGCGATGGCCTCGGTAACCTCGCCGACCGCCTGATGTTCCGCCTGGCTTACCGCAACTTTGGCGACCACGAATCCTTGGTCGGTAATTTCACGGTCAATTCGAGCAGCGTCGCCGGCATTCGCTGGTTCGAATTGCGCGGTGTCACGGCGGGTCCGGTCACGACCTTCCAGGACAGCACCTATCAGCCGGACACCACCTGGCGCTGGATGGGTAGTGTCGCGATGGATAAGTTCGGCAACATGGCGCTCGGCTATAGCGCTTCCAGTTCGGCGATCCACCCGCAGGTCCGCTACACCGGCCGCCTCGGGACCGACCCGATTAACATGATGACGCTGGGTGAAGGGCATATTTTTGATGGCGCGGGTTCGCAGCTCTCCACCTTTAATCGTTGGGGCGATTACAGCGACATGACGGTGGATCCTGTGGACGACCAGACCTTCTGGTATACCCAGGAATACTATGACACCACCAGCCAGTTTAACTGGCGCACGCGCATCGCCAATTTCAAACTGGCGACTGGCGGCGGCGGTGCGACTCTGGTCAGCGCGGCTTCCAGACTGACGCAAGGAACTGCCGGGACCTTCGATATCAATATGCCGCTTACTGGCCCGTCTGGAAGTGAGGACCGCATCGCGAGCTACTTACACGGCCGTCTTCACCTTTGATGTGGCAGTCACATCCGGCACTGCCACTGTAACCGGTGGCACGGCGACAGCGGGAACACCTACCTTCAGCGGTAATGAGATGAGGGTTCCGCTCACCGGCGTGGCTAACGTGCAGAACGTGACCATTCAGGTATCGAACATCAACGGTGGCGGCAGCCCGTCGAGTGTTCCATTCGGCTTCCTCATTGCCGATGCGAATGCCAACCGTACGGTTGATAAGCCCGACTTCAATCAGATTAAAGCCGCCGTCGGGCAACCGGTTACTGCCGCAAACTTCCGCGACGACGTGAATGCGAACGGAAGCATTACGACGTCGGATGCGAATCAGGTCAAACCTCACAAGGGCGAATCACCTCCCGTAACGAGATTACGGAATAGTTCGCCTTCCGGGAGTCGTCCTATCCGACTCCCGGAAAGCTCGTGAGGAAATTCAGGAGCGAAGGGGCATTCGGTGGAAACGCTGGATGCCCTTTTGTTTCGAGTGCGCTACCCGTGCTCGCACCTCGCCATACGTTGTAACTCTTCAGTGCGTCAGAAAAGGACTCCGTCCTCCATCAGCCGGAATTTACCAGCTCTATTACTTCTGTAAGGTTACGTATTGATCTCGGCCGCAGAGCGGAACAGATTGGGATAAAGCAAATCGACAGCAGGCGGTAATTGTGACACTAAAACCAGCATTGATTTTGATCGTATTCGCCCAAATATTCGGCGTTGGCTTGTCCCAGGCGCAGTCTTCGAACGTCATCGGCAGTTGGAGAGTGGAAATCACGTTCGGGAATGGGGAAAGCCGTTCATTTCGCTTTGAGGCCCGAGAGTCCGGGAAAGGCTCTTTCCTGCTCCTTGATCCAAGATTGAAGGTCTGGGGGCCCGCCAGACCCTCGGAGGCAAAGTGGACGCAGGGCGAGGAAGGCTCCGGTGATGTTCTCGGGCCCGGTGGAATTTCCGCTCGGCAACGTCGGACGCGACGCGGGAACATTGGTGTTGAAAGGGAAGTTTGGAACTGACGGCGCGATAACAGGAGAGGCCATATTCTTTCCCGTCGATCAGGACCCAAAAGACCCCAAAGCCAGACCGTCAAAGAGCGGCAGCTTCAAAGCGATTCGCGTCACGGGATGAGTGATCATTCCAAATCCTCTCCGCCGTAGCGAGCCACCAGGACCTTGGTGCGGGTCCGCTTGCGTCTCTCGTACAGAGGGAAGTAGAGATTCGTAGGCTGGCTATCGCCTGACATGTCACTCCGGAAACACTGAGTCCCCATGTTCTGGGAACATTGCTAAATTGTAAGAATAAAACTGGAGACAATTGGCATGTCGTCTTGATAGCCTCGAGAATCGGTAAGAACGTTCTTACCGCACAACACAACTTCAACTCGTCATCGTCTCATCATATTATGAAAAAGAAATCCGCTTCACAATCCGCCTTCTTTTATCTGCGTGCTTCAATTCGGCCTGCTTCTTAGTCCTGGCCGGCGTCTTTCTGGCGCTGGTGGGCATTGGCAGGTTCTCCGCCCAAGCGCAGCAGAGGCAATACACAGTCGCGCAGTTCCATCAACCCCCTCGTCCCTGTCGGGTTTGACTGTTCTCAGTTCCGCGCGCTTGGCCTCGACATGCAGGAAAACCTTCGGGCTGGAGCCATCGCGATTTTCTGCGGCGAAGCACAGGGAGGCTCACCTTCTGCTTTCGGCGAATCTTCCGCGTTTGTCCAGGAACTGTTGGCGCCCCTCCTTGGCGGCACGGACGTCGATCTGATCACCGGCACCGAGACCTCTCCGCACATTACCCAGTCGGAGACATTCGCGACGGCTAATCCAGATAACCCGAACGAGATCGTCGTCGCCTACAACGACTCACGCAACGTCACCGCCAACCCGATCAACATCTCCGGCGCATCGTGTCTCCACCGACGGCGGCACCACCTTCACCCGCCTCACCAAGACGCAACGGTCAAAGCCCATTCTCCAATACGCTTGGCGATCCCGTTGTCTCTGTACAATCGCCCACCGGCACCTGGTTCACGGTCTGGCTCGATTTCGGCCGCGGCGGTCAGGGCCTCGGCGGGTATAAGTCCACCAATCCCTCGGATCCCAATAGCTGGACCCATTTCTGCGTTCACAGCAACTCCGCCGACGACCGCGAGTCTGGCTGGGCCGACAACAACCCGAGCAGCCCCTTCTACGGGCGGATGTACGTCTCCTGGAACGACTTCAATGTCGGGGGGGCGCCCTCATCGTCCGCTACTCCACCGACAACGGCGCGACTTGGACCAACGCGCGAACAGTTGAACCTCGCACCTTCTTCCGCGATGTCCAGATCACCGGCGATCGCGTCGACGGCACTGTCTACGTCGCCGGCATGAATGAAATGGGCGGCGGCCTCACTAACCGCGCCAACCTCTTCTACAGGTCCACTGACGGCGGCAACACTTGGACCAAACCTACACCGGCCCGACCTTCGCCGGCCCTGGTAGCACGACATGCGCGTCCAACAGCTACTTCGCCTGCATGTTTAGCGGCCCCTGCCTTCTGGCGGCACATGGGCTGGGGTCAGCCTGCGGCGTTAAACGGCGTAGTTCACTACGTCTATGATTCCCGCAACACCGCGCAACGGCGACGCCGGCAACGTCTTCTACATCCGCTCCACCGATGGTGGCGTCACCTTTAGCGCGCCATTCCAATTGAACACCGATACGACGACTCGCCCTCAGTGGCAGCCCAACATCTCAGTCGGCGCGGACGGTAGCCTCCTCGCGGTGTGGTATGACGGGCGCGAGGCCACCACCTGCACCAAGGGTAACCCGGCCGTTCCGTGCTACAGGATGTGGGCGCGCAAGTCCACCGACAACGGCGCCACCTGGCAGTCCGGATGAGCCGTTCTCGGACGTAGTTACCCCGCTCCCCGGCCAACCTGACGGGAGCATCGTAACCGAATATGCGGGCGACTACGACTACAGCTTCGCGTCGGCCACCGATCACATCCATACGTGGACGGACGGGCGTGTAGCGATCAACAGTGCCTCCCAGCAGGATCCCTTCGTCGATCAGGATCCAATCGGGGGTGGGGGCGAGGTAATCACGCTTACGACGCAACAGCGTGTGAAAAATGGTAACAACCAAGTCAAGCTAACCTGGGATCCGGCCGACGGCGGCGACATCAACGTCCTGCGGGATGGCGCCATCATTCGGACGGTACCAGACAATGGGAAAACCAATGACAACCTTGGGCACATGACTGGGACATTCACCTACCAGGTGTGTGAGACGGACTCTGGCGACTGCTCGAACGAAGTCGACGTCACATTTCCTTAATGCTTGGTTGCCTCCGGGAGTCGTTCCATCCGACTCCCCGAAGGGCTTGTCAGGAAACTCGGGAACGACGCCTCTTAGTCAGCACGTCGAACTCTCACGCAACTCACAGCACCCAAAAGGAACATCGGCCGATGGTAATGGCAGCCGGGTCGTTGATAAGCCCGACGTCAACAGTGTCAAAGCGAATCAGGGTGTCGTAGGCCGGTGCTTATTTCGTTAGGCAAACACAAAGGGCATCCGGCGTTCCCACCGGATGCCCTTCGTTCCCAGTTTGAAACACAACAGCGCGAGGAGCGTGCGAGGATCAAGAAGCGCCAGAAGCCTAAAATTGCAAAAACGTTAGGATAAACGGCGTGACATTTGGGCCCAAACCCAAATAGCCTTTAGAATAAGTAAAGGAAACTAATTATCGATGAAAAAGAAATCTTCTCAATCCGCCTTCTTTAATGTCCGAGTTATAATTGGTCTCTTCGTCGGCCTGGCCGGCGTCTGTCTGGCGCTGCTTAGCCTTAGCGTGTTCTCCAAAGCCATTGCCCAGACGGGCTGGTCAAACACAACCCAGTTCTGGTTTACCGGAGGTAGTCCAGATGGTCGGTCCTGTCCGTCTCGACCAGGATTTACGCAGTCTCCCTTACGTCGCCCCGAAGGAAGAGTTTGAGGAGAAAGTCATAACACGCTATCCCCACCCGGGAGGGGTCGGCGCCAAACCGCGCAGAATTGCCCTGGCCTGACGGCGACTCTGCTCAAAAGTGTTTGGCGTCCAGCGCCCACCATACCGTCCCCGCTGCTGACCTTCGAGGGGGTGGCTGAAACCCAGAGCGGATGTGGTTGCGAGCCGCCGGACTCGGACGGAGATGTCGGTCCGAATCACTATGTCGAAGCAATCAACAGTTCGTTCAAGGTTTTTGACAAAAACGGCAACACCCTGGCGGGCCCGACCACCTACAACTCACTCTTTGCCCCTTTGGTGGGCACGCCTTGCAATGGTCAGAACGATGGTGACCCTTATGTGCTTTACGATCCTCTGGCTGACCGCTGGCTGGTAAGCGACTTTGCCTTCCCCTCGTTTCCTGGGTCGTCATTCTACCAGTGCATCGCCGTGTCTCAGACAGTCTAGCCCTGTCACCGGCGGCTGGTTTCTCTATGCGCTGCAAGTGGATCCAGGGAACCCAACGTTCCTGGGCGATTATCCCAAGTTTGCGTTCTGGAGTAACCCGCAGCCTGGCGGCGCCTATTTCCTGACGATGAACTTGTTTTCCAGCCCCACTTCCTTTAACGGCGTCCGTGCCTATGCGCTCGACCGCGGCAGTATGCTAAGTGGTGGGCCAGCTAACGCCATCGGGTTTACCGTCCCACTCGCTGGCGTGGGCGATTCCTATAGCTTTGTTGCCGCGACCTTTCGCACCGGCACTCCGCCACCTGCCGGTAGAGATGAAATGGTGCTGGCCATTGATAGCCCGTCCAGCGGCGGCGTGACCTTGACTCAAGTCCACGCCCGGTTTTTTCATGTCGATTTCGCCAACCCGTTAAATTCAACTTTCGGTGTTGGGTCTAACCATACACCGAATGCCGAGATCACAGTCAGTGGGTTCATCGACGCTTTCACCAATTCCGCCGGCTTTACCATCGTGCCGCAGCAGGGAACTACGTCAAAGCTGGACACCTTGGGCGACAAAATCATGACGCCGGTGGTTTACCAGAATCGCAGCGGCACGGAATCGTTATGGGCGTCTGGGACCGTTTGTACGGACGCAAACTGCACCGGTCCGACAGGTGTTCGCTGGTATCAATTCAATGTTACCGGCGGCGTGTTTCCCGGCTCCGCTGTTCAACAGCAAACCTGGACCAATACCAGCGACGGTTTATGGCGCTTTATGCCCAGCATAGCGGTTGATACATGTGGCGACGCGGCCATCGGTTATTCGACTTCGAGCACCAGCATGTTCCCAGGCATTCGGTACGCCGGTCGTCTTGTCACTGATCCGCTGAATAACCTTAGCCAGGGGGAAGCCGTCATGTTCAACGGCACCGCGGGCCAGACCTCAAACCGCTGGGGCGATTACAGTATGACCACCGTTGATCCCAGCGATGGCCTGACCTTCTGGCATGTGAACGAATACTACACGACACTCAGCAGCTTCAACTGGCACACGCGCATCGGCAGCTTCAAGTTCGGTACCTGCAGTGGCGGTGGTGCGACTCTGGTCAGCGCGGGTTCCAGACTCACGCAAGGAAGTGCCGGAACCTTCGATGTCAACATGCCGCTCACCGGCTCATCAGGTGTTGAGGACCGCATCGCCAGCACTTACACGGCCGTCTTCACCTTTGACGTGGCAGTCACATCCGGCACGGCCACTGTAACCAGCGGCACAGCTACCCCGGGGACACCTACCTTCAGCGGCAATGAGATGAGGGTTCCACTCACCGGCGTGGCTAACGAGCAGATCGTGACCATTCAGGTATCGAACATCAACGGTGGAGGCAGCCCGTCGAGTGTTCCATTCGGCTTCCTCATTGCCGATGCGAATGCCAACGGTACGGTTGATAAGCCCGACTTGAATCAGATTAAAGCCGCCGTCGGGCAACCGGTTACTGCCGCGAACTTCCGCGATGACGTGGATGCAAACGGAAAGATTGCGACGGGCGATGCGAATCAGGTCAAACCTCACAAGGGCGAACACATCCCGTAAGGGGAATTTCGCATCTAAAGATTGCCTCCGGGAGTCGTCCTATCCGGCTTCCGGCAGCTTCGTGAGGAGACTCGCGAACGAAGGGCATTCGGCGGAAATACTGAGTGCCCTTGTGCTTGCTGTCCGCCGAGCGAAAGGATAGCCGCGCAGTGTCCGGCAAAGCGTGCGGCCGATCTCGGAAATCATCTTAAGATCGCGGGGCTCTGCCGAGGCACGTTTCTTACCCAGAACGTCGCAGGATAGCGAACATCACATGGGAATATTACCAACTTATCAGGAAATAGCCCGTGACAATCGACATGCCGTCTTGATAGGCTCTATAAGTCTGCTTCTCTAGACGCCTTTTTAAAAAGGGCACGTCGAATTGTCAGTCAACTCAAAACAGGGAAAAATATCAAAATGAAGAAATCGACCAATCACTTTGGATTCGTTAATCGTCGCGCGCTCCTCGCGCTGTTGTGTTTCGTTGGTCTGGTTCTGGCGTTCTTTGCGACTCGCAAAGCGGCGGCTCAAGGTCAATCGCCTGGGACCCCTGTCATCCAGGGCGTCTACCGCGGCTTGTCCCCAGTGGTCAAGTTCGACATCTCTCCGCCCCTGCGCGATATGCGGGTGATACTGCCTGGACCGGGCAAACTGCGCGAGAACGAAGACCGCGACATCGTGCCGTTGAAGGTCCGTTTTGCTCCGGAGTGGGATCCGGTCGTGCAAGGGACGGTGGGCGGAAAGGATATCCCGGGTGGAACGGAGATCCCCGGGCCGCATAGTTACCTTCAATGCCCAGTCGAATACCAGCGGCGTTGTCCCACCCGACCCGAACGGCGCGGTTGGTCCAAACCACATCGTCACCATGTGCAACCTGAGCTTCCAGATCTTCGACAAGACAGGCACGTCGCTTTTTGGTCCGGCCGCAAACAACACGCTCTGGGCTGGATTTGGCGGTTCCTGTCAGACTTCAAACTCCGGCGATCCAGTTGTTCTGTACGATCGAGCGGCCGATCGCTGGCTGCTCTCACAGTTCACCGCCACCACCGCGCCTTTCTTGAACTGCGTTGCGATTTCGACTACGAGCGACCCGACGGGAAGCTATTTTCGATATGCTTTCCCGACCGGTACGACCGGGGTCAATTTTCCCGATTACCCGAAATACGGCGTCTGGCCGGATGCCTACTACCTCAGCACCCGCGAGTTTCTTGGGTTGGCCGGCGCATTCCAGGGCGTCGGAGCGTATGCCCTGAATCGTGCACAGATGCTGGCTGGCAATCCGACGCCGCAGGTAGTCTCGTTTCTCGTGCCACCCGCAGGCCTGGGAGCCAATGTAGGCGACGGGTTGCTGCCGAGCGATATGGATGGTCCGACGCCTCCGCCCCCGGGCAGCCCCAACTACTTTGTTGGGTCGCAGGATAACAATGGCCCCTATGGGGCGACTTCGGATGCGCTCAACCTGTACAAGTTCCACGTCGATTTTGTGACTCCGACCAACTCAAGTTTCGTGTTGGCCAATACCATTCCGGTCGCCTCGTTTAACTCCATCCTGGCTCTTTGTGGTGGCACCCGTGCCTGCATCCCGCAACCGGGCACGACCGCTAAGATCGATCACCTGGGCTACCGGCAACGCCCTTTGTTCCGTTTGGCCTATCGTAATTTTGGCGACCACGAATCGCTGGTCACCAATCAATCGGTCTCTGCCGGGACGGGCCCCAATGGCGAAGTATCCGGCATCCGCTGGTGGGAAATCCGCAGTCCCAATAGCAGCCCCGTGATCTTCCAGCAGGGCACCTACGCGCCTGGCATAACGGACGGCATTCATCGCTGGATGGGGAGCATCGCGATGGATGGCCAGGGAAACATGGCTCTCGGTTATAGCTCCGCCAACGGCTCGAACCCTGCAGTGTTTCCGAGTGTGTCTTACACGGGTCGACTGGCCGGCGATCCGCTCGGCATCATGACGCTCGGTGAAGGAAGCATTATTGCCGGAACCGGCTCGCAAACCACTTCCCTGAATCGCTGGGGTGACTACACTTCGCTCACAGTTGATCCGACGGACGATCTCACCTTTTGGTATGTGAACGAATGGGTTCCGACGACGAGCTCAGTTGGGTGGCGATTGCGCATCGGCAGCTTCAAGTTGGCAACGGGCGGCGGTGGTGCGAACCTGGTGAGCGCGGCCTCACGAGTGACCCAGGGAGGAGCTGGTTCCTTCGACATCAACATGCCGCTGACCGGCCCGTCTGGAAGTGAAGATCGCATCGCGAGCAGTTACATCGCTGTCTTCACTTTCGATGTGCCAGTGACCTCCGGTTCAGTGACCGTGGTAGCGGCACAGCCTCGGTCGGTGCAATCACCTTCAGCGGTAACGAAATGAGAGCCGTTCTCTCGGCGTCGCCGACGTGCAAAACGTCGTCTTCGTGCAGCGAACGTCAACGGCGGTGGCGGTCGAACGATGTTCCTTTTGGCTTCCTCGCGGCCGATGTGAATGGCAGTCGGGTCGTCGACAAGCCCGAGTCAACAGTGTCAAAGGCAATCAGGGGGTAGTACCAGTGCTAACTTCCGGAACGACATCAACGCTGATGGCACCATTAACCCGGGTGACGCCAATCTGATCAAGCCGAGGAAGGGTCATTCCCTACCGTAAGGGAAACTAGTTCTCGCTCCCGGGAGTCGTCCTACCCGACTCCAGGTAGCTCGTAATGAAACTGGGAACGAAGGGCATCCGGTGGGAACGCCGGATGCCCTTTGTGCTTTTCTGGCCTTAACGACGCCCAGAACTCGCCTATTCCTGCGCGCGAGCGAAAGGATGACCGCCCAACTTTCGGCAAAGCGCGTCGCCGATCTCGGAAATAATTTCGATCTTCGTCGGGTGGTAATATTCCGCGTCCTCCAGTTGATCAACGGTGTGCTCGTGATCGATCGCGTAAGCCGGAAGATGGATCAGGTTGGCCGCATCACTGCAGAGTAATCCGGCGCCGATCAGGCGGCTCGTTTTCGTCTCCGCCCAGAACTCGCCGAAACCAGAATCATCGCCAGCCAGGTGCAGCTTGCCAATCTCCCGACTCTCGGCACGGGCGCTCACGAGTTGGCATCCATCCTTTTCCGCCTCGGCTGGCGGACAACCGGCAAAGGCAAATTCCGGATCGGAAAAGATAACTTCGATATTGGAGCGCTTGGTCCATTTGCGGTCGCCGCCGGAACAGGCATTCTCCGCCGCGATGCCGGCTTCGATGTGTGCGTGATGCACCACCATCCTTAACCCGGCCACGTCGCCTGCGGCGAAGAGATGCGGTGAGCCTTTCACTCGCATGTCTTCCCCGATGTCGAGCCGGCCGCGCGCATTCAGTTCCACGCCCGTCGCCCCTAATCCGAGGTGGTCCACCGCCGGTCGGCGGCCGGTCGCGAGCAGAATTCTTTCGCATACGATCGGGGCCATCGATTCTGCGCCTTCTGTTTCGATGATGAACGCACCGGCATGATCGCGGGTAATTCGCGCGACATTCCGATGAGTCAGAACCCGGATGCCTTCGTTGTTGTAAATCGATGCGATCCTTTCACCAAACTGTGGCGGGAATTCAGCCAGGATTCCGGATCGGGAAACCAGTGTCACGGCGGAGCCCAGGCGCGCATAACGAAGGGAAAACTCGAGTCCAATCGCGCCGACCCCGATGACCGCGAGCGATTCCGGGATGCGCGTGTTGTGCAAAATATCGTCGCTCGTCCACACTCCTTCCCACGTCGGATCGAGTCCGTCGATCGTGGGAAGAACGGTGACCGAACCAGTCGCGATGATCGCGGCGTCAAACGCATGGCGTTTTCCCTCGCTCACGACTTCGTGCGCGCTCACGAACGAAGCGTTGGACCGAATGATCTGAAAGCGATCGCTCGCGTGTTCGCGGATGGCCTTTTGCCGGTAGGCGCGGAATTTCCCGATCTCGTTATCCTTCCAACGAACGATCTGCGCAAGATAGTCGTTAGGCCGTTTAGGCCTGACCTCCAGCCAGCCGTGTTGTTTGGCGTGATGCATCGCGTCGATCGGCTCGAAGAGCGCCTTCGACGGCATGCAGCCGGCATTGACGCAGAGCGATGCGTGGTCCGCATTGTCGCCCATGAAAAAGAGAATCCGCGCCCCGTTTTCCGAAGCGATGCGAGCGGCCGTAAAACCAGCCGAGCCGCCGCCCAGAACTGCGATCGTTTTCATGCTCTCCGTTGGCCGATTGTCTGCGAATCAGCCTTTGGCGCGCAACTCTTCCACCGCCGCGATGAATGCCTTTGGGCCGCCCGGCATGTAGCCGAGTTCACCGATCTTTTGCCCACTCGAGTCCAGGATGATGACGGTTGGGAATCCGTAAATTTCAAATCGTTCCGCCAGTTTTTCGTTCGCGGCTTTCTGCTCGGCGGAGAGTTCCTTCATCCGCGGGAAATCGACCTTGAGCAGCACGAGATGCTGGGCCGCGTAGTCTTTGAACTCCGGCTGCGAGAAGACCTGCCGTTCCAGCATGATGCAGGGCGGACACCAGTCGGAACCGGTAAACTCGATCAAGAGCAATTTGTTCTCCGATCGCGCGCGCGCCTGCGCGGTTTCGAAGTTCGTTAGCCAGGTCGCGTCCGCCTCGGGCGGCGCCTCCGTCTTTGGAGTCTCCTTCGTTCGCCCGCAGGCACCGCACAACACTCCCGTAGCCAGCCAAACAATGAGGAGCCATTTGGAATTCATCAACTTCATTCGATCAACTGTTTTCCTTCCCCTCGCTATAATGGATGACCTTGATTTTCTCCAGGGTGACCAGCCCGCCACCCATCGTTTGGTCGAGGAATGGAAGCATCGTTTTCACTTTGTCGTCCGTATCGACGATCTCAATGACGATTGGCAAATCCATCGAGAGCCGAAGAATCTTGGCGGTATGGATGCGACTGGCAGCGCCGAATCCCATCGGACCACGCAGCACGGTGGCACCGGCAAGATGAAGTTCGCGCGCTTTCAGGACGATCGCTTCGTAAAGCGGCCGGTGCTGCCAGCGGTCGCTTTCGCCGACGTAAATGCGCAACAAAACGGCGTCTTCAGGAAGTTGCATGACGATTTTGCCTAACGAGGAAGTCAAAATCAACGCCACGATCCGGCCGAGCCAGACGGCGAGCAAACAGCAAATTAATGAAAGCACGCAATTGAGACCCGCGCGCAGCCAATCGCCGTCGCGTGCGAGCTCGAGAGTTTGCAGGCTAAAGGATGAAAAGGTTGTATAGCCACCCAGGATTCCGATCATGACGAACTGCCGCACGCGAGGGCTGACGAGGAACGGCCCGCCCGGATCCGTCATGGTGGCGAAAAAACCAATGATGAACGAGCCGGACACGTTCACGAACAGCGTTCCAAGCGGAAACGTCTCGCCCATGCGCTCCGCCACCAGTCCCGACGCCCAAAAGCGCGCACCGGTCCCGAGCGCCCCGCCAAGCATGATCCAAAGATAGGTAAACATAAAAAGACTCCGACCGTTGCCTCCATACCGAAGCAGCAGTAGGAGTCATCAGCTCATGCGGTTCTCCCCGCCTCAGGCGGGGAAGGCAAACTCCATTGCCGTGAACGCACTCTAGCGGCCGGCACCATCGGTTCAAGCCGCCTTTCTAGACCAACGCCCCACCGCAGCTCGAGCCGGCGCCGGCGGTGCAGCCAAAGCAATGCTCGCCGGTTTGGATTTCGCGATGCTCGACCACGGCCGGGTCAATATCCCAAAGGCTGAGCGCACGGTCGTGGTCGCGCCACTGCATCTTGAGCATCTGGTTGAAGTCGCAGTCGAAGACTTCGCCGCGCCAGCTCACGTTGATCGTGTTGCGGCACATCAGGCCGTTCACCGTCGCCGGATTGAAGGCGTCGTTCAGGAGCGCCATGTAATCGGCGAGCTGGCCGTTGTTTCTTAACCAGGAAGCGAAACGCGCGATCGGCAGGTTCGTAATGGTGAAGAGCTGGTTGAAGACGATTCCGAAATGGTCTTTCAACTCACGTTTGTATTCCGCTTCCAACTCTGCCTGCGGGCCGGGAAGAAAGGCGCCGTTCGGATTGTAAATGAGATGGAGCGGCAGCGCCGGATCGATCCCGTAGCCTAACGAATTCAAGAGTTGCAATCCCTTGATGCTGCCATCGAAGACGCCTTCGCCGCGCTGGGCGTTGACGTTCTCGGGCGAGTAGCAGGGCATCGAGGCGATGATCTCGACCTGGTGGCGCGCGAGGAATTGCGCATAATCTTCAAAGCCGGGCTCGAGCAGAATCGTCAGGTTACACCGGTCGATGATGTGCCGCGGTGGGGTGAGCGCTTTCAATCGTTCGACGAGATACTTGAAGTCCGGAATCATTTCCGGCGCGCCGCCGGTCAGATCGACCGTCGGGATGTCGGTTTTCGCGAGCCAATCGACCACCCGATCGATCGTTTCGCGCGTCATGATTTCCTTGCGTTTCGGTCCAGCGTTCACGTGGCAGTGAATGCAGGTGAGGTTGCAGAGCTTGCCGACATTGATCTGCAGGATCTCCGTCCGAGTGTGACGCAGCGGAAGCGAGTGCTCGGCCAGCTTACGTGCGAAACCGTTGTCGGTCGCCAGCTTCATTTCGGGTACGGAAGCGATCATGAACGATAAGCCGCGCGGAAAAAGACGCGGTAAATGCCGCCGCCTAACAAACCACCGACAATCGGTGCAATGATATAAACGGTCAGCCAGCCGTGGCCGTTGGTGGTAAAGGGGACGCCGCGCCAGCCGGCGATTGACGGAAAAGAGACGCGGGCCGAGATCGCGCGCGGGATTCAAGCCGGCCATCGTGAGGGGACCGATCAGAGAAATGACTAACGTCACCGTGAGCCCGATGGTCGCGGCGGTCAGGATTTGCGGGCGGGCGGCGTTGCGATCGTCAGTCGCGCAAAAGATAACCAGGACGAGGATCGCGGTCCCGACCACTTCCGCCGCGAACGCGCGACCTGGAGTCATCGTGGCGCGCGCTTCTTCGGTCAGCGCTTTCCCACCGGGATTGGGAAAATAATCGGCAAAAACCATCGCGGTCGCTTCGCTGCCTGCCGCGCCGCGGATGATGCCGTGCCTTGCTTCATAACCGGCGATCGCACCGCCGAAAATCGACATAGAGCAGCGCGGCCGCGGTGAAGGCTGCAATCATCTGCACCAGCGAGATAGGGCAGCACCAGCCGAACGGGAAAACGCGACCAGGCCGCCGCGGCGATCGTGACCGCCGGATTCAGATGCGCGCTGCTCAGCGAGCCGGTCAGATAAATCGCCGTCGCAATCCCGATTCCCCAGACGATCGCGACTTGGAAAATGCCGACCTGCGCGCCGGTCGAGACTGCCGCACAAACGCTTCCGCAACCGAAAAAGACGAGCAAAAACGTGCCGAAGAATTCGCCGATTGCCCATTTCGGGACCGGCGTATGTGCCACCTCGACCTCCGCGCTGACATGCGGCGGCGGTTCCGGCCGGGTGGCTCTGATCGTTTCGCTCATCAGCCAGCGAGAGCTCGCTCAACAACAGCTTCCGCCGTCGCAGCAACTGCTCGCTTCCGTGGTGACGTTGTAATCCTGGCCCTTGGTTTCCTTCGGATGCCGGCGGGCGGTGTGCGAACAATCAAACGGTTTCGCTTCGCCTAACGGAATGTCAACCAGCGGCTCGACGAACTCGAAGAACTCGCGATAAGGCGCCTTGCGATAGAGATTGTAGGTCTTGTCGCAAACCGCGTAACGCACACCGCGTTCCATCCGGTGATTGTCGTCGTCGAGCACCTCGCGAAACGGCCCGCGATAAATCACCGCCTGGTTGCGCTCGAAACAGGGCCCCTGCTTGCCTTTGAACGCCTCGATCGTGACGGAACGAAACTCGATTCCCTCCACCGTCTGCCACGGCTTCTCGTCACGGCTCAGGATGTGGATTCCGTAGAACCCAGCCTCGCTGAAAGCCTGAAGAAATCCTTCCTCCGTTAAGGCGCCAGCGATGCAGCCGCTCCAAAGTTCCGGATCATTCTGCAGATGCTCCGGCACATCTTCGTCGGAAACGATGTCGGAAATCACGGCGCGGCCCCCTTTCTTCAGCACCCGAAAAATTTCCTCGAAGAGTTGCCGCTTCGATTTCGGCTCAACCAGATTGAGCACGCAGTTCGAGACGACGACGTCCACCGAGTCGGTCGCAACAAGCGGATGTTTGATCCGCAATTCCTGGGCGAGCTCATCCGCGCGCAGAAACGACGCCGCGTCGGTGATCGGCCGCGCTTTCAATTCAGCATCGAGCTCTTCGAGATCGAGCGCCAGGTCCTGGATCCGGCCCTTGCGGAACTCGACGTTGTCGTAACCGATCCGCCCAGCGACGATCGGCGCGTTGCTCCGCGCGACGTTCAGCATCTCGTCTGTCATGTCGATCCCGATCACCTTTCCGCCGGCGCCGACGACCTGCGCCGCGATGAAACAAATCTTTCCGGTGCCGCTGCCGAGATCGAGCACCGTCTCGTTTTCTCGCAGATATTTGCTCGGATCGCCGCAGCCGTAATCGCGATCGATTACCTCCTGCGGGATGACTTTGAGATATTCGGGATTGTAATCGACCGGACAACAAAGTTTCGCTTCGGCGGCCTTGGCTCCGGCGGCGTAACGTTCTCTGACGGCGGTTTCCGCGTTGATTGTGTTCATGTTGGTGAAGTGGCTTCGGTCAGTAATCTCTTCGAATCGATAAGAGGCCTTCCTCGTCCGCCTAATTCCATCGGTTGGTGAGAAAGCGTCTGCCACGCATTTGTTATATCTGGCATACGGGAAAGGATGCCGGGAAGCAAGATTTACGGCCTCAGCGCGGACTGCTGATCACGGCGCGAAGTGGTTGACGTGGACGCCTTTTCAGGGAAGAAACAAACCGTGTTGCGCGCACGTCGAGCAATGACCCTAAGATGGGTAACGGTGACGCTGGCCGCGATTTCGTGGCTCGCTGTCTCGAATCACTGCGCCCTCGGTCTCGCGATTTCCGAGACGCATCGTTCGGACGCGGTTTCTGCCCAGGCGCACGACTGCTGTGCGAGCGAAGTCCCGGCGCAGCCAAGACCGGCCAAGGACCCTGCCACTCCCTGTTGCAAGACGCTGCAGGCGTTGTCAGTCAGTCCGGCCAAATCGCCCGACACAAACGTCACGACTGCTGGTCGGTGATCCCCTTGCCTTCAGCACGCCGACCGTCGCCACACTACTGACCGCGCCCGTCGCCTACCGATTCCTCGATACCGGACCGCCGGGCGGTAAGACTTTCGCTGAATCTGTCCTCCAGCGGAGTTTGCTCGCGCACGCTCCGCCTTTCTTGAGCTAACGGCCCGATCTGCTCGCCCGCGCGAGCTGCTTCCAGGGTCGCTGCGTCCGGTGCGCCATGGCAGATGCCATTGGTTCGTACGCGTCCTCTCTCTTGCTCTCAACCCATTCCTTGAGTGATTACCAATTTCAGATTCCGAAAAACCAGCGCGTTGATTTTGCCGGCGGTTGCGTTGCTCGCAACCGGATGCGCCACGCCGAAAGCTTCGCTCGATCGCGTGCAAACGACAGTCGCGGAGCGGACGGGAAAGCGCGTGTCTTGGAATCGTGGAGGCGCGGAAGACGCGCAGATTGAGCAGGGCGTGCAAACGCTCCTCCGCCGCGAGCTGACCGCGGAGCGTGCAGTGCAGGTCGCGCTCCTGAATAATCGCGAACTGCAGGCGCGTTTCGAAGAGATTGGGATCGCGCAAGCCGACGTGATTCAAGCCGGGCTAATCAGCAATCCGAATTTCGCAGGCAGCTTTCGGTTTCCCGATCGTTCGCCCTCGGGGACAAACATCGAATATTCAATCGCGCAGAATTTTCTCGACCTGCTCGTGCTGCCGTTGCGCAAGCGGATCGCTGCAGCGCAACTGGCCCAGACTGAGACTCACGTCGCCGATGAAGTGCTGAAACTGGCGGCGGAAGTAAAGATCGCGTTCTACACCGTGCAGGCGCGGCAACAATTACTCGACCGACTGCGCGTCATCTCCGAGACGAACGAGACCGCGGCAGAATTTACCAAGCGGCTGCATGATGCGGGCAACACAAGCGATCTCGAGCTGGCCAATCAACAGGGAAGCTATGAGCAGTCGCGTCTCGAAGTGGCGCAGACGGAGTTGCAAGTGCGGCGCGATCGGGAACGGCTCAATCGTCTTCTCGGCTTGTGGGGTGCGAACACGAGTTGGACCATGGGCGATCATCTGCCGGAGCTACCGGGCAGCGAAGGATCGCTGAAAAATCTGGAATCGCGCGCCATCGCCCAGCGGCTCGATCTGCAAGCCGCCCGCATGCAGTTGGACCTCATCGGGCAATCCCTCGCCTTGCGCACGAAGACGCGCTATCTCCCCGCCGGAATAAAGATCGGCGTCGATACTGAACGCGAAACGGACAGCCAGCGCGTAACCGGACCAATCCTCGACCTCGAGCTGCCGATCTTTAACCAGGGTCAGGGCGAGATCGCGAAATTGACGGCGCAATATCGCCAGGCGCAGCGCGAACTCGAGGCTCTGGCGGTCAACGTGCGTTCCGAAGTGCGCGAAGCGCGCGATCAACTGATCGCGGCCCGCGATCTCACTTCCTACATTGGGAAACGACTTCTACCGACGCAGCAGCAAGCGCTCAATCTCACCCTGCAGCAATACAACTTCATGCTCAAGGGCGCCTACGATCTATTGCTCGCGAAGCAAAACGAAGTCGCGGCGGAGCGCAGTTACATCGAAGCCTGGCGCGATTACTGGATCGCAAGGGCCGAGCTGGAACGCGCGGTGGGAGGAAGACTCAGCGGTCAAAATTCGAAACAATGATGGCAAGAAAATCCGAAATCCGAATGTCGAAATCCGAAACAATCGGCAAAGCAGTTGAAGTCAAAGAAAAGCGGAAAACGAGAGGGTCATTCGCTCTTACGCAGGATTGCGCCGAAGATGTTCATCAATTCGCCAGCTTCCGTGGCAAGGCAATCGCGCTCTTTTTCCGGTTCGGACGTATTTGCGCAATCGAGCAGCTGAAGCCAGTAAGCCGATTCTTTCGCCTCTTTGCGACAAGTCTTAATACGCAGCAGGAAATCCTTTTTGCTGACCGACTCGTTTGCCTCGATGTAATTGGCGCCGACCGAGCCGGAGGATCGGACCAGCTGTCGGATATCCTCAATGTTCGCAATGGTCCTTGGAAGTCTCTTCACCAATCCTCTTGTTTCCTTCGCGAAGAGAAACGTTCGCTCTTCCAAGTCGTAAGGTCGCTTCGGGTTTGTTTTCTTCTTTCCCTCCATTTCTCTCATTCAAGCTCTGATTGTTTCGAATTTCGAGATTCGAATTTCGGATTTTCCTTCCTATGATTACACGACGTAAATTTTTTTCCGGCACTGCGGCGCTCTTGGGCGCCTCGACGCTGGCGCAGCGCATCGCGGGCGGCACGAACCTACTTTCGGCGCAGGCAACTCCGGCTCCAGCGGGGGAAGCGAAGGTAAATTACCACCCGGTCGTGACGCCTAACGGATCTTCTCTCCCTTGGGTAATGAAAGGTGGGGTGAAGGAATTCCATCTCATTGCCGAACCTGTGAAGCGCGAATTCGCTCCCGGCATGGTCGTCAACTGCTGGGGTTACAACGGGCAAACGTCCCGGCCCAACGATTGAAGCCGTGGAAGGCGATCGCGTTCGCATCCTCGTGACAAACAAACTGGGGGAGCCGACCACGGTCCACTGGCACGGGATCATCTTGCCTAACGGAATGGACGGGGTCGGCGGCCTGACCCAAAGGCACATTCCGCCGGGCGAAACCTACGCCTACGAATTCACCCTCCGGCAACATGGCGCGCAGATGTATCATCCGCACTCCGACGAGATGGTTCAGATGGCCATGGGGATGGAAGGATTCTTCATCATCCATCCGAAGGACGGTTACCCGGAGCCGGTCGATCGACATTTCCTCATCTTTCTCCAGGAATGGGCCATCCCCCCCGGCACTTCCACCCCGAATCCGAATGTCATGACCGACTTCAACATCTTTACGTTCAACAGCCGCGTTTGGCCGGGGACCGATCCACTCGTGGTAAAGTTGGGCGAACGGGTGCGCGTCAGTTTCGCCAACCTCAGCATGGACAGTCACCCCATTCATTTTCACGGGCATCGTTGGTGGGTTGTTGAGACAGACGGGGGGCCGATTCCAAAGTCGGGCTGGTGGCCGGAGGTGACCGTCAATGTTCCAGTCGGCACGACCCGAACGGTTGAGTTTGTCGCCGATAATCCGGGCGACTGGCCTTTGCATTGCCATAAGAATCATCACGCCATGAATGCGATGAGTCATGAAATTCCCAACGTGATCGGCGCCGATCAAAAGGGAGTGGCGCAGAAAATCGGCAAGCTGGTTCCCGGCTACATGGCGATGGGGGAAACCGGCATGTTCGGGATGTCGGAAATGGCAGAGATGATGACCGGCCCGAAGAATACGCTCCCGATGATGACCGGCACCGGACAGTTCGGACCAATCGAGATGGGCGGCATGTTCACCATCCTGAAGGTCCGCGCTGGGATCACCAACTATGACGATCCGGGTTGGTACCAAAATCCGCCCGGCACCGTCGCGTCGCCGATCGCCGGCTCCGCCGCGCCTAACGAACAACCAAAAGAACCCACGCATCACGCCCACTCATGAAAACAGGCCTGAGTCATCACGCCATCTTCCTTGCCGGCGCCACTCGTTTCCTGTTATGCCGCCATGTTTTGCTGGGCGAGCCAAATTCCCAAAGATTTTGATTGCCGGCCTACTGCCTGTCCGTTAAACCTCCGCCGTCGGTTAACTTCATCGAAAGAGACCTTATGAATCAATTACTGCTCAATTCAGTACTTGCCGTGTTGCCAGGGAACGCGCTCCTCGCGCAAACCAGTGGTTACCAGACGACTGCTTCTCAAGCGGGCAGTCCGCTCTCCATGATCATTTCGCTGGCCATCGGTGTTCTGATGATCGCGGCGATGTGGAAGGTGTTTACCAAAGCCGGACAACCGGGTTGGGCGTGCCTTATCCCAATCTATAACCTCTATGTGGTGTGCAAAATTGCCGGCCGACCCGGTTGGTGGCTTCTTCTAATACTGATCCCGTTAGTTGATATCATCATCCTCATCATTCTTTGTATCGACGTCGCCAAGAGTTTTGGTAACGGCGTCGGTTTCGGTTTGGGAATGGCCTTCCTGGGCTTTATCTTTTGGCCGATTCTTGGCTTTGGCAGCGCTCAGTATCAGGGTCCGTCAGCCGGCGGCGGAACACCGGCGGTAGCAGCGTAAAACCAACGACCGGGCCATCGCCGGAAGAGCCAGGAGCATGGCAAGACGCCATAATTCTGGCCGTGCTGTGCTTGTTGATCTGAACCAACCCCGCTGCCCGGACGCGTTGTTCAAGCATCAACCAGCTCTGTTCTGAGTCGCCACATACCCTTGGCGGGTATATGCTTCGTGTGATGAACAAGGAAGTACCTCCCAAGTTCGGAACACTGGTCAGTGTGTTGCCCAAAGGAGCTTCTCGCTGAAACTGCAGACCGCTCTCAATAGATTCTGGAGATGAGCGCAGATTGCTGCCACGACGGCGCCCGCTCGCCTAACGAGGCGGTCGAGGCCGTGAGCGCGTGCCAGCCAGCGAAGGAGTATTTCTGCCCGATGTGCGAAGGGGTGGAGAGCGACGCGCACGGCAGCTGTCCGAAATGCGGCATGGCGTTGGAACGCAATCCGACTTTTCGCGAAAAAGCGAAGACGACTTACACCTGTCCGATGCATCCCCAGATCGAGCAGGATCACCCGGGAGATTGCCCGATCTGCGGGATGCCACTGGAGCCGAGAAACGTCGGCCGCGGCGGCGGCACCGAAGGAGAAAACACGGAACTGCGCGACATGACGCGGCGTTTGTGGATCGGCACGCTGCTCAGCCTGCCGGTCTTTATCCTCGCGATGTGGCACCTCGTGCCGTCATCGCCGGAATGGGTGCAGGGCAATCTCTCGCGTTGGGCGCAGTTTATCTTGAGCACACCGGTAGTGCTTTGGGCCGGTTGGCCATTCTTTAAGCGCGGCTGGCAATCAATCCGTCATCGTTCGCTCAACATGTTTACTCTGATCGCGCTCGGCGTCGGCGCGGCCTATTTTTTCAGCGCGACGGTCATGCTCCTTCCCGGAATTTTCCCGCCATCATTCCAGACCCACGGAAAGGTCGGTGTTTATTTTGAGGCCGCCGCCGTTATCACGGTCCTGGTTTTGTTGGGTCAGGTGCTGGAAGGCAGGGCGCGCAGCCAAACGGGGAGCGCGATTCGCGCGCTACTCGGTCTCGCGCCCGACACCGCGCGCCTCCTACACGATGGCGAAGAACGCGATGTTCCACTTGATCAGGTCAAAAAGGGCGATCGAGCTCCGCGTGCGGCCCGGTGAGAAAGTTCCGGTGGATGGCCGCGTGATCGAAGGCAGAACGAATATCGACGAATCGATGATCACGGGCGAGCCGATGCCGGTCACGAAATCAGTCGATGATCACGTAACCGGGGGCACCATGAACCAAACCGGCAGCCTCGTGATAGAAGCCGAGCGCGTCGGCAGCGACACCGTCCTCGCACAGATTGTGGAGATGGTCGCGCAGGCGCAACGGAGCCGCGCCCCGATCCAGAGTCTCGCTGACAAGGTCGCCGCGTGGTTTGTCCCGGCCGTGATCGGCATTGCGGTGGTCACATTTTTCATCTGGTGGTTCGTCGGACCTGAGCCGCGCTTCGCCCACGCGATTGTCAACGCGGTGGCGGTGCTGATCATCGCCTGCCCTTGCGCGCTTGGGCTTGCGACGCCGATGTCGGTCATGGTCGGAGTCGGCCGCGGCGCCCAGGCAGGCGTACTGATCAAGAAAGCCGAAGCGATCGAGTTGATGGAAAAAGTGCGGACACTGGTGGTGGATAAGACCGGCACGCTGACCGAAGGCCAACCGCGCCTGACGACCGTCCTGCCGGCTGACTCGATCTCGGAAGAGGAACTCTTAACCATGGCGGCAGCCGTGGAACAGAACAGCGAACATCCTCTCGCGGCGGCTATCGTCGCCGGCGCCAGGGAGCGCGGGGTGAAGCCGGCCGCGGTGACTGATTTCCAATCGACCACCGGTGGCGGAGTCACCGGTCGGGTCAATGAGCGCCGTGTTCTGGTGGGCAAGCCCGATTTCCTCCGCGCGCAGGGCATTACCGATCTCGCAGAGCTGGAGACAAAAGCCGTCGAGCTACAAAGGGAAGGTCAAACCGTGATTTTTGTCGCGATTGATGAGCGCGCGGCGGGTGTCGTCGCGGTGGCTGATCCAATCAAGCAATCGACGCCCGCGGCGATCGAGCATCTGCACCGGCTCGGCATCAAAGTCATCATGCTCACCGGCGACAACGAGCAGACGGCGCGCGCCGTCGCCGGGAAACTCGGGATCGATGAAATCGAAGCGGGGGTCGAGCCGCAAGACAAGAACGAGCGGGTGCGGCAATTGCGCGAAAAGAATCAGGTCGTCGCCATGGCCGGCGATGGAATCAACGACGCGCCGGCCCTCGCCGCCGCAGACGTTGGCATTGCGATGGGGACCGGCACGGATGTCGCGATGGAGAGCGCTGGCATCACTCTGCTCCGAGGCGATTTGCGCGGGATCGAAAAAGCCATTCGCCTGAGCCGCGCGATGATGCGCAACATCCGGCAAAATCTTTTCTTCGCGTTCGTCTACAACGCGCTCGGCATTCCGATCGCCGCCGGGATTTTATATCCCTGGTTCGGCATTCTCCTAAGCCCGATGATCGCCGGCGCGGCGATGAGTTTCAGTTCGGTTTCGGTCATCGCCAACGCACTGCGTTTGCGTGCGGTAAAGCTATGATCAACGCGCGACACGGGCTGTTTCCTCGACTCGGGCGCATTTCATGCTAAAGGTTCAGCATGCTTAGCAGGCTCGCCCTCGCAATCGCGGTCGGCGCTGTGCTTTTTCAGGCGCCGGTCGCTGCGTTCAGCGCGCGATGCTGCTCGCACCCCGATTCGCACCAGGCGTCTCTTTCCGACGTTTGCTGCGCGGCCACGACTTGCTGCGTCATTTCGGACGGCACCGCGGAGCAACCGATCATGCCGGAGCCGGTCGCGCATGAGCTGTCGGCCATCTCGGCACCAGTTTGTCTCGTTAGTCTGATTGATTTTCCAGCGGGCCCACAAGCGGCTCGCTTCGCAAAAGCGCAGCCGGTCGCACACGCACCACCGCCGCTCGCGCTGAGCTGCATCTTCCTCATCTGATTCGGGGGCGCTGACAAGCGCTGTGTGCCGCTTTCCCGGCACTCATTCAGGACCACCACGTCCGAACCCTTGAGTCAATGAACCTAACGAAACTATTTTTTGGCAGTTTACTCCTAACCACATCTCTTAACGCCGAATCTCTCGACCAGGGCGTGCGGGCGGAACGTCTTTCGCTGCCTGAGGTCATCCGCGTGGTTGCGGAGCGCAATCCCTCCGTTAAAGCGGCGGAAGCCAAATGGGAGATGATGAAAGCGCGGGTCCCGCAGGCGGCGGCGTGGGAGGATTTGCGCGCCGGCGTTGACGCTTTCGTAGAACGTTCCGTCAGCATTCCGCCGAATTCGTTCATGAATCAAACGGCGATGCTGGAGCAGGAGGTGCCCATTTCGGGCAAGAATCGGAGCCGCGCTCGTGCCGCAACGGCCGAGGCCGGGGCGGCGTTTGAAGATTTGCGCCGCATGGAGCTGGATGTGAGTTCTCGTGCGCGAATTGCCTATGCGCGCCTCGCCAACGGCTACGCGCAGCTCGAAGTGAACCGCCGCAACGACGAGCTGCTGGGCCAGTTTGTGCAAATCAGCCGCAGCCGCTATGAGACCGGAGCAGCGACGCAAGCCGATGTGCTCATCGCGCAGACCGACGCGGCGAAGCTGTTGGAAACACGCGCTGACATCGGGCGTCAAATTTCCGATGCGCAGTCGGCCTTGAATGTCTTGCTGAATCGCCCGGCGCAAGCACCCCTCGGCCGGCCCGATCCGCTTGTTTTCACGCCGCGCGCGCTTTCTTTGGAAAAACTGCAAGCCATCGCTATCGCGTCCCGGCCAGAGTTGCAGCGCGCGCGAAGCCAGGTCGACGCGGCCAGATCTCGGGTCGAGCTGGCGAACCGGCAGTGGTTTCCCGATCCGGCGCTGAACGTCAAAGCGCAGCGGTATAACGAGGCGGCTCAAGCGATCAGTGAAGTTGATCTCGGTATCTCATTTCCAATTCCCTGGTTGAATGGGAAAAAATATTCCGCTGGAGCTCTGGAAGCGCGCAAGGGCTTGGAAAATGCGGAGCAGGAATTCGACGCCGCACGTATCGAAGCCCTCGGATTAGTGCGCGATCAGCTAAAAAAAATCCAGACTTCAGCTCAGCAATACGAGCTCTATCGCGACGAGATTTTGCCCGTGGCGCGGCAAACGGTGGAGGCAAGTCGAAGTGCCTATGAAGCGAGCACGGGCGGATTTTTGGAGTTAATCACGGCGCGGCGAACCCTGCAGGATGTTGAATCCGCGGCGCTCAATCACCTGGCCGATCATGAAGCTGCCATCGCGGAGCTCGGCGCAATCATCGGAGGAACGAGGCCGGATCGGCCATCGGGAAATTCAAAATGAAATCAATTTCTACTTACTTGCTTTGTCTTTTGTTCGCAGCGGCGTTCGCGCCTTCGTGTTCGAAGACGACGAACCCCGCAGAGACAATACTCTACACCTGCGGCATGCACCCTCAGGTGGTGCAGGATCATCCGGGCGATTGTCCGATTTGCGGACTGAAACTTGAGCCTGTGCGTAAGCAGTCAACGCCAATATCGAAGGTTTCGGGCAAAGACGCGGGTCCACGCAAGATCGAGTACTACAGATCGACCATGCTGCTCAGCGAAGTCAGTCAGAGCCCTCGCAAAGACAGCATGGGGATGGATATGGTTCCAGTCTACGAAGGCGAAGGCGAATCGAAAACCATCGCGGTCGATCCAGCGACTGTGCAGAAGATGGGCGTCCGGACAGCGCCCGTCACGAAAGGTCCCTTGCGCCGAGTCATCCGGACAGTCGGCGCAATCGATTACAACGAAACGGCGCTGGCGGACGTGACGACGAAATTTCGCGGCTGGATCGAGAATCTCCATGTCGATTCAACTGGGAAACAGGTGCACAAGGGCGAGCCGCTGTTCGACATTTACTCACCCGATCTCTACAGCGCACAAAACGAGTATGTCCTCGCTTTGAACCAAACGGGCGCGAGCGGCATGAAAGAGAGCGCGCGGCAAAAGCTAAGACTCTTCGACATCTCGGAAAATCAGATCACCGAGCTGGAGAGAAGCCGGCAGGCGCAACGAACGCTGCGGGTGGACGCGCCGATCGATGGGATCGTCGTCGAAAAAATGGCGGTGCGCGGACAGATGGTGGAGGCGGGAATGAAACTCTACCGCCTCGCCGATCTCAGCATTGTCTGGGTGCAATCGCAGGTTTACGAACAGGACCTCGCGCTGCTGCAACTCGGCCAGGAAGCGGAAGTCAGCCTCTCTTATTTGCCCGACCGGAAGTTTCGCGGCCGGGTCACTTACATCTATCCAACCGTCGATGAAAAGACGCGCACCGCCCGGGTGCGGATGGAATTTCACAATCCGGGATTGTTCTTGAAACCGGGCATGTTCGCGACCGTTGAACTGCGCGCTGAACTCAAACCCGATGCGCTGCTGGTACCTGACTCAGCAGTGCTGCGCAGCGGAGAGAAAAACACCGTCTTTGTCGCCCTCGACGGCGGCCATTTTGAACCACGGGACGTGGTCCTAGGCGCCCGAGCTGACAACGATGCCTACGAAGTACTGAGTGGACTAAGGGAAGGCGAGCGGGTTGTAACATCGGGGCAGTTCATGCTCGATTCTGAAAGCCAGCTTCGGGAAGCCATCCAGAAAATGCTCAAGCCGGTCGCGCCCGGGGTGGCGGCTGAGGCCGCGGCGCAGACGCCAAATGCGAACGTTCCAACGCAGACTACGCTCGCGCGCGACGCCCAAACAGGATCCCAGGAATATGTGTGTCCAACGGAATACGCCTGTCCGATGCCGGACCATATGAGCATCAAATACAATCATTCCGGCAAATGCCCGATTTGCGGCATGACGCTCATTCCTGCGCCGGGAGCGGGCGTTACGTCAACACCTTCGCCGACGGCAAGTCCGCCAGAACATCAACATTAGAGACCTATGCTTCGGGCTGTTATCGATTTCTCGCTGCGGAACAAGTTCATCGTTCTGCTTGCTACGATCGCGCTGACCCTGACCGGTATCTTTGCGCTTCGTAACATCCCGCTCGACGCGATTCCCGACCTGTCTGACACGCAGGTGATCATCTATACCGAGTGGCAGGGACAAGCGCCACAGATTGTGCAGGATCAGGTGACCTATCCAATCACGGCGAAGATGCTCTCGGTTCCGCGCGCCAAGGTCGTGCGCGGGTATTCGTTTTACGGCTTCTCGTTTGTCTATGTCATCTTCGACGACGGCACGGATCCGTACTGGGCGCGGAGCCGCGTCCTGGAATACCTTAGCTCGCTCGGCCGCAATCTGCCCAAGGATGTCACGCCCTCACTTGGGCCGGATGCAACGGGCGTCGGTTGGGCCTTCATCTATTCCTTAAACTCCAAGGAACGCAGCCTGGCCGAGCTGCGGTCGATGCAAGACTGGTATCTGAAATATCAGCTCACCTCTTTGGAAGGCGTCGCTGAAGTCGCATCGATCGGGGGGTTCGTGAAGCAGTATCAGGTAACGGTCGATCCAACCAAGCTTCGCGCTTATAACCTATCGATCGCCGACGTAAGCATGGCCGTGAAGAAGAGCAACGGCGAAGTCGGCGGCCGTTCCATCGAAATGGCGGAGAAGGAATTTATTCTGCGCGTTCGCGGATACATCCAATCAGTTGACGATTTGCGCAAAGTGGCAGTCGGCGTCGGTGCGAACGGTGTTCCAATTTTGCTCGACCAGGTCGCGAACGTGCAGCTCGGGCCGGAGATGCGGCGCGGGATTGCTGAGCTGAATGGCGACGGCGAAACGGTTGGCGGGATTGTTGTCGTGCGTTATGGGGCGAATGCGCGCCAGGTGATCGGCGACGTAAAGAAACGGCTCGATCAGGCGATGAAGGGATTGCCGGCGGATGTGAGTTATACGGTAGCCTACGATCGGACCGCGCTGATTGATCGTGCTGTCGCCACACTCGAAGAAAAGCTCATCGAGGAAAGCTTCGTCGTCGCGCTCGTGTGCATCGCGTTCCTCCTCCATTTCCGCAGTGCGTTGGTTGCGATCATCATTCTGCCGGTGGCGGTATTAATCGCCTTTAGCATCATGTACCGGCAGGGCATCAGCTCAAACATCATGTCGCTCGGCGGTATCGCGATCGCCATCGGCGCCATGGTAGACGCCGCGATCATCATGATCGAGAACGCGCATAAGCACATCGAGCGCGACGGCGGCAAGAAGGAGCATTGGCAGATCATTCGCGATGCGTCGATCGAAGTCGGTCCGACGCTTTTTTATTCGCTGCTCGTTATCACGGTTTCGTTCATTCCGGTTTTCGCGCTGCAAGCACAGGAAGGCCGGCTCTTTAAACCTTTGGCGTTCACCAAGACCTACTCGATGGGCGCGGCGGCCCTGCTTTCCGTAACACTCGCGCCGATTTTGATGGGCTACTTCATCCGCGGAAGGATCCCGGCGGAAGGCCGCAACCCGATCAATCGATTTTTGATCTGGCTCTATCATCCGGTGATTGATTTCGTCATTCGCTGGCGCTGGATTGTTATTGCCAGTGCCGCCGTGACCGTGGCGTGGGTTTTTCTGCCATGGAATTGGCTCGTCACCAATCACCTGCCGGAGGGCCCGCTGCGCACGATCTCATTTGGAGTGGGAAAGCTTTTCCCATTTCAAAACCTGGGGTCCGAGTTCATGCCACCGCTTTACGAAGGCGACTTGCTTTACATGCCGACCACGTTCCCTGGAATCTCGACGACCAAAGCGCGCGAGATTCTGCAGCAGACCGACAAGATCATCAAAAGTTTTCCCGAAGTGCATCGTGTCTTCGGCAAAATTGGCCGTGCTGAAACTGCGACTGATCCCGCTCCGATGGACATGATTGAGACAACAATCATGTTGAAAGACGAGAAGGACTGGCCCGCGGTCGACATCAAGAATCAAAGTGGCAAAACCGTCGCGCATCGCAGGCGCACGGTTGACGAACTCACTGAAACGCTGAACGCCGCGATTCAATTTCCTGGGCTGAACAACGCCTGGACGATGCCGATCAAGACGAGAATCGACATGCTGGCCACCGGAATCAAGACGCCGGTCGGCATCAAAGTTTCCGGAGCCGATCTCGCGCAACTGGAACGCATCGCCGGAGAAATCGAAACAGTCGTGAGGCAGGTACCGGGAACTTCGAGCGTATTCGCCGAGCGCGTGATGGGCGGCAATTACATCGAGTTCAACATCAATCGCGACGAGATCGCGCGCTACGGCCTCGCCTTGGGCGACGTGCAGGAAGTGCTCGAAGTGGCGCTTGGCGGAATGCCACTTACTACCACGGTCGAGGGGTTGGAGCGCTACAGCGTCAATCTGCGTTACGACCGTGATTTTCGGGAGAATCTTGAGGCCCTAAAACAGATCATCGTCCCGACGCCGAGTGGCGCGCAGATCCCGCTCGGGCAGATAGCGACCTTGAGTCTGGTGCGCGCGCCCATGGGTGTGAAGAGCGAAGGCGCGATCCCGAACGCCTGGATTTATATCGATGTCAAAGGCGTCGACATCGGGACCTACGTAGAGATGGCGCAACGCGCCGTAAACGAAGCGGTCGCGAAAAAGCAGGTCGTGCTGCCCAATGGTTACAATGTTTTTTGGAGCGGTCAGTACGAATACATGCAGCGAGCCAAGCAGCGACTCATGATCGTCATCCCGATTACGCTGCTCCTCATTATTCTGATTATTTATCTCAATACGCGCTCGCTTGTTAAAACGGCGATCGTTCTCCTCGCCGTTCCATTTTCGTTAGTCGGAGCGTTTTGGCTCATTTACCTTGCGGGATTCAACCTCAGTGTCGCCGTCTGGATTGGCATCATCGCACTCGCTGGCCTGGATGCAGAAACCGGAGTCGTCATGCTGTTGTATCTCGATCTGGCCTATGATGAAAGTGTCGCGAAAGACCAAATGCGCAGCGGCACCGACCTCCGCGACGCGATCTACCACGGCGCGGTAAGACGCGTTCGGCCAAAGGCCATGACGGCTGCCGTCATCATTGGCGGCTTGTTGCCGATCGTCTGGAGTCACGGTGCCGGGGCCGATGTGATGAAGCGCATCGCCACACCGATGATCGGCGGTGTCGTCACGTCGACGTTGATGGAGCTGATCGTTTACCCGGCAATATTCTTTGTCTGGCGCTCGCGCCGTCTCGAACGCCAGCAGGTTTCACTAACTGCCGAAACTGCGCCCGCGTGATCACTGACGACATGAGTCCCGAAGAAGGCACAATAAGAGACCCGTGTTCCGGACGGAGCTCGACGAGAGACAGATCAAAGAGCCTCTCGTTTATCAAGGGCGGAAATATTGCTTCTCCTCGGTTGGCTGCCTGGCTGATTTTCCAAGGCACGCCGAGGATCCGTCCAAGAAGTGATGAATGCCTCTTGACGACATTCCTTAACAGGCATATAGATTGCGGGTCATGAGATTGCCTGAACTCAAATCTCTTCTCCGCGCCCATCCCGCGGCACTCCCGCGTTTCATCCTGCCGTGCGGCGAACAGATCCCGGCGCATTTTCACCTCACCGAAGTAGGCTACGTCGCAAAGAAATTCGTCGATTGCGGTGGCATCTTTCGCGATCGCGAAGCGTGCGTCCTGCAAACTTATGTCGCCGAGGATTTCGGTCACCATCTCACGGCGAAACGTTTTGCTGACATCCTCGATCTCGCTCGGCCGATTCTGCCGAGGGAGGATATCGAGGTAGAAATGGAATGGGATTGTTGCGTCGTGTCGCAATATCCGATCGCCTCGGCTCGAGCAGTTGAAGACCGGCTCGAATTTCAGCTTGCGGCCAAACACACCGCCTGCCTCGCGAAACAAAAATGCGGCTGTGAGTCGGAGGCAGTGAACCCGCCGGCGGTCTGTTGTTAGGCAGCGACGCGGGATGAAGTTGACTCAAATTTATCAATGCCTCTGCGAGCCCACGCGGCTGCGCATCCTGCATCTGCTGACACAGACGCCATTGTGCGTTTGTCATTTTCAGGATGCCTTGCGTGAGCCGCAGGTGAAGATATCCAAACACCTTGCCTACTTACGCAGCCGCGGTCTGGTGCAGACGAAACGGACTGGGAACTGGATTATCTATTCCTTGCCGGCAAAACCGTCGGTGGAACTGGAGATGAATTTGAAGTGCCTGCGGGATTGCGCTCCGTCGGATCCGGTTTTTCGCAAGGACTTGCGGCGTCTGGAGGAATTGAAATCGAGTTGCTGTGAACCCGCCGGAGTTTTCGCAGAGTAAAATCAATCATTCACCAACCAATGAAACAACGCGTTCTCTTCATCTGCATCCACAACAGCGCGCGCAGCCAAATGGCTGAAGCATGGATGAATCAAATCTGCGGCGACCAGTTCGAAGCGCAGAGCGCCGGTCTCGAACCGGGAACCCTTAATCCGCTCGTCGTCGAAGCGATGTCGGAGGTCGGGATCGATATTTCGCACAAGGGGACCCAGCGCGTTTTCGACGTCTGGAAATCGGGCCCGGTCTTTGCCTATGTCGTGACGGTTTGCGATGAGAGCAGTGCGGAGAAATGCCCAATTTTCCCAGGTCCGACGCGCCGCCTGCACTGGAGCTTTCCCGATCCCTCGGCGTTGACTGGGACGCAGGCAGAAAAGCTGGCCGCGGTGCGCAAAATTCGCGACCAGATTCGCGCCCGGATCGAAATGTGGTGCGACGAAATCTGCGCAACCGCGGAAACGCTATGAAGGACACGCCGCGACCGCGGCTCGCGACTGTAGCCGACGCGGCAGAGATCAACGCGATTTACAACCACTACGTCCGCACTTCGGCGGCGACTTTCCAGGTTGACGACGAAACAACGGAAGAAAGAGTCGATGAATTGCGCACCCGGCCGGGAAATCAGCCGGTCATCGTGCTCGCAGCCGATCGCGCCATCGTCGGCTGGGGGGCGCTCTCGCCTTTCCGCTCGCGTTGCGCCTATCGAGATACGGTCGAGCTGACGGTTTATGTGCGCCACGACTGCCACCGGCAGGGCTACGGACGCGCAATGGTGCAGGATCTGATCGAGCGGGCGCGGTCGTTAGGCTACCATACCATACTGGCCGCCTGCTGCGAAGAGTCCGCCGGGATGATTCGGCTACTGGAGTCGTTAGGCTTCAAGGTGGCCGGGCGGTTGCGCGAGGTTGGAAGCAAGTTTGGGCGCCGGCTCGACGTCGTCTACTTGCAGTTGCTTCTCCAGGGATCGTAACCAAGCCACGAAGCGACTGGCGCACGATTCCTTTGTGCAGGGACGATTAACCATTCGAGACACAATGATCAGTTTTGACGAAACAGACTATGGCGAAATCGACCTGATGAAGGGTCTGCTGGCCGGAGTGGCCGGGGGGTTGCTGGCCTCGTATTTGATGGAGCAATTTCAGGCTGCCTGGAGTGCGGCCGCGGAAGCGATGGGCTTTTCCAAAAAACGCGGCGGGAGAAAGCCCGAACCGGCCACGGTGAAGGCTGCGAATGTCATTTCGGAAAAGGTCACGGGCCATAAGCTCCCGAAGGATTACAAGTCAATTGCGGGAGAGGCGATGCATTACGGGATGGGAGCGAGTTCAGCGGCGGTTTACGGCCTGCTCGCGGAAGTGGCGCCGATCATCACGATCGGCAATGGCGCCGGGTTTGGCACCGCGGTGTGGTTGCTCGCAGACGAACTGGCCGTGACCGCGACCGGATTGTCAAAGCCTCCGAAGGAAATTCCCCTGACGACTCACGCTTACGCGCTCGCCTCGCACCTGATCTACGGTTGGATTACCGAGACCGTGCGGCGGGCGGTGAGACGAGCCTTGTAGAGGCAGGTTCGCCTAACGCGCGGAATCAGGAGTCGTCCTAATACTACTCGTCGAGCGCGACGGGCGATCGGTTCCGAACAAGACTGGCCGTGGAATCCTCCGGGCACTTACGCTGCGATCTGCTTCGGGTAGCCGTGGGCATTGTGCGCGAGTTGACGCGCAGGCCCGACGACTTTGCTTGAAGCTGCGCTGTCCGCCGAGCTGCCAGCGTGGCGACGAAAGGCAGTCGGCGTCACGCCCACACGGCGCTCAAAGGCGCGGCGGAAAGCATCCGAACTCTTAAACCCCACGCTTTCCGCGACGCTCTCGACGGTACTGCGCAAGCCGAGAAGTCGGCGTCGCGCTTCGCTCAGGCGCAATTCTTCGACAAAGTCGGCCGGAGTGCAGTTAAAGACCTGTTTGAAGAGGCGACTGAAGTGGCGGGGGCAGAGACAGGCCCTTTCCGCCAATGCTTCCACCGTCAACCGCTCGTGCAAGTGGATAGAAATCCATGCTGGAAGATCAGTGACGCGTTCTGCGGGATCGGATTGGAAATTGGCAATCTCGAAGAGTTCGACCGACTCGCCCGGCGGACGCAGTCGCATGACCAGTTCGCGTGCTACCGCACGGGCAACGTGACCGCCATTATCTTCTTCGATCAAGGCGAGCGTCATCTCCACACCTGCCGTGCCACCAGCGGAAGAATAAAACCGATCGTTCTTGAGAAAGGCCGCCGTCGGATTAACGCGCAGTTTTGGAAAACGCTGCGCGACGTCTCTGGAAAAACGCCAGTGGGTGACAACCGGCCTTCCATCGACCAGCCCGCTCTGCGCGAGTGCATAAAGGCCGGTGGAGATCGAGGCGATGCGTCGAGTTGATTCCGCGCGGGCGGCGAGCCAGTTAGCCGCGCGTCCGCAACGTTTCTGGTTGGCGCAGCCCTCTTCCTCCGGGAATCAGGATTGTGTCGAATGAGTCAGCCGATTCCGCGATGGCGTCGGCCTTGAAAACCAATCCGGATTCTGAGGTAAAGCTGTTTTTTGCCAAGCCGAGGATCATGGGCTTGTAGCAGGGCAATGACGCCCTTCGCGGACCCGGAAATCGCGCCATGCTCAGCGCCTCGAGCGGACCGGTGAGATCGAGCGCCGCGACTCCATCGAAGCCCAGGATGGCGACCCGGCGTTGCCCGAGATTGATCGGAAAGTCGGCCAGATTATCCATGGCTGCCGAGGGCATGAGCGATGCGTGTGGCCGTTAGGCGCATGCCTGGTCATCCGATAATTACCGCCGGGCGGCCAGACCCACTTCGCGCAGAACCACCGGCCCACTCTGCGTTTGGCCACGGGCGCTGGGCCCGCCAAATAAGTCGACTACCGTTTAATGGGAGCCGACAAACTGCCTCGCTCCAATAACGCAGCCAGCTTGAGCAAACTTTCGCGAACTTGTCTTTTCGTCCAAGCCGCAAAGCCAAAAACAAAGGCCGGATCCAATCTGGCCTTGATGCAGAAGAATGAGAGCCGATTCGGACGAACCCCACTGGTCTCGGAGAAGCGACAGATCAGGGGAAAGTCTTCCGGGTTGCAAAGCCACGCGACCAAATGAAGGCCTGCTTCCGGCACCTGTAGCCGAAAATGGTCCTTCAGAAGCCGGTTAAATTCCTCGACGAAAAACTCACGCCGCTCCGAATACAATTGACGACTTCGTCTTACGTGACTGAGGAAAAACCCCTCGGTAATGAAACGCGCAAGCGTGGCCTGGTCGATGGGCGAAGAATGTTGATCCATGACGCTCTTGGTCTTGATGAACGGTTCGATCAGTCTTTCGGGAACGACCAGATACCCCAGACGCAACGAGGGGTAGAGAATCTTGCTCATCGTTCCGGCATAAAGAACATGTCCGGAGTTATCAGTGCCCTGCAAGGATGGCATGGGTGGCCCGGTAAACCAAAACTCTGAGTTATAATCGTCTTCGAATATGAAGGCATTTCGCTCGCGCGCGAACGCGATCAACTCAGTCCGTCGCTTGATACTCATGGTCATGCCCAGCGGGAATTGAGCCGAAGGAGTCGTGTAAATGATTCGGGGAGGGGGACGTGTTAAGGACATGTCGATCACTAATCCCTCGTGATCGACCGGCCGTGGGACAATCGCAGCGCCCCCGAACCCAAACACATTGCGGGCCTGACTATAGCCAGGGTCTTCAAGCCATACTGGCTCTCCCGGATTAACCAGAGCCATGGTAGTAATCATCATTGCCTGTTGCATCCCACTCACGATCACGATTTGATCGGGACCGCAGCGCACTCCGCGGAAGTCACATAGATAGGCGGCGATTGCTTTTCGCAGGTCGAGCTCACCGCGACTCGGGGCATAGCGCAATAAGTGGACGCCTTTGCGGTCTAACACCTGGGTCCGAAGCCGCTCCCATGTGGCGAGCGGAAACTCATCTACCGCGGGGATTCCCGGCACCAGCATCGTGCCGGGCGGACCAGCTATCCCGGCGTTAAGTTGCTTTCCGCTTCGCTTATCTGGCAGTTGCTCGACGCGTTTCGATAGCCGAACGGGATGACCATTTTCCGGCCGACTCTTGGCCGCGAGCGCCTTCATGAAATGTTCGGGCGATAACTCTGCGATAAAAGTGCCCGAACCGAGCATTGAGCGTAGGTAACCTTCGGTCCGAAGTCTCTCCAAAGCCAGCTTTACCGTAAAGCGCGAGATCCCTAGATCAGCCGCGAGAGCACGCGAAGATGGAAGGCGCCAGGAACCGTTGCCGAAGCTACCGGTTTCCAACTCCTGCCGAATCTGACGGTAAAGCTGCTGGTGAATCGGCTCGACCGAGGCACGATCAAGCCGGACCATCTCAAAGGCGATGATCGATCGCTTGCGTGCTTTCTGGCGTGGTAGGCGCCCGACTCCTCGGGGCCGAGCTTTTTGCGAGGTCTTGCCGGACATCTGGTTTCCGTGACGCACGGGCACACTGGTGCCTGACCATGTTTCTGGCAATGGAATGTCGCAGGCCACCTGCGGCATGAAGGCTTGGACGGATTGGCAAAACCTGTCCTTCGTTGCGCGATGAAGGAGAAAAGCTAGGCGAGCGATAGGACATTTAACCGATCATCTCTAACATTTCACGGTTCCGGTTTGGACTCTTTCACTGCAGAGAACGCAGAGAAGATCCTGGCTGACAAAAATAGAAATCGTCCGCGATTTGGCGGTAAATCTGCGACCGTAGCGATCGCTATTCGTTAGGCGGCTCCGCCTCCGCTCCTGCTCTGGCATCGGCCAGCAGTGCCCGCACTTCCTCATCGGTCGTCTGGCTGAAGTCCTCGTAAAACTGGCCAACTCCAAAAAACGGTTCGGGAATGAAAGCACAGACGACTTCGTCTGCTTCAGCCCGCATTTCGCGCCAACTCGATTCCGCCGCGACCGGCACTGCGATGATCAATCGCGCGGGCTGGCGTTGCCGGACCGCCCGCGCGGCCGCCCGCATTGTTGCGCCCGTCGCCAGTCCGTCATCCACCAGCACCACCAGTTTGCCCGCAAGATTCGGGAAGGGGCGATCGCCGCGATAGCGCTCCTCGCGGCGGCGAAGCTCTTCGGTTTCCCGCTGCATCGCGCACTCGATCGCTTCCTCCGCATGTGGGCCAAGCGCGCTCACCACCTCGGCGTTGAGAACCCGCACACCGCCCGGGGCGAGCGCGCCCATCGCAAGTTCCTCCCGCCCCGGCATTCCCAATTTTCGCACGACGAAGACGTCGAGCGGCGCATGGAGCGCGCGCGCGATCTCGTAACCGACCGGCACACCGCCGCGCGGCAACGCGAGCACGATCAGGTCGGGCGCATCGCGCAAGCGCATCAGCTCCCGGGCGAGAAATCGCCCGGCATCTGCCCGATCGAGGAAATGCATGCCTAAATGTTTCGTAAGCGGGCGGTTGATTGGCTTTGCCGGCAGCATCAGCGCGCCCTTCGTTTGCTGGAATTTCTGCGCTTGGTTTGGTTGCGAAACCAGACGAGAAGATCCCCGCCCGCGAATCTGTGCAGCGATGATGAAAGGAACAGGAATGGAACGCACCGCCAACGTACCGGAGGATCTGACCGGCCGCCCGCGGCGCGTCGCGACCGGCGGTGTGTCGTGGCGGAACACCTTCTCCGCTTTCCAGTATCGCAACTACCGGCTCTACTTTTGGGGTCAGCTGGTTTCTCTCATCGGCACCTGGATGACGAGCACGGCCCAGGGCTGGCTCGTTTACCAGTTGACTGGTTCCAAGGCATTGTTAGGCATAGTCGCCGCCGCCGGCACTGCGCCCATGCTTGTCTTCGCCGCCTGGGGCGGCTGGGCAGCCGATCGTTTCCCGAAACGCTCCGTTCTCCTCTGGACCCAAAGCGCGATGATGATTCTCGCGTTTGTTTTTGCGGGGCTGGTCGGGTCGGGGCTCATCCGGCCATGGGAGATTATTGTCCTTGGTCTATTTGGCGGCGTCGCGATGGCCTTCGATATGCCGGCGCGGCAATCGTTCGTCGTCGAGATCGCGAGCCGCGAGGACTTGATGAATGCGATCTCGCTCAACAGCGCGATGTTCAACGGCGCGCGGATCGTCGGTCCCGCCATCGCGGGCTTCCTCATGGCGAAAGTCGGGATCGCTCTCTGCTTTTTTATCGATGGCGTCAGCTTTCTCGCCGTGCTCGCCGGGCTCTTCATGATGCGCCTCCCTTCGCACGGCGCCGAGCGCGGCGACAGGCGGCGCGCTCGCCCAATCACTCGAAGGCTTTCGCTACGTTTGGAATCACATCCGGGTCCGGACCATTTTCGCGCTCTTCGCGATCGTCGGGATTTTCGGCTGGTCGTACTCGGTGCTGATGCCGGCCTTCGCGCGCGACGTTCTGCACCTCGGCGAACAAGGCTACGGATTCTTGTTAGGCGCGAGCGGCGTCGGCGCGCTGATCGGCGCCCTGACGACGGCGACGTTTGGTACCAGCATTTCCCCGCGCAAGCTCGCCTTCGGCGGTGTCTGGCTCTTTTCGCCTGATGCTCCTGATTTTTTCGTTCAATCGCAACCTGACGATCGCGATGCTTTGCCTCGCCGGCACCGGGTTCGGGATGATGCTTTTCTTTTCCACTTCCAACACCACGGTGCAGACCATCGTGCCCGACGAAATGCGTGGACGGGTGATGGGAATCTGGGCGTTGATCTTCGGGGGGATGATTCCTTTCGGCAGCCTCGAAGCCGGAGCCCTGGCGCACTACATCGGAACTTCCGCGACGCTCGCGATCGGGGCGTGCATCTGCGCCCTCGCCGCACTCGTCACGCTGATCATCGTGCGGCGGCGCGATGCACAGTTGGCAGCCGTCGCCTAACGGGGCCGCGACAGAACCTGCTCAGATAGGCAGATGCGTGGCGATCCAGACGATCGCAATGGAAAGCGCGATCACGAGCACGACGAAGAGCAACCGGCCTTCGCTCCGCTGCTTTCGGAGCGAGCGCGGCCGACGGTTCTCCGAGGTGTATTCGCCGAAGCGCTTATCCTGCAACGCCATCGAGACATCGAGGCGATTGCGGCCTTCGCTGGCGCGCTGCAGCAGCACTTCGCGGTCCCGTCGCGTCTTTTCCTCCGCGACGCGCGGCGCTTCCTCGATCAGGCGCTGGAGGTCGTCCATCTGCTTGCGCAAATCCTCTTCGAGTCGGGCGAGTTCCTGCTGCTTCTGGTCGAGCGGCGTGTTGGAGCGAGCGCGTCGGCGTGCCATGGTCCGCCTAACGACTCGGGCCGCTCAGGTAGAAGAAAACGAAAAGCGCGATCGCCCCGAAAATGATCAAAGGCAGGGTGAAGGCAAGACCGATCTTCAGCCATTGGCCGAAGGAATGCGCCATCCCGCCGTTGCTTTCGAAGCCACTGCTGGTCTCGGGCAAAGGCACGCTCTCGTGTGCGTCGGCCGTCGCCTGCAGGCGACTCCGCTGCTGGCTATACTCGGCTCGCGCATCGTCCACCGTGCTCAGGGCCCTGCTCAATTCCTTGTTCAGGTCTGCCGGGTTCCAGCTCCGCGGATCGATCGTCTCGAGCAGCTCGAGATGCTGGCCGAAACTCTCGCGCGTGGCGCGGAGTTGCTCCATTTTTTTCTGCGCGTCGGAGGCTTCGCGCTCAAGCACGACGAGCGAGCGGGTCAGCTTGTCCGTCATCTCGGCGCGTCCGCGCTCCAGTTCCTCCTGGCGGCGGCTCAACTCCTCGAGTTCGCGCTTTTGCTTTTCGATCTGTTCCTGCTGGCGCTTGAGCTGCAGCAACTGTTCCTGCGCTTTCTGCACCTGCGAATCGAGGTGCTCAGTGCTGACACCGTCCTCTTCGTTGAGTTCGAGCATTTGTTCGATCGGACGGATGCGTTCAGGCATGGCTTTTCGTGCGGCGGATGCTACGCCGGGGATATTAAATGGCCGCTCGAAGAATTCCAGATTTTTCACGACTGATTTTCGCATTTCGCTCGCCGACGCGCGCAATTGCGCGCGATCGATTGCCGGATCGCATTGAAAATTGCTTCCGAAAAATCACCATCGGAATTGGAATTGATTTCGCGATCCGGGGCGACCTATATCAGGCAGTGAACCGCCTCAGGGAACAATTCCTCACCGACGCTGCCAGGTTGCTCCCCAGAATTTGCACGGCCGGCGCCATCCTCATCGCGGTGCTTTTGCGAGCACCGACGATTGGTTCAGGACTGCCGTACATCGATTACATCGATGAGGGCTATGTGCTGCATCAGTCGATCGACCTGCTGAACCACCGCAGCCTGGACACGAGGTGGTACCGTTATCCTTCGCTTCCGGCCTACCTCACGGTAGCCACCTTGATCGCTTATTCGCCGGTCTATCGACTTGGACACGGGCATGGCTTTCGCAGGGATTTACCGCGAGATCGAGATCTGCACACTTCCGAGGGCGATGATTATGATCTCATCTCTCCTCCGGCCTTGATCGTTGCCGGACGATTCGTGGCGGTTCTTCTGAGCGTCATGACCGTGGTTCTGGCGGGTTCGTTAGCCTGCAATCTGGCGGGAAACCGAGCCGGACAATTATCGTTGATTCTTGTCGCCACCTGCCCGGCCCTGGTTAGTCGCGCGTCTAACGTCATTGTCGATACTTTCGCGACGTTTTTTGCTCTTTGGTCGCTCTACTTTTGCAGTCGTTTGGTGCAAGAGGCCGCAACGGGCGAAGGAGGCGAGGTGACGCGGCGCGCGATCTGTGCCGGTGCGGCGGCCGGACTGGTCTTTGCTTCCAAATATACGGTGGCAGTGGTCTTCGCCGCGGTCGCGTTGACGATTGTCGCCTTGCCTGTGAGCAGGACCGGCCGCCTTCGCCTGCTGATGCTGGCGAGTGTTGGATTCTGCCTCGCCGCGACCTCGATGGCGCCCGCCGTGGTCTTCAAACCTGATGCCGTCTTCCGGGAGGTCGCGGCGGCCGCCCATGATTATGGCACGATGACTTCGGCGCTTGGATATTTTGGGCAGGCTGTGTCTCGCTTTGAGGTGGGCTGGCCGCTGATCATTGCTGGCGTCGCCGGATTGCTGCTCATGCTTCGTTCGGAGAATGGTCGAGCGTTGGCACTCGGCTGGATAGTTTTCGGAACTCTTCTGGTCGGCCTTTTCATCGCGAAACCTTTTCAACCCTTCCGAAATCTCCTGCCGCTGGTTCCGCTGCTTTGTATCGCGGCCGCGCTGGCCTTCGATCAAGCTCTTCAGTGGGCCGCCGGCCGCAGGCGAGCAGCGCTTTGGAAGGCGGCCATCGCGCTGGTCATCGGCGCGATCATCATCACTTCAGGAGTGTCCTCTTATCAGGGGATGCAAAAACGAATATCCCACCGCGATAGCCGCATCCGGGCAGTGGACTGGTTACGGGAACGGGTTCGGAAAAGTGACCGCGTGCTCGCGATTGCAGAACTTGCTTTTCTGCCAGGCGAGCTGAATCGGATCGGCGCTTCGGTGCAGGTCGTTCCATGGAATGATGCTTTGGCTTTGCTGCAACGGAAGGAATTCGATTATCTGATTACTGGCTCCTTCCAGCCTCGGTCCGCGACCTCGTCGTTCACGCCGCGGGCGAAATTCGGCGCGGTAGCTTCTCCCATGAAGCCCTACTTGTGGCGAACCAACGAGGAGCGGATCCTCATTCTCTCGAGACCGCCCGGTTGAACCCAGTGCCTAACGACCGGGCATCATCTCGAGCAGCATCCCGCGAAAATACTCGGTCTCCGGCAGCGTCGGGAGGACGGGGTGATCGAGCGCCTGCTCGTAACGCCGCAAGCGCCGGGCGGAGCGGCGCGCGTCGACCAAGGCGTCGGCGATCATCTTCTCAAATATTTCCGCGCCGACGTGATGCGAGCAGGAAAACGTCGCCAGCATTCCGTTAGGCGAAAGCAACTTGAAAGCGCGAACGTGCAGTTCCTTGTAGCCGCGCAAGGCGTCGTGCAAGCCGCCCTTTGCTTTTCGTGAATGACGGCGGATCGAGGATGATCAGGTCGAATGTTTCTTCGGCTTTCTCGGCCGCGCGGAGGAACTGGAAAACATCCTGCTCGACCCAGCGCACCGGCAATTGATTGCGCGCCGAATTCTGTTCGGCGGCGCGGACGCTCTCCGCGCCCGCTTCCACGCCGACGACTTCGCGCGCGCCGGCGCGGGCGCAGGCCAGCCCGAACGCTCCCTGGTTGGCGAAACAATCGAGGACGCGCCGTCCCTTTGGCATGCTGGGCGACGAGCGCATAATTCGGCAGTTGATCGAGATAAAAACCGGTCTTCTGCGCATGCAGCGGGTCGATCTGCAATTTCAATCCGGCGACCTCGATCTCGATCTCGTTAGGCGCGTCGCCGCGCAAGAGGCCGCTCTGCAATTCCATTCCTTCCGCGCGCCGCACCGGCGCATCGTTGCGCTCGATGATTTGTAGGGCGGGCGCTCCGCCTGCCTCGTTTCTCTCGGCAAGCGGAGCGCTTGCCCTACAAAAATAATCTTCCAGCGCCCTAACGATAAGTTCCTTTCGCTGATCCATCGCGAGCGTCAGCGTTTGGAGCACGAGACAATCGCCGTAGCGATCGACGATCACGCCCGGGAAGTCCGTCGCTCTCGCTCCAGACGAGGCGGCAGAGTCGCGGCTCGATCTCGCGGCGCGCCCGGTATTCGATCGGCCTGCGCAATTCGACGCTGGAAAAAATCGAGATCGAGGTCCTGTTTCCGGCGCGAAAACCGCCGCGCCACAATCTGCGACTTGGAGTTGTAGATCGCGCTCCCGAGCAAGGCGGTCGCGGCCATCCTTGAGCGAAATCACATCGCCGTCGGCGGGACTCCCAAATACCTTCAGGACCTCGCCGCTGAACACCCAATCGTGTCCATGCAAGATTCGCGCGCGAGGTTTGACGACGAGGCCGCCCATCGCTGCTCACTGACGGGCAGAGGGAATTGCGGAGCAAGCGAAACTCGAACTCTGGGCCGGCAGATTCGTCTTCTCAACCGCGGGAGTTCCTGACCAATCCCGAGCCCTCATCCGATGGCGCGAAGAGCACTCCGAAGTCCGCCGTAAACCGATCCGGAGGACATTCGAACGAGCGATCCGCCGGCTTTTGGGCGGGGCAACCAGCAAAACGTCTCTGCTCGGTCGCATTCGCGCTGGCAATCCCGGCATCATTGCCTAAGAGTACCCGGCTAAACTTGTCATTTTAACGGACCCTAATCGCTGCGTGAATCCAACTCCTACTCTGCCCGAAGCCAATCAAGCCACCGGCTCGCCTGAGCGCGCCGATCTTCGCCCCGAGAGCATCAACGACGCCGTCATCCGCCTCGCGGGAGATTCGCAGGATGGCATTCAAAGCGCGGGAGCTTTCCTCGCGCGACTGGCCGGCCGCAGCGCCCAGGACGTCATGACCTACATGACGATCCCCGCCACCATCTCCGGTGGGCCATCGATCTTCCAGGTCCGCATGGGCACGGGCGAAGTTCTTTCCGCGGGAGATGAAGCCGATTTCCTGGTCGCGTTCTATCAGCACAGTTATCAGGACCACATCGGCTTTTTGAAAGAGGGCGGCGTCCTGCTTTACGATTCCGACAACGTCGAGCCGAACCTTGACGACAAACGTTTCGTTTACGTCGGCGTGCCGATCACCGGACTGACGGTTGAGGCGCTGGGCGGGACGGCGAAAGACAAAGGCAAAAACATTTTCGTCCTCGGCCTGATCTCGAAGATTTTTAATCTCGATATCGAGAAGCTGACGACGCTGATCAACGAAAAATTCGCCGGCAAAGATGCGAGCATCGCCAACACCGCCATCATGGCGTTTACGGCTGGATATGCCTACCCGGTCGGCAACGTCCTGACGCAAGCAGTATAAATTTGAGGTGACGATGCCCAAGGAGGGCGATCGCGCGCAGATCACGATGGATGGCAACCAGGCCCTCGCCTACGGATTGATCGCCGCCGGCGTGCGTTACGGCGCCGGTTATCCCATCACGCCCTGGTCGTCCGTCATGGAAATTTTGCGGGGCGAACTCCCGAAATACGGCGGCATCTTCGTGCAGGCCGAGGACGAGCTTGGCGCGGTCTCGATCGCGCTCGGCTTCTCTTTCTCGGGCTACCTCGCCGTTACCGGCAGCGCCGGTCCCGGCATCTCGCTCAAGACCGAAGCGATCGGCTGGGCGTCCATGTCGGAGATGCCGCTCATCATCATCAACGTGCAGCGCGGCGGACCGAGCACGGGCCTCCCGACTAACGTCGAGCAGAGCGATTTGTACCAGGCGATCTACGGCGGGCACGGCGACAGCCCGCGCGTCGTTCTCGCGGCCGCGACAGTGGAGGATTGCTTCTACACTGCGATCGAAGCGGCTCGCATCGCCCGCAAATACAGCACGCCGGTTTTTATTTTGAGCGACACTTCTCTGGCGACACGGATCGAAGCGTTCGACGAACCGGAGCTGAAGGATTTGATGATCGACCCGAAACTGGATCTTTCGCCGCGCGCGTCTGGCTTCAAGCCCTATGCGGTCGATCAGATCACGCAACATGCCACGCCCGGCGCGCGGATGATCGACGGGAAATATCCGCTCGTCTCCGGACTCGAGCACGACGAGATGGGCCATCCGACCGGCAGCCCGAAGTTGCACATGGCCATGACGGCGAAACGCCGCAACAAATTGCGCAAGCTGGCCGAGGAAATCCCGGTGCCGGAAGTCTATGGCGATCAGGATGGCGGCACGCTGCTCGTCGGCTGGGGTTCCACTTACGGGCCGATCCACGACGCGGTAAAACTTGCGCGCGAACATGGCGAGAAGGCCGGCGCGCTGCATCTGCGCCACGTCCACCCGTTGCCGAACGGTCTCGAAAAAATCTTCGCCAGATTCAAACGCATCGTCGTCGTCGAAATGAACGACCAGGGCCTCTACGGTTTCGGCCAGCTGGCCACCATTCTCCGCGCCCGCTTTTGCGAACCGAAAATCGAAAGCGCCACCAAGACGGACGGTCTCACCTTCCGCGTGAAAGAAATACTCGAACGCGTTTTCGAAGGACGCTCGTTTGCCGCCCGGAATATTCCGCGCGAGGGCCTCCCCATCGTTCACACTGATACCTCAGCCGAGAATGTGAGGTCCTTGAAAGAAGTCGTCCCGCAGGGAGTCGGCTAGGATGAATCATTTGAATGAGGAACGCAGGAACAGACTTTGAATCTGGAAGCCAGAAATAACGAACCAAATCCTCTGGCCTCCTACCTATCCAATTTCCTGCTTTCCTAATTCTTCCCTTTTGAATTTTCACCAATGAGCACCGACACACTGACCGCCGAACCGCCAAGAGAGAAACTCACCAAGAAAGCCGTCACCGCCGACCACCCGACCTGGTGTCCCGGCTGCGGCGACTTCGCCGTCCTCGCCTCCTATTACAAAGTGATCGAGAAACGGCAGCTCGATCACGAGAAGATCGTCACCCTCGCCGGGATCGGTTGTTCATCGCGCTTCCCCTATTTCGTGAACGGCTACGGCGCGCACTTCATTCACGGCCGCGCCGTCCCGCTCGCCTCGCGGCATCAGCCTGGCCCGGCCCGACCTGCACGTCTTTCTCTTCGGCGGCGACGGCGACGGCTTCTCCATCGGCGGCAACCATCTCAATCACGGCGCGCGCAAGAACATCAACATGACCTACGTCATCATGGACAACTTTGTCTATGGCCTGACGAAGAAGCAGACCTCGCCCACGTCGCCGATTGGTTTCAAATCGAAGACCGACCCGACCGGCGCGATCGACCAGCCGGTCAACCCGATGAAACAACTCATCTGCGCCGGCGCCACCTTCATCGCGCGCACGCACGCCACGCAGGTCAACCACATGATCCAGATGATCGAGCGCGCGATGGATCACCAGGGCTTCTCCGTCATCGAATGCCTGAGCGAATGCGTCGAATTTTTCCCGGCGCCTTCGACCCCGCGAACCCGCGCAAGGGCGGCGCCTTCTCGTTAGTCGAAGAAAAGAAATGGGACAACACCCCCGAGGACGAACTCCGCCACGACGTCACCGACGAGCTCGCCGCCTACAAGCTGGCGCAGATCCCGTTCCCCGGCGTCTTCGGCGTCTTCTACCAAAACGATCGACCGACGAAGAACGCCCTCGAGAAAAAATGGATCGATAGCACCCGCGAAAAACTCGGTAACCCGAGCGACATTGACATTCTGCAGAAGACTTTCGATCGAATGAAGTGAGTGGGGAGAGCAGGTTGCCAGCCTGTTCTGTTGTTTCCCTGCACGCCAGGACGCCTTGAATGAAGCGAGAGCCTAACGAGCAGGAATTGCTCGACATATTGATCAGGAATTCCGTTTGCCGGGGAAATTTCACCCTCGCTTCCGGGGCGCAGAGCGACCTCTACATCGATGCCAGACTCACGACCCTCGATCCGCGGGGCGCCCGGCTCATCGGACAAGTGGGCTGGAAGCTAATCAAAGAGAATGCCAAACCCGGTGGCCAGATTGATGCCGTCGGTGGCCTGACGATGGGGGCCGACCCGATCGCGGTGAGTATCGCCCTCGGAGCGCTCTCGGACGAGCCACCCGCCCTTCTCCAGGCCTTCGTCGTGCGCAAGAGCGTGAAAGCACACGGGCGGCAGAAATTGATCGAAGGCAATTTCCAGAAAGGCGACCTCGTTGTGGTTATCGATGATGTCATCACGACTGGCGGCTCGACGCTGCAGGCGATAGAGGCTGTCGAGAACGCGGGAGGCTTGGTGGCCTTTGTGCTGGTTCTGGTGGATCGAGAAGAAGGCGGACGGGAGGCGATCGAAAAGCACGGTCACAAAGTCGTGGCCCTTTTCACCCGCGCCGACCTCGTCGGCGCCAATGCCGCGATCCCGGCCTGACGAAGTCAGCAGCAGAATTGCCGCTCCGACCTTTTCTAACTTCTCTCTGATGCGCCCGGATCTTCCGACCAGATCGCGCACTCGTTTCCGCTGGGCTCGGCAAAGTGGAACCGTCGCCCGCCCGGAAATGAAAAGATGTCGGCCGTGATGCGGCCGCCAAGATCGATGACCCGCTGACGCACTTCTTCCAGCCGCGGATGATAGAACACTACCAGCACTCCGCCCGATTTAATGGTGGAGCGTTTCGCGGCGCGACTAAAGCCACCCGCGATCCGCCCATCCTCGAAGGACGTGTAGTCTGGCCCGTAATCGGTGAACTTCCATCCGAACAACTGCTTGAAGAAAGTCCTCGTCGCCGCCAGGTCCGCCGCTTGAAACTCGATGTAGTCGATCTGGTTGTCCGCACTCATAGGCGCGATGATTTTCTCCAAAATTGCCGCCGCCTGCAACGCGATTCTGCCCGTCAGTCCTCTTGCCTTCGTCCTTCAAAAAAGAGCCGCTAACCAAAATGCCGAATTTTTTTCCAGACTTCCGGCCAGGGCGACCGGAGGTGGCGACAAAGGAAAATATCGGGGTGATCGCTGGTTTCTTCGTTGGCCACGCCTTCGCGATTAGTGATGTGACCGACTAATTCCACGGAATCGAAGTCGCCCTTCCAAATCTCTGGCCGACCTTCCGAGCACGATCAGAAGCTCGGGCGGCGGATCGCCGTAGCCGCGTTCCCAGAAAGAGTTGACCGGACAAATCGCCGGCGGCAATCCGTGACGCGGCCCGTAAAGATTGATCGCGCCCGCTTCGCCGTAGTTACCACAGAAGATTTTGACCCGTGCCCGGTCTTCGGGCGAAAGCGAATCGCGAATCCGGGCCACGTTTTCGACCAGTTCCTGCCACCCGATTTCCTCACGCAGATCTCCGTTCTCCTGCACCATCTCTTTCCACCAGGGAGAATTGACCGGCGCAATCGGCAGGAAAACTGAAGCGACGAGCGCGCTATTGAGGAGCAGCGCGACGAACGCCAGCGAGGTCACCGCGATTCGCCAGCCGCGCCCGCAACGTTGCAGCCAGCTTTCGCCGAGCGACCGCGCCACCGGCATAGAGCATCGGATAAACCGGCGCCAAATAGTATCCGCGGCCTTTGGCCACCAGAAACAGGACCAGCGGCACCAGGAACATCCACCCCAGCACGCGAAAACGGCGTCCACGTTCCGTGAAGAAATAGAAATAGATTCCGGCGAGCGCGAGCGGCAACGCCAGGAGCGTGATCTCGAGTTGATCCGGCAGGAAAGTCCTGGTCCGACCAATCCGGATATCGCGGGCGTGGATGTGCTGCAGGAAAGCGAGCGAGATAAAATCGTGGCGCCATTGCCAGAGAAAATTTGGCAGGAAAAGCAAGAGCGCCAGGGCGGCACCGAGCCAGAGCCATTTGCTCCGCAGTTGCCGCCGCAACTCGCTGGTGAAGAAACCCACCGCGAGGCCCGCGACCAGAAACGGCATGCTGTATTTGCTCAACATCCCGAACCCGATGGCCGCGCCGATCGCCAGCCACCAGCGCGGATCACCGCTCCGGCAAAGGCGGGCCACGAAATATGCCACCGCCACCCAGGCCAGATAATCAAACGAGACGTATTGCATGAGGGCGCCGGCCGCGAGAGCAAACGGCATGGTCGCGCAGGCGGCGAGCAACTGGGCGCCGCGGCCGCCCCCGAGCTCGCGCGCGATCAACCCGGCGAGAACGATCGCGATCGCGTCCGCGAGCGAAGCAAAAAGGCGGAACCCGGCGAGCGAAGTGCCGAAGAGCTGCAGCGACAGCCAACCGAAAAACGGCGTGACCGGCGGATAAGCGACGTAACCCCAGGCGAGATGACGCGCATCGTCGAGCGTCGCCAATTCGTCGCGATGAAAACCGTAGCGCCCGCCTGTGAGCCAATGCGCCGCGACCGTCGCCGCCGCGATTGCGATTAGCAGCCAGAGATCGGTGCGCTTGTTCTTCGTTGGAAGCTCAGGAACGACGTGGTTGGTCACGCGATTCCTCCATACATCTTTCACTTTCGCCTTGCTACTCTCCGCTTCCTTCGGCGCGGCGTGACCTTCGGCAACCGCGCTTCTTTCCACAGCCGCGAGCGAAAGAGCCAAGCCGAACAAATCGATCCGCCTCAAGTGATGCCTGGCCGGGGAGCGTGAAGTTGAGGCGTCCAACCTCAGCCCCCAATTTTCTGCTCGCGTTCTCTCCCTGAAGCAGGGCATGACGAGCGAGGACGGACAGACCGCTGCCATGCTCAAAATCGAATCGGTCTCAAAGCGGTTCCGCGCCGGTAACTACGGCGTGCGCGATCTTTCGCTCGACCTCCAGTCGGGCGTCATCGGTTTGCTCGGGCCGAACGGCGCCGGCAAGACCACCCTCATGCAGATGATCGCGACCGTCACCCGGCCGACGGGCGGACGCATCCTTTTTCAAGACATCGACATCGTCAAACGGCCTAACAAGTTGCGCCGCCAGCTCGGTTACCTGCCGCAGGACTTCGGCGTTTACGATAACCTGACCGCGCGCGAGTTCCTCACCTACTTCGCCGCGCTCAAAGGCGTGCGCTCGCGCAAGCGTGTCGGTGAAATGCTCGAGATGGTCAATCTCCACGGCGTCGCCGATCGCACGCTCGGCGGATTTTCCGGCGGAATGAAACAGCGTCTCGGCATTGCGCAGGCGCTCGTCAACGATCCCGCGCTCGTCATCGTGGACGAGCCGACTGCCGGTCTTGATCCGGAAGAACGCGTGCGTTTCCGCAACGTTCTTTCCGAGATCGGCTTTGGCAAACTCGTCCTGCTTTCCACCCACATCGTTTCCGATATCGAATCGATCGCGACCGAGATTGCGGTGATGAAAGACGGATCGCTTCTCACCAGCGGTTCACCGGAAAAGCTTCTCACCGCGGCGTCCGGTCACGTCTGGCAGGCGGTCATCCCGTCGGATGAATTCGAGCGGGCACGCTCCACGCTGAAAATTTCCAGCTCGATTCGGCGCGCTGATGGAGTGCACATTCGTTTCGTCGGCGACGCGTCCGAATTTCCCGCCACGCCCGTGGAGCCCGAACTGGAAGATGCGTTTCTCTTTCTCATGAATAGCGCACCGGAGACGCCACCCGTTTCATGAGCGGTTCACTCCACCGCATTGCCGCGATCGTCCACGCCGATTTCCTGCTGCGCTTTCGGCGCGTCTCCACCGTCGTTTGCTTCCTGCTCCTCAGCGCGCTGGCCTACCTCTGGGTCCCGGCGCCCTCGAGCGGGCGCGCGCTGGTCGTGATCAACGATCATCGTGCGCTGAATAACTCCGGCGCGGTCGGACTCGCGACCGCTTCGTTAGGCATGATGTTCGTTGGCCTTTTCGGCTACTACTTCATTGCCAACACGATTCGTCGCGATCTCGTCACGCGCTGCGGAATTGTCGCGGCTTCCACCCCGATGCGCGCGGCGGAATACCTCGGCGCAAAATTCCTCGGCAACCTCGCCTTTCTCTTCACCTTCCTCGGCGGCTTCATGCTCAGCTCGATGGCCATGCTGCTCGTCCGCGGTGAAGCGCCGCTCGAACCGCTCGTCTTCCTCCGCCAATACTTGCTCCTCACTCCGCCGGCGATGGTTTTTGTTTCCGCCGTCGCGGTCCTCTTCGAATCGATCCCCGTCCTCGCCGGCAAACTCGGCGACGTTCTCTACTTCTTTGTCTGGCTGGGATTCACCGGTTTCGTCATCGGCGATCAGGTCAGCGGCGGGAAAATTCCCTGGTCGCATTTTGTCGATGTCACCGGCTTCGGTTTCATGATCGGCCAGATGCAGGAGACGATGCAGACCAAGAGTCTCGCGATCGGCGCCTCCCCCTTTAATCCCCACAACGCACCCATTGCCATTCCCGGGCTCACTCTGCCTCGCGCCTGGATTCTGCCGCGACTCGTTTCCTTGTGCGGCCCACTCCTGCTTCTGCCGCTCGCCACCCTCTGCTTCCATCGCTTTGATCCCACTCGCACTGGCCGGCTCGCCGAAAAATCGCGGCGCAACTGGATCGGGCGTCTGCAGATTTTCCTCAAACCAATCAGCCGCCGCGTCGTCGCGCTCCTCCGGCCCATCGTGCCCGGCCCTTCTTTCCTCCGCGCCATCTGGCTCGACGCCCTGCTCACCCTCACCCTTTCGCCGCTCGCGCTTTTCGCGCTCATCGGCGCCATCTGCTTCGGTCTTGGCGCGAAACCCGTCGCCAGTCTGCCGCTCATTCTTACCGCGCTCGCCCTTGTCATTTCCGACATCGCGACGCGCGACCTTTCCGCCGGCACCACCTTGAATCTGCGCGCCATTCCGTTGCTCCGGGAGAATTTCCTCTGGTGGAAATTCGGCTCGATTACGATCCTGAGCCTGCTCTTTTGCCTCGGCCCGCTCGTCGCCACCGCGACGCGCACCCCGGAACGCGTCGGGCCGTTGCTCGTCGGAATCTTCTTCGTCGTCGCGATGGCCGCATCGCTCGGCCTGCTCACCTCGAATCCGAAAACATTCATCGCCGGCTTCCTCAGCTTCGGCTACCTCGTCGTGAACGATAAGGGCGCCAGCCCGATGCTCGACTTCGCCGGCACCTACGGCACGGCCACACCAGCCACGACCGCCCTTTACCTTCTTCTCGGTCTTGCCGCCCTCATCGTCGCCGCGATTGGTTACCGCCGACAGCTTCGCAGTTGAAGCCGCCAGGCTCGCTTTAGTTTATTGTCGCGACAATCGCCAAGGCCGCCCTCCGCAGTTTTTTTCGGCGCATGTGCGGATGCGATACCGACGGCGAAACCAACTTCCCTCCAGGCTAGATTTGTTTCTCGTAAGTCCCGACGAAAGCAATCTTCCAGCTCGTGCCGGTGTCGGTCGAGGTCTCCCATTGCTGCCTTACCTTGCCGTCGGGGAGATGTGTCCAGGTAATGCGATTAATGACTGCGCCCTTGGGGCTCGTGCTTTCTCCGACCAGGACCATGGCGCCTGCTTTCAGCCCGCCTCTTAAATGCAGAATCGTTCCGTCGCCCCCGACCCAGTCCTGGTGCCATTGATGGTCGCTGGCGTCGTAGTAATTAATGCTGGTACCGCCCTGTCCAGTATTGTTAGTCCACTGCTCGCGGATCGCGCAACCTTCCGAGACACGGCTGATTTCGCTTGTGCCGACCTGGTTGCCCTGCGGGTTCGTCACCTTCCATTTGCCCAGCCAGAAGTCGAATTGCCGGAACTCCGGTGCAACGCAGGCCGGCGGCTGGGATGGCGCAGGCTTGCTCGCGGGAGTCGGCGATTCCGCCCATGAAGTGGAAATGAGTGCGAGAGCGAACGCGATCGGCGCCAGGAATTTCATCAAAGTATCGCTATCCGATTTCGTCCTGATTTGAAAGCCCGGCTCGTTTTACGACGAAGGGCGCGCCGCTTCAGGCCACCGGCACGACCGTAGTCATCTCCAGGTCCTCGGGAGGCATCTCGGCCTTGTCGGTGATCAGCTTGCGCAGGAACGGAATGAGCAGGACGAGCGCGACGCCGACCACGAGGCTGCCCGCGCCGAGCGCGCCGAAGAGCTTCACATACTCAGGGTTGGTCGCGAGCGCGGTGGTGCCCTTCGGCTCGGGGATCATGCCCGAGAAGTCGCCCGCGAAGAGCGACGCGAGGCCCGTCACGAGCATCCAGCTGCCCATCATGATTCCCTGATACTGCTTCGGCGCGAGCTTGCCGATCATCGCGTATCCGATCGGAGAGATGAGCAACTCACCGATGCTCTGCAGCACATAACTCATGAACAGCCACCCGAACGCACTCTTGCCGTCGACGCCGGCCAGCTTGATGCCGAGCGGGAGAATGAGAAAGCCCAGCGCCATCAGGAGCAGCGACGTCGCAAACTGCTTTGGGATGTCGATCCTCCATCCGCGCGCGCGCATGCGGGTAAAGGCCGACGCGAGCAGCGGTCCGCCGACCACGATGCAGACGGTGTTGATGTTCTGAATCCACTGCGGCTGAATCTTCACCTTGCCGATCATCAGGTTGACGTTGTGGACCGCGAACAGCATCAGGCCGCTCGGTGCCATCTGGTAGAGCGACCAGAACGCCAGCGAGCCGAGGGTCAGAATCAGGTAGGCCGTCATGTTCCGCCTCTCGCGGCGATCCGGGTGGCGGACCGTGAGGTAGATGAGCGTGAGCGCGACCGCGCCGCAGATGCCCTTGATAATCGTCTCGGTCATGTCGGGCCGCTGGAGCATGAACCACACGACGGGAACGAGGCCGAGGAGAATGCCGATGCCGGCGAGCAGGCGCAGCCGGAACTGCTTCGACGTCGCCTCGAGCAGCGGTGTGTTGCGGTCGGTCAGCGTCTTCCACGTGAGCACGGCGAGGATGATGGCGACAAAGTTGCCGAGCGTCGCGAAGATGAAAAGGCTCGCATAGCTCTCGGTCCCCTGGAAGTAGCCGGCGACGGCTGAACCCGACGAAGAATCCGACGTTCATGCCGGCGTAGTTCCAGAGGAAGGCTCCTTCGCGGCGCGGATCCTCCGGGGTAAAGCGCTGCGTCAGCATCATGTTGATGCAGGTGACGTTGAGACCGCTGCCGGTGAGGAAGAAGGCGAGGCCGACGTAGAACATCGCGACCGTGCCGACCGCAATGCACCCGCAACCGATGACCTGCAGCGCCATGCCCCCGACGAAGAGATTCCGGTTCGAGAGGAAACGGCCGCCGAGGTAGCCGCCGAAGAGGTGCAGGCCGTAGTTGAAGGCGCCAAACACGCCCATCAACGTCGTGGCCACTTTCACCGAGAGCTGCAGATGCTTCGTCGCGTAGAGGACCAGCGTCGAGTAGAGGACGGCGAAGCCGAGCGTCGCGAAGATCTGAATGAAGAACAGCGCGGCCGTTCCCTCCGGAGCTTTCGCGAAGAGACGTTTGGGTGATGTCATGGCGTGTGAATCTTGCCTATGACCTCTTTCAGCCGCGCGATGTCGAATACGGCCGAAGTCGAGCGTCCGCGAAGACTGAATGGAGCCAGCGGGAGCTGTGCGACATGGACGAGCCGAAGCGCGAGCCGGCGGGGCCGAGAACGAAGGCACGGTTCGAGCCAAAAGGCGTTTGAGACATTTCATCCGCCGCTGTTGTCGCTCGCCGCCCCGGGCGATGTCAAGCCGCCCATGATGCCAGGAGCGAAAAACCGTCGCGTCAGTTCGTCAGCGGAGACTTGTCAAGATCACCGCCAGATCGTCGCCGATAAACGAGTTCAGCTTCGTTTTCGTGCGGCCGTATGTTAGATTCAGACATGGAGAAGAAGGTTGTGAAATTCCGGAGCTTCGAGGAAGCGGAGAAAGCCGACCGGGACTTCTACGACAAGCTCACTCCGCAGGCGCGTCTCGAGATTCTCCTTGAACTCCTCAACCATGGCCCTGAGCAGCGACTCGAGAGAACTTATCGCGTTACTAAATTCGCACGGCGTTGAGTATTTGATCGTCGGCGCGCACAGCCTCGCCTTTCACGCGCGGCCTCGTTTTACTGGTGATCTGGATATCCTCGTTCGGCCGACGGCAGAGAACGCCGCAAAAATCCTCGCCGTCCTGAATGAATTTGGCTTCGCCGATATAGGAGTGAAGGCCTCAGACTTCACCACCCGTGAGCAGATCATTCAACTTGGTCGCGCTCCCAACCGAATTGATCTTCTTACGAGCATCACCGGCGTCAGCATTGAGGAGGCTTTTGCGACCAAAGTCTGGGCGGAGTTGGATAAGCTCCCGGTATCCTTCTTGAGCAAACCGCTGCTCATCGCAAATAAACGCGCGGTCGGTCGTCCTCAGGATCTGGCCGATCTCACCGAGCTCGAAGGCTGACCAAGGGAGCCACCAACCTCTGCCTCGGGACGTGGGCTCAACCTTTACGTCCAGCTATGAAAACCGAGCCGCTACTCAGTTTCACTAAAGCCTGCTCGCCGTGGCGAGCGGTGGCGTCAGGTTGTCAGCCTAGACTCGTCAAGATTTGCTGCCTGATCCCGAATTCCTAACCACGCGCGAATCCGGCCTCGTCGGCAACATCAATCTTGAGTCAGCCGCCGAAAGGTCAGTCGGTATTGTCGATACTTGGAACTGACCCCCTTTGCTTCCCCAGGACATCTTCCGACGGCGCCGAATGCTGGGCTTCACTTTCGTTTGGTATTCAAGCGGCCATCAATCGCGGCATTTCATCGTAGGTGCGGCCCCCGAGCAATCGCCCAGTCGTGTGTTTACGGACTCCGCCCCATTGCTTAAAGAAAAATGGCACCTTTTGGTTCCGACAGGCACGATATATCTCGCGCACCCAGCCAATGTTCATGGGACGCGCGCCCGGCCCTGATTCGCCGCCCACGATAACCCAGTGAATCCCTTGCAGGTCGATTCCGGCGAGCGATCCGATCAACGGTTCGCATGAAAGAAACCGAACTGCTGCTGGAACACACCGCAAATCGTCGATTCGGTAAAGTGCGTTAGCGTCCTCCACGCTAACTCCCATCCACACGTTTGCCGGCCAGTCGATTTTGGAAGCCAACGATCTAATCCGTTCGCTGCGCTTCGTCAGAATTTGAAAGTTGTGCTGGGGGCACTCTCTCATTGTCTTGAAGGTCCGCTGGATGAAAGGGAGTGGAACATCCCGGTGAAACAGATCGCTCATCGAGTTAACGAAAACACGTCGACCAGCTTTCCACGACCGCGGCAAATCCAACGCATCGGAATGAAGAGTCACGCGAAAGCCGTTCGTGTAGCGATGATTTCCCATCGCTTGCAATCGTTTCGCGAGCCGCTCAGCATAGCAGTTCTTGCACCCCGCGCTGACCTTCGTGCAGCCCGTTACGGGGTTCCACGTGGCCTCCGTCCATTCGATGTGAGAGTGATCAGCCATCTCGCGACTCTATAGAAATTCCCGCTGGTTGTCGGGCGCGATTTCACAAGATTTTTTCCAAAACTCCAAGCCCTTAGAACTTCGCGAAGCAAAAAGCAGGTAATAGTAGTGTCGAACGGGACGAATATCGGTGTGCACATAACCGAGCTTTCGAAGCTGCTCCATGTACGTTTCGGCGAATTTTCGCCGTAATCCGTCGTGGTCAGAACGCTTTGCCAACCCAATTACCTCCGGCTGTGTGCAGAACCCCGGCGCTCCGAGAAAGCGTTCATACTTTTCGCGCGCCCTGAGATGCGTTGACGACAAAATCGCAGGAACGATGTTTCGATTCACATCCGTTCCTAGAGCGACGCTGATGAGAAGATCGACGTTCTGCAACTGATCGACAATTCGTTCGATTGTAGCGAAGGGAACGTCACACTCGGTGGGATCGATAAATACGAAGTTTAGCGAGTGAGGCGTTAGATCATCGAGAACCTTGCAGATCATTGATGCGTTTTCATAGTCGCCAACGACCGCCTTAGCGACGGGAGCAGCACCCAAGGCCCCGATTCGCTGGTCCAATATCTTTGCGACGCGCGGACTCGCATCGACAAGAATCGCTTTCTGAATCGAGGAGAAACGGGGATTGCGAATGATCGCCAAAGCCGTTCCATCTAGTTCGGTGCAGTCTTCGCGGACTACGCACCGTCCCGGGCCACTGCCGATCTCGATATAGTTTAGTGCGGCCCACTGCTTCTTCATGCCGCCAGCGAAAATTCCGAAATACTGAACGAGCCGGTAGATCTTGTCGTAAGCCCATTCACCTACACAACGAATGGGAAGTTCGTCGAGAACTGAAACGACGTTAGTGCAAAGTCCGTCGCTGTCCGTATCCTCACGCTCTTCTCGGCTACGCTCGCGGCACGCATTGTGTATTACTTGGCGCAGATCAAGGTGCTGACTCATAACTTAACAGTAAGGTGGATCGGTCAGCTCCTTCAGTGGCAGAGAATTGGGGGCAGGCAACCAATCTTGACAAACGCCGGTGCATCGGGATGGCGCTACATTTTGCCGGCTACTCCCACCTGAAGTGTTGGTGTTCTTTGCGGAGCGTTGATGGAGCGGGTCATGCGATCTCGGGAATTCCCAGCTCCCTCAGATAATTGAAGGTCGAATCGTAGAACGCGGGCGCGCGTGTCGGGTCGCTTGCGTTGCCGGGTGGAACGAAGACAACCATCCCCTGCCTCGCGCGGGTGAGCAGAACTCGGTAGGCGTTGCGCAGATAATTTCGATTCTCGGAATTGTTGATGTTGCACCACCGATTGCCGCGGAAGTCGTGATGATCCCAGCCCGATCCATTGAAACGGAAATCGCCGTCCCACGTCACGCAGACCCAATCGAGTTCCAATCCCTGAACCTGAAATTCGGTTGCTGCGTCCTCGAGATAATAGCTCGATCGCGTGTCGTTCCGTTCGTTCAGAAAATAATGCACAGGATCAACCGATACTCGGATATCGATTGCGTGAGGCTTCAGCCGCATCGCTTTTGACGAAGCAACCAAGCCGTAGCGCTCGGTTCCTCTGGCGCGGGAGCGAACCCACTCTTTCGCGGCATTGAGATCGCGAGTGATTGCGATCGGGTAACGTGCGGCCAATTCCGCAAACGCTGTTCTGGCCTGGTCCTTTTCACAATCGAGAAGCGCCTTGACGAAAGCTGAAACGTTTTCCGCTCGAAACGATCTCATCGAAACGGCGAGATGGAGAGAATCGTCGAAATGAGCTCGCGGGCGGTTCCGCACGACTTCGAGCGCCTTTCCAGCGGCGTATTCGCTGTCGATCAGCCTGGACGAAATGAACATCTCCCAATCCGGGAAACTTCGATTCACCGCGTCAAGCCACGCATCGATGCCGGCTTCGCCGATGTTGATCTCCTGCCCGCCGCCAACGAGGCAGACGACAACGGCCCAATCCTGACGGCGGTCCATGTACGAGATCAGAAATTCCGGCTCAGAATGCGCAAAGCCGGGCCGCTTCTTTTTCCTGAGCATGAAGTTGGCGGTTTGGCGCTGGTTCCACGCGCGTTGCGCCTCATCAAAGATCACGACGTGCTCGATTGGCGGGCCGGAATCGATCAGCGCGTCATCGCGAAAGTGGTGAACATTTTGAATGAACGCTTTCACGCTTTCGCCGACTTCACCTTTCCTCACCTTCTCGCCCTGTTGCTTCCGGCGTACGACTTCGTCGCGTGTCAGCGCTTCGCGAAGCACAGCGACTAACGGACCGTTGCCGGAGAGAAAGACAGCGTGCGTCGGTTGATCAGCCTCGCGTCGCGTCGCGAGATTCAAGCCGACCAAAGTTTTCCCCGCTCCTGGAACACCCGTCACAAAGCAGATAATTTTTCGGCCGTTGGCTTTGGCTTCATCAACCAATTCCTCGATGCGTCCAGACGTGACGTGCAGATTCTGCGCGCCGGCGTCGAAGCGCGCGATGGCTTCAACGGAGTGCTGCGCATAGAGAGAGCGCGCCGCTTCGACGATCGTCGGTGTCGGATGGTACGGGGCGCGAGACCAAATCTGCGGGTCGAGCGGCGCCACCTTCAGTTGTGCGAAGCGCCAAGTCGACAGCGCCGCGAAAATTCGCCGGATCAACGAAAATGGGACGACAGAGTTTGTCAGCGTCGGCACGGAGCTCGAGGGGCGGAGATTTCGTGGCTTCGGTCGCCACGAGAATGGGAACAATCGAAACGTCGTGACTCGCCTCGTGAAAATTCTTTAGGTCCAGTCCGTAATCCCACACCTGATCGATCGCCGCACGATCGAACGTTTTCTCGCCGACTTTGAATTCGATTGCGAATACGACTGGCCCAATCACGAGAACGGCATCGATTCGCCGGCCCATCCGCGGAATATTGAACTCTAAGAAGACGGATCCGGAGAGGCCGATGAGTTGCGAGCGGAGAAACTCGATCTGCTGCGAGCCAAGCGTCTCGCTGAGTTGGGATCAACGCGAAGTCGCAGTTTCGCGCAAGCTCTCCCAACACAGCTTCATCGGCAGCGTCGAGAAACTCCGCAATCGAAGCGCCGTACCAAAAGCGCGAAGAGGAAGGCGTTCTCAGAGATCTCACCGGTACTTTATCCACACCAGAAAAACTAGAGACGCTCTTGCGCCGCAGCCAGGAGAAAAGGCTTGGCAAGTGATCCGAACCTGGCCAGGTGATTATGCCCACGATGGGCAAACAACTTTACCTCAAGCTCGACAGTCTCGACGTTGGACAAATTCTCGATGGACTGCACTCGCGACAGGAGTCGTGGGCGAATACCGCAATTTATCTGCGCGACGGTTACTTCCCGGACGATGCATTTGTTTGCGAAGAATGCAGCGATGCAAGCGAAGCGCAGAAGATCGCCAACCATTATCAGAGAATAATCAGTGCAGTTGAACGACAGGTTGCAGCACAGGGCGGTTGGTAACTGCGATCACCACGGGATCACTTTGCGGTCGCGCCAAAACTTTCCCGTTTCGCGTTGTGGCGCGTCCGCCGCGAGCCAGACAATTCCGGATGCACCTTCGGCAATGGAACGTGTCGCGTTTGCGCCACCCATATCAGTTCGCACCCAGCCGGGACAGACGGAATTGACGGCAAAGTCTGGCAGGGCGGCGGCGAGCTGGACGGTGACGCCGTTCAGCGCTGTCTTGGAGATGCAGTAGGCGGGCGCCCAACCGTCGGCGCCGTCGGTCAGTTGTCCGCCGCCGCTGGAAACATTGACGATCCGCGGATTGTCGCTCTTTCTCAGGAAGGGCAGGAAAGCCTGCGAGACGAGGAGCGCCCCGAGCGTATTGGTTCGCAGCGTCGTCTGAAACATTTCCGCGCTGAGCGCGAGGACATCCTTGTCTTCATCGAGGAGAATGCCGGCATTGTTTACCAGCGCGTCGAGGCGATCGCTTTGCCTGGCAAATTCTTCGGCCGCGCGCTTGATGCTTTCCGGGTTGGAGATGTCGATCTGAAGGAAGGAAACGTTTCCCTTGTTTTTCCCTCATGATTGAGCTTTTCTGCCGCCGCCTTGCCGGCCTCTTCGATTGCGCGCACCGAGAAACACCCGAAAACCTTCGCGGGCGAGTTGGCGCGCCACTTCGAACCCGATTCCTTTATTTGCGCCGGTCACGAAGGCGGCTCTTTGGTTTCGTCGCATCCACGAAATTGCGACGTGTGCCTTTAGAAATCAAAGCCCCGAATGAGACGTGTTGGCTTAAAACGCCAGGCCGGCCAAGCTGGCAATCGAGTTTTCCAGCGTTATGTTCAGTGACATTTGCGGGAATGAATTCCGATGACGCTTCGGCTGGTTTATTAGCTTGCATGTGCGGCACGGAGTCGGCTTAACTGAAATTCATGATCTCCGTAATCGCCAAACGCAGCGCCGCCCAGGTCCGAAGCGAAGTCAGAGCGATCAAGAAGGCCGGCAACGAAATTAACAAGTCGGCGAAATCCGCGCGCGCGTTTCTGCTCAAAAACGGATTCATCACCAAAGACAACAAGGTGAGCGCACACTATCGCTAGTGCGGTCGGATGTTCGCGACTTCGTTCCTCCTCGGCTATCACGGTTGTGACGCGAACTGGTCGGCGAAAGGAGTTCTCTCGAGCAGCGGCGAGCACGTGATCCTCAGCGAGAATGTTTACGATTGGCTCGGTGCCGGCGCGTACTTTCTGGGAGAATAGTCCGGAGCGGGCGCTCGCTTGGGCGGAGTTTCTGCAAAAACATCCGCCCGCCCCGTCTCGGAAAATTAAAAGCCGTTCGTTATCGGCGCGATCATCGATCTGGGAAACTGCCTGGATCTGAGCGATGCCGGATCGCTGACGATCATTCAAAATGGATACGCTCAATTCGCAAGCGATGACAGAATCTGGGGCGCCGAATTGCCCGCCAACGCGCCATCGCATGATGAAGATACCGATCTGGTGAAACGGCATCTGGACTGCGCGGTGGTGAACTTTGTCCATCTTCTTTGCGACCGGTCGAAGCTGCCCGCGTTCGATACCGTAAGAGGGATCTTCACCGAGGGCGGCGAATTGTATCCGGGAGCGAAGATTCAGTCGAAAACACATGTGCAAGTTTGCGTGAGAAATCCCGAAGTGAGCATAAAGGGCTACTTTCGATCTTTGGGCAGGAGCTAGAATGCCGCTTTTCCGGTCGCAAACGCCATGACCCTGTCGAAGCGTAGTTCTCTGGGCATCTCGCTGGGCGCGATCGTCCTTTACTGGATCTACCAGATCGTCTCCCAACGCCCGGACGCGCCGCTGCCCGCGCATTTCTCGGAGTTGGTCTGGCGCATCGTGCGCACCAAGATTCATCGTGTTGACTGCGCTTTTCCTGCTCCTTCGCCTCGAAGGCGAAGGGTTTAAAGAGCTGGGCCTGAGCGGTCACAAATGGTCGCAGCATCTCGGCGTGGGTTTGCTCTTCGGTCTGGCGATGTTCATCGCGTTGAATGTCGTGCTCGGCTCGGTGATGAACTCGCTGCTGCCCCGGCCGGCGGCGAGCGGACCGTCGATCATCACTTTCTTCAAAGAGCCGGGGAACCTGCTGGCCTGGTTGCCGATCGGGATCTTCGGAGGAGGCGTGGTAGAGGAACTCCAGCGGATCTTCATTTTCACCCGCTTCGAGAAATGGCTGGGGCGTCCGGGTCTCATTCTCGGAATCGTGCTGAGCTCGGTGATGTTCGGCCTGGGCCACCGATACCAGGGGCTCGGGATCGCGATCTCGACCGCGGTGTCGGGAGTGCTCTTCGCGCTCGTCTATCTGCGCCGGCGCTCCGCCCTCGAGCCCATCACCGCGCACGCTTTCAGCGACGTGCTCGCCATGCTGGGCGCGACGATGCAGTCGAGGTAGCGCACTTTCTGCGATTGCGAGGTCATGGCCAGAAATTCCCAGCGTGCAGATCCGCGGTTCCGCCAAGGTTGCGCACTACTGCGCCGGGAGCGGACAAGCAGGTCGTGGCGCGCTTTTTTATTGTCGGGGCGATCTTGCGTCGGGCTCGTTGGCGAGTCGCGGGCTGGTTATTTCGGTAGCGGCCGGCCCTGCGCATTTCGTGATCTTGGGCAAGATTCGCGCCCAGGATGTCCTGCCAGGCCGGCGATCGGCGGCAGCGCGTTGCTTAGCCGTTCGCGGTCTGCGCCAGCACGATGAGGAGCGAGACGAGCGGCCAGGCAATGATCGCGATGACGATCGCAAACACGATCAGCTCCAGCGGGTCGCGCCGTTCTGCGTTGCCAGCATTTCCGGGGTCATCCGGCGGAAGGCGCGGCGTGCCGGGTCGGCCGGGCGATGTGGGGCGCGGCCGAGCGTGTCGCCAGGTCTGCGGCCGGAAGAAATGGTCGGTCGCCGGGAAGGCCCGGTTGCTCCGTGACTCGACGGTCGTGCCGGGCGAGCCGGTGTTCGATTTTAGAGGTAGTGATTGGGTTCATATTGTCTTGGTGGGTTGAGGTTTGAGGGAAATTCGAGGTTCCTTAAGGAAGACGAAGGGAAAGTGTCCCGGAGGACAGAGGGTTGAGCCGGAGAGTTCGCCGCGGGCGATCCGGAGTCGACCCCTCTTGAGTCAGACACCGATCGCAGACTGCCGCAATCGGGCGTTCTGTATCGAAGTGTTTGTTCTCATAATGGCTGAAACGCTAAGCCAGTCCGACGGGTTGTCGAGTTCTTGTCGCGTTACGTTCAGGTGACTTCTCGTGTCAGGCCAGGAAGGGCCTGATACGGAGTCTGGAAGCCAGGCGTCCGGGGAGGGCCCGCGGCCGCGTCGCAGCGCCGTGTCTACATGTTCAACGCCAGCGCGTTATAGACCGAGTTCCTTCGCCGCTTCGCGCAACGGCGTGCCCGCCTTCCCTCGATTGCGCTTCCTGGCGGCGGCTAATTCCCGCCGATCCTCCAAGTCCTCGAGGGTGGCCTTGAGTTCGCGCAAGACCGCCCTCCCTCGACGAATCTGCTTCTCGATATCAACCGAAGCATGATTGCCGCTTCGGGCTGTTGATTTCATTATTGGCGGGCTCATCGATAAATGTCTTTGCGTTGGCCGACAGCATACACGGTGATGGTGCGCCCTTCGAGCTCAAACAACGCGCGGTACTCCCGGACGCGCAGCCAGTATTCGTTGCGCGAGCCTTTCAGCTTCTTCACATCGCCCGACATGTTTTCCTCAAGCAGGAAGAGCTTATGGCCGATTTCTCTTCGAATCGCGAGGGGCAGATTTCGCAGCGTCGTTTTGACTTCATCGGTGACAACGACGTCGCAGCGCACAGGATTGGTTAGCGATTGCTCAGAAGCTTGATAATCGCTGTCTGGACATGCGGATTTTGGCCGCACAACTGTTATTGGCGTTTGCGCCGTTCGCTTTCGATCTGGCTAAGTAGCTGCGCCTGCTTGTGTCGCAGCTCGTTAAAGAAGTCGAGTTTAGCCTGGAGCGCTTCGGGATAGATATCGAAGCGTTCCCGCAATTGCCGCCCATTCTCTTCGTAAAAGAAGGAACTGTCCTGGCCCAGATTCGGTGCGATTATTTCGTCGCTCAGTTTCTGGTAGTGAGCCATCCGGCTTAAACCCCACCGGACGACTGACTCGAACTCGCGCAAGGTCGTGAGAGTCTTGACGTCGAGCAGCTCGATCCCGCCGGCCTGAAGAATGGTGGCGATGTCGCCCGGGTTGTAGTCGGTTGTAAAGGTGAATCGGTGCAGTTTTGGCCGCTGTCCGCTCTCGAGCGCCTGCTGGAACTGGCGGCTTTCCTCGGCTGCCCTGGCCGCCTGTGCCTTGGTATTCTCAACCCCGGCTTCAAGCTGTCGCTCGAGCGACGCCAGGATCTGGTCGCGCTGTCGCGCCTTCTCTTGCCGCTGCTGAAAATCACTCAAAAGCAGCATAGACGCCGATAAAGACGAGCAGAAGCTCAGCCAGCCAGCGACCGACCCTGGCATACAAACGCTTTTTCATCCGGATTATGGGCAGAAGAATAACGATCGGCGAAGCATGGTAAAGCCTCCGGTCCGATGCGCGGGTCTGCGGTCAGACGGCTGCAGCCTGTCGAATCATTCCTCGAGCGGCTCGAAGCCGGCGAACATGTCCTCCGCTTCCGGAAGCGTTTTCAGCGGCACGCAGTCAATGACGGCGAACATTTCGTTCCAGAACGCCAGCACGTTAGGATTCCGGTGCGCGGCGTCGATCGCGGCCTGCGATTTCCATTCCGACACTTCGATGATGGTGCCGTCTCGGCACCGCATGATCGTCGGCGCGCGATCGGTCACGAGTCCTTCGCCGCGCAGGAAACGGCATCCGGCGCCGGACAATCGCCAGGACCTCGTCGCTCTCTTTGCCGAGCTTCGGTTTGTAAGCCACGATCACGATCACTCCGCTCATGCGCCCACTTTAGTTCGATTGCATTTTCCGGCAACGGCGCGGGCAGCCAGGGTTAGGAAAGAGATGACAGACCAGGGCGAAATCTTTCCCGGAGCTCCGATTCTTCCGAGCGCGCCGTGCTCCGGCTTTGAAATCGTCGGAAACATGTATGCCGTCCCCCTGCTGGGTAAGCTCGCTTTACACGAAGCGTGGCGGGCGCTGGTTCAATGTGCTGTATCAGCGAACGCCCGCCGCCAAATAGCTTCGCGGGGAACAGACTCTCGGGCGTTGCCCGGCTGGCAAGGGAAACTCTAATCTAGAAGCTAGGAATTCGATCAGGAATTGAGGAATGCAGGAAAGGAAATCACATTTCGTTGCGGCTTCATTCCCGTTTTGGATTCACCCTTATTGTTCGACGGCTTTGTCTGCAGAATGCGGGGCGACCGACGTAATCGAAGTCGAAGCCTTGCATGCCGTGAACGACGAGGCACTGGCTGAATCCTTGCAAGGCGAAGTTTTCCCAGGTGGTGCCGCACGTAGGAATGGGGATGGAAGGTTCGCCGTTGTAGTCCAATCAGCCGGCAGCGGCTGCCTTGGCCCGAGCGCGCTCGTTCCAGTCGGCTCGCAGAGTTTTCATCTCCGTTCTGAGGGCCAGCATGCGCGCGGGCACGCCTTTGTATTTTTTCGTGGCGCCGTTGACCTTGCGATCGACTGCGCCCTGGCTCACCAGGCTCTGCAGCTTTTCGTAGGAACGCAGGCGCAGCATCTCTTCGCCGCCGCTGGCCGCATTGCGCTCCCGGAGATTGAGCAGAAGAATGTCGAACAATGGCTTGAATTCATAGGAGGACTTCGAGGAAAGCACCGCCACCAGCTCTTCGGTGATGATGTCAGGCGCGCGACGAGAAAAAAAGGTGCCGGATGGTTTGGACATCGCCGACTATAGCGCAAATCTGGAGAATAACGACCCCATTCTGGCGGGCGAATTTACTCTGGCAGCTGACCTGGCGAAGAAGACGCCTTAGTCCCCTGGGCGACGGCGGCTGGCGGACCCGTTATTGGTCAAGCATGTAAACTTCGACCAATGCCACGCCTTGGACATTGTTGGCATCGTGCACGATCGCGGTGTAGGCGCCGGGCGTCAGTGTCGCGATGATGGCGGATTCACGTTCGTCGGAAGGCGGGATGGTCGTGGCGATGATCTGCTGGGCCTGTTCGGCTCGCCAATTGTCGTTCTGATAGATGAGCGACCCATCCTTGTCGTGCAGTTCCAGAACCGGATCGGGCAGCACTCCGGTTACTCCAAACGCGGCCAGCGACGGACCAATCGCACGGACCATGATTTTGGCAGGAGCTGGTCCCGCCGATTATGAAGCCGCCGATCATGACGTCGTCGCCAGTGCCGGCTTCTCCGCGCGTAGAGATATTGCGCACGCTGGAGTTGCCCGGGGCAAGATCGTAGAGTTCGAGGAGCGCGTTCCCTTCGGTGCCGTTCGCACTTCGGAGGACGGCGGTGTAAGCACCGGGCGCGAGACTGGCCACGATGACCGATTCGGCTGGGTACTGACGGCTCGAGGCCGGCGGGAACGAGTGCCCGGCGGGAGCGTGGTCCAGTTATCGTTTTGTTGGACCAGCTCGCCACCTGAATCATAAACCTCCAGTGTCGGGTCCGGGAGAGAGTATTTGACGCCCAGGTTGGCGAGCGACGGCCCGAGGGCACGGAAGACGACATCCTTGTTGACATCGCCCTGGATGATGAAGCCACCAATCATCACGTTGTCGCCGCCGCGCACCCGGACGCGAGTGGAAATGTTGAGCAAGTAGTGAGGCGGAACGGGGGGTGTTGCGGTCGGCGAAGGTGTTGGGGTAGCGGTCGGGGTTGGGGTGGCCGTGGGAGTCGCCGATGGCGTTGGAGTGGGGGTTGGTGTGGGGGTTGGCGTTGGGGTGGCCGTCGGGGTTGGCGTTGGGGTGGGTGTTGGCTGTCGGTGTGGCGTTGGAGTTGGGGTTGGGGTGGGAGTTGGTTTTGGCGTTGCCGTCGGTGTTGGAGTTGGGGTTGGTGTTGGGGTCGGCTTTGGTGTTGCCGTCGGTGTTGGGGTTGGAGTCGGGGTTGGGGTAGGAGTTGGCTTTGGTGTGGCCGTCGGAGTTGGGGTTGGAGTCGGGGTCGGGGTTGGTGTGGGAGTCGGTTTTGGCGTTGCCGTCGGAGTCGGCGTCGGAGTCGGCGTTGGAGTTGGAGTCGGGGTCGGTTTTGGTGTGGCCGTCGGGGTTGGGGTTGGAGTCGGCGTCGGGGTTGGTGTGGGAGTCGGCTTTGGCGTTGCCGTCGGTGTCGGCGTCGGAGTTGGCGTTGGGGTTGGTGTCGGGGTTGGGGTTGGAGTCGAGCCAGGCCGCGGTATAACGACGGAAATTTCGTCCGAGAAATCGCTTTCCACCCCGTCCTGATTGTAGGCCGTGACGGCGAAGTAGTATGTCGCACCTATCGTCAAATGCAGAATCATCTGCGAGGTTTGGTGGTGCGCATCCGATTGCTGGTCGTAGACGCCACTCGTGCTGCCCCAGTAGACCATATAGCCGACATCCTGCTCAGAGTTGGGGTCCCAGGCGACCGTGACATTGTTCTCTCCGGGCCCGGCAAATCCTACTGTGGCGGTGAGAAACGTGACGGCGACAACGAGAAGTTTAGGCAGAAGAGAATTCATTACAGAAAATACCGTGGCTATGGAAATTATGAGCAATGTCCATGCCGCCCTTCCTGATATGAGCCCAAACCTCGAACCGTCGAATTAGCCTTCTCAAGTCCACAAAAACACCGCGCTGGCTGATAGAATGCAGCAGTCCCTCAATGCTGCGGGGAAACGGCCTTCGCTTTCCGTGACCTGCCGCCTAGGTAAATGAGGCGTTAATTTCGCGGAGCAGACTGGGCCCACGAAAAATGAAGCCGCTGTAAATCTGAAGAAGCTCCGCCCCAGCCTCCTGCTTCTCCCGTGCCGAGGCAGCGTCGCTAATCCCGCCCACGCCGATGATCGGCAGCTGTGTCCGGCTCCGCAGGAAGCGGACGACGGCGGTGGAACGGCCGCGCAAGAGCGTCCCGCTCAACCCGCCGGTCTCATCTCTTCCCGATCAGACCCGCATGATCGATCGTGGTGTTGGTCGCGATCATACCGGCCAAACCGAATGCTTCACAGGCTTGCGACGATCTCTGCCAGCGCGGCATCGGAAAGATCGGGCGCGATCTTGAGGAGCAATGGTTTGGGCGGATTCAACTGCGCAGTCTCCTTCCGTGACGACGCGCAAGAGCTCTTCCAGCGCGTCGCGTTCCTGCAAGGTGCGCAGCCCCGGCGTGTTCGGCGAGCTGACGTTGAGTGCAATGTAATCGGCGAGCGGCGCCAGTTGGCGAAAGCTGTCGGTAATCGGCCGCTGCCTCTTCGAGCGGAGTTGCCCGTGATTTTCCGAGGTTGACGCCGATCGGAATCGACGGAGCCGAGACGGCTCTGAGCGCAACCGTCGCAGACGCTCGGCCACGACCGCTGCGCCATCGTTGTTGAAGCCGAGCCGGTTGATCAAGGTCTCTCTGCTCGGGGTAACGAAAAATGCGCGGTCGCGGATTTCCCGGCTGCGGTTTGGCGGTGACGGTGCCGATCTCGACGAAACCAAACCCGAGCGCCTCCCAGGCGGGAATGGCAACGCCGTTCTTATCGAAACCGGCGGCGAGACCGATCGGATTTCGGAATTGCAATCCGAAGAGCGTGCGCGGCTGTGGCGGCGGAGCGAACGAGCGCAAGAACGCAAGCGCGCCGGGAATCTGCGGGGCCGGCGCAGAGCAGGCGCAGGGCGAAATGATGCGCGGTCTCCGGATCCATCCGGAAGAGCAAGTGGCCTAACGAAGCTGCTCGTACCAATTGCTCGTTAGGCGTTTCATTTTCCAATGCAGAACGTGGCGAAGAGCGCGTCGAGGATTTGTTCCATGTCGGCATGGCCGATCACTTCGCCGACCGCCTGCAAGGCGCCGCGCAGATCGACCGCCACGAACTCCGGCGCGAGATTCTGCGCGAAGGCGTTCCGCGCCTCATCGCAGGCCGCGAGTGCGCGCCGCAGGCAATCGCGATGTCGCGCATTGATCGCCACCGCGCTCGGGACGTCCCAGCGCTGTTCGCTCACTTTGGCCAGGATCGCTTCCTCCAGACCGGCGAGGCCGTTCTCCGTCGTGCAGGAAATGCGCAGCGCATCACAGTCTTTCCAATCGGCGTGCGCCGGCAGATCGCTCTTGTTCAAGAGCAGAAGCTCGGCGCGATCGCGCAGCGTCGCGAATCGAAATGCGCCGGCCTCGGCCACGCTCGCATCGACCACGTGCAGGACGAGATCGGCCTTGGCCAGCGAGCGCTCGGTGCGCGCGATGCCTTCGTTTTCGACCGCGTCCGCTCCCCGGCACGCAGCCCGGCCGTATCCGTGAGGCGGAGCGCGATCCCGCGCAGGTTGACCACTTCCTCAATCGTGTCGCGAGTCGTGCCCGGCGTCTCGCTCACGATCGCGCGCGGGAAAACCGAGCAGGCGATTGAGCAGGCTCGACTTCCCGGCATTGGTCGCGCCATAGATCACGACGCGCACGCCTTCGCGAAAGATTCGGCCCTGGTCGGCGGTCGCGAGCAGCGCGTCGATCTCGCGCCGGATCTGCGTCGAGCCGCGCGAGAAAGTCCGCGCCGACATCCGGCTCGATGTCTTCATCCGGGAAGTCGATGTAGGCCTCGAGATTGGCGATGAGCGAAATCAAGTCTTCGCGCAGCTTTGAAATTTTCTCGCCCAGCCGGCCTTCGAGTTGTTCCGCCGCCGAGCGGAGAGCGAGATCGGTCTGCGCGCGGATCAAGTCGATGACTGCCTCGGCCTGCGTCAGATCCAGTTTCCCGTTCAGAAAAGCGCGCTCGGTGAATTCACCCGGGCGCGCCGCGCGCGCGCCCGCGTGCAGGCAGGTCTCCCAGACTCGCGCCGTGACCAGCACGCCGCCGTGGCAGCTGATTTCCACGACGTCTTCGCCGGTGTAGCTCGCCGGCGCGCGATGGACCGAAAGCATCACCTGATCGATGAACGCGTTCTTCCTCGACGATCTCGCCGAACTGCTGAAAATGCGATGCCGCGTCCGACGGCTTTTGTTTGCCGCGAAAAATCGCGTCCGCGACCGCGATCGCCTGCGGACCGGAGAGCCTGACGAGCGCAATGGCGCCTTCGCCGGGCGGCGTCGAGACGGCGGCGATCGTCGCCGTTGTCTCTGCTGGCGTCATGCCGCCATCACCTCGCGGAGCGCGGCGATGCATTTGCGATTCTGTTCCATCGTGCCGACGGAGATCCGCACCCACTCGGGGAATTTGTAACCGCTGAGCGCGCGCACGATGACGCCGTGCCGGAGGAGCGCTTTGAAGACCGCCTTGCCGTCGCCCACCTTAACGAGGACAAAATTTGCGACGCTCGGAACGAAAGTGCAGGCCCAGCGCAGCGAATTCATGCTCCAGATATTTGCGGCCTTCGTCCGTCACCCGCTTCGATTCCGCCTGATGCGCTTCATCGGCCAGCGCCGCCACGGGCGCCGGCCTGCGCGACGCCGTTGGTGTTGAAAGGCGCGCGCGTTTTTTGCACCACCCGGATCAATTCCGGCCGCGCGATGCCGTAGCCGAGCCGCACGTTGGCGAGCGCGTGGATTTTGGAAAAGGTCCGCAAGACGATGACGTTGCGGTCTTCCCTAACGAATCGAAGAGTATCGGGCGGATCGTCCAGATACTCGAAATAGGCCTCGTCGAAGACGACCACGACGTCGTCGGGCACGCGCGCCATGAAATCGGTCGATGCGCTTCCTGCCTGACGAGCGTCCCGGTCGGATTATTGGGATTGGCGATGAAGATCACGCGAGTCTGCGGGGTGATCGCCTGCCGGACCGCGTCGAGGTCGAAGCGATGTTCGCGGTCCGCGACTTCGATGGCCCTGGCGCCGAAGAGGGAGGCCACCAGGCGGTAGGCGATGAAAGCGTTTTCCGAGGTCACCAGCTCCGCCCCCGGCCGGAGAAAGGCGTGCCCGATAAATTCGATGATCTCGTTCGAGCCGTTGCCGAGGATAATATTTTCCGGCGCAAAATTCAGTTTCTCAGAGAGCGCTGCGCGCAGATAAAAACCGCCGCCATCGGGATAAAAATTCGCGCCCGCGAGGGCCTCCTGCATCGCGGCCAGCACGCTGCGGCGACGGGCCGAGTGGGTTTTCGTTCGAGGCCAGCTTGACGATCTGGTCCGACCCGCAGACCGGAGTCGCGCGCCGTTTCCTCGATTGGCTTGCCCGGTTCGTAGAGCGAGAGATCGCGCAGGTGCGGATGGGCCTGATCCCAAATGGAGTCCATGCGATGGATTCTAACGAGGTTTGCGCGGTTGAACAGCCAAGGCCGCGAGAGTGCGCGGCGGCGATCCGGAAATAAAGCTGTTCACCCGGCGACTTCTGTCGAACCGTTCCCCCGCCTATGAATGCTCCTGATCTCACCGCCGCGGCCAACTTCTTTCACATCACGCTTACCCCGTGGAAATTTGTCGGCCTCGCCGGCAGCCTGATTTTCGGCCTGCGATTTGTCATTCAATGGATCGCTTCGGAACGCGCGAAGAAGAGCGTCATCCCGATCGGATTTTGGGAATGCAGCGCGCTCGGGTCCATCCTTGACCCTGAGCTACTTTGCGATTTATCGCCACGACTCGGTCGGCATCCTGCAAACGGCCCTGCCGCTCCCGATCTACTTGCGCAATTTGTACTTCCGTTGGACGCATCATCATGCGCAACATCCGGGGAACGAACCGCGCCCGCCGGAATAACTGCCTCGTCGATCCGAAACTCCGATTTTTCCATGCCGACTGCGACTGAAGTTATTTATCTCGATAACAACTCCAGCACCCGGATCGATCCGGCCGTGTTGGAGGAGATGATGCCATTCCTGACCACCCACTACGGCAATCCCTCGGGCTCGCATCGCTTCGGCGCGCAGGTGAAAGAGGCGATCGATCTGGCGCATGAGCGGGTGGCGGCCCTGCTCGGCTGCGAGCCTAACGAAATCGTCTTCACCAGTGGCGGGACGGAATCGGACAACACCGCGTTGCATTCCGCGCTCCAGATGTCGCCCGAGCGACGTCACATCGTGACGACCTCGGTCGAACACAACGCCGTCCTGAATTACTGCGAGGCGCTCGTTAGGCGAGGCTGCGAAGCGACCATCGTCCCGGTCGACGAGCAGGGTCACCTCGATCTTGAGAGAGTTGGAACGCGCCATCCGGCCGGACACCGCGGTTGTGTCAGTGATGTGGGCGAACAACGAAACCGGCGTGATTTACCCGCTCGAAGAGATCGCCAACCTTTGTCGCGCCAAAGGCGTTTTCTTTCATACCGACGCGGTGCAGGCGGTCGGGAAAATGCCGATCGATCTGAAGGAATTGCCGGTTCATTTTCTTTCCCTTTCCGGACACAAACTGCATGCCTCAAAAGGCGTCGGCGCGCTTTACGTCAATCGAAAGGCGCGCTTCCAGCCGCTCCTCGTCGGCGGGCCGCAGGAGGGCGGCCGGCGGGCCGGGACCGACAATGTCGCCGTCGATCGTCGGCCTCGGAAAAGCGGCCGAACTGGCGCGGGCGACGATCGACGAAGAAAACACGCGCGTCCGCGCTTTGCGCGACCGCTTTGAAGAGACGTTGCGCGCCGAGCTCGATCAGGTCGAGATCAACGGCGACCCGGCGGCGCGTCTGCCCAACACTTCGAACCTCGCTTTCATCGGGGTAGAAGCCCAGGCCATCCTGCTCAAACTCGATCAGGAAGGTGTCTGTTGTTCGTTAGGCTCTTCCTGCACAACCGGTGCGGTGCAGCCGTCGCATGTTTTGCGCGCGATGAAGCTGACGAATGAGCGCGCGCGCAGCAGCCTCCGTTTTTCCTTCGGCCGCTACAACACCGAAGCCGAGCTGGACAAGGTGCTCGAGATCATCCCCCGCATTGTCCGCAAGCTGCGGCAGCTTTCCGCCGCGCCGGCCTGAAGACGGCAAGATTGCCAGGAGAATTCGCGTTTTGGGCGTTCGTTAGGCCGAGCCGCCAGCAGGCTGCTACTGTCGGGCCAGTGACGCCTTTGCCTGGGCGACCATCTCTTCTTCCTCCGGCAGCAATTTCGCCTTTGCCGCGACGTCGAAATACTCGGTCGCGGCGTCATGCTGCCCGGCCGCGGCGAGAAGGATACCGAAATAGGCGGCGACAGAAGGATCGTGCAACTGCTCCGGCGTGAGCTGGCTCATGATTTTGAGCGCGCCTTCCACATCGCCGGATTGAAAAAGCGCGAAAGCGTAGGTCGAGGCAAAGGCCGCGTCGTGCGGATGCGCCTTGTGCAAATCCTGCGCGATGCCGCGGGCGTGGGACGTCTCGGCTTTCAACAGGAGCGAGATTTGCGCGAAATTGTTGCGGACGGCGGCATCGTGCGGAATGACGGCGACGAGACGGGAAAGCGTGCGATAGAGCCTGGTCGTGTCGCGTTGCGCAGCGTAATAGCGATAGAGCGCCTGGAGCGCATCGCGTTGTGCGTCGGGATTTTCGGCCAGCATCCAGAGCACTGCGGTCGCTTTGTCGGGCCAATTCCATTGAAACGCGATCGTCTGGAGCAGATTCAGGCTCGCCGGATCTCCCTCGGCTGCGGCGACCGCGGCTACCCAGTTCTTCTCGAACCCGACGGTGTCGCCGGTCTCGCGCGCGGCCTTCGCCTGCAGGGCGTGCCGGATCGGTTCTGCCCGGTTCCACGATCCGCGTTGCAAGATTTCCTTGAGCGCCGCCCAATCCCGCAGCCGCACGTAGGCGTCGGCCAGCGCAAAGCGGAACGGAATATTCCCGAGCATTTCCGGCGGCAGCTGTTTGCTCCAGTCGATCGCGAGCAAGGCCAGCCCGTGACTGTTCATCCAGTTGACCAACTTGACGGCCTTATCCGCCGATTGAGTCGACTCGGCTTCGAGCCGGGTCAGGGCAGCGGTAAAAGCCGGATCGTTCAGGCCGCGCAGGATGCCGAGTGCCACGAGCCGATCCCCGAAGGTTGCACCTGGCAGTCCGTCGAGTTCCCTGGCGAGCTCGACGCTGGCGGAGTCGTGGCGCCAGCGGCCGGCGTCGTCGATCAGCACGTGAAGTGCATCAAGGCGCACTTTCGGATCGCTCCTCAGGCGTTCAGCCAGGGCACGACCGGCCTCGCGTTTACTGCGGTCGTCGGAACGGAGCTGGAATTCCGCGAGTTCAAGCTGTCGCTGCGGATCGTTAGGCGCGAGCCGCACGGCCGCGCTGAGATGCTGCTCTGCGGTGGCCAGATTATTCTTCGTTAGGGCAACATGGGCCGCAGCGGAATGATAACGGGCGTCGTTTTGCTCTGCGGCCGGGACTTGCGCGAGAGCCTCGGCGGCAATCGCCGGCTGCTCGAAGCGGAGTGCGCTTTCGACCAGCGCGATGTGATCGGGCATCGAGTTGGGATTGAGCGCGACGACGCGGCGTCGCCAATCGATCGCTTCCGGGCTGTTCTGTCGCTCCGCGATGGCCGCGAGCGTGCGGCAGGCGTCCGCACTCCTGGGCTCGACCGCGTAGGCCCGTTGCGCTGCCATCGCGGCCCAGCGGAGATCATTCTTGTCAAAAGCGACATGGGCCTGCCGCATCAACTTGTGCTCTTGCCAGCGCAGGTAAAAGCGGTGCCCGCCCCAGCAAACAACGACCAGCAGGCAGAGCACACCGATCACGCCTAACCAAAGCTTGACGTAGGCATGCTCGGCCCTCTGCAGGGAGATCTCGAGCGCTGAATCGGAAGGGCGAGCCATTGTTCAGGGTCGGTGCGCACCGCCCGCCGGAGGTGGCGTCGAGGCGCACTAACTGCTAAGAAATTAGCATGTCCCATTCCATCGCGGTAGCGCCGGATCGGGAGGCGCACGCACCCGGTGCGGGAATGGTGTTTGGCTGGCCGGTCGCGTTCGCGGCGCTCGCTTTCCTCCTTCTCTGGCTGGAGATTATTCTCCAGCTCCAGAGCGAGTGGTCGCTCAATCCTCAATACGGCTACGGGTGGACGGTGCCGTTTCTCGCCGCCTGGTTGTTTTATCAGCGCTGGATTTGCCGGCCCGCACCGGCCGCTCCGCGTCATCCTGGCCTAACGATAAGCCTTATGCTGCTCGCCGCGGCCGTTTTGTTGCCCGCGCGTCTGATCGCGGTCGCGAATCCTGATTGGCGGCTGATCAGTTGGACGATGTCGCTCGCCGCGGTCGTCATCTCGCTTTGCGTGCTGCATCTCGCGGGCGGCGCTCCGTGGTCGCGGCATTTTGCCTTTCCGGTCTTGTTTTTTCTCGTGGCCACGCCGTGGCCGATGCAGCTCGAACAACTGGTCGTGCAATCGCTCATGCGCGCCGATACGGCGATCACGATCCAGATCCTGAACGTCATCGGCACGCTCTCCGTGCAGCACGGCAACGTCATCGAACTGAGTACCGGCCCGGTCGGAATCGACGATGCCTGCACCGGCGTGCGTTCACTCCAGGCGACCTTCATGGTCGCGCTTTTCCTTGGCGAATTTTACCGGATGCGACTCTGGTGCCGAGTGTTGCTTGTCGTGGCCGGCACGGCCATTGCGTTCATCTGTAACATCGGCCGCACGTTTCTTCTCTGTGAAGTCGCCGCGAATTCCGGGGTCGCGGCGATTCATCGTTGGCATGACCCGGCGGGTTTCACGATTCTGGTCATCTGCCTTTTCGCACTGTGGGCGCTGAGCATGTGGTTGAAACCAGCCCCCGCCGATGACTCCACCAGGCGCGAGCGAAGGACTGCGGGGCCGGCATTTCGGGGAGTCTGGTGGTCGAGTGCGCTCGTCATTTGGATCCTTCTCACCGAGATCGCCGTGGCGGTATGGTATGCGCCGGCCGCGGCGCAAGAAGTGAGCAGCGCACCCTGGAGCGTCGCCTGGCCGACAAGCGAGCGCGATTATCGTCGCGAACCAATCTCCGCGAGCGTCGAGACACTGTTGCGTTACAACGAAGGCGGCGCCGCCACCTGGCGCTCGGCCGACGATCGCCGCTGGATGATGTATTCCTTTCGCTGGCTGCCCGGCCGGACAGCCGCTCTCTTTGTCAAGAATCATCGGCCGGAGATTTGCCTGCCGGCCAGTGGCCTAACGATGGAGGAGGCGAGCGGCGGGCACCTCGTCACGGTCAACGGGATCAACCTGCCGATTCGTTCCTATCGCTTCGCTGACAGTGGGCGGCCGCTCCACATTTTCTACTGTTACTGGGATGGCCGCTCGTCCTACGTCAACGATGCCGCCGCGGCGTCGGAAGACTGGACCGCGCGCGGCCGTTTGCGCGCCGCCTGGCAGGGGAAACGCGAGCTCGGCGCGCGCATGCTGGAGTTGGCCGTTTGGGGGCATGAGGACGACGCGGAAGCGCGGGCTGCCCTTGAGCGCGAGCTGGCCAGGATCATTCTGTAGCGTCGCCCTCTGGGCGACGCGGGCGTTGGCATCGAATCCAATCAGCGTCCTCGCGCTTCGCAGAGCGAAGCGTCTATGCGCCAAAGTTTGCGCTTTCGATCGCCAGAAACGATTGTCGTCGGTGGCTTCCACCAACGGCAAAAATCCCAGCGCTCACTGCACCCGCTGACTCGCCCCGGGCGGGCTGCATCGAGATTCGCGGGGCGCGCCAGAACAATCTCAAGGGTTTCGATCTCGACCTGCCGTTGGGTCAATTAACCGTTGTCACCGGCCCGAGCGGGAGCGGCAAATCGAGCCTCGCCTTCGACACGATCTACGCGGAAGGCCAGCGCCGTTACGTCGAGACCTTCAGCCCATACACGCGGCAATTTCTCGACCGGATGGACAAGCCGCGGGTCGACGAAATTCGTGGGATTCCACCGGCCATCGCGATCGAGCAATCGAACCCGGTCAAGAGCTCGCGTTCGACCGTCGGGACGATGACGGAAATCAACGATTACCTGAAACTGCTCATGCCGCGGGTGGCGCGCGCTTTTTGCCCGAGCTGCGGCCGCGAGATCCGGCCGGAGACGGCGCAGTCAATCGCGGATGAAATGATCGCGCGATTCGCGCCGCGCAAGAAAAGGATCCAACGCTTTCCTCATCACATTCTGGGTTGCCGTTCCGGCCAAGACCGAGCCGCGCGATTTCTTCGCCTTCCTTCAGCAACAAGGCTACCTCCGCATCTGGTTGAACGGCGAAATCGTCAGGGCAGACAACGTCGCAAAAAACATCCGGCTCGGCGCGCGCGTTCAGGTGATCCAGGATCGCCTGACGATCAGCGAAGCAACGCGCCCGCGCCTCGTCGAGTCGATCGAGACTGCCCTCCGTTTCGGCAAGGACCAGATCAACGTCGTTGCTTTGCCTTCCGAAAACCAGCAACCAGATCAGAACATCCATTTTCCACTGGCTGGCATTGCGCGCACTGCGATCTCGATATTCGCCCGCCCACGCCCGGACTCTTCAGTTTCAATAATCCGTTAGGCGCGTGCCCGGCAGTGCCGCGGCTTCGGACGCACCATCGCGATCGATCTCAATCGGGCGATTCCCGATCGCGCGCTTTCCATCGCCCAGGGCGCGGTGCGCGTTTTTCGCGGCGAGGAAATGGGCGAATCGCAAAAAGACCTGCTCCGCGCCTGTGCCCGGGAAGAAATCGACGTGCACCTGCCTTTCGAGGAATTGCCGAAGTGCGACCAGGATTTCGTCATCAACGGCGAGAAGGGCGTGGGCGAATACAGCGAGGAAGATTACGAGACCGATCGCTGGTATGGCGTGCGCGGATTTTTCAAATGGCTCGAGAGCAAGACCTACAAAATGCATGTCCGCGTTTTGCTCAGTCGCTACCGCGCTTACACCACTTGTCCCAGTTGCCACGGCGGCCGCTTTCAACCGGAGACGTTGAACTACCGTCTGGTCACGAGCGATGAAGTCGCGTTTACTTTGCCGGAATTCGCCGCCTTGCCGATCACCCAGGCGCGCGAATTTCTCACCAGCCTGGCGCTTTCGCCTAACGACTCCGCCGCGGCCATGTTGCGGGACGAGATCGTGGCTCGCCTGCGTTACCTTTGTGAGGTCGGGGTTGGTTATCTCACCCTCGACCGCTCGACGCGGACGCTGAGCGGCGGCGAAGTCCAGCGCGTCAACCTCACGACCTGTCTCGGCGCGTCGCTCGTCAACACCCTCTTCGTCATGGACGAGCCGAGCGTCGGTCTCCATCCGCGCGACGTCGGCCGGCTGGTGGGCGTGATGCACAATCTGCGCGACAAGGGCAACACGCTCCTCGTCGTCGAACACGAAGAGGCGATCATCCGGGCGGCCGATCACCTCCTCGACATCGGACCGGGCCGCGGAGAAAGCGGCGGCGAGTTGCAGTCTCTCGAGACTCGCGTCCGCTCGCGTCGAACACTCGCCGGATTGTTCGCGTGGCGAGGCGATCGCCGGCACGCGAGTCGCTGCGCTCCCCATCCCTCACCCGCGATTATCTCACCGGCAAAAAATCAATTCCGATTCCGGCGACGCGGCGCAAATCCTCCGCTGCGATCAAAATCAAAGGCGCCACCGAGCACAACCTGAAGAATCTCGATGTCGACATTCCGTTAGGCATTTTCGCTTGCGTCACCGGTGTTTCCGGCTCCGGGAAATCGACTCTCATTCACGAAGTGCTTTATCAGAATCTGCTTCGCGCCCGCGGCACGGGCAGCGAGGAAGCGGGCGCCTGCAAGAGCGTGACCGGGGCGCATCGCGTCGGCGAGATCGTGATGGTCGATCAGGCGCCGCTCTCGCGTACCCCGCGCTCGACGCCGATTCTTTACCTCGGCATTTACGACCGGGTGCGCGAGCTCTTCGCGGGATTGCCCGAAGCGATGGCGCAAGGCCTGACCGCGAGCGCGTTCTCCTTCAACTCCGGCAGCGGCCGTTGCGAACGTTGCGGCGGCACCGGTTTCGAGAAGATCGAGATGCAATTCCTGAGCGATCTCTACGTGCGTTGCGCGGAATGCGAAGGGCGGCGCTTCCAGCCACACGTGCAGAAAGTGAAGCTGGAAGGGCGCTCGATTCACGAAGTACTTGAGCTGACGGTGAGCGAAGCGGTGAAGTTTTTCACCGCGCTGGGGGAAGCGCAGACGCTTTCCCGACCTCTCCTCGTCCTCGAGGAAGTTGGGCTCGGTTATTTACGGCTCGGTCAACCGCTCAACACTTTGTCGGGCGGCGAATCGCAGCGACTCAAGCTCGTCAGGCACTTGACCGACAGTGGCGGCCGCGAGGCGAAAAAGGGTGATCTTTTCATCTTTGACGAACCGACCACCGGGCTGCACTTCGACGATATCGCGCTGCTCGTGAGGCTCTTTCAACGCCTGGTGGAGACGGGAAATTCGATCGTCGTGATCGAGCACAACCTGGAGGTGATGAAGTGCGCCGACTGGATCATCGATCTCGGACCGGAAGGCGGCGAGGAAGGCGGCACATTGGTCGCCGCTGGGACACCGGAAGACGTGGCCCAAGTTGCGGCCTCCCACACCGGAAGGTTCCTGCGACCGTGCATCTCGGGGAGCGACGCGCCGGGAGATTCCCACAGCAGACGCTTGCCGCGCTACGCTGCCTGAGATCCGATGACGACTTCGCTGCGCTGCGCGCCGAAGAGCCGTACGACGAGACGCTCGAACGGCGCGGCAGAGACCCCGCTCCGCAGATTCGGCTGCACGGTCGCAACCACGCGATCGCGATCCACGGCGCGCGCGAACATAATCTCAAGAACATCTCGCTCGCCATCCCGCGCGACAAGATGGTGGTCATCACCGGCTTGAGCGGCTCGGGCAAATCGACCGTCGCCTTCGATCTGCTTTTCGCCGAAGGCCAGCGCCGTTTTCTCGACAGCATGTCGCCCTATGCGCGGCAGTTCGTCGAACAGCTCGAGAAACCGGATGTCGACCTGATTGAAGGACTCCCGCCGACGGTCGCGATCGAGCAACGCGTCACGCGCGGCGGCGGCAAATCGACCGTTGCGACGGTCACGGAAGTTTATCATTTTCTCCGGCTGCTTTTTGCCAAGACGGGCACGCAATTCTGTCCCGACTGCGATCTGCCGGTCGAAAAACAGAGTGTTGCCGCGATCGTTAGGCTAGTGGAAACGGCGGCGCGACGCGGTCCGCTCAAGGTGCTCGCGCCGCTCGTCAAAGCGCGCAAAGGTTTTCACACCGAGGTGGCGCGCTGGGCCGAACGGCAGGGCTTCGACACTCTCTATGTCGATCGTCAGCTGATCCCGGTCGCGCAATTTCGCAAGCTCGAGCGTTTCAAGGAACACACGATCGACGCGGTCGTCGGAGCGATCGATGCAAAGCGCATCCTGAAGGCGCGCAATCTCGTCCAGCGCGCGCTCGAGATCGGCCGCGGGACCGCGCATCTCCTCGACGCGAAGAATCGCCTCACGGTGATGAGCACGGAGATGAGCTGTCCGGGCTGCGGACGAGCGTTTGAAGAGCTCGATCCGCGTTTGTTTTCCTTCAACTCGCCCCACGGGTGGTGTGAAGCGTGCGCCGGCTTTGGCCAAATCTGGAACGAGAAAATTCAGCAAAACGAAGAAGAGACCGGCGATTCGATGCTCGAGAACGAGCTGAACGCCGAGCGGCAATTCGAATCGGTCGAGGAAGGCGAAGCGGTGCCGTGTCCCGAATGTCACGGCTCGCGCCTGAACCCGGTCGCGCGACACGTGCGTTTGCAGGGAAAAACAATCGATGAGTTCGGGGCCCGCTCGGCGGGCGAAGCGCTCGCCCTGATCGGGAAGCTGCGTTTCCGCGGCACGCAAAAAGTGATCGCGGCGGACCTCGTGCCGGAAATCGAGCAGCGGCTTCGCTTCATGGAGAATGTCGGGCTCGGCTACCTCGCGCTCGGGCGTTCGGCGAAGACGTTGAGCGGCGGGGAATCGCAACGCATTCGGCTGGCGGCGCAGCTCGGCTCGAATCTGCGCGGTGTCCTTTACGTGCTCGACGAGCCGACCATTGGACTGCATTCCCGGGATAACGTCCGGCTGCTCGAGACCCTGAGCGCGCTGCGCGAAAAGGGAAATTCGCTCGTCATCGTCGAGCATGATGAGGAAACGATGCGACACGCCGATCACATCATCGATCTCGGTCCGGGGGCGGGCGTGCACGGCGGCGAAGTGGTGGCGCAAGGAACGCTGCGCGAGATCGAGCGAAACGCGGCCTCGCAGACCGGGCGATGTCTGCGCACGCCGCTTTGTCATCCGGTACGCAAATCGCGACGATCGTTAGGCGAGGTCGATCACTGGCTCGAGATCCGCGGCGCACGGGCGAACAACTTGAAGAACGTCGACGTGCGTTTCCCGGTCGGTCGGCTTTCCGTCATCACCGGCATTTCCGGTTCCGGCAAGTCCACCCTCATGCGCTCCGTCTTACTCCCGGCGGTGCAGCAGGCTCTGGGATCGGGGAGCGCGGGCGCCCTGCCCGCTGGGTCACGCGCCTCGCGGGACGCTCCGCGCGGGAAGAAAGTTCGCACTGGCGAAGGCGCAATTGCCAGCGGGCGTGGCGCCCGCGTTCCCCAGATCATTGGCGTCGACGCCATCGAAGCGATCTACGAAGTCGATCAATCGCCGATCGGCAAGACTTCGCGCTCGACGCCTGCGACCTACATCAAGGTCTTCGATGAGATTCGCAGTCTCTTCGCGCAACTGCCCGTCTCGCGCGTGCGAGGCTACAGCGCGAGCCGCTTTTCCTTCAATACCGAAGGCGGACGCTGCGAAACCTGCGGTGGCCAGGGCGTGCTCAAGCTGGAGATGAGCTTTCTGCCGAGCAGCTATGTGCCGTGTGAAGATTGCGGCGGACAGCGCTACAACGCGCAAACGCTCGAGGTGCTCTACCACGAGCGCAGCATCGGCGACGTGATGAACATGACGATCGCGCAGGCCGCGGAATTTTTTGCCGCCAACCAAAAGATCGCGCGTCCGCTTTCATTGTTAGTCGAAACCGGCCTCGGCTACCTCAAGCTCGGGCAGCCGAGCCCGACCTTGAGCGGCGGCGAAGCGCAGCGGCTCAAGCTCGCGACCAAATTGACCCGCGGCATCGGACGCGCCCAGAACGAGCGGCTGCGCAAGATGCGGACGCCGCGATCGACGCTCTATCTGCTCGAGGAGCCGACCATCGGATTGCACATGGCGGACGTGGAATTGCTCCTCAAGGTTCTCCATCGACTGGTCGATGACGGGAATACCGTGATTGTGATCGAACATAATCTGAGCGTGATCGCGGAAGCTGATTACGTGGTCGATATCGGGCCGGAAGCCGGCTCGTTAGGCGGCGAGATTGTGGCCGCCGGGACGCCGGAAGAAGTGGCGAGGAATCGCCTCAGCCGGACAGCGCCGTTTTTGCGCGCCGTGCTCGCCCGGGGTCGAGCAGTCTCGCGCGCCCGAGCCCACTCTCAGGGGAACGGCGCTTGTCCCTCGAGCAATCGTATCGCATCTCGCGCTTCGCAGAGCGATGCGTCCACCGGACGCAGCGCGAGACTAAGAGTCCTTTTCGAGCAGCCCGATTCCGTATCCACCCTGCTCCCAGCTTTCGACAAACTCGTGGACGCGACGGCCTTGTTTCACTTCACGCCAAAAACCTGGCACGCCGCCTACGTATTTCTCTTCTCCCGGGACAATGTCATGCAGGACGACGAAACCTCCTTTGCGAACCAGCTCCGCGTAGGTGGCAAAATCGGCTTTCACGCCTTCGTAGCGATGGTCGCCGTCGATGAAAAGAAGATCGAGCGTCTCGTCACCAAGGAGCTTCCTAACCTGGTCGAGAGTCTCAGCTCGTTGTGAATCCGCGCGCAGCGCGTGAATTTCCTGCCGTTCGCGGCCTAACGAACGCACGAGGTTCGTGCGCCAGGGATAAGAGTCGGCCCCGAAGAGGCCATTCGGCAAATCGAGCGTGATCAACTGCGCATTCTCCGATGCCGCGCGCGCGAGAAGGAAAAAGGTTCCGCCTCTGGCCGTTCCGATTTCCAAGACGCGCTCGGGCCGTCGTGTTTCAAGAATTTTCAAGAACGCGCTGATCTCGGAACGGACTTGCATCGGTGCGATCTGGATACCGCCGTGGTCGAACTGAAATGCCAGCTCAATTAGCCCGGTCATACTCGTGACGTCTGGCCGCCGATTTCCTGAGAGTCCGGCCTGCCCGTTGCGCCCGCCACCGGCCACGGACATTTGCGCCTTTCGCCGCAACCATGTTGAGAAAGGATTTCATGATCGCGATACTCTGCGGCTCATGTTCGCCTATTACCTGCACGATTTCGATCCGTTCATCTTCCACATTTGGGGAGACTTCGGACCGCGCTGGTACGGGATGGCTTACGTCCTTGCGTTCGTCTGCGGTTTTTGGCTGTTGCGCGTTCTTGCGCAACGTGGCTACACCCAACTTCGCGTTGAGCAGGTGGGCGACTTCATCACCTGGGGCGCGCTCTTCGGGGTCATGCTCGGCGGCCGGCTTGGCTACGTCCTGTTCTATCACCCCGAAATGTTGCGCGATCCGCTCTCGGTGGTGCGCGTCTGGGAAGGCGGAATGTCGAGCCACGGCGGAATGCTCGGGCTGATCGTTTTCACTTTTTGGTACGCCTGGCGGCACAAAATTTCGTGGACCAACCTCGGCGACAACCTCGTGGTCGTGGCGCCGATCGGTTTGTTCTTTGGGCGTTGCGCCAACTTCATCAACGGCGAGCTCTATGGACGGGTCACGACCGTATCCTGGGCGATGCTTTTTCCCAAGGAGTTGCTCGAGCCGGAGAACGCGGCCGAAGCCGAGCGCGCCCTGATCGCGGTGCAACAGGTCGATCCTCGCCTAACGACACCGGAGGCGATCGTCAGCGGACTGCATTCCCAGCCGCAGCTCCGCGAAGTGCTGCGACCGATCCTGACGCCGCGCCATCCGTCGCAGATTTACGAAGCGCTGCTCGAGGGCGTCCTGTTGTTCGCGATCCTCTGGCTGGTGCGGACGCGGACGCGTCAGCCGGATGGCGTCCTGACCGGCTTGTTCTTCGTCTGTTACGCGATCTTCCGGATCGTGGTGGAATATTTTCGCGAGCCGGACGCCTCGCTGATCGTGGGATTTACGCGCGGCCAGTTTTTCTCCTTCTTCCTGATCGCAATCGGACTGGCCTTCATCATCGTCGGCAAGATTCGTAACGGCACACCGCGCCGATCTTTCAGACAGCTTGTTAGCCTGACCTGCTTCCACGCGTCCAGTTTCTCAGCGTCGCATTTCCGATCGCGTTTGGCTGTGCGTAACCTCTCGACGCTTTCGTTTCCCGCGAGTTCCGCTATTACTAACGCAGAATGACGGACCTGATCTTTCCAGGTTTCCTGGCGGCGGGCGGGCTCGTTTTTTCCTTCGAGCACGCGACGGTCGCCGGGAAGATGGTGCTCTTCTTGCTCGCCATCGGCTCGATCTTCAGCTGGTCGGTGATGGTGACGAAAATGCGCGTGATTCAATTTGCGCGGAAACAAACCGACCGGTTCCTGGCCGCCTTTCGCCAGGACCGGCAACCCTTGCGCTTGTTTGAATCGAGTGTGCGTTTCCCGGGTTCGCCCGTCTTCCAGGTTTACCGGGCCGGTTGCGAAGAGCTGACCTTTCACCTTCTCGGCTCCGCGGAGCTGGACGAAACCTTTCGCGCCCGCCTCGAGATCGCGGACAAGATCACGCCGGCGCAAATGCATGCGGTCAGCGCGGCGATGGAGCGATCGGTCGGCGAGACCGCGCTCAAGCTCGAGTCGCAAATGATCCTGCTCGCGACGGCGGTGAGCGGCGCGCCGTTTCTGGGACTGTTAGGCACGGTTTGGGGCGTGATGGACACATTCACCGGCGTCGCGGAGGCCGGCTCGGCCAATCTCGCCGCGATGGCGCCCGGCGTTTCCGGTGCGCTCATTACCACCGTGACCGCGCTCTGCGTCGCGATCCCGGCAATGTTTGGCTACAATTTTCTCGTCACCAGCATCCGCGGGATGATCGTTGAGATGGACAATTTCGCGGCGGAACTCGCCTCGGAATTTGAACACAAATACGTCGAGCACGGCGCCCGCGTGTCCGATTTTCGGCGATGAAAAACGGGGTGAATCAGGAAAGCAGGAAAGGAGGAAGAGGATCAATCGATCGCCTTTTTTCCTGCTTTCCTGCTTTCCTCATTCGTTCAGAGCCGAACTGACATGCGCCGCTATTCCAATCGCACTTCCTTGTCGACCCTCTCGGAGATCAACATTACTCCGCTGCTCGATCTCGCCTTCGTCCTCCTGATCATCTTCATGATCACGACTCCGCTGCTCGAGAACAGCAAGACGCTCATCATTCCCTCGAGCGGCACGACGAACGCGCCGATCAACCCGGCCGCCGTGCAAACGCTCTCGATCGACCGCAACGAAGTCGTTAGGCTGAATGAGCGAGGTGGTCGACCTGGCGACGCTCGAGAGCCGGCTGGCGGCGTTGAAAGCGGCCGATCCAAACGTGGCAGTGGTGATTCGCCCGGACCGCAGCCTGCCGGTGCAAAAACTCGTTAGTCTGATGGACGCGCTGCAGCGCGCCGACATTACCAAGGTGGGGATCGCGACGCAGGAAGAGCCGAAATAACGATGACTCGCGACGCGCGTTTCTGGCGCAACGTCACCATCGTGGGGCTGATCCACCTCGGTGCTGCTTGCTCGGTTTGCTCTGGTGGAGTCGCACTCCGTCACGCGTTCCGAAGGATGTCGTCTGGATGGAAGGTGGCGCCGGGGCCAGTTCGCCGGCCGGAGCGGAAACGCCTCCTCCAGCGACGCCGGAAGCGCGCCAGTCGAAACACCAGAACCGGTGAAGGAAGAACCCGACACCCGAAGTAGTGCCGACGGCAAAGAGCGAGATCGAAATTCCGTCACCCACCGCGTCCGACCACGCCAACTCCGACGCCCACACCAACTCCGACCGCCACTCCCAAACCAACGCCGACGCCGACGGCGAAGCCAACGCCCAAGCCGACTCCACGCCCGACGCCAAAACCCACGCCAAAACGCAAGCCGACGCCGTCTCCGACCCCGAAGAAAGGCGACGCCGAAACCGACGCCGGACGAGGAGGCCGAGAAAGCGGCGAAGGAAGTCGAAAAGAAAAAAGCGATCGCCAAAGCCGCGTTGGCCAAGGAAAAAAGCGATGAAAGCGACGAAGAGACGGCGGAAAAACCGGTCAAGAAAGCAACGGCCGCGGGCGGCGAAGAGGCCAAAGCGAAAGGCAGCGGCGGCTCCGGTGGGAAGGGCTCAGGCGCGGGCGGCGCGTCGGACGTTGGCTGGTATGGGAACATGCTGCACGACCGGTTCTACAGCGAGTGGGTGCAGCCAACATCAGTCGTGCATAGCGCCAAGCTTTCCGTTCTTCTCCGAATCCGGATTCAAAAGGACGGTCGCATTTCCGAATATTCGATTGCGAAATCATCCGGCAATCCGGTGGTGGACGACTCGGTGACGGCGGCGGCGGCGCGGGTGAAACAAGTCGATCCTTTGCCTTCGGGTCTGGGCGACGATTATTATGATGTGAACATCAACTTCGAATTAAACTAAGAGATGAGCGAGTATTTCCGATTGCCGAATTCCGATGATCAGGGGCCTGGTGTTGGCCGCCTTATTTTGCCTAACGACCCTGTCCGCCCGGGCCGAAGACGTGCCGACGATCACGGTGAGCAAAGGCGACCAGATCAACCTTTCGGTATCACCGCTCGACGGCGGCGAGGGTGCGGCGGCGACGAAGATCGTGCAGAACGACCTCACCCTCTCCGGCTACTTCAAGTTGGGCGGCGCGGATAGTTCCTACACTGTGCGCGGCACGGCGAGCAGCGGAAATCTGCAAGGCCACGTGGTCGATCACAGTGGAGGAACGGTTCTTGCGAAAACCTACAGCGGAAGCACGCGCGACAACGCCCACCAGTTTGCCAACGACATCATCGAGACGCTCACCGGCCACAAGGGAATCGCCGGCACCAAGATTACCTTCATCGCCACCCGGAGCGGGAAGAAGGAAGTTTATCTGGCGGACTTTGACGGCAGCAACGTTCGGCAACTGACACACGACAACACGATCAGCGTGCATCCTTCGCTCAGCCCGGACGGGCGGCGTATCGCCTACACCGGTTATCAAAGCGGTTACGCCGACGTTTACGTGATCGATATCGCCAGCGGGGCGCGCAACCGAATCGTCAATTATCCCGGCACGAACAGCGGCGCGACCTTTTCGCCCGACGGCAGCCGGCTCGCCCTAACGATCAGCAAGGACGGAAATCCGGAGCTCTACACCGTCAGCGCGAGCGGTGGCGGGGCGCGTCGGTTGACCCGAACCCGCGGGGTCGAGTCGGGGCCGACATGGTCGCCCGATGGGAGCGAGATCATTTATTCCTCTGATGAAGGCCGTTCGCCGCAGCTTTATCGGATTTCGGCTTCCGGCGGCACCGGGCAGTTTGATTTCGACCGGTCACGGCTATTGCACGGAGCCGAACTGGTCGCCGGACGGGAAGAAGGTGGCGTTCAACGTCCGGACTGGCGGCGAATTTCAAATCGCGGTGCTCGATTTGGCGAATGGCGGAACGCGGACGGTGGCCACGGGACAGGATCCGGTCTGGGGCGCGGATTCGCGGCATCTGATTTTCACGGAAGGGGGCGCGCTCTACATGTTGGACACCGTCAACAGCCGGAAGAACAAGATCCTCGACGGCCTCGGGAAAATCACCGAGCCGAGCTGGTCGCGGTAGCCGTCCCGCGCGTCATTGGCCATGTCCCCGCGATCCTGTTCATCCCGCAAATCCTGTCTAAGATAGCGCCGTGAAACCCGGTTTTCTCGAGAAGCTGATCGGCCGCCTCGGCCGGATCGGGCCGGAGGACGTGCAGAATTATCTGCTCCGCCTCGCGCAGGAAAAAGGCTTTCTCGAGACGATTTTCAACTCGATCCAGGAAGGGATCATCGTGACCGATGCGAAAGGCCGGATCACCTATCTGAATGACGCGGCCTGCGAAATCTTCGGGCTCGACGGCGAAAACGCGATCGGCAAACCGCTCGACGAACAGGTGCGCGGCCTCGATTGGAAGGCGCTTTCGCAATCCGACGCCGCGCTCAGCCGCGACATGGAAATTTTTTATCCGGCGAACCGGTTCATCAATTTCTACGTCGTCCCGCTGATCATCGAGCGGCGTTCGCCTAACGACGGACGCGGACGAAGCGGCGGCGGAGGCGGTCGGGCACGCCATGATCCTGCGCGATATCACGGAAGACCGCCGCTCGACCCAGCAGACGATCGAGTCCGAACGCCTGTCGGCTCTTACGTTGCTCGCCGCCGGGGTAGCACACGAAATCGGCAACCCGCTCAATTCCCTCCATATCCATCTCCAGTTGATGGAGCGGAAAGTGAAAAAACTCCGGTCGGCCGAGGACAAGCGCGAGCTGCGGGAATCGATCGACATTGCGCGCTCGGAAATCAACCGGCTCGATTCCATCGTGACCCAGTTCCTCCGCGCCATCCGGCCGTCCAAGCCGCACCTGCATCCCGAAGACGTCAACAAGATCGTGCAGGAAGCGGTGCGTTTTTTTCAACCGGAAATCAAGGACCGCGACATCGTGGTCGAGACCGAGTTGCGCTCGGATCTGCCGCTGCTCGAACTCGATCGCGACCAGATGAAGCAGGTCTTTCTACAACGTGATCAAGAACAGTTTCGAGGCGATGAAACGCCGCGGTATCCTGCGTATCCGGACCGATCGCGATGACACGCACGTAAAGATCAGCTTTACCGATACCGGCGGGGGGCTCTCGGCGGAACACCTGAGCCGCGTCTTCGAGCCCTACTTCACGACCAAGGCGAGCGGTTCGGGGCTCGGTCTCCTCATCGTGCGCCGGATCGTGCGCGAACACGGGGGCGAGCTGGCGATCGAAAGCAGCGAAGGCAAAGGTCTGACCCTGACGATTCGCCTGCCGTTCTTGGATCGCAGAGTGCGGATGCTGCCGGAGAAGGCAGAACAATGATGTGACGCCCTCCTGCACTTTTCTTTTTCCTCGGACGCCGACATCCTCCACTGTTTCCCTGCGATGCAACCGACGGTCCTGATTGTCGATGACGAGAAGCATACTCGCGATGGGTTGCGGAGTTTGTTAGGCGACAATTACGACACCTATGTCGCGGCCGACGTCGCGAGCGCGCTCGATGTGCTGCGAGCGCGACCAGATCGATGTCCTCCTGACCGATCTGCGTCTCGGCGGCGAGGATGGGATGACGCTGATCGAGCGCGCGCTCAAGCTGCCGCATCCGCCAGTCTGCATCATGATGACGGCCTACGGCTCGGTCGACACGGCGGTCGAGGCGATGAAGCGCGGCGCCTACGATTTTGTGACCAAGCCGCTCAATCTCGACAAGGTCGAGATGTTGATCGCGCGCGCGCTCGGGCAGCCGCCGGCTCGAGCAGGAGAACCGGACGCTGCGCCAGCAGGTGGACGAGCGATTTCGCGCTCGAGAACATCCTCGGAGAATCGTCTGCGCTGCGCGAAGTGCTCGACACGATCCGCCAGGTCGCGCCGTCGTCGGCGAACATCCTGATCGAAGGCGAGAGCGGCACGGGCAAGGAGCTGGCCGCGCACGCGATTCATAATTTGAGCCGGCGGCACAAAGGGAAATTCGTCACGGTCCATTGCGCCGCGCTCTCGCCGCAGTTGCTCGAGAGCGAGCTTTTTGGGCACGAACGCGGCGCGTTCACCGGCGCGCACGAACGGCGGATCGGGCGCTTCGAGCAGGCGAATGGCGGCACCATTTTTCTCGACGAGATCGGCGAGATCGATGCGACGCACGCAGATCAAACTCCTGCGCGTGATGAGCGAAGATCGCGCCTTCGAGCGCGTCGGCGGCTCGCAAACTTTGCACGCCGATGTGCGCGTGATTGCGGCGACGAACAAGAATCTCGAGACGTTGGTGAGCGAGGGGAAATTTCGCGACGATCTCTATTTCCGGCTCAACGTGGTGAAGATCACGATGCCGCCGCTGCGCGAGCGGAAGGAGGATATTCCGCTTCTGGTGCGCGCTTTTCTGCGTCACTTCTGCAAGGCGAATGACAAACCGCTGCTCGACCTCACCACCGACGCGATGAACACCCTGCTGACCTACGACTGGCCGGGGAATGTGCGCGAATTGCGCACTGCGATCGAACACGGGGTGGTGATGGCGACCGGAGCGAAAGTCACCTTGCGCGACCTGCCCGGCAGCCGTCCGGCAGGCCGCGCCCGCGGCCGGCGACGCGCGTCCGATCCTTCGACGAAAACGCCAGCCCGCTCGATCTGCACGCGACGGAGAAGCGGCTCATCATGCAGGCGCTCGCGACGACCAAGGGGAATATCACCGCCGCCGCGAAGAAGCTGGGCATCAGCCGCCGCACCTTGCATCGCAAGATCAACGAAATGAAGGTAGCCGACGAGGGCGGTGGAATTGATGCCGTAACGCAGCCTGCGCCGCAGGCGAGCCTGGGCTTTCCAATCCGAGATCTGAAATCCGAGGCAGAAGATGGATCGCGCCGGTCATGACTTGCTTCGGCCTCGCGGCAGCCAAAATAGGTTGAAGGAAGTCCTGGAGGGAGAATACAAGGATTTGGGACCGGTCATTTTGCGCAACGTCGATCTGCAAACACTTCCTCTTCAATTCGCGCCCCTGCTCGAAAACCAGTGCAGATTTTTCAGCGACCACGACCGGCAGAAAGACGAGGGCGCCACAACCATGACGACGGAGGCGAAGAAAATATTTGGGACGGATGGCGTGCGCGGTGTGGCCAACGTCGAGCCGGTCACGGCCGAGACTGCGCTCAAGCTCGGGCGGGCCGCGGCCCACGTCTTCAGCTACGCTCAATCCGCAAGCGCATCCGGCGGGCCTGCGGCCGAAGATCGTCCTCGGGAAAGACACCCGTCTCTCCGGCTACATGCTGGAGAACGCGCTCGTCGCCGGGATCACGTCGTTAGGCGTGGACGTCCTCCTGATCGGTCCGCTCCCGACCCCGGGCGTGGCCTACATCACGCGCTCGCTCCGCGCCGACGCCGGCATCGTCCTCTCCGCCTCGCACAATTCCTACGAGGACAACGGGATCAAATTCTTCCGGCACGACGGCTACAAGCTCGACGATGAAATCGAGCGGCAAGATCGAGCAGCTCGTCTTCACGGGTGAGATCGATTCCGTCCGGCCGACCGCGAAGAAGATCGGCCGCGCCACCCGGATCGATGACGCGCTCGGCCGCTACGTCGAGTTTGCGAAAGCCAGTTTTCCGCGCGGGATGTCGCTCGAGAAAATGCGCATCGCGGTCGATGTCGCGAACGGCGCCGCCTACAAATCGACCCCCTGCATCCTGCGCGAGCTCGGAGCGGAATTGACCGTCGCGCACAACCAGCCCAACGGAACCAACATCAACGCCCAGTGCGGCAGCGTTTACCCGGAGGAAATTCAGCGACTCGTCAGGGAAAGCGGCGCCATGGTCGGGATCTCGAACGACGGCGACGCCGATCGCGTCCTGCTTTGCGACGAGCAGGGCGAGATCGTGGATGGCGACGAAATTCTCGCCATCGCCTCGGTCGATCTGTTGCGCCGCGGACAGCTGCGACAAAACACCCTCGTCGCCACGGTGATGAGCAACTTCGGGCTCGACGAAGCGCTCGCGGCGCATGGCGGCAAGGTCATCCGGACGAAAGTCGGCGACCGCTACGTGATCGAGGAAATGGTGCGGCAAAACCTGAATCTCGGCGGCGAGCAGAGCGGGCACATGATCTTTCGCGACTTCACCACGACCGGCGACGGCATCATCAGCGCGCTGCAAATTTTGCGGATCATGCAGGCAACCGGCAAACCGTTGAGCGAACTGAAAAAATGCCTGACGAAATATCCGCAGGCGCAGCGCAACCTGCAGGTGAAGGAAAAGCCGCCGCTGGAGACGTTGCCGGCGAGTGATGAAGCTGGTGCAGGATGCGGAAAAGGAACTGAACGGCAAGGGCCGCGTGCTGCTGCGTTATTCGGGAACGGAGCCGAAAATCCGGCTCTTGATCGAAGGCCGCGAGCTGACGCAGATCGATCGGCAGGCCGATCGCATCGCGGAGGCGATTCGGAGGGCGCTTGGCGAATAGGTCCTATGGGACGTATAGGTCGCATGGGACATCATGAACCTCTCGCAAGTCGTCGAAGCGCTGCTCTTCAGCGCGCAAAAACCGCTCACCCGGCGCGAGCTCGTCGCGGCGCTCCGAGGCGCGGGCGCAGAAGACGAACTCACGCCTAACGAATTCGCGAAAACCACCGAAGCGGCAGTGGCCGCCGCGCTCGAGCAACTGAAGGTCGAATACATCGAGCAGCAGCGCGCATTTCAACTGCTGGAAAAAGCGGAAGGCTGGCAACTGGCGAGCGACCCGCAATTTGCCCGCTGGGTGCGGCAACTTTTTCCCGCAGCGAAACCGGCCCGCCTCACGCCCCCGGCGCTCGAGACCCTCGCCATCATCGCCTATCGCCAGCCGATCACCCGCGCCGACGTGGAAGCGGTGCGCGGAGTGGCGATCGAGAGCGTGTTGCAGACATTGATGGAGCGCGGGCTGGTCAAGATCGCCGGCCGCGCCGAGGTCCCGGGCCGGCCGTTGCTCTACGAGACGACACAGTTTTTTCTCGAGCATTTCGGGCTGCGCAACCTCGACGAGCTGCCCAATTCCGAGGAATTGAAGCGGCGCGAGTTGCCCAAGGCGCCGGCGGCTGCTGCGGAAAACGATACTGCTACGCCGAGAACGTCGAAACAATTGCCACCGAGGCGACCTAGCACCGGTTCCGGGACCGCGGGTCGAAAACAATGGACACAGCGCTGTCGTTCGCGCGTGACATTCTCACTTGATCCGGCGATTCTTAAGGCCTAAAATTTATCAAATGAATAAATTTGCTTTGGGTTGCGGTGGAATCTTGCTCGTGCTCGTTTTCGTGGCGGTCGTCATCGCGATCGCGGTCATGGGCAAATACAATCACTCTGGTCAAGCTCGACCAGAGCGTGAACCAATCCTGGGCGCAGGTGCAGAACGTTTACCAACGGCGCGCTGATTTGATTCCGAATCTCGTGCAACACCGTCCAGGGCGCGGCGAATTTCGAAAAGTCGACGCTGACCGCGGTGACCGAAGCGCGCGCCAGCGTCGGCCAGGTGCAAACTCGATCCGAACAAGGCGCCGACCGAGCGCGCAGCAGCTCGAAGAATTCCAAGCGGCGCAGGGTCAACTGAGCAACGCGCTCTCGCGCCTGCTGGTGGTGAGCGAAAATTATCCAGCAGCTGCAGCGCGAACGCGAATTTCCAAGCGCTCCAGGCGCAACTCGAAGGAACGGAAAACCGCATTTCCGTCGAGCGGGGGAATTTCAACACGACCGTGCAGGCCTACAACACGGCGGTGCGCACTTTCCCGACGAACCTCTTCGCGGGGATGTTGGGTTTCCAGTCCGCGACCGTTCTTCAACGCGCAACCTGGCGCCGAGAAAGCGCCGGAAGTGAAATTTGATTTCGGAAGCCCCGCACCCGCGCCGGCTGCGACCGCAGCCGCGACGCCGTAACGTCGGCCCGAGCCGGAGCGCAGTCGAGGGATCCCGTGGAAGTTAGCCTAAAGGTTCCACAACGGGGTCTCTCGCTGTCTCCCTCTGGGATCGGGAGAATGAGGACCCGTTCCTTCTCGTCTTCCTCGCGATTTTCGCGGGGCTGATCGGAGCGGTCGCGGCCGAAACGCTGCCCTCCAAACCGGACCGCTACTTCAACGACTACGCGGGCGTGGTCGATCGAGGCGACCGCGTCTGCAGTTGAACGAGCAGCTGGCGCAATTCGAACGCGATACTTCGACGCAAATCGTGGTCGCGATTTACCGGACGATGCAGAGCGAATCGTCGGTCGCCGATTACACCCAGCGCATCGCGCAAACCTGGGGTGTCGGACAGAAAGGCCGCAACAACGGCGCGGTGCTCTTCGTTTTCGTCGAAAACCACCAGATGTTTATCCAGACCGGCTACGGCGTCGGAGGGCGCGTTGCCCGACGCGACCTGCTTCGACATCACGCACAACGTTATCGCGCCGTTCTTTAAGAAAGGCGACTACACGGGCGGATTGAAAGCGGGCGTGACCGCGATGATGCAGGCGGTGCGCGGCGAATACAAAGGCACGGGTCGCACCCGCCAGGAAGAGGAAGGCGGGCAGTGGCGGCGGATTCCCGCTCGGGCTGATCATTCTCTTGCTCATCGTGATTTTCATCATCATGTCGAGGCTCCGGCGCACGGGCGAAGCGCGGTTACGGTTATAGCGGGTGGGGCGGACCTTACATCGGCGGATTTGGCGGGAGCGGCGGTGGCTGGTCAGGCGGCGGCAGCTCGGGCGGCGGTGGCGGTTCAGTGGTTTTAGCGGCGGCGGCGGCAGTTTCGGCGGTGGCGGCGCCGGGTCGAGCTGGTAGGTGTTATGCGCACAAAGGAATTTCTCGGCAAACTCGAGCACCATCGCATCGTTAGGGCGATTGCCGCGGCGGAAGCGACGACTTCGGGCGAAATCCGCGTTTTCATTCAGCGCGGTGAAGTGGCCGACGCGGTGTCCGAGGCGCGCGCGCAATTCGAGCGACTTGGCATGACGCAAACCCGCGAGCGCAACGCCGTCCTGATCTTTGTCGCGCCGCGTGCCCAAAAATTCGCGGTCATTGGAGACAAGGGCGTGCACGAGAAGTGCGGCGAGCCTTTCTGGCAGCGACTTGACGCAGGCGATGCGGCCTCACTTCCAAGCGCAGAATTTCACCGACGCCATCGTGCATGCGATCCGGGAAGCGGGCGAGCTGCTGGCGCAGCATTTTCCTCGTCGCCCAGACGATCGCAACGAGCTGCCGAACGCCGTCGAGGAAGGGTAGCACCGTCGAGTGATCCGGTGGCGCAAGCGTCAAAGTAACTCAGCGGGATCCCTCGACTTCGCCCGGGATGCCACGCACTTGCAAAACGAGCGCGATGGTGTTCATTCCCCGTCCTGCAGCGAGTTTTTTAACGTTGCGCCGTTGGTCCCTGGGTTTCCGTCGCTGGACGCGAAACCGCGCTCGCCAGGGGGAACCCGGCGCTTTTTGGAAGGAAGAAGTAAGAAGGCAGAAGGATGAAGTGCCGTCAGGCACCCAATTTTCTTAATTCGTAATTCTTCCTTCATCCCATACACCCTATGCCAGTTCGTTACGGTCGTTTTGAAATGCCCAAGACCCTCGTCAAGGACGAGGCGTCCTCCACTGACACTTACGCCAAATTTGTCGCCGAACCTTTCGAGGCCGGCTACGGACACACGGTCGGGAATTCGCTCCGCCGCGTCCTCCTTTCCTCGCTCGAAGGCGCCGCCATCACCGCGGTGAAAATCAGCGGCGCACAGCACGAATTCGGCACGCTGCCCGCGGTGGTCGAGGACGTGACCGACATCGTGCTCAATCTGAAGCGGGTAAAATTCAAAGCCTCCGATCACGAAGCGCGCAAGCTCTCGCTCAACGTGAACAAGGAAGGCACCGTGACCGCCGGCGACATCCAGCTCGTCCAGGGCTACGAAGTGCTCAACCCGAAACAGGTCATCTGCACCCTCGACAAGAAGCACAAATTCGAAGCCGAGCTCGACGTCCGCGTCGGCCGCGGTTTCGCGACCGGGGACGAGAACAAGCGGCCCGATCAGGCCATCGGCCTCATTCCGATCGACTCGATCTTTTCGCCGGTGACCCGGGTGAAATACGCGGTCGAGAACACCCGTGTCGGTCAGCGCACCGACTACGACAAACTCATCCTCGAAGTCTGGACCGACGGCCGCCTCACGCCGGACGACGCATTGCTCCAGGCCTCCGCGATCCTGCGCCATCACCTCGATGTCTTCGTCAACTTCAACGAAGACGTGATCGAATTCGACGAAACGCCAGCAGGCGTGAGCGAGGAAAACGTCAAGCTGAAGAAGCTGCTCAACATGAGCGTGAACGAGATCGAGCTCAGCGTGCGCGCGGCGAATTGCCTGAACAACGCGAACATCACGACTGTCGGCCAGCTCGCGCAGAAGACCGAGGCGGAGATGCTGAAGTATCGCAACTTCGGCAAGAAATCGCTCAACGAAATCAAGGACAAGCTGCAACAGCTTGGCCTTGGCCTGGGCCAGAAATTCGATCCCGGCCTGGTCGAGATCCCACTCAGCGCCGACGGCGCCAATGGCGCGGACGAGGAATAGTCGTTAGGCAAAAAATTTCGCCGGAGAAGCAGCTATGAGGCACCAAAAGAAAACCGTCAAGTTGGGACGTACCGCGGAACACCGTAAGGCGCTGCTGGCGAATCAGGTTTGCAGTTTGATCGAACATCAGCGGATCAAGACCACTCTGGCCAAGGCGAAGGCGGTCCGGCCGCTGGCGGAAAAGATGGTGACGTTAGGCAAGAACGGCTCGCTCCACGCGCGCCGGACGGCGCTCGCGGTTTTGCGGCAGAAGGACGCGGTCAAGAAATTGTTCGACGACATCGCGCCGCGCAGCGCGAGCCGCAAAGGCGGCTACACCCGCATCATCAAGCTCGGCCAGCGCAAGAGCGACTCGGCGGCCGTGGCGTTTCTCGAATGGGTGGACGCAGCCGAGGTGACGGTCGAAGAAACGACGCCGGCCGAAAAAGGCAGGAAGCGCAAAGGCGCGAAAGGCGAAGCGAGCTCCGCAGGGGCGCCAAAGCGGCGGGCAAGGCGAAGAAAAGCGTGCCTAACGAGAAGGAAGCGGACGCGAAAGAGTAGCGCGTTTCGCTCCGGCTCGACAGAGTCTCGGCCCCACTGACGTCCCGTTTTTGGCACCTCGTCATCCCGCCCGCGACACACTCGCCGGACTGGCGGATCTTGACTTTGTCTCATAAACAACTTTCCGCCTGTGGCTTACACTTTCGGAAATCGGGTGGCATAGCGATTGCATAAGGCCTTGGTGTTCAAGAAAGGACACCATGACAAACACACCTCACACCACATCAGTGCATGAAGAAAGCACCTACCAACTGCTCATCCAGTCGGAGGAAAAAGAGCGCGGCCTGATTGAAACCCTCGTTTACCTGCTCCTCGTCGTCGCCACCACGACAACGATCTGGCAGCTCAGCCACGAGCCGGTGACCTTTGCCGACATTGGCTCGAGCATCCAGGAACCGATCACCTTCGTGCTTTGAAGCGCGCGCTTTGTGGTTTTGCGCTGATCACCGCCGTTAACGAAGCGTCGTTAGGCGCCACGAAAGTTTCCCGTCGGCCGCAATCTCGAGCGTCGCGACACTGGGCCGCGCGCCGTCCTTGGGAAGGGTGACGCAGCCGGGATTAAGGAAGAGCACGCCATCCTTGCGCTCGTTGCGCGGCACGTGAGTGTGCGCGTGTAGAAGGACATCCACGTTCTCCGGTAGCGTGCGATGGCGGAATGTGGACGAGGCGAAAGCGGACGCCGTTTCGCTTCAAATCGACGACCAGCGGCCATTCGAAATTGCTGTCACAGTTGCCGCGTACCAGCGTCACCGGCGATCCGGTGTTTTCCAGGCTCAAGAGCAGACTGGGCGCGCAGACATCTCCGAGATGCCAGATTTCGTCTACGCCTTCCGTCAGCGCTTCAAGATTGTCGGGGAGATGATCGTGCGTATCGGCGAGAACAAAAATCCGCAGTGCTTTCGGATCCATGCCTTGTCAGCCTGCGCGAAGCGAGAGCGCGGCGCAAAGGCAGAAGTAACATTGCTTCCCGGCCTAACCGATCTACTGTTCACGCCTGTGTCTTTCAACAACTTCGGGCTTTCCCCGGAAGTCGTGCGGGGAACACAGGCGATGGGCTTCTCCGAGCCGACGCCGATCCAGCTCCGCGCATTTCCAATCATTCTTTCCGGCAAGGACTTAATCGGCACCGCGCAAACCGGCACCGGCAAAACGGCGGCCTTCGCGCTGCCAATCATGACCTTGCTCGCCAGGCACGGCACCTTTCGCTGTCTCGTGCTCGAGCCGACACGTGAGCTCGCGGCGCAAGTGGAGACGGCGTTTCGGGATTACGGGCGCTTTACCGATCTGCGCGTCTCGGTCGTGCACGGCGGTGTCGGCTACGGAAAGCAGAAGGATGAAGCGGCCCGCGGCACCGACATCGTCTGCGCGACGCCCGGGCGGCTGCTCGATCTGCTCGAGCAACGCGCGATAAACATTTCGCGACGTAAACATTCTCGTCCTCGACGAAGTCGATCGGATGCTCGACATGGGTTTCCTGCCCGACGTTAGGCGGATTGTGGAACAGATTTCCACCGACCGGCAGACTCTGCTTTTTTCGGCCACGCTGCCGCCCGAGATCGAGCGGCTTGCCGCCTGGGTTTTGCGGGAACCGGAGTTGGTGGAGATCGGCGCGCGGCGTTCGCCGGCCGAGACCGTCACCCATGCGGTCTACCCGGTCGCGGCGGAGCAGAAATTCGATCTGCTCATGGCGCTGCTCGAGCGAACCAATTTCGACAGCGCGCTGATTTTCTCCCGGACGAAGCACGGCGCCGACCGTATCGCCCATCAACTGAAGACGGCGCGGCACTCGGTTGCGGTCCTGCATTCGAACCGGACTCAGCGCGAACGGGTCGAGGCACTCGAAGGTTTCAAATCCGGCAAATACGAAGTGATGGTCGCGACCGACATCGCGGCGCGCGGGATCGACATCGCGGGCGTTAGCCACGTCATCAACTACGATGTGCCGGAGCATCCGGAAGATTACGTGCACCGCATCGGCCGCACCGGCCGGGCGCAAAATGTGGGCGATGCCTTCACGCTCATGAACGGCGCAGGAACTGCCGTCGCTGCAGGCGATCGAGCGTTTCATCGGACAAAAGATCCCGCGTTTGAAGCTGGAGAATTTTCCCTACATCTACACCGTGCTCTTCGAGCCGGAATCGGCCACCGGCGGCAAGCGTGCTATCGGCGGCGGGCGCACTCATCGCGGCTATTCGTTTGGCCGTCGACGTCGTTAGGGCCTAACGATTTATTTGTAGGGCGGGCGCTCCGCCTGCCGGGTCAGAATTAGGGCAACCGAAGCGTTTGCCCTACAATCCATTTCGTCCAGCATGGCCTTGGATTGACGATGGGCCGGACGTTGCGCGAGACTGCGGCGATGGAGTGCCCGATCAATCACGATCGCCCGACGCAGTATTACGGCGATTATCTTGGGATCGAGCGTCTGCTCGAGCTGCAGAAGCCGCTCAGCCTGCGCGAGGGAAAGCTGATCGCGCATGATGAGATGCTCTTCATCATCATCCACCAGGCCTACGAGCTTTGGTTTAAACAAATCCTGCACGAGATCACGGCCTGCAAGGAAGTGCTGAGCAAACCAGCCGCGGACGACGACGGGCCGGACATGAACGTCGTCGTGCATCGGCTCAAGCGCGTGGTCGAGATTTGGAAATTGCTTAATCACCAGGTCGATGTGCTCGAGACGATGACCCCGCTCGACTTTCTCGAGTTTCGCGAGCTGCTCCATGGCGCCTCCGGATTCCAGAGCAAGCAATTCCGCAAAATCGAAGCGTCGTTAGGGCTTGGAAACCGAAAACCGTTTCCGGCCTGAGTACTACAAGCACACCCAGTTCGGCGGCTTTAACGAGAAGGACTTCGCCGAGATCACCGCGTTCGAGGAGAAGCCCAGCCTGCTGCAATTGGTCGAGAACTGGCTGGAGCGGATGCCATTTTTCGAAGAGGAATTTTGGCGGGACTGGGAGGGCACGCCTAACGACTCGACCGCCGTCGGAATATTCTCCGTTCTGGACTCGCTACCGCACCCTTTACGAGCAAAGCCTCTCCGACCGGGACGAGAAATCCGACCTGCTCGGCAAGTTCGACGATATCTTTTTCAAAGCCGGCTGGGGCGCTTTTCGGCCGACCGCCTTGCGCGCCGCGCTCTTCATCATGCTCTATCGCGATGAGCCGCTTTTTCGGCTTCCTTTTGCGCTTCTGAATTCGCTGATCGAGATCGACGAACAGCTCGCGAACTTCCGCTATCGACACCTGCAAATGGTCCGCCGCATGATCGGCAGCCGGGTCGGCACCGGCGGGAGCAGCGGCGAGCAATATCTGCAGGGCGCGGTCAACAAGAACTACATCTTCAAGGAGCTGGCCGGCGTGATCACTTTCCTGATCGAGCGGTGCCATCTTCCCACGCTCCCGCCGCGCTTGCGGCAGGCGCTGCGCTTCAGTTTTACGAATCGTTAGGTGCGTTTCGCCTTGCTTGCATTTTCCTCCGCCGTTGGAGTAAAACGGACCCGAGAGTGAACTCCCTCTCCAAAGAGACAAGGATCGGGAGCGGGTTCCTTCAAGTCGACCCGCTGGACGCTCGTTCTCGCCTCGGCGGACGATGAAGCGAGCCCAAGCCCGCTCGCACGAGGCGCTCTCCGAGCTCTGCCGGATTTATTGGCGACCGGTCTATCTCTTCCTCCGCCGCGACAGGCCATTCGCCCGCCGATGCGCAGGATCTCACGCAGGGCTTCTTTGCCGATTTCATCGCCACCCGTTCCTACGCGCGAGCCGATCGCGAGAAAGGTCGTTTTCGTTCTTTCCTCCTCGGGGCGCTAAAACATTTTGTGTCGGACGGGCGGGCGCGTGAGCAGGCGCAAAAGCGTGGCGGCGGAACCATTCGTGAGCCCTTCGATGACAGTGGTCATAGCGGAAGCGGAGAAACAGGTCGCACGCAACAGCGAGTGGAACACGAATCATGTCTACGACCGTGCCTGGGCCGAAACACTTCTCCGCCAGGGGCTTGGTCGGCTGGGCGAAGAATGCGCGCTCGCGGGGAAGTCGACTTTGTTTGAAGCGCTGAAGTCCCATCTCTCTCCGGCGGGCACGACGCTCTTTCCTACAGCGAACTGTCGCAGCGGCTTGGCCGATCCGCGTCACGCTGCGCAAGGACGTAGAGCGCTTGCGCAATCGGTATGGGCAGATTCTGCGCGACGAAGTCCGGGGGACCGTGACCGATCCGGCGGACGTCGATGACGAGCTACGTTACCTCTGCCGGACTATCGCCTCGATGTAAGTCCTATGCCCCTTTTGAGCGATGCAACGTAGAACGTCTGCTCCGAGGTGCGGGAGCGCTCGGGATACCAGTTCATCGCCCGAGTTAGGCTGCCTCGTTTGCGCGCTCGAACTCGCGCTCGGAGAAAGCGGCGAAGGCTGGAGAGGATCCGCCGCTGGCCTTTGGTCAGTATCTTATCGAGACCCACGAAGATGGGCGTGCCTGGGAGCTGGGCCGGGGCGCGATGGGTGTGACTTATCGCGCGATCGACCACTCACTTCAGCGCACCGTCGCGCTCAAAATCATCGAGGCGGGTTTTGCCGCGCGCGGCGCCGAGGTGCGTGAACGTTTCCTGCGCGAAGCGCGCGCGGCGGCGGCCTTGCGCCATCCGAATGTCGCCACCGCCTACCAATTCGGAATCGACGAGGAGACCGGCCAAAGCTTCTACGCGATGGAGTTGGTGGAGGGCGAAACCCTGGAGGATCGTGTCCGGCGGAGCGGTCCGCTCGACGTGCGCACGGTGGTCGAGATTGCGGTTCAGGTTACTGCCGCGTCTGGCCGCGGCGGAAAAACGCGGGCTCGTCCATCGCGACCTGAAACCCTCCAACATCATGATCGCGAGCGGCGACGACGCGGAAAAAACTCACCGTCAAAGGTGATCGACTTCGGTCTCGCCAAAGCGCTGGTGGAAACGCCCGATGCGCGCACGCTGACGCACGATGGATTTGTCGGTACGCCCGCTTTCGCCAGCCCGGAGCAGCTTCGCTCCGCCCCGGTGGATGTGCGCTCGGACATTTACTCGTTAGGCGCGACTCTTTGGTATCTGCTTACCGGCCACACGCCTTTCGGAGATCGCGCCGAGCAAAGCCGCCGCCGCCGGTCGAGCAGCTCAAGGCGGCTCACGTTCCTCCGCGTCTCGTGTCGGCCCTGCTGGTCTCGATGGTCGCAACCGAGCCGGCGGCGCGGCCCTCGGTCGGCGAACTCGGGCGGCAGTTACAGACGATCCAGGAGCGACTCCAGGGCCGCAGGAAGCTGCCGATCTCACGTGGGCGGCTGGCCGCGGCCTTCATCGTGTTGGCCGCAGCGCCAGTGGTGCTTTTCTCTTTCCGGCCGTCGTCCAAGACGGAGACAGCGCCGAAGACCATCGCCGTCCTTCCTTTCACCGATTCCGAGCGGCGACAAAACCAACTCCTATTTTACGAGCGGCATGCAGGAGGAAATTCTCGCCGATCTGCGCCAGATCTCGGGCCTGGTCACGCTCAGCTCCCGCACCATCTCGCAAGCGGGCGACAAGACGAAGGATGTGCGCGAGCTTCGACGCGCCGTGGGAGCATCTCACGTTCTGCAAGGTAACGTGCAGCGTGCCAACGGTGCGGATCGTTGTCAGCACGCAACTGATCGATGCTGGACAGCGCGAAACCAGTCTGGACGAAAAAATTCGAGAGCGAGATCGCCGAAATCGCTGCCGTGCAAAAAGAGATCGCGGAGCAGGTCGTCGTCCAGCTCAAAGGCAAGCTGACCCCGGAAGAGAAAACCGCGATCGAGCAGGGACGGATGCACGACTTGCAAGCCTATGAGCTTTATCTGCAGGCGCGTGCGCTCCTCTATCCCCTTGGTTCCTTCGCTGCCACGATCGATCAGAATCGCCCGAAGGCGATCGAGTTGCTGGAAAAAGCGATCGCGCGCGACCCGAACTTCGCTCTCGCTCATGTGCTTCTGAGTGAGGCTCAGGCAGAACCAAACTGGGCGGAGGATCCAACCCCGGAACAAATGGCGAAAGCAAAGGCAACTGCAGAGATGGCGGTGCAAGTTGGGCCCCAAGTCCCCGAGGCACATCTGATCCTGGGCTCTTTCTATTATCCTCTCCCCTTCGAGAAGGGGAGAGGCGGATACGACTACTTCGGCGACAAGCGGCGCGGGCTGGAAGAATGGAAAACTGCCGAGCGTCTGGCGCCTAATAACGCAGCCGTCCTGTCCAAGCTGGCCGAGGCAGCACAAGAGCGCGGAGATTGGAACGAGGCCTTCCAAAAGCTGGAGCGTGCGCGGCAGGTCGAGCCGCTCGAACCGGCCTGGGCTTCGGAACTGGCCGACCTACACTTTTCGTTTCGCCATTATCCTGAAGCGGAACAAATCGCCGACAGGATGATTGCTAACCTTCCGTCCGAGACCACTGCACCGTTTTGGAACCTTAAGAGAGACATCGCCCTGGCGCGAGGTGATACCGCGGCCGCGGCCCTGGCTAACGAGAAAAGCGGATTGCTTAAACGCGGGGGACTCAACATTTACCACCGTATGGCCATGGTGGCATTGCTGCAGCATCGTTATGCCGAGGCCGCGCAGATCCTGGAAGCCATCCCGGAAAGAGCACGCACCGCTGCGCATGTCCCGGTCTCGGGAATCAATCCTGTCTTTCTCGGCTCTTACAATGTCATCCTCGGCATCGCCCGGCGCGCGCAGGGTGAAAAAGAGAAGGCGCAGGCAGCGTTTGTCACGGCTGAGAAAGGATTCCGCGAATGGTTGCGCCGCTATCCGGAAGAGCCGTCCGCGCTTGGCTGGTTGACTGTCGCTGTCGCGGGTCAGAGGCGACGTGATGATGCGCTCCGCGAAATTGCGACCGCCATGGAAATATTTCCCCCCTCCCGCGAGCCGCTCCGGGCGGTGGAAATCAGGGGGGAGGTGGCGAACGCATATGCCTTCACCGGCGATCGCGAACTAGCCCTGGAGTTACTTCAGCAAATTGTCAGTCTGCCCGGTGGACCAACCGCGGGCGATTTGAAACTCAACCCGCGCTGGGATGACCTGCGCGAGGACCCGCGTTTCGAGCAACTCATCGCGGAAGCGGCCAAGCCGATCCCATTTCTAGCCGCGGAACGGTGATCCCGACTCCTTTCGGCAAGGAATCTCGGACTTGATGGCCGGCCGGATCAGCGATCCTGGCTACAACTTTCTTGTCACGCGGCGCTCCGTTTCCCGAAGGAATGGGAAACAACGAATACCTATGAAAACAAAAATCCTTCGAAACCTGCCGTTCTGTCTTATCGCGGGAGCCACCATGGCGCTCCTCGCTCTCGAAAGTAACGCCAATCCCGCGCGTTTCGCGCCAAGATCCCGTCAGACGCGCGGAGGCGTTGAGCGAGCGGATTATATGGTGCCCCGTTCTGCCGCGGCCCGAAGTTCGGTGCAGCGAAAAGTGGATGGGAGGGCCTTGGCAGCCAAGGAAGCGACCCCGGCGAGCTATCCGAGTTATCGTTTGATCGATCTCGGCACGCTCGGCGGTCCGAACGCCTTCACTGTTGTGCCTGCGGTGACCCTCAACAATCGCGGGGAAAACATCGCTCAGGCCAGCACCGGCCAAGCTGATCCATTTCCGGATTCCGGATTCACCGACGATGGCACCATCTGGCATGCGGTTCTGACCTACGGCAACGGCGTCGTGCGCGATCTCGGTGCGCTGACGGAAGTCGCGCAAAGCCTTCCAGTCTGGATCAGCGAGAGTGGTTTGATCGTGGGAGCGAGTGAAAACGGCCTGCTGGACGACACCGCTGACTTCCCTCAACTCCGTCCGGTGCTGTGGGACCGGGCTCACAACCTTCATGACCTCGGCACCTTCGGTGGAAACACGGGCTGGGCCACCGCAGTCAACAACAAGGGAAAGGTCGCCGGCTACGCCACAAACTTGATCCCAGAGGACCCCGATGTGGCATCGTTCATGAACGGTTTCTATCCCGCCGGTCAGCAAGTGCGCGCATTTCTATGGAACGGCTGCGCGCTACGCGATCTTGGCACCCTTGGAGGAAACGATGCCGCCGCGCAGGCGATTAACGAAAAGGGCATGGTCGCCGGTCTCTCCTATACCGGCACGGAAATCAATGACACGACGGGCCTGCCGACCGTGCACCCGTTCGTCTGGAGGAACGGAACCATGCAGGACCTGGGCAGCCTGGGGGGTACCCTGTCGACACCCGCCAGCTTTGCCTTCGGGCCATTTGGCAAGTCCTTGAATGCGCGCGGCGAGGTCGCCGGTACCTCCACGCTACCGGGAGACGAGACATGGCACGCGTTCGTTTGGTCCAAGAATCAGATGACCGAGATCGGCACATTCGGCGGTGACAATTCCGAAGCCTTCTTCATGAGCGACAAGGGGCAGGTGCTCGGTCGCGCGGAGGTGACGCTCGATCCTTTCGTGCGTCACGCCTTTCTTTGGGAAAAAGGCCACATGACTGACCTTGGCGCACCGGCGCCATGCACGCGCAGTAGCGCGCTGGCGATGAACTCAGCGGGGCAGATCGTTGGTGACACCGGTGCGTGCACTGATGATCCGGAGGATCCGTTCTACTTTAGTGTTTTTTACGTGGAGAAGGGCCAGCCGCCAGTCGATCTCAATACCCTGATTATGCCGCCATCGGACATCCATCTCGAAGATGCCACCTACATCAACGACCTTGGCGAAATCTCCGCCGGCGGGTTTGCGCCGGATGGAAGCCTGCACGCAGTGCTGCTCGTGCCGGCGGACGAGTAGGATCGGCTGGTCCCGCAGAACGAACGACACAGGTGTGGCCGGGGTCAGCGACCCCGGCCACAACGTTTTCGCGGCGGTTTCTTTTTCCGCTGAGAATGCGAAGGTGCGTGCATGGCTGAAGTAACAATCGAGATCATCAAGAACGGCCCTTACATCGTGAAGGGCGAAGTGGAAATGAGAGACGCGGATGGCAATAGCTATCCGGTCGAAAAACGAATGGCGCTGTGCCGCTGCGGTGCGTCGACCGAGAAACCGTTTTGCGACGGCACCCATTCCAAGATCGGTTTCCAGGCCGCGGAGAAGGCGGTCCCGGAATCCGCCGAGGACTCGAGCGTAACCGGCTGCCGGATCAACCGCCATTTCAGAGGCAGAGCCTCCGGCCACAGAAAATAAGGTCCGAAGCGTGCACTCACGCGCAATTCGCCGCCGAGCCGGCGGCCGAGCGGCGTGATTTGTTTTTGACCTTCGCTGATCTCGATGGCGCCGAGATGCACGAGGTGATCGGTCAATTCCTGGGTTTTCAGCCCAAGCTTTTTCGCAAGCCGCGAAGTGCTGAGTTTGCCTGCGCCTTCCGTTTCTTCCACGCCGTTAGGCGCGTTCTCTTCGCTCATGCGCTTCACTTTCTCGAAGCTCATCCGCACTTCGTCGCTGATCCGGATGATGCGCTGGGCTTCGTCGGTAGCATGTTGGAAGAGTTCGGCGTCTTCCTCGCGTGAAATGAGGATGCCCATTTCGTTATTATTGACCTGGTTGAATTCGTAGAGATCGAGGCTGGTCACGATGCAGAGTTCCTCGTTGAGGTAGCATTTGGCCTGGAGATTCTTGCAGAAGCTGGTGCGGACAGAATGGAGTCTGCATAGCCAGTTGATTTCCTCGGGCTGGAGCTCGTTTTTTCCGTAGATGACGCGGATGTCGACCTTGAGCCGGTTCTTGTCTGCGAGGAGTTCTTTGACGCGGTCGTTCAGCTTCGAGAAATGGGCTGATCAAGATGAGCCGGTCGTGGGCGAGGCGAATAATCTCCTCGAGATAGTAGTTCGCCGCGCTCGTATTCAGGAACTTTGCCATAATTACTAGAAAGCAGCTAGGGTGCCATTTCCCGGCTGTGAAACGCGCGCGCCGGCGCGTCCCGTGTCTTCGCGAGGATGGGAAACCCACAGACCAATTGCCGGTATCGTTAGAGGGAAAAGTCGAGGACGACTTTTCCGCAACTGCGGTTTGATTCGAGATACTCGTGTGCGGTCCGGACTTCACCCACTGGATAGACGCGATCGACGATCGGGCGGACGACGACCACGAGAGATAAGCGGCAAGACATGAGCGGCAAACCGACGCGTGGCCTCCGCCTTTTCTGCGATCGATCGCGGGCGCAACGCCGTGCCGACAATCGTGACCCGCTTCCGCAGGACGAGACGAGATCGATTTCAGATTTACGACCGCCCATCGTCCCGACGCAAATGATGCGTCCGCGCGTGGCGAGCGCCTGGAGATTGGCCGGAAATAGTCGCCCCCAACCAGATCGAGAATGACCTCGACGCCGGCGTTCGGCCGTCAGTTTGCGCACGCGTTCGACAAACTCTTGCGGCGTATCGCCCACCGTGATCGTCTCATCGAGCCCGAGCGCGCGCACCTGCTCGAGTTTTTCGGCCGTGCGTGACGTGCCGTAAACTATCGCGCCCGCGGCACGGGCGAGTTGCACCGCGCGGTCCCGACGCCCGACGCCGCCGCGTGAATCAGGACCCGTTCGCCCATTTGCAGCCCGGCCCGGGTAAAAAGCGCATCGTGCGCCGTGATAAAAACCTCCGGCATCGCCGCCGCTTCATTCCAATTCAACTCCACCGGAATGCGCGCGAGGTTGCTCTCCGGCACGACGACAAATTCCGCCTGCGCGCCACCCGCGGTGATGCCGAAAACGCGATCGCCGATTTCCCAGCGCGCACCGTCTCTCCCACGGCTTCCACTTCACCCGCGAACTCGAGTCCGGGAATGTTATCGGGGTAACCGGGCGGCGGAGGATAATTTCCTTCCCGTTGCATGATGTCGGCGCGATTGAGGCCGGCGGCGTGGACGCGAACCCGGACACGGTCGGCGGCTGGCGGCGCCGAGTTGTTCAGTTTCCTGAGAGGCTGATTCCCTGCGACGCCCCCATGGTTGAGGTGATGGTAGACAGCTCGCATGTTCTTTTCAGCGTCTTTCGGCTTTGAAGAGCGTGCAAGCCCGCGCCTCGCAGAGCAATCGTCCGAGCCCTGACAAGTGGCTATTTCACGACACCGATCTCGGCGCGGCGATTCTTTGCCCAGGCGGCTTCGTTGGAGGCGGGATCGGCCGGCATTTCCGCGCCGAAACTGACGGTCTGGATGTTCTGGGCGTTGGCGCCCATCGCGATCAAGGCTTCGCGGACCGATTGCGCGCGGCGCTCGCCGAGGCCGCGATTGTATTCCGCGGTCCCGCGTTCGTCGGTGAAGCCGGCGATGATGATCTGGCTGTTGCTCTGTTGGAGGAAGCTGGCGACCTGCTGGATCTTGCCGTTCTCGGAGGCTGCGGATGGTCTGGCTGTCGAAGTCGAAATAGATCGGCTGAAACTGGTTGCGCTGGACGTTGCCGCTGAAGAACGAAGTGCCTTCCTGCCGCTCCGGCAACGGCGTTCCGGTGACGTAATCGCCGCGTGCTGCCGGCCGTCTGGTCGCCCTTCTTGTTCGCGCACGCCGGGAGAAGGGCGACGGCCGAGGACGAGAAAGAGCAGGCCACCCAGCCTAACGATGGAACATTGACGGGAAAATTTTGGATTCATAAGCGGCAGAGCGCACGATAACGGCAGCGGCTTGGCCATGCAAGCCGGCCTGGCGAGGATCAGTTCGTTAGGCGGGCTTTTCCGCGACCGAAACCGTGCAGGAGCCGGTGAAAAAATCCGCCTTCGGCGTCCTCGTGATCGACGATCTTTCCCGGCCCGCGCGACGAGCACCGGGCAATCGGCGCGATTCAAGATGCCGCGGGTCAAATCCCCCATGATGTAGTGTCGGAGGGGGCCGCGCGCCTGCGAGGTGCCGGTCACGATCAGGTCGTGTTCGCCCTCGCCGCACTTCGGCGAAGATCTGGTCGAGCGCGAGTCCATGGCGGATGCGCACTTCGACGGTCAGTCCCATTTTCTCGAGGCTCTCCTTTTGCCCGCGCAGGTTGCGGCCGAGCTCGGAATCGGAAGCGAGCAGGCGCTCGACGTCTTCCTCCAGCCTAACGAGATCGGCATAGATCGCGGGCGGTTCCGCCATGACGTGCAGAAGAGTGACGGTGCCCCCGACGCACTTCGCGATCTCGCCCGCCAGCTGCACGGCGTCGTCGATGTATTTTTTCCCGCCGGTGCAGACCAGGATGCGCTTGATGCGGTCACAGGCGCCGATCGCGACCAGCACCGGCGGCGGAACCGCCTTGATCACCTCGTAGGTTTTTTCCGGTCGCCAATAGAGCCCGCCGCTCCCTTTGCGCCGCGCGCCGATGATGGCGAGGTCGTATTCGTTCGCGGTCGTCTCGGCCAGGATCTGGCGAATCGGCTCGCCGGAACGGACCACGATATTCGGGAGAAACATCCTGCTCGCCGAAGCATCTCCGCTTCGCTCTCGAGCGCGCGCCGCAGGGGTTCCTCGTCGCCGGATCCTCGGCGATCCCGAGCAGCGTGGTCTGCGAGTGGCAGGGCCCGGCGATCAGTCCGCCGAGCCGCGTCGGGTTGTCCGCGGGATCAGTGCCGTCGCTGCAAATGAGGATGCGCATCGGACGACTAGAGTTTGTGTCCGGTAAACAAAGTGTAAATGACGATGGCCGCTCCGATCAACGGCAGCGGAACGAAAAAGAGGCGGATTTTCGGACCCGGCAAAATATTGGGTGAGGATGGCGCCGATCTGCGCGCCGATCGCCGCGCCGGTATTCATGACGAGCGCGATCAGAATGTCGACATTGCCTTTGATGGCGTGGCTGAAGGTTCCGTAGCTCGCCGAGATGATAATCTCAAAAAGATCGGTCCCGACCGCGAGATGCGTCGGAATGCCGAGGATGTAAACCATCATCGGCATCCGGATGTAGCCGGCGCCGCCGCCGAGGAAACCGCTGAAAACGTCCGCCGATAAAGGAGACGAGCACGATGACCCAGAGCGAGATCGATTTCACGCCGGAGGTCGGGCAGCGAAACCATCGGCCAGAGCGTGAAAGCGATGAATCGCTTCCGTCACCGCGTCGAAGGAGGATTCGTCCTTTGACTCTCGTCTGCCGGCGTTTTCTTTCCCGGCGGCCGCTTCTCTTCTGAAGCCGGAGCGTCGTCCAGCTCTCCCAGATCATGAAAGTGGAGATGCTGAAATAGATCACGATCGAAACGACGCTGACCACGAAGTCGACATTGCCCGCCCGCTTCAACATCTGGATCAACTGCGCGCCGACTTCCGCGCCACCGATCGTCCCGAGCGCCATGATGAGTCCGAGCCGCAGATCGACGTTGCCGAGCGCCCGATGGCGTTTCGCGGCCACGACCGATTTCCCGACGATGTGCGCGAGATCGGTCCCGACGGCGAAATTCCAATGCATACCCGACGGCGCGCAACGCCGGGCCCGGCGATAAAACTGCCCCCGACGCCGAAGAAAGCCGCCCATGCACTCCGATCACGAATCCGATGACGACGAGGTAAACCGGACTGATGTCCGTCCCGGAGATCGGGAAATGCATCGCGAGAGCGTGATCATTCAGAACGGCCGCGCAGCAGGCGGAACAGGAAAGTGGTGACCCATTCCAGGACGACCGACTGGCCGATGATCAGACGCGATCGCAGAGAAAGCGCGTAGAGTGCGAACGCTGCTGCTTATCGAGCTGCGCCAGCCAGTCGCCGAGGAAATGGAGAACCAGAAAAAAATAGGCGGCGACGAGAATGCCGTAGACCACCAGTTCGATGGCAGAAAGAGAAAAGCGTCTTGTGAGCTTCGGCTTTCATAAATGAGGACCAGACCGGAGTCAAGAGTTCGGGCCACCGGTCATTTGGCGGTTGCGCTGCATGGCGTCAACCAGGAAAATCGATTGCGCGCGCGAGTGAATCTTCCTACCTTCGATGCCTCGGAGCCGCCCCGGGAAGACTTTATGGCTGATGCTGCAAACAAATATTCCGAAAACGTAGAGGGAAAATTCTACGTCGATGACCAATGTATCGACTGTGATCTCTGCCGCGAAACGGCGCCGGCGAATTTCAAGCGGAACGACGACGGCGGCCATTCCTTCGTCTACAAACAGCCCGAATCGCCCGAGGAAGAGGCCCTCTGCAAGGAAGCGATGGAAGGTTGCCCGGTCGAAGCGATCGGCAGCGACGGAGCGTAGGCGTACCGTGAATCGAGATTCGTGAATCGTGATTCGGAGCCGATTCACGATATAACGATTCGACGATTTACGATGTCCCGCATGTCCAGCCGCCCGTTGCCCTTACGATCGCGGGCTCGGATTCGCAGCGCCGGCGCCGGCTTGCAGGCCGACCTGAAAACCTTCAGTGCGCTCGGCGTTTTCGGAGTGACCGCCGTGACCTGCGTGGTCGCCGAAGTGCCCGGAAAAGTTTCGCGGATCGATGCAGTGGAGGCGCGTAATGTGCGCGAGCAAATCGAGCTTCTTCTCGCCCATTTTCCGGTCGCGAGCGATCAAGACCGGGCTGCTTTTTTCGCCTGAGATCGTGGAGACGGTCGCAGTCGCGCTCGAGCGGTGCGCGGGGAAGATTCCGCTCATTGTCGATCCGGTCATGATCGCGACCAGCGGCGACGCACTGCTTCAACCGGCGGCGGTCGAATTCTATTGCTCGCGGCTCTTTCCGCGCGCGACTCTGGTCACGCCGAACATGGCGGAGGCGGCCGCGTTGACCGGGCGGCCGGTGCGCGATCTCGACGAAATGCGCACTGCCGGGAGCGAGCTGGCGCAGAAATTCGGAACGCGATTTTTGCTCAAGGGCGGTCATCTGGGCGGTGATCAGCGCGATCGACCTGCTCTGCGGCGGAGCGGCGGTGGCGGAATTCTCAGCGCCGTTTGTCCCGGGCGTTTCGACCCACGGCACCGGATGCACCTATTCCGCGGCGATCGCGGCCCGCCTCGCGCTCGGGCGATCCACTCGAGGAAGCGATCGCGCGGGCCAAGGATTTCGTCAGCCGTGCGATCCGCGAATATTTTTCGTGGACGACGTCGTCAGGCGAAGTGCAGGCCTTGAATCACGATTGTACCGGGTCACTGACCCCGGCGACAAGGTCGTCAGGGAGCTCGGGATCATCGCTCTTAATCCAGAGCTGTTCCTGCAGCGCGGCGAGGGCGGCGGCGCTTTCCGCCTGCTTCTTGCTCCGGCCGCTGCCTTCGCCGAGCACCTGATTTTCCCAGACGACCCGGACGGAAAACGTCTTTTCATGTTCGCGTCCGTGCTTGCGAGAGGAGTTCATAAACCGGGCTGCGGGGTGAGATCGCCTGCAGCAATTCCTGGAGCTGGCCCTTGGGATTGACCTCCAACGGCTCCTCTTCGAGGTGTTCGAGGTCGTCCCGCATTTCCTCGAGAATGAAACGGCGGGCCGTCTCGAGATCGCTGTCGAGGTAAATCGCGCCGAGGAGCGCTTCGAAGGCGTCGCCGAGCGTGGAATCGCGCTGCCGGCCCCCGCTCGCTTCTTCGCCACGGCCCATCAGCAGATGCCGGCCAAGATCGAGGCCGGCGGCGTGCACCTTGAGAGCTTCGCGCGAAACGAGGCGCGCACGGCGAGTCGTGAGGCGACCTTCCCCCGCGTCGCGGTAGCGCGCGAAGAGATGCTCGGTGATGACGAGCTGCAAGACGGCGTCGCCCAGGAATTCGAGTCGCTGATTGTCGAAATGCTTCGTCTGTTTTTCATGCGCGACGCTCGGATGAGTGAGGGCCTCGGTGAGCAGACGCGGATTCGAAATTGATACCGGATGCGTTCTTCGAGAGGATGCACGGACGTGATCGTTAGGGCGGACGACCCGGTTGCTTTTCGTAGACCTCGATCGAAGTCACGAGATCGACCGCCCGCTGCAGGACCGCATCGTGCAGTGCCGGAGGTTGTCTTCCGCCCTGGGCGCGCGTTGCTGGGCCGCCTGCGCCGCGTCGATCTCGGGATTCGTGCCTGCGAGGAGGGCGGCTTCATTCAGATGGGGCCGGTCGGTTTCAAAAACAAAAGTAGCCATTCCTTTCGTCAGGCTTTGCTGAAAAATCTGATGCTTTTCCGCGGCCGACAGCGCCACCGGTAAATCGGGCAAGACGCTCTTCGGATATCTGGAGTGCTCATCGGGGAGGATCGCTTCGGCGACGGCGACGCGGAGAATCTTGCCGCTCGGCAAAGCCAGGTCGGAGTAATCCACCGCACGTCCGGCGGTGCTTTGTCCGATGATGATGGCGTGGTTGTGCAAACGCAGGACGGCGGCGAGGACCTCCGTCGCCCCGGCGGTCTCGCCATCAACGAGCAGGACGATCAACCCATTGTAGAGCGGCGCCTGGTCGGAAACGAAATCCTGCCCCGTTTTTGCCGCCGGTCCTCGCAAGGTAAAGAGCGGTTCGCCTTTCGGCACAAAGCGTTTCGCAAATTCCGCGGCCGTCGCGTAGTCATTTGTCTCTACGCTGCCGCGGAGATCGAGGATGATCGCGTCCACTTTTTTCCCGGCGAAACCGCGCAGCGTCGTATCCAATTCCTCGAGCTGGGCCCGGCTCAAATCTCCCGGACGCAGGTAACCCACGTGACCGTCGATAATCTCGCGATAAAAGGGTGCAGCCGTCGGCGTGCTGCTCGGGTGGGCCGGCAGCAAGATGACGCCGCGGCCGAGGCGGTCGAACAGCCCGGCGAGAGTAGCGCGTTGCAACTCCGTCGGGTTGAGCGCCGCGGGATTGAGATAGTTATCCCGGATGAGTGGAATGGCCCGCTGCAGGTCGGCCGCATCGAGCGTCTCGAGCATGGGCGTGGGCGAAGGAGACGGCGTCCCGGGCGAAGGAGAGGATATCTGGCCGCGGGCCGCGACGCAAAAAAGAATCGTTAGGCTAGCGCTGAGAACGAGACGCACCATCGGTCGCCTCGACGTTAGCCTCAACCGCGACAAGAGCAATGTCGCGCCGGAAGTGGCAGCCTTCGAACTGGATTTTGCCGACTGCTGCATAAGCCAGATCGCGCGCGGCGGCGATTGTGTCGCCGAGCGCGGTGACCGACAAAACCCGGCCGCCACTGCTCACGACTTCTCCGTTTTCCCGGCGTGTCCCGGCATGGAAAACCTGCACGTCTTCCATGCTGCGCGCACTCGTCGAGTCCGGTAATTTTCCTGCCCGCTTGCGACGTTGCCCGGATAGCCGGCCGAAGCCATCACGACTGTGACGGCGGCGCGTTGGTCCAATTCGATTTTCACTGCATCAATTCGCCCGTCGATCGTCGCTTCGAGAAGCGGCAGCAGGTCGCCCTTCAGGCGCGGCAGGATCACCTGCGTCTCGGGGTCGCCAAAACGGCAGTTGAACTCCAAAACGCGGGCGACTCCGCTGGCTGATCATCAAGCCGGGAAAGAGCAGCCCGGAAAAGTGGATCTTTTCATCGCGCAACCCGCGGAGGAGCGAGCTGCATGATTTTCTCGTCAAACTGCTTTTCCAGGTCGGCGTGCCAGGCAGCGCCGGACTGTAGGCGCCCATCCCGCCGGTGTTCGGTCCCTCGTTTCCATCAAGCAGCCTCTTGTGATCGCAGGCCGTGCCCAGCACTTGATAGTGCTCGTCGGCCACCAGCACGTGGAGCGAACATTCCCAGCCTTCGAGAAATTCCTCGATCAGCATCCGGGCGCCCGCCGCGCCGAAACGGCCGCCGATCGATCATGTCGGTGATCGCTTCGATTGCGCTCGCCACATCGGGCGCGATCACCACGCCTTTCCCGGCGGCGAGACCGTCGGCCTTGATCACGACCGGGTAATGCAGCTTCTCGGCGAAGCGGCACGCTTTCCGGCTGTCGTCGAAAACACCGGCCATCGCCGTCGGCACGCCGGCGCTGCGCATCAGTTGCTTGGCAAAAACCTTCGACGACTCGAGTCGCGCGGCGGATTTGGTCGGACCGAAAATTCGCAGGTTCTCCTTTTGAAATTCATCGACCAGGCCCGCGGCCAGCGGATCATCTGGGCCGACGACGGTTAGCCCGATCTGGTTCTCCTTCGCAAACCGGACGAGGCCGGCGGAGTCGTTCGGCTGGATCGGGACATTTTCCCCGAGCTCCTCCGGTCCCGGCATTGCCCGGAGCGCAAAAAATCGCGTCGACTCGTGGGGATTGTTGCAAGTTTCCAGGCCAGCGCGTGCTCGCGCCCGCCGCCGCCGACGACGAGGACCTTCATTCCGTGCCGTCGCCCTGCTTGTGGTGTTCCCATGTTCAGCCGCGTCCAGAAGAGTGATCTTCGTAAATCCGAAACGGGATGGTTGATTTCGGGTCACTTGGGGGACGCGTCGGCGAGGAGAATTACCGAAATAAGCTTGCTTTTCCAAGAGAAAAGTCATGGCCACTCAAGTCCGATTCATTTCCCAGCCTTCCGGGCGCATACCCACCTCTTGGAATGTTACTCTCCATTTGCATGTGCTGCTGGATTCCGCTAGGAAAATGCTCATGCCGAATCGCGCCAAGCAAGCCGTCCGTCATGAACGCGCATTGTCTTTCCCGCGTCGTCCTCAGCCGGATCGCCGACAAGTGGACGGCGCTGATCATTCATGTCCTTGCCACCGGGACGCGGCGTTACGCCGCGCTCCAGCGCGAGATTGGCGGGATTTCGCAGAAAATGCTCACCCAGACACTGCGCAGTCTCGAGCGTGACGGCCTCGTCGCGCGCAAAGTGCATCCGGTTGTCCCGCCCAAAGTGGAATATACCCTCACACCGCTCGGCCGGACTTTGATCGAGCCCCTGAACGCCATCTGCCGCTGGGCGGAAAAGCATCTGCCGCAGCTGGAAGCGAACCGCGCCCGCGCCGGTCGAGGCGTTTCCAATGGCGCAGATCTGGTTCGTTAGGCCGTCCGGCTGATCCGCGCCATGCACCACGCCGAACCCGTCGTGCTGCTGCTCGTGCTGGTGGCGGGGCTGGTCATCCTCGCCAACAAATGGGCCGTTCCCTTATCCGGTGCTGCTCGTGCTCGGCGGATTGGTCGCTGAGCTTCGTTCCGTTTCTTCCTGTCATCCGGCTCGATCCGAATCTCGTTCTCTTTTTCTTTCTCCCGCCGCTGCTTTATCCGGCGGCGCTTTTCACCTCGTGGCGCGATTTTCGGCGCAACCTGCGCTCGATTCTTTTTCTCGCCATCGGTCTGGTGCTCATGACCATGACCGTGGTCGCGTGGGTCGCGCATTCCTTCATCGCCGGTTTGCCCTGGGCGGCGGCCTTTGCCCTCGGCGCGATCGTCTCGCCGCCCGATGCCGTTGCGGCCGAAGCGATCCTGAAGCGTCTGAGTGTCCCGGCGCGGATCCAGACGGTGCTGGGAGGCGAGAGTCTGGTCAACGACGCCACTGCGCTCGTCGCCTACCAATTCGCGGTCGCCGCGATGGTGACTGGGCAGTTCTCGTTAGGCGCGGCCAGCCTGCGTTTTGTTCTTGGTCGGCGTCGGCGGCGTCGCCCTCGGTCTGCTCGTCGGCATGGTGATGCGGTGGGTGCAACGGCATCTCGACGATCCGCCGGTGCAAATCACGATCTCGCTGCTCACGCCGTTTGCCGCCTATCTGCTGGCCGAGCGTCTCTATGTCTCCGGCGTTCTCTCGACGGTCGCGGCGGGCGTTTATCTTGGGTGGCATTCGACCTCGTTCACCGCGCGCTTCCGGCTCCAGGCGCAGCCTTTCTGGGAAATGGTCGCCTTTCTCCTCAACGGATTCATCTTCATCATGATCGGGCTGCAATTGCCCGGGATCCTGCGCAACTTGAGCCACGAACCATTGTCGCGCCTGACGACCTACGCGCTTCTCATCAGCGCCACCGTCGTCCTGGTGCGCATCGCCTGGGTTTTCCCGGCCACCTATCTGCCGCGCTGGCTCAGTCCGAAAATGCGCGCGCGCGATCCCGTTCCGCCGTGGCAACACAGCGTTCTCATCGCCTGGGCGGGCATGCGCGGCGTGGTCTCGCTCGCGGCCGCGTTTGCGCTCCCGATTGTACTGGCCAACCGACAGCCCTTTTCCCGGGCCGGAGCTACATCCTGTTTCTCACCTTTTGCGTCATCCTGACGACACTCGTTTTCCAAGGCCTGACCCTGCCGATCCTGATTCGCAAACTCGGCGTGAAAGACGATGGCGTGATCGACGACGAAGAGCGCGCGCGCGCGTTTGCAGGCGAACGAAGCCGCAGTCGATTTCATCGAACAAAAGGCGCTCGAAGAGCATTTCCCTGAGGAAGTGATGGTGCGGGTGCGGGCGGAGTATTGCGATCGCATCGAGCAATTAAACGCCTGCGGACAGAGCACTGGGAATCCCGGCGGCGAAGTTGCGACGCCGATCTACCAGCGTCTGCAGCACGGCGCCCTGCAGATCGAGCGTCAGACGATCATCGCGCTCCGAAATTCGCAAGCGATCAACGACGAAGCCCTCCGCCGCATCCAGCGCGATTTGGACCTGGCGGAAGCGCGACTGACGGGAGACTAAGTTTGAGCTTGCCAAGCGGGAAGTCATTCAATCTGTTCCTGCTGGCGAATCTGAAGCAGGTACGAAAGAAGCGAAAGAAATGATCCCGAATACCTGGCCGTAATTTACGTGTGGGCGGGCGAGATCGACCAGGCGATCGAGCAGCTGAAACACGTGGTCGCGATGCCGTGAACTCCGGATAACTTCGCTTGCATCCATTTCTTGGGACCCACTGCGCAGCGATCCGAGGTCTGAAAAGATTGTCGCCTCCCTCGCGCCGCCTGCGAGGGGGTCGTTGAAATCCTTGTCAACCGGTCGCGCCGTCGTTATCTAAGCGAGCGAACCAGCGAATTCGCCACGATGACGCAAGCCGAATTGACTCTTCCTCGCCGCTCGTTTGGCCAAACGATGCGCGCCGATGTCTGGTGGGCGCAGCCGCTGCGTTGTCTTTCTCGGGCTCGGGAGCCTTTGTTGTTTACTCGACCTGGGCGGCGTTCCAGGGACGGAATTATTATTTCGGTCCTTATCTTTCGCCGTTTTATTCGCCGGAGATTTTTGGCGCTTCGCCGCACAGTTGGTTCGGCCCGAAACCGGTTTGGTGGCCGGCCTGGCTCCTCTTTTCTCCGGCGCTTCTCGTCCTCTGGGCGCCGGGCGGTTTTCGGCTCACCTGTTATTATTACCGCGGCGCCTACTACAAGGCGTTTTGGGCCGATCCGCCGGCCTGCACCGTCGGCGAGCCGCGCAGCACCTATCTCGGCGAGCGCTCGTTCCCGCTCATCATGCAGAATGTGCACCGCTATTTTCTCTACCTCGCGCTCCTGTTCATCCTCGTGCTCGCGCACGATGTCTGGAAAGCGATGTGGTTTGTCGATCCGGCGACCGGGCAGGACGTCGTTCGGGATGGGCGTCGGCACGCTCGTGCTGGCGGTGAATGTCGTGCTGCTCGGCGGCTACACCTTTGGCTGTCATTCGCTGCGCCATCTCGTCGGCGGATTTCTCGATCAGTTTTCGAAATCGCCGACCTGCTACCGCGCTTATGCCTGCGTCGGTTGTTTGAATCGCCGGCACATGCTCTGGGCCTGGATGAGTTTGTTCTGGGTCGGGATTCTCGGATGTTTACGTGCGGCTTGTGCGCGCTCGGCGTCTGGCACGATCTGCGATTTTTTTAAGACGCTGCGCCGCATGCCCGACTACGAAACTTTCACGCACGACGTCCTGGTCATCGGCACGGGCGGCGCCGGTCTGCGCGCGGCGATCGAAGCGTCCGCGGCCGGCGTTTCGGTCGGCATGGTTTCAAAATGTCTGCTCGGTAAAGCCCACACCGTGATGGCCGAAGGCGGCATCGCGGCCGCGCTCGCCAACGTGGACGATCGCGACAACTGGAAGGTCCATTTCGCCGACACGATGCGCGGCGGTCAATATGTCAACAATTGGCGGATGGCGGAACTGCACGCCCGGGAGGCGCCGGACGCGCGTGCGCGAACTCGAGGCCTGGGGCGCCGTTTTCGATCGCACGAAGGACGGCCGGATTCTGCAGAGAAATTTCGGCGGCCATAAATATCCGCGCCTCGCGCACGTCGGCGATCGCACCGGCCTGGAGATGATCCGCACCCTGCAGGATCACGGAATTCATCAGGGGATCGATGTGCACATGGAGGTCTGCGTCCTCGCGTTGCTGAAGGACGGAGCGCGCGATCAGCGGAGCGTTTGGCTACGATCGCGAGCGCGGCCGTTTCCGGATTTTTCGGGCGAAAGCCATCATCCTCGCCACCGGCGGCATCGGCAAGGCCTACAAGATCACGAGCAACAGTTGGGATTGCACCGGCGACGGTCACTCGCTCGCCTATCACGCCGGCGCGGAGCTGATCGACATGGAATACATCCAGTTTCATCCCACCGGGATGGTCTGGCCGCCGAGCGTGCGCGGCATGCTCGTGACCGAAGGAGTGCGCGGCGAAGGCGGCATCCTGACGAACAAGGATGGCCAGCGTTTCATGTTCGATTTCATTCCCGACAACTACAAAGCGCAGACGGCCGACAACGAAGAAGAAGGCTGGCGTTACACGCAGGGCGACAAGAACGCGCGCCGCCCGCCGGAATTGCTCACCCGCGATCACGTGGCGCGCTGCATCGTGCGCGAGATCAAGGAAGGACGCGGGACGCCGCACGGCGGCGTCTTTCTCGATATTTCCTGGATCAAGAAACGGCTGCCGAACGCGGAGGAACACATCAAGCGCAAGCTGCCGAGCATGTATCACCAGTTCAAACAACTGGGCGACGTCGACATCACGAAGGAAGCGATGGAGGTCGGGCCGACCACGCATTACATCATGGGTGGAGTGCGGGTCGATGCCGACACCCAGATGTCGAGTGTGCCCGGGCTTTTCGCCGCCGGCGAATGCGCCGCCGGGATCAACGGCGCCAATCGGCTCGGCGGCAATTCGCTCTCCGATCTCCTGGTTTTCGGGAAACGGGCCGGCGAGTTCGCGGCCAAATTCGCGCAAGAGCAATTCGTTAGGCAAAATCGACGAGGCGGCCGTGAAGAACCTGGCGCAGGAAGCCCTCCGGCCCTTTGAGCATGACGACGGGGAAAATCCCTACACCGTGCAGCGCGATTTGCAGGAAATGATGCAACACAATGTCGGGATCGTGCGCGACGAAGAGCGAAATGCAATCCGCCCTCGAACATTTGAAAATGTTCTGGGAACGAGCGCGCGAAGGTCGGCGTGACCGGAAATCGCGACTTCAATCCCGGCTGGCACACCGCGCTCGACCTGAAAAATCTGCTCACCGTTTCCGAAGCGATCACGCGCGCCGCCTTGGAACGAAAGGAAAGCCGCGGTGCGCAATTTCGCGAGGATTACCCGGAGAAGAGCGCGGAGTTTGCGAAAGTGAACACGATCGTCTGGAAAGGCGACGACGGCGCGGATGCAGATTCGGCGTGAGCCGATTCCGGAGATGCGAGAGGAATTGAAGCGCGTGATTGAGGAGATGAAATGAGCACGGCCGTCTTCCGAATCTGGCGTGGCGATGCGAACGGGGGCGAATTCCGCGATTACACCACCGGCGTTTCCGAAGGCATGGTTGTGCTCGACGCGGTGCATGACATCCAGGCCCACCAGGCAAACGACCTCGCCTGCCGCTGGAATTGCAAAGCCGGCAAATGCGGTTCCTGCTCCGCGGAAGTCAACGGCATGCCGAAGCTGATGTGCATGACGCGCCTGAGCGATCTGCCGCTCGAACGACCGATCACGATCGAGCCGATGAAAGCGTTCCCGCGGGTGAAGGATTTGATCACCGATGTCTCGTGGAATTTCGCGGTCAAGAAGCGGATCAAGAAATTCAAACCGCGCCCGCCGGACGCCGCCGACGGGACCTGGCGGATGGCACAGGAGGACATCGATCGGGTCCAGGAATTCCGGAAATGCATCGAGTGCTTTCTTTGCCAGGACGTCTGCCACGTGCTGCGCGACCATCACAAGCACGACCAGTTTATCGGGCCGCGCTTTCTCGTTTACACGGCGGCGCTGGAGATGCATCCGCTCGACACGGAGGATCGGGTCGAGGAATTGCGCGAGGCGCAGGGCATCGGCTATTGCAACATCACCAAGTGCTGCACCAAGGTCTGTCCGGAGGAGCATTCACATCACCGACAACGCGATCATTCCGTTGAAGGAACGGGTGGTGGATGATTATTATGATCCGTTAGGCTGGCTTTGGAAGAGGCTGAGGGGAAAGTGAATCGAGAATCGAGATCGAGATCTGCGCGATTCACGATTCACGCCTAACGAATCATGCGCAAAGCAATGCCTGATCTCAAGTCACTTTCCAGAGAAGCGATTCCGGCGGCGCTCGAAAAGGCGGAGCGTTACCGTTTGCTCAACGAACCGGCCGAAGCGGAAAGCATCTGCCTCGATATTCTTGAGACCGATCCGGAAAATCAGACCGGCGCTCATCACGCTCCTGCTCGCGTTGACCGATCGCTTCAGCAAGGGTTACGGGGTGAGCGACACGCAGGCGAATCAGTTGCTGGCGCGGATCAAGGGCGAATACGAGCGCGCCTACTACGCAGGGATTCTGGCCGAGCGGCGGGCCAAGGCGAAACTGGCGCAGGGACAGTCCGGGCGCGAGTCATTACGCCTACCACGAATTGTGCGAAGCGATGCGGCAGTTTGAGAAGGCGGAGAAAGATCCGGCCGCCGGGCAACGACGATGCGCTGCTGCGCTGGAACACGTGCGCCCGCATGATGGAGAAAAACAAGCTGGCCGCGCGGGAAGAAGATCGGAGCTCGAGCCGGTGCTCGAGTGAGCGCTGTCCAGGCGGACTGCGAGCTGCCCGGTGAAAATTGGCGACGGTCGCAGACCGCCGCTACAGAAGGGAGTGAACCTCCCGATCGAGCCGTCGATCGCGATCCGGAGCGGTTCGTCATGTTTGGACGGGTCGCGCGGCGCTACGATCTGGCCAATCATCTGCTCAGCGGCGGGCTCGATTTCTGGTGGCGGCATCGCGCCTCGGAGATCGTTAGGCAATGGCAGCCCGCGCCGGGTGCTCGATCTCGCCACCGGGAGCGGCGATCTCGCCCTAACGATCGCGCGAAAACTGCCGGAAGCGGAAATCACCGGGCGCCGATTTTTGCGCCGAGATGCTGGCCGAGGCGCGGAGCAAGGGCCTGGCGAACACAGTGGTGGCCGATGCGCTCCAGCTGCCGTTTCCGACCGCGAGCTTCGATGTCGTGACGGTCGCGTTTGGTTTGCGCAACATGGCGGATTGGGGCGGCGGCCCTGGCGCGAGATGGCGCGGGTCCTCGTGCCGGGCGGTCATCTTCTGGTGCTCGATTTTTCGCTGCCGCAGGGTCTGCCTGCGACCGTTCTATCGTTTTTATCTGCACCGTTGCCTGCCGTGGCATCGCCGGCATCGTGACGGGCGAGCGAGAGGCCTACCAATATCTCGGCGCATCGATCGAGAAATTTCCCAGCGGCGCGGCGATGTGCGAGCTGCTGGAGCGAGCGGCTTCAGCGGAGCGACCGCGCAACCGCTCTCCGGCGGTATCGTCACGATCTACTGCGCGACCATGTAGCCTGAGCGACGCGCAGCGGAGTCGAGGATTCCGAAAGCGTTACCTTGCGGGTTTCGTGGTGGGACCCCTCGACTTCGCTCGGGACGACTGCGCTGGAGTAGGCGACGACTCGTTAGGCGGAACGGCCCCGGGCGAAGTGCTGGATGCAGGAGCTGGCGTTGTCGCGGCGCGGCGTGGTAGTGGGAGCGGGAGAAGCAGGCGCTTTCGCCAGCGGCAATTTCAACGCGGTGAAATCGGGATTGCTGATGACGAAGGTGCCGTCGCGTCCGTCGACCTTCGCGAACCACATCGCCGTCATCGGTGCGATTGCCGATCGTCAGTTTGTGCAATGTCTTGTCATCCGGCGAGGTGGTGAAGGTCAGAACCAGCTGCGGTCTGCTCAAACCCCTGCGCCGGCGTGGTCGCGCCGACCCAGCGCACGGCGCGCAACGAAGCGAGCGTGTTGAGCAGCGACTGAAGGTCTGCGGTATCGATCGCGCCTTCGCCTTTGATCCACTTCCAATCCTTCGGCGCCGCTGCGGGTGAGCGACTCCTCGCGATCGGTCACGCGCGAGAGACGATGAATGTCGTCAGGCTTGAATTGGAAAATCGCCAGTTCCTGCCACTGCAACGGATCGACCCAGATCTCGCCCAAGCAGCTCCTGGTTGACCGCCACGATGAACGGCTCCTCGCCGACTCGCGCATAGACGTCATTGCCCTCGATCTTGCCGAAGGACAGAGTCAGGAACGGATGCTCGCCGGCGGCTGTCTCCGCCGTGTTTTCCGAGGCGAAGGAGCTGAAGGTCAGGCGCAGTTGCGGCTGGTCGAGCCCGTACTTCGGCGAGCTCCGAAGCGGTGTCGGCGACGAATCTGGTCACCTGCTGGTCGTTCAAGGTATCTGATCAAACGCCGCACTTCGTCGCCGTTGGCCGGCTGGTTGTTCCGGCTCGCGATCGTCCAGTTCTGATCTTTGCGAGCGAGAACGATCTTCGGCTGTCCGGCTGCTCTCGATATTGATCCGGTCGAGATTGTTGGTGTCGAGCCTGACGAGATGACGATCGCGCAAATCGTTAGGTCGAACGGTCAGAATTTCCTCTGTCTTCTTGGGCAGGGCATAGACCGCATTCCGCGGGCAGATAGCGCGCGTAGACCGCGTCCTTTGATTTTCTCCGCGACCGCGCCGATTTGCAGCGTCCGGCCTTTCCGTTGATCGTCCGCACCGTAGATCGTGATTGATCCGCGCGGTTCGGAGAGACCGTAGGCATGGAGGTCGCCGCGATCGTCGCCCACGAATTCCTGGATGCGCGCGTTCGTGACCTGCGCGAGCAGATCGCCGATCTTCTGGTCGTCGCCGCGCGCCTGCAGCGGCTTCACGATCTCCCAATGCTCGTTCTTCTTCGCCAGCTCGATCTCGCCCGCCGCGCTTTTCAGAACGGCGCGCGTCACCTGCGCGGTCGTTAGGTCGGTCAGCTTGCGATCGCGAAAGTCATCCGGCTTTTTTGCGATGTCGGTGCGGACCGTCTGGGCGGCGATGAAAACATCCTTCGAATCGGCGAAGCGGACATACATTTTCCCTTCGAACGCGGCGTCCTTGCCGAAGAAGATTTCCGGCGGCCCATTCGGCTCGATCAGCCGCAGCCGCAGCTTCGGTTGCACGAGACCGAATTCGTTCATGCGCCCTTTATCCGCGGTGACTTCCTTGGCGGAGATCGTGCCATCTTTGCGCCAGTTCTCGATGTCGCTGATCAAGTTGTCGACCACCGCGCCGTCGGCCTGGTCTTTGACCGGTGCGGTCAGTCGCCATTTTCCGTTCTGCGGCGAAGCTCAATCCGGTCGTCCCCGTTTTGGATCGCGATCCCTTCGAGCTTCTCGCGATCGAAGTTGACGACATTGCCGGCCTGACGCTGAGCCTCGGCCGTGTTCGGCTTCTTGCTTTCGAAAAACTTGATCCAAACGCCGAGCGCGACGGCGAGAATAAGAAGGATGAGCGTGGTCCTCGTCTTCATACCCGGAAATTCGTTAGGCGCGCCGCCGCCACCAGACAATCAAACCCAAAAGTCGCCGGGCACCAGCGGCATCAAGACCAGAATGATCCAGCGCAAACTGCGGAGCGCTTGCTCATCGAGGCTGAAGGTCAGCGTCTGCGGAATTTTCGGGCGCGATGCCGATCATCTGCTCGCGACTGAGGAGCCAGTTGATGCTGGCGGAAACGAAATCGAGTCCCTGCTGGTCCTGGGTGAGCGCATTGTCCTGGATGAAGGTCGAATTGGTCACCACGACGAGGCGCGCGGAATTGATCTGGACGCGCTCATCGGCGCTTCCGCCTTTTTCGACCGAGGCCGCGATCGTTAGGGGATCGCCCTTGTCTTTCGCCGCGTCGAATTGGAGCAGCGTCTCGTCATCCGAATAGTAGTCGGTCTCACCCCAATAGTCCTTTCTCGGCCTGCGCGAGCGGCGCGAGATGGATGTTCGCGGGCGCGACCTGTTGCGAGTTCGAGGGTCAACGAACTGGTCGGGCCGAAGAAGGGCGCGCGCACATCGGCGAGCCGTTTCGTGACCGGGTTGTCGGGCAAAAAATGCGCCACGACATCGCGCACCCGGGCGACTTCCTCGATGCCGGTCTTGACCACCGCCATGAGGCGATCGTCATCCACTTTCACGCCGAGCTCGTTGAGGAAGGCGAGCAGCTTCGGCGTCTTCGCCGCCGGATCGACGAGGAGCAAAATGCGTCCGTCCTTGTTCCAGAAATCGCGCAGCATTTTCATCTCGCGATCGGAGAAATCGTACTGCGGCCCGGCGATCATCACGACTTTCACGTCGGCCGGGAATGGCCGGCACTTCGAAGAGATTCAGCTCCTTGAACTGGATGTTTTCGTTCTCGATAAACGTCTTCAGGACCGAGACCGGGCTCTCGCCGCTGAGCGGCGGTTCCTTGTGCCCGAGGACGTAGCCGACGGTGTTTTTCTTGCCTTCCACGACGTCGATGAGCGCGCTCGTGATCGCCTGCTCGCCCTTGAAGGCGGTGACCTTCGGCGGCTCGCCCAACATCGGGTTGCCCTGGTCCATCTCGGCCATTTCCGACGCCTTGACCGTCTTGTTCCGGCCCTCGTAATCGACGATCAGCACGCTCTCGTCGGTCACCACCTTGTATTTATCGAAGAGCTCTTTCGCTCTCGTCAGGTTGCGCTCCGGATCGACGTATTCGACGTCGATCTTTCCGCGCGAGGCGTATTGGTATTCGGTCAGCAAATTCTGCACGTCGCCCGTGATCGGGTTTTGCGAACCGAAGAAAACCGTGATCCGCACCTTGCCCTTGATGCTCTCGAGGAAGTGCTTCGTCTTGTCGGAGAGCGCATATTTCTTGTCGCGCGAAAGATCCCAGCGCCGGTAATGCTCGAAGCCGAGGTAGTTCACCATCGCGGCGAGGACGATGACGATCCCGATCTGCACGATCACGTTCAGACCGATCTGGAACCGGTGGATTTTTTTCGGCTTGTGGGACGGAGTCGCTCTCGTCAGCCATCGATTAGAGTCTCCATTTCCGCGATTGGAACGCCTGGTAGGTGAAAGTCAGCATCACGATTGTCATGCTGAGGTAGAGGACCATCGGGCGGGTATCGATTTCGCCGCGGGAAAGTGTTCCCATTTGTTCGATCGCGGAGAAATATCCGAGCAATTGCCGCGTCTCCGAGCTGACGTCGAGGAGGATGAACGAGACCAGCCCGAGGAAGAAAAGCAGGGTGATGGTGGCGAAAGAAATGATCGCGGCCACGATCTGGTTTCGCGTCAGGACGGAGGCGAAACAGCCGATCGAAAGATAAAACATCCCGAGGAGCAGGAGCATGAGGTAGCCGCCGAAATAGGCGCCGGTCGAACTGGCCGCCGGCTGGTGGGTGATCGCCTGGAAGATGACGAAATAGAGACCGGTCGGGATCCAGAGAATGATGTAGAAAAAGAGAGCGCCAAAATATTTCGCGAGCACGACCTGCCAGTCGCGCACCGGCGCGGTCATGAGCGGTTCGATCGTGCCCAGCTTAAATTCCTCCGCGAAAAGTCGCATCGTGATGAGCGGGAAAATCAGAACGAAGGCGAACCAGAAAAAGACGGAGTTAAAGAAGGCTTCCTGGACCGAATAGGGGATGGCCCGCTGGTTCATGAAGGAGATCTGGAAATAGAAATCGACGCCGCTGACGATGAGGAAAAAGACAAGAACGATGTAGGCGATCGGCGAGTAGAAGTAGCTCCGGATCTCGCGGGAAAGGAGAGTGAAAAATTTTCTCATGAGGTTCGGGATACGGGTGGCGCCTAGGCGACGCTGTCATCGTGAGCGGAGCGAACGATCTCACGAGTTGCCGTGCGACGTTCGCCGCGCAGCGACCTCGAGCGACGTTTGCGAGGTCCTTCGCTCCGCTCAGGATGACAATCGGAGGGCGTGCGCTTCATACTTCGTCCGCATGCGTGATCTCGACGAAGACGTCTTCGAGCGTCGCTTTGCGCTGCGACAGCTCGCGCACCGTCCAGCGGCGCTCACTCGCCAGGCGGAAAACCTCCGGCCGGACATCGGCGCCGGCTTCGGCGCGAAGCGCAAAAATCTGCCAGTCGTCATCGTTCGTCAGGCTGACGTCCTTCACGCCGGCGATTTTCTTCAGCTCGTCGATCCCGTTGTCATTTCCGGTTTTGGCTTCGAGCACCACGCCCGGTTGCCGTCCGCATCTGGTTCAACAGATTTTCCGGCGTATCGCAGGCTTCGATTCGCCCCGGTTGATGATGATGATGCGACTGCAGGTCATCTCCACTTCCGGCAGGATGTGGGTCGAAAGCAGGATGGTGTGCTGGCGTCCCGAGGTTTTTGATCAACTCGCGCACCTGGCGGATTTGGTTGGGATCAAGGCCGCTCGTCGGCTCGTCGAGAATGAGCAGATCGGGTTCATGCACGAGCGCATCGGCCAGGCCGACGCGTTGCCGGTAGCCTTTGGAAAGTGCGCCGATCAATTTTTTCTCGACGTCTTTCAATCCGCAAAGCTCCTTCACGTCGCCCGACGCGCTCATTGATCCGGCGATGGGGCACGCCCTTGAGCGCGGCGCGATAATCGAGGTATTCCGTGACCCGCATGTCGTTATAGAGCGGCACGTTTTCCGGCATGTAACCGAGATGGGCGCGGGCCTGGAGCGACTTTTCGAAAATGTCGAAGCCGGCGATCGAAGCCCGGCCGGAAGTCGGCGGCATGAAGCTCGAGAGGATGCGCATCGTCGTGCTCTTGCCGGCGCCGTTCGGCCCGAGGAAGCCCATGATTTCGCCCTTGCCGACTTCGAAGTTCAGATTGTCGATCGCCGTCTGTCCGGCGTAGCGCTTGGTGAGATTTTCGACCTTGATCATGTGGCGGTGAGTTTTACTGACAACGCCAACGTCAGAAGCGTTGGCAAATTTTTCCGAAAAATTTTCAACGCGCCTCGAGATTAACCGTCTCGATGCGACGCCCGCGCCCGCCGCGGCGATGATGCCGAGCGCGAAGTCTACGCTTGATCCACTATCGACGCGGGCGAGCAAACGTTCCACGTCCCTGACCGAATTCACGTCGTATTTTCCGATTCGGTAAATGACCAGTCCGCGCTCGAATCCCGGCCTGGTCGGCCGGGCTGTCGGGTTCGACCGCGCTGATCAGGACACCTTTGCCGCTCGCGCAGCCGAGCGCGGCGGCGAGATCGTCGGTCAGATCCTGCAACTGCAATCCGAACAAACGATCCGCGTTGGAGGAACCGGTTTCCTGCTCCGTTGCGCCCGGTTTCGGCGCTGGCTGTTTCTCGGCGATTTTTTTGAATTGCTCGACACTTTCCCTGACGACATCGGCCGGAATGGCGAAGCCGAGACCCTGGGTCGGAATGCCCTGCGGGGTGAAGGCCATTTTCGCGGAGCTGATCCCGACAAGGCGGCCGGAAAGATCGATCAACGGACCGCCGCTGTTACCGGGATTGATCGCGGCGTCGGTCTGGAGCAGGTCGTGGTAATCGATGTTGTCGATCGTGATGTCGCGCTTCACGCCGCTGAGAACGCCGCGGCTGATCGAGCTGCCGTAGCCGAGCGCGTTGCCGACCACGATGACCGTCTGGCCGAGGAGATTGGGCGAGATGTCGTGCAGGTTGACGAAAGGGAGCGGCTTGTCGCTGTCGATCTTGATGAAAGCCAGGTCCTTTTTCGGATCGCCCGTGATGTAACGCGCCTTGAAGCTTTTGTTGTCGTTCGTGATCACCTCGATTTTCAGATCGGCGGCGCGCTCAACGACATGTTCGTTCGTCACGATGTAGCCGGCTCGGATCGACGAGAAACCCGGAACCAAGGCTTTGCAGGGTCTGGCGAATCTCGCGCGGCCGATTGCGATAGACGCCGAAGAATTGCGCGGCGAAATCATCGAAAGGATCGCGCACCTGCCGCCGGACGACGCGCTCGGTGTTGATGTTGACCACCGCGGGCAGCACTTTCGCAACCGCCAGCACGGCGGGCTCAGTCGCGGGCTCGATCGGCGGTCGGAGTCGTCTGTCCAAAACCCGTCGTAGCGACGGCCAGGAAGACGACTGCGAGTCCTAAACGTCCCCCTCTGGGCGACGTGCGGAACTGCGACGAACGCAGAGTCTTGCCCGCGTTCTTCCCCGCCCTTCGCAGGGCAAAGCGTCTGCAGCCGCGGCCGATCATCGGCGTTCAGTCGGATAACTTGCTCTCCTTCGGGGCTCACTTGCAGGCGAACATCGAAGCGCGCCTCGCAGTGTCAACTTGCCGCCCGGGCAAACGCCTGCAAGGTACTGGGACCATGCGTCCTTCCTTTGCGACCCGCGGCAACCTCGATCTGATCGAGGAAAACTATCGCCGTTGGGAGAAGAATCCCGAGTCGGTGGATGGCAGTTGGCGCGCGTTTTTCGAGGGCTTTGAACTCGGCAATACGCCGCAGCGAAACGGCGCTGCGGCGGTCGCCGCGCCGGCGCGCCGCGGGCGCGCGCGAGAGTCCGCTTCAGACGCGTGTCGACGGTCTGGTTTACGCCTATCGCACGCTCGGGCACACGATCGCGCGGCTCAATCCGCTGGCCGATACGCGCCGGAAAATCCGCTCGCTCACTCTGCGCGAACTCGGATTCAGCGAGAAGGATCTCGAGCTGCAGGTCTCGTCGAAATTCTTTCTCGACAACAAGAAGATGACGCTGCGCGAGATGATTGCGACGCTCGAGGAAATCTACGCCGACACGATTGGCACTGAATTTCAGCACATCCAGAATCCGCGCATTCGGAACTGGGTGCGGGACCGGATCGAAACGCGACCCGGCGAAGCATCATGCCTCGCGCAGGTGGAGATCGCGCTCCTGCGGGTGCTGCTCGAGTCGGAGTCGTTCGAGGTTTTCCTGCACACCCGTTACGTCGGGCAGAAGCGCTTTTCGCTCCAGGGCGCGGAATCGCTCATGGTCATCCTCGACACCATCCTGCATCGCTGCCCGGGCGCCGGGATCGAGGAAATCTGCATGGGGATGGCGCATCGCGGCCGGCTCAATGTGCTCGCGAATTTTCTCCGCAAATCGCTCAAGGTGATCTTCACCGAGTTCAGCACGAACTACATTCCCGAGCTCGTCGCGGGCGACGGCGACGTGAAATATCACCTCGGCTATCGCACGGTGCGGAAGCTCGCTTCCGGCGCGCAGGTCGAGATTCGCCTTGCCGCCAATCCGAGTCATCTCGAAGCGGTCGATCCGGTGGTGGAAGGAATCGCGCGGGCGCGGCAGCGCATCCGGGGCGACACCGAGCATCGCCGGAAAGTGTTGCCGCTTGCTCGTCCACGGCGACGCGGCCTTCGCTGGTCAGGGCATCGTGGCGGAAACGCTCAACATGTCGCAACTGCACGGCTACAGCACCGGCGGCACGGTGCACGTCGTGGTCAACAACCAGATTGGTTTCACCACCCTGCCCGGAAGATGCGCGTTCCTCCATGTACGCGACCGACATCGCGAAGATGATCGAGGTGCCGATCTTCCACGTGAACGGCGACGATCCGCTGGCGGTCCGCTTCGTCGACCGAGACGGCGCTCGATTTTCGCCAGGAATTTGGGCGCGACGTCGGTGATCGACATGTATTGCTACCGGCGCTACGGGCATAACGAGGGCGACGAGCCGCTCTTCACCCAGCCCGATCTTTACGCGCAAAATCGCGAAGCGCCCGTCGGTTGCGCAAGCTCTACAAACGCCAGCTGCTCGAAGCGGGCGTGTTGAGCGATGACGACGCGGCTTCGCTCGAGGCGGAGTTCGAGCTGCGGCTGGAGATGACGCTCGAGGAGGTGAAGTCGCTCGAAAAGGAAGAGGCCGACCGGAAGCGAATCGTTTCCAGGAATCGACCGCGGTCTTTCAGCCGAAATATTCCAGCGCAATCGACGCCGACCGCGATCAGCCCGGAGATGCTGAAGCAGATCGTCGACGGCCTAACGAGAGTGCCGGAGGACTTCAACGTCCTGCCGAAAGTGAAACGGATCACGATCGATCGGCAGCGCGAAGTCTACGAAGCCGGCGGCCCCTACGACTGGGGATTTGCCGAGGCGCTCGCCTTCGGTTCGCTCCTGCTCGGAGGGCGTGCCGGTGCGCTTGTCGGGGCAGGACAGCCGGCGCGGTACCTTCAGCCATCGGCACTCGTTTCTTTACGACGCGAAGACCGGCAAGCCGTATCTCCCGCTGCTCCATCTCGCCCCGAACCAGGCGCGCATCTGCATTTACAACAGCCTGCTCTCCGAGGCGGCCGTGCTCGGTTTCGACTACGGCTATTCGCTCGATTACCCAAACATGCTCTGCCTCTGGGAAGCGCAGTTCGGCGATTTCGCGAACGGCGCGCAGACCATCATCGACCAGTTCATCGTCTCGGCGGAATCGAAATGGCAACGGCCGAGCGGCATCGTCCTGCTCCTGCCGCACGGCTACGAAGGCCAGGGACCGGAGCACTCCAGCGCGCGGCTCGAGCGTTTTCTCCAGGCCTGCGCCGAGGACAACATCCAGGTCTGCAACCTCACCACTGCCGCGCAATATTTTCACGTCCTGCGCCGCCAGATGAAGCGCGACTTCATCAAGCCGCTCATCATCATGACGCCGAAGAGCCTGCTCCGCTCCGAGCAGGCCTCGTCGCGCACGGAGGATTTCACGGCGGGAGTTTTTCGGAAATCCTGCCGCGCGCCGGAAGTCGGCGCCGCCGGAAAAAATCGAGCGCGTCATCCTTTGCTCCGGCAAGGTCTACTACGACCTGCTCAACCACCGCGAGGCGGAGAAAATCACCAACGCGGCGATCGTTAGGATGGAGCAACTCTATCCGCTCGCGGAGGAGAAGTTGCGCGCTATGCTCGAGCCGTTCGGCAAGGCGCAAAAATTCGTCTGGTGCCAGGAGGAATCGCAAAACATGGGCGCGTGGACCTACATCGAACCGCGGCTGCGGGCGTTGTTAGGCCGGGAGATTCTCTACGCCGGACGCAACGCGAGCGCGAGCCCGGCGGTCGGGCGCTCTGGCCGCTGCACAAGCGCGAGCAGGCCGCTCTGATCGCGGAGGCTTTCGCGATCTGAGAGGTACGGATCAACAGTGGCCGGTGAGCGGTTGATCCGAGAAGCCGCGCAGCTCCAGCAACAGCGCGGCTCCTGACAGTCTTTGTTAGAGATAGGGCGACCAGAAATTCGTGCCCGCGACGTCGGAGAGTGTAGTCCAGGTGGTCGGCGGCAGCTTCGGCGGGGAATCGACCGTGCACGCGGCCGTACTGGTTGCCGAAGATATCGTTCCCGGTGTTATATAGCGCCCGCACCGTCTTTCAGATAAACCCTCCAGGTCAGCTGAAAGTCGCGATAAAGTCGCCTGGCTTGTTAGTTCTCGAGCGCATATTGGTCGATCGCGGAGTCGATCAAACGAAGATCGTTGAGCGATGCGGCTGGCCTGGGCGCGCTTGCGGGCCCGGAGAAATCCAGGGACCGCGATCGAAGCAAGAAGCGCGATGATGGCGACGACGATCATGATTTCCACGAGCGTGAAGCCGCGACGGCGAGCGCTTGAGTTTGTTGGATTTCATTGGTATCAATTGCTGATACCTCTGCTGGAGCAGACCTGAAGCCAGCCTGCCGTGACGGCACCATTTTTCTGGTGTAGTGAAAGTCACTACACGGCACTGCGGACAGTCCCTGCGTTCCGTACGCCTCGACCGTCTTCGATGGCCTGGACCCAGCGGACGCCTCTTGTTGCAACTGCGCGCCATTTTCCAGCTGCCAATTTTTCCTTGATGCGCGCCCGATAGGTCTCCACGGTCGCCGCGCCCAAGCCGAACGGACGCTGATTTCACGCATCGTCTGGCCGCGCCCGATCAGCTGAAGACCTCCAGCTCGCGATCGGTCAGGCGTGCGAGACCCGAAGTCCCGCCCTGACCCGTCTGCGATGATCTGCCCAGGATTTTGGTGGTCATCTTCGTGCCGAGATAGATCTCGCCGCCGAGCACCTGCCGAAGTGCGGTCATCACGCTTGGCGGAGGCTTCGCTCTTCGTGATGTAGCCGCGGGCTCCGGCGCGCAAGGCGCGTTCGGCGTAGAGCGATTCGTCGTGCATCGAGAGAACGAGGACGGGAATTGTTACGTTCGCCGGCCTTCAGATTCTTGAGCAACTCGAGGCCGCTGGAGCCTTGCAAGCTGATGTCGATGATCGCCACCCGGGCGCTCCGCTGTGTGATCAGATCGAAACCGTCGCGAATATTGTCGGCCTCGCCGCAAACTTCGAGGTCCGGTTCCTTATTGATCAATTCCGCGAGGCGCTCACGGAACATCGGATGATCCTCCACGAGGACGACGGCTGCCTTCGTTGTCTTAGGCTGCCTGGTCATGTTGTTGCGGAGTCCATCGTTGCTGCGGGAATGTGCAGGTGATCAATGTCCCGCCGCCGGCGCCTGTCCGATCGCGAGGTTGCCGCCGACAAGGCGGGCGCGATAACTCATGATGTTGAGCCCGAGACCAGTGCGACCCGTTGCTGGTTTTGGAGATGCCGCGTCCGTTATCGGCGATACTCAGGGTGGCGGAATCTCCCGCGCCAACGAGCGCGAGACGGATCGGTGCTGGCGGCGCCATGGCGACTGGCATTGTTGATCGCTTCCTGGGCGATCCGATACAAGATGGGTCGCAGCGGAGGCGTCTTCAATCCCCACGTCGCCATCGGAATCAAAGGTGCACTCGATGTCTTGCAGGCGGGAAACGGAGCCGGCGAGCTCGTCGAGCGCGAAGGCAAAGACCGGCCTCATCCATATGCACGGGAACGAGGCCGCGGGCCAGGTCGCGCGCCTGCACGACACCATTGTTCAAGAGTTCGGCCAGTTCCGCGGCGACGGCGGCTTCGTTAGGCAAGTGCTGTTGCAGCAGGTCCGCCCGCAGCGATGCCACTCCGCAACCGATCGCGGCAAAGTGCTGGCAAAGCCCGTCGTGCAAGTCGCGGCCGATGCGACGTTGTTCGCGTTCGCTGATCTCGATAATCTCGCGCTCCAGCCGGTGCGCGTGCTCGAGCAGGGCGATGCGGGCGCGAATCCGCGTCATGTTTCTCCTTCAATGCCGCTCCCGCCCAGGCCACAAATCCGAAATACCCGAATTGCAAGCAGGGCTCCCAAATCGCCAGCCAGCGCTTCGGATAAATATGGCCGGCCAGAATGTCTGCCCACCACCAGGTGATCGCGCAGACGATCGCGACAAGCATCCCTGCTTTTTTGTCGCAATACCAGATCGCCGCCATGATCGGAGCGCCGTAGAACAACGCCAGGTTCACTTCGTAGCCGGTGAACCAATCAATCGCGCCGATCAATCCGACAAGGAGCAGCGCTTCTCCGAGGAGGAGGTGCTTGGATTGCCGTTGAACTGGGGCAAGAAATTTCATCGCGTGGTTGGTTGAGCGTGTAGAGCAGTTTTCCGGCCAAAACCGCCAGCCGCAACCTCGGTCTCCAACTCCCGCAGCTTTGCTCAGATGGCGGAAAGAACCGGTTGCCTCTTACGTGTCGCGCCTCGCCTTTGTGCTGCCGCGCGTAGCCGGTCCGGCCGAGGAATCGAGCACGTCAAACGCGACGCGATTTTGGACCAGTCGCTGCGGATTTTTCGCTCGTGGTCCATAGGGGCGGCGCGTTCTGCAGCTTGCGCCGGGCCGGGAGTTGGCGGTTGTTGTTCGGGCATGAGCGCGGCCGATCACGTCTTCACTCTCGGGATCGAGGAAGAGTTTCAGATCATCGATCCGGAGACGCGCGAATTGCGTTCCCACATCCAGCAAATCCTCGGCGAAGGCAAGGTGACGCTGAATGAACAGATCAAACCCGAGATGCACCAATCGGTCGTCGAGCTCGGGACCGACGTCTGTGGCGACATCCGCGACGCGCGCGAGCAGGTCATCCGCTTGCGGAGCGAGCTCGCCGACGATGGCCGGACGCAGCGGATTAAAGATCGCTTCGGCCGGGACGCATCCATTTTCGCACTGGTTCGATCAGCACATCACCGAGGGCGAACGCTACGCCACGATCGTGAAAGATCTGCAGCAGGTCGCGCGCGCCAATCTCATCTTCGGGCTGCACGTCCACGTCGGCATTCCCGATCGCGCGATGGCGATTCATGTCATGAATCAGGCCCGCTATTTTCTGCCCCATCTCTACGCGCTCTCGACCAACTCGCCCTTCTGGGTCGGACGCAACACCGGGCTGAAAGGCTATCGCCTGAAAGTCTTCGAGCGCTTCCCGCGTACCGGCACGCCGGACGCCTTCGAGAGCCTTTCCGAGTACGAGGATTTTCTCAAACTGCTGATCAAGACCGGCTGCGTCGATAACGCGAAAAAAATCTGGTGGGACATCCGGCTCCATCCGTTTTTCGACACGCTCGAGATCCGGATTTGCGACGCGCAATCCCGGGTCGACGACACGATGGCGCTGGCCGCGGTCATTCAGGCGATCGTGGCGAAGCTGCACAAATTGCTCCATCAAAACACTACCTTCCGCGTCTATCGCCGGCGCCTGATCGATGAAAATCGCTGGCGCGCCTCCCGCTACGGGCTCGACGGCAGGCTGATCGATTTCGGGCGCGAAACCGAGGTCGACACCCGGGAATTGCTCAGCGAACTGCTCGAATTCATCGCGACGGAAGTGGACGAGCTCGGCAGCCGGGAGGAGATCGCTCACGTCGAAAAAATCATGCGCGAAGGCACCGGCGCCGACCGGCAAATCGCGGCCTGGGAACGCGAGCACAACATGCATGACGTGGTCGATCTGATCGTGGCCGAAACCTACGAGCGCCTCACGGTTCCACAGCCGGATGCTCCCGCCGTGGTGGAGGCCTGACCGGCGATTGCCCCGAGCGGTTTTTCGCGCCATGATGAGCGCTCCGCAAATGCCTCACCGTCTCTTCACCGCCGCTCTCGCCGTTGATCCGGAGCTGGCTCCCGGCGCGCGCAACGCCATCCGCGATTGCCTGCGCCTCCAGCCTAACGAACGCATCACCATCATCACCGATGAAGCAACGCGCGACATCGCCACCGCGCTCCAGCAGGAGGTCGAGGAAGTGGGTTCCGAATTCGCCCTCTTCGTCCTCGAGGAATACGCGGAACGGCCGCTCACCGACATGCCGCGCGCGATTCTCGACGATCTCGCCACCTCGCAGGTTTCGATCTTTTGCGCCCAGTCGCAGCCCGGCGAACTCGGCTCGCGCATGCAGATGAGCGCCGTCGTGAACAAGCATCGCATCCGCCACGGCCACATGGTCAACATCAGCCGCCAGATCATGTGCGAAGGCATGCGGGCCGATTTCATGGCAGTCGACGTCCTCAGCCAGCGGCTGATCGAACGCGTCCGTCGCGCCAAGCGCGTCACCTGCCGCACCCCTGCGGGAACCGATTTCGTCGCCGATCTTTCGCCGAGCCTTGAAATGGGTCAAGACGAGCGGCATCATCACGCCCGAAAAATGGGGCAACCTTCCCGGCGGCGAGATTTTCACTTCGCCCGGCAACACGAACGGCATTTTTGTCGTCGACGGCGTGGTCGGCGACTATCTCTGCGAGCGTTACGGCGACCTTCAGGCCACGCCCCTAACGATCGAAGTGAAAGAGAACCGCATCCATTCCCTGGCCTGCGAGAACAAGGAACTGCTCGAGGAATTTCGCGCCTACACCAGCACCGACGAAAACAGCAACCGCGTCGGCGAATTTGCGGTCGGCACCAACACCGCCTGCACCCGCGTCATCGGCAACATCCTGCAGGACGAAAAAATTCCCGGCATCCACATCGCCTTTGGTCATCCCTACTGCCGAGCACACCGGGCAGAACTGGGTTTCCAAAACCCACATCGACTGCGTCGGCCGCGACTTCGACATCTGGTTCGACGACGAGCAGGTGATGGCGCGCGGGAAATTTTTGGTCTAAAGTCAAAGACCTGATTCTGGTGTGCGGGAGCATCTCCAACGAATCCCGTTTGTGCCCTTCCTAGTTCGAACTTCAGACGGACACGAATATTCTGTGCCCGCAGTCGATCACGCCTTTGTTACCTCAAGAGGCTACCGGGTCATCGTCAGAGCTGATGACGGTGCCGTCGCCATTCTTGGGCTGCTCCACATTAACGGTGTGATCGAACAGCCAAACCGCGCATAGCTCCCAGCGAACCGAGGCCGCCAGCCCTGGTCTGCGAGGAGGAAGAAGAATTCCCAGCTGGCTCTTTGGATTTTGCCTGACCTAAGGCAGCCGGTAGACTTCCACCAGCGCCACCCCGGTGAGGTCGCCGCTGCCGCTCACGATCGCGGTGTAAGCGCCCGGCGCCAGCGTCTGGAAGATCGCGGACTCCAGGTCATTTGTCGGCGGAAGGCCGGTCGCTTCGATCTCCGCCTGCTGCGTCTCCTTCCAGTTGTCGTTGCTCCGAATGAGGGCGCCGTTTCCATCGTGCAGTTCCAGGGTGGGATCAGCCAGCGCGCCACTGACCCCGAACTGCGTGAGCGAAGGTCCCAGGGCCCGGACCACGACGCTGGCGTTTCCGCCGACACCACCCAGGATAAAGCCCCCGATCATGACATTGCTGCCCGTCTCGACAAAGCCGCGGGCACTGATGTTGGCAAGCTGCGAATCGGCCGCTTGATCGAGGTCATAGGCCTCGACCAAGCCGACTCCGGTGCCACCACCTTTTCCGCTCACAACCGACGGTGTAGTTGCCGGGATCAAGCGTCGAGACGATGGCTGACTCCAGGTCGTTCTGGGCGCCACGGATGCCGTCGCCTCAATCTCAGCTTGCTGAGTGTCCTTCCAGTTGTCGTTCGACTCGTGATCAAGGATCCGTCGGACCCATGCAGTTCGAGGACGGGGTCAGCGAGCGGATTGGAAATACCCGGACCGGCGAGCGACGGGCCGATCGCCCGCAAGATGACCTTCTTAGGCGCAGTGCCTGTGATGATAAAGCCGCCGATGAGCGCTTGATCGTCTGTCAGCACTTCCATTCGAGTGGAGATGTTCATGGGCTGGGATGGCGTGGTTGCTGGCTCAAGGTAGAGTTCCGCGCTCGCGAGAATGCCGCCGCCGCCGTTTCCTCCGGCGACGAGCACGTTTCCGTTAGGCAGCAAGGTCGCCGTGTGCCACAGGCGGGCAGTGCCGAGGCTGCCGGTGGCGGCCCAGGTCCCGCTGGCCGGATCGTACAGTTCCGCGTACCATCAGCCACCAGCACCCTGCCGTTGGGCATCAAGGTCGCCGTGTGCCCAAAAGCGCGTGCGGTGGCGAGGCTGCCGGTCGCACTCCAGGTCCCGCTGGCCGGATCGTACAGTTCCGCGCTCGCGAGATCGCTGGTGCTGCTGACAGATCCTCCTGCGACGAGCACCAGGCCGTTGGGCAGCAAGGTCGCCGTGTGCCAATAGCGTCCGGTGCCGAGGCTGCCCGTGGCCGTCCAAGTCCCGCTGGCCGGATCGTAGAGTTCCGCGCTCGCAAGAGCTGAGGAGCCGTCGCTGCTTCCGCCTGCGACGAGCACCTTGCCGTTGGGCAGCAAGCGTCGCCGTGTGATAAGAGCGTGCGGTGCCGAGACTGCCGGTGGCGGTCCAGGTCCCGCTGGCCGGATCGTACAGTTCCGCGCTCGCGAGATAGCCGCTGTTGCCAAGCCGCCTGCGACGAGCACTTTGCCGTTGGGCAGCAACGTCGCCGTGTGATAATAATACCGTGCGGTGCCGAGACTGCCCGTGGCAGTCCAGGTCCCGCTGGCCGGATCGTAGAGTTCCGCGCTCGTGAGAAGGCCATTGTTGTCCGCTCCCCCGGCGACGAGCACCTTGCCGTTGGGCAGCAGGGTGGCCGTGTGAGAATTGCGTGCGGTGCCGAGGCTGCCCGTAGTCGTCCAGGTCCCGCTGGCCGGATCGTAGAGTTCCGCGCTCGCGAGAGCGAGGCCACTGGCGTCAAGTCCACCTGCGACGAGCACCTTGCCGTTGAGCAGCAAGGTCGCCGTGTGAATCTGGCGTGCGGCGTTGAGGCTGCCGGTGGGCGTCCAGGTCCCGCTCTTGGTCGCCGGTGGGGGGGGTGGGGGGGGGAGTGGTCCGATTTGAAGCGTAAAGTGCTGGTTCACGCCGGTTCCCCACCCCCATCCGTAGGTGCCAGGTGTTACGCCTAGGGTTGCAAAAGTCGCGTTGTTGTAGATCGCCATGCCCGATAGAGCAGTACCGGAGACATAGCCCGTTGGAACACTGAGATAGACTTCGAGAGGCTCATACTCGACAAACTCGCCTATCCCGACCATGTCGCCGCTGCCACTGCTGGCAAGCGTTATACCACCGCTCCCGAAGGACACGGTATGAGGCAAGGGCTTGATCCAGTAGTAAGAGTCTACGCTGGAAGAAGTCGGCCCCGTGTTAATGAACGCCAAAACAGCTGGCCTTATCGCGGGATTTGCGGAACCCGAAGAACCAAAAGTCAGTCCAGTCAGATCAATGGCTCCGCTTCCGGTCGCGACGACATCGGGCCCGACTTGCTGCAGCGTCACGGTGTAACCGGCTTGGGCGGGCCGGACGGATAGCAGCCACGCGAGGACGATTGCCAGCGTGGTCGCCAGAGTGGGTTTGAAGAATTCGAGTGATTTCATCTTTTGTTCCTTTGGTTTTGCTTGTTGTGGCCTTCTTTGATTCCTCGTTATTGAGTTGTCATTTCTCGCCGTTCACTGAGGTAGTGCGTAAAATCCGGCGCGAGGTAACGCGGAAATGCCAGAACTTCCTCAAACCAAAGGAAACAAAGGAGGGGAAATCTTTGTTTAGTTCGGACGCCGCATGGGCAGAAACGAGATGCCATGCATACTCTGTATTGACCCTGCTGGAACAAAGCCGAAGGCTTGATACACCGGCACAGCGGAAAGGCTTGAGTTGACCGTAAACCCTCCATCGCTGCTCGGAGCGCACAGCTGCTCCAGGGCTCGCTCCCACAAGCGCCGAGCAATGCCGTGGCGCTGATGTGAGCGCTTGAAAGCCGTTCGGGGGCGGTGACCCACGGCCCACAGGCGTGATAGCTGGACCGCCGGTGGTAATCGCCCCCGGATACAACGCATCACGCACACCTGGATTCGACGCGTCGATGTCCACACGAGTCGCCCTTGTGACGTCAGTCGAGAATACGGCGGGTCATGTCGCCGTTCCCTGCCGAGGGCTTCTGATTCGGGCAGCGCGGATAGAACGCGCCAAACCCGTCAAAGTCGGCCAGAGGTCGAGTCTCGCGACAACAGCCGAGGAGCTTTTACCGCCCTCGCAGACGTGTCGCCGTTCCCACACCTAATCCGGTGCCGTCGGCAGAGCCTACATTAGTCTGGGTGATCCAAAGCTGCTTTGCACCCGGTCCGATGTAGATGTTAAAGCTTGGACCGTCGGTGATTGACAGTGTGCCCGTGCAGTCCGCCGCGACCGTATAGATTCCTACCCCTCCGGTGGCGTCGATGGTAATCGTGCCCCCGATGTTCACCGTGCCGAAGGTATTGTACGTCGTACCATCTCCGTTAAACTGGAGGCCTTGCATAACGGCTTTTGGTAGCAGGTTCCCACCGAGGCGTGTGTACCCGTCGAAGGTCCACAGATACAAGCCCGTTAGCCTGTCCGCGCTGCAAACCTGCGTGTCGGCTGCCTGCTGCGTCGGCTGCCGCCCGCGCAGCAGATGTGCCCACCGCCATTGCAGCAGACCAGGCTGACCAACGCACAGGCGAAGAGCAAGGAGCTCGTTATGCTTTTAATTAATCGTGTTTTCATGATTGTTGTCTTTCTAATTTCCTTTTCTTGTTTTGGCCTTGCGTGAGTTCTCGTTGTGAGAAAATCATTTCTAGCCGTTCACTGAGGTAGTGCGTAAAATCCGGCGCGAGGTAACGCGGGAAGTTTGGAAGATTAGGAACCACGGATTACGCGGATGTCACGGATGGGTTCTTAAACAGAAGGAAACGAAGACAGCGAAGACTCAGTTTGGTTCCGGCGAAAGAGAGCCTTTGTTCTCTTTGCCTGGCCGCGCCGGAGTCCCTCGGATGCCAGACGAAAGCGGGTTGTCTTCTGTAAGAAAAAGAGATTCGGCGCGCGCCGGCTGTCGCGCCCTACCATCCTTCCGAATCACGTCTTGTAGTCACGTGATTATCAGCGCAATCCGTGGTTAGCTTCATTTCGGCGCGAGGGAGTCGACGATTTTTGCCAAAGACGGCAGCCTCCTTTTCAGTGAAAACGGCAATGGCACCATCTGGCGTGTGAGCGATGGCCGGTAGTCAAGATACGAGGGGCGGTTTTGGCAATGTGCGAGAGGGCCCAGCCTGCCACGCCGTCGTGGCCGATGACCGGTGTCGCGATCATTGGGAGACTAAGATCCTTCCCACCCTTTTCCGTCGCTCGCGCAGAGCGCTCAAAGCTGCTGTCAGACTCCCCCTGCAACAAGGACCTTGCGGTTTTGTAGCAACGTCGCCGTGTGAAAACGCGCGTGCGGTGTTGAGGCTGCCCGTGGCAGTCCAGGTCCCGCGCGCCGGGTCGTACAGTTCGGCGCTCGTGGCCGAGGTGATATTGCTGTCGTATCCCCCTGCAACAAGGACCATGCCGTTTTGTAGCAACGTCGCCGTGTGAGAATAACGTGCGGTGTTGAGGCTGCCCGTGGCAGTCCAAGTCCCGCTCGCCGGGTCGTACAGTTCGGCGCTCGCGGAAGCATTGCCAGTGATGCTGTCAAGTCCCCCTGCAACAAGGACCATGCCGTTTTGTAGCAACGTCGCCGTGTGCTGAGCGCGTGCGGTGTTGAGCCTGCCCGTGGCAGTCCAGGTCCCGCTCGCCGGGTCGTACAGTTCCGCGCTCGCGGAAAGCTATAACATTGCTGTCAAATCCCCCTGCAACAAGGACCATGCCGTTTTGTAGCAACGTCGCCGTGTGAACAACGCGTGCGGTGTTGAGGCTGCCTGTGGCAGTCCAGGTCCCGCTCGCCGGGTCGTACAGTTCCGCGCTCGCGGAAGACACTGAAATGTGCTGTCATATCCCCCTGCAACAAGGACCATGCCGTTTTGTAGCAACGTCGCCGTGTGAACATAACGTGCGGTGTTGAGGCTGCCCGTGGCAGTCCAGGTCCCGCTCGCCGGGTCGTACAGTTCGGCGCTCGCGGAAGCATTGCCTGATTGCTGTCAAGTCCCCCTGCAACAAGGACCATGCCGTTTTGTAGCAACGTCGCCGTGTGATCATCACGTGCGGTGTTGAGCCTGCCTGCGCGCCCTCCAGATCCAACTCGCCAGCGGCGTTGTCAGAGCCGGTTGTGTTGCTGTCCAGCGCATCAAACCCCATCGCCGTATTGTCAGCGCCAGTTGTGAGGCTGAAGAGCGCATCGTCATCCTCAGCGGTGTTCTGGTTTGGATAGCCTCCGCCCGGCGGTGGATCAACCGCTCGCGCTTGGGGCGAAAGCCCAAGGCAGCCGAGCGTTAGTGCGATGAGAACTGGGAGAATTGTTGCGTTTTTGGATTGAATCAGCGGATTCATGGTTCTTCCTTTCTTTTTGTCATTTCTAGCCGTTCACTGAGATAGTGCGTAAAATCCGGCGCGAGGTAACGCGGGAAATGCTGGAACATTAGGAACCACGGATTACGCGGATGTTCTCGGATTGCTTCCTGGCTGACGTCCGCCGCGGTGACGCCCTACAATTGGATGCGCAATTCGAGCGGGCGGATTCGCCAAACGCCCTGCCGTTTGTATCCGTGCTATCAGTGTAATCCGCGGCTAGCTTCATTTCGACGCGAGGGAGTCGACGATTTATTATCGTCCAAGACGCGACCAATCGATGTTGCCGCCACAGTCTCTAAAAAGTGACTTGCCACGTCGGCAGGTTCGGTGAACGGTGGGCGAACTTCCAAAGAACACATGCCCCGAGAACATTGGACCAGAGGGTTCCGGATAAGCAGCGGATGCATTCTTTCGCTCGTTGTCTCGGGCGTGTTCGCGCAGAGTCCCTCGCCCTCGCCCACGCCCTCCCGGAGGCCGTCGCTGAGACCGAGCGAGTGATCGTTACCGGTTCAAACATCCCGACTGCGCAAGAGGAATCCTCGTTGCCGGTCACAAAATACACGGCCGAATTTCTGCAAAAGTCGGGTGCTAACACGCCGGTGGAAGGATTGCGTCAGCTTCCTTCCTTTGTCGGAAACGCCGCCACCGAAAATAACTCCGTTGGCGGCAGCGGCGCAGCGAGCATCAACCTGCGCGGCCTTGGATCAGAAAACGTGCTCATCCTGATCAATGGCCGCCGGGCCTTTCTCGGCTCAGGTTTTGGCGGGGCGGGCCAGTTCTTTGGCGGGGCGGACGTCAACCTGATCCCATTGAGCGGACTGCAAGGGGTAGAAGTGCTGAAAGATGGCGCCTCCTCCATTTACGGCTCGGACGCGGTGGCCGGTGTGGTCAACTTTAGCATGTGGAATGACACCCACGATAACGGTCCGCGGTTCGACGGGGCTGAGTTCGAGATTCGTTACGGAAACACGACTGACCACGACGCGAATGTTCGTCAGGCGTGGATTCGCGGCGGGGTTACAGGTTTGGATGGCAAGGTCGCGATCTTTGCCTCGGCGGAATATTATGATCGCGCAGCCATTTACTCCAGCGACCGTTATATCTCGAGCACCGGGGACACAAGCAACAATCACGAGATCAATCTGAACCCCGATCGTGGTATTGCCGGCCTCGGTCTCGGCGGGTACAACTTCAATAGTCCCGGCTTTGGCGGGCGCGTGAATGTCTCTGATCCAACCGAGACATTCCCACAGCTGTTCCCTGTCGTCGGGCGACTTGTTCTCCGTGACCTGACGACTAATCAAGTCACCCCAGCGAGCTACCGGCTATTTGACGCCTTTGGATTCAATACCGATCCAGCCAGTTTCAACTCCCAGGCCTTTAATCAAGCGATTCCGGCGGTAGAGAAGTCGCTGGAATACGTTAGTGGCCGATACAAAGTCTTTGGCGATGCCCTCCAAATCTATGGAGACGGGATGTATTCGCACTACCGGCAGGATAACGGTTCGGCGGGGACTAAATTTATTTTTGCCGACTTTAACAACCTGACTGACCTGACTGAGGTACGATCTTCAATTTTCAATCCATTTGGTGATCGCCTCACGGCGGTACCAGGTAATCTCCAGCAGGAGTTGGGGAACCGCCGGGACACTTTCGATAAAGATTGGTGGCGTTGGGTTGCCGGTGCCAAAGGAGAGTTTAACTTCATAGACAACGCTTTCATCAGCCGTTTGGGATATGACGTCGGGATTACTTATGAGCGCTTCGACGATACAGAAACCCTTGCTGGCGATGCCGTGCTCAGCAAGTTTGTGGAACAGATAGTGCTCGGCAGGTTCAATCCGTTCATCGGCCAAAACGCGCCGCCCATTGGTGTCGCCCCGACTTACAAAACAGTCCAGGTTGGGACAACCGCCGGAGGAGAGCCTATCTTCGAGCGGATTCCGACGGGCGAGACAGCGCCATATAATAATGTGCTCGCGGCCCAACTCTCCTCCTTTCTAGGCCCACTCGCTCTTTCATCAGAAAGATGTCCTGGCTGACATTACGATCAACGCGCTTCTCTTCCCGAACCTCTGGAACGGAGGGATCGATGTGGCTGGTGGATACCAGCGTATCTGGGAGCAGCAGAACTTTATTCCCGATCCTGTCCAAGCACAGGGTGACCAGCTGGAAGGTGGTGGCGGATTTACCCTGCCTAATTTCAAATTCCGCCAAGAGGTCAACGCCTGGTTTGGTGAAATGCGGATCCCGTTAGTGATCTCAACGATGAACGTTTCGTTGGTCAATTCGTTTGAGGTGGATTATGCCTACCGCTTCGAAGAGTTCGACGACACCGACCTGACCGACCCCGGCCCTCATGGATCCGCCAGCTTCGACAACGGCGGCAACAATCGGGTGACGATTCGTTATCAGCCAATCTCCGATCTGTTGTTCCGCGGCACCTGGGGGCAATCGTTCCGGTCACCGGCCCCTGGCGACCTGTTTACGCCGGTAGCTCAGGCTCTCTCGAATCTTTTCGACCCAGTTAATCCGAACCACCAATTTATGGGACCCGTTCTGACCGGTGGCAATCCTGATCTGAAGCCGGAAGAATCCGAGACGTGGACAGCCGGCCTCGTTTATTCGCCGAAATTCGTTCCTGGCTTCACCTTGACCGCCGATTGGTATCAGGTGTTCACGCGAAATCTGATTGTATCAGGAGCAGCCAATGCCCAACTGCTCCTTAGCGTAGACCCATTCAATCCCGCGATACATCGTGATGAAGATAATAACGTCGTCTTCATCGAGTCTCTTAACAGCAACGCGGGCAAGCGTTTCGTCCAAGGCCTGGATGTGACCGCTGTCTACCAGCTTCCGACGACAAACTTCGGCCTGTTCACCTTTACCCTTGGCTGGAACCATTTCTTTACCTGGAAGGCCGAGCCTATTGCCGGTTCGGGCACGCATAATTTCCTGGGCGATTATGCCAGCGGGACACTCCCGATTGTACCTGGCGCGATCCCTTTTAACAAAGGATTTCTTCGCGTCGAATGGACACAAAAAGTTGGATCCGGAAATCTTGATTTCGTTGCCCAAGGCAATTACATCGGCGATTTTGAGGATGATCCGGCGTTAATCTTTGGGAACGATTTTGTCGCACAAAATCCAGGCACGCCCGTTGAACCGAATTATATGCTGCATCGGCGAGTGACCGACTACACGACCCTCGATCTGCAGGCCAGCTACGAGTTTGTCAGGCCGCCGGCGATGGAAGCGCCTGTTCCTGGTTATGCCAAGGAAGGGAAGGACTTCGAGAGCACGCAGGGCAAGCAGTCAGTAGCTGGGGGGGAGACTGGCACGCTCTGGCAGCGGATGCTCTGGGGAACCAAAGTTACGGCGGGCGTGGTCAACGCGTTTGACCGCAATCCGCCGACGGTTCTGGGGACGTTTAACGGTGACAACTACGATACCTCCCTCTACTCGATTCGGAATCGTTTCTACTACGTTGCTCTGAGTAAAAACATTCTAGAGCCGCACTCTTACTTGGAAACCATTTCCTTTGGGCGCGAGAGAGGCGACGATTTTTTCGAAGCGCGGATCGCCGCGCAACGGATCCCACATCGGACTCAAGCGCAAGTTGCCATAAGTGTAGGAGCCCGGACCTTTGGTGAAGGCTTCAAGTTGCCCGAGCGCCAATTCGCGTTCGCCTGTCCAGGCACAGATGATGGCAAAACAGGCCTTTACGCTCTGGGTCAGTGAATTCGTCTTTGACGCTGGGCTCCAGTTCCATCGCGCGGCGGCCTTCGTTCAGTGCCTCTTCTTTTCTTCCCAAGGCCTGCATCGATCAGCCCGAGCTCAGAAAGTAGACCCGCATTATCAGGGTGAACGCGGATCTCTTCCTCCTGTTGTGCGCGTGCACTCAGAAAAGCAGCGCGTGCAGAAGTTTCGTCTCCTTTCAAACGAGCGACCACACCCACCCAAAAGTCGCGGCCAAGTTGAGGAAAACTCCACCCAGGATTGAGCGAATTCTTCTGGGAAAGCAACGCCGCAGCGCGGCCGGCGGCGTCCCAGTCGCGATCGTACAAAGCAAGAGTGTAGCGCTGGCCCGCCACAAATGGATCTTTCTCTGACCCAGGTTCATTGGTCAGGATCTTTTCAATTGCAGCACGCCAAGGCCCTGTGTCCGCTCGCCGGTATACTTCGACGGAAGCGCGAATAATCCGCCCTGACCTGCGCTCTGGATGAAGCGCAACGATGCGATCCATAATTGTGGCGTGTTGGTCATAGTCGTGCAACCACAAGTAAGGTCGATCCGAGGTTAATCAGGTAAGGGAGGTTTCGAGGATCGAGCTCACATGCGCGCTCGAGATTGGCTGTGGCGTCAGCCCAGCGACGCTGACTGCGGTCCATCGATCCAGCTAAGTCGTAAACTTGCGGGTTATTGGGTAAACTCTGTTGAGCAAGAGCAAGTTCGGCACGCGCGCGGTCATAATCCGAATAGCCCAGAAAAAGGTGACATGCCAGCGCCAGGTGCGCTTCCCCCGAATCCGGCCTCAACCGAAATGCAGAATCGATGGCCGACTTTGCCAGGGCCAGGCGCTCGGGGGTGTCTCCAATCAAGTCGTGCGCAAAGGCTAGCTGGCAATAGGCGAGAAAGAAGTTAGGATCACGAGCAACTGCCTTATTCAGCAGCTCCACAGCCTCAGAAGGATCGGTCTCTACAAAGGGCACCTGGGCGTTGTAAATCATGGAGACAGCACGGACGTAAAAATCATAAGCGACCAGGTCCTCAGTTGGTCTTTCTTCAACAGACGCCTGCTCACTGGCTGACAGCCTGGCGTGAAGGTGCTGGGCAACTTTTTTCGCGATCTCACTCTGGACTGCGAACAAATCATTCAAATCGAGGTCGTATTCCTCGGCCCAGACGTGGGTGTCGGTGCGTGTGTCGATCAACTGCGCGTTCAAGTGAATCCGATCACCGCTCCGGCGTGCGCTTCCCTCCAGCACGTGAGACACGCGCAGCGCATCGCCGATCTGGCGCACATTTCGTTTGCCGCGGTAATCCATCACGCTGGTCCGGCTGATGACTTTGAGATCGGCGATCTTCGCCAGCTTGGTCAGAATGTCGTCCTGCACACCATCGGCAAAGGTCGTGTGTTCTTTCTCGTCGCCCAGGTTTTCAAATGGCAGAACGGCGATTCCAGTTGTTACCGGTTGCCGGATCAATTCACTTTTCCAAAGGATCCAGCCCGCAGCTGCTACCAGTGCGATCAGGGACGCTGCAAGGAGCGCGCTGGTTGGATTGCGCTGCACCCATTTTCTGCCGCGGGCGAAAACTCCGGTGTGCCGCGCTAAATCGGTTCGTGCTTTAGCCAATGTTCAAGATCCTCGGCCAGCGCGAGAGCGGAAGAGTAGCGGCGCTTTGGATCTTTCTCGAGACACTTGAGGCAAATTGTGCTGAGATCGCGATCTATTTTCGGATTTAACAGGCGCGGTTGCCGTGGCTCGGTATCCAGCAATAACTTGATCGTCTCGTAGGTTGCTCCACCGGCAAAAGGCGGCTGACCGGTCAGCAGTTGGTAAAGTACTGCGCCAAGTCCATAAATATCTGTGACGCTGCTGACTGCCGCATTGTTCCCCATTGCTTGTTCTGGCGCCATGTAACTGGGTGTCCCCAAGACGTCCAGCGTGCGCGTCATCGTGCTCTCCGTTTCCACCAGCCGCGCCAGTCCGAAGTCAGTGAGGTGCGGTTCGCCTTTTGCATCGAGCAGAATGTTCCCCGGTTTGAGATCGCGATGCAGAATTCCGTGTTCATGCGCGTAGTGCACGGTGCGCGCCACCTTCGCGATCAATTCCGCCGCGCGCCGAATCGGTATCGGCTCGCGCCTGGCCACTTCGTCGAGTTGTCCGCCTTCGACGAACTTCATGCTGAAGTAACAAGACCCGTCGCGCTCGCCGACTTCGTGAATCGGCACGATACCGGGATGCTCCAAACGCGCCGCGGCTTCTGCTTCAAGGCGAAAACGCTTGAGATGCGCCTTGCTCGCCCACTGACCAAGGCTAATGACTTTTAAAGCGACTGTGCGGTTGAGACTTTTCTGCCGGGCGCGAAACACGACTCCCTGACCGCCTCTGCCAATTTCTTCGAGCAACTCATAGTCGCCCAACTCTCCGAGCATCTTTGCGTGTCGCGCTGTAGCCGGCATCGGTGATGCCGGTCGGCCGGGGTCATCGCCCCCGGCTACAGATTGGTCCGTTACAAGATCAAGGCCGGTCTCGAGCAGGCAACCGGGGCAGCCTCCTTCCCCGAAAGCATTCGGAGCCGGGATTTCCGCCCCGCACTTCGGGCAAAGTCTGATTCCGCTGGTCATTTTCGGAGAGCCGCTCGCCTGTTCCCCTTCTTTTACTGCGTAAAATTCTATCACAGGTTACGCCCGGACCACGGCAATTAGATGGCGCAGCTCATCTTCAATGTCGCTGGGCATCGCAACCGTATGGGAGATCTCCTCCCGCAATAAGATTTGGTAACGCTGACGAAATCGGTAAAAGGCCTGCTTGACCGCGTTCTCCGTCATCTCGAACTCGCTGGCGATCTCGGCTTGCGAGGGTCGGTCCGGTTCGTCCATGAGCATTTTCTTCATCCGATCAAAGAACCGTAAATTGCCCGCGCTGCGATATTCGTCCCGCAGCCGCGCGAGCACCTGCTCCAGAACTGTCAACGCCCAGCGGCGTTCGTAAGTTTGGTCCGCCGTCAATCTGTCGCTCCGCCCAGCGTCGATGGCCTCGCTCTCGCGAAGCTCCTCCAACGGAATCAGCCAGTATCCCTTGCCTCGCTTGACCGCCATGGCATGGCGCCATTCGTCGGCCAGAAAATGTTTCACCGATGCAAGCAGATAAGAACGAAGTCGCCCCTTTTCTTTCCGGACAGTACTCAGATCTCGGCGTTCGAGCAGCAACGTAAAAAAGCTTTGCGTCAAATCCTGCGCGTCCTCTATCCCGCGTCCTTGTCTTCTGACGAAGGAATAGATCGGGCGCCAGTAAGCGTTGCAAAGCTTCTCCAAAGCCTCTTCTGCCGCGGGTGAGGCTCCCTGGGCGGCCAGGACGACACTCCATCTTGTCGTCGCAAAGGCCGCCATGTCGTCTTGCGATCCTGGGTTCATGGCGCTCACCGAAGTCCGGTCATTCTCCGTAGGACGTTGCGATGCAAGCAATAAAACGTGCAAGAATCAAGCCTCATCAATGGAAAGCCCTTCGTGGCGGAACGTGCGCGGCCGGCTCTCTGTCGAGCCTGCCTAATTTCCTCCGTCGTTTTCTTCCGGCTGAAGCCGAGCCTTCGGGGCCGCGCCTGCTCGATTTCATGGGCATCGCCGCTTTTCGCCGCACCGCCCACAACAGACCACATCCGGCGTTTATTCCGTGCGGAGCGCGGCCATCGGGCTGATCCGCGTGGCGCGCCGTGCGGGCAGCCAGGTCGCGAGTAATGCTGCCGCCGCGAGCACCAACGGTGCGATTGTAAACGCGAGCGGATCGAGCGCGCCGACATTGTAGAGCATTCCGCTAATGAGTTTGCCCGTCCCCGCCGCCAGCAGCAAACCGAGCGCTATCCCACTTGCCAGCATCACGGTGCCTTCACGCAGGATCATCCACTGCACCGTCTCGCGCTGGGCGCCGAGCGCCATGCGAATGCCGATTTCCCGGGTGCGCCGCGCGACCGAGTAGGCCTTCACGCCATACACGCCGACCGTCGCCAGCACCAGGGCCAGAGCGCCAAAGGTACTGAACAACGCTGCGCCGGCGCGCACGATCCAAAGCTCAATATTGCCATCGAGATGTTGCGCGAATGTTTTCAAGCTCAACACGGGAACGGCGGCATCCACTTCGCGCACGGTGCGACGGATTAGGTCCGCGGTTGCGGCAGGATCGTGGCCGGCATTGGGCGCGAATTTGATGTGAAAGAAAACGTTGCTCTGGAAACCGCCGGCAAACGGTAGATAGAGCGTGCCGCTCGGATCGTTCTCGAACAAATCGGCGCGCGCGTAAGGCACGATCCCGACGACTTCGATCTGTGCTCTCGCCTCGCTCCCGTTCTTGGCCGCGTGGCGAATCCTTTTCCGCAAATTGAATCTGCTTGCCAAGTGCATCCTCGTTAGGCCAAAGCTTTTTCGCCAGCACTTCGTCGATGATCGCCACCTTCGGCGAACGTTTGATGCATCGCTTCCGCCACATTGAAGGCGCGGCCGCGCAGCAGCGGCAGGCCGACAGTTTTGAAATAATCCGCTCCCACACTGTTATAGCTCGCGGTAAATGCGCGACCTTCCGCCGCGGTGGCCGGCTTCGCATCCGGCGCCGGATTCGCTCCGCCGCGTTGGACCGATTTGTCGAGTGTGACCAGCCCGAACGGGACCGTGGAGGAAATGCTGGCGCGCTCGACCCCGGGCAAAGCCGCGAGCCGTTCCTCGAGCGTTCGATACAGATCCTGCGAGCGCGTCTGATCGTAAGTCGCGAGACTCGCGTCGACTTCCAAAAGGTAATTTGATTTCGTCTGCAACCCGGTCTCGACCGCCGCCGCCTTGCCTGCGCCACGAATAAAGAGCGCGGCCGCCGTGAGCAGCGCGAGCGAGAATGCGATCTGCACCACGACCAGCGGATTGCGCGGCAAAAACTTCCATCGCCTAACGACAGTGTCTTCACCCGCGTGCTCTTTCAGATCGCCAATGACCGCGGATTTCGACAACTTCAGCGCCGGCCCGAGCGCGAAGGCCAGCGTCCCGAGCAGACAAAAAACAAACGTCGCCGCCAGCACCGGCGCGCTCAGGCCAGCTCTGCCAGACCATATCGATCGGCAATTTTTTGCCTAACGAGGCCACGAAGAAGATCGGACGACCAAAGGCCGAGGAGCAACCCGAAGACTCCACCGGCCAGCGCGAGAACAAAACCTTCGATGAGTAATTGACGCACGATCCGCCAGCGACTGCCGCCGAGCGCGAGCCGGATCGCGATTTCCTTGCGCCGCGCCGCGCCGCGCGCGAGCAGCATGTTGGCCAGGTTCAGGCAGGCGACGAGCAACACCACACCCGACATTCCGAAAAGCAGCGGCGCCAGTCGTCTGATATTATTGCCACTGCTCGGGCTCGTGCTCAGGGAAAAACGCGAAAGCGTTTCCAGCATGAACGTCTGATCCTTCTGCTCGACCGGGTAGGCTTGCTCGAGATTCGCCGCCAAAGCCTTCAAGGCCGGAGCAGCCGCGGCGGCCGTCATACCCGGCTTCAACCGGCCGACGATCATGAGCTGCTGGCCGCCACGATCATCGAGCTTGCCCTTGTTCTCGGTCTCGAAATCGTTCGCGACCTGATCGTAAACCCCGAGCGGCAGACCAGATCTCCGGCGCGAAAACCTGCGTCGTGCCGGTGAAGCCTTGCGGCAAGAATCCCGATCACGGTGAAAGGGCGGCTGTCGATCATGATCGTCGAGCCGAGCATCGCGGGATTGAGCCCTTCCTTCTTCCAATAGTTGTAGCTCACGATCGCGACCGCCGCGTTGCGGCCGGGTGTTTCCTCCTCCGCCCGGAACGCGGCGACCTTGCGTTGGCATCACGCCCATGACCGAGAAATAATTGGCACTCACCACGTCGGTGAACGCGCGTCGCGTGCTCCCTTTATCGCCGACCCCGACCATGGCGAGATTGTGCGCCATCACTCCCGAAAAGACGCTGTTCCGCTCGCGGATATCGAGATAGGTCGGATATGAAAACCCGCGAAACGTCTTCGGATTCTTCTTATCCTGCGAAAAGACCTGTACGACCTCGCTCGCCTTCGGATAATGGGGCGGCTGGAAGAGGAGCGTGTTCATGAGGCTGAAGATGGCGGTGTTCGCCCCTATCCCGAGTGCCAGCACGGTTACCGCCGCCGCCGTGAACGCCCGCGCCTTCGCGAGCTGTCGAAACGCAAACCTGAGGTCGTGAAGCATATCCGTATGATGCCGCGAGGGAGAGCTTTGGATTCAACAATTACGGAAAGCTCAACAGCCGAAAGAGGAAATTTCTTCCGGATTGATTTCAGCGTCTTTTCATTGCCATTTTTCCATCCATGTCATTCGACCGTTTCCACAAAGTCCAGGCCAGCCGCTCAGCGGGTTACGAGGACGCCCTGGCGGAGATCCGCCGGGGCCGCAAGACCAGCCACTGGATCTGGTACATCTTCCCGCAGCTCGACGGTCTCGGCCGCTCCTCCACCGCCCGCGCCTACGCCCTGCGCGATCTCGCGGAAGCCTGCGCCTACCTGCGCGACCCGCTCCTCCGCGCGCGCTACCAGGAAATCGCCGGCGCCGTCAGCGACCAACTCAGCGGTGGCGTTCCAGTCGAAGACCTTATGGGCAGCAGCATCGACGCCCTCAAGCTTGCCTCCAGCCTCACCCTCTTTCGTGCCGCCGCCCGAAGCCTAACGAACGAAGGCCAGAGTTTCGAGATCCTCGCTCAGCTTTGCGATTCCATCCTTCAGCAACTGACAAAACAAGGTTGCCCGCCTTGCGCCATCACTCTGGCGCGGGTTCCTCCTTAGCTTGAGCCGGATCTGACGGGCGGCTTCCTTTTGCCTGCGTCCGTCGATTTCGACATCAGGGGATCTTGTTCATGGCCGGATTTCGAGCGTTCCTTCGTATTGCAAGTCGTAAACTAGTCACGAAAAATCGACGAGGCCGTATCTGGGAATCCTCGACAATCTTGCCCAGGCCGGCATCGCGGAAGCCGTCAGTGCGCGGAAACGGGTTCCTCTTCTGGCCCTTCCACTTCGAGGTAGTGACCGACGACGAATTTGAAAATGAGGAAGCAGAGGCCGGCGCCAGCGGCGAAGCCGGCATGGAGGAGCCAGAAGTTCGTGGTCGCCATCGTCTGGTAGAAGCCGCCGACCCAGCCGACGAGGGTGTTGGCGAAAAAGAAGGCCAGGTAATAGAGGCCGATAACGGTGGCGTTAATCGCCTTGGGCGCGTACTTGGCGAAGAGGGCGAGGCTTATTGGCAGGAGATGGGCGAAGGCGATGCTGTTGACGATGTGGAAAGCGACCGGCCAGAAGAGCCCGATTTTGTGGCCCGGGACCTGAGTCGCGGCGGCGATGACGAGGCACATCATGCCGGCGATGGAGAAGCCGGAGCCGATGATGAGCTTGGTTGTCTCGTCGGGCTCGCGCCAGCGTTTCCCATACCAACGGTAAAAGAGCGCGACGAGCGCGAGAAAGCTGACGCTGACGATGGCGTCGAGCGTAACGAGCCAGGTGGTCGGCAGCTTTTTGCCGAGGAAGACGAGGTCGAACTGCTGGTCGCCCCAGACGAGATAGGCGTTGAAGATTTGATTGTTAGGCACAATCGCGACGGCGAGCACCGGGATGAGGAGGACGAGCGCGATAACGGCGCGCCAATCGCGCCGGTTGAGCTTCGCGCGCGGCGCAGCCGCGACGGTGCGGGATTCGTTTTCGCCTGCACGCAGATATTTCTGGCCGGAAAGATAGATGCCGATGGCGAGGAGCATGCCGACGCCAGCCGCAGCGAAGCCGTAATGCCAGCCAAGGACTTCGCCGAGCGTGCCGACGATTAGCGGCGAGGCGATGACGCCGGCATTGATGCCGAGATAGAAGATCTGGAAGGCGTCAGCGCGGCGGAGGTCGTTAGGCTCATAGAGTGAGCCGACCTGGCTGGCGATGTTACCCTTGAACATACCGCAACCGAGCACGAGACAAAGGAGCGCGAAGAGAAACGCGCCCTCGAAGGCCATGAGAAAATGGCCGGCGGCCATCGTGAGCGCCCCCAGCAGAACAGTGCGGCTCCGGCCAAGGATGCGGTCGGCGAGGAAACCGCCAAAGATCGGAGTGAGATAGACGCTCGCGGTGTAGGTGCCGAAAATCGCGGAAGCGAGCGCCTGTCCACTGAGGCCGCCATAGAGCCGCCGGAAGCTCTCGAAACCCACGACCTGCTCAATGCGCCCGGGCAGCAGGAGATACTTGACCATGTAAAGGACGAGCAGCGATTGCATCCCGTAGTAGGAAAAGCGTTCCCACGCCTCGGTGAAGGCGAGATACCAGAGTCCGCGTGGATGGCCCAGGAAATCGGGCGCGGGAATTTCGCCGGCCAAAGGCACGGCGTCATCGGGTTCGGCAACGGCAGTCATGTGGGGCGCAGATTAACGAGAACGGTCCGGCCATGTAAATGCTGTGGCGGTATTATTCTCCGCGCTGGAAGCGGCTGAGCGCTTTTCGGCGCTGCGAATTGGCCCGCTGCCGGCCGCTCCGGTAGTTGATCGAGCTGAAGACAGCCTTGCATCTCGAGTCTCAATCCTGCCAAACCGGTTATCGATTATTGACCACACCGCTCCATCTCATGATACCGTTGGTATGCGCGTAGGCGCTTTGCGATGCACGATGAGATTTCACGACGGCGAGCTGCGAAGTTGATCGGCACGACGGCGGTCGGCACGCTTCTTCCGATTGGGACAGCGGGCCTCTTCGCGGCTGACGAATCGACCCGTCGGATCATGCGCTCTATCCCAAGGACGGGTGAGAAGCTACCGGTGATCGGACTCGGGAGCGCGCTGACATTCGACGTTCGCGGCTCGCGCCAGCTACGACCGATCGGAGAAGTGCTCGCGCTCTTTGTGAAACACGGCGGCAAGCTAATCGACACCTCGCCGGCCTATGGCAATGCCGAAAGCGTAATCGGTGACCTCGCTTACAAAGAACATCTGACCAGTTCGCTCTTCTTCGCGACCAAGGTTTGGACCAGGAGCAAGGAGGAGGGGATCTCCCAGATGGGACACTCATTGGAGCGATTTCGCACCAGGACGATCGATCTGGTGCAGGTGCACAATCTGGCCGATGTCGATCGCCAGATGACCTCGCTTCGCGAATGGAAAGCGCAAGGAAAGATCCGCTACACCGGAATTACCTATTCCGAGGACCGCGGCCACGGTGAAGTGGAAAGAGTCATGCAGGCTCAGAAGCCCGATTTCGTTCAGATCAATTATTCGCTGATGGATCGGTCGGCGGCGCAGCGCATCCTGCCGCTCGCCCAGGAACTTGGCATGGGGGTCATCATCAATCGTCCCTTCGGGGGCGGCGGTATCTTTCAAGTCATTTCTGCGAAACCGCTGCCGGCCTGGACGGCTGAATTCGATTGCCATTCCTGGGCGCAATTCCTGTTAAAATGGATCGTGTCCCATCCCGCGGTCACGTGCGTGATCCCGGCCACAAATGATCCGAAGCATCTCGAGGATAACATGGGGGCAGGGGTTGGCCGGTTGCCCGATGCCAAGACACGGGCGCGCATGGCCTCGCTCTTCGTCGGATTCTAGACGGAGCGGTTTGACGACTTTTGAGGTCGACGCTGCTCCGTGTCATTCTACTGGTCGATGGACCCGAACCTGCGCGCCCGCTTCAACGCTGATTTCTCGGCGGCGAAATACGAAGCGCTCGTGCGTTGCATACAGCAGAGTGAACGCTGGCCCGCGGATTTCCGGATCTCGGAGACGCCGCTTTTCTTAACCCACGAGTTCAACGAAGAAATCGTCGCGGCGGCCCACGAGATCGTGGCCCAAATGCGGACGTCCGAGTTTGCCAGACACGCCGCGACCGCCATTCCTCCGGGCTTGGAAGTGCCTAACGAACCTACTCATCCGAACTTTCTCGTCGTTGACTTCGGGGTCTGCGAGGAAGGCGGGCGGCTCACGCCGCGCCTGATCGAGTTGCAGGCATTCCCGAGCCTTTACGGTTTTCAGTTGCTTGTGCTCGGTTGCCTGCGCCAGGTCTTCGCGGCCATCCCGCGTGACTGGACCTCGGCTTTCAGTGGCTTGAAAGACGAGACCTACATCTCTCTTCTCCGCGAGGTCATCGTCGGTAAATCAGACCCGGAAAATGTCGTCCTGCTCGACATCGAGCCAGAAGTGCAAAAGACCCGGATCGACTTCGCCTGCACCGAAACTCTGCTCGGTGTTCGATCGGTTTGCCTAACGAAGGTCAAACAACGTGGCCGGCAGTTATTTTACGAGCGCGACGGGAGGGACGTGCGGATCGAGCGTATCTACAACCGGGTCATCTTCGACGAGCTGCTCCGTCGGCCCGATGTGATCCCGGGGTTCCGCTTTCAGGATGAACTCGATGTCGTCTGGGCCGGACACCCGAACTGGTATTTCCGGATCAGCAAGCATTCCCTGCCGTTCCTGAAAACGGCCCATACTTCGCCGGCCTTTTTTGCGGACGAATTTCCGCCTAACGAGTCGCTGAGCGATTACGTCCTCAAACCGCTCTATTCCTTCGCCGGTCTCGGCGTGGAGATGGATCCGACTCCGGAAAAATTGGCCGCGCTGCCCGAACCGCACACCTGGATCTTGCAACGCAAGGTGACTTACGCGGAGTTCGTTCCGACGGTCGATGGCCATCGCTCGAAAGCCGAAATCCGGATGATGTTCCTCTGGCCCGAGGACGGCGACCCGATCCTGGCCAACAACCTCGTGCGGATGAGCCAGGGCCGGATGATGGGAGTCGACTTCAACAAAGACAAGACCTGGGTCGGCTCTAGCATTGCGCTGCACCAACCGGCCTAAGTCACGAAAACAAGCTTGCCATACAAGCAAGTTTTTGGCAGCAAATGCGGAGGCACTAAATTTGTTAGGCGTTCCGAGACCCTTTCGTTTTGTGCCGAAAACTGCGAATGAAGTCATTCGTGAAACGAAAGGTCTGTATGTCGATTAACCATTCCGTTCCTCATCGCGCGAAGAACTTTGTGAAGTCTTGCGCTTTTTTGCTCTTCCTTGGCACAGCGGCGTATAGCGCGCGGGCCAACGACTTCTTCGTCACGAATACTGATGACGCCGGCGTCGGCTCGCTGCGCCAGGCGATTCTGGATGCCAACGCTAACAGTGGCCTGGACAACATTAAGTTCAACATCCCAGGGACCGGCGTGCACGCGATCACGCCCGTGACCCAGCTGCCGTTCATCACCAGCCCGGTAGTGCTTGACGGTGAGACCCAGCCCGGGGCCAGCGCGAACACGCTCGCCAACGGCGACAACGCGGTGCTCTTGATAGAAATAAGCGGCGCTATCTTGACCAACAACGGCAACGCATTTGTCCTGGTATCGGGAGCGAGCGGGAGCATCATTCGCGGGCTCGTGATCGACAATGCCTGGAGCACGGCGGTTCTTGTTCAGACCGACAACGTTGCGGTCGAGGGTTGCTTTCTCGGCACCGATCCGACGGGCCTTATCGACCAGGGTAACACCCAAGGCGTGAATGCGGATTTCGGATCTTCCGCGTCAGCAACGCGCGTCGGCGGAACTACTCCAGCGGCGCGCAACGTTATCTCGGGCAATTCAATCGGCGTTCTCATCCAGAGCGGCGCGAACAGCTTGGTTCAGGGCAACTTCATCGGCACCGACGCGACCGGGATCAACGCTCTCTCCAACGGCACAGGCGTCGACGTCCGATCGAGTGACAACCTGATCGGCGGTGCCACTGTCGCGGCGCGCAACGTGATTGGCGCCAACGGCACGGGCATCAGCGTCAGTGCCTCGACCGGTAACGCCATTCAGGGCAACTTCATCGGCACCGACGTTACCGGTATTACGGCCCTCGGTCTGGGCAACGGAATCTACACGGTGGGTGCTGCGCAAATCGGCGGCCTCACGGCCACGGCCGGTACGCCACCCGGCAACGTAATTTCCGGGGGCCAAGCTGGCGGCGGCAGCGGTCACGGTATAGTCATCGACAACGGCATCGAGAATAATGTTATTCAAGGCAACCTAATCGGTACCGATGCCACCGGCACCCTACCGCTGGGCAACGGACTGGATGGAGTGGAGATCCTCGGCTCGTCCAATACTGTCGGCGGTACCGACGCGATGGCGCGTAACGTCATTTCGGCGAACAGCGTCCATGGCATCTTCCTGGGAACGAACAATGCCACCGTGCAGAACAACCTGATCCAGGGAAACTTCATTGGCACAGACATCACCGGCACCCAATTGCTCGGCAACGCGGCGAATGGCGTGGAGGTTGTGGAGTCGATCACCAACACCGTCGAGGGCAACGTGATCGCTGGCAACGGCGGCAACGGGAGTGGGCATCTCCTTCGGCGCCTTCGGCGTGACTGGCCTAACGATTCAAGGAGAATTCCATTTTTTCGAACGGAGGACTTGGGATTGATCTGACTGAAGACGGTGTCACTCCCAACGATCCCGGAGACACGGATACCGGCGTCAACGGGCTGCAGAATTTTCCCGTTATCACATCGGTGGTCGAATCAAGCGGATCGGTCGAGATCGTCGGCACACTCGACAGTCTCCCGAGCGCGGACTATCACCTCGAGTTTTTTGGCAGTGACACAGGCCGATCCATCGCACTTCGGAGAAGGTCAGGTCTTCCTTGGAGCGACCGATGTCTCGACCGAATGCCAGCGGCAGCGCCTCCTTCGATGTCACGTTCCCGACTACCGCCGGACCAAGAGTGACCGCGACGGCGACCGACGCGAACGGCAACACCTCGGAATTTTCTCTGGCGCCCACGCCGAAACTCCTCAACATCTCCACCCGGATGCAGGTGTTGACCGATGACAATGTGCTCATCGGCGGGTTCATTGTTACCGGGAACTGCTCCCAAGAAAGTGATCGTGCGTGCGATCGGTCCGTCGTTAGGCAACTTTGGCGTGCAGGGCGCTCTGGCCGATCCGACGCTAGAATTGCACGAACCCGACGGCACGGTTATCAGCAACGACGACTGGAAGGACACCAGCAAGCCGGAGATCGAAGCGACCGGCCTCCAGCCGACGCAACGACCTCGAGTCAGCCATCGTGCAGACGCTCGCTCCGGGCCCCTACACGGCCATCGTGCAGCGGGAAAGACGGGACCACTGGCATCGGACTGGTGGAAGCCTACGATCTCGATCAGCCGGTTGACTCGCGAACTGGCCAACATCAGCACCCGCGGCTTTGTCGATACCGGCGATAACGTCATGATTGGCGGGTTCATCGTCGGTCCCGAGGGGTTGGGAGACGCGACCGTGCTGGTGCGGGGCCTCGGACCGAGCCTCACGGATTTTGGAGTGCCGGGCGCGCTGCAGGATCCGACGCTCGAGCTGCACGATGGGTCGGGGAACACGCTGATGACCAATGACGATTGGAAAGAGACTCAGCAAACGGAGATCGAAGCGACCGGCCTGGCGCCGACCGACGATCGCGAGTCGGCGATCCTCTCCACGCTCGCGCCCGGCGCCTACACCGCGATCGTCCGCGGCGCGCTCGATACCACCGGTGTCGGTCTGGTAGAGGTCTACCATTTGTAATACCTGCACGACCACCAGGGTGAGCTGCCGTCGGTTGCGCTCTTGCCTAACGACCGGCCAGCCGGTGATCGAAAGTGAACGCCACCGGCTTGTGCAGGCGCAGCTGGCCGAACTTCGGGTGGGCGGGGTTGAGAAGAAAATTTCTCTCCGCCGGCACGATCGCGCTTGGGACGGCGAGAACGACGGAACGTGCCTGGACCACCCATTGATCGCCCAGTTGCATCGTGGCCGGGCCGGGCGGCGAGGCACGCCAGTCGAGCGGCAACTTTTTCGCCGAAAGCACTTCCATTTGCGCTTCCTCCCATTCGACGAAATAGGCGAGATACTTGTCGTGCGGAACCAGTGGTTGCATGTGGACGAAGATTTCCAAGGCCGCGAGCGACTGATGTTCGCTCAGATAAACGACTGCCACTCCGGGCGAATTCCAGCGGCCGCCGAAACGTCTCGCACCTTCCCCCGAGAACGCGTTCCGGCGAGGTTTATCGATCCGCCAGCCGGAAGGCATCAGGAGTAAACGCCGTAATCAATTCGGCCGAGTAGATTCTCCACTTCGCGCGCGCCCGCCTCGGTCTGCGCATAGTCGAGCGGAACCGCGCCGCCGAGTCCGCGCTGCGGCGCTTTCAGCCAACGGCGAGCTTCCTCCACACTGCCGAAGAGATGGACCGCGTGGCCGAGGAGCCGGGCGAAACGCACCACTTTATCCGACTCGTCAGTCGTGAGGCGGCCGCTCGCTTTCCGGCGGTGCAGGGTGGCGCGGGCCAGACCGAGCTGTCCAGCCAATCGATCCAACGGGAGATCGAGCTGCTGCCGGAGCGCTTCCAGCTCGCCAAAATCGAGCCCAGCCTGCACGACCCGCACCACCTGCGCCGGCGAAGGATTCGCTTTCTCCGCGCGCGACATGGAGAGCAACCAATCCCTTCCCGACTGATCTCGTCTTCGCTGTTTGTTTCATTTGCAACAATCTATCTTATCAAATGAAACAATGCAACTTGGCATTGTCGGACGTGGTCGGGCTTGGCAGGACGTTGCGGATATCGACGTTGCCTTATGGCTCCGCTACCGTCCTGACGACGCCAGCCCATAGTTCCAAACGCGTGCGACTACCCGTTCAACTCCTTATTCGTCTCCGCGAAAGGCGTTGACCGCGTGTTCCAATTCTTCCCGTGAATGCGCGGCGCTGACCTGCGTCCGCACCCGCGCCGTGCCGTGCGGCACGACCGGATAGAAGAAGCCGATCACGTAAACGCCTTTCTCCAGCATTCGCGCGGCGAACTTCTGCGAAAGCGCGGCGTCGCCCAGCATGATCGGGACGATCGGATGCGTGCCCGGCTTGATCGTTAGGCCGCGTTCCGTCAACGCGGCGCGGAAGTATTTCGTGTTCTCTTCCAGTTTGTCGCGCAGCTCGGTCGAGCTGGTCAGAAGCTCGAGCGCCTTCAACGACGCGGCGACGATCGGCGGCGCAACGCGTGTTGGAGAAAAGATACGGCCGCGAACGTTGCCGGAGGAGCGCGACGATCTCCTTGCGCCCGCTGGTGTAGCCGCCACTCGCGCCGCCGAGCGCTTTGCCTAACGTTCCCGTGATGACGTCGACCCGGCCCTGCACGCCGCAATGTTCCGGTGTGCCGCGCCCGGTCTTGCCGATGAAGCCGGCGGCGTGCGCGTCGTCCACCATGACCAGCGCGTCGTATTTTTCCGCCAGGTCGCAGATGCCCTTGAGATTCGCGATCGTGCCGTCCATCGAGAAAACACCGTCGGTCGCGATGAGACGGAAGCGCGCCCCTTTGGCGGCCTGCAACTGCGCTCTCGAGATCGGCCATGTCGCTGTTCTTGTAACGGTAGCGCTGCGCTTTGCAGAGCCGGACGCCGTCAATGATGCTGGCGTGATTCAGTTCGTCGGAGATGACCGCGTCCTCCGCGCCTAACAATGTCTCGAAGAGGCCGCCGTTGGCATCGAAGCAGGAGGGATAAAGAATCGTGTCCTCGGTCCCGAGGAATTTCGTCAGGGCCGCTTCCAGCTCCTTGTGGATGTCCTGCGTGCCGCAGATGAAGCGCACGCTCGCCATCCCGAAGCCGTGGCTGTCGAGCGCCGCCTTCGCCGCGGCGATGAGCGCGGGATGATCGGCCAGGCCGAGATAATTGTTCGCGCAGAGATTGATCACGCGCCGGCCGTCCGCGATCGGGATCTCGGCGTTCTGCGGCCCGGTGATGATGCGCTCGGTTTTGAAAAGTCCCTGCGCTTTGATTTCATCGAGCGTTTGAGAGACGTGATCGGCAAATTTCGCGAGCATCGCGCAATTTCGAGCAAAGCGTCGGTGATGCAAAGCGAACGGAAAACGCACTTGTCGTGCTTGTGAATAACTGTTAATAACTTTCCGACGTTACTCGGGAATGAGACTTTATTTCTCGCTCCTCGCCGCGGTTCTTGCGCTCTCGTTAGGTGCGTGCGGCACCTCGCGCAATCTCCCGACCTATGAACGGCCGCTGGCGCGGACCGATTTTCAGCAGGTCCGCACGACTGCTTACACGGACACCGAAGTCCGATCACCAGGCAATACGGGAATCGCACCGCGCTGGGCGGTGTCCTGCACGCGGCGCCGCCGCCAGTTGTGCCGCGCGCCATTCCGGTCGCGCAACGATCAATCGCGTCTCCGCGGAACGACTATCAGCCGATCGCCTACATCTCGCCCTCGCAGCCGTTTCTGGCGGACAATTTTTCCAACCAGATCTACGGCAGCGCCGCGGCCGATTGGGCGCGCTGGCCGGCGGGCACGATTTTTCGCGTCCTTTCGACCGGCCAACTTTATCGCGTGGAAGATTACGGTTGGGCGCTTTCGGGACGAAACACGATCGATCTCTACATGGCGACGCCCGCGCGAAATGAATGGCTGGGGTGTGCGCCAGGAACTCATCCAGATCGTGCAATGGGGCGACCCGACAGGAATCGCCTGCGCCGGCTCGCGCCGCACACCAAATACCGCCACATCAAGCGGATGGTGCTGGAACTGGAAGGCAAACAGCGGGCCGCGGCAAATCTGGAACTAATGTGGGAGGGGCCTTGTGCCCGATCGCCGCGCACTCCTAACGATCGCCGCGCCCGTAACGCAGCGCGGAGCGCGAGGCCGGGCTTCCCAAGGCGGCTCCCACATTGCACTCCCGCGCGCGATCCCTTCATCTTGCCGGACGATGGGGCTGGAGATCAACTTGCTGGTACCCGATCTCTGGCAGCAGGAGGCCGTCCGCGCCTTGCAGAATGGCCAGGATGTCGTCGTGCATGCGCCGACCGGTGCGGGCAAGACCTACATTTTTGAGCTGCTCTACCCGTCGCTCAAAGGGCAGGCCGTCTTCACCGTGCCGACGCGCGCTCTGGCCAACGACAAGCTCGCGGAATGGCGCGCGCGCGGCTGGGATGTCGGCATCGCGACCGGCGATCTGACGTTGAATCCCGACGCGAAAGTCGTCGTCGCCACGCTCGAGACGCAGCGCGCGCGTTTTCTCCGGCGGCGAAGGCCCGCGCCTCCTCGTGGTCGATGAATATCAGCTCATCGCCGATCCCGTGCGCGGCGTGCATTACGAGCTCTCGCTCGCTCTCGCTCCGCCGGAAACGCAGCTGCTCCTGCTCAGCGGCAGCGTCAATAATCCACAGGACGTGGTCGAATGGCTGCGGCGCAATCGGACGCGATGCCGTGCTCGTTAGGCATGATGAGCGACCGGTGCCGCAACATGAAGTCGATCTGCGCAATCTGCCGGACGTCGGCTTTCTGCAGGTGCGGGAATTCTGGCCGCGGATGATCGCGAGAGCGCTGCACGCCGGGCTCGCGCCGATCCTGGTTTTCGCGCCGCGGCGCAACGCGACCGAGGAGATGGCGCAGGCCATCGCGAGCGCGGTGCCGGTGCGCGATCCGCTCCCGCTCTCGCCGCAACAGGAAGCGCTCGCCGGGAAACGCCTGACGAAATTGCTGCGCAGTCGCGTGGCCTATCATCATAGCGGTCTGAGCTACGCGGTGCGGGCCGGTTTGATCGAGCCGCTCGCCAAAGCCGGCCAGCTCAACGTCGTGGTCGCGACGATGGGCCTGGCCGCCGGGATCAACTTTTCCATGCGCTCGGTCCTCATTACCGACACGCGTTATTTCTCGGGAAACTTCGAGCGCCAGGTGCAGCCGGATGAGCTGCTGCAAATGTTTGGCCGCGCCGGCCGCCGCGGGCTCGACGATACCGGCTTCGTCCTTTTCACGCCGGACCAGCCGCGGCTCAGTTTCGCGCGGCCGCGGCAGTTGAAGCGCGCGACCCAGGTTGACTGGCCGAGCCTGATCAGCGTGATGCGCGGAGCGGCCGAGCGCGGAGAGCAGCCTTTCGCCGCGGCGGTGGAATTGAGTCGCTCCCTTTTCAGCGCGCAACGGGTGGCGCTCGGCGTCGAGCATTCGCTCGCCACCGGCGCGAAACCGTGCGGTCTCTGGGTCGACGCGGAGCGGGCCCGATTCGTTAGGCGGCCGATTGTCGAAATTCTCAACAGCCGGGAGGAATGGGAGCCGCGCGGGGAGTTGATCGAGACCTCCCTCGGCGAAGCGCTCCTGCGCGAAAACGATCGCTGGATCCCGGCGCTGCGCCTGCCGAAAACGCTCGACCGTTTCGCGCTCGGCAATCTCTGCCGGCTGCGCGAGAAGAAAATTTACGGTCGCGAAGTGCCGCTCGCCACGTCTGGCGGCCTCGGGCAAGCCGGATGGCTGCGCAACTGGTCAAGGTTGCGGCGGCGCTCTATGACCGCCGAAATCGCATCGCCGGAAGAGATCCGGCGGTCTAGCGCCGCTAAAGGAAGAGACGTTTCTGGCCCGCATCATCGCCGCGACTGAGCGATGGCGGCGTGGTTGACGAAATTGTCAGGCGGGGGATCTTATTTCGGCCCGGATCGATTTCTCCGAGGTGAAAATCGAGCCCGACGCGATTCGTTAGGCCAAGCGCTCCTCGATCCGCCGGAGCGCGACGCGCTGCCGCTGGTCTGCCGCGGTTGTTCGGAGCTGGAGCATGATCAAACGTTCGAAATCACGGTCTCGCCGGCCTACGCCTGGCGGCGTCTCGGGCTCGTCGAGACCGATGGAAACCCGACGCGGCGCGGCGTGGTCTTCGGTTTTTTCCAAGCCGGCGAAGGACTCGCGATCGCGGCCGCGCTGGAGGACGAAACGTATCCGATCGATGACCTCGTTTTCGATCTCGCCAACATCCGGGCCGGTCCGCGCTTTGCTGGCGAAGATTCGCCGCTTGGCCGGACGACTCGGCGCGCTCTGTCAGACGGTTTACGAGCGGGCCGATCATCCGGGTTATCTGGAAATGGGCGTGCCGGTGCATTACGGGGCGGGCGCTGTCGGAAGTCATCCGCGAAGTGGTCGACGCATCCGGCGGGTCGTTACAAGCTCACCTCCGATTCGTTGCGCCACGGCGATGTCGAGCGCGCGCTGATGGAATGGCGCAGCCTCCTCCGACACATCGCCGCCGCGCCGGATCTGGAATGGGAGCGCTGGATGGCTTTGAAGTCGAGCCGCGCAGGAATTGCTCGGCCGGGTCGTCGTCGCCGGTCCTTCTTCGATTTTCCGCCGCTCCTCGCCGCGCAGCAACGGCGCGCCTGACGATGCTGTCTTTCTTACTCCTGCTCATGCTCGAATCCTGCTCCTAATCGATCACGATCATGAGCACGGTCAGGAGCTGGAGCATGAATATGGTGCTAGTTTGCACTCGTTATGCCTAACGAACAACTGACTCCCGCCGCGCTCGGTTACCGCATGCCGGCGGAATGGGAACCGCATGCCGCGACCTGGCTTTCCTGGCCGCGCCGGGAGGGAATCAGTTTTCCCGATTCTTACGATCGCGTCGTGCCGACGCTGCGCGCGATGGTCGCAGCGCTGCTCGAGTCGGAGCCGGTCAACATCAATGTCTGCAACGAGGCGCACGAAGCCGAAGCGCGCGCCGCGCTGAACGGATTGCCTGACGAACGCCTGACGTTTCACCTCATTCCGACGAACGAACCGTGGTGCCGCGATCACGGGCCGATTTTCCTGACCCGCGCCGAGGAGCCGCGACTGGTCGTGGTCGATTGGGATTACAATGCCTGGGGCGGCAAATATCCGCCATTCGATCTCGACGAGGTCGTGCCGACGCGGGTGGCCGAGAAGCTGGGTCTGCCGGTTTACTATCCGCGCATGATCTTGGAAGGCGGCTCGATCGAGGTGAACGGCGCGGGCGCATTGCTCACCACCGAAGGCTGTTTGCTCAATCCGAATCGCAATCCGCAGCTTGCGCGGGAGCAAATCGAAGCAGCGGCTGCGCGATTATCTCGGCGTGCGCGAGATTCTCTGGCTCGGCGACGGGATCGAGGGCGACGACACCGACGGGCACATTGATGATCTGACGCGTTTCGTGGGCGAGCGCACCGTCGTCACGGTGGTGGAAGAAGACGAGTCCGATACGAACCACGCGCCGTTGCAGGCCAACCTCGAGCGCTTGCGCGGCCTAACGATCGACGGAAAGCCGCTCGAAATCATGACGCTGCCGATGCCAGGCGAGGATTGTGCGGGAAGATCTCCGTTTGCCGGCGAGCTACGCGAATTTTTACATCGCGAACGAGAGCGTCCTGCTGCCGACCTTTGCCGATCCCGAACGACGAGGCAGGCCGTGGCCATCTTGCAGCGTGCTTTTCCGACGCGGCGGGTCGTTCCGATCGACTGCCGCGAGCTGATCTGGGGCCTGGGCGCGTTTCATTGCCTGACGCAGCAGCAGCCAGAAGTCGGCTGATTCCGCCCATCATCCCGAGCCGCACAGACGGCGAGGCGGGCGGCGTTGACGGTTCGACCTGCAAGACAGAAAAACGATGAGGGATCGCATGCGCGAGGCTCCACGCCGGCAGACTGCTTCGTTCATTCACTTGCCTCGGCTTTCGGCGCGTTCTAATGATAAGCCCTCGCCGCGTTTTTCGCCGGCTCTCAACTCTCAACCAACAACTCTCAACTTCTCTTATGGCAAACTTCGGCATCAACGGCTTCGGCCGCATCGGGCGCAACGTGCTGCGCGCCATGTCTCAGGATCAGGTCGCGCAGGTCCGCGCGATCAACGACCTCACCGACACCCACACCCTGGCTCATCTTCTCAAGTGGGATTCGGTCCACGGAAAATTCGACGGCGAGATCGGCTACGACAACGAGAACATCATCGTGCGCGGCCACAAGATTAAGATCTTGAAGGAGCGCGATCCGGCGAAGCTGCCGTGGAAGGATCTGGGCGTCGATGTCGTGCTCGAATCGACCGGCTTTTTCACCAGTCGCGAAAAAGCGGAACTGCATTTCGTCGGCGGGGCGAAGAAAGTCCTGATCAGCGCCCCGGCGAAGAATCCGGATGCGACCATTTGCCTCGGCATCAACGACGACATTTACGATGCGGCGAAGCAAAACATCATCTCGAACGCGAGCTGCACGACCAACTGCCTCGCGCCGCTGGCCAAGGTGTTGCACGAAAACTTCACGATCGTGAACGGTTTCATGAGCACGATCCACAGCTACACGAATGACCAGCGCATCCTCGATCTGCCGCACGAAGATCTGCGGCGGGCGCGGGCGGCGGCGCTCAGCATCATTCCGTCGAGCACCGGCGCGGCGAAAGCGATCGGCGAAGTATTGCCGGCGTTGAAAGGGAAGCTGAACGGCGGCGCATTTCGTGTCCCGACGCCGGACGGATCGGTGACCGATTTCACCGCGATCCTGGAGAAGGACGCGACCGTCGAGTCGATCAACGCCGCCTTCAAGAAGGCGGCGAGCGATCCCAGCTACAAAGGCGTGCTCGAATACAGCGACGAGCCGCTCGTCTCGCGGGACATCGTGGGCAATCCGCACTCCTGCATTTTCGACAGCAGCCTGACGATGGTGCACGGCGGAAAGTTCGTGAAAGTCGTCGGCTGGTACGACAACGAATGGGGTTACAGCAATCGCTGTGTCGAGATGCTGGAGATGATTTCGGCAAATAGAATCATTCTCGTGATCGCGCTCGGATGCTCGTGATTCGAACCTCCTGAAAATCCTCTTTCGATCACGAAAAACTGGAAGTCTATCGAGAAGCGATTGCCTTCTGCGGCTGGGTTGGCGAATTCCTCGACACGATTTCAGCGCAAGCTGCGGCAAAGGATCAACTCGATCGCGCGTCGACGAGCATCCCGCTCAACATCGCGGAAGGAAACGGCAAGTTTTCGAGCGCGAGACCGCGCGCGCTTTCTTCGAGATCGCGCGCGGGTCGGCGCTTGGAATGCGCGGCGTGCCTGGATGTTTTGGTCGTCAGGCGACTGGCTGCCGGAGTGAGATCTTGATGGTGGCAGAAGGAACGGCTCAGTCGGATCGTCCAGCATGCTGATGGGATTGCTTCGCAGGCGTTTCTCGGACGTGCGGATTTCTTCGCGACGAGGTAGGAAACTTCTGTGACTGCGAAGATCGAGTCACGATCATGAGCAGGAGCACGATTGCAAGGAAGGACGCTAACCATGCCCAAACTTTCCCTCCGCGATCTCGACGTGCGCGGCAAACGCGTGCTCGTTCGCGTCGATTTCAACGTTCCGACCGAGGAGCGGGACGGCGCCATCGTCATTACCGACGACACGCGGATGCGCGAAAGTCTGCCGACGATCAATTACCTGCGCGAGCAGGGCGCGAGGACGATCCTGATGGCGCATTTCGGCCGGCCGAAAGGAAAGCCAGTGGAAAAGTATTCGCTCCGGCCGGTGGGCGTCGCGCTGCACGACCTGATCGGTCATCCGGTCGTTTTCAGTCACGATTGCATCGGGGCGGACGCGGAAAAAATCGTCGCCGCACATGGAAGACGGGGACGTCGCTCTGCTCGAGAACGTTCGCTTCCACGCCGGCGAGGAAGCGAATGATCCGAAGTTCGCGGAATCACTCGCCAAGCTGGGCGACGGGATTTACGTGAACGACGCTTTCGGCGCCGCCCATCGCGCGCATGCCTCGACTGCGGGTGTGACAAGATTCGTCAGGCAATCAGCCATGGGATTCCTGATGGAGAAGGAGCTCAAGTATCTGGGCGACGAACTGGCGCAACCGGCGAGGCCTTTCCTTGTCATCCTCGGCGGCTCGAAAGTTTCCGACAAAATCGGCGTGATCAAGGCGCTGATGGAAAAAGCGGACACCATCCTGATCTGTGGCGCGATGGCGAACACCTTTCTCGAAGCCGAGGGCATCCACATGGGGAGCAGCCGGGTCGAACGGGACAAGCTCGACCTCGCGCGCGAGCTGATCGAGCTGGCGAAGCAAAAAAATGTCCGGTTGCTTCTTCCGATCGATTTGTTAGGCGCAGAAGAAATCAAACCCGGTGCTGCCACGCGCCACAGCGGACGCATCTCGCACGATTACAATATTCCCGACGGCTGGCAGGCGGTCGATATCGGTCCGGAGACGATCACGCTTTTCAAGAGCGAGATCGCGCGCGCCAAGACCATTTTGTGGAACGGGCCTCCCGGCATTTTCGAGATCCGGGAATTCTCCGCCGGGACCGAAGCGCTCGCCGAAGCGCTGGCCGAATCGAATGCCATCACGATCATCGGCGGCGGCGATTCCGTGACCGCGGTCAAGCAAGCGGGCCTGGCCGACAAAATGACTTTCATTTCCACCGGCGGCGGCGCGTCGCTCGAGCTGATCGAAGGCAAGAACTTTGCCCGGTGTCGCGGCCTTAACGGAGAAAGATGTCAGACCGAGGAGTGCAACCAGGATGGATCGCGAGATGGCCAAGACATTCGCCCCGGATCAGTCCCTTTGTCCACATCCGGGCTGCGTTACGACTTAACTTCGTCGGAATCAACTGCATGCGCAAGAAAATCATCGCTGCGAATTGGAAAATGAACATGACTCAGGGCGAGTCGGAAGCATTCATGACCACCTTTTTGCGTGAAATCGGCGACCTCGATGAAGTCGAGATCGTGATCGTGCCGCCCTTTACCGCCATCCCAAGAGTCAGCGAGCTGCGTCACCCAGACGCAGAACATCAAGGTGGGCGCGCAGAACATGCACTGGGAGCGCAACGGCGCCTTCACCGGCGAGATCAGCCCGGCGATGTTGCGCGAATTATTTGTCCGCTACGTCGTGCTCGGTCACAGCGAGCGGCGCGCCATGTTTGGCGAGACGGATGAGATCGTGAATCGCAAGGTGCGCGCGGCTTATGAGGAAGTTTTGCGGCCGATTCTTTGCGTGGGCGAAACGCTCGAGCAGCGCGAGAAAGGCCAGGTGCGAAAAAGTTCTCTCGTCGCAATTGCGCGGCAGCCTCGCCGGCGTGGAGGCGAAGGAATTGCACGAAACGGTCGATCGCCTATGAACCGGTCTGGGCGATCGGCACGGGCAAGACCGCCACCGCCGGGCAAGCGCAGGAAGCGCACGCCTTCATCCGCCAGATCTTGCGCGAAATGTCGGACGAGGCGACCGCGGAAAAGATCCGCATTCAATACGGTGGCAGCGTCAAGCCGGACAACGCGCGGACCCTCCTTTCACAGCCGGACATCGACGGCGCGCTGGTCGGCGGGGCGAGCCTCGATCCGCGCAGTTTTGCCCAAATCGTGCAGGCGGGTGTGCCTGAGGAATAGCTAACTGCACCCGGCGGAGCGGTATGTTCCTAGCTCGCCGGAGGCAGCACGTAAACTTCGACGAGGCCAGTGCCAGTCGCGCTGCCCGCGCCGCGCACGATCGCGGTGTATCCGCCCGGCGCGAGTGTCTGCAAGACGGCCGATTCCTTCGGATCGCTCGGCGCGATCATGGTGGCCTCGATCTCGGCCTGCGCCGGGTTGTCCTGCCAGTTGTCGTTGAAATCGATCTGGGTGCCCTGGCTATCGTAAAGCGTGAGGGTTGGATCGGCCAGCGGATCGGCCACGCCGAATGCCGCCAGCGATGGCCCGATCGCGCGCACGAGCACCCGCTGTGATCCGTTACCGGCGACAATAAATCCGCCGATCATGACGTTGTCACCGGTCTGCACATTGCCGCGAGTGGAAATGTTCAAAAGGCTCGAGCCCGGTCCGCTATCGAGGTCGTAAACTTCGACCAAGCCGACCCCGCTCGTGCCGCCGACGCTGCGCATCACCGCGGTGTAGGCCGAACCGCTGCTGGTCGCGGAGAGCGTCGTCAGAATGGCCGACTCGTTAGGGTCAGCGGGCGCAAGACCGGTACTAATGATGTCCCGTTTGTTCGTCGCATTTTGCCAGTTGTCGTTCGACGCAATCAGCGCGCCGGTCCCGTCGTGCAATTCCAGCGTCGGATTGGCTCAAGGCATTCGCTCACTCCTAGCTCCGGAAAGCGACGGTCCAATCGCACGGATCATGAGGCGCTTTGGCGCGTCGCCGAGAACGATGAATCCGCCGATCGACGCGTCGTCGCCCGAAGCCGATCTGCAGGCGGGTGGAAATATTGGCCGCGTGCACGGGTGTGCTCGTCACCGTCACGTCGAAAGATTGCGACGCGGTCGCTCCGTTCGCGTCGGTTGCCGTCACCGTGATGTTTGCGCTGCCGGCGCTCTTTCCTTGCACGAAGAGATCATTTGAAATCACGCTCGCCGAGGCGATGGCGGGATGGTCGCTGATCGCCGAAAAAACCAGCGGCCGCGTGATCGCTGGGATTGTCACAAGGTTCTTCAACCTTGGCTGCTGCGACGTAAAGTCGATCAGGGGCAAAGTCGTGAAGCTGCCACCGTAAAGCAGGCTGGCATCATAGTTCGGCAAGGCCGCGATCGCGTCCGCGGTCGTCATGCCGGCGGCGGAGACAGTTCCGAAGACGGTGAAACCGCCGTTAAGGGTGTCGAGATTGCTCGGAGGTCCGCTATTATCGACCAGATTGATGAACCATTGGCTGGTCGCGCTGTCGGGATCGTCCGGCATTTTCGCCATTGCGATCGTGCCCCGCACATTGTGCAAATCGGGCCGCGCTTCATTCGGGATCGGGCTGAAGGCGGTGACCGGTCCCGGTAAGAGGACCGGGGGATCGAGGGGATCCTGGGCCGAGATATAACCGCCGCTCTGGATGACAAACCCTGGCACCGCGCGATGGAAAAAGATTGGCGCTGGCACCGGGAAATTTGGATCGTTTGGGATGTAAGCTCCGGAATCGATGTAGTGGAGGAAGTTATCGACCGTGATCGGAGTTTGCTGGTCGTAAAGAGTGACATCAATGATCCCGAGAACGGTCGTTAGGCGAACGGTGTTCGCGGGGAGAGTCGGATCGCTGAATTTGGTGTTGAGATCGATCTCCTTCGGCGGCGTGGCATCATAGACGGCCTGGTCTGCGATTTGCGCGGAAACAACCGGCGCGGCGCGCAGTGACGAGCTTCCTGAGAGCACGGCGAGCGAAGAAATGAGAGCGAGAAGCGGCAGGCGGACGGAAAACATCGGGGATTAATACGTTCTTTTCGGTTTTGCTCAACTGCGCAAACGCGAAATCAAGCTGCGCTCAACGCTGCGCGCCCTATTTCTTGATTTCGAGATAACTGCGCGACCGCACTTTGTTCGTGCCCGGTTCCATTTCCTCGATCCGCATCTGTTTCAGGAACCAGCGTCCCTCGATCTTTTGCGCGGAGACCACCTCGAAGCGCTTCGCGAGCTGGCCCTTCCAATCGTAGCCTTCCATCCGCATGAGCGCGCCGCTCTCCTTGTCGACCCAGAGGAGAACGGTGGCATACGGCGAATCCTTCGACGGAGCCGTGAGACGCAATTTCCAGCAACTGCGGGTGCGGAGAGTGTCGGCGCCGATCACTTGTGCGTCGGGCCAATAGAGAAACTTGAGCGCCAGATCGCCGTAGGTGACGGCTGTGCCGCCGATCCTTTCATCGAGGCGCGAGGAGGAAAATTTCTTCGTGCTGTTTTGCAGGACCAGGTCGAGCCGCGCGCCGTCTTCGCCGAGGCGCAATTGCACGACTTCCGCGGGATTCGCGAAGGTGTACCGAATCACCGGACCGGTTTGGGTGATACGAAAGGGAATGACGGTGGCGTCGGAACGCAACTGCCCCTGCAGATCGAGCTGCTGTTGCGATTGCTGGAGGCGCACCTGATCGAGGATTTCCCTGGCCGCAGGCGGCGTGTCGGCTCCAATCGCCATCGTCGCGAAGAAGATCCCGATCAGGAGAGCGGTCGGTTTGTGCATGAACGATAGCTTTAAGTTTTGAGTGTTAAGCTTTAAGTGAGCAGAGCGCGGTCGATCCGATTCTTAAAACATAAAGCTAAAAACCTAAATCTTCCGAGTGGATCAAACTTTGTTTCATCTTATCAACGAGCAATGGACGAACCCGGTCCTCGACTTGTTCATGGCGGCGATCAGCGACCTCGACATCTGGACGCCGCTCATCGTCCTGCTCGTGCTGTATGCGGTAATCTTCGGCGGATTCAAGGGGCGGGCGCTGGTTTTCTGCCTGGGCGTCGCGCTGCTCGTGAACGGAAATCTGACGGTCGACGTGCTGAAAAAATTTGTCGATCGGCAGCGGCCGAAACAGGTGCAACGCGTGCGGATGGTGGAGCTGGCAAAGGCGCGCCCGGCATTTCTCACGCTCTTCCAGCGGCCGAAAATTCGCTATTCCGAAGCGCGCGATCGCAATCGGTCTGGTCCGTCTTTCCCCTCCGGCCACGTGGCAAACAACGTAACCGTTGCCGTCGTTCTCGCCTTTTTCTTTCGGCGTTGGGGCTGGCTCTATTTTTTGATCGCCTTCGCCATCGCCTGGTCCCGGGTCTATCTCGGTGCGCACTGGCCGAGCGACGTGATCGTGACTTTTTTCCTCGCGGCCGGCGAAACGGCGCTCCTGCTCGCGCTCCTCGAAACGCTTTACCGCCGGGTCATGGCGCGCTGGGCGCCCGATTTTTTCGTTAGGCACCCGCGTCTCGTGGGCGACGCCATTTCATGAGCACGACCCGCGCCGTCTGGATTTTTCTCTTCGTCCTGACCGTGTTCCGGCTCGCGTTGCTCGGCGCGACGCAGCTGTCGCCCGACGAAGCTTATTACTGGATGTGGTCGCAGCGACCCGCGCTCTCTTATTTCAGCAAGGGCCCGGGCGTCGCTTTTGCCATCCGGTCGAGCACGGCGATTTTCGGCGACACCGAGTTTGGGGTTCGCTTTTGGAGCCCGCTGCTTGCCGCCGGCACGAGCCTGCTCCTCTATTATTTTGCACAGCGCCTGTTCAGTTCGCTGGCTGGCTTCTGGACCGTGGTCGCGCTCAACGTCACGCCAATCTTCAATCTTGGCAGCCTCGTCCTGACGATCGATCCCCTTTCAATCTTTTTCTGGGTGGCGGCGTTCTACGCGTTCTGGCTGGCGCTGGAACGCGCACCGGACTTTTCATGGTGGTGGCCGCTGACCGGGCTGCTCATCGGCCTCGGATTCCTCTGCAAGTTTACCAACGCAGTCGAGCTGATATCGATTCTGCTCGTGCTCATTCTCGTCCGGCGCCTGCGCCGCGAGTTTCGCCGGCCGAATCTCTATCTGCTCCTCCTCGTTTTCGCTCTCTGCACGATTCCACCAATCATTTGGAATTCCGGCCACGCCTGGATCACGCTCGCCCACCTCAAGTCGCGTGGCAGTCTCGACGAAGTGCCGGGCTTTCATCCGCTCGAGTTGCTTACTTTTCTCGGCGAACATTTTGTGACCTATTCTCCCTTGCTTTTCCTCGGGCTGGCCTGGGCGACGATCGCGAGCTGGCGGCGCGCGCAGCGAAATTTCAAGGTGCTCTATCTTCTCTGGTTCGGCCTGCCGGTCTTTCTTCTTTACGCGTTCCTCTCCTTCAACAAGGCGGCCGCGCCAAACTGGGATGCTCTCGCTTTCCTTAGCCTCGGCGTTCTCGCGGTCTCCTACTGGCGCGAGCGGGCGGCTTCCCGCTCGGGGGCGCATAATTGGTCCAACGCCGCGGTCATGCTCGCGCTGCTCATGAGCGCCTTGCTTGTCGGTTTGATGGTGAACCCCATCGGGATCGGGCGGCACGGGCATGACCCGAGCGATCGCTTGCGCGGCTGGCGAACCCTGGCCGAGGCGGTCGGCAAGGTCCGGAGCGATTTCGAAAAGCAGACGGGCAAGACTGTTTTCCTCATCGCCGACGAACGCGACCGTGCCTCTGAACTCGCGTTTTATTTGCCAGACCGTCGCGTCGAAGGTCCGGGTCACCCGCCCGTCTACATCCCGGAATCGCAGGACATGGTAAACCAATTTTCGTTCTGGCCGCGCTACGACGAATTTGTCCCAATGCCGCCGAACTCGGTACGCGATCCCAACGAAATTTACACCGAGGAGGACGGGCGTAAATCTCTTCGTCGGCCGCACCGCCCTCTATTTGCAGCTCGGGAGAAAAGCGCGAATACCGCGCAGCATTCGCGCGGCGTTTGGACGCACGGAGCTGATCGACACGATCGAGGTGCGGACCGGCGGCGGCTTGCTGCGCGAAGTCCAGGTGTATGCCTGCTACGATTACCGCACCATGCCGCTATGAGAGAAGACGTGTCGCCGCCGGCGGTTTCCGTCATCGTGCCGCTCTTCAACGAGGAAGAGAACGTTCCGATTCTGCAGGAGGAGCTGGCCGCTGCGCTCGCCGGGATTCGGCACGAAATCATTTTCGTCGATGACGGCTCAACCGACAGCACGCTCGCTCGCCTAACGAGTGGCCCGGAAATTCGCATTCTGCGCTTCGAGAAAAACGCCGGCCAGAGCGCCGCGATGTACGCCGGGGCCAACGCCGCCCGCGGCGCGACCGTCGTCCTGATTGACGGCGACCTGCAAAACGATCCGGCCGATATCCCGCGTCTGCTCGCCGAGATCGAGCGCGGGGCGGATCTGGTTTGCGGTTATCGTGCGCAGCGCAAGGATACGCTGGTCAAGCGCCTGACGAGCTGGATCGCCAACTTCGTCCGCAGTCGCTTTACCAAGGACGGTGTGCGCGATACCGGCTGCACGCTCAAAGCCATGCGCCGTGAATGCGTTCGCACGCTCGTTCCTTTCAAGGGCATGCACCGTTTCATTCCTGCTCTCGTAAAAGGCGCCGGCTATCGGCTGGTCGAGATTCCGGTTAATCATCGCGCGCGAAAGTTCGGACAGAGCAAATACGGGCTCGGCAATCGGGCCGTGCGCGCCACGGTCGATATGTTTGGCGTGCGCTGGCTGCTCTCGAGGCAGCTGAATTACAAGGTCCGCGACTAACAATCAACTCGCGACGACATCGAATGCTCCGGCCGCACCGTGTGTCAGCGGGGAGTCGGCACTGACAAGGCTAATGCCGCCGCCACCCCTCGCTCCCATTGTTAACAACGAGCGCAAAGTCCTGATCGAAGGCGAGCCTCGGTACGCGGGAGACTCAATGTTCTTGAAGATCTAACCGGCGCCATTGCGCAGGGATATCAGTTGTCGATGGACGAAGAACAAGTCACTCGTAGCGCAAAGCCACTGTCGGGTTGACGTGCGTGGCCCGCCGCGCCGGAGAAAATGCCGCGAGCGCCGCTGCGCCCAGTAAAACGGCCGCGGCGCCGAGAAACGCGAATGGGTCGGTCGCCTCGATCCCGTAGAGCAGACTGCCGAGCGCGCGAACTCCGCCTAACGAGATGAAGGTTCCGAGCGCGAGCCCGCCGAGGACGAGAAATGCGACTTGTTGCAAAACCAGGCGCAGGACATCGAAGCGTTGTGCCCCGAGCGCCATTCGGATCCCGATTTCACGCGTCCGTTGCGCAACGGAAAAGGCGATCACGCCGTAGAGACCGATCGTCGCCAGGAGCGTCGCAAGCACGCCGAAGGCGGTTGAGAGCCAGGTGATGAGGCGATCGCGGGCGAGCGAGTCGTCGAGTTGGCTTTCCAGGGTGCTGAGGTTGTAGAGCGGCACGTTCGGATCGATCTCCTGGAGCGTCCTGCGCAATTGACTAACGATTGGCCGGGTGTCGCCCTCTGTGCGCAGATGCAGTGTGAGGTCAAAGAGTCGCGCTTGCTGCGCAACCGGGACGTAGAAATGACGTTTCGGTTTCTCTTTCAAGCTGACGTATTTCGCATCCTGAACGACCCCGATGATTTCAATGTCCGGCGGTGTCTCGGAGTCGGTCCCGAATTTTTTGCCAATCGGGTTGCGATTGCCGAAGAAATAGCGGGCCATCGTTTGGTTGATGATCCCAACGCTGCCGCTCTTGAGGTTGTCGTGCTCGTCAAAATCGCGTCCAGCTACGATCGGCATCCGCATCGTCGCGAAGTAATCCGGCGAGACGATGTTGGAATAGGGGGACATGTCTTCGCCTTCGTGCGGTTGATAGTCTTCGACGTTCACGTTGATTTCGTCCCAGCCACCGGAAAGAACGACCCCCGTAGCGAGCGCGGCAGAACGAACCCCCGGCAGCGTCCGCGCTCGGATCAAGAGTTCATCGTAAAGCGCCCGGATTCGTTCCGCCGGGTAACCGTTGAGCGAGGGATTGAGCGACGCGAGGACGACACGGTTCTCGTCGAAGCCAGGCGCAATCGTTTTCAAATTGCGCAAACTGTGCAGGAAGAGCCCCGCGCCGATGAGAAGCGGGAGTGAGAGCGCAACCTGCAACAGGACAAGCGCGCCGCGGAAACGTCGTGGCGACATGTCGCTTTGCGCCAACCGCGGATCGCCCTGCTGTGGCGCGAGCGCGCCGCGCGAAATCTGGAGTGCCGGGATAATGCCAAACACGATCGCAGTCGCCACAGTAGCGGCGAGGGCAAAGGCAAAGACTGCTGGATCGAGCGTCGCGCGACCGAGATTCGCCCGTTCGCTCGCAGGCAGGAAATGGAGAAGCGCACTCTGCGTCCAGATGGCGACGATCGCCCCGAGTCCTCCGCCTAACAATGCGAAAAGGAGGCTCTCGGTCAGCCATTGCCGCATCAGGCGCTCCCCGGGTCGCACCGAGCGCGAGCCGCATCGCGATCTCGCGGCTACGCGCGGTGTTCCGGGCGAGGAAGAGATTGGCCAGGTTTGCGCAAGTGATGAGCAGAATGATGAGGGTGATCCCGAAAAGGATGAGAAGCGCGTGGGAAAACTGCTCCTGCAATTGGCGCAGACCCTGGCTGCCGGGGAGCAACTTTACATGGCTCGATCGCGCGATGCGCTTGTCGTAATCGCTGATCCGGGCCGGGAGTTGTTGGATTTCCGCTTCGTGAGCCTGCCGATAGAGCACGTCCAAGCCTGCTTCGGCCTGAGCAACGGAAACATTTGGTTTGCGACGCGCGAGCACCTCCATCCATCGGTGGTCAGAGTTTTGCAGCCGATTTGCCGGGAACGGCCGGAACACCGTCACCATCATCATCGGCACGCGAATGTCAGTGACCTCCGAGAGATCAGTCCCATAAAAGCCGGGAGGTGTGATCCCGATGACCGTCACCGGGCGATTGTTCAGAATCAGTTTCCCGCCCACGATTCCCGGGTCGCCGCCGAATCGGCGCTGCCAGTACTCATAGCTCAACACTGCGACCGGGTGCGCGCCAGGGGTTTGATCATCCGCCTGGGAGAAAAGCCGGCCCCGCCACGGCCGCACGCCTAACGTTTCAAAATAATTCCCGCTTACCAGCTCGCCGCGGGCCTTTTCACTCTCGCCCGCGTAACTCGCATTCATTTCCGCACCGGCTTGCGCGATCATGCCGCTGAAAACAGCGTTCTTGTCGCGCAATTCCCGATACATCGGATACGAGAACGAAGTCATGGAATCTGCGGCCTCGTTTTCCACGCTCAGAACGACTAATTGCTCCGGGTTCCGAACTGGCAGAGCGGCAAGCAGCACGCTATTGAAGAGCGAAAACAATGCGGTGTTCGCGCCCAGCCCGAGTGCCAGGGCAAGCACGACAACGGTGCTGAATCCCGGATTCTTGCGCAGCAGACGAAAGCCATAGCGAAGGTCCTGGAGAAATTCTTCCAACCAGCGTAGGCCACGCATGTCGCGGCATTCCTCCTTCCGTTGCTCGATTCCGCCCAGCTCGAGCAGCGCCACGCGGCGCGCTTCCTCGGTGCTGAGGCCGTTTGCGACGCCCTCTTCCGTTCTACGCTCGAGATGACCCCGCAGCTCTTCATCCAGTTCCCCCTCCACCGCGCGCCGTCGAAACAACGAACGAATCCGCAGCGGAACAATATGGATCCAGCGCTCGAGATTCACGCTTACGCCTCCTTCAACTTCATGACGGCAAAGATCGCAGTCGAAAGTCGATCCCACTGGTCAGCTTCGATGCTCAGATGCTTCCGGCCCATTTTGGTCAGCGCATAGAATTTGGCCCGACGGTTATTTTCCGTCGGTTTCCATTGCGCGCTAATCCAGCCCTTTTGTTCAAGCTTATGCAGCGCCGGGTAGAGCGAACCATCGCTCACCTGCAGGACACCATCGGAGAAATGTCGGAGGCGGCGACTAATCGCGAAGCCGTGCAGTGGCTCGACCGCGAGGATTTTCAACAACAGGAAATCGAGCGTTCCCTGGACCAAATCGGAAGGTTTACTCATAATATCTCGGTTACCGATATGAGATTATCCGTCTCCTCTCGGTAAGCAAGTGGAAGATGCGTGCACCTGAAATTGGGAGCGATTCTGGGTCTGAGGAGGGACCTTGCCCCAGCGGGTATTCCATGGTTTGAGAGAGGAATTTTCTCCGATATGAAGTCTTTGAGGTTCCCAACCATTCCTCCTTGTCATCCCAAGCGCGGACGCTAAGCTTTCGCTCCACTCGGAGATTTCTGCATGTCCCTGGCCAGCCTTTTATCTTCCGAGCAAATCATTCCGGAGATGAAGGCGACCGAGCGCTGGCCCGCCATTGTCGAGTTGATTGATCTGCTCGTGGCTCAGCAAAAAATCGAACCGGCCAGCCGCGACGGCATTCTCGCCGCCTTGAAGCAACGCGAGGAAACGATGAGTACCGGCATTGGTTTTGGCATCGCCATTCCGCATGCCTCCTCCGACGCGGTTGCCGAGGTCGTCGCCGCCTTTGGACGCTCCGTGCAAGGGATCGAATTCGATGCGCTCGACAACGCACCGGTCAGGTTTGTTGTCCTCTTCATCGTCCCGAAGAACCAGTTTCAAACCCACCTCCGCACGCTCGCGTCGATCGCCAAGTTTTTGAACGATCGCTCCGTCCGCGAGAGGCTCGCCCAGGCCGGGACGAAAGAAGAAATTTTGGCGGTCTTCGAAGAGCGCGCGGCCAAGTAAGCGGCCGATTACCGCGCGCCGTCTCCCTCGCGTGTCATCCCGATCCGGCAAAGTGCGGGGAGGGACCACGCAGCTGCAATCCTTGGTTCCTTTTCAGGAGAAGACAACGATTGCAAAAGAGAGATCCCTGTCCGTCTTGCGGCGGATCGGGATGACATGAGCGGGTTCGCTGCCTAACCTTCGATCGTCGCCATGGAAACATTTCAGTTGTTTTTGAACCGCGAATTATCGCGTGCCCTCGCAGCGAGCGGCTTACCAGCAGCCGGCGAGGTCGTGCCCGCGACTGACGCGCGCTTCGGCGATTACCAGACCAACGCCGCGCTCATCCTCGCCAAGCAACGCGGTGAGAATCCGAGAGCGCTCGCGCAGAAAATCATCGAGCGCCTCGACGTCGCGGAATGGTGTGAACCACCGACGATCGCCGGCGCTGGTTTCATCAATTTCGCGCTCAAGCCGCAGGCCGTCGCGGTGCAGGCTGCGCGGCTCTTGCAGGACGATCGGCTGGGCGTGCCGCTGGCTGACGCACGCCGCCGGATCGTGATCGACTTCGGTTCGCCCAACGTCGCCAAGCCGATGCACGTCGGGCATATTCGCAGCCTGGTCCTGGGCGATGCGCTGGCCCGGATCGCGAAATTTCTCGGACACGACGTCATCCGCGATAATCACATCGGCGATTGGGGCACGCAGTTTGGGATGGTGATTTACGGCTGGAAAAACCTGCTCGATCGCGCGGCGCTGGCGCGCGACCCGATCGCGGAACTGGTTCGGATCTACAAGACGGCGAACGAACTCACGAAAACCGATCCGGCGGTGCGCGACGAATGTCGCAACGAACTCGTCAGGCTGCAGGCCGGCGACGAGGAAAACCTGCGCATCTGGAACGAATGTGTCGCCCTCTCGATGAAGGAATTCGAAGCGGCCTACGAAATCCTCGACATCCATTACGACATCCAGCGCGGCGAAAGCTTTTACAACGATCGTCTGCCCGCGGTAGTGGACCGGTTGCTAGAATCGGGTCTGGCGGAAATAAGCGAAGGCGCCGTCTGCGTTTTTTTCCGCGACATTCCCGAGCTTGCCGAGCGGCCGTGCATCATTCGGAAAAGCGACGGCGGCTTCAACTATGCGACGACCGATATCGCGACGGTCGATTACCGCATTCGCGATTTGGGCGCCGACACGGTTTGGATTGAGACTGGCGCTCCACAGCAACTGCATTTCAAGCAGATTTTCGAGATCGCGCGGCGCGAAGGTTACACGGCGAATTTTCGCCACATCATCCACGGCAACATCCTCGGCGAAGACCGCAAGCTGATGAAAACGCGCTCCGGCGATAACGTGCCGCTGCGCGAATTGCTCGAGGAAGCGGTCGTGCGCGCCAGGAAAATCGTCGAGCAAAAAAATCCGGAGCTGGACGCAGTGGGAAAGGACGAGATCGCGAAGACGATCGGTATCGCCGCGGTCAAATACGCTGACCTCTCGCAGTATCGGATGACCGATTACATTTTCTCATGGGATCGCATGCTGTCTTTGCAGGGAAACACGGCGCCCTATTTGCAGAACGCCTATGTGCGCATTCGCTCAATCTTTCGCAAGGCGGGTAAAGAGTTTGTCGCCCCTAACGAACTGACTTTGACCGAGCCGGCCGAGCTGGCCCTGGCCAAACGCCTGGCGCAGTTTGCCGAGACGGTCCCGCAAGTACTGAACGATTTCCGGCCGAATCTGCTTGCGAATTATCTCTTCGAGCTGGCGAACGCCTTCCACGCTTTCTACGAAGCGTGCCCGGTCCTGAAAGCGGACGAACCTGCCCGCGCCACTCGTCTGGCCCTCTGCGAACTAACGGCCCGCGTCCTCCGCCGCGGCCTGGAACTTTTGGGAATCCAGGTGCCGGAGAAGATGTAGTGGCGTGACGCTTTGTTAGGTCCTGACGATATATTGATTTTTCAACCGCCGTCCTTCCAGCGAAAACGCCCGCAGAACATCACAACTGAATGTGAGAAATTGGCGATATTCCGCACCATATCCGCGCCGAAGCTCGCAAAGGTAATGTGCGGCGAAGCGATAATCAGCATCGCGCCGAGGAGCAGGAGGTTGATCAGGTAAATGACGACGAGTGAAAAGATCGTCCCGTTGTCGCTCAGGTCGCTTTGGTTCTTCGGGATCATCCAGCAGGTGAATGTGAGGTGAAAGGCCCAGGTCACCCCGACAAGCGCGTAAAGCAGCCGGCCATAGGGCTGCATGTTCACGAACAAGCTGAGAGCGCCGTAAAGCGCGATGACCAGGATGCTGTAGAGCGGAAAAAAATAAGGCGCGAGTGCGATGAGAAAGTTGTTCTTGTCAGTCAGAATATGACCGCCCTCGCGGCCCACCTTGAAGCGGCTAACCCGTCCGCCCATCAACCAAACCCAGAGCGCGTGGGTCAGTTCGTGGCCGAAGACGTAAAGCACGATCGGGCGCGGCAAACCGAAAAAGGCAATCAACCAAAGCACCGCGCCTAACGAAAAGAACCAGAACTCTTCGCCCGCCCAGAGCCGTTCCGTGACCGTTGCGCGCGCAAACGAGGTGAAAAACGTCTGGCTCAGGAGGGCGCAAATCGGGAGAAGGAAAAGCGCGACAATGAATTTGACCCACTTCGTTGGAACCATCAGCGGCGCCGAGAAGGATTTTCCGGACCGCGTCGAGACGACGTAGGGCGCGACCTTGACGCGGCGCCGCACCGGCTTGCGCCGGGCCGAATGCCGAGGCACGCGCCGTGAGGCCATTCGTTAGGCGCGGCCCATATAAGCGCCCGTCCGGGTATCAATCTTGACGGTTTCGCCTTCGTTGATGAAAAGCGGAACGTTGACCGTCTTGCCGGTCTCGAGCACGGCGGGTTTGGTCACGTTGCTGGCAGTATCGCCACGCAGACCTTCGGGTGCTTCCACCACTTTGAGCTGCACGGAGGAAGGCAATTCCACCTGCACTGGCCGGCCCTCCGTGAAGAGGACTTCGACCGGCAGATTCTCGACGAGGTAATCCTTGGCCTCGGCCAGCAGGCTCTCCTGCAAGGTGATCGTCTCGTAGGTGTTGGGGTCCATGAAATGGAAACCGGTATTATCCTTGTAGCTAAACTCGAGGGTGGTGCGGGAGATATCGACTAGCTCCACCTTGTCGGTCGAACCGAAGCGAACATCAGCGCTCTTGCCTGTGTTGATGTAACGAATGATCGCCTGGACGAAGGCACGCAGATTCCCGGGAGTGCGGTGATGCACGTCGAGCACGATGGCGGTGTTGCCATTGTATTTAATTGCCATTCCTTTGCGGAGATCGTTTGCGGCGGCCATAGAGCTGAGATTCTTAGTTGAGAGCGCCGTGCTTTACAAGTCATCCCGAACGGAGCGCAGCGGAGTCGAGGTGCTATGCACCTGCCCAGCCAACTAAAGCAGTTTCAATTTCGTCAGATCTTGCGAATCGACGATTCCGACCGGCACCCCGCGATCATCCACCACCACGAGATCGTCGATCCGATGACGCTCGAGCAAGTTGAGCACTTCCACTGCTAATTTGTCCTGGTGCACGACCACTGGATTGAGCGTCATCAGATCGGCCACCAGCCGCTCGCCAACCCGCGGATCGGTCTGGAAGTGCCGGACGAAATCGCCGTGGGTAAAGATTCCGAGCAACTGCTCATCGCTCCCTGCGACGACTGCGGCGCCGGCGCGAAGCGAGGTCATCATTTCGAGGACAGCACGAATGTTGGCATCCGGCCTAACGAGTGCGAGGGCAGTGCGTGGCCGCATGATCTGGTGGACCCGCAGAAGCAGGCTGCGCCCGACCATGCCGGCGGGATGGAACTTTGCGAAATCCTCTTTCTGAAATCCGCGCGCCTCGAGCAGGACCATCGCCAGCGCATCGCCCAAGGCGAGCATGACGGTCGTGCTCGAAGTCGGCGCCAGGTTTAGCGGACACGCCTCCTGCTCCACGTTGACGTCGAGCAGCACATCGCAATTCTGCGCGAGGGTCGAGTTGGCCGTGCCGCACATCGCAATCACATCCACCTGAAAACGCGAGATGGCCGGCAGAATGCGGAGCAGTTCTTCGGTTTCTCCGCTATAGCTCAGCGCCAGGACAATGTCGCCATCCGCGACTACGCCGAGATCGCCGTGCAACGCGTTGAGTGAGTCGAGAACGACCGCAGGCGAACCGGTACTCGTGAGGGTGGCGGCAATTTTTCCCCCGATGTGGCCGGACTTCCCTACGCCGAGCACAATTACCTTGCCGCGAGCTTCGACGGTTTGTTTGATCAAATCGACGGCACGTTCGAAGCTTTCGCCCAGTCGTCCGCGGAGCCGTTGGAGTTCGGCAATTTCCAAATCGAGAACACGAACAGCCTTTTCAATGTATTCCATCGATATATAATTGTGGGGTGAGGTCAGGGCGCGGGCAAGGAACTTGCGCGTTGTCCCGGCTCGAGGAGATCGATTATGAAGAAAAAATTGCTGGTTAGCACAATACTGGCGTTGACCACGGGAATAGCATTCGCGCAGGGCCAGAATCAGGGTCAGGCTCCGGCTCCGGCGCCCGTACCGGCTCAGGGTCAGCTTTCCACTACAGTCCTCACAACCACTACCGCCACCGGGGAAGTACGGACGACCATACTGAAGCCGAGGCCGCCGGCCGCGGCCCCTGTCGTCCCGACGGAGGGAGTGGTTCAAGTAGCGATCCGTCACGGCAACGCCGTGCAGTTGATCAATCCGGTTGCTCCCGCGCGCTACGGAAACGGGCAGGAGCACGTAATGCACGATCCGAATGATCCGGGCAAACCGAAGGGCATCTCACTTTTTGCCTGGAGCTTTTGAGATGGTGGCGGATCGATCGTTTGGCCGTTTGAGTTGAACGGCGCGCGCTTGCGTTGAACGTTAGGCGTGCCCGAGCGCTCTCCGCCTGTCGTCGCCTGCTACTGCGCGACGTTTCTCAAGCCGGAGATGCTGCACATTTACCGGCAGATAACCGCGCTGGAGCGGTTTCGGCCGGTGGTCATCGCCCAAAAGCGCGAAGAGGCAGAGCGGTTTCCGTTCAACCCGGTCTTTGTCGTCAGAAAACCGGCGACGCATTTCTTGCGCCGCTTTTGGTTTCGAAAACTGCGCGCAGCGCCCTGGCAGATTTCCCACCGCGAGGTCCTGCAGCTCAAGCGCGTACTGGACGACACCGAAGCGCAATTGCTGCACATTTATTTCGGGCACATCGCGGTCCATCTCTTGCCGCTCATCCTGCACTGGCGACACCCGACCGTTGTTTCGTTCCACGGCGCCGACGTCATGGTCGAGCTCGACAAGCCGCATTATCGGGCCGCCACGCGCGAGATGCTGGCCGCGGCGCGTCTCGTCCTGGTACGATCTCAGTCGCTGGGTCGCGCGGTGGCTGCGCTAGGCTGTCCCGAAGAGAAAATACGTCTTCATCGCACTGGTATTCCGCTGGCGGAAATTGCGTTTCGTCCCCGAACCTTTCCTAACGACGGGGCGTGGAAGGCTTCTGCAGGCCGGTCGCTTGATCGAGAAAAAGGGTTTCCAGACCAGCTTGCGCGCCTTCGCCGCGTTTCAGCAGAAAAATCCAGCCGCCATTTTCACGATCGCCGGCGAAGGACCGATGCAGGAACGGCTGCGGAGTCTCGCGCGCGAACTTGGCGTGGGGGAGCGGGTGAGGTTCACCGGTTTTCTTTCCCAGACGAGGTTGCGCGAGGAATTTTCTCAGGCGCACATTTTCCTGCATCCGAGTGAACTCGGTGGAGACGGAAACCAGGAAGGGGTCCCGAACGCGATGCTCGAAGCGATGGCGAGCGGACTGCCTGTCTTCGCCACCCGGCACGGAGGAATTCCGGAAGCAATCGACGATGGAGTGAGCGGCGTTTTGGTCGGCGAGCGGGATCACTTGGCGCTGGGGGAAGCGCTCCTCGGCTGGGCGGAACGGCCGGACGAGCTGGCGCAACTGGCCCGGCGCGGCGCGGACTCGGTTGGCGAAAAATTTGAGCAAGCTGCGCAAGCGCGGAAGCTGGAGGATATCTATTTCGAAGCGCTCGGGCGAACATTGTAGGGCGAGCGCTTCGCTTGCCCGCCTTCAAACCTGGGCAGGCGACGCGCCCGCCCTACAATTGCGCGAAAAATTGTGTGAGCTGTTGGGCAACCATCCTGTAACCGACTTGCTCCCGCGCGGCTTCTTGCGAAGCCTTGACGGTCGCGGAATAAAATTCTGGATCGCGAAGCAAGCGCGTCGCCAGCTCTTTCAGCTCGCCTAACGAACGACCATATCCGCAGACTTCAGGAAACCCCAACCGATCGATCGCTCCGTCGCCGCCGACGCAGGGCATACGGCAAAGCAACGCATCTCCGGCCACCTGCCCCGGGACCGCGCTTTTGTCGGCCTGGAGAACAATCTTGTGCCGCGCCATCTCCGCCAGGTAATCACGATAAGGCAGGCGTCGCGCGATCACGCGGAGCGAGCCTGACGGCAGGCCAAGCGCCTCCAGAACTTTTTGGCAACGTCGCGGATTTTCGTCAAAAACCGTGACCGGTTCACCCAGCCCGAGAGCGAGGACGAGTGCGGTTAGGTGCTGGCGCGACGGCACATTCCATTCTCGCGTGCCGATGAAAACCCCGCTCCGCTCGCCGAACGGTCGGGAAAAATCCCAGCGCGGATCATGCAACGGATATGGCGTCGGAATGAACCGTCCGGTGCCATAAAAAAGAAGCGCCTCCGGTGTCGCGGCCAGGCAACCGTCTGCCGCCTGCACGATCTCGCGAAAACGCGCTGCGCGCTTCGTCTCGTTGAGTTGCCGCGCAATCTGATGGAGCCCTGTTTCCTTTAGCGAAACGACGACCGGCAATCGATGTTGCTGCAGCGCGCGGAGCGCGCGCTGTGTCGTCTTGAAATCGCTCCGCAGCAGCAGGAGCACTGGCCGAGCGGTGGCGATGGCTCGCTTCGTATCGCACTGGAAGACCCCGCCAGTGCAGGCGGCATAGCCGTGAAAATTGACCGGGGCATGTCCGCGTTCGCCAGGCGGATTGATGCCTAACGAGAAGTCCTGTTCCGGATCGCGCCCCCCTGGATTGAGGACCGTGAGACGAAAATCGCGCCCCGCGCCGTCAGTTGTCGTCACTGAAATCCAGCGGCGCCGGCGGTTCGGTTTGCAGGAGCGGCTCGGTGCCGGATTCGTCGATCGGACGTACCGGCAGCGCGCGTCGCACTTGGATCGTCTCGTCAGGCGTCGGGACTACGGGGATGGCGCGCTTGATCGGCTTATCGGGGTCGAGGCCGGGCTCGATCTGATCGCCCGCCTTCGCCACCATCTTTGGTCTAAAAGTCGAGCCAATCGCTTCGTAGGGATCATCTCCCGCGAGCAGCGTCGGCCCCTGCATCACGATCGGCGCAACTTCCTTGGTATCGACTGCGAGCGCAGCCCGTGGCCACTGGCTGCTCTCAAATTTCTTCACCAACTGGGTCCGGACCGAATCGCCATGCACGTCGCAGCGATCCGCGGGCATTTGCTCATCGGTCGCCAGTTCGACGTAACTGGTGCGACGTTTCACCACATCGCCCCTCGCACTGCGCACATCTTCGTAGCACTTGTCGGTCGCGAGCAGGCCGGACTTTGAGCAGATCTCGACCTTATGCACGCCGGACGGGACAGCGAACGGCCGCGGTGAATACCTGGCGAGGGACGCGTTCATGACGTCCACCCAGACGGGCAGCGCGAGCACGCTGCCGAAGGCGCCGCGGTAAATTTTTTCGGGCTTGTCAAAACCGGCCCAAACCGCGCAGGTGATCGTCGAGTCGTAGCCGGCGAAGAGCGCATCCGTGAAATCGTAGGCCGTACCGGTCTTGCCGGCGGCGGGGAAATTCTTCAAACCATATTTTTGGTAGGCCAGTTGCCCCGTTCCTTCGTTCAGCGCGTCCGTCAGGCAAGAGGTGACTTCGTAAGCGATCTCCGGTTTCAGGACCGGCTCATGCGTCCGGTTTCGCTCGTATTGCCAGACGATGTTGCCATCCTTGTCTTCGATCCGGTCGAGAACGTGTGGGCGAGGCGGGGCGCCAGCCTTCGTTAGGGAAAATCGTGTAGGCGAGGGCGAGTTCCGCGAGCGTGATCTCGCTGCTGCCGAGAAACGTCGCGGGATAGGGACGTAGTTTGGTTTCCACGCCGGCCGCGTGGGCGAGCGCGGAGACGGCGTCGAGGCCGGCGGTGGTGCCAATGCGAACGGCGGCGCCGTTCTTCGACCTGGCGAGGGCGTCGCGTGCAGTAATCGGACCTTGGTAGCGGTTGTTCGCATCTTCCGGCCCCCATTCGCCGAGGATGCCGGTCGTGCCGCCGATCATGACGGTGCGATTGTCGAGCGCGGAATCGTCGACCAGGGACCCGGGGAAAAGGCCCTTCGCGAAGGCAGCGGCGTAAACGAAGGGAAGCATGGCGGTGCCCGGGGGGCGCCGCGCCTGAAGTGCGCGATTGTATTCGTTATGCTCGAAATCGCGCCCGCCTACGAGGACAAGGATGCCGCCGGTCCGGTTGTCGAGCGCGATGACCGCGCCTTGCAGGTATTCCGGCGGTGGTGCGGCCGACTTTTCGTTAGGCGATTTGTTCCGGCGCTCCTGCAGCAGGGCACTGTACTGGGCATAGGTCTGGTGACTGTAACCGGGGGTCTCCTCGGCGGCATCGAGCTGCACCCGGAGCGATTTCTCAGCCACGTTCTGCATCCCGGCGTCGATCGTGGTGTGAATGCGGAAGCCATCGCTCATCGCCCGATCCCACCCGACCGCGGCGATCACCTGCTGGCGGATGTAATCGATCGCGTAGTTCTGTCCGCGCGCATTCTGCCGGTTGCCGGTCACCAACTCCTCCGCCTGCGCGCTCGCCAGTTGCTCGGCGTCGATGAAGCCAAGCTCGCGCATGCGGCTGAGGACGAAATTGCGCGCTTCGCGCGAAGCGGTCCGATCCGACCAGGGGGACAACTTGTTGGGGCTTTTAACCAGCCCGGCGAGCGTGGCGCATTCTGCCAGCGACATCTCGCGCGCGGGCTTGTCGAAGTAACCGCGCGCGGCCGCCTCCGCACCGTAGAGTCCTCCGCCGAAATAAATCCGGTTGAGATAAAGCTCCATGATTTTCTGCTTGGAGAAATTGTCCTCGATCCGGCGGGCAACGAACATTTCGAGCAGCTTGCGACGAAAGGTTTTCCCTTTGAGATCGTAGCTATTCCGCGCCAATTGCTGGGTGATCGTGCTCGCCCCCTGGCGAACGTGGCCGGCGACGGTGTTCTTGAGCGCTGCCCGGGCGATCCCCAACAGATCGTAACCGTGGTGCTGATAAAATTTGTTGTCCTCCATCGCGATGACGGCGTTAACGAGGTTGGAAGGGAGTTGGTCGTAAGGAACGGTTTCGCGATTCTCGACGTAGATCTGGCCAAAGATCTTGTTGTTCCGATCGACGATCACACTGGCCGATTCCATCTTCTCGAGATGTGAGAGATCGAGCGCGGCGGCTTGTTGTCGAAGGCTAATGGCAGTGGGAATGAAGGCGAGCAGACCGGCGACGAGGAGGACGATGAGGAGGGCGAGCGGGAGATAAAACCACGGGCGCGCATACCATGCGCGGTGGTAGCGGGAGAACTCCGTCGGCGTGAGATAATCAACTGGCATGCGGCGAGCGGGCGGAGGCCCAAGGAATCGAGATCGCGCGCAACTTAGCGGCAAAATCTGGAAAAAGCCAAATGGTTGAGAGGTGGAGAAGTTGAGAGGATAGAAAGGGGCGGTGGTGATGAATTGTTCTCGACCTCTCAACTCCTCAACCTCCCAACTCGTTGCCAGTATCCGTGACGAGATCCGGGAACGCGGACCGATCTCCTTCGCGCGTTTCATGGAGCAGGCGCTCTACCACCCGGTGCATGGATATTACAGCTCGGGCCGGTGTGCGATTGGACGGCGCGGCGACTATTTCACGAGTGTGAGCGTGGGACCCTTGTTCGGGAAAATGCTGGCCGGACAGTTTGCCGAGCTCTGGCGCGCTCTGGGCCGGCCGAACGATTTCGTGATCGTCGAGCAGGGCGCGCATCACGGGGAGTTTGCGGCCGATGTGCTGGAGGCGCTGCGCGACGGCGCTCCGGAGTTTTTTGCGACTCTGCGTTACCGGATCGCGGAGCCGTTTTCGATTCTACGACAGCGCCAACAAGGGGTGCTGCGTCAATTTGCCGGGAAGACGGAATGGTGCGCGTCGCTCGAAGGAATGGAGCCATTCTCCGGCGTGCATTTTTCCAACGAGCTGGTCGATGCGCTGCCGGTGCGTCTACTGGCCGCTGCCGGTGTTCCCGAGCGGCGGGAATGGCACGAACGCCTGGTCGAACGAACATCGTGCGGCTTCACCTTTGTGCATCGGCGGATCACCGATCCGCGACTGCGAGTTGAAGTCGCGAAGCTTCCGCCCCCGCCGCGAGGCCCTTATGAGACGGAGATCAATTTGGCGGCGCTCGATTGGATCGATGCGCTGACGCCAAAGCTGGTGCGAGGGATGGTGCTCGTCGCCGATTACGGATTTTCGCGGCACGACTTTTATGCTCCCAGTCGCAGCAGCGGCACACTGCAATGCTATTCTGATCACCGCGTGCTGTCTTCGCCGTTGGAGGACGTGGGAGAGAGCGACATCACCGCACACGTGAACTGGACAAATCTCGCCGAGCGTGCAGAAAAGAGCGGCCTGCGTCTTGGGGGCTTCACCGATCAAAACCATTTCCTTACCGGTCTGCTTTCGAGCTATCCCGGTCTCGCGGCCGCCGGTGCAGAAAAGAGCCACGCCTTGCAGATGCTGCTCCATCCGGAATTTCTCGGAACGAAATTCCAGTTCCTGGCGCTGACGAAAGAGTTTCCCGGGGCGGAGTCGTTAGGTGGATTCAAGTTCGCGCGGGACAGCCGGCAGGCTCTTGGTCTCGAGTAGGGGGAGGGGCCTTTGTGCCCCAATGGGTCTGAGTTGCGCCGGCTGATCTGGAGACAAAGGTCCCTCCCGCACTTACGCTGATTACCGATTCCCGATATGGATGGCGTGCTTCTCGACCGCGAGCGCGGCTTCCTTGACTGCTTCGCTCAAGGTCGGGTGGGCGTGAACGGTGCGGCCGAGGTCTTCGCTGCTCCCACCGAATTCCATCACCGCGACGACTTCGGCGATCAATTCGGAGGCGGCGTGGGAGAGAATCGAGGCGCCCAGGATGCGATCGGTCTCAGCATCGGCGACGAATTTGACCACGCCTTCGACGTCCTCGTTCGCCAGTGCGCGGCCATTGGCGCGGAAAGGGAATTTGCCGACGCGCACCTTCAGCCCCTTCTCTTTCGCAAAATCTTCGGTAATACCCACACCAGCCAGTTCCGGATTCGTGTAAATGATTCCGGGGATGACGTCGTAGTTCACGTGCCCGGCTTTGCCCGCGATCAATTCGACGCAGGCGATGCCTTCCTCCTCGGCTTTGTGCGCCAGCATTGGGCCGGCGATAACGTCGCCGATCGCGTAAACGCCGGGGACGTTGGTGCGAAACATCTCATCCACTTTGATCCGGCCGCGCTCGTCGATAGCGACGCCTATTTTGTCCGCCCCGACCCCTTCGGCAAACGCGCGACGACCGACAGAGACGAGGACTTTGTCGGCTTCAAAGTAAAGTTCTTTGTCGCCTTTGGTAGCGGTGGCGACAGCGCGGCCGTTGGTAACCTTGACCGAGCCAACCCTGGTCTCGAGATGAAACTTCATCCCTTGGGCGGTGAGGGCGCGTTGGAGGAGATTCGAGACTTCGAGGTCGAAGCCGACGGCAATGCGCGGCAGAAATTCGAGCACCGTCACCTCAGATCCGAGGCGGCTCCAAACCGAGCCGAGCTCGAGGCCAATCGCGCCGGCGCCGATGACGAGAAATCTTTCGGGCGCCTTCTCGAAACAAAGCGCTTCGGTGCTGCTGACAACCGTTTTGCCGTCGAACGGCATGCTCGGGAGGTTGATCGGCACGCTGCCGGTCGCGATCACGATGTGGTCGGCGGCGATTTCGGTCGGCTTGCCCTCGTTAGGCTGGACCCGCACTTTGCCCGGCTCGGTGATGGTGCCGAGGCCGGTGAAGGTGGTGACCTTGTTGCCCTTCATCAGCGCGCGCACGCCTCCGGTGAGCGTTTTCACGACCTTGTCTTTGCGACCGAGCATGGTCGCGAGGTCGAGGCTGACCTTGTCGAGGACGATGCCATGTTTGGCCGCTTCCTTTTTTGCAAAAACGAAATGGTCGCTCGAGGCGAGGAGCGCCTTGCTCGGGATGCAGCCGACGTTAAGGCAGGTGCCGCCGAGTTCCTTGTCCTTTTCGATAATGGCGGTTTTGAGTCCGAGCTGGGCGGCGCGGATGGCGGCGACGTAGCCGCCCGGGCCGGAGCCGATGATGATGACGTCGAATTTATCCATGGGAAAGATGGTTGGAGGATTACTTAGCCGCGCGCCCACCTTGTCATCCCGAGTGGAGGCGGATATCTTAACCGGGCGCTCTCTCAGCACAAGGCGCTGTTGGTGAGCGATCGCAGCCCGGCGACGGAGCGCCAAGGCGAATCCGTCTAGAGATCGAGCAGGAGTGCGGTCGGATTTTCGATCGCTTCCTTCACTTTGACGAGAAACGTTACCGCTTCCTTGCCGTCGACCGCGCGGTGGTCGTAGCTCAAGGCGAGATACATCATTGGCCTAACGACCACTTCGCCATTCCGGGCGACCGGGCGTTGCTGGATGGCGTGCATGCCAAGGATGCCGCTCTGCGGCGGATTGAGGATCGGAGTGCCCATAAGCGATCCGTAGACGCCGCCGTTCGAGATCGTGAAAGTGCCGCCCTGCAAATCCTCGATTTTGATTTTCCCGTCGCGCGCCCGGGCCGCGAAATCGGCCACGTCCCGCTCCAGATCGGCAAAACTCTTCGTATCCGCATCGCGTACCACCGGCACAACCAGGCCGCGTTCCGTCCCGACCGCGACGCCGATATCGTAGTAATGATTCAAAATAAAATCGTCGCCTTCGATCCGGCTATTAATTGCGGGGACCGCCTTGAGGCCCTCGACGGTCGCTTTGATGAAGAACGACATGAAGCCGAGCTTGAGTCCGTGATCGGCGGTGAATTTTTCCTGCGCTTTCTTGCGCAGCGCCATCACCTCGCTCATGTCGCACTCGTTAAAAGTGGTGAGAATGGCCGCGGTCTGTTGCGCCATGACAAGCTGGGCCGCGATCTTGCGTCGGAGGGGCGACATCTTTTTGCGGGTGAAACGCTCTTCGCCGCTCGAGACAGGTTGCTCCCGGTCAGATTCTCTCCGCAGGCGCGGCTTTTCCTGATCGTCGATTGAAGGTTCCGCGTTTGTTCCCAGATGCGCGATGACGTCGCCTTTCGTTACGCGACCGCCCTTGCCGGTCCCGCCTATTTTTGCCGGGTCGAGCTTTTCTTCGGTGATCATTCGTCTGACCGCTGGCGAAAGGACCTCCGCATTGGGCGAACGCTTGCCCGCCGGTTTGGCAGCCGGCCCGGGCTCGTTAGGCGAGGCCGGTCTGACCTTTGCGGGAGCAGTCGCCTTGTCATCGATCACGGCCACCACTTCACCGATTTTCACCTCCTGGCCCTCGTCCACCTTCGTCTCAAGGACGCCAGCTTTTTCGGCGGTGATTTCCGTGGAGACTTTGTCGGTCTCGAGAGTCAGGAGAACATCACCCGCTTCGACATATTCGCCCGATTTCTTGTGCCAGACGGAGACGACGCCGCTGGAAATGGACTCGCCGACGGGCGGGATCTGGACTTCGATGCTCATGGGTCGTGCAAGTTAAGCCGAAGTGAGGAGCACCCGCAATTTGTCATCCCGAAGGAAGTCGAGGGATCCCGCGGTGGAATTCTGAGACACGATACTCGCAGCCAAGTCTCCAGTTTCGCAACGGAGCCCTCCGCTGCGCTGCGCTCCGCCTTGGATGACGGCTAGGTCGCTTCGCTCAGCGGGCGCCGAGTCACAGCCGCTTGCACGTATTTGCCCCAGCTCAAATTGTCGCGACCCGGGACGTGCTCTTTCGCCTTGCGAATCGCCATCTCGGAGACGGCTTCGACGACCCAATCGAAATTAGCCTGGCCGACCGACGCGATTTCGGCATCCGGTGCCGGATTGCAAAAATCGATCGCCAGCGGCACGCCGTCGCGGATCGCGAATTCCACCGTGTTCAGGTCGTAGCCGAGGTATCGATTCAAGGTCAGGACGCCCTGCTCGACTTTTTCGAGAATGTCGCGGGGCGCCTGCCAATCGGTCTGGTAACGCAGGTGGTATGGATGCCGCGGCTCATAGTTCATGATCCGCACGTGGCGTTGATCGATCGAGTAACAGCGAAAATACATCTGAAATTGCACTTCCTCCTGCAGCATCATGACGAGCTGGCCCGTCTCGCTGTAGGCGCGGAAGAATTCGTCGGGGTTATTCAGTTTGTAGACGTTTTTCCAGCCGCCGCCGGCAAACGGCTTGAAGAAGGCCGGCCAACCGACGTAGGCGAAAATCGCCTCCCAATTGAGCGGGTAAGCGAGGTTGCGGAAGGAGCCGTCGCTCGTGTCCGGCGGCAGGGAGTGCGAGGGAAGCAGGACTGTTTTCGGAACGGCGACGCCAATCTTGGTCGCGAGCGCGTTATTGAAAAATTTCTCGTCAGCGCTCCACCAAAACGGATTGTTCACCACCGCGCAGCCGGTGAGCGCTTCATTCTTGAGCCAGCCACGATAGAAGGGGACGTCCTGCGAGATGCGGTCGATCACAACATCGTAACCGACCGGTTCGCCCTGGATCACCTTGTCGATGCGCACCGCCTCGGCCTTGATGCTCGCGGCCGCCGGTTTTGGCGTTGACGCGTTCGATGAAGGCGGGCGGGAAGCTATGCTCCTGGCCAAAGAGAATGCCGATTTTTTTCATAAGGAATTTAAAGCGCGGATTAGGCGGATGACACGGATTTGATGAAAATGCAATTCGCGTCGACCGAGTGTTCCTAAATATCCGCGGTCAAGCTTCCCGGCATTAGATCGTCGAGAGGTAATAGGGGAGCATGTCGCGCCAATAATTCCAGTCGTGTCCGCACCAGCGGCGGTCGTCGAGCCAATGCCGGATGCCTTTCTCGTGCAGAATCGCACTTAGCCGGAAGCTTTCATGCCGCGTGTTATCCCACTCGCCGGTGCCGAGGATGATGTTCATGTGATTGAACTTCCACGTGTCGGTCATATTCGGCAGGTATTGGTAGGGGCTGTTGAAATAGATGTTCTCGTCCCAGTAGCCATCGAAAAAATCGCTGATCTCGAAAGCGCCGCTCAGGCTGATGAGATGGCTCACCGCATCAGGAAAACGAAAAGCGATATTGGCGGCATGATAGGCACCCAAGCTGGCTCCGCAGATCGCCACGCGGTGACACGAGCATTCGCGCCGGGCGAAATCGAAAACGTCGTCGACAATCACGCGCTCAAAGGCGTTGTGCGTCCGCATGCGATCAGCCGGGTGGATTTTCTTGTTATAAAAACCGTCGAGGTCGGCCGAGTCGGGACAGTAAATCGTGATCCTGCCTGAGTCGATGAACGGCGCGCAGGCATCGATCAGGCCGAAATCCTTGTTCTGGCTGCAGCGGCCGAAGGACGTGGGAAAAAGAATCAGCGGGAGTCCGCGACCGTCTCCGAAGACCAGCATCTCGAAGTCGCGGCTCATGTGCGGCGTCCACCAACGGAGATAGCGTTCGTTCATGCGTGAGGCCGAAATAAAAGCGAGCGCGAATGCAGTTGGCGATGAGAAAATGCGTCCGCGGCGTATCCTGAATCGAAAATTGGAGCTAATGCGGCTTTCCTCAGGCAAGTCGGCCCCGGCGGTTGCGCAGGCGATTCTTCTCGCCGATTAAGTCCGCCGTTTGATGGAAGATAAACACACGCTGACCGGCATTGTTCAGTCACATCCGCAGTTCGAGTCCCGCATTCTGCGCAACCGGCGCGACGTTCTGGTCTACCTGCCGCCCGGTTACCGGCGACTGCGCCTGCCGCGGCGGCGTTACCCGGTGCTCTATTTGCACGATGGCCAGAATGTCTTCGACGCGGCGACCTCCTTCGCCGGAGTCGAATGGGGCGTGGATGAAACCGCGCAGCGGTTGATTCGCAAGAACTTGATCGAGCCGATCATCATCGTGGCGATCGCAAATACCGGCGAAGGTCGCATCCACGAATACGCCCCCACCGCCGGTGCGATTTACGAAAGTGCGCTGGAGGAAAGGCGCAGCCACGGCTTGGCGAAAAAATACGGCCAGTTTTTGATCGAAGAGCTCAAGCCATTCATCGACCAGAAATACCGGACGAGACCTGAAGCGGAATTTACCGGACTGGGAGGATCATCAATGGGTGGGCTGCTGACGCTGTCGCTTGGGCTTTGGTTCCCGGATTTCTTCCGCCGGCTCATGGTCATGTCACCGGCCGTGTGGTGGGATGACGAAGCCATCCTGCAAATGATCGAAGAGCTCGACGAAAGGCTTCCGCTCAGGATCTGGTTGGACACGGGAACCAATGAAACGGGCTGGGAACGCGACCCGAAAACTGCGCGATCGATTGATCGAGAAAGGCTGGTTGCCTTTCCATGACCTCGAGTATTGCGAAGCGGAGGGCGCAGACCACAACGAGGCGGCCTGGGGAGCTCGCGTCGAATCGGCCCTGCGGTTCTTGTTTCCGGCGCAGTCGCACGGGACGAGGAAACGGTTGGCTGAAGCCGGTTCTCAGCGCAGCGAAGCGCTAGACGGCAGGTAGAAGCTTTGGTTTGCCAGGCGCGGGGACGTCGTTTGGGAGTGGCAGGGGTGGCCCGAATGTTCGTTAGGCGCCGTTTTTGCTCTTCGGCTCGGCAAAGTTCCCGAGCTTGCGGAATTTCGCATAGCGCTCCTTGAGCAGGTCGTCGAGCGGCATTTCAAGCGCGCGCTTCAGATTCCGGCGCAGGGCCGCGCCGAGGTTGGCTGCGGCCAGGTCGTGATCGCGATGCGCCCCGCCTTCCGGTTCCGGCACGATTTCATCGACCACGCCGAGACGAATCAAGTCGTGCGAGGTCAGCTTGAGCGCCTCGGCCGCTTCCGGCGCGTGCTTGCGATCCTTCCACAGGATGGCGGAGCAGGCTTCTGGGCTGATCACGGAATAATAAGCGTTTTCCAGGATGAGGACGCGGTCCGCCACACCGATCCCGAGTGCGCCGCCGGAGCCGCCTTCTCCGATGACGGTTGCGATAATCGGAACCCGCAGGGTCATCATCTCACGCAGATTGACCGCGATCGCTTCGGCGATGTGGCGTTCCTCGGATCCGATGCCGGGATAGGCGCCGGGGGTATCGATCAGCGAAATCACCGGCAGCTTGAATTTTTCCCCGAGCCGCATCAGGCGAAGAGCTTTGCGATAGCCTTCCGGGTAGGCGCAGCCGAAGTTGCGCTTCACATTTTCCTTGGTGTCGCGGCCTTTCTGTTGGGTGATCACGACACAACGTTGCGTCCCGAGTTTGGCGAGGCCGCAAGGCATGGCCTTGTCGTCGCCGAAGACGCGGTCGCCATGCAACTCGACCCATTCGGTAAAGCAGCGCGCGATGTAATCGAGGGCAAAGGGCCGCTGCACATGGCGCGCAATCTGCACCCGCTGCCAGGCGGTAAGGTTTTCGTAAATCTCGCGCCGCGTTTCGCGAATCTTCAGCTCCATCGATTCCACTTCCGAATCGAAATCGATGTCGTGCTTGTCGGAATGCGATTTGAGCTCCTGGAGCCGACGCTGCAATTCCAGGATCGGCTTTTCAAAATCAAGCGGTTGGGATTCCATTGTGAGCGAAAGCCGTTAACCGTGAATTGTGAACCGTGAATTGTTCCGTCGTGAAGCGTCACATCGGCGGTGCGGGCCCGCCTGTCTTCCCGATTCTCGACTTAACGAATTACGATTCACGGTTCACTGAACAATGGTGACAGCCGTTCTCGTGTTTACAAGGCTGCTCAACTCCTCCACCTCGGACGCCGTCATCCCAATACCCTGGGCCGGCGGCGGGACCTCGAGAATCTGATGGGAGTCATCCGGTTCGGAATAGATCACGTATCCCGGCGAGCCAAGACGAATCCAGCGCGTGCTGTTGAGGATTTGCCGGCTGCCGAGGCCGACCCGTTTGCCATTCTTCCAGGCCATGATTTCTGCGACGCGCGTGTTGATTTTTGGCGGCGGATTCGCAGGGAGCTTCTCCTCGCGGAGATGATAGCGCTTAAAGAAATGCTCGCGATCGAGCAGGTAGAGAAGCTTCGCGTCGCGTTGGATGAGGATGGAAAATTCCGTGCGCGAGATGAATAACTTCTGGCCGATCCGCAGCATCGTCCCACTCAGGTTGTTGGTCCGCATGATCAATTCCGGTGTGGTCTTGAACGTGCTCGCGATCCGCGCCAGCACGTCGCCGCTGCGCACAGTGTACTCCTCTTTTTCCGGCGCCGGATAATCGGATAGCAGAATACTGATGTTCACTTCGCCGAGCAGGTCCTGTGCTTCGCCGACGTGGAGACCGCTCGGGTATGTTTGGATGAATGCGGTCAGCGCCGCACGGGCGTCGGTCAACTTGCCTTCGCTCCGGAGTTTCTCTGCGGCCTGGAATTCCGGCAGGCTGATATCAGGCATTGGCATCGGCGTAGCAGACGACTTGCGCTCGGCCCGCATCACCAGTTCCGGGCGAATAAAGATCTTGTAACTAAAGAGCGCCGCCGCGCCAAAAATCGCCACGGCGAGGAGAAAAGCGAAGATCCATTTCATCGACCAATTGAAGTGCTGCTTATTCCGGCCCGGCCCGCCGTCAGGGCTGGGCCAACAGGTTGGTCACCGCGACCCCGTCAACCTTCGCTTTCAGGGCCGGAAAAAAACCGGTTCCAAAAACGATAGCGCGGGTGTTCCGGCTCATTTGTCCAGGTGAAATGGCAATCCTGGCAGTAAAATTCCTTCGGGAAAACTTTCAGGGCAAAAAGAATTCCAGCAAGCGCCGGGGTAAGGAACTTGCGCGTCAACTGCGGGTATTCGATGCGGGGTGAATTGCACTGTGGGCAACGGAGTGCGCCGATGTCGGGATCGGCCGCTTCCCATTCTACCATGAGGGCCTGGGCGCGCTCGAAATCATCTTCCGTCACCATCACCTTGGCGTTGGCCTGCGGCTTCGACATGAAGGCGTAGGTCTGGAGAGTGGCTTCGTTATGCAGATCGGCCTTCACCCCGGCCTGCTGAAACTTTTCCTTGAGTCGTTTGGCCTTGGCCGGCTCGTTGTAGGTCGCGATCGTCACCATAAAAATGCCCGTCCCGTGGGACGTGCTTGATCAAACATCAACTACCGCCCAAGTGCAAGACTGGCGGGCGGGAACCACTGATAGAGCATCAAATAAACGAGCACGCCGGTGATCGAAACGTAAAGCCAGATCGGCATCGTCCATTTCGCGATCCGGCGGTGCCTTTCCCAGCGGCGCCGGAAGACCGGGATGAGCGTGGCGATGACCAGCGGGAGGGTGATGAAGGCGAGCAGAATGTGGGAGATGAGGAGCGCAAAATAAATCGGCCTAACGATACCGGGCGCCGTGAAATGGGTCGATTTCTCGCCGACGTGAAAGTGGTAGATGAGATAAAACGCGAGAAAAACGGTCGAGGAACAAACCGCGGTGATCATACAGGCGATGTGTTGCCGCCAAAAGCCGCGCCGGATGAGCCACCAGCCTAACGAAATGAAAACGGTGCTGGTGGCATTGAGCGACGCATTCACCGCCGGCAGATCCGAAATTGTCATGGCGAGCCGGGAATTTAATCCGAAATGGAGCGCAAGTCTGGAGACACTTTGCCCTGCGAAGTGCGGGCCTGCACCTCATTCGCAGGACCACCTGCGGCCCAGGCCAACGTTCGCGCCTTTCAGGAGGGAGGCGGCGACAGGCGGTGTTGCGGGTTGATATTGCGCGCCCTGCCCGTAGGAATCAACATGCCTTCGACCCTGCTGCCCGAACGGCCTCGGCCGCGGCTCCATCGCGGGCGGGTGCGTCCCCCGGCCCAAGTCCTGCTCGCCCTCATCCTCCTTCGCCTAACGATCGCCCTGATCCTTGGTGGGCTCGCCGCCGGCGGATTGTATCTGGCAAAGAAGGGCTTCAGCCGCAACTGGCGCAACAAGATCGTGGAGGAACTGCACAAGCACGGTGTCGAGGCCTCAGTCCGGCGGCTCACGCTCGATCCTTTCCGCGGCTTGATCGCGCGTGACGTCCGCATTTATGACTACAAGAAGCGCGAACGAACGCTCGCGGTGGTGAGCGAGATCTCGCTTGATATCAATTACGCGGCGCTCTTCCATCACCAGCCATTCCTCAATGCGCTCGACATTCGCAACGGCGATCTCGCGATCCCGCTTCCGCCCGTCGAAGGTCAGGTTGCGAAGGCCGAGCTGAAAAGCTTTCGGGCTCACGTTTATTTTCCGCCAGAAAGAATCGAAGTGAGCCAGGCCGAGGGCATCTTCTGCGGGATTCGCATTTCGGCCAGCGGCCAGCTGATCAAGCGCGAACCCTATCAGCAATCACCGCAGGATTCCGCTGAGGAAGCGGCGCGCCGGCTCCGCCTGCTCCAAACCCTCGTGACGATGCTGCAGCGTTTTCGTTACCCGGGAGCTGCGCCGGAATTGCAGGTGAAATTTTCCGGCGACCTGTCTCAACTCGAGGACGCACACGTCGAGGCCACCCTCCGCGGCAGCCGGATTGTGCGCGATGATTACGAAGCGCGGGACTTTTATCTGGCGGCGGAATGGAAGGAGCATACCTGCACGATTCCGCGGCTCGAATGGAGTGACGCGATCGGGCGCTTTGCGGGCACGGCCACCTGGAGCCGGGTGAACGGACGGGCCGCTTTCCAGCTGCGCAGCAGCGTCGCGCTCAAGCCGTTGTTAGACAGCTTCGGCTGTCGGCGCGATGCTGAACGAGGTCACTTTCCATTCTCCCCCGCAGCTCGAAGCGTCCGGCTCGGCCACGATCGCCGCGGCCGAGAAGGAATTCGAGGTGGTGGGCAAGTTTTCGGTCGAAAAATTTTCCTACCATGACGTCGACTTCGAAGGTGCGAATTTCGATTTCGCCTGGGACGGCGCGCGCACCATGTTGCGCGACATCCGCCTGCGGCATCGCAGCGGTCAGCTCAACGCCGACCTTTTCGACGCTCCGGACGATTTCCGGTTGAATCTCGACAGCTCGCTCGTGCCGGACGCCTTCGAGTCCGTCTTGCCTGACCGGTTCCGACCTTTCCTGCGCGAGTGGGGCTGGCAGCGTTCGCCTAACATTCACCTCAGTATTCGTGGCATCGAGTCGCGATCCGGCGAGTTGGCATGGTGACGGCACGCTCGCGTTCGGCCGGACGCGTTTCCGCGGCGCCTGGATGAATAGTGCCAACGCCAACATTCGTTTCGGTAATGGCGTCCTCGCCCTCGAGGACTTTCGCGTGACGCGCGACGAGGGTGTCGGCACCGGCTCCTTCGCCTACGACTCCCGCCGGAATGAAGTCCGCCTAACGAATGTGCAGACGACGCTCAAGCCGAGCGAAGCGATCATGTGGATCGAACCGCGCTTCTGGGAACACGTCTCGCCGTATCGCTTCCACCGCACTCCACACGTGACGGCGAATGGCGTCGTGCAGTTCGGCGCGGGAAAGCAGACGCATCTCCAGATCGACGTCGATGCTCCGGGTGGGATGGATTACACCTTTATCGACAAGGTGCTGCCCTTCGATCGGATCGCCGGCCAGTTGCTCTTTACCGACGACCGCCTCCAAATCCTCGGTCTGAAAGGCAAATTATTTTCCGGCGACCTGGCCGGCATGCCGACATTTCGTTAGCCAAGAATGATCGGCATTACACCGCGAAAATCGAGGTCGAGAAGGCGGACTTTCCCAAGCTGACTGATCTCTATTTCAAATACAAGACCTCGCAGGGCGACCTGAGCGGGCAACTCGATTTTTCGGGAGTGGGGAGCGACGCCCGCTTCTTGAAGGGCGATGGCATGGTCAAAGTGACGGATGGCAACGTCTTTGCCATTCCGATTTTCGGTCCGCTCTCCGAGCTGGTGAACAAGATGTTTGTCGGGCGTCGGTTACAGTGTGGCGCACGAAGCGTCCGCGCCGTTTACGATCAGGGAAGGCGTCATTCACACCGACAAGTTGCGCGTTTCCGGCAAGCTTTTCGCCATGCTGGGGCACGGCAACATCGATTTTCTCAGAAACAAACTCGACTTCGATATCCGGATCGACGCGGCCGGCCCCGGGGCGCTCCTGACGCCGCTCTACAAGCTCTTCGAGTATCACGGCGAAGGCAGCTCTGACGAAACCGATCTGGCGTCCGAAACGGTTCTGAAGAATTGCCGGGTGCTGATTTCTGAATTCCGGAATGAAGAGCAAGCTCCCGCGGAAGCGAAAATCAGCAATCAACAACCAGAAATCAGCAATTCTCCTCGGTGCGCACATGTCGATCGCGGGCGGGGTGCATCGCGCGATCGAGCGAGCGCGCTCGATCGAGTGCAGCGCGATGCAGATTTTCGTGAAGAACAACATGCAGTGGTTCGCGCGACCGTTCACCCGCGCCGAGATCGCGGCCTTCCTGGATCATCCGCAACGCGGAGAGCTCGGCGCGGTTTTCGCGCATGCCAATTACCTGATCAATCTCGCCGCGACCAATCCGCTGTTTCACGCCAACTCCCTTCGCGCCTTGTCCGAGGAGCTGATCCGCGCGGATCAGTTGGGTCTGCCCTTTGTCGTTCTGCACCCGGGCGCGCACCTCGGCGCGGGCGAGGAAGCCGGGTTGAAAAAGGTGGTCGGGTCGATCAACCGAGATCTTCGCCCGCATCCCGAAGGTGAAGACGCGCATCGCGCTCGAAACAACCGCGGGCCAGGGCTCGTGCCTCGGTCATACCTTCGACCATCTCGCCTACATTATCGCGCACGTGCGCGAGCCGGAGCGTCTCTGCGTCTGCCTCGACACCGCGCACGTTTTTGCCGCCGGCTACGACCTAACGAGTGCAGCGGGGACGCGAGAAATGTTTCGTGAGTTCGAGCGCGCGATCGGGTTGAAACATCTCGTGGCGCTGCATCTGAACGACTCGAAGACGGCGCGCGGCTCGCGGGTCGATCGTCATGCGCACATCGGGAAAGGGCAGATCGGTTTGGAAGCCTTTCGTTTCATCATGCGCGACCGGCGTTTCCGCAAAATCCCGAAGATCCTCGAAACGCCGAAAGGCAAAGAGCTGCGCGAGGATGTGGAAAACATGAAGACGCTACGCGCGCTGTAGACGTTGGAAAACCCGGCTGATGTTCGCATCCGTTACGGCGCTCTGCGAAACGCGGAGCAAACGCGTTGACTCGCAGCTCGAGACGTGTATCCAGCGACGAAATGCCCGCGCCTCCCGGCAGGAGGCCTCTACAACGTCGAATCGGCGTCGCCGTTTCGGACGCCCTACTTGATAAACCGAATCGTCAGGGGGTAACGATAGAACTCGCCTTCGCTTGCTTTGATCGAGGCGACGATGACGAAGACGGTGTTCAGGATCCAAAGCAGAATCAGGATCGGGATGCCGATCAGGACGAAGCAAAGGATGACCGCGACCGCATCGTAGATCAGCATCGAGAGCTGGAAGTTGAGCGATTCTTTGCCGTGCGCGTCGATCTCCGCCGCATCTCCCCGTTTAAGAATCCAAACGATGAGCGGCCCGAAGATGTGGCCGAGGAAATGAAAGAAGAGACCGAGCAAGGCACTCGCGTGGCAAAGGATGCACCAGGTGCGAGTGCTGGACGACGTAACCGAGGTGGATGGTGGGATCGTTTCCATACCGCTACTCTTTCACACGTTCGATGTGCGCGCCAAGCTCGCTCAGCTTTTCGTCGAGATGCTCGTAACCGCGATCGATGTGATAAACGCGCCGCACTTCGGTGATTCCGTCCGCTTTCAAGCCGGCGAGGACGAGCGCGGCGGAAGCGCGCAGATCGCTCGCCATGACCGGCGCGCCTAACAATCGTTCGACGCCCTGGATGACCGCGGTCGCCCCTTCGATCTGCGCCTGCGCTCCCATCCGCTTCAATTCCGCAATATGCATGTAGCGCTGTGGAAAAATGTTTTCCGTGATCACGCTGATCCCTTCCGTGGTGGAAAGGAGAGCGCACATTTGCGCCTGCATGTCGGTCGGGAAACCGGGATACGGCTCGGTGATCAACTCGAGTGGCTTGGTGACGGCGCCGTTCGGCGAGACCGAGATGGAATTCCTGGTCGTTTCGATTTTGAAACCCGATTCCGTGAGAGCGCGTCGTGACCGCGGTGACATGTTCGGGTTGAACGCGGTTGAGCGTAACGCCCTTTCCACAGATCGCGCCCGCGACCAGAAACGTGCCCGGTTTCGATCCGGTCCGGAATGATGTCGTGCTCGGCGCCGTGCAATTCCGTGACGCCTTCGATGATGATGCGGCGTGTCCCGGCGCCCTCGATCTTTGCGCCCATCTTGTTGAGAAAATCCGCCAGGTCGCAGACCTCCGGCTCGGCGGCGGCGCCTTCAATGACCGTTGTGCCTTCCGCGAGCACCGCGGCCATCATCACGTTGTCAGTCCCGAGAACGGTCGGGCCGAATTTGCCGCACAGGTTGACGACTGCGCCGGTCAGTTTCGGCGCGAAAACTTTGACGTTGCCGTTTTCCACGCGGACGGCGGCGCCGAGCGCCTCAAAACCTTTGAGATGAAGGTCGATCGGGCGATCGCCAATGACGCAGCCGCCGGGGAGCGAAACGGTCGCTTCCTTGCACCGGCCTAACAATGGCCCGAGGACGCAGACCGACGCCCGCATTTTGCGCACCACTTCATAAGGCGCGGTCGACTCCACCTTTTCGGCCTTCACCGTCACCGTGCCGCTAGCCCGTTCCACTTCCGCGCCGAGATGCATCAGGATCTGGAGCATGTAATTCGTGTCGCTCAGATCGGGCACGCGATGCAGGACACACGGATCGCGCGTGAGCAGGGTGGCGGCGATGATCGGCAGGGCCGAATTTTTCGAGCCGCTGATCTTGATCGAACCAGAGAGCGGATGACCGCCGTGAACGAGAATTTTATCCATACCGGGCGAAGAGGAACCGAGTGGTCCCTGCATAATCTTTTTTCGAGCTAATGTCGTGGTAATTCTTCGCGCCGAGAAAGTCGAGGAGGGCGCTTTCCTGGTTGATACCGATTTCGAGCGCGAGCAGGCCCCCCGGTCGCAAATGTGGTGGCGCGGTGGCGATCAGTTCACGAATTAATTCGTCGCCCGCCACCCCGCCGTAAAGCGCGACGGGCGGTTCATGCCGCAGCTCGGGAGCGAGTTGTGCGGCTTCGCTCGCGGGGACATAGGGCAGGTTGGCCACGATCAGATCGAAAGCGCCTTCCGCCTTCTCGAGCAAATGGCCTTGCGAGAAACGAATGCGGTCTGGAAGGCCGAGCCGTCCGGCATTTTCGCGTGCGAGTGTGAGCGCGTCCGCGGAGAGATCGACGGCATGCAGCTCGGCACGTTGGAAAACGGGCGGCGAGGGAAAGCGCGATAACTCCACTGCCGGTTCCGACGTCGAGCATCCGCGCGTTTTCCGGCCAGATGAGGTCGCAGAGATACTCAACCAGTTGTTCGGTTTCCGGTCGCGGGATGAGCGCGCGTTTGTCGCTCAAGAAAACGTGGTCGGCGAATTCGACCGTCCCGAGAAGGTGCTGGAGCGGCTCGCCCTGTCCGCGCCGCTTCACGAGTTCGCGCAGAGGCGACAGCTCCGGCTCGGAGAGTGGCCGCTCGAACTCGAGATAAAGCTCGATTCTTTTTTTGCCTAACGAGTGAGCGACGAGGTGCTCGGCGTTCAGCCGGGGGCTTTCGATCGCGCGCTTCTTGAAGTAGGCGGTGGTCGACTGCAGAACTTCGAGGACGGTCATGTGCCATCCGGTTGCAGACGCTTCGCTGCGCAGCGCGGGGGTAGAGTGGTTCGCCGGTTGAATTCAGCATCATGCCGACCCCCGCGCCTCCCAGAAGGAGGCGTCTGCATTGCGATATTCCTCGACGCGTTCGGGATGACGAATCAGCCAACGCAGAATCCTTAAGTCGCTGCTCGAGATCGGCGTGTTGCAGTGCTGAGATCATTTCGTTCAAGTCGCCTTCCATGACGCGATCGAGGTTATAGAGCGTCAGGCCAATACGGTGATCGGTGATCCGGTTCTGCGGAAAATTGTAGGTTCGGATCTTTTCCTCGCGCCCGCCGGAACCGATCTGGCTCTTGCGAGTGGCAGAATATTTCGCTTCCTCCTCCCGCTTCCTGTCTTCGAGCAGACGGGCCCGGAGGATGCTGAGCGCTTTTTCCTTATTCTTTTGCTGACTGCGGCCGTCCTGGCAACGGACGATTCGACCGGTTGGGATATACATGACCTGGACCGCGGAATCGGTCGTGTTGACGCCCTGGCCGCCGGGTCCGCCAGCGCGACAAACTTCGATGCGGAGGTCTTCAGGTTTCAGTTCGAAATCGACCTCCTCGGCTTCTGGAAGCACGGCCACGGTCGCGGTGGAAGTGTGAATGCGACCCTGCGCTTCGGTCGCGGGCACACGCTGCACGCGATGGACGCCACTCTCGTAGCGCAGCTTCCGGAAAACCGATTCGCCCGAGATTTTGAAAATCGTTTCTTTCAGGCCGCCGAGCTCCGACGGACTCGATTCGAGATCCTCGATTCTTAGTCCGGCCGTTTCGGCGTAGCGATTGTACATCCGGTAAAGGTCGGCGGCGAAAATCGCGGCCTCGCTGCCTCCGGTTCCGGCGCGAATTTCCACGATGGCGTCGCGGTCGTCGGTTTCATCCGGCGGCAGAAGCGCGACCTGGACCTCGAACTGGAGGTCCGCGACGCGTTTCTCGAGCGCCGGGATTTCTTCCTGGGCCATTTGGGCAAGGTCACCGTCCTGGGAGGCGGCGAGTTCGCGGTTGTCTTGCAATTGGCGGCGCGCCGTTTCCAGTTCGCTCCATTTTGCGAGCAGGTCCTTGATCGCCGCGTGCTCGCGCATGGTCTCGCTGGCACGCTTGCGGTTGTCGAAAAGGTGCGGATCGGCAATGTCGCTTTCCAGTTGCTGGAAGCGTTCGCGTTTGCGCTCGATGAGGGAGTGAAAGTCCATAAACAAAAACGGCGACTCCGACACTGTTCGGAGTCACCGTTCGTTAGGCGGAATTAGCTAAGCTTTCTTGGCGGCGCCGGCGCGGGTGGCCTTTGTGCTGCCGTAGCGGCGCGCAAATTTCTCGACGCGTCCGGCGGTATCGACAAACTTTTGTTCACCGGTAAAAAACGGATGGCAGGCGGCGCAGATGCCAATCTTAATGTCCCGGCGAGTCGAGCGGGTGTGGTAGACCGCACCGCAGGTGCAGCTAATCTCCGTCTCGTTGTAGTCAGGATGAATGTCCGCTTTCATAGTGGGAAAAGAGCCGGGAAAGTAGCCGCGAAAGCGAGATGCCGCAAGTGATGAAAACAGAAGATCCACTGCTGGTGGCATGGGCCGAGACGCTGCGCCGACGGCGGGATGTCCCGGCGATTTTCGACACGCAGCGCCATGTTCTCTGCCGCTTCGGGGAAATCGAGGTGCTGAGCCGACACTACGAGAATGGCCCGCTCAAGGATCTGCGGGCAGGAGAGATTCTCGCAATCCAGATCGGCAATCATGCGCATTGGCCGGCTTTGTTGCTCGCTTGTTTGCGCCGGGAAATTGTCGTCTTGCCGCTCGAGCAAACGGTGAGCGATCAGGAACGCGCCTCTGCATTAGAAACGTGCCGCGCCTCGGGACTGATCACGGTGGTGGAAGCCGGGGTCCAACGCCTGGTGGACCGGGGGGCGATCGACTGGAAGCATCGCCGGCCGGTCCTGCTCAAGCTCACGTCCGGCACGACGGCGGCGCCGCGTGCGATTCGATTCCGCAGCGCGCAATTGCTCGCAGATGCCAGGCAGATCTGCAGCACGATGGGCCTGACCGAGGCGGACCTGAATTTCGCGGTGATTCCGTTGTCACATTCCTATGGCTTCAGCAACCTGCTTACGCCCTTGCTGGTTTGCGGCGTGCCGATGGCGGTCAGTAGTGATCGAATGCCTCGCGCGGTGCTCAATGATCTGGCGCATACCGAAGCCACTGTGTTTCCTGGAATCCCGGTATTTTTCCAAGCCTTCGTTGAGATGAGCGAAACAGCCGACTTTGCCAAAACTGCGCCTGTGCATCTCCGCAGGCGCGCCGCTCAGCCGCCGTGTCGCCCAGAATTTCCGCGAAAAATTTGGACTTCCGATTCATTCCTTCTATGGGGCATCGGAGTGTGGCGGCATCTGCTACGACCAGGCTGCGAACCGAAACGCTCGAAGGTTTTGTCGGAAGGCCGATGAATGACGTGGAATTGGAGCCGCTCGATTCAAACGCCGACGCGACGCAGGTTCGTGTGCGGAGCCCGGCTGTCGGGGATGGCTATTTCCCGGAACCTGAGCGGGACAGGCTCGGCCACGGTTCCTTTCTGCCCGACGACCTCGTGAGCATTAGTGAAGCGGGTCTCCGCATTGTTGGGCGGATTTCGGACGTGATCAATGTCGCGGGAAAAAAGGTGAACCCGGCGGAAGTGGAGGCGCATCTTTTGAGCCACGAAGGTGTGCGCCAGGCAGTCGTCTTCGGCAGGGCGTCCGCCGTGCGCAATCAAGAGGTCGTCGCCTGCGTCGTCGCCGCGAACAAGACCAACGAAGCGACACTGCTGGAGTTTTGTCGGGCGCGGTTGAGCGGCTGGCAGGTGCCGAAGCGGATCTTCCTGCTCGAGAGGCTCCCAGCTAACGAGCGCGGAAAGATAAGCCGGCGCGAGCTGGCTGAGTATTTTGCCGCCTAATCCGGAGCTGACTTTGGGGCGTTGCGGGGTCGTGCCTCCCCAGCTCAGGTGGGTCAGTGGGGAGCGCAATAATTTCCGGCGAGACGCTCATTCGGGCGCCCTTTTACGAATATTACGTTAAACCAACATACCATCATGCGATCCATTCTTCTTTCCACAATCGGCGCGATCTTCGTGCTCGCGGCTATCTCCAGCTGTTCGACTACGGTCAAGACAGATAGTGGCCATTCCGTGACGACCGGCGTGCACGCGAACTAGGCGCAATCCGGCCGAACTCGCGGCGTTTCGCGCGAAAAAATCCTTTTCATTTCCTGTTTGTCAGGCCTTTCTAGGGCGAGCCAAAGGGGAGTGCGGCCAAAGTGGTTCGTGACTTGCTCTTTGTTTGCCACAGTGAACCAAGCCAGCGCCCATTCTCCCATCACTTCGGCCCCTGGTCTGGAAGTCCTTGTCCTGGAACCCGATGAGAAAGTCGCCGCGGAAATCATCTGCGCCCTGGATGAGGCCAGGCCGGGCACCAAAGCATCGGTCGCGAATTCGTTAGGCGAAGCGCAGCAACTCGTCGTCGACCAAAAGCCGGCGCTCTTCGTCCTCGACGTCGACGCAACCTACGATCTTGGGCAGGAGTTCATCTACGATCTGCGCACGAGTCATCCCAATGCCCGCGCCATTATTCTGACCGCGATCCATTTTACCGCACAACGCGAGCAGGTAGCCGGGCTTGGCGCGATTCATTTTCTCGAGAAACCGTTTCCGCGATCTGACTTTATGGCGCTGGTCGAGGCACTCCTCGCCCCGGGTGACAAGGCAGGCGAGCGTTTCCAAGGGACGCTGAGCGACTTGCACATCGCCGATATCATCCAGCTCAAATGCATCAGCGGTGCGACCTCGATGCTGGAGTTCACCGGCCCGCGCGGAGAGAAGGCGCGCGTTTATTTTGAGAACGGCCAGGTGCGTCACGCCACCGCGCCAGGCAAGGAAGGGCTGGCCGCTTTTAATGAAATCGTGGACTGGAAAGGAGGCGTGATTTCTGAAGTGCCCGTTCCGCACGGCACGCCGCACACGATCGATCTCGAATGGCAGGTGCTCTTGATGGAGGCAGTGCGCACAATTGACGAATCGCGCAGCGCGGAATCGCAAACCGTCGCGAGCCCGACGCCGCCTAACGGCTCGGCGAAGACAATCCTGGTGATCGATGACAGTGCGATGCTGCTCAGCTTCGTGAAGGAGATTTTGGACGAACAAAACTACGATGTTCTGACCGCCCCGACCGCGACGGAAGGTTTGCAGGTGAGCCGGAGCGCGGTGCCAGATTTGATCCTGCTCGACTTCGTCCTGCCCGATATGAAGGGCGACGAAGTCTGCCGCCAGCTGGTTGCCGATCCGGTCACAGCCAAGATTCCGGTCGTCTACGTCTCCGGGTTCGGCAGCGACCTGCAGCCCGATCGTTCCGAAATTCCGAACGTGATCGGTTCGATCAGCAAGCCGTTCACGTCTGAAACGTTGGTCAATGCGGTGCGCACCTACCTCGGTGACGAGGGGAGCCCGCCTTACGAAAGGAAGCCGCTTGCGACGGGGAACTCACGACCACCGCCAGTCGCGGAATCACCGCGGCCGGTACCGGGGCAGGCCGCAGTCGTCACGGGGTCGTTAGGCCAGGAACCGAACCGGGCCGAAGTTCCCACAGTTGGGGCCGAGATGTGCAGCCCGATCGCGGCTGATATGCCCGATCCTGTTCCTCCCGCGATATCCAATCTTACTTCCAGCCCGCATCCCGCCCCGAGCGCTCCGTCGGCGGAACGCGCCGTAGAGGTTGTCTCCAGCAATGCCTACTTCTGCGGCGACTCGAGTTTTTTTCCCCTTCACTTGGCTCTGCAGACGATCGCCCGCGAAAAACTAACCGGCACGCTGCGCGCTTTTTTGGCGCTGGACTCCGTGGAGTTGCTGGCGCGCGGCGGAGGAGTGGTCGCGGCCACAACGCGCAATCCGAGCCTCTATTGCGAAGAAATCCCCGGCACACTCTTGAATGTGGAGCGCGAGCGGATCGAAGCCGCGCGCGCACGCCAGGCCGAAGACGGCTGTCCAATGTTTGTTACGCTAGCTCGGGAGGGGTTGATCTTGCGCGAGCCGGGATTCCAGCTCGTGCAGCATTATGGGCAGAAGCTTTTCTCGCAGCTTTGGACGGATCGGGTTCGATTCACATTCGAGCGGCAGGAATTGCCCGGCTATACGCGTGACCTGCCGTCGACCGAGGATAACATCGATCAGTGGGCGCTTGGCACGCTCCGTTTCGTGCAATACGAGGCGCTGGGCGCCAAGGCCATGGTGGAAACGTCGTCCGTGCCGGCCTATACCCGCGAGGGCAGCGAACGGGTGCAGGAGCTGCGCCTGACTGTTGCCGAAGCGCAATTCGCCTCGCAGTTCAATGGAAGCCGGTCGATTACGCAAATCTCCGAGAATCTCAGGTTTGACATCAAATTTACCCAGCTCACCCTTTTTCGTTTTCTCGCCCTTGAGATCGTGGAATGCTGGCCGGCGCAGCTTGCGCAAGAGCCGGAATCACGTGGCGGCATTCGCGGGATGTTTGGCCGTTAGGCGATTTTCCGCGTCCGCGCCGTGACCCTTCGTCTCCGGCAAACGAAGCCGGAAATGCTTTTTGGGCTTGCAGACAAACGCCCATCCTTGCCTGAGAAAATGGTGCGCCGACATCGCCGGATCAATAATAACTGGCGCAGCGATCAGGAAGCAGAGATCGTATGAAAGTATGAGGAAAACCAATTCGAAGAAGATCCACGAGCTGAGAGCGAGGCGTAATGCTCCGCTCGCCACACGCACTGATCTGACGCCTGCCGCAACAAGAGACCTCGCGGGGGCGATGAATGCGATTCTGGCCGACGTGTTTGCGCTTTACTTGAAAACGAAAAATTTCCACTGGCATATGAGTGGCCCGCATTTCCGCGACTACCACCTGCTGCTTGATGAACACGCCGATCAGCTTTTCGCGATGACTGATCCAATCGCGGAGCGGATACGCAAGGTGGGGGGGCCAACGCTCAAATCGATCGGGCACATCTCCCGTACCCAGCGCGTGGTCGATAACGACGCCGAGTATGTTGAGCCCCTGGATATGCTCGCGGAATTGGCGGACGACAACAGGACGCTGGCCGCACGCCTGCGCGAGGCGCACAACGTCTGCGACGAACATCGCGACATCGCCACCGCGAGCTTAATCGAAGTTTGGATTGACGAGACGGAGCGCCGGACGTGGTTCCTGTTTGAGGCCACCCGCCGACGCAATTAGTCGCCGGACATCCCGAGGTAACATACTAAACCAAGGAATCGACCGTACACGTTGGCAATCTTCGCGATGGGGAGGCAATAGCGAGTCGTGACTGACGTCGTACGCCAAATTCGCGCACTCATCGCGAGTGATGGCTTCCGCTCATCTTCCGAGATGGTGCTATAGCGAAGTCTGGCGGTGCGATGGCGAGACCGTCGTTTGGGTTTGAATCAATTCACGGTGATGCTCACCGCTTTGGAAGGAATCCCGTTGGCCACTACCTCCAGCGTGCTAGCCCCCGTCTCGGCTGCCGCCGGCACATCGAAGTTAGTTGACACTTTGGCTTTGCCGGTCGCGACACCCATTGTGCTATGGTCATGCGTGCGGGCGTAGAAGACGTGCCCGGTGCCTATGTTCGTTATTCTCACCAGCGGATAGTTCGTCGCCGTCTCCAGTTCATCGCCAAAGGAGGCCGCCTGGGACAAGCCATTAAACTGCTGTCCTGTTATCCGGTAGGTCGAACCGCGCACCACCGTAGCAGGGAACCGCTTGATTCGCGGTCGCCAGGCCGAATCGAACCTCGTATTCGACGGGGTATAAAGCTTCACGATTGAGCCATTGCTCACCACCACCTGCCCGGTCGGGAGCACCATCAACGCGCCAGAAGTACTCAGTGTCGGAGTTAAATTTACGCCGTCGAATTCATAAAGCTGGCCTGTATTTCCAAGGACCAGTGCATTGCCATTGGGCAGAAGCACGGAAAAAGAATCGCCGGCATTATCGTTATTCGGGAAATCTGGCCCGACAACCCAGGTCCCGGGATCTCCTGCCACGGTCGGCGGGGTATAGATCGCGGTATGCCCGGGTCCGGCCGATGAATCGGAGCCTGTAGCAAAGACGCGACCGTCCGGCAAGAGTAACCCCGGACCGACTTCACCCGGCGGAAAATAACAGAACTGCCCCATGTCTCCATAGGGCAGACAACCAAACGGCGAGGGCGAATGTAGATCGACGATCGTGCTGCCCGCTGTCTGCCAGGTCTGCATCGCTGGGAAATATCGCTCCGAGTTCGGCGCATTCTTCACATCGAAAGTAAGGACCGTGCCATCCGGAAGCAGCGTCCATCCTTCCTCGGCGTTAAAGTCACTCTTTCCAGTTGAGCCCAGCAAAGTCCAGGTCAACGTCGCTGGATCGAGCGCCGCCACCTGCATGTCGAGCTTTCGCCCGACAAGGAACCGTCCGTCCGGCAATACGACCGACGGAGAGTCGCCGATAAAATCCCAACCGGGCGGCGCCGGCAGAGGCGTCCAAATATTTGCGACCGGATCATAGACCGCGCCTAGGTTCGTTAGGGTGAACTGGTCGTTGTTATACTCGCCGCCGGTAATCACTACCCGGCCATCCGCCAGGACTGCTGAGGCAAAGTCATCCGGTACATAACCGGGCTGGAGCGAGGCCAGTTTCGTCCAGGTGCCATTGAGATAGCTGCCGAAGCTATCAGGCGTCAATTTCCACCAATCCGCAGAGTTATTGGCCTGGAACATCACCGTCCCATCGGTCAGTTGGAAGGGAAGGAACGCGCCACCCGGAGGCTGATGGACGAGATTCTGCAGGGTCTGGGCCGACAAAGAGCTCGCGAGCGCGAGCAGAGCGAAGAGAGCGACGGTTGATTTTTTATCCATGTTGAAAAGGCGAACCAAGTTTGAATTGCTCTTCCTCGCGCACGCCAGACGATGCTCCGAGACGCGCGAGTTGAGTCGGCAAGCCTTTTCAACTTCGGGTCGATAGTCAAGCAGAATCCCGATTTTTCCCGCTTCACCTCTTCCTTCCGCCAGGTCTCCGCTAAGAAGCGCTCGACGTTTGCTTTCTCTAGTGCGCCGACGTGGCAATGGGATTCCAGAAGAGCAGGCCGACGTTGATCAGACCCCATGAATATTGCAGCCGTGACTACCCAGGTAGGGTTCGACGCCAATCGGCCTCCTGAGACATCCATGTCTCCAGCTGGGGTTTGGTTCGATCCCTGCAAAGCTGATTCGGTTGTTATTCGATTGAATTGAGCATGAATGTTGCAGAGATTCTTGGGAAGATGGAACTGTCGAATTCCCAGTCGAGCCAGCCCGCCAAATACGTCGCCCTGACCGACCCGCTCTACAACTACATCGCGCGCCACCGCTCGCGTGTCGTCGACCCACTCCTCGACTCGCTCCGCGCCGAGACCGAGTCGTTAGGCGACGTCGCCCGTATGCTCGTCAGCCCGGAACAAGGCGACTTCCTCACTCTGCTGACCAAACTTCTCGACGTTCGGACCGCGGTCGAGGTCGGCACGTTCACCGGTTACAGCTCCGTCTGCCTCGCACGCGGTTTGGCCGATGGTGGCCGCCTTCATTGTTTCGATGTCAATGCGGAATGGGCCGCGATCGCCCGGCGCTACTGGGAAAAAGGCGGCGTCGCGAGCCGCATCGAACTCCAACTGGGCGACGCGAAACAGGTATTACTCGACTGGGAACCGCGCCGGCCGCTCGACCTCGCATTTATCGATGCGGACAAACCCGGTTACGACACCTATTTCGAGATTCTCCTGCCCAAGATGAAACCGAACGGCCTCTTTATTTTCGACAACATGGTCTGGGGCGGTCGCGTCATCGAACAACCGTTGACCGATCCCGATGGTCTCGCCATTGATCGGCTGAATCGGAAGCTGGCGAGTGACCCGCGTGTCGAGTCGGTCTTGCTGCCAATCGCGGACGGACTGCATCTCGCGCGCAAACGCGAGGCCGGCGAAAGCTAGGTATCAGCGAGAAGGCGATGGACGGGAGTTGCTCCACGGCTCGCACCTTTCCGTTCACGACGGCCCAAGCGGCTCGTCAGGCCTACTAGCACGTTAAGGAAGCCGGTAGACTTCCACCAGGGCTACGCCGGTCAGACCGCCCTTGCCGGCAACGATCGCAGTGTGAGGGGTCGGCGGTAACGTCGTTATGATAGCGGACTCGAGATCATCAGTTGGAGGAATCCCGGTCGCTTCAATTTCAGCCTGCTGTGTATCCTTCCAATTGTCGTTACTCGCGAGCAAGGAGCCATCAGCATCATGCAGTTCCAGGGTTGGATCAGCGAGCGCACCGCTGACTCCCAGACCCGTCAGGGATGGGCCGAGCGCCCGGATCAACAGGTTGGTCGTGCCCGTTCCGTTCCCGAGAATGAAGCCGCCTATCATCACATTATCTCCGGATTCGACAAATCCGCGCGTACTGATATTCGCGAGTCGGGAATCGGCCGGCTGATCCAGATCATAAGCTTCGACCAGACCGATACCGCTTGTGCCATTCTGTCCGCTGACGATCGCCGTGTAACTGCTCGGTGGAAGCGTCATGATAAGCGCCGACTCGAGATCGTTGATGGGCGGAATTCCCGTCGCCTCGATCTCAGCCTGCTGGCTGTCTTTCCAATTATCGTTGCTCGTGATCAAACTTCCGTCCGCTCCGTGCAATTCGAGCACTGGGTCGGCAAGGAAATCAGTGATTCCTAGTTGCCCAAGTGAAGGTCCGATGGCTCTAAAAAGGACCTTCTTCGGTTCGGTGCCAGTCACGATAAATCCACCGATGAGCACGTTCTCGCCCGTCTGCACTCGTATTCGGGTTGAGATGTTGAGTAATTGAGCTTGGGAAGGCGGTCGTGGTGTCGGTGTCGGAGTGGGGCTAGGACTGGCTGCGGCGACGGTAACTTTACCGATCATCCCGCAGCAAGCACCATGTGGCGTGCAATGATAATCAAAGGCTCCCGCGGAGGGAAAGGTAAAGGAGAAGGTAAATCCAGCGTTGTGCACCCCGGAGTCAAACAAGCCGGTATTTTGGCCGGGCAGTCCCGACGTAACGCTGTGACCTGAACCCTTCCAAGTCCACTTAACCGTATCGCCCGCCTGAATTGACACACTGGAAGGTGAAAAGAAAAGACCTCCTGGCGCCACATCAACGTTAAAGGTCGTGGCCGTCCCCGAATCAACCACAAAAATGGCCAGAATCGACGTCAAGACAGGCATCCAACCTAGGCGCAGCCTCGCTGTCAGCGACGCCGGAAATAAAGATCGGATCACGCCAGTCGAACCGGTCTTACCCAGGCAGGACGAATCCAGAGATTCGTTGACGTCCTGCCTTGGAGCGAAAGATGTCGTGGAAGCATACTTTTGTTTGTTCATACGAGTTTAAGTTATAGATGGTCTATCGCATCGAGCTTCGGGTGTGCAAGGCCCCAACGAAGAGAATAAGGTAACAATAGTGTTACGAAGACTCGCTTGCTGGAGCGAGGCTCGAGTTCTTTTATTTCAATCGCAATGACTAGTCGTTATCTACCGCCCTTTAGAGGCAATAATTCGATTTTGCGAGCCCGTCTGTTTCTCGTCGTGTGTGTGGCGTTAGTGGGATTCAGTTTCGCGAACGTGCAAGAAGCGGCCGGAGAAGGGGAATGGGTGGCTCCGGTGGAGCGAGCGCAGAGAAGTAATCCGATTGCGGCTACAGAGTCCTCGCGTGCGGTCGGGGCGCAAGATTTACCTCGCAAGGTGCGCGGCCTGCCACGGGGAAACCGGCGATGGTAATGGACATGATGCGATCGAGTTCGGCCTTCATCCCGCAAAGCTCTCTGATCCGAAACTGCGCCAGGAGGCGGACGGTGCGCTTTATTGGAAAATCACTACGGGCAAGAGGCCAATGCCGGACTATGGCAGTCGTTTGTCGGCCACTGACCGCTGGAACCTGATCAACTATCTTCGGACGCTATCTCAGGGAAAGTATGTAAAGCTTCTCAATCCGATCGCGCCGTAAGTCGCGCAAAATGAAGCTTGCACTGACCCGTGCGCTTCGCTCAAACTTCGCCGGACCAGTATGCCGGCGCGATGCAGATGTCTGTCCGTCCTATTGTCCTTAGGTTTGGATCAATCAGGCCTAAGCCCGCATCCAAAGCCAAAAATCACGCTGCAAAAGTGGAAAAAAGAGTTCCTCCCGACTGCTCGATCAAGTTCTCTGCTGCGACGTTTTGCCACGACTAATGAAGTCGCTGCGTTTGTTCCCTTTGTAGCCAGTCCCTGTCAGCAGCTACCGATGCCGGGGCCTTGCGCGCGGACGGCGGTATCGTGCGCTTGATTCTTTGGTCAACAGCCTGCTTTACACTTTACCGATCGAGAGAGAACGATCACAGTGAAGATGGCCGCTTAAGCGTGATTAACCACATGACGTCGCTCACTGCGTTGCTTTCGAAATGGCCGCTCATTCGCCAAATTCGTGAGCGGGCTGACGGGACCGGTCTTGAGGCGATGTCGGACAAAACACGCGCGATGCATGCGCGCATCGATGGCGCGGAAGTGGCGCGCTCGGTTTGTCCATATTGCGGCGTTGGTTGCGGGCAGCTCATTTTTCATAAGAACGGCAAACTGATTTCGATCGAGGGTGATCCGGAGAGTCCGATTAATCAGGGGAATCTTTGCCCGAAAGGCGCGGCCTCGTATCAATTGCTCACGCACGATCGGCGTGAGACGAAGATGAAATATCGCGCGCCGCGCGCGAAGGAGTGGACGGAGATTTCGCTCGATCACGCGATGGACATGGTAGCGGACCGCGTCTGGGAGTCCCGCAAGCGCACGTTCGTGCATAAGAAAGACGGCGCAACGATCAATCACACGACTGCGATCTGCCATCTCGGCGGCGCCACCCTCGACAACGAAGAAAATTATCTCATCCGAAAACTTTTCACTCTCGGCCTGGGGATGGTCTGCATATCCAACCAGGCCGGATATGACATAGCAGCACGGTGCCCGGTCTGGGCACCTCCTTCGGACGGGGCGGAGCTACGACTGCGCAACAGGATCTCGCCAACGCCGATTGCATTTTGATCGAGGGCTCGTCGATGGCCGAGGCGCACCCGGTCGGTTTTCGCTGGGTCATGAAAGCAAAGGAGCGCGGCGCGACCATCATTCATGTCGATCCAAGATTTTCGCGCACGAGCGCGCTGGCCGATATCTGGGTACCGATGCGCGCGGGCGGCGACATCGCATTTCTCGGCGGCCTCGTCAGGCACATCATCGAGAACAACCTGTTCTTCCGCGATTACGTCGTGCACTTTACCAATGCGTCGTGCATTCTGCGCGAAGATTTTCGCGACACGGAAGAAGGCGCGACCGGTTTGTTCTCCGGCTGGAGCGAGGAGCAACGTGCTTACGATAAGAAGACCTGGGCCTACCACGGCGATGGTGGCCTCAGTTTCCCGGAGCGCGACCTGACCCTGCAACATCCACGGTGCGTTTTCCAAACGTTGCGCCGCCATTTTGCGCGCTACACGCCGGAAATGGTGGAGAAGATTTGCGGGATCTCGCCGGTCGCTCTTTCACAAAGTTGCGGATGCGCTCGTTAGGGCATCGGGCCCGGACAAGACCGCCGCGATCTGCTATGCGCTCGGTTGGACGCAACATTCCAAGGGCGTCCAGATCATTCGCACCGCTGCGATCCTGCAATTATTGCTCGGCAACATCGGTCGTCCCGGCGGCGGAATTCTGGCGTTGCGCGGTCACGCCTCAATTCAGGGCTCGACCGACATTCCGACGCTCTACGATATTTTGCCCGGTTACCTTCCGATGCCGCGCGGTGACGGCACCGAAGAAACCTTGCGCGATTACCTGGCGCATCAGACGAAACCGACTGGTCTCTGGCATAATCTTCCGGCCTACTTCATCAGCTTGCTGAAGGCGTACTACGGGAAAAACGCGACCGCGGAAAACGACTTCGGATACGAATGGGTCCCGAAGATCACCGGGAACCATTCGTTCTTCGAATACCTTTACGACATGGCCGATGGGAAAATGGAGGGCATGTTCTTGATGGGCCAGAATCCGGCCGTGGCCGGCGCAAACTCGCGGTTGCAGCGCACGGCGCTCTCCAAGCTCAAATGGCTGGTCGTACGCGATCTGGTCGAGATCGAGGCGGCCACATTTTGGTCGAAGTCGCCGGAGATCGAACGCGAAGAGTTGAAGACGGAGGAGATCGAGACCGAAGTTTTCTTTTTTCCGGCGGCCGGTCACGCCGAAAACGACGGCGCGTTCACGAACACACAACGGCTCGTGCAGTGGCGTGAGCAAGCGATCGATCCTCCGGGAGATTGTCGGTCTGAAGAGTGGTTCGTGCATCAACTCGCGCTGCGATTGATCGCGAAAGCGAAAGTATCGGGCGATCCGATCGACGAACCATTGCGCGCACTAGACTGGTGGTATCCCGAGGACGAAGAAGGCGAGCCGAAAACGGAAGCGGTGCTGGCCGAGATCAACGGCTGGTACACCTCGAATGGCGCTCACGACGACTGACGTCGCCAGACAGGAGATCGTGTTCGGCCGCGATCGCGCAGGTAATTTGCATCACGGTGGGCAGGTCGATGGTTATCCTCGACTCAAAGCCGATGGTTCGACCGCGTGTGGTTGCTGGATCTACTCCGGCGTCCTGGGGCCAGACAAGATCAACAAGGCCAATTCACGCAAATCCAAGGACTATCTCGGACACGGCTGGGGCTTCGCTTGGCCGGGCGATCGCCGCATCATCTACAATCGGGCGAGCGCGGGTCCAAATGGAGAACCGTGGAGCGAGCGCAAGAAATTGATCTGGTGGGACCAGACGCAGCGCAAATGGACCGGAGTCGACGTCCCCGATTTTCCGGTCGAAAAGTCGCCCGAGTTTCGCCCAACCGGAAACGAGAACGGTCTTGATGCAATTCCGGGCGACGCGCCGTTCATGTTGCATGAAGACGGACTCGGCTGGCTTCACGTTCCGCAAGGTTTGCAGGACGGACCGATGCCGACGCACTACGAACCGCTCGAGTCACCGGTGCACAACGCGCTTTACTCGCGCGACACAAACCCGGTCGTCAATTGGTTTACCCGCCAGGAAAATCGGTTCGCGCCGCCGGGCGACCCGCGATTTCCATTTGTCCTCACCACCTACCGGCTGACCGAGCACCATACCGCCGGCGGCATGTCGCGCTTTCTCAGCCATCTCGCGGAGTTGCAACCGGAGTTGTTCGCGGAAATGTCTCCCGAGCTAGCTTCCGAGTTAAAGATTACGAACGGCGATTACATCTCGATTGTGAGTTTACGGGGAGCGATCGAAGCGCGTGCACTCGTTAGTCGCCGTATTCGACCGATGCATCTCAATGGAAAAACCGTCCATCAGATCGCGATGCCGTTTCATTTTGGTTCCGCCGGACCGGTGCAGGGTGGCGCGACGAACGACCTCGTTCCGATTTCCGGCGAGCCGAACGTCACGATCATGGAAGCGAAGGCGCTCGCTTGCAATATCGTGCCCGGTCGATTGCCGCGCGGGCCGGCATTCGAAGAGTGGATCAAGAAATATGTGCCGCAGGGTGGCCCACCGAATTTGCATCCGGAACAACCACCGCCGGGTGCCTCTCCCGGTCCGGAAGCCGGTGGTCACGGCGAACACGGAAAGATCGACGCACGATGATCGGCGAAGGAATCGAGAGCACGAATCAGCGGAAGCACTCCTACGTGCGGGATCGTGTTGAGGTCGGGTTTTTTACCGACCCAAGTGTTTGCATCGGATGCAAAGCTTGCGAGGTCGCGTGCAAGGAATGGAATCAAGTGCCGGACGACGGGTTCGTATGGTCGGGAAACTCCTACGACAACACCGGCCACCTTGGCGCCTCGACCTGGCGGCACGTGATGTTTCTCGAACAGGACCGCGCAAAGGGAAATCAAGTCACGGGTCCGATGTCGTTGGACCAGGATCCGTTTCGCTGGGTTTTCTTGTCCGACGTTTGCAAGCATTGCGAGGAAGCTGGTTGCCTTGAGGCGTGTCCGACCGGATCGATCGTGCGCACGGAAGTCGGCTCCGTCCTGGTGCAAAACGATGTCTGCAACGGCTGCGGATATTGTGTCGTCTCCTGTCCATTTGGCGTGATTGATCGTCGGCCGGAGCCGCTTCACGACGCGGGCGGCGCGTTCAAGTGCACGTTTTGTTACGATCGACAAAAGAGCGGGCTCGTTCCGGCCTGCGCCAAAGTTTGTCCGACCGAATCGATTGTCTTCGGTCGGCTCGATGATTTGCGCGCGCGTGGAGCGGAGCGCGTGCAGCAATTGCAACAAAGCGGTTACAATGACGCGCAACTCTATGATCCGACGGAAACCTCCGTGCGCGGCATTCACGCATTCTTTTTGATTCTCGGCGAACCGGAAGCCTATGGACTTCCACAAAAGCCGCAGATACCAACGATCTATTTGAAATCGGCGTGGACTGCGGCGTTCGCGACGGCGATTGCATCGATCATCGCAACCCTCGTGGCGTTCGCATTTTCTTCATGAGGACTAATTCGCCATCCGAAAAGCGACTCGAAGAATTGCGCGAGCAAGCGTGGAAGGACGGCGTTGTTCCGGGTAAAGGCGTCGATGTTGCTGGGCGGCCCCATTCCGCGTAAGCTCGCCGCAGGACGAGTCCGTCCGACTGGCGGACCTGGCTACTACGGCCAGCCCGTGGTCAAACCGCCGGTTTGGACATGGGAAATTCCGCTCTACTTTTTCCTCGGTGGAATGGCCGGGATGTCCGCGGTCATCGCGAGCGGCGCCATTATCGTTCACCATGTCGATGTTGCGCGTCCGGCCATGTGGGTCGCGGCCATCGCTGGGGCAATTCTTTCACCGATTTTGCTGATCATGGATCTCGGCCGCCCCCGCCTCTTCCTCAACATGCTGCGCGTGTTTAAGCATCGATCAGCCATGTCGATAGGCGCCTGGACTCTCAGTGCGTTCGGTGCATGCGTTGTTCCAGGTTTGATCGCGCTCGAATTGCACGCTCATCGGATTTTCCCGGGCACGTTCGATCAACTCCTCCGCGTCATCGCCGGCGTCTTCATTTTTGGCTCGACGATCTTCGGGACTTTGCTCGCGACTTATACTGGCGTGCTGATTGGAGCGACCGCGATTCCGGCGTGGTTCTTGCATCGCACGCTGCTGCCGATTCATTTCGGGACCGCCGGACTTGGCTCTGCCGCAGCGCTGTTGGAATTGCTCGGCCACCGAATCCCCGCGCTCAACTTCCTCGGGTTTTATGCGGCCGGCATTGAATCGGCGCTCCTGATCTGGCTCAGCGTCGATAAACATGGCGCGGCCGATCGCGCCATCCGCGAGGATGGCTCGGGTTGGCTCATCCGGATCGGCGAAGTTTTGAACGGTCCGCTTGCGCTTGTTCTGCGGTTCTTCTGCCTTCGTTCCATTCGCAGCGATTTCGTTCCTACTCGGTGCGTTAGTTAGTCGCTTCGGCTGGATCGCGGTGGGCAGAAGTTTCCGGCTCCGATCCGGAAGCAGTCTTTGCTGCGGAACGCCACTAACTGTGGTAGCGCCAGCATCATCAACAAAGCAGCGACCGTGGCAGGTGGACACAATGGAAAGACGGTTTTTGTCTGGGGAAGCTTCCTGATGTGTGCTCCACTTCAGGTGCAGCCTGACCGTTACCTAACCGTTTCAACGATAGCCTTGCTCCAACTCGCGCGCAGAGCCGTTGCGGGCTAGAATCAGGCCCAATAGTTTCCCCGCCTGGGCTTCAACAGAATCTGGGCGGGTGCGACACCCATGCCCGGCGAACTTTGATCTTTAATCGAATCGTGAATGTGCCCAAACAGCTTGTGCGACCAGAGGAGAGCTCGGCCGGTCGAGGTGGGATTCACGCGCCAGCGCCAATCACGCTCACTTCTCTGACCGGTCGTGATACCGAAGTAAGCTTGCTCAGAGATCGCTGGGAGCAGGCTCAGGAAGGGATGGGTCAGGTGGTGTTGATCGTTGGGGAACCCGGTTTGGGCAAGTCGCGTCTCGTGTACACGATCAAGCAGATCGTTGCGGAACAAGGGGGCGCGAAGGTGCCGGGGGCCGAGACAGAAGCCGTGGACGTTTCGCAAGATTGTTCAGTCGTCGAGTGGCGTTGCTCGCTTCGCTTTCGAAATAGCGGCCTCTTCCCGGTTTCGGATTACTTCAGTCGCTTTCTCAATCTTGACGGCGATGAATCGACACCGGCGCGATTCGACCGGCTCGCGCGGCACCTCGATGACTTTGGCCTGGGCCGGGCGGACCTGGTCGCGCTTTTCGCAAAGCTTCTGTTTCTCCCGCCGGACGAGCGATATCCCGCAGTGGGCCTAACTCCTGTGCGCGAACGGGAGGAAACCTTTCGCGCGATGCGGCAATGGCTGAAGGCTTGCTCGGATCGGCAACCGCTTCTCTTCGTGATTGAGGATCTACATTGGATTGACGCATCGACGCTGGAATTTCTTGGACAGTTTATCGCGGAGGGGCTGCACGATCGCATCCTCACGGTCCTCACTTTCCGACCGGAATTCACGACGCCATGGCCCGCGGTGGCTCACCAGACCAGCCTCGCTCTCAATCGTCTGACGCGGCGCCAGGTGGGCGAATTGATGCGCAGAGAAACGGCGAGCACCCTTCCGGATTCGCTCGTTGCGCAGATTTATCAACGCACCGGCGGAGTGCCTCTTCTGGTCGAGGAATTTACCCGCATCGTTCGCGAATCGGTGCATGCGAGCGACATTCCGTCCACGCTGCAAGACCTCGTGCTGGGCAGACTCGACCGCATGTCGAGCAATCGTGAGGTGGTTCAATTGGCCGCCACGCTGGGGCGCGAATTTCACTACGACATTCTTGCCGCGGTGGTGAGCACCGACACGCCGACGCTTCTGGCCGAACTGGAGAAGCTGGTGAGCGCGGAGATTCTGTGCGTGAAAGGGCAGCCGCCGAACTGCACATTCGCTTTTAAGCACGCGCTTCTGGAGGAGGCGCTGCACGATGCGCTGTCCGAAGATGACGGAAAGCGGCTTCACCGCAAGATCGCGGAGGCGATGGAAGCACGTTTTCCCGAAGTGGCGGAAAGGCAGCCCGAGTTACTGGCCCAGCATTTCACCGAGGCTGGTCTTCCCGGGAAGGCCGTGAGTTACAGGCTCAAGGCGGCGGTCCGATCTCGCGAGAGGTTTGCCAATGTTGAGGCGATCTCCCATTTGACCAAAGGGCTGGCGTTGCTGGAGAGGCTGGATCCCTCGCCTGAGCGGGACACCCGTGAGCTGGAACTGCTCGGGCTGTTGGGAACGGCGACGATCGCGTCGCGCGGTTATGCCGATTCTGAAGTCGGCCCGGTATTCGATCGCGCCCGCGCCCTTTGCGAACGGCTCGGAGAAACGCCCCACCGCTTCGCGATGATGTGGGGCAACTTTGCCTTTCATGTGGTGCGCGGCGACTTTCGGCTCTGTGCCGACCTTGCCGAGGAGGCGATGGAATTTGGCGAGCGGCTCAACGATCCCGGCATTCTAATGGAAGCGCTTTTCCTGCGCGGGCTGACGATGCTCTATCGCGGCGATTTCTCCGGCGCTCACGAGTGGTGCGACCGCTCGATCGCGAAATACGATGACCGCGCACGAACCGCCTACTGGGCTACGCTGATCGGCGAAGATGCCGGCGTCACCAACAGGTGCTATTTGGCGCTGGCCTTGTGGCACCTCGGCTATCCCGACCGTGCTCTGCAACTGAGCCGCGAGACGCTCACGCTGGCGCGGGAGATCAATCATTCTTTCAGTCTCGAATATGCCCTGCATCACAGCGCTTGGCTGCATCAGCACTGCCGCCTCGGCGCGGAAACCGAAGCGGCTGGTGAAGAACAAATACGAATTGCGACGGATCAAGGTTTTCCCTTCTGGCACGCGTCGGGAACACTCTACCGCGCTGCGGGATTGCTGCTGCAAGGCAAGATGGAAGCAGGGCTGGCGCTTCTGGAAAATGGGCTGAAAGCATATCGCGCCACCGGTGCCGGACTCGGGCTTCCTTACTATCTTAGCCTGCTGGCAGAAGCCTGCATTCAGGCGCGCAGGTTCAGCGACGCGCGCCTCGCTTTGGATGAGGCCTTCACGCTCGTGGAAAAGAATGACGAGCATTTTCAGGAAGCCGAGTTGCTGCGCCTTCGCGGTGAGTTGTTGCTCGCCGAGTCGGGCGATCAGACAATGGCCGAGGACTGCTTTCGTCAGGCGATCGAGACCGCTCGCCGTCAACAAAGCCGGTCCTTTGAACTGCGCGCCACCACGAGTCTCGCGCGCCTCTGGTGCAGGCAGGATCGCGGCCACGAAGCTTATGAAGTGATGACTGCGGCGCATGGCGATTTCACGGAGGGCTTCACCACTCCCGATCTTGTGGAGGCGGCGGCGCTGCTAGAGGAATTAAGTGACGACCGAATGCGGGAGGAATTTGCGGCCGGCGTCGCCTATGTGCGTGGCTGCATCCCACCGCCGATGCAGGGAAAGGTTGCGGTCGATTGGCGCTACATTCCTTCTTCCACGTTGGGAGGCGATACCATCGGCTATCATTGGATCGATGACGATCACCTCGCGCTCTATCTTATCGACGTGACCGGGCACGGCCTGGACTCGGCGCTGCTTTCTGTAAGCATCAACAATGTGATTCGATCCGGGTCGCTTCCGGGAGCGGAAATGCGTCGACCGGATCAGGTTCTCGCGAGCCTCAATGAGTCGTTCCAAGGGCGGCAGCACAGCAACAAGTTCTTTACCATCTGGTATGGTGTTTACTGCTCATCTACGAGGGTTTTGACCTGGTCCGGCGGGGGACACCACGCTTCGCTTCTCTTTGCGCCAGACGCGCCGGCTTCGGTTTTTCTCTCCTCGACAGGTCCGATGATGGGAATACTGCGCGGCGCGAACTTTCCTGTTAACTCATGCCTCATCCCGCCCGGGGCGCGCTTGCTCATCTTTAGCGACGGTGTGTTTGAAATCTGTCAGTGACGAGCACGTTGTCTGGGATCTGCCCGCCTGCGTCAGCTATCTGGCGACCTTGAGCCCGGGTGCAGAAACCGTGATGGATGAACTAATCGAGCACGTGCGACTCCTCCGCGGCTCGCAACAACTCGACGATGATCTCTCGATCATCGAAGCGCGCTTTGACCACGACGATTCCGAGAAGATTTCCCCACGATGAGCAGTAAATCCGATTTCATCCCAGCTGAACTCTTGTATGAGGCGATCGTCGATTCATCCGACGACGCGATCATCAGTAAGAACCTGCAAAGCATCGTGATGAGTTGGAACAAATCGGCGGAACGTATCTTCGGCTACTCTGCCGAGGAAATGGTCGGCGAGTCGATCGCCAAGCTTTTCCCGCTGGATCGCCTGAACGAGGAAGCGCAGATTCTCGCCCGGCTCCAGCAAGGAGAGCGAGTGGACCATTTCGAAACTCAGCGCCAGCGCAAGGATGGCAAACTGATCGAGGTCTCGTTGACGATCTCGCCGATCCGCAATGCCGAGGGCGCGATCGTAGGCGCGTCGAAGATTGCCCGCGACGTCACGGAGCAGAAAGAGGCGCACCGTAAGCTTTCCCAGGCGCTCGAGGAGCTGAAAAGCGCCGACCGCATGAAGGCGGAATTCCTCGCCACGGTCTCGCACGAGCTGCGCACTCCGCTCAATGCCATTCTTGGGTGGGTTCAGATTCTGCGCGAAGAGGGAAGTCTCGAAAACTTCATTCACGCTATTCCTATCATTGAGCGAAATGTGCGCAGCCAGTCGCAACTGATCGAGGACTTGCTGGACATGAGCCGGATCGAAACGGGCAAGATAAGTCTCGACATTCGACCGGTGGACCTACCGACGGTGGTCGGCGCCGCAATCGAAACGGTACGCCCGGCGGCCAAGGCGAAGGAGATCCGCCTAACCTCCGCCTTTGCCAGCATGACCGGGATCGTGATGGGAGATAAGGACCGGCTCCAACAGATTGTTTGGAATCTGCTGACTAATGCAATCAAGTTCACTCCCAAAGAAGGACGCGTGCATGTCATGATCAAGCGCGTAAATTCTTACTTTGAAATCTGCGTAACCGATAGCGGCCGGGGTATCTCGGAAGAATTTCTCGGGCAGGTCTTTGATCGCTTTCGCCAAGCCGACGCAGGCACGACCCGGCGCTCCGGCGGACTAGGTCTGGGGTTATCGATCGTGAAACATTTGACGGAACTGCACGGTGGGAATGTGCGCGTGGCGAGTGACGGTCTTGACCAAGGCGCGACGTTTGTCATTAGTCTCCCCCTGCAAACAGTGCGGCACGAGCCGGAGGAACTGATCGGCGATGAACGACATGCATCGCTCGATGAAGCGGCTAAGAAACCCGACCTCACTGGCATAAGAGTCCTGGTAGTCGATGACGAGGAAGATTCGATCGAAATCGTGGGACGCATGCTCGAGCGAAAAGGCGCTGCAGTGCGCACTGCGCGCTCAATGGTAAAGGCGCTCGAGGAGTTCACCTGCTTCTCCCCCCAGGTGCTGATAACCGACATCGGCCTGCCCGAACACGATGGCTACGAGCTCCTCGCTCGTCTGCGCGAGCTCCCGGGCGGCCGATCGGTGCCTGCAGTGGCATTAACCGCCATGGCTCGCAATGAAGACCGCATCCGGGCTTTGCGCGCCGGCTTTCATCTACACATCGTCAAGCCGGTGGATTTCACTGAACTCGTCGCAGTGGTGCAGAATCTGGCCGCGCTTCAGACCGAATAGATTCCAGGAATAACTGCAGGGCGAGCGCGTGAATCGTATCTGGTCGAGAAGCGCCGCATCTCGCTGATGCGGGTGTTATTCGATTGATGCGAACATGAATGTTGCAGAGACTCTTGGGAATAAGGAGCTGTCGAATTCCCAGTCAAGCCAGCCCGGCAAATACGTCGCCTTAACCCATCCGCTCTACGACTACATCGCGCGCCACCGCTCGCGTGTCGTCGACCACTCCTCGATGCACTCCGCGCCGGGACCGAGTCGTCAGGCGATGGTCTCGCCATTGATCGGCTGAATCGTAAGCTGGCGAGTGACCCGTGTGTCGAGTTGGTCTTGCTGCCAATCGCGGACGGACTGTATCTCGCGCGCAAACGGCAGGCCGGCGAACGTTAGGTGCTACTTCTTATCGTTCGGCGCAGTCACCGCTTTCCCAGAAGGCGACGTCAGGCCCTGCAATTCGGCCACCGCCTCGTTCAACTTTTGTTTTTCATCCTCGGCTGCGCATTCGAGACACGTCGCCCCCTTCACCGAGCGGCTCGTCGGATCGATCGTGACTTCAAAGTGCGTGCGAATAAGCACGCCGGCCAAGTTTCGATTGTCGACCCACAGCCTGACGACGTGCGCTCCATTCCTGCTAGAAAACTCCGCCTGATCGACTGTACAGAAACGCGCCGTGTCCGGCGAGCGCAGCTCCTGCGCAACCGTCGTTTTCGCAGTCTCGAAATCCTCTTGTTTGTGTGTACAGCTGGTCACAGAGACGGCCACCGCGAAGAAAATGAGCAACAGGATTGGCTTCACATGTCAGGCTTTCGTCGCTTTGGCATCATGATCGGGACAGTCGGTTGGGAAGCACGAGCAGCAAACACTTTAACACCATCCAGCGGGTCTGACTACCTGAACAGCCCGCCGTCGACTGGATGGTTGTTTCGAACGCCAAAGTCAACTCGGCGGGTCGTTCATTCGCAAGAAACTGGTCCGACCATTCGCTCCGGGCTCGCGCTCCGCTCCCGCATTCCACTACGACGGGACCCTAACCTAGGCCGGAACAACTTCGCGCATTGCGTCGTCGCATTTGCCGCCGTTTTGTCCGAGCGAATAGATTCGGCAGCAATTGGGAGTCATGGCAAATATCGTGCTGATTAAGCAGCGGTTTGAGGCCTTGTTCTGGGCATGGAGTACGCCATTCGGTCTCGAACGCACCTTTACTACTAACTAGTGGCAATTCATTCAAACACCTCGCCATCGGGTGGCCGCTCAGAATCCCAATCGGGTCCGACGCGTCCGCGATTCTGATCTGTGCGTCTTATTAGGTCAGCAGCTCTTTAGCCGGGTGGCAGGTTCTCTTGCCACTGATTGAGCTTCATCGTCGGATCCATTAGATCCTTCCGTCGCATGAACGGCACGCCCTTTCTTATGGCTGATTCGGAATCACTAACCACCGTCAAGGAACCAGACAAGCTCTTGTCATAAAGTTCCAGGTGCAACATGTCGCTGGGAACCGTGATTCCTATCAAGTGTCCGACTCTTGCGATTTTTTGTCCTGCTTGAACGCGATCTCCTTTGCTCACCTCGGCCCTGCTTTGGATTTCTCCATAGCGCGCGAGAAAGGATCCATGATCAATCTCCAGAGCAAAGGTTTCGCAATAAAACGGATAAGGTCCGCGAGTAACCACCCCGTCGCCAATGGCATGGATAAAAGTGCCCTGAGGGAAGTAGAGGTCACAGCCCGCGTGCAACCGGCTACGGTTTGCCCGCCAGGAAGCGAACGCGCGAGGTGATTGTTCCCAGCTTTGATCTGGCACCGTTGGGAAAGGAAACAGGAACTGCTCGATGGCGCCCGATGCTTGCTGGTCGGTCGGCGCAGTGTCGGTGGCATGCAAGAGTGCATCCCATGTTTGACTGCCGGGTTCAATGAGTCCATCGACAGCGCGAGTAAAGCGACGCTGGAAGGCTTCGATGGCACTCACCGTGTCCGACGTTGAAGAAGGCTTCGCAATTTTTCCATCGACCCCATTCGGATCCAGTTCGGGAGCTTGCAAAGTCTTCGAAGCCGCTCCCAACAGCCGCTGCACGGTCTTCACATCCGCCTGGAGATTCTGCGCACCCTTTTCCCAACGTCCAACTGAACCCGAGATTTGTGAACTCATAATCAGTGGGCAAGAACTGCTTTCACGAGACTAAAGCTCGGCTTGGCACTTACACTGTGATCTTCAACGTTGCCCGCTCTGCAAAGGTCGAAACCGGCAAGCTTCTTCTTGTCGGCAGACCATTCCGCTCCATCCTTGTCTCGAGACTTCGCGGACGGGAGGCGCTGCGGGATCACGGGGACCTCGTCGGGTCGGCCGCCCGGGACTTTGAAAGTGACGGTATTGACACCCCGCCGGGCCTTGCGATGAAGCGATCCCTCGGACGCAGGGGCGCATGTCACGCTCATATACTATGAATCTCTGCTCCGAGACAGAGATGTCCAGACTTTATTCGATTGACACCAGCCAGCCAAGTTCTCTACAAGCGGCGCTGGTCTTATGGGGCGCGAATGGTATCTCACTTTTCACGGCGGGGAGGGACGCAGCGATCTCAACACCATTCATGTCTATTCCGCCGATGGACGAAAGGTGGGGAAAGCGCTCGATCGAGGCAGTCTCCCTCCGACTGTGGAACTGCGTGAACTACGCGGTCACTGCTTCGGTCCGGACGGGGATTTGTATGTCGCGAACGCGTTCCAGGATTTCAGCGAAATCCTTACGCTTCCACGGTGAACGCGATCAGCGCGGGAAGCATGCCTTTCGTGATGTCTTCGTGCAGAGCGACGCAGTCCGAAATCCGGGCCTGAGCCATCCCTTCAACATCGTCTTCGATGCCCGTGGCGACCTCTATGTGACCAGCCAGAACACGAACCTGACCTTGAGATATCACGGACCCAGGTCCACCGCTGGCCAGCCGGGGACGCCGATGCCACTACCACCCTCGCTCGCGCAGTTGAAGGATCAGAAGTTCAATCCAGGAACTTTTTGCGCTTCAGCCAAGGAAGTTCAACATGGTTTGAAAGTCGTGCGCGAGGCCATCTTCGCGCAGAGTAGTTTCTACGTCGCGGATCGCGACGGGGACTGTGTGAGGAAGCATGATCCCGAAACGGGCGTGTATCTCGGTAAGGTTGTCGCGCCTAATTTGATCGACAAGCCCATCCATCTCGCGGTCAACGGCGACGCACTTTACATCGGCAACCGCGGTAATGAGTCCGTGGTAAAATGTGACCTGCGGCGTGAACAGGTTACGCCCTTCATTCAGCCGCAGGCTGGCGGATTGAAAAACCCATCCGGATTGGCGTTTGGAGACGACGGCTACCTCTACGTGGCGAGTCGGGGCTCGCACCAAATACTCAGATACCGGCTCTCCGACGGGGTGCCGGATCCGAAGCCGTTCATCGATCAACTGGACGACGAGCCCGAGTTCATAGAACGGGTCGATTGGCGCTAACTCTTGTTCCTCGTCAGTAAATCGCACGAAAATCCTTTTTACATCCTCGATCCGGGCGTGCAGACTGGTGCGATATGAAAAGGGCGATTTCATCCGCTAAGTCCCGCAGCAGATCCAAAGGGAGTAAAACCACATCCGGCAAAAAGACCACTGCGAAAAGGTCAGCGGCGAAAACGCGTCCGCGAAAGAGCGCGAAACCCACGAGCAAAGTGCCGACAATCCCCCGGAGCGGTTCGCTCCGGGAACGGATAGCTGCGGCGAAAAGAATCGAGAAGATGGATCGTCCGAAAGCAGCGCCGAAAACGGGAAAGAGCGGATCGCAAATGACCGAGCGGCTTGCCGCGGCAACAGCCTCGACGTCGCAGTCACAGCGCAACAGCGATTTTCCGAACACCTACATCACGGAAATTTCCGTGCGCCTCGAAGACCCGGACCATCCGGTGACGCTTACGTGGACAGGGCCAAACGCCAGCGCGCAGGCGATCGGACCGTTTCGCAGCTCGCCGGGCGCGGGCTTGCGTGGATTGAATTGCGACGACCTGGCGACGAGCAAGCGCTCGGGCAGCACTTGCACTCCGAAAGGCACATTCACAGTAACCGGCTTTGCGTCGCGTCTCAATAGCCATCCCGAGGCGACGGATGTGACATGGTTCGTGCCGGCACGTGGCATTGCCCTCCATTATTATCCATCGGTGCCCAAATACGCGGCGTCACACGGCTGCGTTCGGCTGGAATCGAGAAGCATCGCTCGGCTCATCCAAAACAATTCGCGCGCGGGCATCACGCAGGTGGTCGTGGACGGAACGTGGACGAAACCACCGCATCAGTGGTGAAGCGGCCTTGCCGGTTAATCTCCCACTTCACCAGAGGCTTTTAGCAGTGCTTCCCATGTCTCACTGCCAGGCTCGATCAGTCCGTCAATGGGGTTGGAAGAGAGCCCTTGAAAGGCTTCAATGGCTCTCGCGGTATTCGAGTTTGCGGGCGGGCGGGCGATCTTTCCGTCAATGCCGTTTGGGTCAAGCTGCGGAGTTTGAGACTTGTCTGCAGCGGCTTTCAACAAGCGCTGAACCGTCATCACATCCGCTGGCAGATTCTTCGCACCTTTTTCCCAGCGACCAACGGACGAGGTAATCACCGGAATAGATGGGGTGACCAAACCGCCAGTGTCCCGGCGTTTCCGGAGTCTCCTGTTTCTTATCTCCTTCGATTCCGAGAGCCACACTCAAGCTCGCGTCCAAAAAAAGGCTCTTCTCCTTGCGGGCCGTCAGGATGCCGACTGCCTGATCGACGTTGTCCTTCACAGTCTTGAAGTTGGCTGGGGTAAAAAGAAGTTCCTGTTGATACCATTCAGCGACTTCCGGTTTCTGGAGTTCCTTTTGCAGGTCAAGCAGCCGGTTGTAGGTCGTGGGGTCAATATGGCTGACTTTTTCAAGGAGATGGCTGGCTTTTGCCGAGTTGCCGCTGATCAGTCCGGCGTCGTTGTCCTTCATGATCATGCGGTTAACCAAAACCGCTCCGGGAGGGATATTCTTGAGTTGTTCGGCAGCCTTCGAAGCATTGGATTTCTTTGGCTTCCTTCTTTAGAACACCGTCTTCGAGCCAAATATAGATCTTCTCCGAGTGGATGTTGCCGCTGAAACGATCCGCCTGGCTCATGACGAAATCCATCACGATCATGTCGGAGATATCCTTGATCTGCACGATTTGCTGAACCGCAACCTGATTGAGTTTGCCGCTCGCGTCTTGCAGGTTGAGCTTGAGCGGGCCGAGGCTGGCTACTCTCCCAAACTCAGCCGAAGCGGCGAAAGCACCGGCGCCGCCCAGGTCGCTCAGATGAGGATACGATTCTTCTCCGCCGGGATTCGCCTGGAGAGCGCCATAAAGCTGTTTCCCATCCTTCGTATAAAGGACTGGATTGGTGTGGGTATCGTCCAAGGCTCTTAGCTCCGTCCACTGCTTCCTGTTGTTCGATCCGGAAGCCTTTGCCTTGCCGAGGTCGGCAAGAGGCTTGTGCGCCTCCACGTCCATCGTGCGAACGATGGCAGGTTGAACGTGCCCCGTGTCGAGAAACCGCGATAAGTGGTAATAGCCGAGAATCGAGGGGCTGTAAGTGAAATGCGTTGGAATGGACTGCTTGTATTTCGCGATGACCTCGTCACCGCTCGGCTGACCCTTTGTCGCATGGGCTGCGGCATAACTGAGGCGGTTCATTCCGGCGGGCAACTTGACCGCATGGATGTTGATTCCCGGTGACGTGCTGTAGGTCTTTGGAATTGGGACGATGTCCAGTCCATCCTTGGTTTTGCCGTTATAGAAGTCTATCTCGGCAAGCTCCTTTTCCTTGTCGATATCCTTCTTGCTGTAAATCTCGGGATGTCCGGGGAAACCCGCGGGTCGGATCGCGACCTCAGTGGTGCCGTTAGGAGCCGTGTGGTTGACCGTTTCCTGTCCCCACGACGCGCTCAGATCAAAATCATTCATAGTCGATTCCAGAGAGAAAAGTCAGTGTCCTATTCAACGCTGCGAGAATTTTGAAAGCTTGTTTTTGGTCTTTCTTGATCATGACATTTTTCAAGTAGCTACCACTGGGCAATACTGTTAGCTAACAGCTTTCAGCAACGCATTCCAAATTTGACTGCCAGGCTCGATAAGTCCGTCAATGGGACTTGAGGAACGGCTTTGAAAGGCTTCAATGGCGCTCACGGTATTCGAAGTCGCCGGAGGATGTGCGATCTTTCCGTCAACGCCCTTCGGGTCAAGCTGGGGAGCTTGCAACTTGTCCGCAGCGGCTTTCAACAAGCCCTGAACCGTCATCACATCCGCTGGCAGATTGTCCGCGCCTTTTTCCCAGCGGCCAACGGACGAGGTAATCACCGGAAGAGATGGTTTGTCGGGAGCCGGCGTGTCGGGCTGGCCGGTTGACGCATCCTTGGCGTATATTTTCTTCATCGTGTCCTCGAAATCGAGATCGAGGAGAATATCTTTGGAGTCCACTCTGCTTTTGAGCGATGCGGCCTGTTTAATCACACTGGCCTTCATCTTGTCATAGTTATCGCCTGAAATATGGACGACGTTCACGAAGAAATCCTTCACCTTCGCGTCAGAGCCTGGTTGGCTATCCTGCATCAAACCGGAAAGCCACTGTATCCGGTTGTAAACTGTCTGGTCAAGATGATGGGTATCATTCAGGATTGGAGTGACCGAAATCGAAGTTGTTCCCCACATCATCCCGTCGTCGTTATCCTTGTAAACGATTCGCTTTAAAGACAGGAGAGGACCAACGGCTTCGGCCTTGTCCTTGTCGCTGACGTTGTCAGCCCATTTCACTTTTCCTTCTTTGGTCACATAGTGCTGCAACAGGTCGATGCTTATGTTGCCCAGCCGATCAACCTGTTTGAATATCGAGTCAAGAATAACTCCCCGGGTCATGTCCTGGGCAAGGGCCAGGTCCTGAAGACATTTCGCGTCGTTCAAGTTCACAATACTTGCCACCGGCGGACCTTGAGGAGAGCACTTTGTAGAAGCTGTGTCCTCTAATCGCATTGACTGTCCAATAATCCTCGGGACTGCTGTCTTCTCCGCGTGGGTTCACAGCCAACGATCCATAGACTAGTTTCCCGCCTGGGAGCACTACTTTGGAGTTGCCCGACTTCGCCATGGTTCGCAGATTAGCCCAAGCCGCGGTGCAACTCGGATGGCCTGTTGTGGCGGCCTGGCTACCGACCTTGCTGAACTCCTGGACATCCATCGTCCGATAAGTCGCGGACGGCACCCCGACAAGATGGCCGAGGAGCCGGGACATGTAGAAGCAGGCAAGGCCCGACTCGGCCAAACTGCCGACTTTGAACTTGGCAATTTTCTTGCCTGATCTCTTGTTGCTAAACTTTTTTGTTCTTCCTGGCCGGTAGGGGCCTTCCGTTTCTTCGAACGTGTCTTTACTCAGCGGCGGAGCGAGTTCGTAAATTTCGATTCCCGCTGAAGTGTTGTGGAGCTTTGGGACAACACCCACGCTCTGCGGCCCGCTTGCGGCGTAGAAGTCCAGACTGCCAAGTTCATCTATTTTATTCTTGTCATGCTTTGTGAACCAGTCATTCGAAGCTGAGAGTGCCTCTTTATCCTTGAGCTTCACGTCAGGAGGAGTGAATGGAAACGGGATAAGGCGTTGAGCGATTTCATCGACGCCCGTGGGCGTCTGGTGCTGGATTACTGGTGGATCGCCCAAGGGTATATCGTTCATGGTTTTGTCCTCAGTTGGTTTGACGTTCTAGCAAGTCAAAGAAAGCCCGAGCAGTCCTTTATTTCTTTCGCGTCTTAGCGCCTTCCAAAGTCACACCGTCGTTAGCCCGGCCAGCGAAGCCAGTGTAGCTCCCGCAGCACCCGCGGGAACCCACCATGTCATGTCGCCGACGATTCCATCCACCAGGATGCCACGGTCCTGCTGATACCCCTTGACGCCCCCTTCGGTCAGTGGTCCGAAGTCACCATCCACCGGCCCCGGATCGGTTGCGGGAATACCAAACGTCTTGAGACCTTGCTGCAGTGCTATCACGACGCTTCCTGTTGCCCCGCGTTCGAGGAGCCGTGTCTCTGGATCGGCGGGGAGCGCGTTCCATGTGGCCGGCCCGACTATCCCATCCATTGTCAAGCCCGCACTCTGTTGAAAGTCTTTGACCGCCTGTTCCGTGGTCGCGTCGAACGTGCCCGTGATGTTAGATGGGACTAATACCTTCGTCATGACAAAGATGCGCTGCAGTCTCCTGACGTCGTGCCCGGTAGAACCGCTGCTGAGTGTTGGTCCGCTATTCATGATACACCCCCTTGGTTATTTTACCACGCTTCCGAAGATTTTCTTGAGCATACGTCGCTTCAGTAGGAGAAATCAAATCTCGATCTCCCACATCGAGGTCCAATCGGGAGCCGGCCGATCAAACAAGCTGGCTACGTGGGTCCCGGGGGACAACCAACGTGTGCCCCTCGCAAATCGGGCAACCGTCCCACAACGCAATTGCGTTCGGCGACTCGAGCCAGAGGCCCGACAGCGTGCGTTTGCAGAACGGGCAATTTTTCAAAAGGCACCTCTAGATTCACAGAATGTTTGAGGAAATATCGGCGGGAAGATGTCCAAGAACGGCGATTTTCCCTCGTGAAAACGGCTGGCATGGTGTGAAGCCGTTTGGACATGGGAAAGCACAAATCCGAGAGAA
>CAWGEN010000013.1:0-307780 GCA_963821615.1 uncultured Verrucomicrobiae bacterium | reverse complement strand
AGACTGTTCTTCAAGCGCTGGTAAAGGACCAATCCATTGCGCAGGTTGAGAACGGCATTTTGATAGGCGGAACGTTGGACCGATTGAAGCTTCTCGGAGAGCGCGCCTTGTTCGTCGATTTGTTTCAGGAACGGCGACAACTCGGCGTAACTAAAATATTTCCGGTCCTTTTGTTCCCAACCGAAGAGGCCGAGCACATCGGCATTCTGAATGACGAAAACCGGATACTGATCGGCGAGCGATGCGTTGAAGAGTGTGTCGGTCAGCCAGGGGACGGCGCCAAGTTGTTTGTCGTTCGTTAGGCTAACGGTCTGTTTGCCGTGAATGATAAGGAGCGAATTGCGCGCCACGGTATCGAGTGGTTTAACGCGACCGCCGACGAGCACGGGAATCTTGCCGAACCTGGCAAGATCGAAATCGCCGGGCGCAGCCCTGCGGTGGACGCCAGCTCGATGCCGCCCAGAGGAGCGCGAGGACAAAGAGAATCGCGGGGAAATAACGTTTCATGCGAGCGCAGTTCCTCTTCGCCGCGCAAATCCGACGAGATGGTAGCCGAATTGAACGAGTAACCCGACGCCGACAACCACGCACGCGACATACGGCGCGATGAAACTCGGGTTATGCACGACTTCCAAAATGGACGCCTGGTCATCCTTCTGAAAGCCGGCCTGATAGAACGTCTCGCCACGGTAACGCAGAGGATGATTCATATAGATCAGGACGTCGCGCTTTAGAGCGCGCTCCGGATCATTGAGTGTGATCTTGCTCGCAAAGTTCTTTGGGATTTCGGTCCCGGGATAGCGTTCATGGGTGAACTTCTGCAGGGTGACGCTATAGGGCTTGTAGTATCTGGTTGGCCGCAGCGTGATTTGCCAGGTACGGCCCCCACTGGAAAACGCCTGCGGAGCGCCCAGCGCCTCCGAAACGAGCCAGGTTCCGAGCGAATTGTTGACCATGTCGGCGGCGGATCCAATCGGCACGATTTCGATCAGCGCGCTGACGGTATCGCGCTCATCGGGGCCGGTTGCCCGCGGAACTTCCTGCACGGCAACTTGCGCGCCGATTCCCTGGTTCGCGGCTGGACTCGCGCCGGCTCCAGCCTTGGTCAACATTTGCAGGCGCGAATTCTGAAAGAAGCGCCGGACGACGACCTGGAACGGCAAATCGGGGTGATCAATAATGCGCTTGTGGCGCAGCAGCGCGTCCGGGATCGCAGTCACCTGGTCAAACTCTGGCGCCGCGGTGTCGATCACCGCCAGCTCCGCCTTTTGGGAATCCTCCGAGTAATTCTTCGTCTCGCCCCCCGACAGTTGCATGTGGCTCTCGACCGCAAACAGATCGGTGAAGAGACCGCCCGCGAGCATGATAATCAAACCCGCATGAGTGAGATGAATGCCGAGTTTGCTCCAAGCCCAGCGAAAACGTTTCCAGTGCGCAGCAACGAGGTTGATCAGCAGCACGGCGCCAATTAGATGCCCGCCCGCAAAAACCGGAATTCTGAAGCCCTGGCTGCCCGTTGGCCACCAGACAAACCAGCTTTGGAAATAGCGCTGCTGCACCTCGTGAATCCCGAAATGCACCTGCGCCAGCGTCCCGGCAAAGATGAGCGCCATGGCCGCGACGAGACAAACAATCGTCAACTTCAACGAGGTGATCAGGGCGACAAGATTTCGCATCACGTTTTCAGGCTCGGACGAACAAAACAAACTTCACGAACCCCGGGGAGAAGCAAAGTTCGTCGGCCCGCGGCGATTCTGCCTAAGCGGGCGACTCGAATGGTGCTTAAGCGCGGTGCTAAGCCCAGATAGCCGGGGGCAGTGGGCGATATCGACGCGGCCGTTCGCCCAACCTTTCGCATCAAGCTCCCCGGCAACTAGAAGCCGAAGACCAGGCTGGAAAAGACGGAGTGTACCTGATAGTCATTGTGACCGCCAGATAGGCCGTCTTTGTAGTTATAGTATCCATACTGCAGGTTCAGGCGAACGCTCTTCGTGAGTTGGCGGCTCATGCTCGCGGTCACGCTATTCTCCGTCTGATCCGCTCCGTAAGGCAGGCCGGCCAGTGAGTTGTTCACGTAATCGGCCGCCCGATAATAGTTGTAGCCGACACGAAACTCGGTCTTGTCGTTCATCAAGAAGCCGACATTCCCTCCGATCGTCCAGTAATCGCTCTGAAAATTCAGAACCGTCGGACCCGCTCCGGGGACAATCACAATATTCGCGGCCGGAGTTTTCGTCTGGTTCAGGACATAGGAAAAATCTCCCTGAAAGTAGAGGCGGGCGAGGGGATTCCACGTCACGCTTTCGCCGATCACCTGATTGCTATTCCAAGCGGTGTGTTCGGAGTCAAGCAAAATACCGTCTGGAATGTTCCACTGGCCGGTCACCAGGGAGGTCGTGTAGTCGTAGCGCGTGACCAGAGCGAGCGTGCCGAGGGAGGGCGGGAGGCTAGGTCGCCAGGTAAGACGAATATTGAAGTCGTTTGTGCTCCAATTCTGGAACTCGAGATTCTGGCCATCGGCGTTGGAGCTGTTATCGTATCGAAAAGTCTTGTAAAAATACTGCCCGGCCACGTTGAGCCGTTGCAGGGGATACCAGTTGAAGCCGACAGTGTATTTTTGGCGTAGCAAATCGAGATTCTTGATGCCTGGGAGAGCCTCGCCTTCGGCAACTATGTTCTCGTGGATATCGCCAGATTGCTCCTCCCAATCACCCCTCGCGTAAAAGAGCCAATTGGCAACACCGGCGTAACGCAACTCGAATGTCTCCGCAACGGTGTTGAAGTTTTCAAAGCTGCTCGCCGCCATCGGAATCAAAGGGTCCGTCCGGGTCGTGGTGCTGAGAAAAATCGAGCTGCTTTGTTTATTTTCGTTGGTGTAACGCAAGGCAGTGAGAATCGTGAGATCCTTCGCTGGCAACCACATGAGATTGACGTTGACCACCCATTGGTTGGGCATTAGAGACGCCGGCAAGGTTTAGGTAGCCCTCGTCGCGAGGGCCGAGGTTCTCGATTGGGTCGCTGTAGGAGGAGTAATAAAAAGGTCCGTAGATACGCGATCCGCTCAGGTCGCTTGAGAGCGTCGTGTAAGAGTAAGCCGTCGTTAGCCAGAGTGAATCACTGAACCGCGTCTCCGTCGTCGCATGCCCGCTAAACAGATCGAAATTGTTGCTTTCTTTTTGAGTGATAAAGCGCTGGCTGGCTTCGTCGGGATTGCGCTGGAGGTTGAGGGCGTCGTTGTTATTATCATGTTCGTAGCGCATGCCCAAACCGATGTCGGTGTTGCCGAAGGTCTTGCTTATTTCCAGCGAGACAATGTCCCGGGCCTCATCAATGTCGCGGTACGCTGGCGCAATCTTGCGCGTTGTTTGACCGGTGGTCAGACCCGTCAAATTGGTATCACCCCAGAGGGTCGAATCTTTCTGGCCCTGCCTAAACTCGTGCGAATAGCGTATGATAATCTCTGGCCAGTCCGGCAATTGCAGGCCCAGTTCGAACCACGCCTCGCCTCGAGTAATGTACATCTCGGGAATGGGCGGCGGGAAAAACGCCCCGTTGACTGGGAAGAATCCGCCGTTGCCATCATAATAACTGCGGAACTGATTATACCCTGCCTTGATATAACCCAAGTCGGGCTTAGATAGGCTCAGCGTCAGGTCATAATCGCCGGTATCAAAAATGGCGTGCCCATCGATCGAGAACTGTCCGTTCTTGTCAACCGTTTGCTCGTAATGCAGATCGTGGATTCCGCCAAAGACGTCGCCCGACATGTGATGCTGCTGCTCAAAAAGAGCGGTATCTCCGCTGGTAATCAGCCCGCCGATTGAAAGCTCGATCCAATTGTTAAACTCCGGCTCTGCCGGAGCCTCTCCCGCGACCGCTTTCGGCTCGGTCGTTGATTTCGCTTCGGTCGCATCGTCTGCACGGAGAGAGACATTCGCCCAAAAAAAAGCGCAGATCAGGACCGGGGTTGCACGTGCCAGCGAGCGCGAAATTGCCGGGACGAAGATGCTAGCCATCTTAATACCTCAACGCTGGGCTCACCTGCGAGCCATGGATTGCTTCATGACAGCCCGCCGACCAGCAGGTGCCCCGCTGCAAGAAGTTAGAGTGATCAACGTCTGCGATGAAAATTTGACCCGGCGCAGTTTGCTGCTGGAAATGGCATTTCAGGCAAAGCGCCTGGTTGCGGACCGTTAATAGCTTCTGATTGACCGATCCGTGCGGCGAATGGCAGATCACGCATCCCTCGCGCAGCGCCTCGTGTTCAAACACGAACGGGCCGCGCTGCGCTGTGTGGCATTGGAAGCAGGTCTCATTCTGGCCGAGTAAAGCGGTGCCGCCACCCTTGAGCGACTGGATGCCGCTGGTAGCGCCGCCTTTGATCGCGTTTCCCTTGTGCGGGTTATGACAATCAACGCAGCTGACTTTCCCTTCCAGCACCGGGTGGTGATAAGGCAGTTCGACTGCTGCGCGCACCTCCAGGTGGCACTGGAAGCATGTATCCGGAGATTTGCGCGGGTTCACGATGGTGTGTAACCCACCGCCGCTTGCGACATGAAGACTGCCCGGCCCATGACACGATTCGCAACCGGCGTCTTTGGCGTTGTCGCCGGGGGCCTTTAAGCGGGCGTGAGTGGCCGTGGAAAAATCGCGCGAGATATCCTCGTGACATGTCGCGCATTCACTCGACCCGACATATTTCGCGCCGGGAATGCTCGGCGGCGCCAAGATCGTCCGGGTGGTGGTGCTGCAGGAAAGCAGGATGACCGTGAGTGCGGCGCTTCCTCCCGCGCACCAGAGAATTCTTTCTCGCTGCTCGCTGGAACCATTGGATGAACCTTGAATGCCGCACGGCAGCCGCAGTGTTATCGGAAACTGTTGCAGCGGACTACGCATTTTTACGGAGAAAAATTCGCGTTGTTTTGACAGGCGATCGGCACGCTTTCCGATGACGGTATCGTTTCTCATCCGGGAGGCCCGCGATAAGGCGAAATTTTCGCCTAACGAGTCTCGCGGAAAGCGCAGCGAGGACGGTGCTAATAACTGCACTGTAGCAAACCCGGCGCCGGCAGCGCTTGCCGATGGCCAGCTTCCGGCGCGCGGTATTCCGTCGGGGATTTACCCGAGAGCTTTTTGAAAACGCGATTGAATTGCGACAAGGATTGGAAGCCGACTTCAAACGCGATTTCGCTGATCCGCAGGTTCGAAATGCTGAGAAGTTCGCACGCCTTCTTGACCCTCGTGCGGGCAATGTAATCGACAAATTTGGAGCCGGTCACCCGTTTGAATTCCTCGCTCAAATAATTCGGGCTGATGTTGACGAAGTCCGCAACTCTTGTCAGGGAAAGCTCCTCTCCCAAGTGCTCATGGATGAAACAACGCGCTTTCCAGATCCTCGCCGGTTCCGCGTGGTCGAGCCTCTCTATTCTGCCGTCTGGAGGTCGAGTTGGGTTTGAGCTGATCATTTGCATGCCTCATTTAGGCCGGATTAGCCGGGGGCCGCTCTCCATGGATTGCTAATTCCTCCTCAGTTCTTGTCATGCGACGGGGCCGCAAAGGCAAGATCTGATGCAATTATGCCAAGCGATGGTGAGCAACGATGGCGCTCTTGTGGGATTAAATAAAGAAAGGAGGTAATTGAAAAGGTGAATCGCCCACTAGACGTGCCGGATAAGCAGAGCACGCATGCGGCAAACGTCATCGCCGCCGTGCTGAGCGCCATCATTCCGGGCCTTGGTCAGATCTTTAAAGGCCATTTCGGATCAGGCTTTCTCTGGATGCTGCTGGGAATGCCGCTGGCGGTCTGGATCGGGGTGTTGCTCAGCCTGGCGACGGCCGGACTCGGGCTGATCATTCCAGTGCTCTGCTGGGTGGCCTCGGCGGTCGATGCCTACTACGAAGTAGATCGCCGCCGCCGCCGCCATCATCACCTCGCGGAACCGACAATCTACGATGATTACGACTGACCCCGAGGTAGTCATCCGCCCGCCGTGGCTCGATCTGCTCTGACGCTCGCGCGGCCGGTGAATTAGGCTGCCCGGGGTGAAAACTAGTGTGCCGGTGCGCCCGATGTCTCTGCGGCGCTCACGGCCGCAACTGCAGAGCAAGAATCCGGATGTTGCGGCCTCGGGCGCGATTTTCAAACCCTCGTAGGTCTCGCGGGACGATCTGATCGACCACGTCTTTGACCTCGTGCCTGACTTCCCAGGCGGCCAATTGCCGGTCGGCGCCCGTGCCTTCGCGCATGATGCGCTCGATGTGCGCCATCTCGCGTTCGGTCCCGAGCTCGTGCACTTCCGGCGCAATGAATTCCAAAATCTCGTTGATCAAACTGCGCGTCTCGACTTCACATTTGCGACCGAAATCGATCAGTTTCCCATCGAGTCCGTAGCGCGACGCGCGCCAGCGGTTTTCCTCGATCACGCGCCGTCGATAGATGCGGAACGAAGTATTTTGCCGGAGCAGCTTGTGCAACTTGACGACGACGGCCTGGATCATGGCCGCGAGCGCGATCGTATCGTCGACGCGCGACTGGGCGTCGCAGATGCGGAACTCGAGCGTGTTGAAAAAGGGATGCAGCCGGATGTCCCACCAGATTTTTTTCGCCGTTATCGATGCAATTGGTGTCGACCAGGAGCTTCAGGTAATCCTCGTACTCCGAGAGGCTCTCAAACGGATCGGGAATGCCGGTGCGCGGAAAGCGCTCAAAGATGTTGTGCCGGTAGGCCTTGAACCCCGTGTTCTGGCCGAGCCAGAAAGGCGAGTTGACCGACAAGGCGTAAATGTGCGGCAGAAAATAGCGCGCCTGATTCATGAGCTGAATGGCTTCCTCGCGATCAGGAATTCCGACGTGCACATGCAGGCCAAAGATGAGATTGGCGCGCGCAATCTGTTGCAGGTCGTTGACGATCGTGGCGTAGCGATCGCCGGCCGTGATGAGCTGGTTCATCCAATGCGAAAACGGATGGGTGCCGGCGGAAGCGATCAACGAGCCCGCGGCGGGCGGCGAGGCGTCGCCAGTTCGCTCCGCAACTGCACGACCTGCTCGCGCGCGCGCAGTGCGATGTCGGGACAGATCTCCGTCCCGAGCTCGACGACCGACTGGTGCATCTCCGGTTTGACGTGTTCTTTCAACGTGATCTTGCCGTCGTCGAGAATCTGCTGAACGTGCGAGCGCAGCTCGCGCGTCTCCGGATCGATGATCTGGAATTCCTCCTCGATCCCGAGAGTGAAAACGTGTTTTGGGTTACTCATCGCTCGGATGAATAGGGCGCCGGCGCGCGCGCCGGATGATGAGTTGATCGTTGAGGATTTTCCGCGCCTCCTCCAGGCTGCGGCAGGTCTTGATCCGAACTTCCGGCCCATAATGAAAATAGGACATGATCTGCAGGCCGATATCGCGCCGCGGGTCGGGGATCGCTCGTACGACCGCGCTCACGCCCTTCTCGTTGCACAACTGCATGATGTGTTCGAGGTGTGGCGCACAGGCGACGTCCATTGCTTCCAAGTCTGTGAAATCTGCCAGAAGTCGAAAACCAGGTCTTAGACGCGTTAGGCTGCTCGCAACTTTCCGGGCGCAACGCTCGACGGCGGACGACCTGACGCAGCCGCGGTAACGAATGATCAGCAGATTGTGCGCGGCGTCGGCTTTCGACCGCATAAACAAGCGGGCCGATCCCGGGCACCGCGCTGATCGGTTCCCAGGTTCGCCCGTTGTCGGAAGAAGCGAAATGTTCCGGCCGGAACACATTCGCCAGGACTTCTTGCCGGAGCTCCTTCAACGAATAGGGGCCATAGCGCTGGCCATTTTTGGAAACGTAAAGTTTCATCCTAGGAAACGGGAGGAGACGGCGCGCCGGGACGAACTGATTTCTTCGCGGCGCTCAGGCGACTGCGGGCCGCCTGCAGACGGCGTACCATCACTTCACTCGTGCGTTTGAAGAGCTCATGGCTGAGAAAGAAATCTTCATCCCGATGTTGCCGCAGCATGATGCCAGACAAACATAAAGCGCGACAAGACTCGATGGCGCGGGCATCGAATTGCCAGAGATAGGGTGCAAAAAGCCAGGACCAGCCTAACGGTTCGCCGCCTGAAACCACGTCGATTATCATGGGCTCACCGTCGCTTTGCGGCTCCTCGAGGACGACTTTCCCGCTCTCGATCAAATAGAAGCCGTTGGCTGGCTCGCCCGCGCGAAAGATGACCTGCCCCGGCTCGAAGTGCGTTGCCATCGTGCATTCGGAGAGAATTCCGAGATGTCTTCCGCTCATCCCGGCGAGGAATGGGTGGGCTGCGAGACGCGCCACCAAACCTTCGTCTTCTTTGATCGGCGATGATCGCACTCTGGAGTTGGTTTTCGTCTTCATGTCAGAACGTTCTTCAACCGCCGCCGGCCGGCTCTCCGTTATTTGGGAAAAACCTTTCCTTTTTTGCGCAATCAATGGGAGATCGACTAGGACCTCCAACAGAATCGGCGGCGCCGGAAGCTGCTCGCCCGCCCGCAGTCCGATCGAGAGATGGCCTCGGCTTAAGAAGAGGAATAAGAGAATGGAGGCCAGCTTCATCAGCCAGCTCTTTCTGCTGAGATTTGCAACATCAGGGGGTCACGTCGGATCGACGTGCCGCAGGACCAGACGCGGATCGAGCAGTGGATATGTCTTCGCAAAAAGAGTGTTGGCGACATAGCGCTCGTTAGGCGCGACGAATTTCTTCGCCCTTTGATAAAAAGACTCACGGTTGCAGGATCTTGAGATGCGGATACCGCGCGCTCATGAAATCGCTGTCCGCGGTCGCCAGCCCTACCCGATGGCGCAGGGCGTGCGCGGCGATCATGGGATCCGGTATCATGCGACCGCGTCCGCCGTCTCGTTTTCGATAAGCCGCGAAAAGGCGCCCCGCGTGGAAAATGACCGCTTCATCGAGAGGGAGCGAAGTAAGGCGTTCAAGTTGAATTTCATTTCTTCCAGACGTCGCCGACGCCTTCGCCGAACCAGCGGGTGCTCACGACTTTTTGCTGGGTGTAGAACTGGACGCCTTCCTTGCCCTGGATGTGGAGGTCGCCGTAGAAGGAATCGTCCCAGCCGGTGAAAGGGAACATCGCCATCGTGGCGGGCACGCCGACGTTGATCCCGACCATCCCGGCCTTGACGCGATGCTTGAATTCGCGCGCGGCCTTGCCGGAGTTGGTGAAGATCGCGGCGCCGTTGCCGTAGGCGGACTGGTTCGCGAGCTCGATCGCGTGGTCGAGATCGTCCATCCGCATGACATTCAGGACGGGGCCGAAAACTTCCTCGCGGGCGAGGGTCATTTCGTTTTGCACCTGGTCGACGATGGTGGCGCCGAGGAAGAATCCGTTAGGCGCATCGGCGATGCGCACGCCGCGGCCGTCGCAGAGAATCTTCGCGCCCTCCTTTTCGCCGCTGGCGACGAGACTGAGCGACGCGATCGCGATGTTGCGCGGTGATGACCGGACCCATGTCGGGCTGCGCTGCTGACGTCCGTCGGTCCGACTTTGATCGCACGCGCGGCCTCGACCAACGAGGGCAGCAGACGGTCGGCCGCGGCGCCGACGGTGAGCGCGGTCGAGCCCGCCATGCAGCGTTCACCGGCGCAGCCGAACGCGGCGGTGGAGAGAGCCTCGACCGTCCGCGGCACGTCGGCGTCGGGCATGACGACGATGTAGTTCTTGGCGCCGCCATTGGCCTGGACGCGTTTGCCGTGGCGCGTGCCGGTTTCGTAAATGTGCTTCGCGACCGGCGACGATCCGACGAAGGAAATCGCGCGCACTTTCGGATGAGTGAGCAGCGCGTCGACGCACTCGCGTCCGCCGTGGACGACGTTGAGAACGCCTTTGGGCAGGCCGGCTTTTTCGAGCAGCTCGATCAGGTAATTCGCGGTGAGCGGGACTTTCTCGCTCGGCTTGAGGACGAAGGTGTTGCCGCAGGCGAGGGCGAGCGGGAACATCCACATCGGGACCATCGCGGGGAAGTTGAACGGCGTGATGCCGACGCACACGCCGAACGGCTGGTGCATCGTCTCGCAATCGACGCCGCGCGCGAGATTTTCGAGCGTGTCGCCCATCAGGAGCGTCGGGACGCCGCAGGCGTATTCGATGTTCTCGATGCCGCGATAGGCGCTGCCGCGCGCCTCGGCGAGCGTCTTGCCATGCTCGCGCGCGACCATCTCGCAGATGCGATCGAAGTTTTCCTCGACCAGTTGGCGGTAGCGGAAGAACAAGCGCGCGCGCTCGAGCGGCGGCGTGTCGCGCCAGGCGGGAAAGGCATCGGCCGCGGCGTTGACGGCGTCGTTTACGACGTCGGCGCCGCACATCGGCACTTCGGCGATGACTTCGCCGCGCGACGGATTGTAGACGGGCGATGTCTCCAAGCCGGAAATTTCGCGCCATTCGCCGCCGATGAAGACGGGACACGGAGAAAGTGACGAGTGACGGGTGACGAGTGACGAGTTTTTCATTGTTAGGGCTTCTTTCTGATTTCTGGCTCGTCACTGGTCACTCATCACCTCTTATCGGCGCGGACCATTTTCTTTGCTATTCCTTCGTAAGCCCGGTCGAAGGTTTCCAATCTTTGTCTTTGATCTCAATGACGTAACAGCCCGCGTTGTTGCCCAAGATGTTCTCGGCGATGTGATGTTCGGCATCAGCCCAGCCAACGTCTCCAGCCTTGGCATTCTCGAAAGTTTCCTTGCCGTCCGGCGTGACGATGCGGATCTTCGCGTCGGTGAGCATGATGTAAACGTGCCGTGGGTGCGTGTGCATGCCGAAGCCGCAAATGGCTCTCTCAGAGCCCGTGTGATACTCGATCACGCGCACTTTGTCGTTTTCAAAAGCGACTCGCGCCGATGCGGAGCTGCCGGGCGCAGCTTGAGGCCGATTGGCGGGACAACCAGTGAAAGCGGCGATGAAAACGGGAAAAAAGGCACACAAGACAAGTTGAACTTTCATGATCTCACTCCAATCAGCGGCTCGCCGTGATGCCGGCGGTGCTTCGAAGCAAACGCGGCTCGCGAGAGGATTCGACGGTCGTCTGCTGCTCATGAGTAGCGCGGCACGATGTCGGCCAAGTTGGCCGCGAGTTGGTCGGCGTCGAACTCTCGGACTCGGCGGCATCGTTAGTTCAACTCCTAGAACCAGCGGCGTGCGAATTTCTTCGGCACCAGGGAGGTCGAGAGAAGCATTTTCACATCGCGGTTGCAAGCATTGCAGACGTTCTTCGCGCCGAGGAATGCAGATATGCGATTCGCGCTTTCACCGGCAAACCGGCGCGTTCCAAAGCGAAGCGATCTACATTCGCCTCCCGCCCGGCTTCCCGCCGGTTGACACTCCAGTTCCGTCTCATAGCTTAGGCGTGCCAAAGATGGGAACTGCTACTGCATATCTGCCTAGCGAAACCGATGAACTTCGCGTCGACGCCGAGCGTCTCGCCCACATCATCATGGAGATGCAGCGCTGCTTCATTCTCAACCTCTCGAAGGAACTCGCTCCGGGAAATGTCTCCTTCCCGCAGTTCTTCCTCCTCACCTATCTCGATCAAAAGGAGGTGCTGACGATGTCGGCCATCGCGCAGAAAATGGGGCACACCACCGCGGCCGCCAGCGGACTCGTCGCGCGGCTGGAAAATCTTGGTTATGTCATGCGTTCCCACGCCTCGGATGACCGGCGCAAAGTGATGGTTTGCATCACTCCGCGCGGGTCGGCGCTCGTCCGGCGCATCCGTGAGGAGATGATTTGCAACCTCATGAAGATGATGGCGCACCTTTCGCCGGGTGAGCAAAAATCGTGGTTGCAAATCTACAGCAAGATATACGATTACTGCCAACATAAATGAGTCGTGACCCGGCGGGGGCAGTAATCTTTTCCGCCATTCAGCGCATCGAGTGCTTCTGCCGCACGCGCATTTTTTTATGGCCGATGCGTCACCAGTGCGCTGTGTTCCTCGGTGCGCTCGCGCTTGGCCTCCAGTGCCGGAGCCGGCAGCGAGACAACAACCACTTCCAGTTCAGCGCCCCGCTTTACCTTGCGCCAGGCAATCGAGAGGGCCTTCCAACACAATCCCGCCGTCTTGACGGCGGCGCCAGGAGATTCGGCGCACCAAAGGCGTGCAGATTCAGGTGCGCGCGCAGGTCATACCGCACCTCAACGCCCCAGGCACCTTCAATTTCACCGATCCAAGTCTGCGCGTCGGCGTCGCTACTACCTTCTCGGTGAGCGATTATTCCTACAACGTCAGTTTGACCGGGTCGCAGCTCCTCTACAACGGGTCGGTTATCCCGGCGATCAAGGGCGCGGCGGCGGCCACCGATGCCAGTCTTTATGCCTTGCGCAACACGATCGACCAGGTGATCGCGACCGTGCGCCAGCAATTTTATCAAGTCATTCTCAACAAGGCGCTGATTGGTGTGCAGGAGGAATCGGTCAATCTGTTGGAGGCCCAGCTGAAGGATCAGCAGAATCGCTTCGAAGCCGGTACTGTGCCGCGATTCAACGTTTTGCAGGCGGAAGTCGCTTTGGCCAACCAGCAGCCGGCGCTGATTACGGCGCGGAATAATTACCGCATCGCCCAGCTCCAGCTCGCGAGAACCATCGGCCTCGATTTCAATCCGAAGCGCGGCGACCAGGCGCCGCTCGAATGCGTCGGCGAACTGGTGTTTACGCCGCGCGATATGCCACTGACGACCGCGATCGAGTTGGGCAAAGAGCGCCGGCCTTCCCTGAAGCAGCAGCGCGCGAACATTCTCGTGCAGGTGCAGCAGTTGCGTGGCGCCTATGCCGGTATCCAGCCGAACTTGAGCTTGAGCGGTGGCCGCATTTGGGAGAGTTCGCAAATCTCGAGGGATCTGAGCCATGGCGTCGCCGGCTGGTTTTGGGGCGTAACCGGCAGCGTGCCAATTTTTGACGGCTTGGAAACCGTCGGCGCGGTGAAATCGGCGCGGGCGACGCTCAGCCAGTCGAAGATCGCCTACGACGACCTTGTGCTGCAGGTGGAGCTGGAAATTCAGCAGTCCTACTCCAATCTGCAGCAGGATCGCGAGCTCTACGAAAGCCAGTCAAAGAATGTCGAAACGGCCTACGAGGCGCTGCGTTTGGCGACGGCCCGGTTCGGGGTGGGCGCCGGTGTGCAGTTGGATGTCTTGAATGCTCAAGTCCAGCTCACCCAGGCGCAATCAACCCGGCTCTCGGCGCTCTACAGCTACAATGCCGATCTCGCCGAATTCGATCGTGCCACCGCCACCGATACGAACTACCACTACGACTTCGACGATCCGCTCACCCACACGCGGAACGAGACGCGGATGACGACCACCACGACGACGGCAGCGCCCAAGGCCACGCCGTCGCCGAAATAGATTCCCGATGCGCGCGCCCGCCGCGGCCCCGCGGAATCGGCGGTGGAATTCTTTCCGTCGCTGACCGAGCTGTCTATCGTCAGGCACGGATTTGTCGGGCGTGTCCCCGGGATCGATGTCGCGACCGATCGTGCCGAAGCGCTGAGCCGGCTCGATGCCGCGCACCGCAATTTGCGGGCGGACCTCGGCTTTGCGGCCGACTCGTTCGCGACCGCGGAACAAGTTCACGGCGCGGAAGTGGCCGTGATCGACCAGCCGTTGTCTGGGGAACGATGCTTCGACGGCGCGGATGGTCTGATCACGAATCAAGTTGGGGTTTCGTTAGGCATTTATGTCGCGGATTGTTGCGCGATCTTTCTCGTCGATCCAGTCAGGCACTGCCTCGGCCTTGTCCATTCGGGTCGGAAAGGGACCGAGCTGGCGATCGTCGAGCGGGCGATCGGAGACATGCGTGAGCACTTTGGCTCCGTGCCGCGCGATCTCGTCGTCCAGCTCAGTCCCTGCATTCGTCCACCGCATTACGAGGTGGATTTTGCCGCCGAGATCGTTAGGCAGGTGCGCCGATCGGGCGTGGAGCAGGTGCACGACGGCGGCCGTTGCACCGCCTGTGATTTGTCACGCTATTATTCCTACCGGGCGGAGAAAGCCCGCACCGGGCGGATGCTCGCCCTGCTCGCACTGAGGTAGCTTGCTTTCGGATTGACGCTCTCTGCCCTGCTCTGCTATTCGTCAGGCGAATGAAGCGCTGGCAGTTTGTTCTTCTCATGGTGATCGGCGTGGCCTGCCTCTGCCTTAGCCTGGTCTCGATTGTTTTTGCCCACCAGAACCGCAAGCTCCAGGAAGCCGTGCAGGCCCAGCAGGCGATCATCAACAAGGGCGCGCTTAGCCAGCAGATCGGCACCAACCTGCTCCGCGAAATGGCCGCTGCCGCGCAAACCGATGAGAAAATGCGACAGCTCCTGCAGGACAGCGGCTACAATCCCTTGGCGACACCCGCCGCCGCGGCGCCTGCACCGTGACGATGGATCAGGAGCCTCACATCCATTCGGCCGGCGCATCAGCATTCGCCGACCTATCACGGGTTCTGGCCGGTGTTTCTGATCGGTCTCAGCCTGCGTCCTGGTTTTCGCCTGGGAAATTTGGGTCGGCGTTGCCACCCGGCGCAGCGGCTCAGCAATTACAGGAACAGCAGGTGCGGATGGTCGATCAGGCCAGGCAGGTGCAGTCCGGTCTCGAGAAACTCGTGCGCGGGCTGGTTGATCTTTCCAAGACGGACGACGCCGCGAAGAAACTCGTCACGAAGTTCGGCATCAAAGTTGAATAATCCGTCGGTGCCCGACGCGACTCCGCTCCCTAACGCTTCTCCGCGTCGCTTGTGCCGCGCGCCCGCCGCAGTCCGCAGATTCCGCGGCGCTTCGCGCTGGCGACGAAATCGAAAAACGCCTGCGCGGGCTTCGCCCCACTTCTGCGCGCGCGCCTGGGCGAGCGCCTGGCTCACATTCAGGCCGCTTTCGTAGAGCAAACGAAACGCAGCTTTGATCTCGGCGCGCTCTTCCGCGCTAAAGCCGGCGCGGCGCAAGCCGACGACATTCAAGCCGACCACCTTGTTCACGCCGGCCGCGGCGACAAACGGCGGAATATCTTTGCCAAAGCCGGAAGTTCCCTGCGTGATCGCGAGCCGACCGACCCGCATGAATTGATGGAAAACGCAGCCCCCGCCGAGGAAAGCGCCATCGTCCACCGCCACGTAGCCGCCGAGGAGGCAGTTGTTCGCGATGATCACGTTGTTGCCGATCGCGCAGTTGTGCCCGAGATGCGCGCCGGCCATGAGGAAGTTGTCGTGTGCCGAGGCGAGTCGCGGAATCCGCGGCCGTTCCGCGATGAATCGTGACGTACTCGCGGATGACGTTGCGATCGCCAATCTCGACCGAACTGCGTGTCCCGGCCTTGAAACCCAGATCCTGCGGCGTAGACCGCCGATGATTGCGCCGTGTCCAATCTGGTTGTCCGCACCCAACCGGACGGCGCCTTCGATGACCGACATGCGATTGCACGATCGGTGCGCGCGCCGATTTCCACCTCCGCCGCCGATGCAAGGCGTAGGGGCCGATCTCCACCTCCTCGCCGAGACGGGCGCTGGGATCGACGATCGCGGTCGGGTGGATCTTCACAGCACGCCCGTTTCCTTGAAGCTGAAATAGGGGAGCCGTCCCTCCGCCGGCGCGCCGATGATGACATGATCGAGCAGCTTGATCTGGAGCAGCTCGGCCGCCTCGCGCAAGCGTCTCGTTAGGCTGTGATCGGCCTGGCTCGGGTGAGGGATCGCCCGAGGGATGATTGTGCACGACGACCACCGCGTAGGCCGAATAAATGATCGCCGGCCGGAAAACGTCGCGCGGGTGGGCGATGCTTTCATTGACGCTGCCTAACGAAACGTCCTCGACCCGGATGAGATTGTAACGCGTATCGAGCAGGATGATGCGGAGCGATTCCTTGTGCAGCGCCCGCATCTCGGGCCCGAGCAGCTCGTAAACCTGCTCCGGTGTCTCGATTCTTTCCCGCGCAAATTTTCGCGCGCCAGCCGCTGGCCGAGACCGAAGGCCGCCGCCAGTTGCGCCCCCTTGGCGAAACCGACGCCCTTGATTTTCGCCAGTTCCTTGACCGTGCAACGGCTCAATCTGCCTAACGAGCCATATTCCTCGATCAATTGCCGCGCCACTTCGACCGCGTTGGCACCCTTCCACGCCGGTGCGCAAAAGGATCGCGATCAGTTCCGCGTCGTTCAGCGCGCTGGCCCCGCGTGCGGCCAGTTTTTCGCGCGGCCGATCGTCCTTCGGCATCTCGCGGATTTTCAGCTGCGCCGTCATTTCGCTCGTGGGGAAAGTCCGGCGTCGTCCGGCAGAGAATTCTAGCTGCGCACTTGCTCGAGCAGCTCGTGCAGCGCTTCGCCCAGGCCGAAAAGCGAATCGACGAAACGGTTCGCGGTGAGTGGCGCGAGTTCGGCCTGCGCGTCGCGAATCAACTCCGACGCGGTTTCAATCGGAGGCGCCGAGCGCGCCGTTGGCTGGGTGAGTTTTGCAGCAGCGCGGTCACTTCTTCGAGTTTCCCTTCCAGGACGAGCGCGCAACAGCGTTCGCGATCGAAGGCCGAGGCCGATTCGAGCAGGGTCAGCACCGGGAGGGTCAGCTTGCCCTTGCGCAGGTCGGTTCCGAGCGTCTTGCCGGTTTCGCTTTCCGTCCCCGCGATGTCGAGGCAATCGTCATAAATCTGGTAGGCGGTGCCGATTTTGGCGCCGTAACTTTGCAATCGCCTAACGATCCCATCCGGGGCGCCGCTGATCGACGGCGCCCAGTTCCGCGGCGCAGGCGAAAAGCGACCCGGTTTTCATCCCGATGATTCGGAAATATTCCTCGCGCGAAAGTTGCAGATCGAAACGCCGCTGGGTCTGAATCATCTCGCCGGAACAAACTTCCGTCGCCGTCCGCGCGATCGTGCGGCTGATGTTGGTATCGTCGAAGTCGGTCGACAAGATTGAGTGCGTGGGCGAAAAGCACATCGCCGAGCAGGACGCTGAGTGAATTTCCCCAGCGCGCGTTGACCGTCGGCTGCGAGCGGCGGCGTTCCGCGTCGTCCATGATGTCGTCGTGGACCAGGGTCGCGAGATGGATCAGCTCGACGATGACCGCGAGATCGAGATGACCCGAGATCAACGAACCGGTCGCGCCCCCGCTGAGCAGCGCGACGAGCGGGCGCAGGCGTTTGCCCCCGCCGCCGATGGCGTAGGCGACATAACCTTCAATCGCCGGATCGAACGCCGTCGGTTTGCGCCGTGATGCGACGATCCACCTCGTCGAGTTGTGTTTGGACCGGCTCAAAGACGCGACTCAGCGGACCCGCCACGCCATTGGCCGTGGCGGCTGAGTTCGCGGAAATTTTCACAAGCGCAGGATAGAAGGTCGGCTTTTAAAGTCAAAGCTCTCACGAGGGCATCTTACCAACGGCGCAACCACTTGCCGGTTCCGTATTTTTCGGCGAGCCAGCTCGGCGGCGCGTTCGAGGAGACTCGCGGCGGAATTTCGATCCTTATGCTCGATCTCCTGGGCGCAAAGAGCGCGACGCGAATCGGTCGCGGAAGGCTCTGGACAGGCCGGGAAGTTGGATGCTGCCCTGATGGAGAAAGCCGCCGCGCGTCCGGCGCTGGGCGGCCCCGGCGATCTTGCGACCGCGGAAGCATGAGATCGTCGCGCACCGGATTGGCGAAACAGGCGTCGGAGATTTTCGGTGCGGCTCGGGCGGCCAGTTCGGTCTCCTGCCCTTCCGCCCGGAGCGCATCGCGGATGGCACCGTGGAGCGCCGCATAGATGAGCGGTCGGTCCGTGGGCGAAGCGGGATCGCTTGCGGGTGTGACGAGCGAATAGGTCAGGTCCTCGCCATGCAGAACGCTGCCGCCGCCGGTCCAGCGCCTAACGACTCGCGTCCTTCGTTTCCACGGCGATATCGGCAAATTTGCCGAAGTAGCCGAAGGAGAGCGACGGCCGCGCGCCAGCCGTAGAAGCGCAGGACCGGGCAGTGTGCACTGCTCGAGCAGCGCTTCGTCGATCGCCATGTTCATCGCGGCGCTCGCCGGCGCGCGATCGTCGTGAACGATCAGCCGCTCAAACAGCATCGGCCACGATCTGCTCGAGCGCGGCGCGCGGATCGGGCGCCGCGGTGATCGGGCGGCCGATGACCAGAAAATCGGCGCCGGCGCGTGAGCGCCTCGGCCGGTGTCAGCGCGCGCTTCTGATCATCCGCTGCCGAGCCGCGCGGCCGGATTCCCGGCGTCACGATCTTGATCTTCGAGCCATGCGCGCGCCGGAGCGGAGCCAGTCTCGAGCGGACTCGCCACGACACCGCCGATTCCGCTTTCCGCTCCCAGTTGTGCGAGCCGCAGCACTTGTTCCTCCATCGGCGAATCGACGCCGGTCTCACGCAACGTCGCTTCATCGGCGCTCGTCAGCACGGTCACGCCGAGGAGCAACATTTCCGGAGCGAGCCGCGCGCACCGCGGCCTCGATCATGGCGCGTCCGCCGCTCAGGTGAATGGTCAGCATCTCCACGCCTAACGAGCCGGCGCTCTCGACCGCGCGCCCGACCGTGTTCGGGATGTCGTGCAATTTGAGATCGAGAAAAATCCGTCCGCCGAGGTCGCGCACCGCGCGCACGATGTCGGGTCCGGCGGCGGTGTAGAGCTGGAGCCCGATCTTGAAGAGCCCGGCGTGCGGAGAGAGTCTGGCGCACGAGGGCGAGCGCCGCCTCGCTCGGTCGGAACAGTCGAGCGCGATGATGATGCGTTCGCGCGGTTTGATTTCAGCGGCTTGCCAGTTCATGCGGTTCCACACAGGGTTGCGGGAACCTATGCAGCTTTTCGCGCCCGCGAAGATCAATTTATCATTCAAGATCCTGCGCCGGCGCGAGGACGGTTTTCACGAGATCGAGACCTTGATGGCGCCGATCTCGCTCTGCGACGAGCTGACGATTGAGCCTAACGAATCGGGGCGGGTTTCGTCTTTTCCGCCGACGATCCAAGTCTGCCGGCGGGCGAGGACAACCTGGTGGTGCGGGCGGCACGCAGCTTTTTTGGCGGAGATCAAGGAGGAGCCGCGGGTGCGGATCACGCTGCGGAAAAAGATTCCGCATGGGGCCGGGCTGGGCGGCGGGAGCAGCGACGCGGCGAGCACGTTGCTCGGTTTGAATGAGCTTTACGGACGGCCGCCTGCGCGCCTGCTCGCCTAACGAATCTGGCGGCCGGGATCGGATCGGATGTGCCGTTCTTTCTGGCGCGGAGTGCGGCGTGTTGTCGCGGGCGAGGGGAGATTGTGGAGCCGGTCGGCAGCGCTGCCGGAGATGTCGTTGCTGCTTTTGAAACCGGAGTTTGGGGTGTCGACGCCGTGGGCCTATCAGCGGTGGCGCGATTCGCGCGAGCTGCCGGGCGTGGACTACGCGGCGCAGACGGTTGGGAGAGCTGACTTTGCAGAATGATCTCGAGCGGCCGGTCTTCGAGAAGCATCTCTTTCTCGCGCGGATGAAGGTCTGGTTGCGCGAACAACCGGAGGTCGCGGCGGCGCTTCTCTCCGGTTCCGGCTCGACCCTGTTCGCGGTGTTGCGCGATCGGAGCGAGCAGAGCCGCTCGCGGCCGGGCGCGGGCGGAGCTGGATCCGCAGCTCTGGACCTGCGCCGCGCAGTTGTAGCCGTCTCGCTCTCTGGAGACGCGTGCCTGCGTACGGAGGCCCAGCCGATAACCGCGCTTCGCCAGAGCAAGTCTACAGCCGTCGTTAGGCCAACAATCGATCGAGGTGGTCGACGCAAATCTGCGACCACGTCTCCAGATTTTCGCGACGTTCCTGCAACTCGCTTTTCGTGAGGAACGCAAGGTTGGTGATCATCGCCTCCCGCTTCTGCACCTTTGCCTCCTCGAGGCGAAAAACGTGCACCACTCCGAGATGGACCCGGCCGACCTCGGTCGTGTCGTCGTTCAGGAGCGCGACGATCCGATCTTCGAACGGCGTCTCGATCTGCACCTCTTCGTTCACCTCGCGTTCGACTCCGGCGCGGTAGGCCTGTTCGTCCCAGGCGAAGAGCGACTCGTCCTCGTCGTTCATGTGACCGCCGATCCCGATCGAGCCCTTGGCGACGAGGCGCTGTTCGCCGGCTTTCTTGCCGCGGACGTAATGGAGGACGCGATCGCCGCAGGCGAGGAGGGCGTAGGGGATGATTTGCTTGTGGGTCGGATCGGTCTCCGCCGCGGCGCGGGCGAGGAAGTAGTTGTTCCCGCGCGCCAGGATGGCGTCGAGATAGCGCTGCGGCTCGAAGTTGAGTCCGTGGAAACTGCCGAGCTGGTCGAAGAGGCTTCGCCTAACGACGAGCACGTTTTCGTTAGGCGCGCTCATTCCTCATGTCTGCTCGATTGTTTTCGAACGGATGATCGCTACGACTAGAAAGAAAACGTCGCGCCGACCTGCGGCCCGAGGAGGTTGAGACTTGGGTTCGGATCGGTCTGCCCGCCGTTCGAAAGGTGCTGGTAAAGAACGCCGGCGTTGATCTTCCAATGTTCGTCCAATCGGTAATCGAAACCGGCCGCGGTCAGAATATTGAACGTGAAATCCTGCCCCTGACCGTTGCGAAAGGCGTCCGTGCTGTCGATAAAGCCGGCGCCGACGCCGCCGGAGAGCGTAGGGCTGCAACCGCCAGCCGGGCCGGATGAAGACGTGTCGAAAGCCGATCGAAATGCCGAAGTAATGATTTTCCGGCCCGCGAAAAATCGGCTCCGCCATGGCGAGGAAATAAACCTGGTTGTAACCGCGAAACACAGCTGTTGTCGTCGCGATTGACGCCCCAGCGGAGACGGGCGGTGAAAAATTGCGCACCGATCTCGTAGTTGTTGGGATTGCCGAGGATGCTGAGGAGATAGGCAGACTCCGCGGCGAATCTCGAGATGTGGCAGCTTCGAAATCGTTCGATTGCAGAACCGCGTTCTCCGGCTCCGGGGCCGCGGCTCCTCCGCCATGGACGTTCGCCGCAAAAACCAGGGTGGCGCAAAGGGCAAGCGCGGCCGAAAAGCGCGATGGTTTCATAAAAGGGCCGAAGCATATTTCGAGTTCCTGCAATTGCAATGAAGCGCGGCGGATCGTCATGTTGCAGTCATGAAAAAATTGCTCGCTCTTCTTTTCTTGCGGCCTGCCTTCCCGATCGGGTCTCGTTTTGGCTGCAGGAAGACTCAGGAAATGCCGGGCAACTCGCGCAAGCGGTCTGGAAGGCGAGCGGCGGCGAGAATTGGCCTAACGTGAAGGCGATCGACTTCACTTTTGCGGTGGAGAAAGGCGGGCAGACGGTGCTCTCGGCGGAGCATCATTGGGATGTCGCCGCGCAAACCGATCACGTGAAATGGAAGGACAAGGATGTGACGGTGAACCTGGCTGAGCCGGCGTCCGATGAGGACGCGAAAGCGGCCTACGCGCGCTGGGTGAACGATTCCTACTGGCTGCTCGCGCCGCTGAAATTGAAGGATCGCGGCGTCCATGTGGCCGACGAAGGCACGAAGGAAATGGACGGTGCGGAGTGCGAGGTGTTGCGGTTGAGCTTTGGCAAGGTCGGCCTCACGCCTAACGATCAATACCGGCTTTATATTGACCCGGCAGACGAAGCTGCGTGACGTCATGGGATTACATGCCCGAACCCGGGAAGTCGATGCACGCGACGTGGGACGATTACCGGAAGTCCGGCGGCCTGACGCTGGCGACGGATCATAAGATGGATGGCGGCGTGCGGATCCGGATTCTGAATTTGAAGGTGACGACGCGAAGTAACCGCGATGCTAGTTGCCGTCATCCCGAGCTTCGCGGCAGGATGACCGTGTTGGTTCGCGGCGATCGTGTTTTCAGAGCGCATCCAGTTCAGCCAGATCCTTCCGGGAGCGGGCTTTGCCAATCGAATTCGATCTTCGATCCGCAGCCGCGCGGAATGGAGCGCATGCCGCGGCAGGAGAAGCTGGCCTGCCAATTCATCCGTCCAGCCGGTCTCGATAAAACGGAGATAAAGTTGCTCGTTAGGCCCGTAAATCTTGTCCCCGACAATCGGATGACCGAGATGCGCGAGATGGACACGGATCTGGTGCGTCCGGCCGGTTCGCGGAATCGCCCGGACGATGGCGAACGGATCTTCCCGTCCGGCGCTCCGCCTAACGAATCGTCTTTCCACCCGAAAGTCCGTTAGCGCCGGCGCGCCCTTTGTCATGGATCGTCTGTTTCAACCAAATGGCGGAAGGTCCATGCTCGCCCTGGCGCGCGAGCGGCGCGTCCACCATGCGTCGCTTCCCACTCCGGCCAGCCGTGCACGATGGCGAGATATTCCTTCTCGATGAGGCGGCGCTCCATCGCGAGACCGAAGCGTCGCGCGGTCGCGGCATTTTTCGCGATCAGGACAAGGCCGCTCGTCTCGCGATCGAGCCGGTTGACGATCGAAACCTGCCCGCCGTTGACCAGCTCGAAGGCGAGCAACTCGCGCAAGGCCGCCCAGAGCGTCGGCGTGCCGTCGGGCTTGCTCGGATGAATGAGCAGGAAGGCCGGCTTGTCGACCACGAGGTAATCTTCCGTCTCGGCGACGACGCGAAATTTCGGCGGCGTCCTTGCGCGGTCCGTGGGCGTAGGTAGATGAGCGGACGCCGGCATGATTTCTTTGCAAAATGTTAGCCGTTATTACGAAGCCGGCGAACGCTCGGTGCATGCGCTCGATGACGTTTCGCTCACGATCGGCGGCACGAATTCGTCGCGGTCGTCGGCCCGAGCGGCTGCGGCAAGAGCACGTTGATGCATTTGATCGCCGGGCTCGATCGGCCGACGGCGGGCGAAATCGTGGTCGATGGACTCAACCTAACGACTGCGGACGATGCGGCGCTGACCAACTTTCGTCGCCGCCAGCTCGGACTTGTCTTCCAGTTCTTCAATCTCCTGCCGACGATGAACGCGCTCGAGAATGTGAGCCTGCCGTTGCTCCTCCAGGGCGTGCCGATCGCCGAGAGCACCGCGCGGGCGCGCGAGCTGCTGGAGCTGGTCGGCCTAACGAATCGCGCGACCCACTTTGTTCATCAACTGAGCGGCGGCGAACAGCAGCGGACGGCGATCGCCCGGGCGCTGGTCCATCGGCCGTCGCTCCTCATCGCCGATGAACCGACCGGCAACCTCGACACCGCGTCGGCGGAGCGCGTCCTGGAGCTTGCTGCGGCAAATCGCGGATGAACGAATTGGCGACCCTGATTCTCGTCACCCACAGCGCGGAAGTCGCCGCGGCCGCTTCGCGCCGGATCGAAATGCGCGACGGCAGGATCGTGAGCGATCGCACGTGCGAGCGCATCTGTTGCGTAGTGGTTCATCTCTGACCGACGACGAGGAGATGACTGCCGGACGTCTTTCACCGCGCAGGAGCATCTTCCGCGCAGGGCCCTGCCAACCGCCCGGCTTGACCCCGTCGGCAAAACCGCTTTACCTAACGTCTCACCAACGCCGGAAAGGAAGCGCCTTTGGAACTCAAAGATATCAAAGCCATCATCGATCTGATGAGAAAAAACGACCTCTCCGTCTTCGAGATGGAGAAGGACGGCTTCCGCCTGAAGCTGCAAAAGGGCGCGGGGGAACAAACCATTTTCGCCACGCCGATCCTGCCGCAAATGATCGCAGCTCCGGCCGCGCCGGGAGCGGCCGCGGCGAGCCCGGACAGGATGCGGCCCGCCGCGCCGGCCGCCGGCCGCGGCGACGAAGGAAATCACGTCACCGATGGTCGGCACCTTCTATCGCGCGGCGTCGCCGGAGTCGCCGCCGTTTGTCGATGTCGGCCGGGAAGTCAACGAAGACACCGTCGTCTGCATCATCGAGGCGATGAAAGTGATGAACGAAATCAAGGCCGAAGTCAGCGGGGTGATTGCCGAGGTGGTGGCGGAGAACGGCAAGCCCGTTCAGTTTGGCCAGGCCTTGTTCAAAGTTCGTTAGAGCTCGGCTTGTCATCCCGAGCGAGCAAGGGCCTCACATTTGCTTGTGTTCTTGTGGTCCCTCGGCCACGGCTGGGACAGCTCTGCGCTATCTCTAGCATGTTCGAAAAAATCCTGATCGCCAATCGCGGGGAAATCGCCCTCCGCGTCATTCGCGCCTGCAAGGAACTCGGCATCCGCACGCTGGCGGTTTACTCCGAGGCCGACGTCGATTCGCTCCATGTGCAGCTGGCGGACGAATCGATCTGCATCGGCTCGGCGCCGAGCTCCGATAGTTATCTGAAAATCGATCGCATCATGAGCGCGGCGGAAGTCGGCGACGTCGACGCGATTCATCCCGGCTACGGATTCCTCGCCGAGAACGCGCACTTCGCCGAAGTCTGCGAGAGCTGCAAAATCAAGTTCATCGGTCCGACGCCGGCCGCGATGCGCGCGATGGGCGACAAGAATTCCGCCCGGGCCGCGGCGCGGAAAGCCGGTGTGCCGGTCACGCCGGGCAGCGACGGCATCGTCGAGACCGAAGCCGAGGCGGTCAGGGTCGCCAAGAAGATCGGCTACCCGGTGATGATCAAGGCCGTCTCCGGCGGGGGCGGTCGCGGGATGCGCGCGGCGCATAACGAAGTGAGCCTCATGCAGGGATTCCACGGCGCGCGGATGGAAGCGGAGAAGGCGTTCGGCAACGCCGAAGTCTACATCGAGAAGCTGATCGTGAATCCGCACCACATCGAGTTTCAGATCATGGCCGACAACCATGGCAACACCGTGCACCTCGGCGAACGCGATTGCTCGATCCAGCGGCGCAACCAGAAGGTGATCGAAGAATGTCCGTCGCCGCTCCTCACGCCCGCGCTGCGCAAGCGAATGGGGCAGGCCGCGGTCAAGCTCGCGCAATCGGTCGGCTACGTGAACGCGGGCACGATGGAATTCCTCGTCGATCAGAAGGGCATTATTACTTCATCGAGATGAACACCCGCATCCAGGTGGAGCACACCATCACCGAGGAAGTTTACGGCTGCGATCTGGTGAAGGAGCAGATTCACATCGCGGCGGGCGACAGACTCTCGCCGCACGTCGCCAAGCCGATGGCCCGTTCGCACGCCATCCAGTGCCGGATCAACGCCGAGGATCCGGCGCGCAATTTCCAGCCCTCGGCCGGGCGGATCAATTTCTACTACGCGCCCGGTGGTCGCGGAGTGCGGATCGATTCGCACGTCTACACCGGCTACACCGTCCCGCCTAATTATGACTCGATGATCGCGAAGCTCATCGCGGTCGGCGCGACGCGCGAGTCGGCCATCGCGCGGATGCGGCGCGCGCTCGGCGAATATCTCATCACCGGCATCAAGACGACGATTCCGTTTCACAACGCGATCATGCGCAACGCCGATTTCCGCAACGGCAACTACGACACCGGCTTCGTCGACCGGATGATGAACTCCGAAACGTTTGAGCTGCGGCCTTCGAACGGCAGCCTGCGCGATTGATTGGGCCGGAAGTGGATGCACTCGCGCGCGTGCCGGCTCTACGCGATCCTCGATCTCGGCTACGTCGCGCCGAGCGGACGCAGAAGCGGTCGCGGGAGAATTGATTCGCGGCGGCGCCGATCTCATTCAGCTTCGCGGGAAAAAGCAGACGATCAGCGGAGCTCACCCGGCCTGGCGGAAAAGCTGCATCGCCTAACGAGCGCCGCGGGCGTCCCGCTGATCATCAACGATCATCCGGAGATCGCCCGCGACGTTGCGGTGGAAGGCGTGCATCTCGGCCAGGACGATCTCGCGATCGCCGCCGCGCGCGAAATCGTTAGGCGCGATTGCTGGATCGGGAAATCGACCCACACCCTCGCCCAGGCGACCGCCGCCGCGGCCGAAGGCGCGGACTACATTGGCTTTGGTCCGCTCTTCGCCACTCCGACGAAGCCCGACTACTCAACCGATCGGCATCGGCGAGATTCGGCGCGTTCACGAGCTGGTCCAGCTTCCGATCTTTCTGCATCGGTGGAATCAAGCTCGCACAATCTCCCCGCTGTTTTGGCGGCTGGCGCAAAGCGCGCCGTCATCGTATCTGGCCTGCTGCAAAGCGGAGATGTTGCCGCCGCCACCCGCGCGGCGAAAGAGCTGCTCGTTGAAAGTCAGAAATCAGAAATCGAAATCAGAAATAACTCATGTCCGTTCTCGTTGTTGGTTCCATCGCGCTCGATACCGTCAAAACACCGGTCGAGGAACACGCCGATCAGCTCGGCGGTTCCGCTTCCTACGCCGCGGTCGGCGCGAGTTTTTTTGCACCGGTCAAGCTGGTCGGAGTCGTGGGTGACGATTTTCCCGAATCGGAATTTGAATTCTGGAAGATCGCGCAACATCGACGCAACCGGCGTGCAGCGGGTGCGGGCAAGACGTTTCGCTGGTCGGGCGAATACGCGTGGGATCTGAACACGCGGGAGACAAAATCGGTCGCGCTCAATGTCTTCGAAAATTTCGAGCCGGAGCTGCCGGAAAATTTTCGGGAAACGGAATTCGTGCTTCTCGCCAACATCGCGCCGTCGCTCCAATCGCATGTGCTCGACCAGATGCGCCAGCCTCGCTTTGTCGTCGCCGACACGATGGATCTTTGGATCGAGACGACGCGCAAGGACCTCGACGCGCTCCTGCCGCGGATCGATTTGCTCATCCTGAACGACAGCGAAGCGCGGCAGATGACCGGCGACACGAGCCTGATCCGGGCCGGGCGCGCGATTCGACGGATGGGTCCGAAGTATGTCGCGGTGAAGAAAGGCGAACACGGTGCGTTGCTTTTCGGACCCGGACGATTTTTTCAGCTGCGGCGCATATCCGCTGGAAGACATTCACGATCCGACCGGGGCAGGGGACACCTTCGCGGGCGGCCTGGCGGGCTATCTGGCCGGCCATGGTGAGAGCGAAGTTGATTTCGCGCTGCTTCGCAAGGCGGTCATTTACGGGAGCGTGCTGGCGAGCTTCAACGTGGAAGCCTTCAGCCTCGAGCGGTTGCGTCGCCTAACGAACGAGGAAATCGACGAGCGCTACGAAATGTTTCGGCTGATGAGCCAGTTCGAAGTGCTGCCGTAGGACGTGGCGGCGGGGAGCACAGCTCCTGAGAGCGATGTGCCGGCTCTCCTTATCTTCGCGTTTGCCTTTCGCGGCGGCGCGCTCCTATTGAAGTCTGATGGGAACCCTGCAGCTCGGCGTTAACATCGATCATGTCGCCACGCTCCGGCAGGCGCGTTACGCGACGACGCCCGACTCGAAGAATGCCGAACCCGATCCGGTCGTGGCGGCGAGCCTCTGCGAGCGTGCCGGCGCGAGCGGCATCACCGCGCATCTGCGGACCGACCGCCGCCACATGCAGGATCGCGATCTGGAACGGCTTCGCGCCAACATCATGACGAAGCTCAATCTCGAAATGGGCAACACGCCCGAGATCATCGATTTCGCGCTTCGTCCTGCAACCCGACGAGGTTTGTCTCGTGCCCGAGAAACGCCAGGAAATCACAACCGAGGGCGGTCTCGATCTCGTTAGGCACGAGCGCGAACTGCGGCCGACGATGAAACGTCTGCATGCCGCCGGGATTCGCGTCAGCCTCTTCATTGATCCAGCGCCGGAGCAGGTCGATGCGGCGGTGCGACTCGAAGCGGACATGGTGGAACTGCACACCGGCGGGCTGGCGAATTCGTTCACGGAAAAGGTCGAGCAACAGGAACTCGAACGGCTGCGCGAGGCGGCGATGCGCGCGTCAAACTTCGGCCTGCAAGTCAATGCCGGCCACGGCATCAACTACCGCAACATCGTTCTCATCCATCAAATCCCGCATCTCGCTGAGCTGAACATCGGTCATTCGATTGTGGCTCGCGCGATCTTGGTCGGGATCGAATCGGCGGTGAGCGAAATGCTTGCCTTAATGCAAAACTACCGGGGATGAGAATTATCGGCATCGGCATCGATCTGGTCGATTGCGATCGGATCCAAAATTCGATCGAGCGTTTCGGCGATCGTTTTCTGAAGCGAGTCTTTACCGCCGGTGAGATCGCCTATTCCAATTCGATGAAATTTCCGGCGCGCCATTTCGCGGCGCGTTTCGCAGCGAAGGAAGCGCTCTCGAAAGCTTTCGGCACTGGCATCGGCAAATCGATGGGCTGGCGCGATCTCGACGTGCAAAAGAAAGAAAGCGGCGAACCATTCGTCGTGCTGAGCGGCGGCGCGGAGAGGATGGCTAACGAACGCGGAGTCGAGCAAATCTGGATCAGTCTCAGCCACACCGAAAATAGCGGGATGGCGACCATCATCCTCGAGGCGCACGACAAATGACACGGTCAGGCGATTCGATGGCTCGCTTGGCCCGCCTAACGATTGCAGCAGGCTCTGTCTTGGCGCCGCTGATGGTCCGAGCCTAGGTCCAATGCCCTAACGATGCCGGCGCCGCATCTCCCAGGAGAAGGCGTCTCCGGGTTGGCCGCGCGCAGCTTGCGCGCGTGAGCGCGAAAATCGTAAAAAGGAGACATGTTCCAGAAGGACGCGATCGTGCGGCTCCTGCGCGACAACGATCCCGCGACGGTCGCTCTGCTGAAGGATCAGCTGATCGAATCCGGGAGCGACGGGCTCGCGGCCTTGCGCGATCTCCTCTCCCTCGATGACGCGGCGGTCACGGCGCACGTGCGCGAGGTGCTCGAGAAAATCGAGACCGACCAGGCGCAGGACGAAATGCTGCTCTGCGCGCACCTGTTTCCGGAGCACGGCGACATCGAGGCGGCCTGGTGGCTGTTGACGCTTTGTTTTGAACCGGACGCGCCGATCGGCGAAATTGCGGCGCGAGCTCGACGCATGGGGGCGCCGGCTGCGCATGCTGGTCGCCAAAGCCGGCTCGGCGCGCGAACGGCTGCAGGCCCTAACGACGTTCATGGCGGAAGACCTCGGTTTGCGCGGCAACGCCGAGGAATATTACGATCCGAAGAAACTCCCTCCTGAGCGACGTGATCGAGACGCGCCTCGGCATCCCGATCTCGCTCGTGATGCTTTATGTGATCGTCGGTCGCCGTGCCAACATGCAGATCGACGGCATCAATCTGCCGGGCCACTTCATCGCGCGTTATGAGCGGATCCTGTTCGATCCGTTTCACCAGGGGCGAATCCTCTCGCGGCCCGACTGCGAGGCGATTCTCGCGCGGCAACGGCTCAAGACGCAGTCGAGTTATTTCGCGCCCGCTTCGCCGCGACTGGTGCTGATGCGCATGCTCGCCAACCTGCTTTTCATTTTCGAGCGTTCCGGCGAGACGGCAGAAGCACACGCTCGTCATGAGTTGGTTGAAGGCGCTGGATCGAGGGTAACGCCTGTCAGCCGGGGGGCGCTGACCCCGGCCAGAGAGGAGCTGTTCGAGTCGATTTTGACGCGCCCGAGCCGAGGTTACTTGCCGCGCCGTCGCCGATCGCGGGATAAACGGTCAGGCCGTCGGCGTTCACTTCATCGCAGAGAATTCCGAGCTGCGATCTCGTTAGGCGGCAGACTTCGATGAGCTCTGCGTCCCAATCGCGGCGCGCGAAATCGTAGAGGCCCGTGCCGCTGGCCATCGAATGACTGCAGGCGCGGACTGCAAAATCTGCTCGAAGATCCATTCCGCGGGAGAGACCCAGCGCGCGACGCGGCGAAATAGTCGCGGCCGAGTGCGGCGAAGCCAAAACAGCTTGGCTGGCGTTGGAACGGGGGATGGGTTTCGCGTTTTCATCGAAGAGCGCTGTCCGGACAGAGGAGGTGCCGAGATCGATCGCCAGAACGGCCGGCTCAAGAGGACGAGGCATAAACGACTGGATCAGCTTTAAGCTTTATGTTTTGAGCTTTAAATGGAGAAGTGCGGGGGCTGCGCGTTTCTTTGACTTGGACCTAACACTTAAAACTGTCGGCTAACCATGTATAAGAAAATCCTCGTCGCGCTCGACAACAGCCGCACCGACCGGGCGATGTTTCCGCATATTGCCGAGCTGGCCAAGATCCACGGCTCGGAGCTGCTCCTCGTGCATGTGGCCGATGGCTGGGCGGCGCGGAACTACAATCGCTTTGAGCTGGCCGATTCCGAGGAGATGAAGGTGGACCGCGCCTATCTCGAGAGATGGCGACCGAGTTGCGTGCGCAGGGGCTTCGAGGTAAAAACGCAGCTCGAGCTGGGCGATCCCGCCGCCGGCATTCTCAAGATTTCGGATGAGGAGGAGTGCGATCTGATTGCGATGACGACGCATGGCCACCGGTTCTTGGAGGATCTGCTTTACGGCAGCACGATCACGCAGGTGCGCCATCGGGCGAATGTGCCGGTGTTGCTCGTGAACGCCGCGAAATAGGAGCGGCTCGCGCTCTCTCTTTTTTCTGTCATCCTGAGGCCGGCGCAGGACGCCGAAGGATCCCACAGTTGTAATCGACGTCTTGAGTATGGAGGAAACGAAGGTTGCATTTGCGAGGTCCCTTTCGGCGCTCCGCCGGATCGGGATAGACGAGGAGAATGTGAAGGCGCTTTTCTTAACGAACGAATACCCGCCCCACATCTATGGCGGGGCCGGGGTGCACGTCGATTACCTGTCGCGGGAGCTGGCGAAATTGATGCAAGTGGAGGTGCGCTGTTTCGGCGATCAGCAGTCGTTAGGCACGAATCCTGAGGTGCGCGGGTTCGAGCTCGCGACGGACGCCTACACGTGTCCCAAGCCGTTGCGTTCTGTCTTCGGAGCGGTTCAGCGCTGTCTCGATTTCAACACCAAAACATCACCGCCGACGTTGTGCATTGCCATACCTGGTACAGCCATTTCGGCGGCATCCTGGCGAAGTTGAACTACGGCATTCCGCTCGTCATCACGGTGCACTCGCTCGAGCCGCTGCGTCCGTGGAAGCGCGAGCAACTGGGTGGCGGTTACGATTTTACCGTCTGGCTGGAAAAGACGGCGCTCGAAATGGCCGATGCGGTCATCGCGGTCTCGAACGGGACAAAGGCGGATCTGGAACGGCTTTTCCAGATCGAGCCGGAGCGACTGCACGTGATCTACAACGGGATCGATCTCGACGAATATCGACCGACCGATGCGACGGATGCGCTGGTGCGACACGGGATCGATCCGACGCAGCCCTATCTGCTCTTCGTTGGGCGGATCACGCGGCAAAAGGGAATCATCCATCTCGTGCGCGCGATCCAATTCATGGATCCGGATTTTCAAATCGTGCTCTGCGCCGGCGCGCCGGACACGCCGGAGATCGCGGCAGAAATGAAAGCGGCGGTGAACGCGGCGCAGGCGAAGAGAAGCGGCATCATCTGGATCGACGAGATGGTCGACAAGGAAACGGTGCACCAGCTCTACGCGCAGGCGGCGGTCTTTTGTTGTCCATCGATTTACGAGCCGTTTGGGATCATCAATCTCGAGGCGATGGCTTGCGAGACGGCGGTGGTGGCGAGCGCGGTCGGAGGAATCAAGGAGGTCGTGGTCGACGGCGAGACGGGATTTCTCGTCCCGGTCGAGCAAATGACGGAGAGCCCGTTTGAGCCGACGAATCCGGAAAAGTTTGAGCGCGACCTGGCGACGCGGATCAACCAGTTGATGGCGAATCCGGAGTTGCAGAAGAAGTTTGGACGCGCGGGACGGAAACGGGCGGAGGAGAAGTTTGGCTGGGGCGCGATCGCGCAGGAGACGAAGCACTTTACGAGTCGTTGGTACGAAGTCGGCGAGCGTTGGGCGCGTTTCGCGACGAGAAACGCGACGAACGTTGCTGTGAGTCCCGCTCCCGGGATGCAAACTGCCTTCTGGTGGCTGTCGTTATGCGCGGCGCGGTGTATGGTGTCGCGATGTTTGTCGATCGGATCAAGGTGTTCGCGAAGGCGGGCGACGGCGGGCGCGGCTGCGTCAGTTTTCGTCGCGAGAAATTCGTGCCGCGGGGCGGTCCGGACGGTGGCGACGGCGGCAGGGGCGGCGACGTGATCCTGCGCGCGGACGAGCATACGGACAATCTGGCGAGTCTATTTTACGAGCCGTTGATCAAGGCGAAGAATGGGGCGCATGGCATGGGTAAAGCAAATGCACGGCCGCGGCGCGCCGGCGAAAATCGTGAAGGTGCCGGTCGGCACCGTGGTGCATCGAATCGATTCGTTAGGCGAGCCGTCGGCCTTCACGGATTCGGCGACGCCGGCGACCGACGCGACCGGAGCGGGCCCTGAGATGGCGCTCGAGCAAATCGCGGATCTGGCTTTGCCTAACGAAGAATTTATTCTCTGTCACGGGGGCAAGGGCGGCAAAGGAAATGTCCATTTCAAGAGCTCGCGCAACCGTGCGCCGCGCCAGTACACGGAGGGCGAGGAAGGCGAGGAGGGGACTTTCATTCTCGAATTGCGCACGATCGCGGACGCCGGGCTGGTCGGTTATCCGAACGCCGGGAAAGTCGACGCTTCTGCGGCGGATTTCCGCGGCGCACCCGAAGGTGGCGCCGTATCCGTTCACGACTTTGCATCCGATGATTGGCGTCGTGGATTTCGACGATTATCGCCGCGCGACGGTGGCGGACATCCCGGGATTGATCGAAGGAGCGCATCGGAATCTCGGTCTCGGGCACGCCTTTCTCCGGCACATCACCCGCTGTCGTTTGCTTCTCTTCGTGCTCGACATGGCAGGGAGCGAAGGGCCGCAATCCGATCGAAGATCTGCAACATCTGCGGCGCGAGATCGATCTCTACGATCCGCGCCTTGCGCACCGGCCGTGGTGGGTGGTGGCGAACAAGATGGATTTACCGGAAGCGGAGGAGAACCTGGCCGCCTTTCGCCGGCGTTTTCCGGATCGCGAAGTGGTGCCGGTCTCGGCGAAAGAGAACGAAGGGATCGAAGATCTCAAAGCATGCGTTGGACGTCGGTTGCGACGAAACCGGAGCTTGGACAAGATCGATTCCACGGTGTCTTCTTATGTGAAGACCGCAGGCCGGGGGAGAAACGAATACAGTTAGACAAGCGGAAGCCAATGCGTTAAGTGTTCACGACTTTTTGGCCCATACCACGAGGGAGTTCCCCATTTATTATGTCGAAATTGGTCGTCGCAAGTTACTGCACAACATTTCTTAAATCGGAGATGCTCCACATCTACCGGCAGGTCACGGCCCTGCGCGATGTGCGGACCTTCGTCATGACGAAGAAGATGCAGAACACCGACCGATTCCCGTTCGATGACATCGAGCTGATCCCGGCGCCGCGCATAAATCCGTTCCGGCATGGCTGGCTGAAATTCGTGGAACGGCAGCCGCCGATCGTTTATCGCGGCGAATATCAACTGCTCGCCAATCTGCTCGAACGCCGCGGTGCCGATCTGATGCACATTTATTTTGGCCACACCGGCGTCCACTTGCTGCCGTTTATCCAGTGTTGGGATAAGCCGTGCATCGTTTCGTTTCACGGCGCGGATGTGATGTTGAAGGCGGAAAGCCCGGATTACGCAGCGAAGTTGAGAAGAGTTTTTCATTCGGTCCCGCTCGTGCTGGCGCGTTCGCGCTCGCTCGAGCAGCGTCTCATCCGGCTCGGCTGTCCGCCGGAAAAAATTCGGATCAATCGGACGGGAATTCCGTTGGAGCAATTTCCCACTGGTCCGCCGGCGAAGCGCCTGTCGAGGGGCGCTGGAGATTTCTGCAGGCGTGCCGTCTGATTCCGAAAAAGGGCCTGACGACTTGTTTGCGCGCCTTCGCTCTCTTCCATCGCGAAAATCCGCGGGCGGAGTTGTTCATCGCGGGCAAAGGGCCGCTGCAGCCGGTGCTCGAAGCGCTCGCGGCCAGTTGGGCGTGAGCGATCATGTCCACTTTACCGGCTTTCTTTCGCAGAAGGATCTGCTGGAGCTCTATCACAGCTGCCACGTCTTTCTGCACCCGAGCGAGATGCCCGCGGACGAAAACCAGGAGGGAATTCCCAATTCCATCCTCGAGGCGATGGCGACCGGCATGCCGGTGCTCGCGACGCGGCACGGCGGAATTCCCGAGGCGGTCGAAGATGGACGTTGCGGAGCGCTGGTGGAGGAGCGCGACTATCAGGCGCTGGCCGCCGAGATGAAGAAGATCACGCGCACGCAGCATTCCTTTGGCGAGATGGGCGTGCTGGCGAGCGAGTCGATCGCGGCAAATTTCGAGCAGCGAGTCCACATCGCCCAATTGGAAGCGCACTATCGCGAAGCGATGGAAGTCGCGGAGGAAGTCGAAGCCCGTGCGAGATCCGAGCGCGCCGGTGGTTGCGCCGCCAGTTTCAGCAGGAACGTGTGCCCGGCGAAATAGCGAGCTCGGCAGCCGCGATTTTCGAGCTGATTTTCCCGCGGAAAAAAACTCCGCGAAAGTCGCTTGTCAGCGCTGGCAACATGCTCTTCTGTATGCGCGACGTGAGCGGCCTTGAGGCGCACGCCTGTTCCGTTCGGGAGCAGGTCGCGCCTGACCGATAACCGGAAGACGCCGCTTTCCGAACCCACGCATGGTCGATCGCTATTTTCGTTTATTGCCGCTTTTGCTGAGCGTTCTTGCCCTGCTCGCTTTCGGAGGTTTTGCGCCTTGCGCGAATGGCGCGGAATTGGCGCCGGCTCCCGGCGCGGCCGGCGGAAAAGCACGAAGCGCTTTCTCTGAAGGCCGCGCCACTTTTTACCCTGGGAGAATTTACGGTCACAAACTCCATGCTCGTAACCTGGGTCGTCGCCGCCGGAATCATCGTTTTTGCTCAAACTGGCGACCCGAAAAATCAAGCCGGTGCCGACGGCATCGCAAAACTTTTGGGAATGGATGGTGGAAGGGCTTTACAACTTTCTCGAGAGCGTGATCGGCTCCCATTTGGTGCAGGAAGACCTTCTGGTTTTTCGCCACGATTTTCATCTTCATCCTGTTCCTCAACTGGTTCGGATTGATTCCCGGAGTCGGCACCGTTGGCTGGGGACATCACGATCCGGTGACGAACGCCTTCCAGGTTGATCGTCCGCTGCTCCGCGGCGCCAATGCCGATCTCAATCTCACCTTCGCGATGGCGGTGGTTTTCTTTGCCCTCTGGATCGTCTGGGCGCTTGCAGGAAAACGGGTTTGGCGGATTCATCCTCCATCTTTTCGGACCGAAAGGGTGATTCGAAAGGCGCTTCTGAAGATCCTCATGATCATCGTCTTTTTCATGGTCGGCTGGCTGGAAATCGTTTCCATCCTGTTTCGGCCGATCTCGCTCAGCTTCCGGCTTTACGGCAACGTTTACGCCGGCGAGAACATGCTCGAATCGATGGCACACCTGGTGCCGGCGCTTTCCTGGCTGATCCCGATCCCGTTTTATTTTATGGAACTCCTGGTGGGCGTCGTGCAGGCGTTGGTCTTCATGTTGTTGACCGCAGTCTTTACGCTTTTGATCGCCCATCACGAACCGGCGCAGGGCGCACACCACTAAACAATTTTCAGCGACCGTTGCGGCTGGACCACGGCGGAGGCTGAAGCAAACCAACCAACAGAAACAATATGATATTACCATTACTGGCAGAGATGAGCGGCAGCATTCACGTCGGCCTCGCGGCCCTTGGCGCGGCGATCGGCGTGGGTTTGATCGGCATGGGCGCGGCTTCCGCGGTCGGCCGCAATCCGGGCGCGGCGACCCCGATCCTGGTGCAGGCGATTCTCGCGATCGCCTTCGCGGAAGCGATCGTGTTCTACGCTCTCTTCCTCGTTCGCTAAATCGCCGTGCGTGCGGGCTCGCGCTCGCCGCCCGGCATTCATCTGGATGAACATCACATTTCTCGCGGCCGCTGGCGGATTAGGCGACCTGGTTACTCAAACGGCAGAGTCGTTTGGCTTTGACGTCCGGATCTTCCTCTCGCAGGTCATCAGCTTCGTCATCGTCGCGCTGCTCCTGAAGCGGTTCGCCTACAAGCCGATCCGCGCGGTGCTGGAAGAGCGCCGGCAGCGGATCGCCGAGGGGCTTTTGAACGCCGAGAAGATCAAACAGCAACTCGCCGAAGCGGAGCAGCGTTATCAGGAAATCCTGGCGAAAGGCAACGACGAAGCGCAAAAGATGATCGACGAAGCGCGGGCCAGCGCCGGCGTGATCGCCGAGCGAAAGCAACAGGAAGCGATCGTGGCGGCCGAGCAAATCCTCGCCAAGGCGAGGGAGGCAAGCGTGCTCGAGCACGAGCGCACGATGAGCCAACTGAAACGCGAGCTCGGCCGGCTCGTCATCGATACGACCGCGAAAGTAACCGGCAAAGTCCTGACGCCGGAAGATCAAAGGCGTCTGCAGGAGGAAGCGAGCCGCCAGGTTGCTTCCTGACGACGTCGCCCGACGAGCGTGAAAACTAGCAAGGATATTCGGCAGCTCTCGCGCAACTTTGTGCGCGTGAGTTATGTCGACGGCGCGCTCAATCGGGAGAGAATCAACGCGATCGTGCGGGCGGTCATCGAGAAGAAGCCGCGCAATTATATTCACCTTCTCGAGAACTACCAGCGACTGCTGCGTCTCGAGGTCGAGAAGCGGCGGGCCACGATCGAATCTGCCGCAGAACTCGACCCGGAAGCGGGCCGACAGATCGTGGCCGGTCTCGAGCAAAAATATGGTCCCGGCCTAACGACTGAATTCGTCGTCAACCCGGCCTTGCTCGGCGGTGTGCGTGTCCGCGTCGGGAGCGACGTCTGGGACAGCAGTGTGCGCAACCGGCTCGAACGCCTGCAGGAGAAACTTTAACCTAACGAATTATCATGAGCAGCATTCTGGAAGAAATCGAAACACAAATCGCGGGGCTGAAAACCTCGACCACCAAAAGCAACGTCGGCGTGGTCCGCGAAGCCGGCGACGGCGTCGCCCGGATCGAGGGCCTGAGCGAGGTGATGTTGAACGAGATGATCGAATTTCCGAGCGGCGACTTCGGTCTCGCGCTCAATCTCGAGGAAACCGAAGTCGGCGTCATTCTGCTCGGCGATCCGACCAAGGTTTCGGAAGGAGATGAAGTCAAAACAACCGGCAGGCTCCTCCAGGTTCCGGTCGGCAAAGCGCTTCTCGGCCGCGTCGTAAACACTCTCGGTCAGCCGGTCGATAACAAGGGGCCGATTCAACACAGAGACTTTTTATCCAGTGGAGAAAATCGCGCCCGGCATCATCAAGCGGCGGAGCGTCAGCCAGCCGGTGCAGACCGGCATCATGGCGATCGACGCGATGATCCCCATCGGTCGAGGCCAGCGCGAGTTGATCATCGGCGACCGCGCGACCGGTAAATCGACGATCGCGGTCGACACGATCATCAGCCAGGCCCGCCTGAACAAGGCGGCCGAGGACGGCCAGCTGAAGGACCATCGGCCGCTCTATTGCATTTACGTCGCGATCGGTCAGAAGAACTCGAACGTCGCGCGCACGCTCGCGGTGCTTGGAGAAGAACGGGGCGATGCCCTATACCACGATTATTTCCGCGCCCGCCTCGGAGAGCGCGACGAACCAGTATCTCGCGCCGTTCGCCGGCGCCGCGATGGGTGAGTGGTTCATGGACAATGGCATGGATGCGCTCATCATTTACGACGATCTCTCCAAGCACGCCGTGGCCTATCGCCAGGTATCGCTCGTCCTGAAGCGGCCCTCCGGCCGTGAAGCTTATCCGGGCGACGTTTTTTATCTGCACTCGCGCCTGCTCGAACGCAGCGCCCGGGTGACGGAGGAAGCCGGTGGCGGTTCGCTGACGGCGTTGCCCATCATCGAGACTCAGGCGGGCGATGTATCGGCTTATATTCCGACCAACGTCATCTCAATCACGGACGGCCAGATTTATCTCGAGACCGATCTTTTTTTCCAAGGCGTTCGTCCCGCCATTTCGGTTGGTCTGTCGGTTAGCCGCGTCGGCTCCGCCGCGCAGATCAAGGCGATCAAACAGGTGGCCGGCAAGATCAAGCTCGACCTCGCCCAGTTCCGCGAGCTGGCGGCCTTCGCGCAGTTTGGTTCCGATCTTGATGCCGCGACCAAGGCGCGGCTTGATCGCGGTCAACGGATCGTCGAGCTCTTCAAGCAGATTCAATACAATCCGATTCCCGTCGAGGAACAGGTCGCGGTGCTTTGGGCAATGCAAAACGGTTATTTGGATCCGGTGCCGGTGGACCGGGTGAAGGAATTTCAGACGAAACTGCAGGATTATCTGCAGACGCGGAAAGAGAGCGTGCTCGCCTCGATCCGAACGAAGAAGGCGATCGACAAAGATCTCGAGGCCGAATTGGCGACGGCGCTGAACGATTTCAAGGCGACCTGGCAATAGACGCCTAACGACATGGCGAACACGCAAGACATCCGGCGCCGGATCAAGTCGATCCGCAACACAGCGCAAATCACGAAGGCAATGCAGATGGTCGCGGCCTCGAAAATGCGCAAAGCGCAGCAGCACGCGCTCGCGGGCCGGCCCTACTCGGAGCTGATGAACCGCGTGCTCGTGTCGCTCAAGAGCCGCACCGATCCGCTGCTTCACCCGCTCCTGCAGATTCGCCCGACCACGAAGGAGCTGGTCCTCATCATCAGCACGGACAAAGGGCTCGCCGGCGCGCTCAACACGAACCTTATGCGGGAGGCCACCACCTACGATCCGGAGAAAACCGTCTACGTGACCGCCGGCCGCAAAGCGCGTCAATTTATTGCGCGGACGCGGCGCGAGCTGCTGGCGGATTTTGAACTGAAGGATTCGCCCACCATTCTGGAAACCAAGGCGATCTCGAGGTTCTGCGTCGAGAAATTTCTCAGCAAGGAAGTCGACAAGGTGACCGTTCTCTACACGCACTTCGTTAACACGATCAACCAGAAGCCGATCGCGCAGACGCTTCTCCCCATCGATCGATTTGCCTTCAGCGCGTTGTCCAGCCGGCGACGCACCTGACGACTCGGCGACCGATCCGATGTTGGAATACATTTTTGAGCCCAGCCCTCAGGCAGTTCTGGATTTCATGCTGCCCTACTATGTGCAGTATCAGGTTTTTCAGATGATTCTCGACGCTCGTGCCTCGGAGCACAGCGCGCGCATGGTCGCGATGAAAAATGCGACCGATAACGCAAACCAATTCATCAAGGACCTCACCCTCGAGTACAACAAGATGCGGCAAGCCAGCATCACGACGGAATTGCTTGAGATCGCGACTGCCCAGATGGCGGTCAGCGGGTAGGAAATTCCCTGCAAGAGGAATGGCCGCCCTCTCGCGAGGATGGCCGCCAAGTCAAATTCACATTCTGCCTAGCGTATGGTCGGGGTGGCGGCGCGGAGTTGGGCAATGCGACGGCGCCGCAAGACCTGGGTAACGGCGACCGCTGCGATCAAGCCAATGATCGGGAACAAAGCACTGATCTCGGGAACCGGCGCCAGAGTTGCCTGAAAGGCGACAGGCATTACGGCGCCGGAGAGAGAGCCGACCGAGATGAATTTGCCGTTCGTGAGATTCGCGATGCTCGCGAAAACCACATCGGAGGGGCTGTCGCCGAGCTTCGTCAGTTTGCACGCCGGAGTCGCCGAGGGCCGAGGAGCTCCAAATGGCAAAGGCGTCGTTAGATGAGCTTTGAACACTCCCAAGCTGAAACTTCCCATCTGTGAGGCCTTGGGCGAGGACGGAACTGACATCGAACTGGATGAACTGGGTCGGAAGATATCCTTTCTCTTGCCACTGCTGGCCGGCAGGCCTGACGATACCCGGCGCGGTTTGGCCGAACCCGTGATCCCAATAGTAAGGACCAAGTGGCGTATGCGACGGCCATCCGACCGCGTAAGCGTTTGCCACAATTGAGGATCCCGGCGAAACGAAAGTGCCGCTCGCTGGAATCCGTGGTGCCCGCAGTCCCGTTAGGATCAAGATTCCAGGAAACGACCGTCGCCCGCACTGACGAAGCGGCGAACATGCAGAGAAAAGAAAGGGCGGCGAGCATTTTCATGCTACGGGATGGTGGATTTTCGCATGAGGAATTTCGTTGGGCGTTCTTAGTTTGAGACGGTGGGCGATGGCAAGGTTTTTCTTCTTGGGAGACGCGTTTGGTCATGAATGAATCTCAGTGCCAATGATGATTTTCATTTCAACGGTTCTCGTTGATTTGGGACGCGGCGCCTCGGTTCGCCCTGTTCTCGCGGCCGCAAAGGAAGCGGCCGCCCTCAAGATGGGAGGACGGCCGCATCCGATCCTAACCTAACGAGTGACCTGAAATATCAACGCTCTGCGCTCGCGCCCGCTTTCAATTGAGCGGCGCGCCGCCGCTGCAGGATGCGGGTGAAGACGATTGCCGCGAACAAGCTCACGATTGGATAAATCGCCTCCATCTCGGGCACGGGGGTCAATGTCATCGCGAACTTAATGCCGTCGTTGAAGAAATGGTGGTCCGGATCGAGCCCCAAGGCGATATCACTGCCGTCGGCGATGTAGGTAGCGAGCGTCTGAAGCTGGCTCGTCGCGGAGTCGAAAGCGTCATCGACGGCCGTCGCCGTAAACGTCGTATTGGCCAGGAACATGTCGGCGGTGGCGGCTTGGGTGGGCCATTTCGAGTCGCTGTGGTAACGGACGTTGACAAAGGCATCGGCGAGGTTTGTCACAGGAGGGCTGCCAGTGGGATCGTCGAGGACGGAGGCGACGCCGGGATTGATCGTGGTGTCCAGCAGGTGCGAGTGGCGCACGTTCGGATTGGCGTCCCAAATGGAGATGTTGCTAACGGAAAGCGTGGCGCCCATGACCGCAAGACCGCTCAGGCTGATATCATCGATCCGCCACGTATTAATCAGATGGTGACCGAGGTCATTGATATCAGCCGAATTGGGCTGGAATTTGATTTTGGTCATCGTCGCCTGGGCGGAGGCGGCGATGCAGGCCCAAGCCAGAGCGCAGAGCGGCCAATGATACCGGCGCACGATGCGGAGCCGCGAGCGGAGGGTTTCCATGTTGCAACGGTCGGCGCAGGGGGCGCGAATGAGGTCGCAATTCACGAAAACCATAATTCTCATAAACGAGTTCACAAGGTCTATATTTATTTTCATGCCAATTCGCATTATTGCAGCTCTCGCTTCCCGAGAAGCGGTGGGACCGAATACCGCATTTTCCCATTAGGGCGCATCTTAGGATCGGGGAAACAAACGAGGACGTGGTGCCAACCTTTTTGAAGAGCGCCGGCTCCAACGCTAGACGTGCCTGTCCGGGCACGAGCTTTGCCGGGTAAGGATGTCCGCTCGGTCATTCGTCGGCTTAAATTCAAGCCGATCGGAATGCCTTGTGCCCTCTCGATTGGCAGTCATTCAACCTGGCTTGGAGGCCAATTTTGACTCCGCCCTGTATTCGGCCGGCCTGGAATCATGGAGACCGAGATAACGTCGCAAGCAGCGAGCCTTGGCGTGCCAGACGATCAGCTTGTCGTTCGCTACCCTCGTGACCCGTCAGTTTCGCTATCTAGTTTGCCGGTTGTCGAGCGGCTCTTGCGCCGTTTTCGTCGTCCCAGGCATCTCGGGACAAAAAAGAAGCAGGCAGCGACGTCGTCCTGTCCTCGCGGCGTCCGGCCGAAACTCGGCGGTTACAAATTATACCAGGTGAACTGGCTGGCGAGAAAGGCTCGCTGGAGGTCCTTGAAATCTGCGGCGCGGCTGGCCAGCTGAAAACGGATTTGTTCGGATCCGCGATTCATGAACATCACGGAACGCTCAAACTGCTCGCCATAGAAGACGTAGGAAACGATCACGAGAAAGGTTTCCTTACCTCCGATTTTGACTGGATTCATCTCCTGGGAAACGAGCGTGACATTGGTGCTGCCGCCCGGAACGCCACCCAGCGCTTCCTCCGTCAGCTTCTTTCGACTCTCCTCATCGAACATCCCTGGCTGTCCAAGGACGACCTTCGTGATCGTCCCTGTCGCCTGAGTTTTCTTTTGAGGATACAGCGTAAGCTGGCTTGCGCCCCCGGAATACTGCCAACCGTCCGGCTGCTGGTAGGTTATCTCCTTGCCGCTCCCGTCCGAGAAGACAAGATGATGGAATTTAACACCGTCCCCGTCGAAACCGGCCAGCTTGGGAGACAGATTCAAGTCTGCCCGTGCGGAGACGACAAGAATCAGACCCAGGAAGGCGAGAACTAAGGAACGAGAGACCATCTGCCTTTGCTGTAGGTGAAAGTCCATCAGTGTTCCCGGAGGTGATTTGAGCCGAAAGTTCGTATCAAAGTACCATTTTCGAAGGGGGGCATTGTAGATGGGCGACCCGTACTTCCAAAGGCCGATGGCCTGCTGGCTCTTGTAGAGCTCGACCATCGAGCCGTAATAGGTCAGGGACTTGCTGTCCCAATTCTCGAGGAACCGTGGAAAGTTTTCTGCGCCACCGCTATAATTGCCATTACTGGTTCCGCTCGGGACAATGCCAGACAGAATCGCAGTATTGATGGTCGTATTGGAGGCGGTGCCAAAAGAAGTGGCATCATTCCAGGAATTGGAAAGGATGTCGACGGCATCGGCAATCACCGAGCAGGGCTGACGGGTATAACCGGCGGCCGTCGGCTTCGTCGGATCGCCGCTGTTCGACGGCGGGTTGGTTCCGGTGTTGAAGTCTCCTTGAATATAAACGGGGTTGGCGCTCGCGACGGTCAATCCATTGGTTGGAATGAAAGCGCCATTTTTTATGCGAAAGCCGCGCTTCGCGCCAATTCCGTTGGGCGCGGCGCTTGTATTGTAGAGATAAACAATTCCATTAAAGGGGGTTCCCGTCTTGTTCCATTGCGTGCCAGAGCTCTTTGTGAGCTTGCTGATATCCAGAGTGGTCACGCGAACGGCGGCTTGCTCGCGATTGTCCTGAAAGGATTGATTGGTTGTAATCACGCCACTCGCGTTAAACATGTTGTAGAGGTTCAGGTCTTCTCCGGTGCTTGATGGACTTCAATGTGGTGGTCGTGCCATCGCCATTCGGCCTCATGAGCTTTACGGTATCGGCGCTGCCATTGTCAGTGACTTGGATGATAACTCCCGCCTGGTTAAAGTATCGAGAAGCGTTCAACGGATCAGGGTAGGAGGTTAAAGGTAGGACGGGCGGCTCAATCAATTCATGATAGCCAGTATTGTTCGGGTTCGAAGCATCAAATGTTAAGGGATCCAGATTGACGGGCTGGTGAGTCGAATCAAAGTCCGGTCTGATCTCTGGGTTCATGGGCCACGTCGGCGGTCCGTTTGCTGGGTCGTTGGGGTCATGTGATGTATCTGCCGGCATGAAAGCAATGCCCCATTGACCCGAAAAGGTAGTCTTATCCATGAAGTGGAGGCTCTTATGATCCGTCCAAAGATCGGAATTGGTATGAACCCAGCCATTGATGTAAAAATCGGGACCAGGGTGGATTTCGAGCGGATCGTTGTAAAAAATGGCGAAGTTCCAGGGCGAGACTTGTTGTTCCTGAAAGATACGCTGAATCTTCGCCACGACGTTGCCTCGGTATCGCGGGAAGAGTAACGTAGGCAGTGGCAAGATAATTGTAAGTATTGTCCCCGTTTTGCGCCTGCCCAACGGCCGCGGTCGGGAGTGCGTTGCCGGCCATGGGGTTTTCCTGGGGATCAACCGCCACGACTCTGCATTGTTGCACGGTCGAAGTATTGTTTGGGTCGTAATCGGCTCGCGTTGCCGTGAAGTTTGGAATGTTTGGGAATTGCGCTTGTGTCGGCAGCGTCAAACCGGCCAATTGGTTGGTGGTCGGTAGGTTTTGGCCTGGTGTCCGGCAGAGCTGACGCCAGTAGGCGAAGTTATTTTCGAGACAACCGTCTGCGATGGCGACCGCGTTCTCCAGAGTGGTGGAACGCTGCACATTACGACTAATGCTCATCGTGTATTCGGCGGCAACGCCCACGATGACCATCAGAGTCGCGAGGATTGAGATTACGAGGACGATCGCCGTCCCGGCTTCTTGCTTACGTATTGTTTGTTTCATGGCTATGGGGTTGGAAATGGAACTGGAAGCGGGAGTGCTGTCGCAGCTATCGTTAGTTTGGCTTTGATCGGGACGGTCCCGTTGAGGAGAATGTTGGCGGATTTGAAGCCGCGATTGCTGGTATGAGAGTCGGCAGTCGAAAGACCGATGGCTGCGACCACCCGCGGACTTCCTACACCGCCGGTGTTCGGCGTCTGGAAAGGTTTGGCTTCGGTAATGCCGGTGGTCAAGACAACGAACACCGGGCGAGGCAGTGAGGCTGTGCCATTCGAGGGCCCCGTTATTCACGACGTAGGCGCACACGTTGGTGGTAAAGCAGGGGATGTCGAAGGTGGCGGTTCCGGTAATGCTTACCGGCAAAGGGGTTTGGAGGGTCAACGTGACTGATCCCAGGGCGCGTTACCGCTCACCGCGGTGATATCCGAGTCAACTTCGTGGGTCGGAATGATCAAGCGTTGGTGAACTATAGGCTTCACCGCGCCCGTTACGCTGATCTTGACTGTACTCTGGCCCGCATTCGCATCCGCCGCGATCTGAAAAGGACCTCCTCCCCAAAGCTGAAACAGAATTCCGGGAGCCAAACCGTCGGCCGGTGCGGGCGTATTTGGGGTACTCGGATCGTAAAGCACGAGCGGCGAGATGGCGGAGTGCAGGTTCTTGGTCATTTGAAGCATCGCGATCCGGGCTTCCTGGTGCGCCGTATTCACAGCGGAGTTCTTTGCCCCAAGGATCGTGCCGGTGTTCAAGATGGAAAAAATGATCAAGCCGAGCACACCGATCAACACGGTCGTTACCATGAGTTCGGCGATCGTCAGGCGCGGAGCGCGCGTGAGAGTTAAGCTTCATTAGTCGGAGTGCACGAAGTGTCTGCATTGAGTACGAATAGGGCCGCCCAAGATAGGTATAATTGACCGTCACAGTCGCGCGGTAGATGGTAACTCCACCGGCGCTGACGTCCGCAACCGTAGTTGTTCGCGTGCCCGCAACGATCGTGTTGCTATTGGCGTCTTCGTAAATCGTTACCGCCTGCGCCGCATGGATTCCTACCGTGAGGACACTGGGAATCTGTCCGGGTGGAGTAAATGGTGTCGCTGATTGTATGGCATCGATCTGGTTCATGGCCGCGGCGTAGGCGCCGGTCGCATTTCGGCTTTCACTCGCGAACGCATTAAACTTTGTCAGCGCACCGATCGTCGTGCTGAGGCCGACGCCAATCAGCGCGATAGCGACCACGACTTCGACCATCGTGAAGCCGGAGCAGCCATGTCGTGTCTGCCAGCATGCTTATTATGGAAAACCACAACAAATATTGAGCAGTCCCTGTGCCATGTGTGGCCAGTTTGCTCGATTGTCCCGGCCCCTCGAATTCGTGGCTGGCGTTCAGATTTACATTCGAAAAATTGACCATTCTTTCCTCTTGTCGGAGCACTCACCTTCGTTACCTTGCCTCTCCCGCGCGCCGGGCAGTTCGCCCCGCGGGTCGCTTCTTTTATGAATACTGGTAATATTGTCCAAGTCATCGGTCCCGTCGTCGACGTGGACTTTGCCGATGCCGAAAAACTTCCCGGGATCTACAACGCGCTCGAGATCGAGTACGAGGTCAACGGCAACCCGAACAAGCTCACCCTCGAAGTGCAGCAGCACCTCGGCGAAAAATGGGTTCGCTCCATCGCGATGTCCGGGACCGAAGGTCTCAAGCGCGGCATGCCCGTGACCGATACCGGCGGACCCGATCACCGTGCCGGTGGGCGAGGGGACGCTGGGCCGCATCTTTAACGTGACCGGCGACCCGGTCGACAATCGCGGGCCGGTGGCGTTCACGAAGCGCTACCCGATTCACCGCAAGGCGCCGGAGCTAACCGAGCAGGACGTGCAGGCCAACATCCTCGAGACCGGCATCAAAGTCATCGACCTCATCTGTCCCTTCACCAAGGGCGGCAAAGTCGGTGCCTTCGGCGGCGCGGGCGTCGGCAAGACGGTCGTGATCATGGAGCTGATCAATAACATCGCCAAAGACCATGGCGGTTTTTCGGTTTTTGCGGGCGTGGGCGAGCGTTCGCGCGAAGGCAACGATCTTTACAACGAGATGAGCGAGGCTGGCGTGATCGATCAGAAAGACCTGAGCAAATCGAAAGTCGCGCTCGTTTACGGACAGATGAACGAGCCGCCGGGCGCGCGTCTGCGCGTCGCGCTCTCCGCGCTCGCCATGACGGAATACTTCCGCGACGAACGCAACCAGGACGTGCTCCTTTTCATCGATAACATTTTTCGTTTCTCGCAGGCGGGCGCGGAAGTTTCGGCATTGTTAGGCCGGACGCCGAGCGCGGTCGGCTATCAGCCGACGCTCGCGGCCGAGATGGGCGATTTGCAGGAACGCATCACCTCGACCAACAAGGGCTCGATCACTTCGTTGCAGGCGGTCTACGTTCCGGCCGACGACCTGACCGACCCGGCCCCGGCGAACACCTTCGCGCATCTCGATTCCACGATCGTGCTCGAGCGCTCGATCGCTGAGCTCGGCATTTATCCGGCGGTCGATCCGCTCGCCTCGACCTCGAAATCGCTCGCGCCCGAAATCGTCGGCGAGGAGCATTACGCCGTCGCGCGCGGCGTGCAGAAGGTGCTCCAGCGCTACAAGGATTTGCAGGACATCATCGCGATTCTCGGCATGGACGAACTGAGTCCGGAAGACAAGTTGACCGTTTTCCGCGCGCGCAAAATCCAGCGTTTCCTCAGCCAGCCGTTCCACGTCGCCGAAGTCTTCACCGGCACGGCCGGCCAGTACGTCTCGATCGCCGAAACCGTCCGCGGCTTCAAAGAAATCCTCGATGGCAAACATGACGATGTCGCCGAGCAGAATTTCTACATGAAGGGCGGCATCGACATGATCAAGGAATAACAATGGCGCGCACGCTACGATTGGAAATCGTCACGCCGGAGGCGAAAGCCTACTCGGAAGATGTCGAGATGGTCGTGCTCCCCGGGATGGACGGTGAGCTCGGCGTCTATCCGCAGCACGTCCCGGTGCTGACCACGCTCAAGCCCGGCGAGCTGCGTGTTTTCAAAGGCGGCCGCGAAACCTCGCTCGCGGTCGGCGAAGGATTCGCCGAGATCACGGGCGAATCCATTTCCGTCCTCACCGACATGGCGATCGAATCGTCCGCGATCGACGAAGCCGCAGCCGAGGCCGCCGTTGCGCGCGCGCAGGCCGCGATGAAAGAAGATCACGTCGCCGAGGAAGTCGCCTCCGATTCAGGCGTCGCTCCAAAAAGCGCTCGCGCAATTGCACGTCAAGCGCCGGTCATCGCCATTAATCTGCGGAGCGCAGCCCTCGTCCCCGGGCTGCGCGATTCCCGGCGCCTTGCCGAGAACTTCTGCGCCTGTCGCTTCCCGCCGCTTCGATCCTGCGCTAAGATCTGCGCTGCGTATGCAAACGCCAGACGCGCTCGGGATCATCGCCGGCAGCGGCGTTTATCCGCTCCTCCTCGCCGACGCCGCCCGCGTCGCCGGCGTGAAGAGAATCATCGTCGCCGCGTTCACCGACGAGACCTCCGCCGACATCACCAACCGCGCCGACGAGATCGAATGGCTGCGCGTCGGCCAGCTCGGGAAGCTGCTCAGTTTCTTCCGCGAGTCGAACGTTCGGCACGCGATCATGGCCGGTCAGATCGCGCCGGGCAACCTCTTCAGCTTGCGTCCCGACTTCAAGGCGATGTTCCTCCTCGCGCGCCTCAAGCAGCGCAACGCCGAATCGATCTTCGGCGCGATCGCCGATCAGCTGGCCGAGATCGACGTCGAACTCCTGCCTGCCACGACCTTCCTCGATCATCTCCTCGCGCCGGACGGACACATCGCCGGTCCGAAACTGAAGGAGCGCGAAGAAGAAGATATCACCTTCGGCTTCGACATCGCGAAACAGCTCAGCGCGCTCGACGTCGGCCAGACCATTGTCGTGAAAAACGGGACAGTCCTCGCGGTCGAGGCCTTCGAAGGCACGAACGAAGCGATCCGGCGCGGCGGTTTGTTAGGCAAAAAGAACGCGATCGTGATCAAGGTGACGAAACCGAATCAGGACATGCGTTTCGATGTGCCCGTCATCGGCACCGAAACCTTGCGCGTTGCGGCGGAAGCAAAAGTGCGCGCCATCGCGGTCGAAGCCGGTCGCACGCTTCTGCTCGAGAAAGCCGCGCTCATCGATCTGGCGGAGCGCTCGAAGATTTCGCTCGTCGGTCGTTAGGCGACGCGCGCCTCTTCGCCTGACGGCCGACGAAGTTCGCGGCGAATTCCCATTAGTCGTTGAGCGCGTAGATTTCGAAGAGCGCGACTCCGCTGCCACCAGTCGCGCCTTGGATCACTACCGAGTAAGCGCCCGCGCAAGGGTGGAGACGATCGCTGCCTCGCGGTTTCAGGCGACGGTCAGTGGAGAAAGGATTCGCCTTTCCCGGACCACTCAAATCCTGATGATCGGAGATAGCGTGAATGTCGCCGAGATTCACCGTCCGTCGCGTGAGTTCGTTCGATTTGACCGGAAGTCTTGTGATGCGTTCGTCGGAGAATTCCGTGCTCGATTCACTCAGCATTCGCGCCTGCGCCGGCCTTTGTGAGATGTTTGCAGACTCCGGACCGGGATTCAAATCTGATGATCGTGACAGCGTGACCACATCGACCAGATTCAACCGTCGCCGCGTCCGTTCGATCGATAAGCCCGAAAGTCTGGCGATGCGCTCGTTGGAGAAGCCGTATTCAATTCATTACATCCGTTCGCGCGCGGCGCCGCCCTTTTTCCGATCGATGCAGATTCCGGAGCCGAGATGTTTTCACTCCCAAGAGCGAGCCCCTGCTGCGGGCGAGCGCATCCGTTGATCAGTGAGAGCCAGGCGATGCCCACAGCGCTTGCCCGGCGCACTTCGACGAAGGATTTAGCGATCGGCATGCCGAAACGAGTTCAAATCGTTTTGCAACGCGCGCCTTCACAGTTGGAAGGCAAATTGGTTGCATCACCGCACATTTTCGCCGCGCGAAGCTCGGTTCGGAGGCGCTCGATTGTCATCATCCGTTCCCGGACAATATTCGCATCCTCTTCGCGTCGCGGTTTTCTTCTGAGCGGGGCTCGTGCTTGGATTCAAATTTCTTTGAAACTTCGCTTCACACGTCCCGTAGAAGGACGTTGAAAACGAGATCTGGATCTGGCGCGGACGCTTATCCCTGGGGCCTCCTCCCCTCTTTCAGACCTGCAGTCGCAGGCAAAACAACCAGGTGAAATGAAAACACCCATGAAAAATCCAGTTCAAGTCATTATTACAATTGATGCCGTGCGAAACCCGCTCGAGCATGATCATGGCCATTGCGCCGAGCTCGGCGTTTCGGCCGAAGTCGGTTCTTTGGGCCCAAAGTCCAACGGACAAGCAGAGTGGGGCTCGCCCCGAAGCCCCAAACCCGAAGGTTTATGACCGTTTCGTTACTTTTTTATTAACGAGCCACTTTTTTTGCTGGACTCCGGTGCGCAAAATATCACAATATCGGTTTCTGCAAATTATTACGAACGCCTACCCCAGTTCAACGAATGCCAAATGCGCCTTCCCAGTCCCCGGGGTGAGTCAGACTCCCTCACGTCAAGCGACGAAGTGAGGTGCGGTGTGAATCGCGTCGATCAATGGCTCAGAAATCGCTATCGTTGCGCTGAGACGCCTTTATTCGTGATAGGTCGTCTGCCGCACCCAGGTAGTGTGGACAAGCGGATTCAAATTGACAGAACCAGGCCAATTACGGTTTTATCAACTCAGTCTGGAAATTATAACACCACCTGGAAGTCGGGCCGGTGATCAAACCAAAATGAAGGAAAAAAGTCCTGCCTCCAAATCGAGGCAATCGACCAAGGGCGGCAGCATGCCCTCTCGTCGCGGCCAATCCCTGTTTTGGAGGCGAGTTCTGCCCTTTGGACGAGGCGAATCGGAAATTCGATCGGAAAGTGAAGCGCCGGGCTCAAATGGCGAAGCCGAATTTCCCGATTCGAACCTATCAATGTTTCTCCGAGAGGCCGTCTATCAGCTTTTCTGCTCCGAGCGCGGACTGAGCCGGAGCCCGGATCTGTGTCCTATCGGTCGAGTGCCGAGCGTATCCTTCTGGAGTCATCTCAACGGCCACGCACCGCACGGAAGCGAACCGGCGCGCAGTGCAAACACCGGGGAATCCGATCTCAATGAGATTCTGCTCATTGCTCGCCTTCCTCGCTGGAAACGAATTGTCGACCTTGGATTGCTGGTGTGCACGGTGTGGATTTGGCTGCCCCTGATGCTGCTCTTGATCTGCCTGGTTAAGCTGGCCTCTCCTGGTCCGGCGTTCTACCGGCAGCGCAGGATTGGTTACAGGGGCAAGCAATTCATGATCTTCAAATTTAGGACCATGCACGTGCATGCCGAGACGCGGACGCACGAAGAGTATTTGGAACAATTGATCGTAAATGACGTTCCCATGACGAAACTGGACGCCTTGGATCCGCGTCTCATCCCAGGCGGACGCTTCCTTCGAGCGGCGGGTCTGGATGAACTGCCGCAAATATTTAACGTCATCCGGGGCGAGATGAGCCTGGTGGGGCCACGGCCCTGCACCGTGATTGAATTCCAGAGCTATCGACCCGAACAGCGCGATCGGGTCAACGCGCCGCCCGGGATCACCGGCTTCTGGCAGGTCAACGGCAAGAACAAGACCACCTTCAAGGAAATGATCGCGATGGATATTTTCTACGCGCAGAACATGTCTCTGTCGCTGGATCTCGCGATTATCTGGAAAACGATTTCGGTCGATCGTGCGTCAGGCGATCGAATCTTCCGTCCCCGCTCAGGGCCAACGCCACAAGGAGGCTGGCGAACGCCGCATTGAGGTTCTTCGAACCCGTTGGGGTTGGCATCTCGAATTACGAAGGTTCTCCCCGTACGGACATGAGTCTCCCAATTTCGCTCGGCGTAATCGGATGCGGCTATTGGGGGCCGAATCTCATTCGCAACTTCACCCAGCTCTCGGGCTGCAGCGTCAGGGGAATGTGCGACTTGAATGAGGTGCGCCTGAAGCATCTCGGCGCCCTGTATTCATCCGTCCCGACCTTCACTGCGTTTCGGGCAACTCCTCAATGTAACCGGATTGGACGCAGTCGCGATTGCCACGCCGGTGAAGCATCACTTTCCTTTGGCCAAGGCGAGCCTGTTGGCCGGCAAGCACACTTTCATTGAGAAGCCGATGGCTTCGTCCTCGGCGGAGTGTGAGGAATTGATCGAGATCGCGCGAGCGTCAAGGCCTCATCTTGATGATCGGCCATACGTTCCTCTATTCCTCCCCGGTCCAGAAGATTGGTCAAATCATTCGCACCGGAGATGTCGGCGAAATCCGCTACATCAACTCGCGCCGGCTGAACCTCGGGCTCTTCCAGCGAGATATTAATGTGGCCTGGGATCTCGCTCCGCACGACATCTCCATCATTCTCCATCTTCTTGGAGAATTTCCGCTTGTCGGTAAATTGCTCCGGCAACGCGCATGTCACGCCGGGCATCGAAGATGTGACCAACATGTCGCTTACCTTCAGCCAGCAGCGTTTCGCCACGATCCAGAGCAGTTGGCTGGAGCCAAGAAAAATCAGAGAAATGACGATTGTCGGCACCCAACGCATGATCATTTACGACGATCTGCAGACCCACGAGAAAATCCGGGTCTACGACGTGCGAGTGGAACGGCCGCCACATTATGACAGCTTCGCGGAATTTCATTATTCATATCATTATGGAGATAGCTACATCCCATATCTCAAACAGGAGGAACCCCTGAGGACGGAATGCGAACACTTCCTTGACTGCATTCAAACTGGAACTGCGCCCGTTAGCGGAGGTTCGGCTGGACTTGAGATGGTCCGAATTCTTGAAGCCGCTTCCGCTTCGCTGAAGGCAAACGGCGCGCCCGTTACCTTTCCGAAAGCCAGGCGAGCCGCCTCCGGGTCCGAGCCGGTGCCATCCGTTCTTGCGATGTCCAACCGATCGGCCGCTGCATGAGCAGCAGAGCGTCCCTTCCGCAACTGATTGCGCCCGATGTGAAGTTGGGGCGCAATGTCCGGATTCACGGCTTCGTCAATCTCTACGGCTGCGAAATTGGCGATGACACGCGGATAGGGACCTTCGTCGAAATTCAAAAGGGGGCGAAGATCGGGCAGCGTTGCAAGATTTCGAGTCATACCTTTATTTGTGAGGGCGTCACGATCGAGTCCGAGGTTTTCATCGGACATGGTGTCACCTTCATCAACGATCGCGTCCCACATGCCACGACGGCTGATGGACAACTGCAGACCGAGGCCGACTGGGAATGTCAGAAGACGCGCGTTAAGCGTGGCGTCTCCATTGGATCAGGCGCCACCCTGTTAGGGGGAATCACCATCGGGGAGCACGCCTTGGTCGGGGCCGGGAGCGTAGTGACGAAAGACGTTCCAGCGCGCGCGACCGTCGCGGGAAATCCCGCGAAAGTCCTCCGAAAATCCGGCAAGAACAATGCCCGAAAAGGTACCGTTTCTCGATCTTAAGGCGCACCACGCTCCGCTGCGCGCCGAGTTCGATCAGGCCATCGGCGAAGTCATCGAGAGCGGTGCCTTTGCTGGTGGGCCGTTCGTGGCGCAGTTCGAAAATGAGTTCGCGGCCTTCTGCGGTTCTCGATCGGCCATCGGCGTCGGCAACGGGACAGACGCGCTCTGGCTGGCTTTGCTCGCTTGCGGCATTGGACCAGGTGATGAGGTCATTACCGTGCCCAACACGTTTATGGCCACGGCCGAAGCGATCACCTACACTGGAGCCAGGCCTGTCTTCGTCGACGTCGATGAGCGCACTTATACGATGGATCCGGTCTTGCTGGAGAAGGCCCGCACTCCTCGAACCAAGGCCGTTATTCCCGTGCATCTCTTCGGGCAAATGGCCGACATGGATCCTATCCTGTCCTTTGGACGAAAACATGGCCTCTTTGTCATTGAAGACGCGGCCCAGGCGCACGGGGCCGAGTACAAAGGACACAGGGCGGGCTCGCTCGGCGATGCCGGTTGTTTCAGCTTTTATCCGGGCAAGAACCTTGGCGCCTTTGGCGAAGCGGGCGCCGTTGTGACCAACGATGATAAACTGCAGGAGAAGATTCGAATTCTTCGGGACCACGGCCAGGTGCGAAAGTATTACCACTCGATGGTGGGCTGGAACTGCCGGATGGATGGGATCCAGGCGGCGGTCCTGCGAATCAAGCTACGCCACCTTGATCAAGCTAATGAGCGGCGCCGAACTCACGCCAGCCAGTACGATCGACTTTTCCAAGGATTGGAAGAAGTCAAGCCACCGTTCGAAGCCGCCTACGGCAGGCACGTTTACCACATCTATCCCATCCAGGTTCGGGAGCGGAACGAAGTAATGCGACTGCTCCAGGAGAAGGGTATCGGATGCGGCATCCACTACCCGGTCCCGATTCATCTCCAGGAGGCCTATCGCGGACTTGGATACGGTGAGGGCGCTTTTCCTGTCTCGGAGCGGACTTGCGCGGAATTCATCTCTCTGCCGATGTTTCCTGAACTAACGGAAACGCAGGTGGAGTTAGTGGTCGCGTCGGTCAGGGAATCCGTCGTGGCGGGTGCCCTTCGCTGAAACGGAACCGCCACAGGCGCAGGAGATTGAGATGACGCAATTACTGGATCATCGTCCGCGGACGCCCGGAGGTCGACGGCTGGAGGGAGAGAGTTATCCCCTGTAACGAAGATGGAGATGCGATTTGTCGACCCGCTCGCTGGCTCGGAGTGGGATCAACTTGTTCTTTCGCATCCCGACGCCAGCTTCTTTCATTCCGCCGCCTGGGCCAGAGTTCTGTCCAGAAGCTATGGCCACAAGCCGTTCTACATTTGTTTTTCCGACGGCGGGAAACCGCTGGCGCTCGTCCCCCTGATGGAAGTGAAAAGTTCTTTCACCGGTCGTCGCGGCGTCTGCCTTCCTTTTAGTGATTTCTGCGGGCCGCTTTTCTTTGACGATTGCGAACCAGGAATTGTCGCTGCGAGGCTCTCAACCCTGGCGCTCGAACATCGGTGGAAGCATTTCGAGATTCGGGACGGGAATTGGTTTGACCAAGCGGTTGAACCAGCGGTCGAATATCTCGGTCATACCTTGGATTTACGGCGAAGCGCGGAAGACCTTTTTGCGGGGTTTTCAAGCTCGGTCCGGCGAGCCATTCGGAAAGCGGAGCAGAGTGGCTTAACGACGGAGGTCTCTCGGAGCCAGGAATCGGTTATGGAGTTCTATCGCCTGCACGTGCAAACGCGACAGCGGCATGGACTGCCCCCGCAGCCGTATGCCTTCTTCCAAAATATTTTTGAGGAAGTCATTCGAAAAGGGTTTGGTTTCGTGGTTCACGCAAACCTCGACTCGCGCTGCGTGGCCGGCGCGATCTTCTTTCAGTTTGGTCGGAGGGCGATTTACAAGTTCGGAGCATCCGAGGCTGCGTCCCAGGCCGCCCGGGGCAACAACCTTGTCATGTGGGAAGGCATCCGCTTTCTCGCGCGCAGTGGTTGCGAATCCCTGCACTTCGGGCGAACTTCGCTCACCAATGAGGGTCTGCGAAGATTCAAATTGGGCTGGGGAACTACCGAGGAGCTGATCAGATATTTTCAGTGGGACACTGCGGCTGCGTACGTGGGTCGGCCGCTGCGATCATAGTAAGGGACTGCATAATGCGTTTTTCGCCAAAATGCCTCTAGCCATAAATCGGCTCGCAGGTGCGCTTCTGTATCCGCACCTCGATTGACATGAAAAATTCAATCACGCGAATACCGGCGTGGCAGCAAGCGCCGGCGCCGCAGCTCCCGCCGCCACCGCAGGAGCCGCAACCGGGTCTGGGCCGGAACGACATTCTATTTGCGCTCTTTCGGCACAAGAAGATGATTCTCGTTTTCGCCCTGCTCGGTCTTATCGCGGCAGTAGCCGTCTACCGTTTTTATCCACCGCTTTATCAGTCCGACGCGAAGCTGCTCGTTCGCTACGTTCTTGATCGCCGCGCAGTCGATCCGATCGATAACTCAACAAGCTCGACCCAGCTCGGGGCGACCTCCGACTCGATCATCAATTCCGAGATTGAAATCCTGACCAGCTGGGATCTTGCGGTTCAGGTCGCTGAAGCGATCGGCCCGAAACGCCTTCTGCGCTCAGAGGCCGCGCCGAGCAAAGAAGCCGCGGCCGGAACCGTCGCCAAAGGATTAAAGGCTACTGCTCACCCCGGGAGTAGCATCATTTACGTCGAATATCAGAATCGCGACCCGGAATTGGCAATGCTGGTGTTGAACGAGCTTCTCAGCCGATACTTCATTAAGCACCTGGAAGTGCATCGTTCCGCGGGTGCCTTCGAATTTGTCAGTCAACAGACCGATCAGGTGCGGGCGCGGTTGAACCAGACGGAAGATGCCTTGAAAGAGGCCAAAGCGAAGGTAGGAATTCGTTTCGCTGGCCGACGGAACGGCTGTCCTCAGCTCCGAACTCGCAAAGACAGAGGAACAATTGCACCTCGCTGAAGCCGATTTGGCGGAACAACGGGCGCGGGTCAAAGCGATGGACCTTCCTCTGCCGGAGGCCCGCGCTGACAATCCGACGAAGACTGGTTCGAAGCCGACGGGATCGAGCACCACTGCGAGCACGGCTAATGCGGCAGCCACTCCGGGAAAAGAAGAGGCACCGGACAAGGCGGTCCAGCAGTATCAGGTCGTCGTCAATCGTCTGGCGGAGCTCCGAAAATCCGAACTCGATTTGCTCGCCAAGTTCGCTCCTGGAAGTGTCATGGTGCAAGTCACGCGGAGCCAAATTAGTGATCTCGAGGACGAGAAAAAGGGAATGGAAAAGAAGTATCCTGACCTGCCCTCCCACAGCCTGGCTACCACTTCCTCCGGCCTGCCGGGAGACCCGTTAACGGAATCGGCTCGTCTCGCTGGAACGGAGGCCAGGACAGAGGCGCTAAGGAAACGCGTGCAAGAGCTTCATGAACAGATGAAGCAACTCGGCGAGCTGGCTCCGATGATCGGGGATCTGGAGCGGAAAAAAGAGTTGGAAGAAAACAACTATAAGTATTTTGCGAACACTTTGGAGAAGGCCCGGGTGGACGAAGCATTGGATCCGTCCAAAATCCCAAACATCAGCGCGGTTCAAAGACCGTCTCCGCCCAGTGCGGTTACTTCCAAGCGCAACAAGATAGCCCTGGCATGTGTGCCGCCGGAGGTTTGGCGACTCGGGATCGCGTTTGCTCTTCTCCGCGAGCTGATCCTCAACCAGACTTTGAAGAGGCCGAGCGAGCTCGAGGCGCAACTGCACACGTCGCTCCTGCTTTCCATCCCGGACGCTTCCTCCAATGGTCATCTTGCGTTGCCTCCCGGCGGCCAATCGGACAGCTCGACCGCCATTGTGCCATCCGGGCGAGGTAATCTCGCACCGTGGGATGCTGGTCATTTTATCCGGGTGTATTGCGAGGCGATCCGGGATCGCATCGGCCTTTACTTTGATCTTCATCAGCTCACCCACAAACCCAAGCTCGTCGGTGTAACCAGTTTCTCGCAAGGCGCCGGCACGTCCACGCTCGCGGCTGGTCTCGCCGCCGCGCTCTCGGAAACCGACGAAGGCAAGGTGTTGCTGGTCGACGTCAATCTCGGACCGGATCACGTCCATCCCTTTTTCAAGGGCAAACCGGCTTACCCTCTCACGACCGCTCTTCAGCCGCCCACCCCGATGGATGCTGCATCGGAAAATCTTTATCTGGCCACGGTGGGCAATTCCCAAACTGGACTGGCCCAACTGGGCTTGAAGAAGTTCTTTGACCTGATGCCCAATCTGAAGGCGAGTGACTTTGATTACATCATTTTCGACATGCCGCCGCTCGCTTCGACCAGTCCGACCTGGGGGATGGCAGCATTCATGGACAAGCTCCTGCTCGTGGTCGAAGCCGACAAAAACAATCGCGATCTCGTCAAGCGCGGATACGCCAAGCTCATGGCCGAACGGAATAACGTCTCAGTCGTCTTGAACAAGACGCGGTCCTACATTCCCAAGGCCCTCGACACCGAGAGCTGATCTTCTGGCCGCTAGGCCTCGATTTCGGGTCAACCCACTCTCGATCTCGGGCTACCCGTTCGATTATTACAAAATTTCTGTCGCCTTGGGACGTTCCCCGCCGCGGCGAGTCTCACCATGCGGCTGGCATATCTTATCCGGGACGTTAGTCCGGGGATACCTGTCCTCGTCTACATGCTACGGAATAGAATTTATTATGACTTAAAGCCCTTCGTCCCTCATACTTGGCGAAGGGCGGTCCGTCGCAGGCTCGCCGCCCGACAAAGGGCTAAAGCCCAGGACACCTGGCCGATCATGCCCGGATCGGAGAGGCCGCCGGAGGGATGGCTTGGATGGCCTGAGGGAAAGAAATTTGCCGTTATCCTGACCCACGACATCGAAGGAAAAGCAGGATTGGAGAGGTGCCGTGCACTCATGGAGCTCGAAATGGAGATGGGCTTTCGTTCTTCGTTCAATTTCATTCCTGAAGGGAGCTATAGCGTTTTCGCGCCTCTGCGCCAGGAGATGGTGCAAAACGGCTTTGAAGTTGGGGTCCACGATCTGGCACATGACGGACGACTCTTTCGATCAGAGAGTCGCTTCCGAAGGCATGCGATCGAAATTAACCACTATCTCGAGGAATGGAACGCCGTCGGTTTCCGATCCGCGTTCATGCTCCACAACCTTGACTGGCTGCATCAACTGAACATCGAGTATGACCTGTCGACATTTGATACCGATCCCTTCGAACCGCAGCCTGAAGGCAGTCATACGATCTTTCCTTTTTGGGTACCGGCGCGTGCGGCCCGGCAGTCGGAAGTCAGGGGTCAGAGATCACGGGGTGGAGGTCAAGAGGTCAGGTCGGTCTGACCAAATACGAAGCTCTCAACTCTGGCATGGAATACAAGCTCTCAACTCTCAACCGCAAGCTCTCAACCGCATCGCACGCGGCTACGTCGAGTTACCCTATACACTCGCGCAGGATTCGACTTTATTCCTTCTCCTGCGTGAGACCTCTATCGAGATTTGGAAGAAAAAGGTTGACTGGATCGCGCGTCAAGGCGGCATGGTCCTCCTCAACACGCATCCGGATTACATGGCCTTCCCAAACGGCCGGGTCGGGGAGGTGGGAGTATCCAGCCAGCATGTATCGACAACTTCTCGAGTACGTCGCCAGATAGATACGTTGGAGAGTTTTGGCACGTTCTTCCCCGTCAGGCCGCCGATCTGATTCGCGGCCGGATCGTTACCAAGCCCTTTTCAGGAGAGCGGGCTCCGGTGACAAAGCGGCTTCGGCAAAAACGAGCGAAGCTCTGGATTGACCTGGATAACACGCCCCACGTGCCGTTATTCGAACCGATAGTGGACGAACTGAAAACCCGGGGTTTTCCTTTATTCATTACCGCCCGGGATGCGTTTCAGGTCTGCGAACTCGCCCAGAAGAAGAGCCTCGACTGCACAAAGATCGGCCGCCATTATGGAAAGCACCGTTTCCTCAAAGGCGCGGGACTGGTTTATCGCGCTCTGCAGCTGGCGCCCATTGTCCTTAGAGAGAAACCGATCCTTGCGATTTCTCACGGTGCCCGATCGCAATTGCTGATTAGCAACTGGCTAAGGATTCCGACAATCCTGATGGAAGACTACGAGTATTGCGAATTTCCGCCTATGATGCGCCCGAGCTGGATGCTTACTCCAGAGGTGATCCCGGATAGTGCTCTTCCACGGCGAAAAGGCCGGATCCGAAAATATCGCGGAATCAAGGAAGATGTCTATGTCTGGAAGCTGCGCCCCGACTTTTCTGTCCTGGAGGAGCTTGGCTTGAAACAGTCGGATCTCATCGCAACGGTTCGCCCTCCAGCCACCGAGGCCCATTATCACAATCCAGAAAGTGAGCTGCTGTTCGAACGGTTCATGGAACGGGCCGGCGCGGTCGAAGGCGCAAGAGTTGTTCTTCTGCCGCGAAATCGTAAACAAGGCGATTTCCTCCGCACACGATGGCCCCACTGGTTTAGGAACGATCAGACAATTATTCCGCCGAAAGCCTTGGACGGCCTAAACCTCATGTTCCACTCGGATCTGGTTGTCAGCGGTGGTGGAACAATGAATCGAGAAGCGGCCGCGCTGGGAGTGCCCGTTTTCAGTATCTTCCGGGGGACCATTGGTGCGGTCGATCGTCACTTAAGCGCAGAAGGACGTTTGGTCTTGGTTGAATCGACTGGCAGACGTCGATGCCAAGATACCGATCGTAAAGCGCCCCCGGAAGTCTGTTGCCGAAGTCGACTTCAAGGCAGACCCTTCAACCAGATCGTCGACACGATTCAGGAAATCGCGGAATCTTACAGCCGCTCTGCCCTAATTCAGCCGATACCGGCTCCCTTTCCCTCAAACTGTTAATCATTGCCGGCGCACGGCCGAACTTTCATGAAGGTCGCGCCCTTGATTAAGGCATTCAAGGCGCACAACGCGCGTGGCGCTGGCCGGAAGATCGATTGGCAACTGATTCATACCGGCCAGCATTACGACGCACTAATGTCCGATATTTTCTTTGCCGAGCTGGGAATACCGGCGCCGCATGTGAATCTGAACGTCGGCTCAGGTTCGCATGCCGCGCAGACTGCGAACATCATGCTCAGTTTTGAACCGGTTTGTGAGCGCGAGAGACCGGACTGGGTCGTCGTTGTCGGCGACGTAAACTCGACGCTGGCCTGCACGCTGGTTGCCACCAAGCTTGGCATCAAAGTCGCGCATGTGGAAGCGGGTTTGCGCAGCTACGACCGCACGATGCCGGAAGAGATCAACCGGATCGTGAGCGATGCTCTCGCCGACCTTTTGTTGACCCCGTCTCCGGATGCCGGCGAAAATCTGAAAAGAGAAGGTGTGCCCGAATCGAAAATAAAACTCGTGGGCAACATCATGATTGACTCGCTGGTTGCCAATCTGAGTAAGGCGCGGGCGAACGGCCATCTCGGCAAGCTCGATTTGAAACGAAAAGCGTTTGCCTACGTCACCCTGCATCGTCCGTCGAATGTTGATAACGAGGCGAGTCTGCGAACCATCATGGCTGAATTGAGCCGGCTTGCGCGGCAGTTGCCGGTGGTATTTCCGATGCACCCGCGCACGCGAAAAATGTGCGAAGAGTTCGATATTCCGCTGGATGGCATCGGCGCCCTGAAGATTCTCGAGCCGATCGGTTATCACGATTCGATTTGCCTGACGGAAAACGCACTGCTCGTCCTCACCGACTCAGGCGGCTTACAGGAGGAGGCCACCTACTTTCGAACGCCCTGCCTGACGCTTCGACCCAATACCGAGCGTCCAATTACGGTCACGATGGGCAGCAACCGTCTGACCACGACCGAGCAATTGCCTCATGACGCGGAGATGATTTTGTCGGGACCCGAGCAGATCGGGCAGGTGCCGGAACTGTGGGACGGTCACACCGCGGAACGCACGCTGGAACATCTGCTCGCGGCGTCGGTTCTGTAAAGGTGAGTGTTCGACATGGTCGTTGGGACGGGGTTTGGAACTTCAGCGCTGCATCCGCGCGATTGGCATGACACAATACAGTGACTCAAAGAGAGGTCGTCTGCGCAGGTCAGCCTCTGCGGACCGCCCAAGATGTCGTCGCGCGATTACTGGCATACTGCCGGGCGAACGACTGGGCCGGTTACGATCCGTACGATGCTCTGAACAGCAGATGGTTCGTCTCGCTGCCGTTTCTGAACTTCAGGCTTGCCCGGCTTGCCCTCACCCAGGCTTTAAAACGCAGTCCGGTAAACTTTCGCCCCCTGCTGCGTGTTCCTCCGACCCAGAATCCAAAGGGCCTCGCACTCATTTTGACCGCCCTGCTCAAGTTGCGCAAACTCGCTCTGCTTCCGGATGAACGTCTTTTGCGAGAAGTAATCGCGCAAATCATCGCCTTGCGATCTCCAGACATCAGAATACTGGTCCTGGGGCTACAGCTTTCCCTGGCAGACGCGAACGATACTGGTCCCTCGCGGTGCGCCTAATCTGGTCTGCACGGTCTTTGTTGCGAATTCCCTCCTGGATGCTTTCGAGACGCTCGGAGACACAGAATATCTGGAAATGGCGGTCAGCGCGGGCGACTATCTGGTGAAAGAGCTCTACTACACCGAGGGTGCTGGAGTCGCTTCCTTCAGTTATCCTTTGCCGACCTCGAAAGCGAAGGTTCACAACGCGAACTTCCTCGCCGCCGCTTTGCTCAGCCGGCTGTATCACCACACCGGAGATGAGCGATTGCGTCGGTCCCGCCTTGCAGGTTGCCCGCTATTCTGCCAGCAGGCAGCGAGATGACGGTTCCTGGTATTACGGCGAGTTGGCGAGCCAACAGTGGATCGACAACTTCCACACCGGATACAATCTGACGTCCCTGCGAGCGATCGGCCGCAACCTGGGCACGTCGGAGTTTGAGCCACACGTCCGCCGCGGATTTGAGTTCTACCGGAACCACTTCTTTCGGGAAGACGGGGCGGTTCGTTATTTTCATAACCGCACCTACCCGATCGACATTCACTGCGTGGCGCAAAGCCTCCTGACGCTAATCGAGTTTCAAGACCTGGATCCGAGCAACCTCGACCTGGTCCGGTTGGTTTACGCCTGGGCCATGAAACACATGTGGGATGAGCGTGGCTTCTTTTACTACCGGAGTGCTTCGGACGATTACGATCCGTACCTCCTACATGCGCTGGTCACAGGCTTGGATGCTGCTCGCGCTTAGTGCGTTGACGGAGAAGGAACAAAAGCCAGTTCATCCTCTTCGTGAGAGTGAGGGGCTGGCAACTGCCTCCAGATGAATAGCGTAGTGCCGAGCCTTGACGTTGTCCCCACGGTTAGTTGCTGGACGGCTTCGGTATGTCCTCATCACCCCGGCGCGGAACGAGGCTGCCTTCATTGAGGAGACGATACGCTCGGTCATCGCGCAAACCGTGCGTCCGCTCAAATGGGTGATCGTCAGCGATGGTTCAACCGACGGGACCGACGAGATCGTGCGAAAGCATGCGGTCGAGCACGATTGGATTGAACTGGTCCGCATGCCGGAGCGCAACGAACGACACTTCGCCGGGAAGGTTTACGCATTCAATGCTGGCTACGCCAGGGTGCAGGGGTTGGATTACAAATTTATCGCCAGCCTCGACGCGGATGTTTCGTTCGACGTTGAATACTGCGAGTTTGTCTTGTCCAAGCTTGTCGAAAACCCATTGCTGGGTGTTGCCGGTACACCATTCCGTGAAGGAGACACAACATACGATTATCGCTACACGAGCCTCGACCACGTCTCTGGCGCCTGTCAATTTTTCAAGCGGGAGTGCTTTGAGTCTATTGGAGGCTACGTTCCTCTGCAGGTTGGTGGCATTGACCTGGTTGCTGGTACTCACCGCCAGAATGAAAGGGTGGAGCACCAGAACCTTCACAGAAAAAGTCTGCAGTCATCATCGAAAGATGGGCACCGCAAGTCGAGGGCTCCTCATGAACGCGTTCAACGGTGGCTATCATGACTGATCCCTCGATGGGCGGACGCCGGGTTTCGGGAAGTTATCGACGGCATATCAAATGCGGAAAAGCCCCTTCATTTAGGGGGACGCTTCTCCTGACAGGCTCATCCATGGGCGATGATTCTTAACGCGCGCCGAGAGGGTTGTTCGGCTCAACCTCGTGAATTTCAGAAGAAATGAGCAAATGCATCGGCTACGCGGTTCTTGGAGGGGCGGTTCCAAGCTTCGATTTGAAAGCGATTTACGATGCTTATTATCAACGCGGATACTTCCGGGCCGAACTCGTTCGGCCACCGACCGAACTCTTGCCTGCCACCGCCACGGAAGTGTGAATTCCGCCAGCGCAATGATTTTCATGGAAGACTCGGAAAGAGCCGCTGGAATTGGCGCGTGCATCAGGATTGGAGTACGGGACTGCATCTAAATTTCACTGAACCCTACACTCAGAAGGCCTTACCGCCCCGTCTCGCCGATTACCAGGCGCGCATCGCGGAATTCTTGACAAGCAACAGATTCGCGCAGCTCTTATATCATCCGTGCCTGCGCGAGCAGTTTGCATTTCGTCTTTCAGATCCAACTCGAGGAATTTCTACGCCTCTGGAAGCCATCGCACTTCGATGGACACCACCACATGCATTTGTGCGCCAACATGCTGTTCGACCGGGTAATCCCCAGCGGCGAAAAGGTACGACGAAGTTTCTCTTTTTTTCTTTCCTCGACAAAAGAGCAGGATAAAATCTGGATACCGTTGGATGGTTGCCAAGTGGATCAGGCGGAGGTATCAGTCGACCGATTTTCTTTTTGCCTTGTCAGACTGCATCCGATTCGAAGGATTTGACCAGATAGTGATGCTGGCAAAACGTGCGAATGTAGAGTTAGAGACGCATCCGGAAGAATCTGCCGAATCCGATTGGTTGCTCGGCGAATCCTGTTCACGGATCCGGGCTCTTGTCGTAACCGGCAGTTATGCTTTATTATGAGGTCCGAGGGGCCATTTGCGGTCATGAACCAAAATTATATGGACGCAAGTGTTGTCGAAATTAGGGCGAAGGGTAAAGTGGATAAGGCGCCCCCGGTCTGCATTGATCAAGCAACCGTGGTCGTGACTGGCCGCTGGTTAAGGATGGCATCGGTTCAGGATGAGGAATGGATCGAGGGCAGCGTTGCGGCCAGCTCAGATGCGTTCATTAAGATGGTGAGGGAACGGCACCTCGGAGCTGATATTGTCACATTCTCAGAAAAGCTGCCCGAGACGAAGCCCCAGTATGACTATCCTTACGAATGGGACAATGTGGCCGCCATTCCAATAACCAGCTACGAAGAATGGTGGGAGAAACGCCTGCCGCAGGTAACTCGAAAGAACATTAGAAGAGCAGCCAAACGGGGAGTATTCGCTAGAGTTGTTGAATTCAATGATGATTTAGTCCGCGGTATCATCGAAATCCACAATGATACGCCCACTCGACAAGGGGTCCCATTTTCTCATTACGGCAAGGACTTTGCGGTGGTCAAAAGAGAATACGGCACGTTCTTGGATAGCAGTGAATGGATAGGTGCTTACGCCGGGGATGAGCTCATTGGCATTATCAAGCTGATCAAAATGGGCGCAGTTGCCAGCATCATGCAGATTATTAGCAAGACACTACACTACGATAAGAGGCCAACCAATATCTTGATTGCTAAAGCCGTCGAGGTGTGCGAGCAGCGGGGGATTTCGTATTTTGTTTATGGCAAGTTTGTCTATGGCAATAAGGCCAACAGCTCGTTGACGGAATTCAAGCGGAGGAACGGATTTGAACGCATCGACTTTCCCAGATATTATGTACATCTGACGGCCAAAGGAAGGATCGCCATGAAGCTGAAGGCTCACCGTGGTCTATTGAGCCTGCTTCCTGCGAGCATGATTTCAGTCTTGCTAGCGCTGCGTTCCCGTCTTTATCGGTGGGTGATCACTCCTCTTGCGTCGTCGGGGAAGCTTTTGGACAGTCGCCAGAAGTCCGGAAAAGAAGACGGTTGGGATTGAATGGTGTTTTCAAAGCCCCAGTGCTGTCTTCCTCGTCCTGAAACAAGATCACGGCCGTGATTGAGTGCATTTTCACGCTTGATTATGAGATTTACGGAAACGGTCTGGGATCTCTGCGGGACTTGGTATATGAGCCCACCGAAAGGTTGATAGGCATTTTTCGGAAACACCATGTTTCTTTCGTGGCGTTTGTTGAAGCCGCAGAACTGGAGATCATTGAAACCAATGCAGCGGACGCGGCCGTCAACTTGGTTAAGGAGCAAATACGCCAGCTTTATCGGGATGGATTTGAGATTGGTTTGCACCTCCATCCGCAGTGGTACAATGCCCGTCGGGAGAATGGAAACTGGTTGCTGGACTACCACGAGTACAATCTTTGCAGGTTAAGCGAAGCGCGGATTCGGGAGATCGTGCGGAGATCCATAGAATATCTGCGCGGGGTCCTCGCGCAGCCGCGCTTTGTTCCTCTGTCTTTTCGTGCGGGCAATTGGTTGCTTCAGCCGTCCGGAACTGCAGCAGCGGTATTGGCGGAGAATGGTATCGGCGTGGATTCATCCGTATTTAAAGGTGGTGTTCAGAACAGGTGGGGTCTGGACTACCGCCCCGCGTTGGTTAATGGATATTATTGGTATTTCGAGGGAGACGTAAACGTAGAGGATCGAGCCGGCAGATTGCTGGAAATACCGATCTACACAAAAATGGTCCCTCTCTGGCGGATGATTTCCAAGAAGCGTATGGCCCTCCAGCGAAAAGGGAACGTGTCAACCCCAAAACAAGCCGGCTGGCCCAAACGGCTCCAGCTGGATCAATTGCGAGATCGCTTCCGTTTCCGCTACCCGTTGAAGTTCGATTTCTGTCGGATGACATGGGACGAGTTGAGGAGCACCATCAAGGACGTGATCCGGGAGGATCGCAAGAGCCCGGATCTACTGAAGCCGGTGGTCGCTATAGGCCACTCAAAGGATCTAACTGATTTGGAGACTGTCGATTCCCTGCTCTCATACCTGAAAGACAGCGGGATCAGAGTGTCCTCTTTCGAACGAGTCCACGGACAATGTCTGGATGCAGGACGGACACCCGGCGCAAACTTCAACGGTGCGGCAGCTCGCCACGCCTGAGCAAGCAACAAAAGGGCGCAGCGGTGTTAGGAAACAAGGAGGGCGACTGCATGAGGGTGGCACCGGTCAAGATCGATTGGCATCCAGGGCTTTCGATCTATGCCTCAGAACAGTTTCTTAAAATCGTCGGTGATGAATACGGCTGGCTTGGTGGCTTTGATGGCACGGGGAATCTGCGCTGCGTGCTGCCTTACACGGTCGTCCGCAAGGGCATGTTGCGCATGGCTCGATTCCGGATTGAGACGATACCGGTAACAGAAGAACTGGAGCTTGAGAAAGAAAGAGCATTTTTAACTCAAGTTGTCGAATACCTGCGTTCCGCCGGAGCTCACATGATCATTCCGCAGTCCACAAACGCGATCTTTCGTACCTATCCAGAGGGGGCTGTTGTCGCGCCGTATGGCAGCTATGTCGTCGATCTAAGAAAGGATGAGGATGCGCTTTTCAACCAAATGAGCTCCACGCACCGCAATAAGGTGCGTCGCGCAATAAAAAACGGTGTGAGGGTTCGGTGGGGACTGGAGTACCTGGAGGCGGCCCACAGGGCCATCAAAAGTACATTGGAGAGATCTTCGCTGCCCTTTATGAAATACGACACCTTCAGGCGCTTTATTGATGGTTTGGGTGATAATGCTAAACTTATGGTAGCCGAGCATGAAGGAACCTTACAAGCTTGCACCCTGTTCCCGTTTAGTCGTTATAGCGCCTATTCGCTTTATAGTGGCAGCGCTGAGAAGATGCTGCCCGGTGCGATGAATTTTCTTAACTGGGAAGCGATCAAGCTATTTCGAAACCTTGGCGTGCAACGCTATGATTTCGTGGGAGTCAGACTGGATCCCGAGCCAGGCTCCAAGCAGGACGGTCTCATGAAATTCAAACAGGACTTCGGCGGGGAATTGAAGAAGGGCTATATGTGGAAATTTCCCCTTAGTCGCACGGCATACCTGGGATATTCAATTGCAGTTCGCGTTTTGCGGAAGGGCGATATCGTCGATCAGGAGAAACACAGGGTGAAAAATGACGGTAAATCCTAAGAAAAATCACCAAGAGATAGCCGGGTCCACGTTTACCATACGGGGATATCAGAAGATTTATAAGGAGCAGTTGGAGGGGCTCGGTTTGCCCGCGAAATACATCTCTCAATATACGAACTCGCCGCCTTTATATCAAACCCTGAAATGCCTGGGACTTCTAACGAGCTATCTGTACTTGATGACGGAAGAGGGATCCACCAAAGTGTGGGGCACGATCGTCGTGAGGCAACGGTTTAGCCTGGCTGGTGGTTATCGCTGGAAAATCCACGCTGTGTACGTTTCACCGGAGTTGCGTGGTAAGGGATTTGGCGTTGCATTGGTGCATCATGCGCTGCAAGAGCTAAGCGAACAGCGAGCGACGGAAGTGAGTTTGAAAGTTGACGAGGACAACGCGCCGGCGATTGGTCTCTACAAGAAGTGCGGTTTTGCCGAGAGTGCAGCGAGAGATGGCCAGCTCATTCTGGTTAAGCGCCTGGCGGCTTGACAGTGATGCTGTGGTAAGCCACGCTCGAACTACGCCGGTGTAGCTCAACGTTAGAGCGGCCGATTTGTAATCGGCAGATGGGGTGTTCAATTCCCCCCGCCGGCTCACTTTTAGAATCCGGGGAATGGGTGTGATGCCCGCGCCGAGAACCCTGGCGAGCCCACCTTAACCCTATGCCAGGAATCGCCGGAATCATTTGGAAGGATCCTCGCGACAATAGCGCGGCTGTGATCGACGCGATGTTCCAGTGCATGGTTCACGAGCCGTTCTACACCTCAGGGAGTCATCTCGATCGGGTGCTTGGGGTGGGCTGGGTTGGGCCTGCCGTGGTGGATCATTTTCGGACTGCCTCCCGGTCTGGAACGAGGCGAAGGACGTTTGCCTCGTTTTCTGTGGCGAAAGTTTCTTCGAGCCGTCTGATTTGGCCCAGCTTGTCGCCAAAGGGCATTCGTTCAATCCGGAGAATGCCAGTGCCCTCGTCCACCTGTATGAGGAAAAGGGACTCGGATTTCTGGACAAGCTTAACGGCTGGTTTAGCGGACTGATTCTAGACCTTCGCCAGAAAAAAGCGGTTCTCTTCAACGATCGCTACGGTCTTAATCGGATCTACTATCACGAGAATGATACAGGATTTTATTTTTCTTCCGAGGCAAAATCGCTCCTAAAAGTTTTGCCGGAGCTCCGCAGCTTCGATCCGGAGGGGCTGGCAGAAGTTCTCTCCTGCGGCTGCGCCCTGCAGAACCGAACCCTATTTCGCGGGATTTCGCTCCTGCCGGGCGGCTCCGTTTGGGAGTTCGCTTCCGGGCAATCAGCGCGAAAGGAAGTCTATTTTAACCGGCGAATCTGGGAGGAGCAGGAGCCGTTAAGCGGAGCGGAATTCCGCGAGAAGCTGAGCGAGACATTTCCGCGCGTTCTTCAGAAGTATCTCGGCGGAACGAATCAGATTGGCATGTCCCTGACCGGGGGATTGGACGGTCGGATGATCATGGCGTGGGCAAAATGCCCTCCGCAAAAGCCTGCCCTGCTATACCTTCGGCGGAACTTATCGTGACTGCACCGATGTCACTGTGGCAAGACGAGTCGCGAGCGCCTGCCGGCAGCCCCATCAGGTCATCCCGGTGGATGGCGAATTTCTTCGTGACTTCCCGGCGCTCGCAGAAAAGGCTATTTATCTTTCTGACGGCGCGATGGATGTGACCGGAGCAGTCGAGCTATATGTCAACAAAGTCGCGCGAGAGATCGCTCCGGTTCGCCTGACTGGCAACTATGGCTCTGAGATTGTGAGGAGAAATGTCGCCTTCAAACCAAGCCCTCCGGCACTAGGACTCTTCGAGCCCGGTTTTGAGTGCCAGATCGAGAACGCTGCGCAAACCTACGAGGCGAGACGCGGTGTCATCCGCTTTCATTTATCGCGTTCAAACAAGTGCCATGGCATCACTATTCGCGTCTGTCGATTGAACTATCGCAACTAACGCTCCGCTCGCCCTATCTGGATAACGAGCTGGTAGCGCTGATCTACCGGGCTCCAACGAAGTTGGCGGATAAGCAAGGAACCGTCGTTGCGACTCATTGCCGAGGGGAATCCGACATTGGGACGAATTCCGACCGACCGCGGTGTGGTCTTGGAGTCGAGTCCCTTGCTTGGTCGGGCGCGGAATCTCTATCAGGACTTTACCTTTCGTGCGGAATATGCCTACGACTACGGCATGCCACAATGGCTGGCAAAGTCGGATCACGTATTTGCGCGAGTGCACCTAGAGCGCTTGTTTTTGGGCCGGCACAAGTTTCACCACTTCCGGGTTTGGTACCGGGACGAACTGTCCGAATATGTCAAGAAGCGTGTTGCTAGACCCGCAGAGCCTTTCCCGACCGTACCTGCGGAAAAGAAAGGTGGAGCAAATCGTGAAAGAGCACACCGCGCGGTCGTGGGAATTACACGTCTGAACTGCACCACCTATTGAGGCTCGAACTGATTCAAGACAACTGTTTGAAGCGTAAATGATCGATGTCGTAAACAGGCGCCGACTAACATGACAACTGCTCTACCGCACATCTGCGTCTGCATTTGCACCTACAAAAGGCGCTCCTACCTGGAGCGCCTCCTGCGTGAACTGATCAATCAGCAGACGGACGATCGCTTTACCTACTCCGTAATTGTGGCGGATAACGACGCTCCTTCAATCCGCTGAACCGGTCGTTCGAACGTTTGCCGGAACAATGCTCGATCTCTATCAAGTACTGCGTCGAACCCCGCCAAAACATCTCCCTGGCCCGCAACAGAGCGATCGAACAGGTCGAGGGAGATTTTGTCGCCTTCATTGACGACGACGAGTTTCCCAACTTCGAGTTGGTTGATAATGCTCTTCCGCGCGTGCGAAAAATACAAGGTAGATGGAGTTCTTGGCCCAGTAAAACCGTCCTACGAAGTTGAACCTCCCAGTTGGGTTGTGCAAGGCAAATTCTACGACAGGCCCAGTTACTCAACTGGTTTTTTGATTGATTGGCGCAAAGGAAGAACCGGAAATGTCCTTCTGAAAAGTCACCTGTTTACCAAAGGAGTCTCTCCATTTCGAGCGGATCTTCTCACGGGGGAAGACCAGGATTTTTTTCGAAGAATGATCGAAAAGGGATACGTCTTTGCGTGGTGCCATGAGGCAATCGCCTACGAGATTGTGCCGGCGAGCCGTTGGAAGCGCTCCTTCATGCTGCGCAGAGCACTGCTTAGGGGAAAGGCTTCGTTGTTGCACCCGACTTCGCGCTTCCATGAGCTTGTGAAATCCGCCATAGCAGTCCCTCTCTACCTTATGGCGCTCCCATTTACGCTGCTGCTCGGACAAGGGATCTTCATGAAGTATTTGGTCAAGATATTTGATCACGCGGGTAGACTGCTTGCGTTCTTAGGAATAGACCTCGCAGGAAAAACATACGTTACGGACTAAGAGTGATGGAGGTAGAGAGCATCATTGGGGCGGATGATCACATCCTTGTTACGGGAGCGGCTGGCTTTATTGGGCAGCGGGTGATATCCGAGCTTGTTGGTCGCGGATTCGGCCACATCAGGTGTTTCGTCCGACCGTCCAGTAATTCTTCTGTAGTGGAAGCTCTTCGCAGCCGCTCTTGCAATTCGCAGCGGATCGAGATTTTTGAGGGAAACCTGCTTTCGCCCGAAGACTGTGTCCAAGCGGTGGAAGGCGTATCGGTTATTTATCACCTTGCAGCCGGAAGAGGCGAAAAGTTCGTGCCAGACGCTTTTATGAACTCTGTCGTTACGACCCGCAATCTGCTGGAAGCGGCTCGGCGGAGTCCGTGCTTGAAGCGGTTTGTTACCATCAGTTCGTTTTCAGTCTACAGCAACGTGAACAAACCTTGCGCCGGGCTTCTTGATGAGACAGCCCCTCTGGAAAACCAGCCGCATTTGAGAGGAGATGCCTATACCTTTGCGAAGGTAAGACAAGACGAAATTGTGGCCGATTACGGGAAAAAGTATCGGTTTGCCGTACGTAGTGATCAGACCGGGAGTGGTCTACGGACCAGGCAATGAGGCTATCACGGGCAGAACGGGGACCTCGGCTTTCGGCATATTTTTGCATTTGGGAGGCAACAACCGCATCCCGTTCACTTTTGTAGATAACTGCGCGCAAGCGGTAGTTCTCGCGGGCCTGAAATCCGGGGTGGAAGGCGAAGTCTTCAATGTCGTGGATGACGACCTGCCTACCAGTCGGGAGTTCTTGCGACTTTACAAAAAGCAGGTCCGACCTTTCAAGTCGATCTACCTTCCGCATTGGCTAAGCTACCTATTCTGCTGGCTATGGGAGGAGTACAGTTGTTGGTCCAGGGGACAACTCCCGTTGGCATTCAATCGAAAAGTCTGGCATGCCTACTGGAAAAAGACCCTATACAGCAACGAAAAGGCAAAAAGCGCCCTTGGGTGGCGTCCGCGCGTGTCTTCCGCCGAAGGTCTGGATAAACACTTTCAAAGTTGCAGGGCAAAGTTGCGCGCTTCCTGAAGGAAGCGTGCGATGGGCAATCAGCCGACTTCAAAATCTGCGGAAGATGCACTGGAAGACGAAAATCAAAAACGTCCTGCGAGGCATGCGGCAGCGCTGGGGGGATGAGGAAGTAAAGCGCAAACTATGGGACTTGGAATATGGTGAGGGCCGGTGGGATCATTGTGAACGCACCCCAGGAGCGGCGGTTTATGCGGTGGTCGAAGAATGCTGTGCGCAGGGTAGTGTTCTTGATCTTGGGTGCGGTGCGGGCAACACCGGCAACGAATTGGATGAAAACCGGTATGCCGACTACACTGGCGTTGACATTTCCGAGGTCGCAATCGCTAAAGCGGCGGCACGAAGTCGACAGGCGGGACGTGGGAACAAAAATCGATATATTCAAAGCGACATTATTTCCTACTTACCGCGGAAAAAACACGACGTGATTTTGTTGCGGGAGTCCATTTACTACATTCCCCAAGTTGAAAATCAAATCAGTGTTAGACCGCTATGCCAATCATTTGAACGATCGAGGCGTTTTTGTGGTCGACGTGGGCGAAAATAGCACGAACAAGGCCGGGGCAATTCTGGAGATCATCGAACATAATTACGAAGTTCTCGAGAAACATTCATCACCTGAGTCCTGCGATTACGTAATCGTCTTTAGCTAGTAGCCCGTGATGAGAGGTGAGGCACCAATGCCGTTCATCGGTATATGACCAGGCGCATTGTCCGGTGAACAACGCGAGATAAACCGATGCTAAGGGTTGCCATCGTCGGATGTGGAAAAATCGCGGATTCACACGCGGCGCAAATGCAACGGATTAAAGGATGCGAGCTCGTCGCAGTTTGCGATCGCGAAGAACTGATGGCAAAGCAGCTTTTCGAGCGGTTCCCGAGTCGGTGCGTATTACAGTGACTTACGGAGACTTCTTGAAAGCGCGCGACCTGATGTCGTCCACATCACGACCCCCCCGCAAAGCCATTTTGCGCTTGGGCGACAATGTCTCGAGCATGGATGTCACGTCTACGTCGAAAAACCATTTACCCTGAATACTCCTGACGCGGAAGCGCTCCTCAGTCTGGCCGAAGAAAGGAATCTCAAGATCACGGCCGGTCACGATGACCAATTTCGCCATGCCGCGAGGCGTATGCGAGCTCTAGTCGCCGGGGGATATTTGGGAGGACCTGTGGTCCACATGGAGAGCTACTACTGTTATGAATTGGAAGAGAGTAGCGACTATGCCAGAGCGCTTCTCGCCGATAAGCAGCACTGGGTCCGTCGATTACCCGGTGGGCTGCTGCACAATATCATCAGTCACGGCATTGCCAGAATCGCGGAGCTTTCTGACCACGGATACCCCGAAGGTATCGCTCATGGTTTTGTCAGTCCTCTGCTCCAGAGAATGGGCGAAGGAAGAACTCGTAGATGAGCTTCGAGTGATCATTTCCGAAGGTCGACGAACGACCGCCTATTTTACATTTTCCGTCGCAAATGCGCCCCGTCCCTTCATCAGTTCCGCGTCTATGGGCCGAAGAATGGCCTGATCCTCGACCAGGATAACGAGACCTTGATTATGCTTCCGGGACAAGCGGCACAAAAGCTATCTTGAGCAATTTGTTCCTCCGTTCGATTTTCGCGAAGCAATATCTCGGCAACGCGGGAGGCGAATGTGCGGAAGTTTTTGGCAGCAGACTTCCACGCGAAAGCTGGAATGAAATATCTGATTGAATCTTTTTACCGTTCCATCGTCGAAAATTCTCCGCTGCCCCTTTCGTACCGCGAGATTCTGCTCACTTCGCGAATTATGGATTCGATCTTTGATCAGATCCGGAGAAAAACGCACCCTACACGTCGTCCCATGCAGCAGAAACGTGTAGGCGCTCCGGCAGGGAATTGAAGCTGAGGCCAAATACGCAATGTCTCCCAAACTCGCTCTCAGCTTATGCCTTCTGTTCATAGCGTGGCTTTTCGCAAGGAGCCGCAAACAGGAACACACACTCACTTTCGCGCTTTGGATTCCCCTAATATGGGCGTTGATTATCGGTTCCAAACCGATTTCGGCGTGGCTTGGGCTGGCCGATTCCACGGCGTCAGCTGACAACTATATCGAGGGAAGCCCGTTTGATCGTCTTTTTTTTCCTCTTATTGATGGCCGCGGGACTCTTCGTGATTTACCGACGTCGCACAAGCTGGAGAAGTATCATCGTACGTAACAAATGGCTTTTCCTTTTTTTTCTCTATCTCGGCCTGAGCAGCGCTTTGGTCTGATTATCCTTTTGTTTCTTTCAAAAGATGGATCAAAGATGTTGGCAATGTAGTCATGGTTGTAGTCGTTTTGAGTGAAAGCAACCCCGTCAGCGCAATCAAAGCCTTCCTCTTAAGATGCGGCTATGTGCTTATTCCGCTCTCGGTGGTGTTTGTGAAATATTTCCCCGAGATCGGCCGATACTATGATCGCTGGACCTGGCGACCGCACTACGGCGGCGTGACGACAGATAAGAATCTGCTTGGCATGACATTATTTGTTTGCGGGCTAATCCTTTGCCTCCGGACATTTGAGATGTGGCGTGATTGGAAATCGGGGAAAAAGGTGGAATAGACTTGGTCGCACATGTCGTTCTCTTTTTAATGACGTTTTGGCTGCTGTCGATTGCCGGAAGTTCGACCGCCAGCACGTGTCTTTTGATTGGCGCAAGCTTGTTCTTCGCGATGAAACTTCCCAGTGTCCGCGTCTGCGTTGGGGGAATGGGAATGTCCCTCGCGATCGCAGGAGTGGTGCTGATTCTGGTCGGAAACTACCTTTTCAATCTCGGAGAGGGCATTACCGGAATATTCGGCCGCGACACAACTCTGACCGGGCGCACGGAAATCTGGAATAGAGTTCTGAGCCAGGACGTCAACCCGCTTGTGGGGTCTGGCTACTACAGCTTTTGGATGGGGAGACAGATTCGAACAAGTCGGGGGAAACTATTCGTTTCATCTCAATGAAGCGCATAACGGATATCTCGATACCTATCTGAATTCGGGATTGTTCGGGGTGGTGCTCCTCCTTGCGCTACTTTTGGCATCGATAAAACGGATTCAAAAAAAATTGCTCGCGGACATCCGAAGATGCAGCTTTGAGATTAAGCTTCCTTGTCATTTCAATTGCCGTATACAATGTCACCGAATCTGCTTTCAATCGGATGGATATTGTCTGGCTTGCATTGCTGCTATTTATCGTGGAGTATCCGCGAGGGGTAGATCATGGATCGTGCAAAGCGACGGCGCAAACGGCGGCAAGTAATGTCGAACTACGAAGCGTCACGGCCGTTTAGGCAGCTGTGGCCGAATAATAATGCGTCGCGCGAAGGAGGGTTTTTCGCCGGCATCAAATGTGGGGTACAGTCCCTGCTCCTTTTTATAGTGCACATGATGAATCAGAAATACCACAGCGGCATAAAAATGCCGAAATACTTCGTCTGGATGTTGCTCGCCGCTTCGTTTGTCCAGAGCGGCTTATGTGAAATTATTTCGGTGGATCGCCGGACTACATGGCAGGGAAATGTAGGCGTTCAGGGCGGGATCCCGACTCGGACCACCATTTACCAAACTCTCAACCCAGGAGCAACCGCCGCGCAAATAAACTCGGCGATTGCCGCCTGTCCGACCGGACAGGTCGTGTTTCTGGCGGCGGGAACCTACAATTTGACTGCTCCAATCAGCCTCACGAAATCCAACGTAACCTTGCGCGGAGCCGGACCAACCCTCACCAAACTGGTATTTAGCACTTACACGGGCTACGATTACATCGAAATGAGCGGGACCGGAAATTACACTCCGTCTCCGATAACGAACTGGACTGGAGGCTACACGCAGGGCGCAACCTCTATCACCGTGGCGAGCGCGTCCGGTTTTAGCGTCGGCGATTTGGTCGCCTTGGATCAGACGAATGATTCTGCTTATATCGATACGGGCGACGAAGGCGCAACCGCTCTAGGCAATGATTCGGGAGGAGGTCATTTGCAGATGCAATTGACAGAAATTACTGGGATCAGCGGAACCACGATCACGATCAGTCCAGGTCTTTACATGCCAAATTGGACGAGTGGAAAAAGCCCTCGGATGATGCTTTACATTTCCGGTTCCAAGAAATTAGTCAATACTGGAATCGAAGATTTACATTTCGAAGGAGCGTATCCAAGCGCATCCGCTATATACAACATCAACGCAGCCTATACTCAGAATTGCTGGCTCGAGAACGTCGAAGGGCAATACGGAGAAACCGGAGATGTGTATTCCTTACCGATTCTAAGAATTTTGAACTCAGGCACAGTTCCTTTCTGGCAAACCATGTTCTCGGAGTTGGAGTTTACTCTGTCCTAATTGGTGTTTCTCGCAAATTCTTGTAGAGGACAATATTTCTTGCCGGTGGCATCGGCACAAGTGCCAGCCCGATGGTTATAGAACTTGGGACCTCCGGCTCCGTCTTTTCATATAATTACCTTTGGCACGTGTCTGACGCCAACACAACCGGGGCCATTTTTGGCAACCACAATCCACATCCCGCTTTCAACCTGTTTGAAGGAAATATCGCGCCGCAAATAGTGTTTGATTCCTACCATGGCTCATCCAGCGATTCGACCTTGCTGCGCAACTGGCTGGCGGGGACGGATGATGGGACGACCTACGCTGCCCATGCTGTTCAGCCAGCTAAATATAATCGCTACATAAATGTGGTCGGGAACATCCTTGGAACGGCGGGCTTCAGTGATATTTATGAGAGTTATTACACAGGCTCCTATTCCGAGAAGTCTGTTTACAAAATTGGATATTCCAATTCTGACCAAAGTGTTCATGACTCGGTCGTTTACACAACCCTACTGCGCCACGGAAACTACGATGTCGTAAGTAAGGGAATCGTCTGGGACCCCTCAATTACGGACCATGTGTTACCCAACAGCTATTACCTTACCGGTACTCCGTCTTGGTTCGGGAATCTAAAGTGGCCGCCGATTGACCCTGCAAGCCCGCCAGCGTTACGAACGAGAGTATTCCGGCGGGCTATCGCTTTATCCACGGCGTAGATCCTGGCGGAACACCGACCCCAACACCAAGTCCTACGCCTACGGCTACACCTGACGGTACGCCATCGGCTCCGGAAGATTTGAAAATTGTTCAGTAGAAGCCAGCGCTTGCGGTTAAGTGCTTTTGTCGCAGCGGTGGTCTGTAGGTGTCGCTCGTGTCGCAACACCGGATTTGGTGCTTATATAGCGTCGTCATGATGTGGCGCGCATGTACGAGTGGCCTTCTTAATCGCCGGCCACGGACTGCGCTTCTTCATTGGCTCAGACTGGTGTAACTCGACGTTGAGCCGGGCAAGGCCCGGAGGCCGAACGGGGATTGTTTTTACATTCGACAACGCACCGTTACGATTCAGCCAGCGGTCATTCTGACTTTTAGATTTGGTGCGATGCGGCTGGTGCGTAGCCAGAGATCAGGGTTGTGACAATGCAGTGTTTGAGGCACGAGCGCAGGGAGGGTGAGAATTCCAAGTCTCGTAGTTTGCGCCGAACTGATCCGCAAAGTGTAGTTCATTATGGAACCTTTAGTTTCGATCCTCATTCCTGCCTACAACGCCGAGGCTTGGATTGTCGATTGCATCAAATCGGCGGTCAGCCAGACGTGGACGCGAAAAGAGATCATCGTTGTTGACGATGGTTCGACGGATCAAACACTATCGATTGCTCGGGAGTTTGTTTGCAGCGACGTCACGGTTGTTACCCAGAAAAATCAAGGAGCGGGTTCGGCCAGAAACAAAGCGTTTTCAATCAGCCGGGGAGATTACATTCAGTGGCTGGATGCCGACGATTTGCTGGCGCCGGACAAAATTGAGATACAAATGCGTGCGTCAGACCAGGGCGCGAGTGGTCGAACACTGTTTTCGTGTGCTTTCGGACGGTTTATCTGTCGGCCGACGCGGGCCCATTTTTCTGCCACAGCCCTGTGGTGTGATTTGTCGCCGTTTGAATGGCTGCTGCGGAAATTGGAAAACAACCTCTATATGCAAACAGCCACCTGGCTCGTCAGTCGGGAATTGGCTGAGGCCGCGGGACCATGGGACAACCGTTTGCTCTCCGATGATGACGGAGAATATTTCTGCCGCGTTCTTTTGGCCAGCGACCGCGTCCGTTTCGTGCCCGGGGCGAAGATCTTCTACCGCACTTCGGGGGCTGCCGGTCTAAGTCATATCGGACTGTCGGATGAGAAGAAGGAGGCGCTTTTTCTCTCGATGGAATTGCATATTCGCTATCTCCGATCGATGGAGGACAGCGAACGTGTCAAATCGGCCTGTCTTGCATTTTTGCAGAGGTGGTTGGTCTATTTTTATCCAGAGAGGGAGCGCTTGGTTGAGCAGGCACAAGGGCTTGCCGCGGAGCTCGGTGGTCACCTCGAAATTCCCCGTCTAGCGTGGAAATACGCCTGGATTCAAAAGCTTTGCGGCTGGACGACTGCGAAACGGGCGCAAATGGAACTTAATAAACTTAAGTTTTCCGTCTTGCGCTCACTAGATGAGGGTTTGTTTCGATTCAAGACGGCTGGCAAAGGATCGCCCCCGTCCTTTCCGGCAAGTCCGGCATTTGCCGAGTCCAACGAGCGGCATTTTCGAACCGATCATTTGCTGGCCAACTTGAAGAAGCGGACGCTCTCTGGCGGGTTTGTCACCTTAACGGCGCAAAGCGTTCAATTCGCGCTCAACCTGGCGTCGATCGTTATTCTGGCCCGATTACTCTCGCCGCGAGATTTCGGTCTCGTGGCCATGGGGTTGACGATTGTTGGGTTCCTGCGCGTCTTCAAAGAAGCTGGGCTCTCCACGGCCACAGTGCAGCGGGAAGGTATTACCCACGCCCAGGTTTCCAATCTTTTCTGGATCAACGTCGTGGTGAGTGGCCTGATCGGTCTGTCGGTTGCGGCCGCCGCGCCGCTGGTCGCCTGGTTCTATCACGAGCCACGACTCGTTGGAATCACTCTCGCCCTCTCCGTCACCTTCCTTCTGGCTGGCTCCGCGGTCCAGCACACGGCCCTTTTGAACCGGCAGATGCGGTTCAAAGCGATCTCACTCATTCAGGTCGGTTCGGTATTGGCTGGAGTTTTGGTCGGAGTGGGCATGGCCTGGTTGAAATACGGCTATTGGTCCCTGGTTGGGACTGAATCTGACGACCAGCATGGTTGCTCTTTTGATGACCTGGTGGGCATCCCGCTGGCGTCCTCAATCTTTTACCCGGGGGAGCGGGACGCGGTCTTTGCTCCATTTTGGCGTCAACCTAAGCGCGGGGACTTTCTTTTACTCGCTTGCACGGGGCATGGACGGTATTTTGATCGGCCGCTTTTACGGAGCGGTCTCAGTCGGCCTCTACTCAAGAGCCGCTGCCTTGATCACACGTCCTTTGGAACAACTTATCTACCCGCTGGAGGCGGTCTTTTTACCGGCATTTTCGAGGCTCCTAAGCCAACCATACCGTTACCGCGGTTTTTTTCTGGAGGCTTATGAGGCCATTGCCCTGGTCAGCTTTTTTTATACCGGAATGTGTTTCGCACTGGCTCATCCGTTGACGCTCGTTGTGCTGGGGCCCAAGTGGGAAACGGCGGCGACTATCTTTGCCGCTTTTACATTTGCCGCGCTGCAATTTCCGCTCACTTCGTTCGCCCACTGGCTTCTCGCCAGCCAGGGCCGCGGCAGAGATTCTTTTCGTGCGAATTCGATTATCTCAGTAGTCATGGCCGCTTCTTTCATCGCAGGTCTCCCGTTCGGAGCCTTTGGAGTGGCGATTGCCTATTCTGCTTCCTGTCTCTTAATTCAGATGCCAATTCTTTACTACCTGGTAGGACGAAGTGGTCCGGTGAGCACATCTGACTTGTGGATGGGCTTCCTTCGGTACCTGCCTTTGTGGTGTGTCGTGTCTGCCGTCACCTGGCTGGCCCGTTTTCCGATACCGGACGACCAGCCCGTCAAAGAATTATTGATTGCGGCGTCCGTCGGGTCTTCTTGCCGGCGTCGCCTTTATTTTCGTTTACCCCCCGGCGCGCCGTGTGGCCATGAACCTGCTTTCCACATTGCGTGAGTTGAGGAGTCGAGCCTAAAAGCCTCTGGTGCGTGGCCTTGGATCGTTCGTGCGGTTTTTTCGGCGTTGCGCCAATTCTCGTTTAACAGCAGAATCCGGATTCGGCAGAGCTTTCGATGGAATCGAAAAAAGTTGCTTTCAGCGTGGGGTTTTGGCAACAACTGGCAATGGAAGCCGGAGCAATCCCAACCATGCGAAGTTATTTGCTTAAGTGTTCAGAGAGGAGCCCGATCGGACTATGAGCGTGGCAACAAAGCATGGCGCGACGGCGACAGTTAAGGATTGTACTCAGGGTATGACTGTGACTGATGTTGCTATTATCGGGGCGGGCCCCTACGGGCTCTCAATCGCCGCCCACCTCAAAGCCCGCGGCACCCGTTTCCGTATTTTTGGCAAAGCAATGCACGCGTGGCTGGCGCATATGCCCAAGGGGATGCGCCTGAAATCTGAAGGATTCGCTTCCGGCCTTTATGACCCGGACTCGACGTTTACCCTTGCCAAATACTGCGAGCGGGAGGGGATCCCATATGCCGACATGGGCATTCCGACTCCGCTTGAAGTGTTTTCATCCTACGGGCTGGAATTCCAAAAGAGGTTTGTGCCGGAACTCGAGGACAAGTCTGTCGTTTCCGTGGCGCGATCCTCGTCGGGGTTCCGGATTTGCCTCGGGGACGGAGAAACGGTGGATGCTCGGAAGAGTAGTCATCGCGACGGGATTGAGCGGCTTCGAACAGGTTCCGCCGATTCTTTCGGCGCTGGGAGAACAATGGGTGACTCATAGCTCCCGATATGGTAATCTCGATCACTTCACGGGGAAAGAGATGTCATCGTGATTGGAGCAGGGTCGTCTGCGCTTGGAATTGGCGGCATTGTTACATCAGGTGGGAGCAGTGCGTTCATCTGGTTGCGCGAGCAGAAGGTGGTCAAGTTTCATGATCCGCCCGGCCCCATGCCGCGCCCCTTGTTAACGCGAATTCGTTTGCCAATCACCGGTCTCGGCCCGGGAAAATGGCGGTCGGCCTTCTTCACCGCCGCGCCTCAAGTGTTCCGGCATATGCCACTCTGGTTTCGTCGAAAACTGGTCCAGGGTCATATCAGACCGGCGCCCGCCTGGTTCGTGAAGGATCAGGTGATCGGCAAGGTGCCGTTTCATCTCGGGATGCGCATTTCCCAGGCGGAGGTTCGGGATGGCCGGGTAAGGCTTGCAACTTGAGGATCGCGCCGGGAAGGGGCAGACCTTGACCGCGGATCATGTCATTGCGGCAACAGGTTTCGCGGTCGATCTCGATCGGCTGCACCTACTGGAGGTCGAACTTCGCGCTCAAATCCGATGTGTGGAGCAATCACCGGTGTTGTCGGCGAACTTCGAGTCTTCGGTGCCGGGACTATATTTTGTCGGTCCGATCGCGGCCCTTTCCTTCGGGCCTCAGATGCGTTTTGCTTTCGGAGCGCAATATGCAGCCACCCGACTGTCGAAACACCTCGCGAGGGGTTTCCCACAAGTGGAAAACTACGTTTCAGTCCACAACTGTGGAGTTGGTGAACGTTAAAGTCCGGGGTAACGATCCTGCAGCAGCGTTCGATTTGGTTGTAACTTGCTTTCGGGATCAGCTCGAGGTAGCAAATCTGAACCCGGCGGAATGACGGTGCCGCGTATGTGTGCCGTTCGAACCGCGGGGGAGTGGTCGCGATGCTAGGAATACCTCTACGTTATTTGGCAAAACATCCGATGGCTGCTGTATCGGATCTTGGCAGCCGATCCGGTTCAAACCTGGATGACGATCCGGGATGTCTCTGTGGATAAGCTCGAGCAACGAGGTCCCCAGTGCCACTACGAGTCCGACGAGAATTGGGAGCAGCGGCTTCATGAGTCTCTCGGAGTTCCGCGGCCGTGTCGCTGTGGCTTCGGAGTTCTGGGAGCCTGTGGCCGCAGGTGATAGCGGAAATGGAAGCCAGAGGGATTCAAGCTGGTCCGCAAAGCTTCGGGCCTTGGAATGACGGTGATGCTGGACTCGCCCGGGCGATTTGGTGTCTGACGCGTCACCTAAAGCCAGAGCAAGGTTGTCGAGACAGGTGTCGCTCACGGCGTCACCTCGCGCTTCGTTCTTGAGGCACTGGAGAGAAACGGAGACGGTCATCTCTGGAGCATTGATCTTCCTCCGATCGACAGGAATTGGCAAAAGCATGTTGGCTGTAGCAGTTGGCGATCGCTTCGCGGACCGATGGTCATACATCAAGGGTTCGAGCAGGCGACGCCTGCCTGAGCTGCTTTCTCGCCTTGGCCAGATTGATCTCTTCATTCACGACAGTCTGCATAGCAAACGCAACGTATGTTTCGAATTGGATCAAGCCTGGTCCAGCCCTAAGACCAGGCGGCGCGATCGTCGTCGATGACATCGATGCCAATTGGGGTTTCCAGTCGTTCACGCAAGCTTCTTCGGGTCATCAATCCATGATTTGCGAGGCGGAGCCGCTCCACCCCGATCTAAGGCGCTTCAATAACAAAGGACTGTTCGGAATCATCCTGAAGCCTAACCACTAAGCGGATCTAAATTTGGATTGAAGCACCTTGCCCTGATTTCGTCTGACGAGTCTGAAATATGAAGTCACCTGGATTCCCGTAACGGGACCTCGACAACCGCCCGGCCGCACGTGCTGCTGGCGGACTCTACCGGATGGCCTGAGGCGGCGCGGCTCGCCATCGGCTTGTCGAGTGCGGGCAGCGACGTTTCAGCCTTGTCCCCGTCTCGGAGACACGCCGTGGGAAAGACCCGGTGCGTCGGGAGAGTTTTCCCGTACAGCGGGTTGCGCCCGCTCGATTCGTTGGTCGCGGCGATTAACGCAACAGAGCCCCAGTTGATTATCCCGTGCGATGACCGCGCCGTCCAACATCTGCATGAGTTGCATGCCAAATCGCGCAGAGTGGGCGCATCTGGGAACGACCTCGCGGCCTTGATCGAGAAATCGTTGGGCTCGCCGGAGAGCTACCCCATGGCCTGTGATCGCTACGGGCTTCTCACCATCGCTCGTGAAGAGGGGCTTCGGGTGCCGGATACGGGACCGATTAACTCAGTAACCGATCTCAAGTCCTGGCAAATGCGACACTCATTTCCTTGTGTCCTGAAAACCGACGGCACATTTGGTGGTCATGGGGTCAGGATTGCGCACACTTCCGAACAGGCGGAAGGTTTCTTTTTGGAACTGACCCGGTATTATCGTGGCGCGCGAGCTATCAAACGGCTCTGCGTGAACCGGGACGCATTCTGGTTGCGGCCTTGGTGGAACGGGACCAAGCCAGGAATCATTGTTCAGTCTTACATCAACGGCCGGCCGGCGAACTGCGCGGTCGTATGTTGGAAGGGCAAGGTATTAGCCGGTATTGGTTGTCGAGGTGGTGAGCGTCGCGGGGCCAACCGACCCTGCAACTGTGGTGAAATTGGTGGACAGCCCGGATATGATGCGATTCGCGGAACGGATCGCGGGCCGGCTGAATCTGTCTGGATTCATTGGTCTGGATTTCGTGATCGAGTCGGGCACTGGTCTGACCTACCTCATAGAAATGAACCCGCGGCCCACGCGGTTATCTCACGTCCAGCTTGGACAGGGAAGCGACCTGATCGGGGCGCTTTGCGCACAACTCTCAGGTCAGCCGCTCCGGGAGGCTCATCCCATTACTCAAAAGAAGATGATCGCCTACTCTCCGGATTCGTTGGACTCCAGTAACGGGCACCTCGAGTCAAGCTACCACGATTTTCCAGAAGGGGAGCCAGATCTGGCCGAGGAGATCCTGCGGCCCTGGCCAACCAAAAGCTTTTCTATGGCAATTGGCGAACCAGGTGGAGCGCATGAGCACGGAATGGCGCGCTTCGAAGTCAAAGCCGGGGCCGAAAAGCGACGAGTAACTTTTGCGACAAAGCGTCAAGAGGCACAAAACTCAGACAATCATTAAGGAAGAAAAGACGTTAGTGATGCCTTTGTCTTCCGATCGGCGCGAGGTGATTTGGGGATTTTTTACGCGGAGAGAGCGTTGGGGTTTGTCATGGCGGGGATGGTTGCTCGTATGCCTGATCTCAATCTCAGCGGCGGTTTTTGTTTTTCTGAATGTTCACTCTTTTCTTGCCGTAACCGATCGTGCCAATGCGAAGGTTCTGGTCGTCGAGGGTTGGGTGCACGAATCCGCCATTCGCGCGGCCGTTAAGGAGTTTCACGACAATCATTATGACGTGGTTTACACCACGGGTGGGCCGGTCACCGGAACGGGTGCGTATAGCAACGATTACAATACTTCGGCCAGCGTTGGGGCCGATCTCCTGAAGAAAGCCGGTCTTTCAGATAAGTCGGTGCAGATGGTTCCTTCGCATGTCAACGATCGCGATCGGACGTATAACTCGGCCGTAGCTTTGCGGGAATGGTTTCTCGAACACCGGGTGCATGCGAGCGAAGTCAATGTTATGACCGAAGACGTGCACGCGCGCCGGACGCGGCTTCTGTTTCAAGAAGCGCTCGGACGAGAAGTGAGGGTTGGCATTATTTCGGCTCCCGATCCCGATTATGACCCCAGGCACTGGTGGCGTTCTAGTGAAGGTTTTCGAGAAGTGATCGGGGAGGCGATAGCCTATTTGTATGTGAAAATGGTCTTTTACCCACCTCGACATTCAGCGCATTCGTGAATTGCCGCGAAACAGCAGGCTTTGTCGGCGTGACTTAGGTGGAGAATAGAATGACTATTTATGGCTGTTAAACGGTTCGAATCGATTATCTTTTCAACTGCAACTGGGCTGCGGAGCGGAAGAATACGCTTAAGGCCTTTTGCGAGGTTCGCTTGCCTTCTCCCGGGAAAGAATTGGGCGGTGGCGCGCGGGTGCGGACGTCGTCGATCACGACGATCCATTCGTGCCGGCGATAAAGCCTACGCGCGAGCTCCCGCAGTTTACCGGAAAGCAATCATTCGAATGAAATCGCCTTACTATCGAATCCTTCGATCTGGCGCTCATCGCACGAATCATTCATCGGTCAATTATCAGGAACCTGGCAATTTGGCGTGCTACATCGTCGATACCCGGAATGTGATAGCCGGGGACAAGGTGGCGCGGGAAAAAATGTGGAAGGCGTAAAAGACAAGCCTCGCCGACTGGGCGATCAAGCCCGTTCCGACCGCCGAAAGCGCAAACTCCAGTGCGATTGTCTCTGGTATCGCAAAGACATGGAAGGTCCGATGAAGACCCCGAGGGTTTCCATTTGTGTGCCGAACCTCAACACCTTTCCTTTCTTGCAGGAACGGTTTGATACTATATTTGCTCAAACCCTGCGGGATTGGGAGTTGTTCGTTTACGACAGTCTGTCGGATGACGGTTCATGGGAATTCATACAGGGCCTGGCCAAGCAAGAGAAGCGAATGCGCATTGCTCAAGGTCCGCGCGAAGGATGTTATCCAGCATGGAACAGGTGTCTGCACCAGACGAACGCAGAATATGTATATATTGCGACCAGTGACGACACGATGGCACCTGACTGCCTCGAGAAGCTAGTCACAGCGCTGGATCAGCATGAGGATTGTGAGCTCGCCCATTGCCCCCTCGTCCTGGTTGATGTGGCTGGCAGGCGTGTGACCGATCAAAGCTGGCCGGAGTGCACAGTTTTCGGAGACGGCATCGGGGAACTGGTCAATAGGCCCCACGTGCGCCGGGCCCCGTACGATGGCCTGTTGCAACTTACAGGAAGGCACACCTTCCTCTCGATTACAGAACTGCTGATTCGTCGTTCGCTGTTTTCGCGAACAGGGTATTTTACCGACAGATGGGGGTCGGTTAGCGATTTTAACTGGGAGATGAGAGCCGGCCTGATCGCGAATACTGTTCACGTTCCAGATACTTGGGCGACCTGGCGCGTTCATTCGAAAGGGATTTCTGCCTCGATCGATTACACGGCCGATCATTACCGAAAGTTCGAGGAGATGGTCGAGGACGCCATTTCAGCTTGCGAGGCATATCTTGCGCCTGAGATTGCTGCCGGTCTCAACTCTGGTTTGTTGGATAAAGCCAGGAGGATGCGCACCTACTATGCGGAGCTGCGCCAAAGACGAAAGCCAATAGATAGGCGCTTGTTCCAATTGTCACAACTATTGACGGGCTCGGTGCCGGTGCGTTCCGAGGTGATCGGGCGGTTGTTGGGCGGACCCAAATGGCCAGAAATCGCTCCGGCCAAAATACGACGATGGCTTGAAGCCAGTGGGCTTCACCCATTAGTGCCATGCTAGATTCAATGACGAACTCCCATTGCAAACAATCCCTTTTCGTTTTGGACGACTTACTTCCATGAATGAGTTAGTCATAGAGGCCGGTAAGACGGAACGCCACTACTGGTTGGACTTGTGGAGGTATCGTGAGCTTTTTTACTTCCTCGCCTGGCGTGACCTTTTGATCCGGTACAAGCAAACCGTAGTAGGGGTGGCCTGGTCGGTGATCCGCCCATTTCTCACGGTCCTCGTGCTCACCGTTGTATTCGGTAAGTTTGGCAAGATGCCTTCAGGTGGTGTGCCCTACGCAATCCTTGTCTTTTGCGGGATGCTGCCATGGCAGTTTTTCTCGACCGCATTCGCCGAGAGCGGCAACAGCCTGATCGTCAACTCAAATCTGATCTCGAAGGTCTATTTCCCACGGCTGATAATTCCGGCAAGCAGCGTTATTACCAGCTTCGTGGATTTTATCATCTCGGCAGGAATCCTAGTTTTGTTGATGCTCTGGTATCACGTTGCGCCGTCATCGAACATTTGGCTTCTGCCGCTGTTTGTTGCACTCGCTTTTGCAGCATCTTTTGGGGTAGGCCTGTGGATTGCTGCCTTGATGGTCGAATACCGCGATTTCCGGTTCATCGTGCCGTTTATCGTGCAATTCGGTCTTTACATCTCGCCGGTTGGTTTTTACAGCAACGTTGTCCCTGAGAGGTGGCGGCTCTTTTATTCGTTGAATCCCATGGTGGGAGTGATCGATGGCTTCCGCTGGGCAATCTTGGGTGGCCAGAATACGCTTTTCGGGGCGGGCCTGGTCGCGTCCACGCTTTGTGTAGGACCGTTGTTAGTTAGCGGTGTCTGGTATTTCCGCAGGACCGAACGAACTTTTGCGGACGTAATCTAATTCGACAGATCCGCAATCCAAAGTACTGTTGCAGTTTGTGAAATCGCGTTTGTTGTCTTACCTCCAATTTCAGAGCTGTCTAGCGCCTTGATAACGATCGAGAACCTTTCCAAGAGCTATGTCATAAGCCACCAGCGATCGCGGGGGGACGGCCTGCGGCACGTCATCGAGCGTGCGGCAAAGAATCCTATCCGATGGTTGAAGGCGAAGAGGGAAGAATTGAGCAAGGAAAAAGAGGTGTTTTGGGCGCTCCAAGACGTTTCTTTCAAAGTCAAGCAGGGCGAAGTAGTCGGCATCATTGGACGGAACGGAGCCGGCAAGAGCACGCTCCTTAAAATTCTCAGCCGGATTACCGAACCCACGAAGGGACGGATTCGCATTGAAGGGCGGGTAGCCAGCCTGCTGGAGGTGGGAACTGGGTTTCATCAAGAACTCACCGGCCGCGAGAACATCTTTCTCAACGGCGCAATCCTCGGTATGACAGCGAGCCGAGATTCGCCGGAAGTTCGATGAAATCGTAGCGTTCTCCGAAATTGAAAAATTTTTCGATACGCCTGTCAAGCGTTACTCAAGCGGCATGTATGTCCGTCTGGCATTTGCCGTCGCTGCACATCTGGAACCGGAAATCTTGATCGTGGATGAGGTATTAGCGGTCGGCGACGCCGAGTTTCAAAAAAAATGCTTGGGAAAGATGTCTGAGGTTGCTCATGGAGGCAGGACCGTGCTTTTCGTGAGTCATAATATGGCGGCAGTGCAGCGGCTGTGCAGCCAATGCCTGCTTTTGCAAAAGGGCGAGTTGGTCGAGTTCGGGAAGACGGCGAAGGCCGTCGCGCGATATCTTGACGAATCGAGTTCCGGCGCCGAACACAGCTTGGAAGACGTCCCAAAACGCTCAGGTACGGGTCTTATCCGTTTCACTTCTTTCCATCTGGAAAACAGTGAGGGTCGGCGCCTTGAATGCGTCCAGAGCGGCATGAATTTTTGTATCGTGTTGGGTTTTCGCTGCTCGAACCCGAGGCTCTCCCGTCAGGTCGATGTCGGGTTTTCGCTGCACCTGCCTGACACGACGATGCTCGCCGTGCATTACGCGTCGTACACCGGCCAGACTTTCCCGACCGTGCCGGAAAGCGGCGAGTTCCGGTGTATGATCCGCTCCCTACCGTTGAAAGAGGGACGATACTTCCTCGGGGTTCGTGTCGTGGCCAATGGGGACGAAGCGGACTGGCCACAAGGCTTTGTTGGAGGGCTTAACGTAGTCGCCGGAGATTTCTTTGGGACCGGGGGTCGCGCTTTTCAGGGTTCCGCGCCACTGTTGCTGGGCGGCACGTGGCAGCTCAAAGACAATCACAATGCCGTTGAATGCGTTACTTGACTTCGCCCGTTGGCTGCGACGCGGCTTGGGCGCTGGCCGAGCGGGCTGGCGTTGCTTCTCACAAGAGGGGGAGGACATGGTTCTGGCGCGGTTCTTTGAAGACAAATCGAAAGGTGTCTATGTGGATGTGGGAGCGCACCACCCCATCCGATTTTCGAACACTTACTTGTTTTATTTGCTGGGCTGGAGAGGTCTAAACGTGGACGCCATGCCCGGCAGCATGGACGCGTTTCGGAAGCTGCGTCCTCGTGACACTAACGTTGAAGCGCTCGTATCGAGCAAGACGGGAACTTTGACTTACTATCTTTTTAACGATCCGGCGATGAACACTTGTGATGCCGAACTCGCGCGTCAGCGCGATGGCTTGGCACACTTCCGCCTTATCGATACAAAAACAATAGAAACGCAGTCACTGGCGGCGATTCTGAATAAACACCTTGATAATACCTGCGTTATCGATTTCATGTCAATCGATGTCGAGGGCTTGGATTTCGACGTGTTGCAGTCCAACGACTGGCAGAAATTCCGGCCCACCGTGATCCTAACGGAAGATTATGGCGTACCGAGCCTGGAAAGCGCCCTTAAATCTCCGACATCCACGTTCTTGGCTGAGCGAGGATATGCGATGTTCGCTAAGACCGTGAATACCCTGTTCTTTCGGGAAGGTGGGGCGAAGCCCTCTTGACTTCCAGATGAGGCAAGGCTTTCTGCCGTCTCCATAAGCGCAGTACAATGGCCAAACGAGGCGCTGATTTGCAAGAAGCGAATGCAATCGAAACAGCCCCGGTTGCCCTGTTTGTTTTCAACCGTCCGCGGCTCACATCGCAAGTTTACGAGCGGGTGCGGGCGGCCAAACCGCGCCGCCTGTTAGTGGTGGCCGACGGTCCTCGGTCGGACCGAGAGGATGACGTCCACTTGTGCGAAGCCAGCCGAAAAATTGTATCCTCGCCGGACTGGTCGTGCGATCTGCTGATGAATCTCGCGGACGAAAATCTTGGTTGTCGGCGCCGATTATCTTCCGGTCTCGACTGGGTCTTCGATCAATCTGCCGAGGCGATCGTTTTGGAAGACGATTGCCTGCCAGGCTCGTCCTTCTTCAGGTTTTGCACCGCCATGCTGCGCCGCTACCGCGATGACGGGCGTGTCATGCATGTGAGTGGCGACAATTTTCAAGATGGCAACCGGCGCGGAACAGGCAGTTATTTTTTCTCCAGATATTCCCTCAGTTGGGGATGGGCAACGTGGAAACGCGCCTGGCGCTTTTACGACGTCAACGTTGCGGCCTGGCCAGCAGCTGCGAAAGAAGGCTGGCTGGAATCCATATTGGACAGTCCACGCGAAGTCCAATACTGGACGGACATCTTTGACAAGCTATACCGCGGTGAGATTGACACTTGGGATTATCAGTGGCTTTTCGCGTGCTGGCGCCGGGGCGGGTTGTCCATCCAGCCGAACGAGAATCTCGTGACAAACATCGGGGCCGGTCCGGATGCCACTCATTTCAAGGGCAATCACAGCACACTGGGAATTCCGATTCGCGAACTGGGGGAACTGACGCATCCTCCGGCGATCACGCGCGATTCCGAAGCGGATCGCTTTACCTTCGCGGAACACATCGGCGGAAAGGAAATGTGGGAGAAAAAGCCGTGGCTCTGGAAGGTTCGAAAAAAACTTGCCTTGAGGACGCGACTGAAAGGCCTGCTGCGGCCACGTGTGGGATGATGCTTATCAAGAACAGCAAGGCAAGAATGACGCCGTCGTTTCCATCTGCATGCCGCATCTCAACAGCGATCTGTCACCGCGATGCTGATAGAAACGATTCTCGGGCCAAATCCGTCGCGCTTGGATGAATTCATCTACGGATTGGCATGTAGTTTGACCGGCCTTACGGGCAAACACGCGCTTTCTTGCGCCGTTGGCCTTTTTGCAAGTGAGTGTTCGGAATAAGCATAACGGGGGACATTATTCAGGCAGTCCGTTTCGAACTTCAGTGCTTGTGATTTAAGGATTTGCTATGCAGACTGGATTAAGCATCTGCCAGGCGGAGTCATTGCCCCATAGGAATGAAATTCGGCGGCGTATGCGGCTGGCTGGACTGCTCCAACGGTTGGTGGCTGCCAGTGTGCTTTTTCCGTTGACGATTTCGTGCTGGCGGTCGGAGAATCTACTATCGGCTCATGCATAAGGCACTCAAACGGCTCGGCTGGTGCTAAGGCCTCTTTTCTAACCGAGATATTCTCTGCTGTGGAAACGGGATGGCGACATGGGAACAAGAGCCATGACCCAGTGCGAGCGCAGCAATCAAAATGGAAACAAGACAACCAAAAGTAAGTATTGGCCTCCCGGTTTACGACGGGGCGAATTTCCTTCGACCCGCTTTGGAGTCAATTTTACGGCAGGACTACACCGATTTTGAGTTAATTATCTCGGACAACGCTTCGACCGATGGAACGGAGGCGATCTGCCGGGAATTTGCCGCGAAAGACCGGCGTATCCGGTGCTACCGGAACGAAACCAATATCGGCGCGAGCGGGAATTTCAATCGCGTCTTTGAATTGGCACGCGGCGAATTTTTCAAGTGGGCAGCCCACGACGATCTGCTCCTGCCGGGGTTCCTGACCCGGTGTACTGACGTCTTCAATCGGGCTCCCGCTTCCGTGGTGCTGGTGGCTCCAGCCGCTGAGCTCATCGACGAGCACGGACAAAAACTCGCGAATGACTGGCGCGTTGAACATCTGGATACCCGGCGCGCCCGGCCGCATCAACGAGTGGCGGATGTGCTGCGCAATGTTGACTGGGCCGCCGCTCAATTCGGGTTGCTCCGTCCAGATGCTCTTCGCAAAACCCGCCTGATAGACCGATTCCACGCGTGCGATTACGTATTGTTGCTAGAGTTGGCGATCCTGGGAGAGATCTGGGAGATTCCGGAGATTCTGTTTCAAAGGCGATATCATCCCGGCGTTTCGACTAACGCAAACAAGACCCAGGCGGAAATGCTTCAGTGGTTCGATCCATCAAAGAGAACGCTGGGCTTTCGTCTTGAGGGAATGAAGCTGGCGTTGACGCCGCGCATAAGGCTTGGGTGGGAGTATGCCCGTTCGATTGTCCGGATGCCCCTATCACCGACGGAGAGGCTGTGCTGCTTCGTTACTACCTTCTTTATTTGGTCATCGATGGAATCGCGCCGATTGGGTCGCGAATACGGCAGCAGATTGGCTCACAGGTTCAGAAAGGCGTTGGGGGTCAATCCAAAATCGTCGAAGGCATCGCAGGGGCGCGACCTTATCCCACGTAAACGCTGACGCAGGGTATGAATGACTGTCTCAAGCTCCGTGCTGGCGAATGGGTCGAAGTCCGCAGAAAGGACGAAATCCTGAGAACGCTGGACGAGAACGGCCAGCTCGACCGATTACCTTTCATGCCCGAAATGTTCGCCCATTGCGGCAAGCGGTTCCGTGTCTACAAGCGGGCCCACAAAACTTGCGACACTGCTACCGGGGCCGCCACCGGAGAATACAGAGCGCGAAAGATGAAGAATGCAGTCCATCTCGACGGGATTCGGTGCGACGGGCGCTTCCACGGCGGATGCGAAGCGGGATGTCTCGTTTTCTGGAAGGAGGCTTGGTTACGGAGAACGTCCGATGCCGGCGTGGATTCAGTAACAGAGGCGATCCAAAGAGCAGCTACAGGAAGTTCAAGCATGTCGGCCAACGCGTGCACGGAAGCAGCAGTGCTCTCGAGTGCGCAAAGACCAGACGCAGCAAAAGAAGGGGGGCCTGTTTACGTCTGTCAGGCGACACGGGTTCCCGCCGCTACTGAGCCTCTTTCATCATGGGATTGGCGACAATACGTCGAAGACTACACGTCGGGAAATATCGGATTGGGCAGAATCGTGAGCGGCTTTACCTACATGGCTTTTCGCTACCTGATCAGGAGGGGATCCTTCCTGAGACCCGCTCTGCAATTGCTCTATGACGTGTTCCAACGCCTGCTGGGAGGAGTCCCTTATCCACGGCGGGAAGGTATCATCCCAGTCGGCGAGCGGACGCCGACCGCGAAGCTCGACCTTCAGCCGGGCGAGTGGGTCAGAGTAAAAAGCTACGAAGCCATCCTCGCCACCTGCGACCAAAAACTTAAGAATCGCGGTATGAACTTCGATGCTGAATTAGTACCTTACTGCGGCGGCACGTACAAGGTGCTCAAGCGTGTTACCAATATTCTTGATGAAACAACCGGAAAGCTGACTGAGATGAAAACTCCTTGTGTAATATTAGAGGGGGTCGTCTGCCAAGCTCGGTATAGCGAGTGCCGTCTGTTTTGTCCACGGAGCATTTACTCCTACTGGCGTGAGATCTGGCTGGAAAGAGTTTTTTAAGCCTCGGCGTCTGCGCAAACTGCGATTGACAAACCATAAGACCACTGTTATGATGCCAAAATATCAAACATCCTTTCGTCAAGCAGTTAGACGGGTTTTCAGTCCAAGAAGAAATGTCGTGCGAGTAAGCCAGGTGGGCCGCTTGGATGATATGCCTGATGATTTCGTGATCAAAACGGACGACCGCAAAGAAAAATCGCTGGCGGGAAGGATGGCGATTTGGGCACTCATCTCGTTAGCATTTGTTACGCAGGCGGCGGCAGCACCGACCTACCCGCTGAAAAAGAGCGCAAATGGACGATACTTGGTCGATCAGAACAACACGCCCTTCCTAATGATTGGGGACACGGCTTGGTCGCTGATGGTGAATATTTCCGAAGCCGACGCGGCGACCTACTTTGCCAACCGCCAGGCAGCGGGTTTCAACGTGGTGATGATGAATCTCATATGTCGGAACCTACACAGCGGGACGGGCGGACAGCAGCACCTACGACGGGATCACTCCGTTCACCGGATTCAATCCAGGCAAGACCACCTATGATCTGACCACGCCCCGCGAGACCTATTTCGCCCATGTCGACCGCATCATAAATCTCGCGGCGGCATACGGCATTACGGTCTTTCTCGACCCGCTCGATACGGGCAGTTATTATCGTCCCGAAGGGACGCCCACGATGCAGGACAACGGCGCGACAAAGTGCCGCGTCTATGGCCAATACGTAGGCAACCGTTATAAGAATTTCCCGAACATCGTGTGGCAGCACGGGAACGATTATGATCATCCGGATTTGACGGCAGAGGGCGACCAATACACCACGGCAGTCGCCCTTGGGATCAAGGACAGGACACGAAGCACATTCACACAATTGAGTTGGGTGCTCAACAGGGCTCACTCGATGATCCTAACTGGACCTCCGTCGTCTCGCTCGACGCTGCCTACACATGGAGTCCCACGTACGCGCAAGTGTTGACCGAGTACAATCGTTCCAGTTTCCAGCCTGTTTTCGTCGTTGAGGATCACTATGAGGAGGAAGCGATTGGTTGGCCTCCGGACGCCAAAAACGTGGAATTGGGCACGCCACTGGTAAACCGGAGGCAGGATTATTGGACGATGACCTGCGGAGCTACGGGCAAGCACTACGGAAACCATTCTATTTGGACCTTTTCTAGCGGATGGCAGGGCCATCTGAGCACGAAATGTGTGTCGGAATTGGGTTACATGAAGGGGCTGTTCGAGCCGCGCCGTTGGTACGATCTGGTGCCCGACCAAGCGCACACCGTCGTAATTTCTGGTTACGGCACCTACACCGACACGGGCAAGGTGAGTCGAAAGCGACTACGCCACAGCCGCGCGAACCGGTGACGGCTCGCTTGTAGTTGTGTACATGCCAACCCGCCGAACGATTACGGTCGATATGACGCGGTTGAGAGGACCGGTGACGGCACGCTGGTACGATCCAACGAATGGCACCTTCTCCACGATCTCGGGCTCACCGTTCGCCAATTCCGGTACGCGCAACTTCGCGCCACCTGGCAAGAACAGCGCTGGCGACGGTGACTGGGTGCTCGTGCTCGAGAGCTAAACAGGTCGCGGCTTTTTGGAGACCTCACTAATTAAATGACCTAGCCTGATGTGCGGCATGAAGGACTCGCCGCAACAAGAGATGGCGATGCTCGGGGTTCTCAATCTTTCAGACGGCGATCCGACCTCCTGCAGACGGTCGAACGCGCGGAGTTGACTTGATGGTGGTGAACGGCGCTGTTGAGCGGTTGATGGCGCACGGAGTTCTGGCGAGCGAAGGATTCCAGCGCTCTTCTCCGGGTCTCGACAAAGATGCTGGACCGATCGCCTCACCATGATGAGAATGAGCCGGAAGGACGAGCCTCAGCCCGAGAATAAGGAATCACCTCGAGGCTTCGCCGTGGTTACGGGCGCCGGCAGCGGTATCGGACGGGCGATTGTCCTTGAGTTGACCAAGTCTGGCGTTGAGTGCTGCCTTGTCGGTCGAACCCTGAGTAAGCTGGAGGAGGTTGGACAGCTGACGGCGAGTGCAGGCGTCAAATCACTGCTATTCGTCGCTGACTTGGGCGACCTGGGTGCCGTGGCAGCCCTCGCCCAACGGATTCGCTCATCAGGCCGGCGCATCGATTGCCTCGTCCACAGTGCAGCTACCATGACGCTTTCACGAGTCGAGGACTCGACTGTGGAGGAATTTAGCAGGCTGATGACGGTTAATGTCCTTGCCCCCTTCGCACTCACAAAGCAACTGCTGCCTGAAATCTGCGCGAACAGAGGACAGATCGTGTTCGTGAACTCCAGCGTGGTGAGCCACCCAGCTCCAGGCACCGTGACTTACGCTGCCACCAAGCATGCCCTAAAGGGGCTGGCTGATGGCCTGCGACAGGAAGTGAATGCCCACGGTGTCCGCGTGATCAGCGTGTTTCCTGGCCGGACCGCGACACCGCTGCAGGCTTCCCTTTGCGAATTGGAGGGACGCGAGTATGTGCCCTCTAGTTTGCTTCAGCCGGAGGCCGTTGCGGCAATGGTCGCCCAAGCTCTTGCCCTTCCCCCCACAGCTGAAGTCACGGATATTCTGATTCATCCTGCGATCAAGTCTTGAGATGGGAGGACCCCGAGGGGGGTCTTGCTCTATCGTAGCCGGTAGCGTCAACTAACTGAATGGAACTGGTTGAGACTGTGGGTACCACGATGAGAAGCGACAACGCACAGCAGGGCATCAACGGGACACGATTGGCGAGGTCCAGATGCCGGTTCTGTCAAACGCCATTGAAAGATACCTTCTTCGATCTCGGCATCTCTCCTTGCTGCGAGAGCCTGATCACAGAAGAGCAGTTCAACATGATGGAGCCGCTCTATCCTCTGCATGTTTTTTCTGTAGCGAGTGCTTCCTGGTGCAGCTTCTGGAATACGTGACGCCGCACGACATCTATTCGGAGTACGCTTATTTTTCTTCCTACTCGGATTCATGGCTGGAGCATGCCCGTCGCTACGTCGCGATGGTCATCGCACGTTTCAAACTCTCGCCCAAGAGCCAGGTCGTCGAGTTGGCAAGCAATGACGGCTATTTGCTCCGAAATTTCGTGGCGCGTGGAATTCCCCTTCTGGGTGTTGAGCCCGCGGCGAACGTCGCGGCGGTCGCGGTGCAAAGGGGAATTCCAACCACGGTCAAGTTCTTCGGCGTTGCGACAGCTCAAGCATTGGTGGCCGAGGGCAAGGGGGCCGAGCTTATCGTCGGCAACAACGTGCTCGCGCATGCGCCGGACCTTAACGATTTCGTCGGCGGGATGAAGATTCTTCTTAAGCCGGCCGGGGTAATTACAATGGAGTTTCCGCACCTGTCGCGTTTGGTCGATGAGAACCAGTACGATACGATTTACCATGAGCACTTCAGCTATCTGTCATTTCTCACCTGACTCGGATTTTCGCCGCGCACGGGATGAGAATATTCGATGTCGAAGAACTCGGGACGCATGGCGGATCATTGCGCATTTACGCCTGTCATCTGGAGGCGCGGGACCAACCGACGGAATCTCGAGTGGTCGAATTGCATAGACGTGAGGAGAAGGAAGGGGTAAACCAACCTGGTTTTTACCAAGGTTTTGGTGAGAAGGTCTGAGCGGTCAAGCGAAACCTGCTGGAATTCCTGCTCCAGGCCAAACGGCAAGGGAAACAGATTGTGGGCTACGGCGCCCCTGGGAAGGGCAACACGCTCCTGAATTACTGTGGCATCCGGACCGATTTCCTCGACTATACGGTGGACCGAAACCCGTACAAACACGGGAAATACAACGCCGGAACGCATATTCCCATTTTTCCGCCAGAGAAGATTCAAGAAACCAAACCAGACTACGTCTTGATTCTGCCGTGGAATCTGAAGGAGGAGATTGTTTCCCAGCTTTCCTACATTCGGGAGTGGAATGGAAAATGTGTAGTTCCGATACCAGACCTTGAGGTCCTCTGATAGACTGCGCGAAGTCAGAGACTCTAAAAGGGTGAGTTAAAACAAGGGATTGGTATGAAAGTGGTTTTGTTTTGTGGTGGTTTCGGCATGCGCATGCGCGAATACTCCGAAGCTTTGCCCAAACCGATGGTGCCGATTGGCTATCGCCCCATCCTGTGGCATGTGATGAAGTATTATGCTCATTACGGACACAAGGATTTTATCCTGTGTTTGGGCTACAAGGCTGACGTCATTAAGAAGTATTTCCTTGAATATGACGAGTGCGTGTCCAATGATTTTGTACTCTCCGGCGGAGGCAAGAACCTGGAGTTGCTGAGCAGCGACATTCATGACTGGAACATCACGTTTGTGGATACAGGGCTCACCTCGAACATTGGCCAGCGTCTCAGAGCCGTCCAGAAGCAGCTTGAAGGAGAGGAGATGTTTCTTGCCAACTACACCGATGGCCTTTCGGATGTGCCGCTGCCCGCGGTCATCGAGTCTTTCAAGGCGAGCGAAAATATCGCCTGCTTTGTGAGTGTGAAACCGCGGGCGAGATTCCATCTGATCGAGATGGAGCCAAACGGAGTCGTGAAAAGCATCGAGCACATCGCGAAATTCGGGGGCCAGGATGAACGGTGGATTCATGGTGTCTGAGGCAGGAGGTTTTTCGTTACATGCACGATGGCGAGGAACTGGTCGAGGAACCGTTTCGCCGTCTGATCGGAGAAGGCAGGTTGATGGCCTATCCGCACGACGGTTTTTGGGCGTGCATGGACACATTTAAGGAAAAGCAGGACCTTGAAGATGTCTTCGGTCGAGGTAGCGCGCCCTGGGCGGTGTGGAATGCATCACCGCGAAATCAAGAAATGATTGCGTGCAACTTGAGCGGGATGAAGCGGCGCCGTGCCGAATATGATCCCCTGGCCGAGCAAAGTGAATCTACATATGCAGCATTTGCGCGGTGCCCTAAGAATTCCGAAACCACCCTCTATCAAAGTGCGTTTATGACGATCGATAAATACTGTTTCGATGCCAACCCCACTCAGAATGCCTAAAGAAGAACCCTAAGCGATGAAGATATCTGTTGTCGGTCTTGGTTATGTCGGCTTGCCACTGGCGATTCAATTCGCCCGCGCGAAGGTCTCTGTCCTGGGGATCGATATTGATCCAGTCAAAGTAGATGCGATCAACCAGGGGCGAAGTTATATCAGGCACGTTGCGCCGGAGACGATTCTGGAACAGGTGAAAGGGAAGCGGCTCTGCGCCTCGACTGACTTTGGCCGCGTGAAGGGAGTTGACGCGGTAATTATTTGTGTTCCCACGCCCCTGAATAAGAACCGGGAACCGGATGTCTCGTTCATTCTCGGAACCGGCCGCGCGATCGCGCCGCATCTAGCGAAGGGGACGCTGGTGGTTCTGGAATCGACGACTTATCCGGGAACTACGGACGGCGAGCTGCGGCAGGTTCTGGAGGAGGGGTCCGGGATGAAGGCCGGCGTTGACTTTCATCTGGCGTTCTCTCCGGAGCGAGAGGATCCCGGCAACGACAAGAGCAAGGTGAAGACGGTGCCAAAGGTGGTCGGCGGCTATACGCCGGCCTGCCTGGAACGGGCGATCGCGCTTTACACCCGAGCAGTCGATACGGTCGTTCCCGTTTCCTCCTGCCGGGTCGCGGAAGCAACCAAGCTGCTCGAGAACATTTTTCGCAGCGTGAATATCGCGCTCGTCAACGAGCTGAAGCTGGTTTACGCGGCGATGGGAATCGACATCTGGGAGGTGATCGAAGCCGCCAAGACCAAGCCGTTCGGGTTCATGCCGTTTTATCCCGGGCCCGGACTCGGCGGTCACTGCATCCCGATCGATCCGTTTTACCTAACGTGGAAGGCGCGTGAGTACGGCAGGAACACGCGCTTCATCGAACTCGCGGGCGAGATCAACACGTCCATGCCCGAACATGTCGTGCATCGGGTTGCCGAAGCGCTCAATTCTCAACGCAAAGCTCTCAACGGTTCTAAAGTTCTCGTTCTCGGCCTCGCCTACAAGCCGAACGTGGATGACGAGCGCGAGTCGCCCAGTTACGTTCTGATGAATCTCTTAAGCGAACGCGGCGCCGAGATCGACTATCACGATCCATACGTGCCGGCGATCAAACCGACGCGGGAACACTCACATTGGGCCGGCAAGGAATCGGTGGCTTGGAACAAGAAGAGTGTGCAAAGCTTCGATCTCGTTTTGATCGCGACGAATCACGCCTGCATTGATTACCAGGAACTCGCCGAACTGGGCGCCGCTGATCGTCGATACCCGCAATGCCATGGCGGGTATTCCGGTCGCACCTGGTAAGGTGTGGAAGGCGTAACGAGTTTATTCATTCAAGAAACGAGGTCTATCAGCCAAGATGAATCTTGAGACGAAAGCGCGCCAATCTTCAACGGCCGGCGAAGATTCAGGGCCAGTGGCTATCGCCCCGCAATCTTTGCCAAGAATGCCGCAGCGGCAGCCAAACCGTTTTCGCAGGTTCGCCGTGTTTGTTCTCGCCCTCTCGTGCCTGTTTTTTTTGCCCCTCCGAGCCCTAGCCACGCTCGCAGTGGGAAGCGAGCTGCACTCGCAGATCTTGTTGATCCCCTTTGTGTTCGCCTGGCTTGTTTACCTGCGGCACGACGGCTTGCCGCCCGAGTCTTCGACGTCGTTCGGTTGGATCGTGCCCCCGTTGGTCATCGGATCGGCCGCCCTCGCCGCCGGGTTCGCCTACCCCGGATTCTTCGCGTCGCTCAGCCCGAACGATCATCTCGCCCTGACGATCTTTGCGTTTGTTTGTTTTGTCGTGGCAGGTGGATTTGTGTTTCTCGGGAAAGCATGGATGCGTTCCCTCTGGTTTCCCGTTCGCGTTCCTGATTTTTCTGGTCCCGCTCCCCGACGAGTTGGTTTACTGGCTGGAAACGGCTTCCAAACTGGCATCGGCCGACGCGGCCAATCTCTTCTTCAACATTTCCGGCACCCCGCTGGTGCGCGATGGCACCGTCTTCCAGCTACCGGGGATCGTTATCGAGGTCGCGCAGGAATGCAGCGGAATCCGCTCGAGCCTGGTTCTTTTCATCACCAGCCTTCTCGTGGCGCATCTCTTTTTGAAAAGCCCGTGGCGCCGAATCGCGTTGGTGGCTTTTGTGATTCCGCTGGGAATCTTGCGCAATGGCTTTCGGATTCTCGTCATCGGTTTGCTCTGTGTGCACTACGGCCCCCAGATGATCCACAGCATCATTCACAGAAAGGGAGGGCCCGTCTTCTTCATGCTGTCGCTGATCCCGCTCTTTTTGTTCCTCTGGTGGTTGCGCCGGGGAGAAACGGAGGCCTCCGACGGAAAGAAACGGCTGTCGGCGTGATAAATCCTGCTCCAAGGTCGAAAGGCCGGCGCCTGGCCTTCGTAGATTATGCTGGACTCACCGAACGGCCCCGCCAATAATCGCTCAATCGCCCGCGACCTATGATATTACTTGCCTCTGCCGTTAGGAATTTTGTGCACTCGAATTTTGTGCTCGCACCACTGGTGATCCCGGTGGAAATGCCGCTCGCAAGAGCGGCCGGACGGTTTTGCTGCCAGCGCTTGTTTTCTTCTCCTCATTCTCCTTTCCTTCGCCGGTTGCGAGACCACTGTTTCCACCAAATTCCCTGATGAGTCTCTGGCTCGGATGCCAGTGACATTGTCTCCGGGAGACGTGATCAAGGTGAGTTTTCCCGGAACCACTGAACTGAGCCAGTCGCAAACGATCCAGGCCGACGGAAAAATTAACCTGCCTTTCGTTGGAGAGGTCACGGCGGGCGGTCGAACGATCGGGGACCTTCAGGGTAATCTGGAGGCTCTCTACAAGCCGCAGCTCCAGAACGCGACCGTCGTTGTTACGTTGGAGAGTAGCGTCGCGCCGGTCGTAATCGGCGGCGCGGTGAAGAAGCCCGGGAAGTATGCCTTCGACCGGCCTACGACCGTTTTGCAGGCCATCATGGAGGCTGGTGGCCCCGACCAATTTGGAACGCTCGGTAAAGTGAGCGTGGTTCGTGTCGTCGGCGGCCAACAACGTACCCAGGTGCTTGATCTGCGTCCGATTCTTCAAGGCACGCCGACGAAGCCCCTGTATGTGCATGCCGGGGACATCATCATGGTCGGAGAGAGTGCGTTCTGATTTCCCTAGTCGAGGCAAAGCCTCAGACCGGGCGAAAGCCATTCCACCACGGGATGACACGGATAAGTCGGATCGGACCGAACAGCGCAGCAGGGTTTCTTTTACTAATTGCGTGGCCTAACGGAGGGTCACTACTGCGGGCAGACTGCGCGACCCGGCCTTTCAATCTGTGCCATCCGTGCAATCCGTGGTTAAACGAAATCTGTTTAGCTCGAATTTCCGATTCAAGGACTCTAGGGCGAGCTATCCAACTTATAGACTTCGACCAGAGCCACACCCGTGGAGTTGGCAGCGCCGCTGACGATCGCGGTGTATCTGCCCGGCGGTAGCGAGGCAACGATCGCGGATTCCTTTTCGTTGGAAGGCGCGATTTTTGAATCAAGTATCTGTTGCTCCTGGTCAGCACGCCAGTTGTCGTTTGTGAAGATGAGAGAACCATCGCCGTCGTGAAGCTCCAAGATCGGATCTTGCAACGCTCCAGTGATGCCGAACGCGCTCAAGGAAGGTCCGATGGCGCGGATGAGGACCTTTGTAGGTTCAGATCCGCCAACAATAAGGCCGCCGATCATGACATCGTCACCGGTGCCGACCAAGCCACGGGTGGATATGTTGCGCACATCGGAGTTGCCCGGCGTGAGATCATAGAGCTCGCAAAGCGCGTTGCCGGAGGAATCGTTGACGCCCCGTAGGACGGCCGTGTAACTGCCCGGCGGCAAAGTCGTCACGATGACCGATTCCGCCGTATTCGACGGTTGCAACTCGACGGGGACAGTGCCTGGAGGAAGCGACGTCCAGTTGTCGTTTTGTTCGATCTGGGCACCGGTTGAATCATAGAGTTCAAGCAGCGGATCGGCCAGGACCCTGGACACGCCGAACTTAGTCAGCGACGGACCGAGCGCTCGGATTACAACGTCCTTGCCGACGTCGCCAGAAATGATGAAACCGCCAATCATCACGTTCTCGCCGGGGTGGACACGGACCCGGGTAGAGTATGTTAAGGAGATATTGAGGCGGCGGCGTTGGTGACGGAGTCGGGGTTGGTGTCGGAGTTGGGGTTGGAGTCGGAGTCGGGGTTGGAGTTGGTGTCGGAGTTGGTGTCGGAGTCGGAGTCGGGGTTGGAGTTGGGGTTGGAGTTGGAGTTGGGGTCGGAGTTGGTGTCGGGGTTGGGGTTGGAGTCGGGGTCGGCGTTGGAGTCGGAGTCGGGGTTGGTGTTGGGGTTGGAGTTGGAGTCGGAGTCGGGGTCGGTGTTGGAGTTGGGGTCGGTGTTGGAGTTGGGGTCGGGGTTGGTGTCGGAGTCGGAGTCGGAGTCGGGGTTGGTGTTGGTGTTGGAGTCGGGGTTGGTGTTGGAGTCGGGGTCGGAGTTGGAGTCGGGGTTGGTGTTGGAGTCGGAGTCGGGGTTGGTGTTGGAGTCGGAGTCGGGGTTGGTGTTGGAGTCGGAGTCGGAGTCGGGGTTGGTGTTGGAGTCGGAGTCGGAGTCGGAGTTGGTGTTGGAGTTGGAGTCGGGGTTGGTGTTGGAGTCGGAGTCGGGGTTGGTGTTGGAGTTGGAGTCGGGGTTGGTGTTGGAGTCGGAGTCGGGGTTGGTGTTGGAGTTGGGGTCGGCGTTGGAGTTGGAGTCGGAGTTGGGGTTGGAGTCGGAGTTGGGGTCGGAGTCGGAGTTGGGGTTGGAGTTGGAGTCGGAGTCGGGGTTGGAGTTGGAGTTGGAGTCGGGGTTGGAGTTGGAGTTGGAGTCGGGGTTGGGGTTGGAGTTGGAGTCGGAGTTGGAGTTGGAGTTGGGGTTGGAGTCGGAGTTGGAGTCGGAGTCGGAGTTGGAGTTGGAGTCGGAGTCGGAGTTGGAGTCGGAGTTGGAGTCGGAGTCGGAGTCGGAGTTGGGGTTGGAGTTGGAGTCGGAGTTGGCGTTGGAGTTGGGTTGGAGTCGGAGTTGGAGTCGGAGTTGGAGTCGGAGTCGGAGTTGGAGTTGGGGTTGGAGTTGGTGTTGGAGTCGGAGTTGGTGTCGGCGGTGGGGGTGGTGTTACAGCCGTATTCATGTCGGCCAGCACCTCGGACGCGCTCAACGCTCGGTTGTAAATCCTGACCTCGTCTATCAGCCCCGCAAAATACTGCCCGTAAGTGCTGTCCCCACCGATCTGCAAAGGATTCGTCGAGGTCGCGATGGCCCCCGTTTGCGCCCGGCTGGCCACCTGTACCCCGTTCACATACAACCTCATGGTGGCCCCGTCATACGTCGCTGCCAGATGTGCCCACGTGTTCGCGGTCAGCGCCCCCGTCCCATACAGCGGAGTGCCTGCAAACGTGCCTCCCATCGCCGGGCGACTTGCATTGTCCGAAGCCCCCTCCAGATAGTAGTTGTCGTTGCCCTTGTAGATCACGTCCCGCCAAAAGGTACCCACACTGCTCGGATACACCCACGCCTCCAACGTCATCCCGGCCGTCAATTGCAGCGACGCCGAATTGTTCGCCGTCACCAGCGCGCTCGTCCCGTTGAACGACAAGGCACTTCCATACTTGCCCAAGGTCGTCCAAGTCGCCCCGCTGATCGTTCCGCTGTTCCCGTTGCCCGACACATCGCTCACGACCGTCCCGCTTCCCTCATCGAATCCATACGCAGCCACCAGACTGGCCGGAGGAGTTGGTGTCGGCGTCGGAGTTGGGGTTGAAGCTGGCACTGTATATGCAACCTCTGCCGACTTCGGACTTTCCAGGCCCTCGGTGTCATATGCGGTTGCTGCAAAAAAGTATTTTGTCCCCGCGTTCAGACCCAATACTGTCGCGGAGGTGTTATCCCCGGCATCAATCTGATTTGGATAGACGCCGCTCTTCACCCCATAGTATAGGCGGTAACCGGCGATATCGTTTTCTGGATTCTCGGCCCATTGCAGCGTCACATCACTTGCGGAAGAAAATCCGCAAGAAAGCAAGAAAAGGAGGCCGCTGAAGAGGATGCTCGGAAGTCGGCCAATAATGCGTGCTAGTCTGGCCATTATAGTAATTATAGCAATTCATATGCCGGTAGATGCGAAAATTGGACGGCACTCGCCGCCAAACGCGACCCCTAGTGGAAAGCACGCCGCGAGAGCGAGAATTGTCGCAATCTGCGTCGAGGGACTGACTCGTCCCGGGAGCCACCCAGCGGCCCTCGCGTCGATACCCTTTGAATCCAGGAGGACGATTTCAGCGATGCTTCAATCGGAGAAGAGCCGGATAGCAGAAGGAGATGTCGCCCTCTGGTGTGAACCGTGGCGACAGATTGCCTGGCCCCGGGCTCTGCTGCCTAACATGTCGCGGTTTCCTGGATCCCAAGCCACGGTTCAAGGTGATGCGTTGGAAGAATCGGGGCATCGCTTCCGGGAAATCGAGTACGAATATTCCAACGCGGCTATAGAGAGGATCGTATGGACGTGACCCTCTGCCTGACCGCTTTAGCCGCTTTCCTTTGCGTCGCCTTGGCGTTAATCGCCCCCTTCCGCAGTCGCCAGAAAGCGGCAAGCTGGTTATTCACCGCGGGAATGCTGATCTTCGCGGCCGAGAGTGTGCTGCAAGCAATTTCTCTCGAGACAGGCTCACTAGAGAGGATCGACTACTGGCAAAGCCTGGCCCTTATAGCAGCTTCGCTGCTTCCCGGCGTCTGGTTTTGCTTTAGCGTAATGTATTCTCGGGGGGGATACGGGGCATTTTTTAGGAAGTGGCGCCTCCTTTGTCTTTTCGGCTCTCTCTTGCCCGCTACCTTGGCCATCTCGTTTCGCACGGAGTTGGTTCATGTCCTGCCCTACAGCGAAACTGATCCAACCTTATGGCTTACCTTTGCTCTTCCCGGGAGAGTCCTGAATGCGCTGCTTCTTCTTGGGACTGTGCTGATTTTGATGAATCTTGAAAGAACGCTCCGCTCAGCTGTCGGAACCGTCCGATGGCGAATCAAATTTCTCATCCTCGGACTCGGCGTGGTATTCGGCGTGATGATCTACACCAGGAGCCAGGCATTGCTCTTTTCGGGCAACGCCTTGGAACTGGGCAACCTTGAAACAGCAGCTCTTCTGCTTGGTTGCCTGTTAATGGGGATAGCATGTTATCGCGGCGCGTTTAATGATATCGATGTCTATCCATCACGCGTTGTCCTGCATGCCTCGCTGACCGTTCTTCTGGCCGGAAGCTATCTTCTTGTCATTGGCCTTCTGGCTCAAGCCGTTGCCCGCCTGGAGGACGCACGCAGCTTTCAACTCCAGGCTTTCTTTCTACTGATCGGAGTCGTTCTTCTATCGATTCTTCTGCTTTCCGATAAGTTTCGGCAACGGATCCAGGCATTCGTTGGCCGGCACTTTAAGCGGCCGCAGCATGATTTTCGAAGAGTGTGGACGCTGTTTACCGAAGGGATGTCCGGTCCCCAGGACCCATCAACCCTCTGTGCTGCCGTTGTGAGGCTCCTTTCCGAGATCTTTAGCGCGTTGTCAGTCACGATGTGGCTGGCAGACTCCCAGAGCAGCCGGCTGGTTCTTATTGCTTCCACATCCGGCACACCGCAGAGAGACAGTGACTCCACAGACGGGTCCGGTCCGGTTGGACCAATTGTCGAGAGGTTGCAAGAGTTGACCCGTCCTTTTGACCTGGATGCATCAAGCGGAGAATGGGCCGAAGAACTGCGAAAAATCGGCTCCGGCCAATTCACTCATGGTGGTCATCGGATCTGCGTGCCGCTGCGGACAGACGATCGATGCCTCGGCGCCGCCATATTGGCGGATCGCGTCAACGGCACCCCGTACTCGGTCGAGGACATCGATTTGCTCGAATGCATTGGTGGTCAAGTCGGTGCCAGTTTGCTAAACCTGCGCCTGGCCGCCGAAATGACTGCGGGGAGGGAACGCGAGGCATTCCAAACGATCTCGGCCTTTTTCGTCCACGATCTCAAAAACGCGGCTTCGACGCTGAGCCTGATGCTGACAAACCTGCCGGTGCATTTCGACGATCCCGGGTTTCGCGAAGATGCCTTGCGTGGAATCGGCAGCACTGTCAAACGCATCAATCGACTCATCGCCCGCGCGGGCGCGCTGAAAGACGGTCTCGAGCTCAAACCGGCAGAACTAGATCTTAATGCCCTGCTCACTGAGGCTGTCGCGCAGGTCGAGAGCGATTCCGGTCCGCAATGGGTGAAAGATTTTCAACCCGTCCCAAATTTTGCCGCTGATCGAGAGCAACTCCAGAGCGTGGTCATGAACCTGCTCCTGAACGCTGCCGATGCGGTCGGGAACAACGGACTGGTGAGGATAGAGACGAGTCACCGGGATGGCTGGGCTCAATTCGTCGTCGCTGACAATGGCTGTGGGATGAGCCGTCAGTTTTTGCAGAAGTCCCTTTTCCGGCCCTTTCCGCACGACGAAGAAAGAAGGTCTCGGCATCGGAATGTTCCAGTCCAAGATGATCATCGAGGCGCATCATGGGAAAATATCGGTGGAGAGTGAGTTGGGAACCGGCACGACCTTTCGAGTCTTATTGCCCCTGAAGCCAGCGCCAAGATGAAACCCACAATACTCATCGTCGACGACGACGAAGAAATCCGCACTCAGATGAAATGGGCGCTTGGTGGAGATTACGAGTTGCGCATGGCCGGTGACCGCACCGGAGGCGATCGAAGCATTTCGGAAGGAGCCTCCGATTTCGACGTTACTCGACCTCGGGCTGCCGCCCCGGCCTAACGATGCGACGGAAGGTCTCGCTGCCTTGAGCGAATTTCTCGCGATCGATCCCGCCGCGAAAATCATCATTATCTCTGGTCAGGGAGAAAGGCAAAATGCGATCGAGGCGGTCGGTGCGGGAGCCTACGACTTTCTCTGCAAGCCGGTGGAAATGGACGAGCTGAAACTTGTCCTCCAGCGTTGCATCCATGTGTCCAATCTGGAACGCGAATATCGCCAGCTACAGCAACAAGCGCGCGCTGGGGAATTCGAACAGATGGTCGGGACAAGTCCTCAAATGCAGGGGGTCTTTGCCTCCATCCGGAAGGTTGCCGCACCACGGCACCGGTTCTTCTTCTCGGCGAAAGCGGCACGGGGAAAGAGCTGGCCGCCCTTGCCATTCACCAACGAAGTGCGCGCAAAGAAAAGCCGTTCGTCGCGATCAACTGCAGTGGCATTCCGGAGAATTTGCTCGAGAGCGAACTCTTCGGCCACGAAAAAGGCGCATTTACCGGGGCGCACATGCAGCGCAAAGGCCTGATCGAGAATGCTGCCGATGGAACATTGTTTCTTGACGAAATTGCGGAGCTCCCTCCCTCGCTTCAGGTCAAGCTCCTTCGTTTTCTCCAGGAACAACGGTTTCAACGTGTCGGCGGACGTCAGGAGATTCAGATCGATACGCGGGTCATCGCCGCGACCAATGCCAATCTCAAAGAGGTGATCAGCGAGGGAAAGTTCCGCGAAGATCTCTATTTTCGCCTGGCCGTGGTCGTGATTCAACTGCCTCCGTTACGAGATCGTGGGGATGACATCACTCTGCTCGCGCGCGAATTTCTGCAGCGTTACGCGACGCAGAATAACAAGAAAGGCCTGGCTTTTTCTCCCGACGCATTGCGTGCCATCAGTGGTCACACCTGGTCGGGAAACGTTCGCGAAATGCAAAACCGGGTGAAACGCGCGGTCATCATGGCCGATAGGAAAAGGATTACTGCGGCAGATCTGGAACTGGAGCAAGCCGGCCAGGGCCGTATAACCCTGAGAGACGCCCGTGAAGCTCTCGAAAAAGAGCTGGTGGAAGGTTCGCTGCGTCGAAACCGGGGAAAGATCAGTGCTGCTGCGAGCGAACTTGGGATTAGCCGGCCGACCCTTTACGAACTCATGGAGAAGCTCGGGGTCGCCCGCGAGGGGAGGGAACCGTAAAGGCGATAAAGCGTCGGGATCCTTTACGAAATTTCAAGTCAACGTGGGGCATACCTGAGTTCGTATGATTTTTAATTCATTGATCCAGTGTAACTTGCGTCATGTCCGCGAGATTCTGGCCTGAAGATTGCTTACGGATAATTCTAGTTTTTCAGAAAACCGAGTATTACATCCACCCGCCCTAAGAAGCCATCCCAGTCAACCTCTAAGTCATGAAACGATTCTTGCTCATTTGTGCAGTTTTTCTCGTGGCCCTGGTCAACGCCGTCCACGTCGAAGCGTTTACCGTCCAGGAGATCTCTGTCACTCCCTACCAAATCGCTAATATCACGGTCGATGGTTTTTGGTCGGGAAACGTCTATGCCGGCATCAACAACCTTGTCGTGGACGGGACGCCCATGATGGGCTTCTGCATCGACCCATTCCACTTCAGTCAAGACTCGTCGCCGGGCTACGATTTCGTCGCGCTGGAGGATGCCCCCAAGGGTGGCAATGGGGGCGGTAGCATGGGTGCGGACACGGCTAATGCCATCAGTGATCTTTGGGCCTTGTATTATTCACCCAGCATGACTGCCACAAACGCTGCCGGTCTGCAGATCGCCATCTGGATGCTTGTCGGCGGTTCCAAGTTTCACGTTACAAATGATTATGGCGCCAGTGCTCTCATCGCCAGTCTTAGCACCTATACTGGCCCGGGGGCCAACTTAATTGGACTCTCGGGACCAGGCCAGGACTACGTGGTCCCCCTAAACTTTGTTCCAGATGGAGGCGCAACGGTGATGCTTCTCGGAACTGTGCTGGTCGCCCTGGCCATCGGCGCAAGATTCCGAGTTCCTGCAGCTCAAGCAGCATCAGGCAGCGTTTCTAGCCCGCCCGACCGCTCCTGAGCGAGGTCGCCGCGCCTCCCGAGTCGATTGCCAGATCGCGTGACCGCTGGTATTTGCGCTCCCCGACGGTCGCAAATTCAAACAAAATCGGGTTGATCTTCTCCGAAGAGCCACTAGTTCTGGAGAAGGGCTGGCCGACACATCAAATCAGCGCGGGCAACCAATACAAATCGTTGTCATAAGCAGAAGGAACTGCTTGTCCGCAATGGCCGCCACCTTTCGCTTGGAATCGGCCGGCCAAACAATTTTACAGCGATGACTATCAATCTCCGTTCCTGGTTCTCCTGTTCTACGATTCTCCTCTCGATGGCGATCGTTGCCGGCTGTTCCCGGGAGGCGAAAAGAGATCGTTATCTTGCCGAAGGTGCGAAGGATTTTCAATCCGGCGCTTATGACGAGGCCCGGATCGATTATATGAAGGTGCTGCAAATCGATCCGAGTAACGCAACGGCCTTGGCGCGCCTCGGGCAGATCTGGTTGGAAGATGGAGTGGCGCTGCGGGCCGGAGCACCACTCAAAAAGGCCGAGGAACTTGCACCCAAGGATGCGGAAAATCGCTTGCGGCTAGCCCGCGTTTATCTTGCCCTTGGACAAAGCTCCGAAGCCAGGCAGGAAGCGCTCACGGTATTACAGCAGTCGCCCGCCATGGGGGACGCATTGGCCTTTTTGACTGAGATGGCGCTGACACCGGAAGAGATCAGCGCAGCCGAGTTGGCGATAGCGAAATTTCCAAACAAGGAGACAACGTCATACCAACTGGCGCGCGCCAATCTTGCCTTGCGCAAAAAGGATCTGCCTGCCGCGCAAGAAGCGATCACCCAGGCGGTCGCGCTCGCTCCCGGTGCGCCCGAGGCACACCAGGCCATGGGGATTCTTCATTTGTTTTTGAAGAACCCGGAGGGCGCGGCCGAGGAATTCAAGACCGCGGCCGAACTGGCCCCGCTCCGTTCCAATATCCGGATGGCTTACGCCGAATACGTGAGGCAGACCAAGGGTGGAGAAGCCGCGAACGCTTACTTAATAAGTCTCACGGCAAAGGCGCCCGACTTTTTGCCCGCCTGGACTTTGCTCGGGCGGATTGCCTTCGGCGAAAAGAAATTCGACCAGGCGCTGAGCGACTTGGAGAACGTTTTTTCCCGCGACCCAGAAAACATTGATGCGCGTCTGCTCCAGAGCGACGTCTGGCTTGCCCGTCGGGAAATGGAAAAAGCGATCACAGAATTGGAAAAGCTGGACAAAGCATTTCCGGGACTGGCTCCCGCCAAATATCGGCTTGCCCAGGCCTATCTGCGGGAGAATAAGACTTCACAGGCCGCCGCTGTCCTGGATCAAGCGCTGGCGGCTAATCCCAACTATACGGAAGCGATTCTGCTGCGCGCCGAACTGAACCTTCGCACCGGTCACGGCCAGGCGGCCATTAGCGCACTGGAGGACTTGCTCAAGAAAAATGCCGGCTTGAGACCGGCCCAACTCCTTCTCGCCGATGCCTACCGCAGGTCGGGCCGATTCGATGACGCGGCCAGCATCTTCCACGAACAGATCAAGGTCACGCCAAACGCTCCCGAACCTTACTTTTTTCTCGGACTGACCGAACTGCAGCAAAACAAAACGGATGAGGCCCGCAAATCCTTCGAGAAGGTTCTCGAGTTATCGCCCGACAATATGCTGGCGGTGGAGCAGCTCGTTAGCGTCGATCTCGGAGCCAAGGATTTTGCCGCCGCTACGCATCGGGTGCAGGGACAATTGGAGAAGCATCCCGATCGCGCGACCTCGTATGTCCTTGAAGGGCGAGTCCAACTTGCCCAAGGAGAAAGGAAGGAGGCGGAGCTGGCTCTGCAGAAGGCTCTCGAGCTGGATCCGAACTCCTCTTCCGCCCGCGAGATGCTGGTCGGAAGCTATCTGGCAACCAACAGGCTTCCCGAAGCTGTGCGCGAACTCGAGACGCTTCTCGCAAAAGCGCCCCAGAACCAAAGTGCCCTGATGACCCTGGCGACCGTGCGCGAGAAGCAGAAAGACTATCCAGATGCGCGCGCGGCCTACGAAAAATTGCTCGCGCTCAACCCTGGCTTTGTTCCAGCTCTCAACAATCTGTCCTACCTTTACGCCGAATATCTCAATCAACCGGACAAAGCTTACGAACTGGCACAGAAGGCACGCGCTCTGGACCCGGGCAGTCCGGCGGTGTCCGATACCGCCGGCTGGGCTGCTTACAAACGGGGTGATTACTCGCGGGCGCTGACCCTGCTGCAAGACAGCGCGGGCAAGCTCGGGACCAATCCCGAGATCCAGTATCACCTCGGGATGGCTCATTACATGATGGGCCAAGCCGACGCCGCCCGCGCGGCCCTCCAGAAAGCGGTCGCAGCTCCCGACGATTTTCCGAGCAAGAAGGACGCGCAGCGCAGGCTCAATTTTCTCAGTCAAGCAAATAGCGGTCTCGATAATGCACCGACTGCCAATGAAATGGAGGAAATGCTCAAGCAAGATCCGAATGACGTGATAGCACGATTCCGCCTGGGGGAGATCTACGAGAAACAAAACGCATTTGACCGCGCAGCCATGGAGTATGAGGCAGCGCTTACCTCGAACCCGAGTCTTGTCTCCGCCGCGCTCAAATTAGCGCAACTTTATTCAGGGCCGCTGCATAATGGACAAAAAGCTCTTGAATTCGCCAAGAAATCCAGAGATCTGGCGCCGCTAGACCCTCAAGTGGCCGCCCTGTTGGGGCGGATCGCATTCGATACTGGAAATTTCTCTTGGGCATACAGTCTCCTCCAAGAGAGTGTGCACCAGCTTGCGGATGACCCCGCCGTACTGCGCGACTTTGCTTGGGCCGCCTACAGACTGGGAAAAATCGACGAGGCGCACGACGCGATGCAAAAGCTGGTTGAGATCAACCCGAATGCTCCCCAAGGGAAAGATGCCCGAGAATTCCTTGCCATGTTGGCTCTCGAGTCGAAACCGCATGATGCCGTGGCAGCGGAAACTGAGATAAGCAAGGTGCTGACTGGCGATCCAGGTTACCTTCCGGCTCTGATCGCCCGGGCGGTCGCCCAAGCCCAGCGCGGTCAAACCGAGGCCGCGGCCGAAACTCTCAAGGGCATTTTGCGAGATTCCCCTGATTTCGCTCTTGCGCAAAAGCATTTGGCAGCGCTTTATGTGCGCGACGCGGATAACAGTGCCAACGCATACGAATTGGCCACGAAAGCTCGGAAGGTCCTAACGGAAGATCCCGAACTGTCCGAGATCCTGGCCGAGATCAGCTATCGAAAAAAGGAATACGCGCGCGCAATCCAATTATTGCAAGAAAGTGCGCGGCGCAAACCGCTAAGCGCAAGAGCCCTATTCTTCCTTGGAATGTCTCAGCTGCAGACCAAGCTTGAGTCGGAGGGCCGCGAAACCCTCGAGCGGGCGTTTGCCGCTGCACTCGAGGAGCCCTTGGCGACAGAGGCCAGACAAGTCCTTAAAGGACTCCAAAAGCAAGACCGAAGTGCCCAACCGTATACATTGCGGAGGAACCTGCCGATCCAACGAACGTTCCTCGTTTTGGCTCGTTCGAGCACGTTACGTCGATGTTGACGGATTCTCCTTCTTACGCGGAGTACGTTGCAGAAGATCTGATTGCCTGTCCTGAGGAAGAACGTCGGGATACTTTACAAATATCCAAATCAGTGATCCATCGATTGTATCTTCATAAAATACGTTGTCAATAGTTACTTATGGATATCCTCTGCTTAGTGAACCGTGGCATATTCCGTGCTCGAATGGCTGTTGTAAAAGAATATCCATGAAAGAACTTTCGAAATCGATCATCGTAATCCTCGCTGTGGGTTTGTTCAGCTGCGGCCTTTTTGGTCAGCGCGCGATCTGCGACTTTGATCACGGGCAATATTAGTTTTTCCGGCCAGGTGCAATATGATACGGGTGATCTGAACACAGCTGATGCCATTACCTCATGGGATAATGCCAGGACGCAGGGCACTGAGTGGAAGCTTCAGTAGCATAGCCAAAAATACGGTGGCGAATTCCAATGTTCCGTGGAATTTTGATCCATCAACGCAAATGCCTGCCTTGTTAAGTGTCGGCGGCTTCACCTTTAATTTGCTTACGTCAACCATTGTCAACCAAGGTGGAGGTTTTCTAACCATAAGGGGAACCGGGGTCATTACGAGCACTAACCAAGCTTTCGACTCCACTATCGGGAACTGGGTTTTTAGCTCACAAGACCAGTCGGGTAATGTCAAATTCAATTTCTCGTCCGGTAACGCTGCGGTGCCCGAGGGCGGTTCGGCCCTGGCTTTGCTGGGCATCGGATTGGTCGCGATAGAAACCCTGCGTCGGAAGTTGGGGGCCGCACAAGGCGCGAGTCGGAGGGTGTAAATCACATAGCCTGGGATTTTTCGGTGTTCCTGCCGCCTTCCAGTCACCTTGGAGAATCGTCAGGCCCATAATTCTCCCCTCAACTTGCAAGATTCTTCGTTTTTGAGCGGCGTGCCATGCTGCGGGATCGGTTGGACCCAGAGGCAGGCACGCTCCGTCGGTTGTTAAACCCCGGGGCACTGCGCCGCGATTGACTTACCGACCCGGCGCGGGAAGCGAGTTACTGCGCGGCAGATGTGACCGAGCGTAGTTCCCGCGTAGCCTTGGGAGCCCGCTTTTCTACGATGACGGCAGGTTTTTCGTGGCGAGCGTTCGCGATACGCGGGTTTTGAAGATCGAGGTCTTGAACCTCGTCGCTGGTTTATCGATGATATGAAAGCCATTGTGGTCTTCATAGGCCTCCGGTGCACCCCTTAATTCGTGAACCAGTAGCGCCACCGAGGCGACGGACAATCCGAACAGGCCCAAGACGATAAGCATCGTTCTAATTAAGCAAGATTTGTGCCTGACCGGCCTCTAAGATTGACCACATCTCGCGCCTCCGAGATGATTTTCTTGCGCCTAACGACGAGGTGATCTCGATGATTGTGCGATCGCGGGCAGAATTCAGTATTGTTCTGATACACTTTTGTATGCATTGCGTACACGCCTTCCCTGCTTTGCTTTAGTTCTGATTAGGAACCCAGCAACAGCGGGGACCATTTGGCGACGAATGGATTTCGCCAAACCGCTGGCACCATTGGTATTTTCTGCTTTTCTCGTGCCCAGCTTGCGAATAATGAGCGTTTAGGTGGACATGAGCCGTAGAGTTGGACATTCGGCGGGAAGGTAACGCATCGTTTCAGTTTGGAGATTACGTGGCTACGGTTGGTTCGGACACGACTTCGAAAGCTATGTCGGCGCACGCCCGGACGGACTCTTACGATCGACCCAAGAGCAGAGGCTGGGCACGGGCTGCTCATCGCATAGGGACCGATTCGAGAACTTGTAGGCTGGGGATCTCGCTCAACCGGCGAAAGAGCAAAGGGCACGAATTCGGCTCATTCCTGAGTTTAACCACCTGAATAGAAGGCTTCGATGCCAGGGGGTCTTGCCGGATCGTTTTCAAAGTCCGGAACGAATTCATGAAAGCGTCCTCCGGCAGAAACGCGTGGAGTCGGGCGGCACACGATCAGAATGCACCTTGTTTGCACAAATTACTGTTCGTTCCAAGCCTCTGTGGTATAACGGAGCCAAGACAACCGGGGCTATCCGAAAGTTGAGTGCTGCAGATTTTGCATTACGCCGCAAATAACTCTTTCCAGATCCGATGCAACACCGGGAATGCGTCGCGAAGGTGTCGGAGCGGATCGCTGGGTCTGTCGCCTCCCGCCGAACCGACTTCTTGAGTCGTCCCGCGTGCGAGGGCAACCCACGCGCCGTCTCGGATTGAGTCTCATCATGACGAGCCTGCTGCTGTTGCAGCCTCCACCCATTTGGGCGGATCCGGTAGTGGAACCCGATACCGAGAATGGCGGCACGTCGAGCGCAGTCGAGGCTGAGAGTCGAGCGCTGTGGACATTTCCCTTCCTGATCTCATTGGGAGTCCACGGCGGGTATGATAGTAACCCCAACACAACGAGCAACGGTTCGGGATCATGGTTCACGGAGCAGCAACTCACGCTCACGTATGATCGGTTGCGAGGGCCGATCGACCTCAAGACGCTGGCGACGCTCGGAGTGGTCGAGAGATTTAACGGAGAAACGGATGTCAACAGCTCGCTGGATCTTTCACTCAACTATCAGGTATCGCCTCGGCTCACCTTGGGCGCGACTGTAAACGCGGTCTATACCTCAGAGCCGAATTTTGCAGCCAACGTTGGTCCGACCCAACGCGCCGGGAACTATTTCACGACGGTAGACGGGCTTTCGGCTAACTATCAGTGGGCGCCCCGGTTCTCAACTGTCAGCAGCTATTCCTTTACGCTGGTCCGATACCAGAACAGCTCGACGGCAGCCTTTTCAGATCGTCAGGAGAACGCGCTCGGTCAAGAATTTCGGTTTGACCTCTTGCGGGATACGGTTTTGGTGGCCGACTACCGCTTTCTCGTGGTCAACTATGTTAGTAATCCCTTGGATTCTACGACAAACTTTGCTCTGGCTGGGGTGGAGCATTGTTCAATCGCAGGCTGCAAGGTCAGTTTCGCGGCGGCGTAAGCTTCCGCTCGTTTGACCAGGGAGGGTCCGAGGTCGACCCGGAGTTCGAAGGATCACTTAATTACACTCTGGGGAGCCACTCATCAATTGGCTGGACCGCCCGATACGGGGTCGAGCAGGCCACAGAGCAGAACTCTACAGGTCAGACTACGTTTCGGACTGGATTGCAGTTTCGCTATGCTTTCACCGGAAGGATCAGTTCCGCGGTCGGCTTTGATTATCAACACAATGACAATCAGGGCGGAGTCCCGACCACCGGAAGCGTGGGAACGACCGGAGGAAGTTTCGCGACGGATGCCTACGATGTCTTAGTCAGCCTTCGCTACCAGATTAACCGCCGTATTGACTGCGATCTTGGCTTTCAGCACAGCGAGAACGCTTCCGCCGATCCGATTCAGGATTATTCGCGCAATCGCTATTCAATTGGCCTAAACTTCACTTTTTGAGTGACGTGCAGCGCGCGAACCGCATGCCGCGCAGCCCGAGGGATCGCAGAGGGGCGTCCGGAGATTTCGCTCGTCGGTCGTTAGGTCGCGGGAGGGCCGCCTCGCAACTTCCTCGTTGCAAATCGACCCGTGAGACTCGAAAATCGGAATTCTCCCGCGGGGTCTTAGCTCAGTTGGTAGAGCGCCTCAATGGCATTGAGGAGGTCAGGGGTTCGAATCCCCTAGGCTCCATTTTCCTCTTTCGGCCGTCGCCGAGTCTTCGAAGGCGGGCAGATTGCCGAAAAGGAATTGAAACGGAAGGTTTTCCCCGCGCGACCACTGCGCGGTCCCGTCGTGCAGTAGAACCGGCTTGAAATAGAAGTAAGGCCACTTCGTTGCGATCACGAGCTCTGCAACGTAACCCTCTTGCGTAACCGATTGAGCCTCGACATCCATCTCCCAATCCTGCTCGGTACACAGGACAATCCTCCATTCCCCGTTGGGTAGACGACGCGAATGAGTTGCTGATGAAATGGCTGCACCATTGTTAGTCGGCGCAACCCCCGGGATCATTACATTTACGTCGGCGCCTCGTGTCCCGAAGCGCGTCGCAGCGAGATCAGGTAATAGACGGTGCCGATCGTTCCGAACACGGTGGCGGTGGCGAAATTAACGCCGGGTCCGAGTTTCCAGAGCAGCGCCCCAACCAGCGCGCCTGTGCTGACGAGAAGGTCGCGCACCAAATAATAAGCGCCGATCATCTGGCCGCGCCGTTGCGGATCGCTGTAGCCGATGATGAGCGCCTTGCGCGACGTGTCGCCGAATTCCTTCAGCCCGCGGATGGCGAAAGCGAGCGCGAGCATCGCGAAGCTGCCGGATAACCAAAGCGCGACGGGAAAAAGCGTGAACAGGATGAAGGTGACGAAGACGAACGGTTCGCGTCCGTACTTATCGGCGAAATGCGACGCCGGGATGATGCAAAGCGTCGCCGCCAGCATCTCGATCGTGGTCAAAAGGCCAACCTGCTTCGCATCCGTGCCGACGTAGTCCATCGCATAGATAACCACCCAGGCGAAGGGAATGCGTTCGCAGAAGCGGATGAGAATGTCGCTCAGGAGCAAACGTCGCAGTGGCGCGTTGAAATTCGTTAGGCTGCGCCAAAAATTCCATTGCTCCGGTATTGCCGGGGCGGTCGGAGACGGCGTTTCGCGCAACTGTCGCTGCACACCGATCGTGGCGACCGACAAGACGATCGAGACGAGCAGTCCGATGCGCACGCCGATGATCATGCCGAAACGGTCAATCAGCATCCCGCCGAGAAAGGGAGCGATCATGATCGGCAATCGTTTGATCACCGACTGCATCCCGATCCCCATCGAGTGGCGATTCGCTTCGAGCGTTTCGGCAATCAGGGAAAAGGTCGCCGGGAGTGAGAAGCAGGTCCACGAGAGGAAGAGAAACATGGCGCAAATCACCGCGCCCCAGTGCGGCACGAGCAAAACGACCGCGTAGCCTGCGATGGAAAGGACGTTGAAAGCGATGAACGCGTGGCGAAATCCCCATCGATCCACGACGAGACCGCCGGGATAGGCGTAGATCGCACCGAGCAAGGTGCGGACTGCATCGAATGTCCCGATGATGAAAACCGTCGCTCCGAGCGCCTGGAGATATTTCGGGATGAAGCGCATCCACAATTCCTCGCCCGCGCCGATCGCGAAGATCGCGATGAGCAGGATGACGAGGTTGCGACGCAGTCCGAAAAATTCCGCGAGCGAGCGCCAGTTTTTCATTAGCAGGATGGCAACGTCGCGCGGGATCTGTTCGATCAAGATACGCGGCGCTGGCACTCGGCATAAAGCGCGTCATAAACGACGAACTCGCATCCGAGGATTTCATCATCGCTCAAGCCGAGCGCGCTGAAGCCGTGCGCCACCCAGCGCAAACCTTCACCGGCAGGATGGGGGTTGGCGGGATGCGAATCGGCCGCGCGAACGATATCCGCGAGAAGACAGAGGGCTGGATCGGTGAGTTCGTATTTCTTCAGGATGGAGTCGAAGGAAACGTCCTCGCCGTGATGCCCGAGTTCACAATTCGGGACGTCGTAAACCGTTCCCTCTTTTACGTTCGCCCAATCGGTGTCGGGCGGCAGAAAGACGAACTCGGCGTCGGGATCGACGAACTTTTTGATTAACCATGGACAGGCTACCCGGTCGACCTTTACACCGCTGCGCGTGATCCATTTCATGACCGTACATTTCTCCAACTTGGCGTGTTGTCATCCCGAGTCGGCGCGGCGACTCGGATGACAGAATTTGTGGCGCTGACACGCGGTCCATCACGCGATCGTTAGGCGAGAAAGCTGAATTTGTTCTTGTTCCCAGTGAAGCACCCCGGATATCCTGTGCAAACCTAGGCTGCTCCATGAAACCGATCGTCCTGATCCACGGTTACAGCTCGGAAAGTCCCACGCCCGACCCGACTTCGATCGCCAACATTTACGGCACTCTACCGCAACGCCTGCGGGCCAGCTACGACGTGGTAGAGGTCGATCTCTCACGCTACGTTAGCCTCAACGATTCGGTTTCAGTTGTCGACATCGCGCGCAGCCTGAACCGCGCTCTGCTCGAGCAACACCAGGCTTTGCTCGAGAGCGGATTTCATGTCGTCATCCACAGCACGGGCGCGCTCGTCATCCGCACCTGGATCAAGCTCTTCAGCCCGAAGCCCTCTCCGATCCGTAATCTGGTTTATCTCGCCGGCGCGAACTTGGGGAGCGGCTGGGCAAGCATCGGACAGGGGCAGGTGGCCCGCTGGGGCCGCTTCGTTTTCGAACGCGGCGCGCAACGCGGCCTGAAGGTCCTCCAGTCGCTCGAACTTGGCGCGTCGCCGACGATCGACCTGCATCTGTCCTTCACCCGCGGGGATTCGCGGATGGTGGAGGATTACAAGGTGCAGGAATTCGTCATTATCGGCACGCAAGCCGACGCCTCTTGGTTCGAGTTTCCTGTTCGTTATGCGCACGAGGATGGCTCCGACGGCGTGGTCCGCGTTGCGGCGGCCAACCTGAATTTCAATTATCTCGAAATTGGCCCGAAGGAGGAGGCGTCACTTCTTCCCTGGGCAGCGATCAAGGCGGCGGTGCAGGCAGCGGCAGCGAAGGCAGATTTTCCAGAATACTACGAGGTCAAATCCATATCCTGCGCAGGAAAGGATCGGCCACTGGTTCCCTGCGGCATTCCTTATCGTTGCGCTCATACCGGCGATACGATGGGAATTGTTTCCGGGACAATTCCGCAGGATCAGGTCGAACGGATGTTGACGCTCGCTCTTGAAACGCCTGAGCGCACTACGGCCGCCTGGCAAGGCGTCGTCGCGGCCTACGATCGCGAGACCAAGCAAACTTTCGATAACGCCCGCAAGATGCAAAAGCCCGGCCTTTTCAACTTCCTCGCGGATCCTCGTAACCAATACGATCCCCACGCGCAGATCGTCTTCCGGTTGCGCGACCAGGACGGTCTGCCGATCCCTATCGCTCAATCAGACGTCTTTTTCGTTTCGAACCAGCAGGAGAAGGGGACGATCCCAATTCAGATGTTGATTCAGGACACATCGGTCAGCGGGGTCTCGCCAAATTCGATTCTCTTTTATCTGCGGGTGCAAAAATTCATTCGGAAAGAACAGGATTGGATCGATCAGCTGCGCGACGTTTTCGATTTCGTTCTGGAGATCACCGCGATCGAGCCGGCGACGCCGCGGGACAATCCGCTCGTCTCATATCTGCCCTTGCGGCTTCCGCTGAACCGGCGCCAGATGAGCGCGCTGATCCAACCGCATCGCACTACTATCATCGATGTCACGCTGCTGCGACTGCCCGCGCCGGACGTCTATCAGTTGATAAAATCATAGCGCGTGCCGGTTTTCCATCCCGAGCCGGCGGAGCGCGGCCAGGGGCCTCGCAATTGAAATCTGCATTCTCTCGTGAGAATGCACACATGCTTTCACTGTGAGGTCGCTTCGCGTTTGAAGGCCCAGATTTGACTCCCTCTTCGTGAGCGTCTCCCTTTAAGTCAATTGGCCATCCGACAATTCTCGCAGCCGCAATTCGTTTAACGCTCATTCATTATGACTCCACCTCTTTCGTCCTGCCTTCGCGCCGCCGCTCTTTGTGCTCTGGTTGCTTCATTTGTACCTGCTCTCTCCGCTGCGGAAGAAAAATTCGTATTCCCGGACGCGAGCCAGCACGCCACGATCACCCAACGGGTCGGTCTGACGGATGTTTCGATTGATTATTCGCGGCCTAACGTTCGCGGGCGCGAGATTTTCGGCGGGCTGGTTCCCTACGGCAAGGTCTGGCGCACCGGTGCAAACTCTCCGACCAAAATCAAGTTCAGCAACGCCGTGAAAATCGGGGGCCAGGATCTGGCTGCCGGCGAATACGCCCTCTACACCATCCCGAACAAGGACGAGTGGACCATCATTCTTTCCAAGAATTTGAAACTCTGGGGCGCCTACGGCTACAAACCCGATGCGGACGCGTTGCGAGTCACCGTCAAACCCGCCGCTCTCGCCAACCCGGTCGAGTCTTTCACGATCGCGTTCGACGATCTGAAAGACGACGGTGCCACGATCGTCCTGAAGTGGGACAAGACGCGGGTGCCGGTCGAACTGACGACTAATACGGTGGAAAAAGTGAACCAGGAGATCGAGACCGCGCTGAAGGATCCGAAGTCACTCGAACCGATCTTCTATTATCAGGCTGCCAGTTTCTACTACGACCACGACAAAGACCTTTCGCAGGCCGCAAAATGGGTTGATCAAGCGATCGAGAAGCAACAGCCGGCGCGCTACTTTCTCTATTATAAGAAGGCGCAGATCGAAGCGAAGTTGGGCCACAAACCGGAAGCCAAGGCGGCTGCCGAAAAATCGATCGAATTGCTGAAAGCGGGGGAGAATCCCGACGAGACGGCGATCCGAAACAGCCAACTGCTCATCGACAGTCTGCGCTAACGCCAGCGGCCGCCGGTCGCAACGCGCATCTTCCTTCGTCAATGTTTCCGGCTTCGCGTTGTCTGGTGGCGACCCTGCTCGCGTCCGTTAGTTTCGCTTCATCGACCGGTGCCGCCGAGGCGCCGCAGTCGATGGATTCCGCGCAGATTCGTCTTGCGCTCGAGAAGCTGAACGTGCTCGGCCGGGTCCTCTACATCGCGGCGCATCCGGACGATGAGAACACTCGCCTGATCGCTTATTGGGCGAATGGGGCCCTTTATGATACGGCTTACCTCTCGCTCACTCGCGGTGATGGCGGCCAGAATTTGATCGGGCCGGAGTTGCGCGATCAGCTCGGTGTCATTCGCACGCAGGAACTGCTCGCGGCACGACGGATCGATCACGGCCAGCAATTCTTCACCCGCGCGAACGATTTCGGTTTCTCCAAGTCGCCCGAGGAAACCTTGCGCATCTGGGATCGGGAAAAAATTCTCGCGGATGTCGTCTGGGTGATCCGAAAATTTCGGCCTGATCTGGTGGTGACGCGTTTCCCGACGGAGGACAGCGACACCCACGGTCATCACACCGCGTCGGCACAACTGGCTCAGGAAGCGTTTCGCGCTGCGGCTGATCCGAAACGTTTTCCAGAGCAGCTCAAGTTTGTGCAGCCGTGGCAACCGAGCCGATTGCTCTGGAATTCATGGGCCGCTTTCCGCGCGCAGTCGCGCAACGAGCCCTTTGATCCGACCGGCTTGATCAGCCTGGAAGCGGGCGGCTATCAACCGCTGCTCGGCAAATCATATCCCGAGATCGCTGCCGCCAGCCGCAGCATGCACAAGAGCCAGGGATTTGGCGTCGAGATCGAGCGCGGCGAGCGGAAGGAATATTTCAAATTTCTCGACGGCCAGCCGATCGAAAATGGTGGCGGGATCTTCGATGGCATCGACACAACCTGGGCGCGTGTCCCGAAAGCCACGGATGTTGCCGCGAAGATCGACGAGATCCTCAGACCTACGACGCGACGCAGCCGTTCGCGTCGGTCCCCGCGCTGCTCGAACTTCGGAAGACGTTGCGCGTTCTCGGTGACGATTCATGGGCCATGCAAAAGCTGACGGAGCTCGACCGCATCATCGCCGCTTGTCTCGGACTGCACCTCGAAGCGGTGACGGAAAAGCCGGCGGCCCAGCCAGGCGAAAATCTGACGCTTCAGATCGAGGCGATCAATCGCTCGCCGGTGGAAGTGAAGTTTCAATCGCTCCGCGTGCTGACGGACGGCGAAGTCACGCCCGTTGGAAAAATCCTCGTGCCTAACGAGGTCTTCATCCAGAAAAGTACGGTCGCGCTACCCAAAGACCTGCCGTTTTCTCAGCCCTACTGGTTGCGTGAACCGGGCACGATTGGCACCTACGCGGTCTCGGATCAAACGCTCATCGGTCGTCCCGAGAATCCGCCGCCGTTTTCGATTGAGGTAACGTTTCAGGTCGGCGGCGAGGAGATCACCTATTCGCTTGGTGCCTCGGTTTCGGAAAGTGGACCGGGTCGCTGGCGAAGTGAGCGAGCCGCTCGTCATCGCACCGCCAGCGTTCGTCGAGCTTCCACGGCCGGTCTTTGTTTTTGGCAGTGAAAAGGCGAAAACGATCAACGTGCGCGTCATTGCGTCGGCCGAAAAATTCAGCGGCAGCGTCGCCCTGGAAGTTCCCGCCGGTTGGAAAGTCGACCCCGTTTCCATTCCGGTAAAACTGGAAGGCGCTGAGCAGCGAAATGAGCGGCACCTTTCAACTGACACCACCGGCGGCGGCCGGTGAGGGAGAGCTGCGCGCCGCGTTTGTTTCCGGCTCAGGCGAACGGACAAGAGCGTATCAGCCGTCAGCGCATTGACTATTCGCACATCGAGCCGCAGACCCTCATCTCGCCTGCTCAATCGAAACTCGTTAGGGCAGAAATTGGAAACAGGGCAGCGTTGGTCGGTTACATCCCGGGCGCAGGCGACGCCATTCCGGAAAGCCTGGGCGAGATTGGCTCGGACGTGAAAGTTCTCGCGGACCAGGACATGAAAGCGGCAAACCTCGCGCGCTTCGATGCGGTGGTTCTCGGCGTGCGCGCCTACAACGTGCATCCGGAGCGGATGAGCGCGTCGTATCCGGAGTTGCTTGCCTATGCGAAGCAGGGTGGCGTCGTCGTCGTCCAATACAACACCACGCCCGGACCCAAACCTAACGAGCTTCCGCATCCGCTGCGCGTCTCGCATGACCGCGTGACCGATGAAACCGCCGAGGTCCGCATTCTCGCCCCGGATCATCCGGTCCTGAATTTTCCGAACAAGATCACGGCGCAGGATTTCGCCGGCTGGGTGCAGGAGCGCGGTCTCTATTTTCCCGATCAATGGGACGCCGGCCTGGACGCCAATTCTTTCCAGCAACGACCCGGGCGAACCTCCGCGCGACGGCGGCCTCCTCGTCACGCCCTGCGGGAAAGGCTGGTTCGTTTACACCGGCTACTCCTGGTTTCGTGAACTCCCGGCCGGCGTGCCCGGGGCGTATCGACTTTTCGCGAACATGATTTCGTTAGGCAAAGCCGCCAGATGAGCGCGGCGTCTGGAGGAACGATCCGTCGTGTCGTCCAAGACGCTGGACATGCAGAAGCACTCCCTTCGGAGGGACGCGCTTCTGCGCGTCCGGTTTGTGGATTCGCCGGTTGCAGATGTCTCAGCGAAGAGAAGGCCGTGAACGAGAAATCAGTTCCTAACGAGACGGATGCCCGCGTGCCGCTCTTCGGCAGCTGGCGCAAGGCCTACCTCGTGGTCGTCTTGGTTTTTGTCCTCGAGATCGCGTTTTTCTATTTCGTCAGCCGCTTCTTTTTGTGAGCGGCCTCGATTATGCCGTGCTCTTCGGCACGCTCCTCGCGATTGCGATTTACGGCTGGTGGAAGACGCGTTCCGATCATGATCTCGGGCATTATCTGCAGGGCGATTCGAGTATTCGCTGGGGTACGATCGGACTCTCGGTCATGGCGACGCAGGCCAGCGCGGTCACTTTTCTCTCCACCCCGGGCCAGGCCTACGAGAGCGGGATGGGGTTTCTGCAGAATTACTTCGGCCTGCCTTTTGCCCTCATCGTGGTCTGCGCCGTCTTCATCCCGATCTATCACCGGCTCAAGGTGGTCACGGCCTACGAGTATCTCGGGCAGCGTTTCGACCAAAAAACCCGCTTGTTAGGCGCCTTTCTTTTTTTGCTCCAGCGCGGACTGGCGGCCGGGATCACGATCTACGCCCCGGCGATCATTCTCTCCGCGCTCCTCGGCTGGGACTTGCGCCTAACGATCCTGCTTTCCGGACTTTTCGTCGTCATCTATACGACCTCCGGCGGAACGACCGCCGTCAGCCACACGCAAAAGTGGCAAATGGCCGTCATCCTCGCCGGGATGGCCGTCGCCTTCGGCATGATTCTCCATCGTCTGCCGGCTGATTTTTCTTTTCTCCAGGCCGTCTCGGTCGCAGGAAAGATGGGAAAACTGGAGCGCGGTCGATTTTTCCTTCGATATCCAGCGGCGCTACACCTTTTGGTCGGGTTTGCTCGGCGGCTTTTTCCTCGCGCTCTCCTATTTCGGCACCGACCAATCGCAAGTGCAGCGCTATCTTGCGGGCGGCTCGCTCGCCGGCAGCCGTTTCGGGCTGCTCTTCAATGCCGTCCTCAAGTTGCCGATGCAGTTTTTCATTCTCTTGATCGGCGTGATGGTTTTCATTTTCTTCCAGTTCGAAAAGCCGCCGATCTTTTTCAATCAGCCCGCCTACCAGCGGGCCGCGCAGGGCGAGCAGGCGGGCACGCTGGCGGCGCTTCAAGCCCGCTACGATCATGCTTTCGCGCAAAAGCAGGTCGCGGTGCGCGAGCCTAACGAGTGCACTGGAGTCGCATTCCGCGCCGGCGATTGAGTCCGCGACCAGCGCGTTCCTGAGGCGACAAGAAGGAGATCGAGGCGATTCGCGATGAAGTGAAGAAAACGCTGAAAACGGCCGACCCGAAAGCCCAGACGAACGACGCGGACTACGTCTTCATCAGCTTTGTCCTGAATTATCTGCCCCACGGCGTCATCGGGTTGCTCATCGCGGTGATTTTCTGTGCCTCGATGTCCTCCAGCGCTTCGGAATTGAACGCGCTCGGCTCGACCACGGTGGTCGATTTCTATCGCCCGCTGCTGCATCCCAACGCGAGCGATGATCATTATCTCTTCGTTTCGAAATTGCTCACGGCCGCCTGGGGCGGAGTCGCCATCTCTTTCGCGCTTTTCGCCAACCTGCTCGAGAACCTGATCCAGGCGATCAACATTCTCGGCTCGATTTTTTACGGCAGTATTCTCGGAATCTTTCTGGTCGCATTCTTTCTCCGCTTTGTTCGCGGCTCCGCCGTCTTCTTCGCCGCGCTCACTTCGCAGGCGCTCGTCTTGATTCTCTTTTACAGCACGAAAATCGGCTACCTCTGGTACAACCTCATCGGTTGCGTGCTGGTGCTGAGCTTGTCCACTTTGCTCCAGCAAACGATCTTCGCGAGACGGGTCGCTCGGTGAAGACTGGCGCGCGTCCAGTTTGTGTGCCCGCTTGGGTTCGACGTTTTCGTCGCAACGAGTGAATGTTCCTTAGGATTTGCTCTGCTTCGTGTGAGATCACCCATCATCTGTTTCGGACAGCAACCGTGCGGGATTTTTCCGCGCCGTTTTCTTTTCTCGAAGATCCAGACCGCCCGCCGCCTGCAACGCGAAATCGGGGGCGAGATCGTTTTTTTTTATCACGACAGCGATCACGATCCGCGCGAGACGGTCTCAATTCTTCGCAACCTGCGCAGCGGCCACGAGCAGAGACTTAATTTCCGGTTTGCGAACAAACTGCAAAAGCAGTTCTCGCCCCTCTTCGCCAAGCGAGTCCTGCCCGAATGGCGCGAGCAAACCGCGCGACAGCTTCCCAATTACGTGACAGAGCGGTTGGTGGAGGACTTCAAAAAAGTCGACGCCGAGAACGTGGCCGATTTTTGTCTCGAGATGTATCGGCGTCTCGGTCTGCTCGAGGGGCTTCGCGTGATGCGCTCCGGCGATCCAGAGTTTCGGCGTCGCGCGGCCGTGATTGATGATTATTTCGTCGATGTGACTTTTGAGAATGAATTGGTGCGTGCGCGGATCAGTCCTGAAGGCCTGCTCCTGCACAAAGGCGGAAAGTCGTATCTGAAGCTCCCGCTACAGGAACATGACGTCACCCAGATCAGTCCGACGCGCGACACGCGTCTGCGCTGGATGCAATCGGTCATCGGCTGCACGCACTACGTCGCGGGGGCGAGTGAGGTCAAGTATCTGAGCACGGAAGAAGCGCCTGGCATTCAGTTCATCACGCGCGACGAAATATCCGAGTCCGACCGCGCTTACATCCCCGGAGCAGAGAGCCAGTTGTAGGCGAGGTCGGCGACCCCGGCAGAGGGCGGCGTATTTTACCTCTCTGCCGGGGTCACCGATCCCGGCGACAACCTCTTCGCAAGTTGGAAGCCTGCGTTACAATGCTCGATGCCTGAAACAAGCTTTCGTATTCTTGCCGTCGGCGCACACCCGGACGACGTCGAGTTTGGCTGCGGCGGCGTCTTGCTCGCGGAAGCGGCGCGCGGGAGCGAGATCTGCGCTCTGCATCTGTTCTCGCGGTGAGGCGGGGAGCAACGGCGTGCCTGACGAGCGCGAAGCAGAGGCCCGCCGCGCCGCGCAGGTCCTCGGAGCAACGATCGACTTCCTCGAAATGGGTGGTGACGCGCATCTCGAGATCTGCGCCGTTGAACAACATCGCCATCGCGCGACAAATCCGGATCGCACGGCCCGACCTCTTTCTCACGCCAGTGGCTTCGCCCGATCAGCATCCCGATCACATTGTCGTTAGCCAACTTTGCCGGAATGCCGCGCGTCTTGCGCGCTACGGTGGTTTGGCGGAACTGCGCGATCTGTCGCCGCACGCGATCAGGCATCACTTGGAATACGCGATCACACCAGGCGCAGAGCCTGGCCGCGAGCAGCGCACGATCCGGGTCGATATCAGCGAATATTTTGCCCGCTGGGTTGAACTGATGGAATGCCATCAGACTCAGTTGCGGACCCGGCGCTACATCGAGGTGCAAACCGCGCGGGCCCGGCTGCTCGGGCTCGAATCCGGAGTCGAATATGCGCAGGCCCTTTACGCGCCCGACGCTTTCCTAATCAAGAATTTCGGCGAGCTTCCCGTCTCGGTGCGCCTTTTCTAGAATGGAAAAGTCCGGCTCACTCAGGATTGGCATCACCTGTTATCCGCTGATCGGCGGCAGCGGGATCCTCGCCACCGCCCTTGGGTCCGAGCTGGCGCAACGCGGGCACCGTGTGCATTTTTTCAGCTCGGCCCAGCCCATTCGTCTCGATCTCGCCCAGCCCGGAATCTTCTTTCATAAGGTGATCGTGAACGAATACAGCCTCTTCACCTATCCGGATTACACCCTGCCGCTGGCGGTAAAGATGGCGCAGATCGCGCGCGAGTCAGAGCTCGACATCTTCCATGTCCATTACGCGGTGCCGCACGCGACTGCGGCTTATCTCGCGGTCCAGATGCTCGGCGGCGCCATGGCACACGCGCCGAAGATCATCACCACCCTGCACGGGACGGATACAACATTGCTCGGACAGGATCCGAGTTATCGGCCCGCGATCGAACATGCTCTTTCCCACTCCGATGCGATCACGACAGTTTCCGAAAGTTTGCGGCAGGAGACGGTCGCCACTTTTCAACTCGAGCGACCGGTCGAGGTCATCCGGAATTTTTTTGTGCCAGCCGCGAGGCTGCGATCGCGTGACGCGATTCGACGCGAGCTTGGCCTAACGAATGACGAGTTTCTCGTCGTCCATATCTCCAACGTGCGCCCGTTGAAACGGATCGATCTTCTCCTGCAAAGCTTCGCCGCCGCGCAAAGCTCAAGGCCCATCCGCCTCCTGATCCTGGCCGGCGGTTCGTTTGCTCCTTATGAACCGTTTCTCGATCAGCTCGGCTTGCGCGCGCGCGTCACGGTGAAGGAGCAGGTGCGCGACGTGGAGGAATATCTGAATGCCGCCGATGCCGGCCTCTACACCTCGGAGAGTGAGAGTTTTGGCTTAAGCATTCTCGAAACGCTTTTCCATGCGAAACCGGTCGTGGCCTTTCGAGTCGGCGGCATTCCGGAAGTGGTGGTCGATGGCGAGAATGGCTTTCTGCATCCATTTGGTGATACCGAAGCCGTCGCGCGATCAATCGCTTTCCTGGCCGAGTCTCCCAAGCGGGCGAACGAGATGGGTGTGCGCGGCCGACAACGCGCTGAATCACATTTCACGGCCGACCGGATCGTCCCGGAGTACGAAGCGCTATATCAAAGAATGCTTCGTTAGGGTGTCAATCCCGTGACTCGCGTCGGAGGACGTTTTCATGCGCGGCGTGGCCATTTCGGCGAGGCGGCAAAATGAGCGGGCGAGGCGCCTGCGCTCCCCGGTACCCTGCTGGCACGTTCGTTCTACAGCAGCGTCTCCCGCACGCGTTAGGCTCTAAGGTTTGGCCTTTTGAGGTCTTGCCCCGGGTCGCGCCGGAGGCGGCACCGGAAGCTTCGGTGGACCCGAAGGAGTCGGGCTCGGGCTCGGCTGAGTCGTGATCAGGTCGGCGCGATTTTTGAGGAGTTGCTCGACGGCAAACTTGTTGATCAGAAATGGCCGACCTTCGAACTTCTTTTCTTTCGCCAGTTTTTCTTCGAGCGTCTTTTTCTTCGTGGAGAATTCGTTCTCGCGTTTCTTCTGCGTCCTCCGGCTTTTCGTTAGGCGCTGGGGCTACTTTGCGCGGGCAGCGTTGCTTCGACCGAAGAGCGTCATCGGGTAGGTCTCGCCATTCAGCTTGCCGATTTTGAGCGTGTAGGTGAAGCCGTCGAAGGTTTCGATCGTCACGGTCAACGGATGGTCGAGGCCAGTCGTGTCAGGTTTGGCCTGCGGGTCGAGGACGTCCGTGAAACGCAGGTTCGAAACCGATGTAGCCAGGGTCGAGGCTTTGGTCTTGTCGAGTTCTTCTCCCGGTTTCGCGTCCGCAAACTTCCAGTCGGCCGATTCGTTCTCGCGCATCCAGTTTCCAATTCATCGTGGGCGTCGCCCCTTCGAGCGCGATCGTTTTTGGTTTCTCGATCTTGATGAAATCGTGGTTCAACCAGCGCTCGGGTTTGGTCACGAGATCCTGGAGCGGATCGGAGACAAGGGCGACGCGCTTCGAGCCATCCTCCGGCATGACGTAGCGGCCTGCGGGAAATCCGGCCGGACCGAAATTCTGATTCGATTTCTTGAGATACTGTTTCCCGACGAGCAGGGCAGCGATTCGTTTTTCGTCCTTGTTCTTCAGTTCGAGCAACGTTCCGCCCTTGGCGCCGTTCGCCGGTTCGATGAGGTCAAAGCGCCCCAGTTGCGAAGGTCCGACCTGAAGAGTTTGGACCGGTTTCAAGTTCCAGATCTTCTGCAGGAGGCGGCTCACCTGCTCGAAGTTCGCCGGATAATCCGCGCGTTCCCGCACCACCCAACCGTCCTCTTTCCTGACCAGGTTCAATTCGCTCGTTCCATCCTTGATCGTGATGTGCGCGACATCATTCAGCGGGAACTCGATCACCTTCGTCGTCGCTGGAGGTCGGCTGGCTTTCCCACGAGCGCGCTCCGCGATGGAAGAGAATCCATCCGATCGCGCCGAGCACGACCGCGATTACGAGAAGGAGAGTGAGTTGGCGGGAATTCATCGTGCGGCGGAGCGCCGGCGTTTGACGATCGCGAAAAGCCAGACCGGTGAGGGCGACGAGCGCGGGCATCCCTGCGATGTCGAGCCACTTAATTCGATTCTCGAGCGAATCGATGTCGGCCCGCAGTTTCTTGCGCACCTCTTTCAGCTGAGTTTTCGCCTCGGCTTCCTTTTTCCGGAAATTCGCCAGCTCTTCCTGCTGTTGCGGCGAAAGGATAAAACGCTGCCCTTCCTGTTTGCCGCTCTGTAACTGGCCGATCTTGCGTTGCGTATCGGCCAGGCTCTCCTCGAGCTCCTTGATCTTGCTCCGGTAACTTGCCTCGGCATCGGCCTGCATCTTTTTCACCACCGTGAAGGGCCGCTCGCGCGAAGCCCGGCTCCGGACGGCGATCAGGTTGCTGTCTCCGGTCAGTTGATCGATCACGTTTTCGGCAAAGGCCAGATTGCCGTTCGCCGGCATGAACAATCGCTGGCCGAACGGGTTCCCGACCTGGCGGACGGCCACGCGGTCCTGGATCATGTCGCTGTCTCCGACGAGCACGACCGTCGTCTCCTGTTTCGATTCCTTGAGCGCGGGTGCGGTCGTTTCTTCTTTCTTCTCGTTAGGCTCGGCTTCCGTCGGCTTCGGTTTTCCCTCCGGAAACGCGGTCTTGAACTTCCCGCTTAGCCGGATCGCCAGCGGGTATTCAATTCCGGAAGGTTTGAAGGAAGTTGCGATCTCTTCGCCCGACATTCGCGCCATCATCGGGTCGACCAGTTCAGAATCCTTCGACGAATGAAGGAGCACCGTTTCCTTCAAGCCTTGGGCCGGTGTTCCGCCAAGAACTCCGCCGAAAACCACGAACAGATTGCCGGCGTCGGCGGTCGCGATGTCGTCCTTATTCATCGCCTTTTCGTTCAGCGCGAGCACGGCAGGGGCGCGGCCCTGGCCGGTGCGGGCGACGAAGTCCAGGTCGGCCAGGACCTTTGAATCTTCGAACGTCACGCCCCAGGCCTTGAGCAGTCTGTCGAGACTCGATTTGCTCGGCGGCGAGCCAAAACCCGCCGAAGCGGTCTGAGGATCGAGCACCGCCAGCGGGTCGAGGAAGGCGATGAGTTTGCCGCCGCGCAGGACAAACTGATCGAGCGCAAACTGCGTCGCCTCGGAAATTCCCTTCGGATGAATGACGAGCAGCACCTTGACGTCGTCCGGGATGGCGGTCGCATTCGGCTCGATTTCCTTGACGTTGAAATCGCGTTTCAGCTCCTCGATCAAGGCCCAGGGTGGTTCACCCCTCTCCTGCATCGGCATCATCGCACCCGTCCCCATCACCGGCAGCGAACTGAGCACGCCGATGACTGCTTTGTCCGGCGTCATAACGCGCGCGATCGCGCGCGAGATGTCGTACTCGAGGAGGCGTTCGCGCTCCGGGCTGAGGAACGGGATCGCTTCCTTCTGATCCAGGAGGCTGACGCTCAAACCGAGATAGACGCGCTCGCCATTCGAGAGGAGCTGCGGCTCGATGCCCTCGAGCTTGGCGGAATCTTCCGCGTCGGAGTCCGGCTCGGGATCGAGCTTCTGGATTTGAATCAAGCCGCGCGAATTCTGCCGATACTCGCCGAGCAAATCATCGACCTGTTGGGCGTAGGTCTTGAGAAAGACCGGCATCCCCTCTGCACTTTGGGAGGCGTAAAACCGAATCTGGACCGGCGTATCGAGCTTCGCGAGGATCGCCTTGGTGCCGGCGGAGAGGGTGTAGGCATGTTCCGCGGTGAGGTCCACGCGCTGCTTTACCCGGCCCGCGATGAAATTGATCGCGACCAGGATGAGCAACATCGCCGCGACCCCGATGACGGAGAAAAGACCTGTCTGAAGCGCCTTCTTTTTCATTATGAAAAACGCTCAGCCGGCGCGATGCGCGCGCAGGATCACGCTCGTGGTGAAGAGGCAAAAAACGATCACGGAGAGGAAGTAAAGGATGTCGCGTGAATCGAGCACGCCTTTCTGGATGGCGTCGAAATGAGTCATGACGCTGAAGGCGGAGATGGCCTGCACGAACCACGGATTGGCCCAACGAACGAGCAGATCGGTCACAGGCGGCCAGCCGGCGAGAATCAGAAACAGACAAAGCACGACCGAGAGAATGAAGCTGACCACCTGGTTGCGCGTCATGGCCGAAGTCATGGCCGCGATCGCGAGGTAGGCGCCGGCGAGCAACACGCTCCCCACGTAGCCGGCGACGATGATCCCGTTGTCCGGATGGCCGAGGTAATTGACGGTGATGACGAGCGGAAAAGTGAGCGCGAGAGCGAGAATCAGAACCACCCATGAGGCGAGGAATTTTCCAACAATCGCCTGCCACGGTGTGACCGGCATGGTGAGGAGCAACTCGATCGTGCCGAGGCGCCGTTCCTCCGACCACATCCGCATCCCGACCGCCGGAACAAGAAAGAGATAGAGCCACGGATGCCAGGCGAAAAACATTTCGAGGCTCGCCTGCCCGCGCTCGAAAAATCCGCCCACCATAAAGGTAAAAAAACCGACGAGGAGGAGGAAGATAACGATGAAAACATAGGCCACCGGTGAGGCGAAATAGCCCGACACCTCGCGTTTCGCGATTGTGAGAATGTTGCCTAACGAGGACTGCTTGCCAGACCGTTCTGGCATCGACACAACTGATTCTGCCTGCAATGCTTGAACCATCAGCTTTTTCGTGGAGCGGTTTCCGGCAAGGTGATCGTGCGAAAGACTTCGTCGAGCCGGCCTTCTTCGGTGTGCAGCTCTTCGATTTGCCAATGTTCTTGCGCCGCGAGCTGCCCGATGGCGGTCGCCAACTCACCGTGCGCGGAATTATTTCGCGGATAAATTCGGACCGCAGCCGGCGACTCACTCAGCATCGTCAGACGCTCGCCGCCGCTCAATTCGACTGAGCTTCATCTTTACGGCAGAGGCGTCGCCGTTTGCAATCCGGACCGTAACCGCGCCCGCGTGCGTCGATTTTTCCTTCAGCTCCGCCGGCGTGCCGTTGGCGACAATGCGGCCCGAGTCGATGATGATTGCGCGCGAACAAACTGCCTCGACCTCCTCCAAGATGTGGGTCGAAAAAATGATCGCCTTTTTCTCGCCCATCTGCCGGATCAAGGTGCGCACTTCGTGTTTCTGGTTGGGATCGAGCCCATCGGTCGGCTCGTCGAGAATCAGCACCGCGGGATCGTGAATGATCGACTGCGCAAAGCAGGTGCGATGGCGAAATCCTTTCGACAGCGTCTCGACGCTTTGATGCAAAACGGAACCGAGAAAACACATCTCGACCACGCGCTCGACCGCACGCGCTTTCTCCGTCCCGCGAAAACCGCGCAGCTCAGCGGCGAAGTTCAGAAACCCGCGCACCGTCATGTCGGTGTAGGAGGGCGCATTTTCCGGGAGATATCCGATGAGGCGTTTCACCGCGATCGGATTCTCCTCGATCTTGAATCCGCCGATCACGACGTCGCCTTCGGTCGGCGGGATGAAACCGGTGAGCATTCGCATCGTGGTGGATTTGCCGGCGCCATTCGGGCCGAGAAACCCGAGCACCTCGCCGCGCTGCACGCTGAATGAGACGTCATTCACCGCCAGCTTCGCGCCGAAAGCCTTGGTCAGATTTCGAACTTCAATCATGGAGAAGCAGTCCAGTTGTGCACAAAATCGGAGCGAGAAAGATAATTAAACTTTTGCACGCGCAAGAAAAATCGGGGCCGTAACCGAGGAACGGTCAACCCCGACCGGTAGACCGTTCCCCGGCCGGGCTAGCGCCCCCGGCTACAGGCATTGTTATGGCTGCTCGGGCGTGGAACTGCCGTTGCCTTCCAGGAAATAGGTCACGCCATCGACGGTCGCGGTGCGCAAATGCTGTCGCCAAATGAGACCACCGAGGTTGTACTGCGCTTCCATCCTTTTCTCGGCAACGGCCGGTTGTTCGTGAGCATCGGCGAACGCTTCGCGCAAGATCCGTCCATCCATCGGGTGGGCCGTTTTGACCCCTAGAATCCAAAGAATTGTTGGCGCGAGGTCGATGTTGCCGCTCGGCGTCTCGTCGCTCCAGTCGCGCCGAAAATCCGGGCCGCTCGCGATCAATGTGTTGTTCATGTCGTGCGGGCTGAGCGTGCTGTGATTGCCGTGGTCGGCGCTCCGGCCGATGTCGGACGCGATCTGTCCGGCGACTCCGAATTCGTTAGGCCGGTCGTTCCAGCGACAGGCAGCGATCACGTCCGGCGCGGCTGGCGCATCGACCTCGGCCTGTGCAAAGGTAAAGGTGCCTTCATGCTTTTCGCGCGTCAGGATCACGCCGGCAAAGTCGGACCGCTGCAGGAAATCGATCAACTTTTCGATCACCGCTTGCTCGTGATCGACGACGTAGAACATGACGCTTCCACCGAGCGAAACGACGAGTATCTGCCCGCGATTCGGTTTTTCAATGAAAGCGCGCACCGCGTCGAAGCCCGCCCCACGCAACTGCGCCGCGACATCAGCTACATGATAGATTGTGGAAAATCCGTGATCGGAAACGACAAAGATGTCCGTCTTCGTCAGCGCGTTCCTCGCTTTCAGCGCTGCCAGCACTTTTGCGAGATTATGATCGCTGCTCCTGATCGCCGCCATTGCGGCGGGCGCGCCGAGCGCAGTTTCGTGCTCGGTCAAATCCGGTTCGCTTAGCCAGAGGAGAGAAAATTTCGGCACCTCGTTGCCCCAGAGCACATCCGTTAGGGCGCTTGTCGTCCAATCGTCCTGGCGCTGGTTGGGGAAGGTTTTTCGAACGGGGAACGGACCGAGGGCGTTGATGATCCTGTCTCCGGCATCATCAGGGAGAATCTTCCCGCGGTAAATGACGGTCGACTCTTTTCGCCGCTTCACTTGTTCTCATTCGAGAGCGATCAAAAAATTGCGCGACCGGTTTCGCGCCCGCCACCGCCGTCCAGTGACCAGCCGCCTGGAGAATCTCGGCGATCGTCGGCCCGGCAAGGTGCTTCGCGTTGATCTCGGGATTTCCGTCGAGCGCCGGAAAGTCCGAAGTATCGAACGGTTTCGTCGGATCGATCGAGGGACGGAATTCCAGGTTGGCAATTACGCCGTTGTGACCGGGAGTGACACCGGTTGCGAGGACTGCGCCGTTGACATTCGTCGAACTGGGGTAGGCGGCGTGATTGCGTTTGAAAATGACACCGGCACGCGCCAGAGCGGAAAGCGTGGGCGCATTCCCACTGCTGATGAGATCAGGTCGCATCCCGTCCCACACTACGACTACGATGTGGGCTGCTTTTCCGCTGCCATCCGCTCCGCGAGCAGCGAGGGCGAAAGCGACAAGGAGCGCGGAGGAAACAAGAAAACGGGTCGGCATCAGCACGAAAATTGACATGAGCGCTGGACAAATTCGAGGGCGCAATCGTGACGATCAGGTGTCGATGACGAAGCGGACTTTTGCGATGTGTTAGGCTGCCAGCCGATGAACGATCTGACGAGCGACGCGGCGCGGATCCGCTTCCCTGCCACGCGGCGTCTGAAGTTGAGCCGCGAATTTGAACGGGTGCGCAAAGAGGGACGCGCGGTGCGTGGGGGACTGCTCATGCTTGGCGTGTTGCCTGTGGAAGGTGAAAAAATGTTCCGGGTCGGGTTTGTCACGTCACGCCGAGTGGGCGGGGCCGTGACGCGGAATCGGGTCCGCCGGCGGCTGCGCGAGATAGTGCGCCGAAATCAGCATGCGCTGAAAGGTGGGATTTGGCTTGTGGTGATCGCGCGTCCGGCGGCCGCGCAGACCGACTCTGCGGCGCTGGAAGCGGAATGGCAGTGTTTGGCGCGGCGCGCAGAGATCTTGTAGACGCTTCGCTCCGCGAAGCGACAGGGAAAGAGGCCACAATCTGCAACGGCGCCGATTCCGCGCCGCCCAGAGGGCGGCGTCTACAGGTTCGACTACGAGCACGAGCAGGAGGACATCAAGATTTGCGTCCAATAGGGCGCGCTTCTATCCTACGCCCCTGACGATGGTTTTGCTCGTTCGTTTCCTTATCCGCGCCTACCAATGGACGCTCTCGCCGCTGCTTTCCTGGCTCGGGGGACCGTCAACTGGTTGCAGGTTCCATCCGACGTGCTCCGCCTATTTTCTCGAGGCGGTAGAGCGTCACGGGGGGTTGCGCGGGAGCTGGCTCGGACTGAAACGGCTCGCACGCTGCCAGCCTTGGGGCGGGCAGGGGGAAGATCCGGTTCCGGCACAATATGGGAGAGACCTTTGCGGCCCGATTGTCGCCGGGCAAAGGCGGCTTCCCCATTCCAGTCAGCAGGCTCACGGCTTCGCCTGTGAATAATCCGGCCGGATCAGTTTATGGACAGACAAGCCTGGATTGCCGTTACGCTTTGCATCATCGGTCTAATCGCGTGGCAGGTTTACATGGTGAAGCATCCGGCGGTCCCGCCGGCGAAGGTGCCCGCTTCGCCGAGCCTGGCGACCTCCGTGGGGCGAGACTCCGCCGAGCCGCGGGCAACGGGCACTGCTTCGCCGCCGGTCGGTGCCTCGGGCTCGACCGAGTCTCGCCCTGCCAGTCCCACTACTTCGCCTAACGAGGCGACCCCGACTCCGGCGCCCTTCGTCGAGCAAACGACGACGCTGCGGAATGCCGATCTCGACTTGCTGCTGACGAATCGCGGCGGCGGCATTGCCGAGGCGATCCTGCCAAGGCACAAAGGGGAAAATGGAGCGCCGGTGAAGTTAAATGCGCGCCAGCGTTTGCCGATCGGCGCGATTATCGAGAAGCCTGCGCTGCCGGTCCTCGAGGAGTTTTCCGTCGTGCCGGGGCAGGACACGGTACAGTTTGAGCGCGCGCTGACGAACAGCGTAACGCTGCGCAAGAAATTTAGTCTGCCGGCGCCGCCTAACGAGAAGGACAATTATGTCGCGCGGATGGAATTTGATTTTCAAAACACCGGCCCGGCTGTCTATTCCAATCCCGGCTACTTCGTCGCACTCGGCTCGGCGGTGCCAATTCACCGGAACGATCTGCCGAACTACACGCGCTTAACCTGGTGCATCGACGGCAAGACCAAGTCGACCGACGTCAGCTGGTTCGCGGAACAGAATTATCCATTCGTCGGGGTGCAGAAGCGTGCCGCGCAGGGGTTTTTCGCCGAGAGGATCGCTGGAGCGGAATGGGTCGGGGTGAGCAACCAGTTTTTTGCTGCGCTCATCACGCCGCTCGGCACGAAGGCGACGGATGTTTGGGCTCAGCGTTTCGAGGCGCGAAAGAAAGATGACGGCCAGCCGGAATACGGCATCGAGGGCGCGATGGGGATGCCGGGTTTCAAGGTCCAGCCGGGCCAGACCGCGACCGTGCAATTCCAGCTCTACATCGGTCCGAAGCTCTACCACCGACTGGCGCAGCTGACGCACGACGAGGCCGAGATCATGGACTTTGGACTGTGGAAACTGGTCAGTCAGGCGCTCCTTAACATGATGAACCTGATCTATCGGTTCGTCGGCAACTATGCGATCGCAATTTTGATCCTGACCGCGATCATCAAGCTCATCCTCTGGCCGCTCCAGACGAAGGCGAACAAGTCGATGCGCCGTATGGCCGCGCTCTCGCCCAAGATGCAGGAGCTGAAGGAAAAGTACAAAGACGACCCGACGAAGATGAACGCCGAGGTCATGAAGCTCTACAAGGATTACGGCGTCAATCCGGTCAGCGGCTGTCTCCCGATGATGATTCAAATCCCGATCTTTTTCGGCCTCTTCACCATGCTGCGCCAGGCGGTCGAGCTGCGCAATGCGAGCTTCCTTTGGGTGCGCGATCTTTCGCAACCGGACACTGTCGCGCACATCCCCGGGCTTGGTTGGCCGATTAACATCCTGCCCTTGATCATGGCCGGCACCAGTTTCTGGATGACGCATGTCACCCCGAAGAGCGGCGACGCCACGCAACAGCGGGTGATGATGTTCATGCCGCTGATCTTTGTCGTCTTCTGCTACAATTTTGCAGCCGCGCTCGCTTTGTATTATACAACTCAGAACCTCTTTACGATTTTGCAGTTGTATCAGAACCGGAACCAGCCAGTGCCGAAACTGGAGAAGGTGAATCAGCCCGCAAAACGCAAAGGAAAAGCCCGCTGATGAGCACTGACCCTGAACCGAAATCCAATGCGAAGGAGCTGCTCGACACGATGCTCGGCTACCTCGGTTTTGTGGTAGAGATCGAAGAGACGCGGGGCGAAAGCGGCAATCCGACGCTGCAGATTTACACCGAAGAGGCCGATCGTTTAATTGGCCGCGATGGGGACACGCTCGATGCGGTGCAGTTCCTCCTCAACCGGCTGCTCCAGGCGAAGAACCCCGACGCGCCGAAGTGGGTCGTCGACTGTGAGATGTATCGCTCGATGCGCCAGGATAAGATCGTGCATCACGTGAAGCAGCTTGCGGAGCGCGTCCGCATCTCCGGCCGGCCGCTGCAGCTCGAGCCGATGAACTCCTACGAGCGCCGCATCGTCCACGAAGCGTTCAAGGATGACCCTGAAGTGGCGACATGGAGCCCGTCGGATTCGGCGAGGATCAAGCAGATCACGCTGCTGAAGCGTCCCGCGAAGAAAGAGTCGGCACCGACCGAAAAGGCCTGATCGCGGATCAGAATTCGCGCGTTCCTGGTCTCACCTCCAAGGCTTGCCTTGGGAAGTAGGCGGGGGAACCCAGGTTTCCGGGGCAGTGTGTGCCGTCGCGCTAACCCCGGCGCTGTTTTTCAACGAGCGTCTTGAGCAGGCGTTCCATCGTCTTGAAGGCGTCGTTGATCACCTTGCTCAAGGGCTCGTGCATTTCGTGCGCGGCCGGCCTTTCATCCGCCACCAGCTCGTGGCCGGGCGGCACGGTGACGTCGATCCGTACCCGGAAGGGATTGCCCGAACGTTGCGCATGATTTGGGTGTTCGACGACGACGTCGCACCGGCTGATGTGATCGCAGAAGCGATCGAGCCGCGCGGCCTTGCTGCGAATCAGTTCATCGAGCTGGTCCGATTTATCGACGCCCCGATATGAAATTCCTACCGGTAGTTGCATCCGCCATTATAGCGCAAAAAATCAGAGCGGCTGAAGCGAACGAAAGTGCGCTGGCAATTTCGACGGCTCAATTTTCACCAGATCGGATTTCACGTGTTCGACGACGCGATTGCGAATCGGTGCGGGCAGCAATTCCGTCACGCTGGAGTGAATCGAGGACGGCGCGGCGAACGACCAGCCGTCGGCGCCTTCGCGTTTCACCACCTCGGCGATGTGCTCGGCGAGTTGCTTGCAGATGCGACGGTCGTTTTCGGCCTCGAGTGCGGTTCGCTCCGCGATCGCGCTGGCGTGCCGGCCATTGCCGTCGCTCACCGGGAAGCGGCCCGCCTGGTCGGTGAGTTTTTCGTCGTAACGTCCGTGGGCGTCAGTGATGTCAAACGCCTGCACCAATTGCAGACTCGCTCCGCGCGTTCGGTGTCTCGTTGACCCGGTATGCTTTTAGTCCCCCTCGATCGACCACAATGATGAGTGATGTCGGTGTCATGCTTTCACTCTACAGCTTCGGGCGCCGCGCTCATCTTCGGCGCTCATCTCTTCGGTTCGGCGACAGTTTCGCTGCAGATTGCTCCAGCCTAGCTCTCACCATCATGTGGCGCCTCAAACTGCCGCTTCTTCCACGATTCATGACGGGCCTGCGCGGTCGAGCCGGTGGTGAGTTTGAGCAGCATCGTGGCGCGCTCGGTGATCTCCACTTCGTCGCCCGAAACATAGTCTTGCGGCTCCCGGCAAAAGCCGCTGGCCGATGCGGTATCGAGCAGGAGTTGCCACTCAACCTTTTTCTGGCCCGGCAGCACAAATTGCAGCGGCTCGTGATGCGCGTTGATCAGCAGCAGAAAGCTATTGTCGCGGATCGGTTCGCCTTCGAAGGTCTGCACGTCGATCGTGTCGCCGCTCAGGAGCATGCCGAGGCAACGGACAAATGGCGAGTTCCATTCGTCGTCCGTCATCTCGTTGCCGCCGGGGTTGAACCACATCACGTCGCGAATCCGGACCCGCGAATCCGCGGCCCTGGAAGAATTTCGGGCGCCGGAAAACCGGATGCTCGCGCGCGGAAGCGGATGAGTTCCCTGGTGAACTCAAGGAGCGCTTTCTGCTCGTCGTCCAGGTTCCAATCGAGCCAGCTGATCTCGTTATCCTGGCAATAAGCGTTGTTGTTGCCCTGCTGCGTGCGGGCCCATTCGTCGCCAGCGGTCAGCATCGGCACGCCTTGGGAAAGGAAGAGTGTGGTGAGGAAATTTCGGCGTTGCTGCAGACGCAGCTGCTTGATTTCGGGATCGTCGGTCGGGCCTTCTGCGCCGTGATTCCACGAGTGATTGTTGTTGTCTCCGTCGCGATTGTCTTCGCCGTTGGCCTCGTTGTGTTTGTCGTTGTAGCTGACGAGATCGTTGAGGGTGAAGCCGTCATGCGCGGTGACGAAGTTGATGCTGGCGTAGGGACGTCGGCCGCTATGCTGGTAGAGATCGGGGCTTCCCGTCAGGCGATAGGCCAGCTCGCCGATCCTGCCTTCGTCGCCTTTCCAGAAGCTGCGCACCGTATCGCGATATTTGCCGTTCCACTCCGCCCAGAGGATCGGGAAATTGCCGACCTGATAGCCGCCTTCGCCGACGTCCCACGGCTCGGCGATCAATTTTACCTGCGAGATGACCGGGTCCTGGTGAATGATTTCGAAGAAGGCGTGCAGCTTGTTCACCCCGTTCGCGTCGCGCGCGAGGGTGGAGGCGAGGTCGAAGCGGAAACCGTCGACATGCATGTCGTTCACCCAATAGCGCAGGCTGTCCATGACGAGCTGGAGGGTGCGCGGGTGGAGGAGATTGAAGGTGTTGCCGGTGCCGGTGAAATCCAGGTAGAAACGCGGATTCTCCGGCATGAGACGGTAATAAGCCTGGTTGTCGATCCCGCGGAAGCTGAGCGTCGGCCCCATGTGGTTGCCTTCGGCGGTGTGGTTGTAGACGACGTCGAGAATCACCTCGATCCCGGCGGCGTGAAGGTTGCGCACCATGCTTTTGAACTCAGTCACCTGTCCGCCGGGCGCGCCGCTCGAGGAATACTTCGCAGTCGGGTGCGAAAAAGCCGATCGTGTTGTAGCCCCAGTAGTTCGTTAGGCCGCGATCGACCAGCGCTTTGTCGTTGATGTGATGGTGCACCGGCAGCAGCTCGACAGCGGTGATGCCAAGATCCTTCAGATATCCGATCGATGCTTCGCTGCCGACGCCCGCATAGGTGCCCCGCACCTCTTCCGGTAACTCTTTCGTTCAGCTTGGTAAATCCCTTGACGTGTAATCTCGTAGATCACCGAGCGGTGCAAGGGCGTGCGCAGCGGTCGGTCGTCGCCCCAGTCGAAGGCATTGTCGATCACGACCGCCTTCGGCATTCCCCAGGCGTCATCGCGGAAGTCGCGCGTCAGGTCCTCGGACGGGTCGCCAACGACGTAGCCAAACATTTCGTCCGCCCAATTGATCCGCCCGGAGATCGCTTTGGCGTAGGGATCGATGAGCAGCTTCGAGCTGTTAAAGCGCAATCCGCGTTCGGGATCGTAGGGTCCGAAAACGCGGAAGCCGTAAAGCTGTCCCGGCCGAACGTCGGGCAGAAAAATGTGCCACACCTGGTCGGTGTGTTCCGTCATCGGGATGCGGATGTTTTCCTGGTCTGCATCGGGGGAATCAAAGAGGCAGAGATCCACCGAGGCGGCGGTCTCGGAGAAGATCGCGAAATTCACGCCGTGGCCGAGCCAGGTGGCGCCGAGAGGATAGGGATAACCGAGCCACACTCTTGACTTCAGTCATAAAAGCGCGAGCGTGTTTATCCCATTGCGGAGTGAAGTAAGCAAGAAACGCTCACAATTCGTCGTCTCGAGTGCAGTCGGACATCTCGGGGATGACTAAAGGAGTCGCAGTTGCTCGTTAGGTCGGCGAAATCCCGCGGTCGAAAGCCTGGGCCGCTGGCCGATCCCGGCTCGTCTGCAGCCAGCATCGAAGAGTGCGCGGATCTGCTCGGCAAAAATGCCTTCGCCTCGCATGCGGCTGTTGAAGCGCGGGTCGTTCAATCGCTCGCCGCCGCGCAGATGCCGGATCCGACCGAGCACCTTCTCTTTGCGATCGGGAAAATGCTCTGCCAGCCAGCGCTCGAACAACGGCGCGACGGCGAGCGGCAGCCTGACGACGATGTAGCCGGCGAATTGCGCGCCCGCGTCGGCGCAGGCTTGCAGGATCGCGGGCACTTCGTGATCCGTTAGGCCGGGTATGATCGGCGCGACCATCACGCCGACCGGAACGCCCGCTTTGCGCAGACGCGTGATGGCGTCCAGTCGCGCGCGCGGGGCGGAAGCGCGTGGTTCGAGGACGCGCTGGAGTTTGGGATCGATCGAAGTGACGGAAATATTGACAGCCGCGGCGTCATGCGCCGCCAGCTCAACTAACAAATCGGTGTCGCGGGTGACGAGCTGGTTTTTGGTGATGATCCCGACGGGATTGCGGAAGCGCGCCAGCACTTCGAGGCAACGTCGTGTTAGCTTCAGGCGTCGTTCGACCGGTTGATACGGATCGGTCACGCCGCTCATCACGAGAGTCTGTGGCTTCCAGCGGGGCGCGGAAAGTTCCGCCGCGAGAAGCTCCGGCGCGTCTTCTTTCACCATGATGCGGCTCTCGAAATCGAGTCCGGCGGAGAAGCCGAGATATTCATGCGTCGGGCGCGCATAGCAATAGATGCAACCATGCTCGCAGCCGCGGTAGGGATTGACGCTCGACTCGAAACCAACATCAGGGCTGTCGTTATGCGCGATGATGGTGCGGGTGAAATCCCGGTAAAATCTTGTCGTTAGGGCGGGAACTTCGTTGTCCGGTCGCTCGTTAGGATCGGGATCGATGCTCAGCGCTTCGAAGCGGTTCGCCGGGTTAGTGGACGCGCCCCGGCCATGAATCGGCTGCGGGAGCGGCCGTTCCAAGATCGGCTCGATCATTTCGTCGCAACACAACTGGAAGATCGTCCTCGTTTTCGTCCGAACCTCGCGGTCCCAATCGATTCTTTCTCTTCGTCCATCGCATATGTTCATATGAACAAATCGGGTTGTCCAGAGTAAAGCTTGTCGCCACTCCCGATCCGGCGGACGGATTGGGTGGATTGTGGTGCGAGTCGTCGAGCCGCGCCTGCGCCAAGCGGATCAGTTGACCAGGCCGCCCGATTCCTCGGTGTTCTTCGGTGCGAGATCAGCCACGATTTTTTCGAAACGCGGGTCGCCGCGCAGCGCATCCCAGTAAGGGTGCAGTTTCAAATTGCCGTAGCTCAAAGTGCTTGGGATTTGCAAGGTCGCGTCGATTTGCTGAATGGCGAGATCCTTCTCGCCGACCAAGGCATAAATAACAGCGAGATGTTTCATCATCTCTGCGCCGTCAATGGAGTCCTTCGTAATCGGCAGCAGCTCGACCGCGCGGCGGCCTTCGCGGATCGCTTCATCCTTGCGGCCGAGGGCGGCATCGATCAGGCCGAGCACACACAGCGCCGGGGCATAACCGGGTTGCTCGTTCACCGTGCGTTCCATTTCCGCGCGCGCGGCGAGGAAAGCAGCTTGAGCTGTGGCAGTATCGCCTTTGGCGCGGGCGGCCAGGCCTTCGCACCAGGAGCGCGGAAAATTCAGGTCCTCGGCCGTCCCGCTGGCCGGGATCGCAGCCAAGGCCTGGGTGACCTCCGCCGAATCGCGTTCGCAGAGTGCGACGTCAAACCATTGGCCGGCCAGGTCCGATGCCGCCTCTGGATTTTCCTCGATAATTGTTCGAATGGTTTCGTGCAGGGGTCGCGGGTTGGCTCGCCACTCAAGATCGACCAGAGCGCGGGTGGTCTGGGTGTCCAGGTCATCAGGAACGAGGGCGATCGCGCGGTCCAGCGCAGCGGCCATGGCCCGAAACTGCCGGAACTCCTGATAGCTGAGGGCGATCTGCTGGAGCATGAAAAAGTTGCGCGGATCCAGCGCGAGAGCTCTTTGCAGGCTGCGTGCGGATTCATTCCAGAGGCCCTGGCGTCGGTCGATATAGCCGGTTAACTCGAAGATCTCCGAGTTATTCGGCAAGGCGCGTTGGGCGATGGCGAGTTCCGCGCGCGCCTTTTCGTAGTCGAGATAACAGCGGTAAAAAAAATCAGCCCGAGCGAGGTGAGTCTCCCCCGCCTCGGGACGCAGGCGAAGGAGAGCTTTGAGCGCGCCGTCCGCCAGAGCCAGACGGGAGGGTGTGTGATCGAAGCCGAAGAAATAGAGGTAATTGTGGGCGGAGGCTAACTGGCAATAAGCGAGGAAGAAATCTGGGTCCCGCGCGATGGCTTGATCGGCCAATTCAACGGCCTCGCGTAGTCTTTCGTTGATTTTGGTATTGAGAGAAATCGTGGCGACGAGTGCCTTGGCGCGGACGTAAAGGCCATAGGCGACGAGATCCTTGGTCGGGCGCTCGTCAATGGCGGCTCTTTCCTTCGGCGAAACGGTGGCTTTGAGCTGAGACGTAGTTCGCAGCACGATGTCGCGCTGGATCGCAAAGACGTCGGCCAGATCGCTGTCGTAGCTTCTTTTCCACGCAGGAATTCCAGTCCGAGCATCAGTCAGCTGTGCCGTGATGCTCACTTTTTCAGCAGTTTGGCGGACGCTCCCTTCCAAGGCGTAGGCAACGCCCAGGGTCTGGGCTATCCTGCGCATGTTGCGTTGCGTTCCGGCCGGGTAAGTGTTCACGGAAGTCCGGCTGATGACTTTGAGGTCCGCTACTTTCGCAAGGTTGGTGCGAATGTCATCCTGGACGCCATCGGCCAAAAACGCGTCCCGTTGATCTTCGCTTAGATTCTCAAACGGAAGCACTGCAATGCCTTTTTCCGGGATAACAGCCATGGCGGCGGCCTCTGGCGATTCTAACTCGCTGATTAGCTCCGGCGCGAGCTGGCGCGACAAACTCCAAATTCCGAAACCCATTGCTAATGCCACCGCCATCAGAACGGTAGTCAAGACCCGCCTACCCGTGCGCCTGGAATCCGGAGAACTGGCCGTCTCCTGGAAATTGGTTCCGTATTTCCGGTCCGAGCTTTGCGGACTTTTGCTCCAATCTCGTCAGTGCAGGAATTCATTAAACGTCCTCAACGTCGGGCTGACCTTTTCTCAGGGTTCGTGTGGGTGAGACTGCCGGCGCCGGTACGCGCGGCGCCGTCGGTCGCGCACTTGGGAGCAGAATGTGTTCCAGCGCCGGCCCACTTCATCGGATGACGGGCGGTAGCACGATTGTTGCTTTGCATTCGAAGCTGGGGCGTGAGGGATTCGCGCTGCAGGAAAGCCGGGAGGCGAATCCTGCCGCTGTCCACCACGCCTGGCCAAGATGAAGTATCGATCACTCCAAATTCCTCGAGTCGTGAACTGACAGCCATGCAAAAGCTGCGCGATCGTCCAATCCGGGAAAAAATCACCCTCGTGATCATGCTGATCTCGGGCGTGGTGCTGCTCGTCGCGTTTGCGGCGCTGTTCTGCTTCCAGGCCTACACCCTCAAACGGCAGTCCGCTCACGAGCTTGCCGTTGTGGGTGAAATCACGGCTCACAATTGTGCGCCGGCGCTCATGTTTCAGGATGAGGGCGCCGCCGGCGAAATCCTGGCTGGACTCAAGACGATGCCGCAAATCGTGAGTGCGCGCCTTGAGCTGATGGACCAGCAACGGCTCGCCTTTTTTGGAGCCGCGCGGGATGAGCTCGAAATTAAGACGGCCCGGCCGCGTTCGGGCTTCCGGATCAATGGCAATCGAATTCTCCTTGCACAGCCGGTCATGCTCGATGGCAAACGGCAAGGAACGCTCTACCTCCTGGCTGATTTGCAGGCGATGACGTCGCAGCTGCTAACGCTTTACGGCGGCATTTTCGCTCTGGTTCTCGCCGCTTCGCTCCTTCTCGCCTTCCTCCTTTCGAGGCAATTTCTGCGTTTCATTACCAATCCGATCCTCCGGCTCGCAGGCACCGCGCGCACCATCGCGGACCACAAGGATTATTCCGTCCGCGCAGACAAAGTGTGTGGCGACGAGGTCGGAATTTTGACCGACGCCTTCAACCAAATGCTGACCCAGATCCAATCGCAAGACAACGCATTGCAAGGTGCCCAACGGGAATTGCGGGAACAAGTGGATGCGCTCCAGCGCGAGATCGGCGAGCGGCAGCGCGCCGAAGCGGCGCACGACCGTCTCACTGCGATTCTCGAGGCGACACCGGACATCGTGATCAGCGCGGATCCGAACGGTAGCGCACTCTATCTGAATCGTGCGGGGCGCCAAATCCTGGGTCTGGGGCAAGAGAAAGACATCACTGGACTGAAAACTCTCGATTTTCATCCGGATTGGGCGCGCGAGATCATCGTCGCGCGAGGGATTGCCGACCGCCGTGCAAAACGGATCGTGGGCCGGAGAGACAGCCATCCTCACCAGCGCCGGTCGGGTGGTTTACGTTTCGCAGGTGCTTATCGCGCACAAGAATTCGGAGGGCGAACCGGAATATTTTTCGTCTGTGATGCGCGACATGGCCGAGCGGCGGCAGGCCGAGGAAGCATTGCGCAATTCGCAACAAAAGTTGCTCGAAACCTCGCGCCTCGCCGGCATGGCCGAGGTAGCCACAGGCGTCCTGCACAACGTCGGCAACGTCCTTAACAGCGTTAATGTCTCGGCCGGAGCTCGTGGTCGAAAAGCTGCGACGCTCGAAAGTGTCAAAGCTGGGCCAGGCCGCAGCGTTGCTCACCGAACGAAACGGCGACCTCGGCGACTATCTGACGCACGATCCGAGCGGGCAAAAACTCCCAGGTTACCTGGCCAAGCTCAGCCAGTATCTCGTCGAGGAGAATACCCAGCTCCTCAGCGAAGTCGATCTGCTCGCGCGCAATATCGAACACATCAAAGAGGTCGTGGCCGTGCAGCAGAGCTACGCCAAGGTCAGCGGAGTCTTCGAAAACCTCCAGGCGGAACAGCTCGTCGAGGACTCAATCGCGATGAACATCGGTGCCTTCGAGCGGCACGGCGTGATCCTTGAGCGGAAGTTCTCCCCCTCACCAGCGGTGCGAGTGGACCGGCACAGCGTGCTGCAAATTCTGATCAATCTCCTCCGCAACGCCAAGTACGCGCTCGACGACGTGCAGCGCATCGACAAGCGGATCACGGTCTCGATCGCGCCCCGTGGGCGAGAAGAGCGTGCACGTAGTCGTGAAGGATAATGGGATCGGCATTTCGCCGGAAAATCTCGCCCTGGTTTTCTCGCATGGCTTCACCACCCGCAAGAACGGCCACGGCTTCGGCTTGCACAGCGGAGCGCTTGCCGCCCAGGAAATGGGCGGCTCACTCCGCGCCGAGAGCCTCGGTGTCCGGCGTGGTGCCACCTTTACTCTCGAACTTCCCGTCGCATCCGATTCATGAAAACACCACCGGCCTCCCCGACCACCAACAATCGCATCCTGGTCATCGACGATAACCCGGCGATTCATCAAGACTTTCGCAAAGTCCTCAGCCCGTCGACTCCCTCCTGCAGGGGCAACTCGAGGAGGAAGAAGCGGCTCTTTTCGGCGAGACGCCGGCAACACACGCGAGTCGACCTTTCAAGTCGACTCAGCGTTTCAGGGACAGGAAGGGCTCGAGAAGGTGCGCGCCGCCGTCGCGGCCGGCGCGCCTTATGCCGTCGCGTTTGTCGATGTGCGGATGCCGCCGGGCTGGGACGGCGTCGAGACCATCACCCGCATCTGGGCGGAGTTTCGCGATCTTCAGATCGTCATTTGCACGGCCTACTCGGATTACTCGTGGGACGAGATCTCCAAGGCCATCGGCAACACGGATCAAGTGCTCGTTCTCAAGAAACCGTTCGACAACATTGAGGTCCTCCAAATGGCCCATGCGCTCTCGAAAAAGTGGGAGCTCACACAGATGGCGTCCCGGCAGATGGAGGAACTCGACGCGCTCGTGAACCAGCGCACCCTCGAGCTGCGCGAGACCAACGCCCGCCTCACCGACGAAGTCGCCGAGCGTGTCGCGGTCGAAGACGCCTTGCGTCGTTCCGAGGAGCGATTCTCCAAGGCTTTTCACGGCAGTCCTGTGCCCATGGTTATCCAGCGACCCGACGGCTCCGACTGCCTTGACGCAAATGCCAGCTTTCTGGATCTCGTTGGCGCGACGCGCGAGGCCGTGCTCGCCGGTAGCGCACAGTGGTGGAGCGAGCCCGCGACCGCCAGCGTGCTCCACGATGCCCTCGCTGGGCGGCGCCTCGTCCACGGCCTCGCGGCGAGCATCCGTACGGCCGCCGGCGACGTGCGTGAGGTGCTCGTCTCGGCGGAGAATCTGGCACTCGCCAGCGCTCCCTACCATCTCCTTATCCTTCAGGACATCACCGATCGCGTGCGTCTTGAAAATGAACTTCGCCAGGCACAAAAGATGGAAGCCGTAGGCCGCCTCGCCGCCGGCGTCGCTCACGACTTCAACAACATGCTCACCGTCATCCTCGGGTACGCATCGATGATGCAGAACGGGAGTCCGAAACTCGACGAGAAGCTTGCCTCGTATCTTCGGCAGGTCGAGCAGGCGGCCGTGCGCGCCACGGCCCTCACCCACCAGCTTCTGGCCTACAGCCGCAAACAGATGATCCAACGCCGGCCCCTGCAGCTGAATGAAATCGTCAAACAAACGGTCAGCATGCTTCGCCGTCTGATCGGCGAACACATCGCAATCGACACGCGACTCGCGCCGGAACTTCCGCTCATCTTCGCCGACTCGAGCAGCGTCGATCAGATCATCATGAATCTCGCGCTTAATTCTCGCGACGCCATGCCCGATGGCGGCCGGCTTACCCTCTCTTCGGCAGCCGTCGAGATCGACGAGGCTTACCGCAAGCGCAACCAGGAGGCTCAACTCGGCCGCCACGTCTGCCTGACGGTGAAAGACAGCGGACACGGGATGGACGCAGCCACCGTGAGCCGCATCTTCGAGCCGTTCTTCACCACCAAGGAACCAGGCAAAGGCACCGGCATGGGCATGGCCACGGTCTATGGCGTGCTCAAGCAGCACAACGGCTGGATCGAAGTGGAGAGCGCGCCCGGCCATGGCACCGTCATGCGCGCTTATCTACCCGTCAGTGATGGCGTCCTCGAGGATCCGCCCGCGGAACGTCTCCGCCGAATCGGCCGAGACCTCGGCGCCGTCCGCACCTTCGGGGGATGTCACCATCCTCCTGGTGGAGGATGAAGAGATGCTGCGCGAATTCGTGAGCACTGCCCTTAGCTCGCTCGGCTACCACGTTCTTTCCGCGGCCAACGGGCGTGAGGCGCTGGAAATATGGGCCACTCGCCGCCATGAAATCGACCTGCTGCTCACCGACGTAGTCATGCCCGAGTCGATCTCCGGCCGCGAGCTCGCGCATACCCTTATGATCGACAAGCCCGATTTGAAAATCATTTTTACCAGCGGCTACAGCGCCGAGCTGATCGGACCGGAATTCGAGCGGGACAAAGGGCACGGCTTCCTCGCGAAGCCGTATCTTACCGACCACCTCGTCAAGTTCGTCAACGCTGAGCTCGCCGGCACCCGATAGCCGAGTCCTGACATTCAGAGGTCTCGGGGCGGGCTTCATGGCTCGGCGCGGTTCAGGGAAGATTTGCTGCGCCGCTCCGCCGATGCGCTAATGTTGTCGCCGGCTCGCCGACAAAGACCAGAGCCCAGGGGAGGGGTGGTCGAGCGGTTGATGGCTCCGGTCTTGAAAACCGGCAGGGCGCAAGCCCTCGTGGGTTCGAATCCCACCCCCTCCGCCAAGCCAATCGGCCAGCGCGGCCTCTCGAGCACCGACGCTCCTAAACGTGAGTCTTGGGCGTCACGGCCAGTGAACTTCTTCGGAGAGCGCGCTCTCCAAGCCATTGGTGTCGTAGGCAGTGACTGCGAAGTAGACGGTCTTGCTACCCTTCACCCCGATCATCGCCGTCGGATCGGTGACCGTTACCAGGCGTGTGTAGTCGCCAGAAGTGCGGCCGTAATAGACGTTGTAACCCGCGATATCCGATTCAGGATTGCGATCCCATATCAGCGTTACGGAGGTGGCTAGCGCATTTGTGTCATCGTCGTCCTCGATGACTGCGTCGTCAGCTTTCGCGATCGTTGCTGCAAACGCGACAAGCAACATCGAGACTAGGGACAAGCTACAGAGGTATTTCTTCATTTAAGCGTCTGAACTTCGTGGTAAAATGCGCGGCATCGTGCCGCATTCCCTGGGGATCGCGCGCCGTATATAGTCGACCTTCGCGAGGTGCGCCAAACGTCACGGGCGGATGTCATGAAATCGAAATGATCGTGTCATCGACTGGTAAAGATGCTCCTGCCGTATTGCAGGATTCGGCCCGCAAAACGCCTTGGCCGGTACGCAGACCGACGCAGGGAAACTTGAACGCTATGACGCGCTAGCTACCGCGGCCGATTTGCGGTCGGAGGCAGGCGCGAGCGCAAAGCCACGCGCACAGAATCCCGATGACCGCGGCGCAGATCACATCCGACAAATAATGAGCCGCGACATACATTCGCGACGTGGCGATGAGCAGCGGGATCGGTAGGAGGCAGAGTGCGAGACGCCGGTTGGCAAAGAAGAGGACGCCGAAAAAGGCCGTCGTCGCAGCAGTATGTCCGCTGGGGAATGAATTGTATTTCGGACTGAGCCGCGGGCCATTCCAGCCGAGTTCCTGTTTGACCGACGGGCGGGCGCGGCCGGTCGTGATCTTCAGTCCGCGGGCGGCAATGCCGGCGAGAGCGCAGGCGAGGATCATCGTTAGGCCAATGCGCACCCAGCGTTTGCTCCCGCGCCACCAGGCGATTGCGACGAGGAGCAAACCGGCCGCGATGTGCTCCGGCCAATCGCCGTAGCGGCTGACGTTGCGCATGAACTGTTTCGCAGTGCGATTGGAATGATCGATCACCCAGGCCCGGACGGCACCGTCGAAATGAAATCGCCGCCGCGATGGCGAGGATCGCGAGCACAATGATGAACAACCATTTCCAGACCGGCGCGATTTTGTGCATCGAGAATTTGCCGGTTGTTTTTCGGCCCTCGCCATCTTTGAATCGCTCTCTTGCAACCTGCAACTCGCAATTTCGCGGCTCTCTTCTGTGGGTGTCTGCTTTTTCATCTGGCCGGCACCTGGGCGCTGCCACTGGTCGACCGCGATGAGCCGCGTTTTGCCGAGGCCTCGCGCGAGATGATCGAGCGCGGTGATTATGTCGTCCCGTATTTCAACAATCGCTACCGTTTCGACAAGCCGCCGCTCACCTACTGGTTCCAGGTCGCGAGCTTCCGCGCCTTCGGGGAAAATCCGTTTGCCGCCCGGTTCCCTTCAGCCGTCGCGGCGGCGCTGACGGCGGTCGCCATTTTTGCCTGGGGACGGCGGCTCGATCTGCAGTCGCGCAGGATTCTGGGCGGCGATCATCTTCACGCTTTGTCTGCAAACTTTTGTCCATGCCAAAGCCGCGGTCGCCGACATGTGGTTGGTGCTTTTCATGACGCTCGCGCATTGGGCGGGCTATGAGCTGCTGCGGGATCGGTTTGGCGGGACCTGGCGGAGCGTCGTCTTCCGCCCGCGCAATCTGCGCAGTTGGTGGTGGATGTTCTATTTTTCACTGGCCTTCGCCTTTCTGGCCAAGGGACCGATCGGCTGGGCGCCGTTGGGCACGGTGATCGTGATGCAATTCCTGCGGCCGGCTTCGAATTTCGCGCGGCGTTTTCTTTTCGTTAGGGGAATTTTGCTCACGCTCGCGCTCGTTGCGCTCTGGGGCGTGCCTGCGCTGCTGCGGACACACGGCGAATTTCTCGGAGTCGGTCTTGGGCGCCATGTCGTGGGGCGTTCCTTCGGCACGATGCAAGGGCACGGCGGAAGTTCGATTCTGGCCGCACTCCTCTCCCTGCCGTTTTATTTCCTCACCGTGTTCATCACCTTCGCGCCATGGTCGCTCAAAATTCCGTGGCTCACGCGTCGCCTCTGGAAGAAGCGCGACGCGCTCGATCTTTATCTGATCGCGGGCGTCGCAGTGATCGTCGTCATATTCACGATCGTGAAGACGAAAGTTGCCGCACTACATTTTGCCGGCCTTTCCGCTCCTCGCGCTTTTGCTGGCGAGGCATTGGCTGGAATCTGGCGTGAGCGAACGGAGGCTCCGTCGCTGGTCGCTCGCGACGGCTGCGGTCATGCTCGCGGTGGCCCTGATTGGATTCCCCTTGATTGCGCCTTTCTTTCCCTCAGCCGTGCTTTTCAAGAAGGCGGAACCGTATCTCCAGCCCGAGATGGATTTTGCCGCCTACGATTTCGACGCGCCGAGCCTCGTCTGGAATTTCCGGAGCCGGGTTCACGGCTTCCTTTTTTACAGCCGTTTCGAGGGCCGCGATTACGCCACCTTGCAGCCGGATCAGGTGCCGCAATTCTTACAGCGCGCCCGGGCCGCACTTCGTCGTTCTGCCATCGGATGTCGCAGATCAGCTTTACCCGACGTTGCCGAGCGGTTATCGGAAGTTCTCGACCCACGGTTTCGACATCGCGAAGGGGCGCTGGGTTGACCTGACGCTCATCCTAAAAAACACATGATCACTTTTTTGCACGGCCGCCTAACGAGCGCGCTTCCCACCCAGGCGATCGTCGATGTCGGCGGCGTCGGCTACGAGGTTTTCATCCCGCTTTCGAGCTACGACAAGCTGCCCGCGCCGGGCGAGTCGGTGCGAATCCTGACCCATCTGCACGTGCGCGAGGACGCGCAGATTCTTTACGGTTTCATGACTGCGGCGGAGCGGGATTTGTTTCGGTTGCTCGTCAATCACGTAAGCGGGATCGGCCCGAAGCTGGCGCTTGCCGTTCTCAGTGGAATGAGCGTGAGCTATTTCAAGAGCGCGGTGGTGAACTCCGACGTGGCGTCATTGTCGAAGATCAGTGGGCTCGGCAAGAAGACGGCGGAGCGAATCGTTCTCGAGTTGAAAGACAAGCTGGGCGTGGCGGCGGCCTGGGAAGTGGCGAGCGGCGCGCAGGCGCCAACCCCGGAGCAGGAACAGGCGAACGAAGCGGTCCTGGCGCTGATCGCGCTTGGCTACAAACAAGTCGAGGCGCACAAGGCGGTGCGCGATATCCAGCAGAGCGGGCAGCGAAATCGCGAGCGCCGAAGATCTCGTTAGGTTGACTTTGCAGCGGCTCGCCTCAGGGCGGTAAAACAGAGGATCTTGGCGCTGCTCGCGATTATCAGGTCAAGGCGCGTTCTTCGGTCACAATGCGCCTGTAAGACGCGGGGTCGGTGGCTCCTTCGGTCACGAAGATCAAGGCACAGCTTCGTTCATCGAGCTTGAGCGACTTCGCGTCTTTTCTTGTTTTCCGGGCCGGTCAGCAACTCGATCAGCCCGGCCAGACCTGCTGCGCCGGTTTCGCCGGCGACGATTCCGGCGCGGGCCAACGCACGCATGGCTTCGCGCGCTCGCTCGTCGGGAATCGCGATAAAGGCGTCGATGCCCTGCGACACAATCGGCCAGGCAACGATTGAAGGTCGCCCGCAGTTCAGGCCGGCCATGATTGAATCGTGCGGGCCTGGGACGGTGACGATCTCGCCCGCCTCCATCGACGCAAGCATGCAGGCGGCGCGGAGCGGTTCGACGCTGAGGATTCTTGGGGGCTCGTTAGGCCCAGGCCGGTGATAGTGCCTGACGACTGCGGCGGCGAGTGCGCCGACGCCGAACTGGACCGCAATCAGATCCGGATTTCCTGCGCCATGGCGCGCGAGTTCGTCGTCAATCTCCAGTCATGATGGTCGAATAGCCTTCCATCACCCATTGCGGGATTTCTTCGTAGCCCGACCAGGAAGTATCTGAAATAACGAGGCAACGTTCGCCCGCCTCGCGCGCCGCCCGCTCGACTGCGTCGTCATAAGTTCCGTCCACACCTCGACGGTCGCGCCTTCGCCGGCGATGCCATCAATTCGCGCCTGCGCGGTGCCGGCGGGAACGAAAATCCGCGCCGCGAATCCGAGAAGCGCTGCCATATGCGCAACGGCGCGCCCGTGATTGCCGTCCGTCGCGGTCGCAAGTGTCAGCGGCCGCAGTGGCGCGAGGCGTTGCGCGAGTTCGTCGATCGTTCGCCACGGTTCCAGATTCCGGGGGCAGCCACGGCAAGCCCAGCTGCGATTGCCTCCTCGATTCGCCGCCGCCTCAAGCGCTCGATAAACCGCCCACGATGCTCCGAGAATCTTGAACGCAGGCAGACCGAGCCGGCTCGATTCGTTCTTTACCAACACTTGCCCGATCCCGAGCAAGCGCGCGAGCTCTGGCACATCGATCAGCGGGGTCGGTCGGTATCCGGGCAGGCGCTGATGGAACTTAAGCGGCGGACGCATTGCCGAGTCAGCGACGAGATCGAGGCGGCGACACATGCGTGTTGAGAAAGAACCGGGCCTTTGCTGAGTCACTCATGATCGCAAGCACTGCCGCGCATGATGTGCGGGAAGTCGAAGAACATCACTGCTCAGGCTATGTCCTGCGCGAAGGCGAGCGACTTGTCCCAGCGATTGACGAGACCCTTCCAGAATTCCGGGCGCCGGCCGACGACTCTCAGTTCGTAGTGTTCTCTTGCCACTCGGAGCACAGCGAGGAGCCTGGCCGGATCCTTTTCCGCCTTGCGCAGCGCGGCCAGCGTTTCAGGCCCGACCGCACCATCCACTTTCACTCCCAGGGCCATCTGCAGGATCTTGGCGGCGCCGCCTGGGCCGCGATTAAAAGTACAATCTCGCAGATAAGCCTCAAGTCGAAGGCACAGTCGTCCATTTTGTGACGACGTCGGTGTATTTTGCGATGTATTCGGCGGCGTCGCTTTCCGCTTCATCGTAGCGGCCAGCGTTGACCAGATCGCGCAGCTTCGCTGCCTCTTCCGGGTCATAGCGCTCGTTGATTCCGGCCACCTCGTAGCGCCCGCCGCCGTCGCTCGGGGGCAGATTGTAAACCCTGAGATGTCCATTCGCGTCGCGGCGTGCCTCGAAGTTCAGGATTGAGTCCGCGATCTTTTTCCGTACTTCCGGATTTGGAACTGGAGCGATCGGGGCAGGAGGGTATGATCACTTCGGGCGTGGCCCTGTTCTCCTCTTCCGCGGTCGCACGACGCAAGGAACTGCTTGGCACCCAGCCCTTGAGACTGCCTCCCGCTCTCTCGGCCTCTACATACCACCATTCCTGGGGAGCGATCCTTACCACGGTGCCCTCGGCCAGAAGGCCTCCGGGAAGTTTCTCGGCATCGGAATCGGGTCCGCGACGAAGGTTCAATTGCCCTGTCGTCACGTAATCAAGTGGGATAGCTCTTCGGACTTCCGGTGGCGCGCTCGAAACGGCCGGCTCTCTGTGTCTTTGCGCGGGGCCCGCGCGTGCGCTTCCTCGCTTTCGTGGCGTGCTTTTTGGCCAGCGATGCTTTTCGCGGAGATTTCTTTGTCGCGCGCGCGGCGGGCTCGCGTTTTTTCATCGTTTGCGCTTTCTTCCGGATGACAGGCAGAGCCCGTCTATAGCCAAAGATTGTGTAGTCGAAAAACATGTTGCCCGTCATGTCGTGCACATCGTGGCTTTCCCGGATGCCCTGCGGGTAATGTTCGGGGCGAATGAAGCTGACCGTGACCGCGCCCAACTCGCGGTCGCCTTTTTTCATGAGCCGCCGCGCGCTCGGCTTGCGCGACAAATTTCGCCACCTCGATTCCCGCCGCATAGGCCGGGTTGGCCAGGACGGCGCCGGCCTGGATCAGGCCGAGCAGACTCGTCGAGAAAGAAGCGAAACCGGGTTCGCTTAGGATTTCGTTCACATCTCCTGCCGCCTCGCGCACATCAAGCGAGGAACGCACGGCGACGAAGGTCCAGGTGAAGGCCTCCGGAATTTCATCGGCTTCGTAGAGGACGAGCCCGGTGTCGCCGAAACTCACCGGCACGTTGTCCTGCACGCGATCGACCTCGCTTAGCGCGCGCGTGCTGAGGGTCTTGCTCACCAGCTTTTGCAGAGCGGCTTGCTTCGGCTGCGGGATCGTTCGTCTTCATCCATTTATCCAGCTGGGGCACACTTCTGATCAGAGCGCGTGACGAAGCTGAGAAACTTCACCTGGGCGAAGTCATGCCCGAAAATTCCGAGACCGGATTTGACTCCGCCATTATCCAGGAAACGAACGCGATCGATTCGAAAATAAAACATGGGTTCCTCCTGACGCGGTTCAGTTGCCTTTTTATTACCGGATCTGAGCCCGGAGAGAGAAGCCCAAAGTTGCCCGCGACTCGAGCAGGATCATTTCCCGCCCGTTACCGTGTAGCCCTCAACCTCAGATCCTCGGCCAGTTCCATCTCCATCTGCACCGCCGCCTCGAAAGGCATCGGGTTGAGGTGCGCGTAGAGTTCCGGCAGGAGTCGCACCCCGTATTTCCTGACCACCCACGAAGATTTGTAGCCGTGCTTATGATTCTCGAAACGGTGTTCGACGGGCAGTCCGGTCATTCCGACGTAAACGCACGGCTTGGCCGGATCGCGTTTCGGATTGAGGCGCAGGATCGAACGGTGCCGCAGCACCGCCAGATCCAGGAGAATCACGTAGACGTTGTGATGAAATTTTTCCGCTTTCCGCACGGTCGTATCATAGACCAGCGCGCCGCGCCGACAGAGCGGTCTGCCGAAGAAAAAGAGAAAATTTCTTGCCTATCGGACAGCCGATGTCCGACAGGGGCGATTAAGGTTCTCGCATGACAAAACATATTGGCATGAACCGTCGCATGGCTGCTCCCCTCAAGATCCGGCGTCAATCGCGGCGCATTCCGCGTGGCCTCGCGATGCTCCGGGCGCTGCGCCTCCGCCTCGAGGCCGAGGGCCGGCCCCACCTTTATCAGGCGGAGTTCCGCTTCAGCAAGTAAGCGGTTCATCTCGCCGCCTGATGACGGGCGGAACGTCGGCGATATGGTGAGCGATGCGGCTTTCGGAGCTGCGGACTTTCGCTGATGAAACAGACGCCCGGCCCCGCCGGAATTGACAGGCGGCGAAATTGGCGGTGCTTGAACTTGCCGAAGCCCGCTCCGTCCAGCAGAGTGCACCTCCAATAACGAGATGGCAAAACTTACCAAAATAGATTTCGCAGTCGGGATTGGCGGCGAGAACGGCCAGGGCATCGCCTCCACCGGGGACATTCTCGCCCGCATCTTCGCGCGGCGCGGGCTCCATCTCAATGCCTACAACGCCTACCAATCGATCATTCGCGGCGGGCACACCTTCCTGACCATTCGGGCGAGCGATGCGCCGGTGCGCAACATGGGCGACAAGATCGACATCTTCATCCCGCTCAATCAGGACACCATGGATCGCCACTTGCATTTGTTGAAAGCCGGCGCCTGTGCCATCTACGACAGACGAGAAAGTCACGCCCGGTCAGGCCGCCGACGGTGTGCAGCTTTGCCCGATGCCGATGAAGGAATTGACCAAAGGCAACAAGCTGGCGGTCAACACCGCCGCGCTCGGCGCTGCGCTCCAGTTGCTCGGGATCGAATCGGAACCGCTCGAATCGGTCGTCGCGCGGCAGTTCAAAAAGAAGGGCGATGAAGTCGTGGCCGGAAACATCGCCGATCGCCCGGGCCGGCTACGATTATGCGGCGCAGAATTTCAAAGCCTTCCCGTGGAAAGCACCGGTGGGCGCGAAGCCGCTCGGTATCATCACCGGCAACCAGGCCACCGCCATGGGCGGCGCGGCGGCGGGCGTGAAATTTTACGCGGCCTACCCGATGAGCCCATCGACCGGAGTGCTGATGTGGATGGCGCCAACACGCGCGGCAACTCGGCATCATGGTCCGGCAAGTGGAAGACGAGATCGGTGTCATGAACATGGTCATCGGTGCGGCCCATGCCGGTTGCCGGGCGATGTGCGCGACCAGCGGCGGCGGCTTTGCCTTGATGACAGAAGCCGTCGGCATGGCGGGCATGATCGAAACGCCGGTCGTCTGTGTCGATGTGCAACGCGCCGGTCCGGCCACCGGTGTGCCGACCAAGACCGAGCAAGGCGACCTCTGGCAGGTGCTCGGCGCCGGCCAGGGCGATTATCCGCGCCTCGTCGTGGCCCCGACGAGCCAGCTCGATCTATTCCAGACGATTCCGGAGCTGTTCAACCTCTGCGACAAATACCAGTGCCCCGGCCTGGTCCTGGCCGACCTGCTCATCTCCGAAGGAACTTCGAGCATTGATCCGGACGACCTGGACTTCAACGTCAGGATCGACCGCGGCGAGTTGATTTTGCCTAACGGAAATAGCAATAGACGCAAACCCTGCCAGTGGTTACAACGACAAGGCCTATCTGCGTTTCAAGAACACCGAGAGCGGCATCTCCCCGCGCGCCGTGCCCGGCGTTCCCGGTCACATCTTCACCGCCGCGACGGACGAGCACGACGAAGACGGCACGCTCGTCAGCGACGAGTTCACCAACCCGAACATCCGCCGCATGATGGTCGAGAAACGCGGCCGCAAAATGCGGGCTGCGATCAACGACATCACCGCGCCCAGGCTCTTCGGCCCCGAGAACGCCGCCGTCACGCTGGTCGGATGGGGCTCAACGGAGGGCGTGATTCGCGAAGCGGTCGAGAAACTGGCCGGTGAGGAAGGAATTGTGGCCAATCATCTGCACATCAGATGGATCGTTCCATTCCACGCCGCCGAGGTCAGCCGCCTCCTCGCGCAGAGCAAGCAGGTCATCCTCGTCGAGAACAATTACAGCGGCCAGTTCGCCCGTTACCTCCGCAGCGAGACCGGTTTCGACGCCCACGGCCACATCCGCAAGTACGACGGCGAACCCTTCATGCCGCATCACATTGTCGAAGCAGTCAAAGAACAATTGGCCGGCAAAACAAAACTCTCAGTCCCCATCCACGAAGTCTTGGCGTGACCTACTGAACCTCTGAACTAAAACTGAGCTGAGCCACCATGACCCGCCCGCGACCTACGACCCAAGCCCGGCCAGTTAACCAAAGACACCTACCGCGGCCGCATCCACCCCGATTGGTGTCCTGGCTGCGGCGATTTCTCTGTGCTTGCCGCGCTTCAAACCGCGATGTTCGAGCTGGGCCTCCAGCCGCATCAAGTCTGCGTCATCAGCGGCATCGGTTGCTCCTCGAACCTGCCGGGCTATGTCAACACCTATGGCATGCATACGCTCCATGGCCGCTCCCTCGCCGTGGCCACCGGCGTCAAGCTCGGCAACCACGAACTGAAAGTCATCTGCACCGGTGGCGACGGCGACGGCTATGGGATCGGCGGCAACCATTTCGTTCACACCATGCGGCGCAACGTGGACCTGACCTACATCGTGATGGACAACCAGATTTACGGCCTGACGACCGGCCAGGTCTCGCCCACCAGCGTCAAGGGCATGAAAACCAAGAGCACGCCCTACGGCAGCGTCGAGAACCCGATCAACCCGATCCCGATGGCGATTGTCGGGGGCGCGACCTACGTGGCGCGCGCCTTCAGCGGCAAACAGAAACACATGGTCGAGATGATCAAGGGCGCGATCCAGCACAAAGGCTTCGCGCTCGTGGACGTGTTCAGTCCCTGCGTCACCTACAACAAGGACAACACCTACCAGTGGTTCAATCCGCGCGTAAAGATGCTGGAGGAACAGGGCCACGACCCGGCCGACTTGCACAAGGCGATCGACCGCGGCTACCAGTGGGGCGACGAGATTCCGATCGGCCTCTTCTGGCGCCGCACCGATTTGCCGACGCTGGAAGAGCTGGAGCCCGTGCTGCACACCGGCGAAGGCCCGCTCGGCTTTCGCAAAATCGGCATCCCCGCGGACGAGGCGAAAGCGCTGGTTAACGAGTTGTTGTAGTCTTCGGCGGATTCCTATTCTCGGCCAAACTCCAGCGACGGGTCGTAGTCGCCGTTGTCCGCGTGATCGCGACGAGGGGACGGATGGCGAGTGCATCCTTGGCCCCGGCGACCTGGGCAAAAGAGCTGATTGCGCTAGGAATTCATCGAGACTAGTCTGCAGTAGTGAAAACTACCGGTGGGTTTCTGGTTGCCGCAGTTTTTTGTGCGTCCGCGATCTGCACTTTTGCGGGTTCCTTCCAAAGCGCGACCATCGGGCCGGGAGGCTCTCTGGCGATCGAGGTTGCGGACGGTCGTTTCCTGGTCATCCGCAACTTTACGCAGGAAGGCGGAACAACCCGTGGAGTCGTGACGGTGACGACTGACAGCGGAACGGCGAATGTTCTCGCGGCGGCCATCGTCGATTCGAGCACGTCGTCGACTTCAATCCCGTTGGAAGTGATCAGTAATGTGGTCGTAGCCGGCCCCGCAACGGTTAACGTGACGTGTCCCGCGGACGCGACGGACTGTTTCATCACCTACAGAAAAGAGAGCAACTAAAGGCGGCGCCCCCGGACCATGGGAGCGAGCCGAAGGATGAGATCAGAATGAAGAGGCAGACGGCAGCACTCGTCATCGCCTCCTTTTGCGCGGTTGCTTCTTTTGTTATCGCTGGTGATTTCAGGAGCGTAATGATCAAGCCGGCAGGCGATTCTCTGTCGCTCGACATTCCCGACGGGCAATTCCTCGCGATCCGCAATTTTACGCAGGAAGGCGGCAGTCAACGCGGCGTGGTAACGGTGACGGCGAATGGTCTAACAAATAATGTGCTGGCGGCTGCTCTCATCGACCAAGGGCATCGGTTCCGCCGGAGTTTATCAAGAAAGTAGTAATTCCCGGCCCAGCTCAAGTCACAGTGGCGCCTGTGCCGGGAGCAACGCTTTTCGTAACCTACAGAAGAGGAGCTCGAGCCGGGAAGCCCAACGCCGACGCCCACAGCCGTGCCTACCGCGACACCTACGCCACGGTTACCGTCGACAGCCACGCCGACGCCCACATCTACCCCGTAGAATGGCGGGCGGTCCGCCACGCGGGGTTCGACCTGCGACCGCCTGGTAATTAAGGAACTTGGAGCACCTGCGTCTTGGTGTAGGTGAGGGGTAGCCCCATCAACCTTCGCGTGGCACAAGCGGCAGGAATTCCTCACGCACGATTTTGCCGTCTTTCACCGTGTACACACCTACTTCCGACATTTGCATCCGCTTCTTCGAGTCCTTGTCCGTCACATCGATATCGTATCGCACCACGAAGCGATCGTGCGCGACGAACGGATCGCTGGACTTAAAGCTGTGAACCTGCATCTGATTCGTCCACCAATCGACCTTCTCGCGCACACCTTTGACCCCACGGGTTTCCGGCGAACTCCCATCCATCGTCCGTGCTTCCACACTTACGATGTCGTCAGCATACAACGTTTCCAGGGCCTCGTACCATGCCTGCTTCCGAGTTAGCTCGACAACTTTCTGTGCAACTTGTTCGGTATTCATATTTCCTCCTTGGTTTTAGATCGGCAATTATTTGCTTAAGAAGTTCTCCAACTTATTGAGCGCGCTGTTCCAGCCTCGCGTGTGACCCGCACGCGATTCCTGGTTTGGCAATTGCTCGTGCGTCAAATGGAGTTTGGTCCCGCCATCGGCGTCGGCCAGTTCCACCGTCACGATGCTGGTGTGATTTTTCCAATCCTCATCGTCCTCCCATTGCCAGGTGAAAGACGATTTTTTTGTTGGGTTGCAGTTCGCGGAATTCGCCCCGCATGGTCAACTTCTCACCCTCTGGATTAGCGAGGTTCCAGCGAAACTCTCCGCCCACGCGGGCGTCGGCAATCAGATCATGAGTCTGGCAATTCTCAGGGCCAAACCACTGTTTTAACTGCTCGGGATCGGTCCAGGCAGCGTAAACGTGCGCTGGTGGCGCTTTGATAAAACGTCTGTATCTCAAGCACAATCTTTTCTGCTGTTTTGGGCTTCATGATGCTTTACTCCTGGTTGGTTTCGTCGGCGCAAGAGCTCTTAAATTGCGTATTCATCATGGCGGCGGACCCAATCCATCGTCGAATCAGGATTTTCGGCGCGACCCTTCGGCACGAGGTCGAGAAAGTTGTAGGCGCCAATTAAGATGTCGAGCCCACGTCCGTAGGTCGAATAGGTGTGGAAGATATCGCCGTTTTCGTTCTTGGAGAAAACGCTCAGGCCGGGAAGTTCGTCCATCATGAATTCTCCCGTGTGGTAGTTGTAGTAAGCGCTATTCTTTTCCTCCTCCTCTTTGGTAAAGGAGACGTGGTAGTCGAAATTGAAATCGCTGCCGTGCGATGAGACCCACTTGAAACGCCAGCCCATCCGTTTCTTGTAGGGTGCGAGCTCGGATAGCGGCGCGCGCGAGATAACCACCAAGGTTACATCGCGATGCGGCAGATGCCAGTTGGCACCGTCAAAGTGATCGGCCAGGTAGGAGCAGCTCTTGCAGCCTTCCTCCCAGTCTGGACCGAACATGAAATGATAAACGAGCAGCTGGCTGCGACCCTCGAAGAGATCGGCCAGGGTCTCCCTTCCGTTCGGGCCGTCGAAGATATATTCCTTTTCGACTTCGACCCATGGCATCGCGCGACGATGCCGGCTCAGTTCGTCCCGTAATCGAGTGAATTCCTTTTCGCGTCTTAGCAGGTCCTGGCGTGCGATCAGCCACTCAGCTTCCGATACGACACGCGGATGACTCATTGGTTTCGTTTCTGTTTTGGATTCTTTCTCTTCCAGTTTCATTTTGTAGTTCCTCTGATTTTGTTTGTTTTTTCCTCCTTAGAAATTTGCTCATCATGAGCGCGGTCAGTCCGCCGCTCGACGTCGTGCCGGCCGCGATCAGAGCCAGGTTTGCGACACACACGGGGCACATGGCGTTTATTTCGCGCCCTCCTTCGGTTTCGCCTTGGCTGGCCCTTCCAGATAATCGGCCAGGCGATCGAGCGATCCTTCCCAGAATTTGCGATACTCCTCCACCCATTGCGCGGCCTCCTTTAGCGGCTTGGCCTCCAGCTGCATTTCATGGACCCGGCCATACCGCCGGCGTCGAAGCAGTCCTGCCTTCTCCAGCACCCGCAAGTGCTTTGAGACTGCCGGCAACGACATCGCATGCGGCCTGGCTAAATCGGTGACGCATTTATCGCCGCGCACAAGGTGCGCGAGGATTCGGCGCCGGGTCGGGTCGGCCAGCGCTGCGAAAGTGCGATCCAAAGTCCTCGAGGAATACTTAACCATATGGTTAAGCATGCTACGGCAACTATTGGCGCGCGCAAACAAAATTTTCGCCGGCGCTGCGCCCCTCGCGTAATTGCAGCGTCCCGGCGAATTGAATCGCCCTTAGGTGCGTTGCAGAATAATTGTCCCGGCCATTTTCACCGTTCTGTGCATTCGCGAAATATTTGAACCGTTTTCACGCGTCCAATGTCCAAATTAGCTCACCGACTATTAGCGCCAATCCGGCTCGGACGTGAAGAACCGATAAAGTTTCCGACAAACGCGGCGATCTCATCGGCCGCCGTGTCCAACGCGAAATGACCCGCCTCGAGGACGTGGACTTCGGCCTTCGGCACATCGCGGCGATAGCGTTCCGGCTCCCCAAGGTCGAACGAGAGATCATACTTACCCCAAATCACCAGCAGGCGTGGCTGCTTCTCGCGCATCCATGCCTGCCACTTGGGATAGGCGTCGACGTTCGTGCGGTAGTCGTAGAACAGATCGCTTTGAATGTCGGCCTGGCCGGGCTGGTTGAGAAAGGCGAACTCATCAGTCCAAAGATCCGGGTCATAGCGTTCCACGTTGGGATCGTTCCCGACATGGCGCGTCCGCGTCGTCGCCAGCGACAGGAGATTTGTGCGAAGCGCGCTTTCGTTGGCAGCGCGATCGGCCCAAAAGGCCCGCCGTGTTTTCCAGTTCGCTCCCAAACCTTCGTTGTGCGCCACCGCGTCCTGGACGATGAGAGCCTCGATCCGGTCCGGATGGGCCAGGGCCATGCGAAAACCAACCGGGCCGCCGTAATCCTGCATGTAAAGCGTGTAGCGCGAGAGCCCGAGCGCTTCGGTGAAGTGATTCATGATCTCGGCGTAGTGATCGAACGTGTAGGCGAATTTTTTCGGGTCCGGCCAGTCGCTGTGTCCGAAGCCTGGGTAATCGGGCGCGACCAGGTGATAGCGATCGGAAAGCCGGGCGAAGAGAGGCTCGAACATCCGCGATGAAGAAGGAAGTCCGTGCAGCAGGAGAAGCGTTGGCGCGTCTTTCGGGCCGGCCTCTCTGTAAAAGATGGAGAGCCCATCTATCTGTGTCGTGCGATAAAAAGTCGGGTGTTCCATGGGACGTTCCTTTCCTGGGCTTGGGCGAGCAATTGAAATGATGCGAGCAGCACAGAAACCACCGTCGCCAGTGCGGAAGACCTGCATTACCCCGCCACCTCGAAAATGACTTCCAGCTCGACCGGGGTGCCGAGCGGAAGGCTTGCGACGCCATAGACCAGCGGCAAGGACTCTTGTCCTTTCCGAAGACGTCTTGCAGCAACTCCGAAGCGGCGTCAGCGACTTTCGGCTGATCGCGGACATCTCCCGAAGTGGCCACCGACACGCCGAGCCGGACGATCCGCGTCACTTTGTCGAGCGATCCCAAATGTTGTCTCGCCACAGCGAGGACGTTGAGCGCCGCGAGGTGAGCCGCCTTGCGTCCCGCTTCCACATCGAGCTCCGCGCCGACGCGCCCAATGAATTTCGCCCCGTGGCCTTCCGTGGGAAGCATCCCGCTCAGAAAAAGCAGATTGCCCGTCTGCACCGCTTCCACATAAGTGCCGAACGGCTCAGGCGGCGCCGGGAGCTTGATGCCAAGTTCTTTCAACCGCTGCTCGGCACCGGCTGGCCGAGAGCTTTCGCCCGTTACCATTTGCCAACGTGCGCACCGCCGTCCACGTGCAGCACCTCCCCTGTGATCTGGCGGGCTTCTGTGAGATAAACGACGGCGCTGGCAATGTCCTCAACGGTGGAGATCGTGCCCATCGGCGTAAGCTTTTTCAGAGAATCCTTCGGCTCCTTGGCGTGAAGCGTTGAGTCGACGACCCCGGGAGCTACGGCGTTGAATCGAATATGTTCTTTCGCGTATTCCATCGCCAAACTTCGGATGACGGCGTTCAGACCGCCTTTAGTGATCATAGAAAGGGAAGCGGGTTCCCCAGCAATTGGATTATCGACTAGCGCCGCGCTGATGCCCACGATGCTGCCGCCGCTCTTTTGTGCCTGCATTTGTTTAACCGCAAGCTGCGTGATGTAAACGAAGCCGGCGAGGTTGGTTGAAACCAGCGCTCGAAAGTCGTCTGCCGTATATTCCGTGAACGGCTTCACTAAGAAAATCCCAGCGTTCGCCACGACGGCGTCGATCGAGCCGAACTCCTTGATCGCGAGTTGTGCAACTTTCTGTGCCGTTTCAAATTGACCTATGTCGCCGTCGATCAAGGCGAGATGATCGGAAGCTGAAAGCTGTTTTGATTTCGTCGCGCTTCGCGCGGTTCCGACAACATTATAGCCGCGCGCGAGAAACACTTGGGCGATGCCCGCTCCGATACCTTGCGACGCTCCGGTAACGATCACTGTTTTGCGATTGCTTGCCATTAGGTTAAGCGTAGCGACTTGAATGCAGTCCGCAGCTCTTGCGTGAATACAGGATCAGTAAGTGGACCGATGATCTTCATCTGCTATCGAAGGTAGTTCTTTCACATCTTCAACGCCGAAGATGAAAATGAAGAACGAACTTGGCTCGCGCAAGGCATTCTGAAAGGAGAGCATAAAACGTCGAGAAATCTCTATTGATCGGCGGAAGTAGGATCGCCTCAGCGATTTTCCCTGGTGAAAATGGCCGGCAGGTTGTGAGGCCCGTTTGGACACGCAAGAAGCTCCAATCCGAGAAAAGCGCTCAAATATTCTGTGAAGCTTCCTAGGGCGAGAGTTCGTAAGTAGCGAAGAATGAGGCATTTGAACGCTATCACCGCCTAATTCCGCTATTTGGCGAAAGTAATCAAATATTCCGCGAAGATACACAAGAGATGTACCTTCACAGAATATTTGAGTCGTTGGAGCGTGTCCAATGTCCAAAAATGTACCGCTGCAATCCCGCTGCGTTGAACGCCTCACCGAATCAGCGGACTTGGGATTGACAAAGGAACGGGCGCATCGCCACCATGGGCTCCGAATTAAGTCTGGATCTGGCGCGGACCTTTAACCTGGGGCCGCCTCCCCTCTTTCAGACCTGCAGGCGTAGGCACTTTCCCAAGCATCCGTGAGCTTGTCAGGAAATTGGCAGACCGGGAGCACCAGGGGACAGATCCGTTCCCGCTCGCTTCGCCTAACGAGTATCTTCGAACCAGCTGACGATTTGATAGTTGTTAATCAAGCCGCCAGAGCTGAGTGCCTCGTCGTAATGGAGATTGGTCACACCGTTCATGTTTACGGTTTTGCCGACGATCGAGCCGAAGACGTGTCCGTTGGTCCCGCCGCCGTTTACCGCAACTGTATGCCCCGGTGCGTAGAGCGCGGCGGTGATACTGCCGTTGCCTCCCAGATTGGCATGCAGATTGGCGCTGGGGTCGGGTTGCACACCGTAAAGCATAAGATTGGCGGGCTGGTTATTTTGATTCAGGATGCCGTTGCCAGCAATGTCGACGTTCCGGTCAAAATAAATGGTTGCGTGGACGCCTGGCGCAACGGTGATCTGCCCATTACCCGTGACAGAGATATCGCCCGTGACGTGAAGTTCAATGTAGGTCGCGCTTCCACTCGGATTGCCGGCCAAGATGAGAGTCTTGCTGTTAAGCGTAACCGCACTCAGCAAAAAACGGGACAACGCGGACCCCTTGGTCGCGCTCGCCGTCAGCGTAGTATTCCCAGTTATGATCGAAGGGGTGGGATTGATCGAGGGCCAAGAGGGAGCACCGATCGGGATTGGGTCCTGATAGAAATCGGTGCGCTGTTCTCCCGTGACGTGCGTTACGCCCGTGGCGGTTCCGGAATTGGTTGAGACGCTCCCATAAACATAGGCGTCACCCGCTTCAAGGATAGTCCCATCAGTCGCGATGTTTCCATTCTGCTGGCGCTTCGCCACGTCGTAAAGCTGATTGGTGGACTTTGTCGAATCGCGCGAATCATAGCTGTCGATGACAATATTGTGATTGTTCAGATCCAGCGTTTGGATGGCGAGGATGGCCATGTCAAATGACGAGAGAGGTTTCACGATGGCTTCGATTCGTCTCGCTGCGTGTGGAGTCGAAGTTTCGCTGGTGAAGAGGTTGTCAACGAATCTCTGTCTGTTTAAGGTCAGTTTACGCAGGCGATTATCCTGTTTGTTGTAGCCGCTCCGGGCCGGTCCCGGCAGCGCAACAGTGCCCAGGGTTCGAACTCGATAGTACTGCCAACCGTTGGAGGGATCGATCAGCTGCGCTGGCGCATCGACATCGACTTCGATGGTCATCGGCGTTGCCGCCAATCCTTGTGTCGGTACCGTCGTCAAACCGTGACTGATCACGCCGTTACCTGGCAGGTTGGTCCAACCTTGCCAAGCATAATTGGGTGCTGGATAAAGCGATTTTCGCATCTCGACGACCGCGAGATCGACCCCCGACTCGGCGGCAATCAAGGATTCCTGCCATTTCGCAGATTGGACGCCAAGCTGGAAACGTCCGGAAACGGCTTGTAGGACTTCCGCGGCAAGTAATGAGAGAATCAGCATGGTGAGAACCGTCCATACGAGAACGCTTCCCTTGGTGCAGGACTGATGATTGAATTTCATGGTTTGATCTTAGTTTACACTGCCGCTAATACACGCCGCCGCAGTTCCGCAGGAGGGTCGTATTGTAAAACGCGGTCGCTGTGGTCGCTGCCGCCGAAGCGCCGGCCGACCTGAAAGTCGGGTTGAAGGTGATCCGTGTCGTGACTACCTTTCCAAGATCAGTGACGGTGAAGATGAAGTCTTTTACATTCGTCGCCACCGGAATCAAGCCGTAGGAAGGAGAAGCGACTAGCGGCCAGTCTACCTGCTCGCGATAGATCGTGCTGCCGGAAAGGTAATAACGCACGCGCACGGAACTGCCGCTCGCTCCATAATAAACACCGCCGTGGCCGTCGAGCGTCGGCATCTGTGGGGCGCCGTTGGCATCATAGTAGCGCGGCACGAAAATCGTGGTGTCATTTTGGGCAGCCTGCACGCTTAGCGCGCGGCGCAAGTCAAGCGCGAGATAATCGGAGATCCGCATCTCGTCCGAGTGATTAGTGGCAAAATCTGTCGTGGCGGAAAAGCTCCGCTCCAGGCTCGTGAAGCCCATCAGTAGACCCACACTGATGGTACTGAAGATAAGACTCGCGATCATCACCTCTGCCAAGGTGAACGCTCCGATATTTTTCTTTCTTGAATTTATCATTTCGCCACCCCTCCTTTGCCAAGAATCGCCACGATCTGCCGCGAGACGGGACGTTTGTTGGGCGCTCCCGTATAGTCGAGGGTCCATATGACTTTGACTGCATTCTCAGTAAGCAATCCAGAGTTTTGGCTAACGATCGTAGTGCCAGCGCCAGTGCGAACCAGCTTTGTGTTGCCGACAGTCGTGCTGCCGTAGGGGACCAGAGTTAGGGTTTCAGTAAGGTTTTGTAGGAGTTCGGAGCCGGCTGCGGCCGTGTTCATCGTATTGGCGACGAGCCAGCTGGCGCTGGTGACCTCCTGCCAGTTGGCAATACGGAGTGACTCGATTCGCTGTTGGAGCACTTGGCTTGCACCGACGGATTCTTTGGCGCCGCGAATTGTGTCTATCGCCGAGATATTCATGGTGAAAAGACTACTGAGGAACATGACGGAGATGGCGACCGCGATGGTTGACTCGATCAGGCTGAACCCGGCGGAACTGGAATGTGCGTTGAGACGCATGAACCAACGAGTAGCAGGACTAGTGCCAATATAATAAATACCATAACCGTAATAAGTTTAATACTCGGCGTGGAGCAGCAGAAATTTGTTGCAACTCCTCATACGGAAGGTCTTACGCATATTAGAACGCGTGCCCTGCTTTACTCTAAGATCCGAACTCACGGCTATTTTGCCCGGCGTGTTTGTGGCCGACGGTTTCGGGAATGAGGTTGGCACCGCGGTTGGTCGCCGCGCACGCTGAGTTCTTGAAGTAAACATTCCCGATCCGATCAATCTGCACCAGATTATCGGACACCTGCTGGGAGAGAAAAATGTGCCCGGCGTCACCGCAATCCATCACCCGCTGCGCCATGTTGATGTCGGCCCGGCAATGTTGGTCCGCCCGCTCACGTCGGTCACCTCGCTCACCGGTCCGCTGTGAATGCCCATCCGCACCGGAAGTTCCGGGTGCTTCCGGAGCGCTTCTGCGACTTCCAGCGCGCAAATGCGCTGGCTCTTCCGGGCTATGGCGAAAGACCGAGGCCATGCCATCGCCAGTCGGCAGCCTAACGAGCTGTTCGTCGCTCGAATCGCGCACCTGCGCGGTTCCCAGCACGATCGATGTCAGCTGCCCAAGGCGCTCCTTCTGCTCCTCGATCAAGAGCTTCGAGTAGCCGACGATGTCGATGAAGAGAACATGCCGGATCTCGAGACGAAGATTGTCGTCAGATTCCGGCACTGGCTTTTCCGACCCGAAGCGATCCGGTGCGGCGATGTTTTTCTGCGGAGATATACCTTCACGAAATATTTGAGGCATTCCGCCGTGTCCAAATGTCCGAAATTGGGTCTCGCAGACAATTTTTTGTGCAGCCACACGGCGATCATCTTGCATAGCGGCTGCAAATGATTCCGCCCGGACTGCTGAAATTTGCGTCGCTTGCCGCGACAGATTCCTTCGTGTCCGCCATCGTCTTGCAAGTCTATTTCGTCTTGCCGTCGATCACGTTTTAGCGGAGGTCCTAGCGGCACAGCGTCAGCGGGATTTACGCCTGCCAACAAACTTGGTGGTTCGATGCGCGCGTGTCCTGACCTAATTCTAACTTAGACGGGAGATGTCCGGAGTGAAGTTTTCCTTTGCTGTGGGCGATTTGAACAAGGACAACAAGCTGGATCTGGTAATCCTCAAGTCGACTGTTTCAGAAACGACCGCGGTTGTGCGTCTCGGCGATGGCGTCGGTAACTTCACCATCCACTCAGTCATCCCGCTGGCGGTTCTGCCAGCATCTGATTAATAAAAGCCAGGGGTAGAGCCGCGAGAATTGCCTAACGCGAGTCTAGCTTTTCCGGGCGGATGCCGCGCGCTATTGTCAGATACGTTGCAGAGCTACCAAGCAGTGCCACCCTCGTAATGCTCACCCGTAACCGCAGCTAATCCCGCTTTGGCGTGCGCTACGGCTGTTGTCTCAAGCGCCGGACGCCGCGAGTCATCGGGCGCGGCTCCGTATATCAGCTGGTGCAATAGATGAGCCTTCTTTTTTCCCGCGCGAGAATTCCGGCTACTTTTCGCGTAAAAACCGTTTATGATCGATCAAATCCTATGAAATGTCTCAGCTTTTCGCTGGGAGGCGGTTTAAACCGTCGAGCGAAAGGTCGCTATTGAAGATCGTAGCCATTAGTGGTCAAAATCGCGAGCATCTTGGAAAGAGGTGCCTATGAGCAGTCAAAATTTTGGCGCCGTTGCCAGAACGAATCGAAACATTTTTTGGAGAACAACCTACTTTAGTATTGCGTTTTTTCTCTTTGCCGTGGCGGCGTGGCGGCGCTTTTCGCTGCCGCAAGATCCGATTGCGGACAGCGATATCGGATACCTCTGGCCGGCTCTAATGAAGTTAGACGGCGGCTCCTTTGGACACCTTCAGGGTCTGAATTTCCTTTACCCAGGCATGTTATATTTGATCCTCCGGATTTCTTCCGATTTCCGGACCATAACGCTGGTCCAACATTGTCTTGGATTGGCTGCCGGCATTCTCTTTCTCGCGACCTGGCATCGATTGGGAGAATTCTTTCCGAAACCATATTTGAATCGTGTCTGGCACGAAGCAATCGGCTTGTTGGGCGCTGGGCTCTATTTCCTTTCCAACACCCCTCTCATATTCGAAATGCAAATCCGCTCCGATGCCGTGTGCATGTTTTTCGAAATCTTGATTTTTTGGCTGACCGTTCAATTTCTCTATTACCGAGTAATCTCACCCAAAGCGGACAAGGCATTTACCTATGGGAGCGCGGTCGCCATGGCTGCCGCTCTCCTTGCTTCTCTCAAGCCGAGTTTCACACTGACGGCGCTTTTTGTGGTCACTCCGGTGATTTGGTTGATCGTAGCCACCAAAGGTCATGTCGCGCAAAAGGTTGGGTTCTTTGGCGTTGCGGTGACTTTCCTCGCAGCACTGACCTTTACTGACCATTATCTTGGTCGGAACGACTATGCGGGCAGAATCTTTGTCCCCACAACTCTTTTTGCAATCCATGCACAGATTATTCATGCGCAGATGGTCGCTGATCTGAAGACTGGTGAGACGGGAGGTTACTCTCGGGAATGGTTGCAAGTGGCCTGTGATGACTTAGGAGTGGCACTTGGGCGCGCGCATGATCTTTACCCCGATGTTTTTCCGATTTTGGGCTTCAAGTCCGACTACCTCATAACCGGGCCTGATTCACTGCTCTTACGGTGGCAGCGTCAACTTGGAGGAGAACAGTTCATAACATTTTTAAGATACTGGTACTGGCATAGCTTGGTAGAACGCCCACGCGCGTTTGCGGAAAAAATCCTTCGCCAGATCGGCGTTTTCTATTCGAAAAACTGTCCGGCATTCAAGACTGTGAAGCGATACTCGTTATCCTCGAGCCAAGCCTACGGCCGAAGCTTGAAGGCGATTTCTTGGCGTCAATCATTGCAATTGTTGGGCGGTACCTCGGCAGGAACGGCTTACTTGAAACGAACCCAGGCGCTCTGCTTCAGCGACGTGGTCGTGCGCCAAAATAGATTTGGGGAGAAGGGTCATTTGTGGTGCGCACAAAGTTATCTCGTAGTCTTAATGATGAGCATGCCGGTGGTCGTTTGGTTCTTGTGCAGCCGGACGGGCGAGACGCGGTTGAAATGGGGAGGCCTCCTCGTTCTTCTCTTCTATTCGGCAAATTTCGGAAATGTGTTGGCCATTTCCGTCGTTCATTCGATGGAGGTCGAGCGCTATTCCTCCGTGCTATTTATTACAGCCCTTTTTGCGGAGCTTTGGGCGATTCGCTGGCTGATCGAAATCGCGTCGATGCCGATTCGAAAGGTTTCTCAAACGGGGAGCGCGAAGCGAAGTTTCGAAGGAATTTGAAAAATCGTTGTCCCGCCTACGCTCATTACGACTCTTGCGCGCGCATTTTCATCGACTGCGATGCGCCGTTTCGAGAGACAAGATCATGCTTCGAGCAGATTTACTGAAAACTTCAGCCTCTAGATCCCGTAGCAACTGGCGCAGAAGTGTGTATGAGGCCATCGCTGCGGCTTGCAAGCAACCGTTGAAACGGTTGCGCCGTCGCCGCGTGGTGCGCGATGCAGGGTTCGAACCTGCGACTTCTTGCGTGTGAAGCAAGCGCTCTACCACTGAGCTAATCGCGCGGGAAATGAGCGACCGTAGATTTACAGCGCTCCTGACATCGGGCAAACTTTTTTGATCGCGCGTCGCCGGGGGTGGAGAAGCCTATGCTTCCTCCGTGGCAACCGCGAGGGCCAGGGAAGGTTCTTCCTCAACCGGGCGAGCTCTTGGTCGCGGCCGAAAGATCGGCGCCCGACTGGAGAGAACTTCGCGGAAGTAGATCGCGACACCGAGCAGCAATAACCAGGACGCAATCGGCCGCACCCGCGCGAGAAAATCGATCGTCGTCAGCGTTGGAGCCAGTTTCTTGTCGAGCAACAGCACGTGCGTGATCATGGTTACGCTCATGGCAGAGAAGAGGAAATGGAGAACGCTTAAGCGGACGCTGACGCCGAGCGCGACAGCACTGAGGACGGCGCCCCACAGGAGGTAACGCTCGTGCATTTGCGCGAGAAGCGCGAACATGATGAGCCAGGGCGCGGCGATGGCGATGAGGAGCCGCGGGTCGCGAGAACGAGCGTGACGCGCGGCGCCGAGGGCGCAGAGTAGCAGTGCCCCAAGATAGACCAGGCGCAAGGTCCATTGCAGCGTCAGCACGAAGTGAAAGGCGCCGAGTTGGGACGACCAAAATGGCGCCTTCAGCGACAGGTTCCAATCAGATAGAAGGGACGGGAGATTGTAGCAGGAACTGATGAAGAGGTAGGGATAACGCTCGCTCCCATAAAGGAAGCCGACCCTCAACCAGGCGAAGCTGCCGCTGCCGAGCGCACCGACGGCGAAAGCCGCGACGCCCGCCAGGCCCGCCGTCCACGCCCAGGTGTTGCGCGACCTACTAAGCCAAAGGAGGAAAGCAGTGAAGAAGGCGGTTGCTGCCACCGACTCCCAGGCCAGCGCGCTTCGCAGCAGCCAGGGAGAAACGATGAGTGCCGACGTCGCGGCAAAACCGGCGAGCACGCGTCCGGCTCGGCCCCAGCGTTTCTGCCAGAGGGGCCAAAAAACAAAGAACGGCGCAACGAAGAGCAACTGGCCCTTGAGCATCCCCCCGACGGCGAGCAGACAGCCGCACCAGAACCAGCGTCTCGTGAGGGCAGCGAGCGCTGCGAACAAGTAAAACGGCAGGATCCAGACATCCCATTGCGGCCACGCGTGGGCATCGAGAATGAGCGATGGCTCGAGCCAGGCCACGCTCGCGGCTAACAAGCCGCAGATCCAGCCGCGTTGGGCCAACGGGAGGCGATGCAAGAGATCCGAATCGGTCGCACCAGAGGACCGCCGGACTCCCAGCCTAACGAGAAGAAAAATGCCCACCGCCGTAACCAGTTCACAGAGCAGGTTGACCTTCAGGAGCGGCTCGACGTACTCGGGCGTTCCATCCTCGACGCCGGGAAATTTCGCCCGCACCTGCTTGGCCCAGATTGACATCACAAGGAGCCGCAGAGGCGGGTAATCAAGTAAATAATTGTCGTCGTAGGCGGTCGCCTGTACTCGGTCGTAGAGGCCGAGATAGCCGCGCGCAAAAACTCGCCAGGAATCCGGCGTTTCTCCCGGGGAAAGCCGGCGCCCTTCGACCATCGTTTGATTGCCCCAATAAAAGCCGTTTGCGATGTCCCGCTGGAAGCGCAGATGGGTCGTCTGCTCCCAGGTATAGCGACGCAGTGCAGCCCCACCGAGCAGGAGGGCAGACAGGATGATCCCGAGCAGGATTCGCCGGGCACGGAGCGACGCGAAAATCTGCGCGGGAAGGTGGCGCCACTCCATCAGATGCCCACCATCAGGGCGACGGGCCGTGACGGCAAATAAAGATCGCGCCTCGCTGTTTCGTCAGGCGGGAGCAAAGATCTCGTCGAACATGCAGAGGAAGCGACGAATATCGAACGGCTTGGTCAGATAATTCCGGGCGCCGGCCTTCAAGCATGCGCTCGATCTGGCTCGGGGTCGCGTCGGCGCTGATCACGATCACCGGGGTTTGAGCGGTGTCGGGTTGCGCCTGCAAATCGCTCGAAGGACTTTGCTGCCGTGGATGTCGGGCAGGTCGAGATCGAGCAGGACGAGTTGCGGGTTTTTTGGCGCGCACCAGTTCAAGGGCCTTCTGGCCCGTCTCGGCCCAGGTCAAATCAGTCCCGGGGCGGTCCACGCAGGATGTTTTCGACCAAACGGAAGTTGGATTCACTATCTTCGACGTAAAGAACGCGCGGCTTGCCGTTGACTGGCGCCCGGTTCGAACCCGTTAGGGACTCCGGCGTCGTTAGGCACCATTGGGACGATGACGGACTTTCGCGGGTGGCTTTGGCGGTCCGGGCGCGGCTGGCTCCTCGCTCTGATCCCGCGACCGTTGCGCGTCTTTCACCGCCTTGAGCAATTGCTCGCGCAGCATTTGATTTCGAGTTGAGCCAGGCGGAGTTCCTGCCGCAATTGATCGTCGTTTCCAGTCTTCATTATTTCTAAAGAGAAGCCATTTTCAAACCCGATGGCTCGTCGTCGAGTGGCTCCGCGAAGTTTCTTCGCCATCTCGAGGTCGCGGCGCATCTTGTTTTTGTGAGTGCAGAAGAGGAGCGCGGTCTCCTCGGAAATGAGGTCGTCTTCAAAGGCGCGCATGAGGGATTGATCGAAGCTGTGCCAGCCCATCGTGCTGCCCGCCTCGATGATCTCCTGGAAGGTGCGGTTCTCGCCTTCGCCGTAGAGGAGTGTTTCGCGCGTGCGCAGGCTGCTGCCCATGATTTCGGTCACGAGGAGGCGGCCGCTCGTCGATCCGGTTGACGAGCCGCTGGCTGACGACGTAGCGCAAAGTGTCGGCCAGCCGCTCGCGCACCTGTTTTTCCTCGTCGGTGGTGAAGAGGCCGAGGATGCGATTGATGCTCTGGCCGGCGTTGATCGTGTGCAGCGTGCAGAAGACGAGGTGGCCCGTTTCCGAGGCGGTGAGGGCGATCTCCATCGTTTCCCGGTCGCGCACTTCACCGATCAGGATCACCTTGGGCGCCTGGCGCATGGCCGCGCGCAAACCGGTCGCAAAGTCAGGAAAGTCCTTTCCCAACTCGCGCTGGCTGAAGGCCGCCTTGCCGTGCGGGTGAACAAATTCGATCGGGTCCTCGAGGGTGACGATATGCACCTCCTGGGTTTGGTTCAGCTCGTTGAGCATCGCCGCCTGGGTGGTCGTCTTGCCGCTGCCGGTGCTGCCGGTGACGAAGATGATGCCGTGCTTTTCCTTCACCATTTCGGAGAAAATCGGCGGCAGACCTAACGATTCGATCGTCGGCACCTGCGATTGCAACTTGCGCATGACGATGCCGGTGCTGCCGTTCTGTCGATAAATGTTGACGCGAAAGCGAGCCAGGTCGCCGAGCGCATAGCTCGTGTCGCAGGAGCCGGTGGTGGCCAGGTCCTTCTTGAGCCGTTCGCTCCCTGCCATGAGGAGCGACGGCCATCGCGTCGATGTGGGTGGACTGCAACGTCGTGCCCGGCTCCTCCAGCGGGAGCTCGTGCAGTTTCCCGTGGCGCTCGACCAGGGGTGGTTTTCCGTTGATAAAGAGGCAGTCCGACACGCCCTCGCCGCTTTCCAGCATGACGGTCAGGAGTGCTTGCAGATCTTCGTTGGTCATTTTCGTAAATCGCGCTGCCCGCGGGCGCGGTTTTTCCGCGACCCGCAGCATTGCGCCAGTCCCTTAAATGCAGGATTTGTTCCACCGGGCGAGGGAATCGCAGCCGCTTGCGAATTGCGGCCCGGCATTTATCTAAGGGCATGTCCGAACACAAAATGACGCTGACCTGGAAGCGCGCCACGCCTGACTTCGAATACAAAACCTACAACCGCGATCACACCTGGAGCTTCGACGGCGGCCACGAAATGCAGGCCACGGCCGCGCCCGCTTATCTCGGCAACCCAAAGCTGGTCGACCCGGAGGAGGCGTTCGTCGCGTCGCTCTCCAGTTGCCACATGCTCACCTTTCTCGCCGTCGCCTGTAAGAAGAAATTCCTGCTCGACGAGTATGTCGACGAAGCCGTCGGCCACATGGAGAAAAATGCCGAGGGCAAGCTGGCCATCACCCGCGTCGAGCTGCACCCGAAACTGAAATTCTCGGGCGAGAACCAGCCGACCGAAAAGGACATCGAGGAGATGCACCATTTCGCACACGAGAATTGTTTCATCGCCAACTCGGTCAAGACCGAGGTCACGGTCGCGAAGTAAGGCACGCACTCCTTCAGTCCACAGATTGCGCAGATTTTTTTGGTCGAATTGTGCCGCTTCTCCAAAATCTGTGTGAATCTGTGAAATCTGTGGACGATTTCTTCAAGCCATGAACGCCAGGCTGGACCCGCAGCGGATGGAGAAGATCGTCAGCCTGTGCAAGCGGCGCGGTTTCATTTTCCAGGCGAGCGAAATCTACGGCGGCCTCAACGGCGTCTGGGATTACGGCCCGCTCGGCGTCGAGCTGAAGCGCAACCTGAAGGACTACTGGTGGCGCGTGATGGTGCGCGAGCGCGACGACGTCGTCGGGATGGATGGCGCGATCCTGACTCATCGCGCGGTGCTCAAGGCGAGCGGCCACGAAGATACGTTCAGCGACCCGATGGTCGATTGCCGCACCTGCAAGGCGCGGCTCCGGGCCGACCAGCTGCCGGAGAAAAACGGGGTGAAGCAATGCCCGAACTGCGGTGGCAAGGACCTGACTGAGGCCCGTCCGTTCAACCTCATGTTCTCCACCCAGATGGGCGCGTCGGCGGACCCCGATGCCATCGCCTATCTGCGTCCTGAGACCGCGCAGTCGATCTTCGTCCAGTTCAAGAACGTCCTCGATACGGCGCGCAAGAAATTGCCCTTCGGGATCGCGCAAATCGGCAAGGCGTTTCGGAACGAGATCAACCCGCGCAACTACATCTTTCGCTCGCGCGAGTTTGAGCAGATGGAGCTGGAATATTTCTGCCGGCCGGAGCAGGGAATGGAACTGCTCGATTACTGGCTGGAGGAGCGGCTCAGGTTCTACGAAAACATCGGGATCCCGCGCGAGAAACTGCACGTCCTCACCGTGCCGGATGCCGATCGCGCCTTTTATTCGAAGGGCACCTACGACATCGAATACGCATTTCCGTTCGGCGTGCAGGAACTCGAAGGCGTCGCCTACCGCACCGATTACGATCTCACGCAGCACCAGACGGCGAGCGGCAAACCGCTCGATTATTTCGACGAGGAAACCAAGGCGCGTTTCATCCCGCACGTGATCGAGCCGAGCGCGGGCGTCGATCGCACCGTCCTCGCGCTGATTTGCGAAGCCTACGACGAGGAGACCGTGACCGACGAGAAAGGCAAAAGCGAAACGCGGATCGTGCTTGCGTTTTCATCCGCGGATCGCGCCGATCAAGGTGGGTGTCTTTCCGCTCCTGAAGAACCAGCCCGAGCTGGTTGCCAAAGCGCGCGAAGTGCAGGCGCTCCTGCGCCCGCACATGAACGTTTTCTACGACGAGACCGGCGCGATCGGCCGGCGCTATCGGCGCCAGGACGAAGCGGGCACGCCGTTTGGGATCACGATCGATTTCGAAACGCTGGGCGAACGCGACCCGGCGCTGCGCGACACCGTCACCTTGCGCCACCGCGACAGCATGGAGCAGGAGCGGGTGAAAATTGGCGAATTGTCCAGTCGGCTCATGAGTGCGATTTCGTAGAACGTCATCCCGAGCGGAGCCGAGGGATCCCGTGGAGTAACCACGTGAGCGCTCGCGACGGAGTCCCTCGGCTGCGCTCGGGATGACGGATCTTGCCGACTTTCGTGACTATTGCCTAACGAAACCAAACGTGACCGAAGGCACGCCCTTCGGTGAAGACACGCTCGTCTTCAAAGTCGGCGGGAAAATCTTCGCCCTCGCCTCGCTCGACGAGGTTCCGCCGCAGGTGAACTTGAAATGTGATCCTGAGCGCGCGCTCGATTTGCGCGATCGCTACGAGGAAGTCCAGCCTGGTTACCACATGAACAAGAAACATTGGAACACGGTCGAGCTGGGCGGCGGAATTCCGGAGGCCGAGCTGCGCCGGATGATCGATCATTCCTATGATCTGCGTCGTCTGCCGCGGCTGACCGAAGCGCAGGGCTAAGACGATAACCGCGCTACCCGAGACGGTGCGGCTTAATGTAACGTTCACCTGGCGCAGATTCGCGCAATTCGCTGTGCCGATGTCGAGCTGCAACGCTTCCCGGGCCACATCGAGAAATGCATCGGGCGGATCGGTCAACGCGACCGAGAGCTGTCCAACGGCTTCCGGACTGGCGCGCAAGTCTTTCTCTTCCAGCAAGCGTGCGACAGCGGTCGCGCAATTTTGCGCCGAATCGACCAGTGTGCACCGACTCGCCGAGAAACCGCCCGATCGCCTCGCGGAAGCAGCGGATAATGCGTGCAGCCGAGCACCAGCGTATCGATCCCTTCCTGCGACCAGCGGTGTCGAGATATTGCCTAACGACACGATCGGTAATCTCACTCTCCAGCCAGCCTTCTTCGATCAGCGGAACGAAGAGCGGACAGGCGCGCGCCGTGACGCGCACCGTTGGATCGAGCGCGCGGATGCGCGCGCTCGTAGGCGCCGCTCTCTGATCGTGGCGCGCGTCCCGATCACGCCGATATGGCCGTTGCGGGTCGCGGCGACGGCGGCTGCCGCGCCTGGTCGGATCACGCCGGTCACCGGGACGGGAATGGTCGATTCGAGTCGCGGAAGAGCGAGGGCGGAGGCGGTGTTACAGGCAACGACGATCGTCTTGCAATTTTCCTCGAGCAACAGCTCCGGCGATCTCGAGGCTGTAGCGCTCGACCGTCGCAGCGCTTTTCCCGCCGTAGGGGACGCGGGCCGTGTCGCCCAGATAAAAAATCGTTTCGTTAGGCAAGAGCTCGCGCAGGGCGCGCACCACGGTGAGTCCGCCAATGCCGGAGTCGAAGACGCCGATTGGTTTCTCCCGTCCGGTTGTTCTCTTCGGATCCGGCATCTATGCAGAACCGCGAATAGCTGCGCCGGGTTGTTGAATCGGGGCGGCCGAAGCCGCTCGAGTCTCGCTTAAGACGATGCGACTGATCTTGGTGTCTCGCGGGAAACGAAAAAACCGCGCCAAGCTGGTAAAATCGATGTAATCGCGGTCCCGGATTCTGATCGCCTTCCAATCCTCGGCCCCAGCGAAGGAAGGCAGGGCCATGTGCGACGCGAGAGCGAAAAAAGTCTTGGTCATCTGGACGCCCTCGAACGTGACGGCGCGCCGAAGCGTCTGCAAGTCGATTGTGCCCCATGCTGTGCTCCGGAATGAAGTGGGGAATGTCGCTGCGCCGGCCTTCGAGAATCGGCTTGTCATCGCACGATAGCCTCGGCATTCTTCCCGCGATGACTCCCTGCTGCATTTCAACGATGAATTGGAGAAAGGCGCCTGCCGATGAAATCTCACCCCCGGAAGTGGTTATTCCTTAGCTGCGTTTTCGCTCTTAGCATTTCGACGGCCGCGCGGTTGGTCGGGCAAACGCCCCTGCCTTCCGCCACCACGGCTGCCTCCGCTGCCGGAGCGCTTTCCACCCCGCCCGAATTGCAACCCGCCGTCCGCGCCGTCGGAATTCACAGTTGGAAAGGTGAGCAGCGCGATAGCCATGCCGTCTACGTGCAACGCGGTGACGAGATTTGGGTCGATGTGCACAATTTCCAAGGCTGGTTGGATTCGTTAGGCGAGAGGCTCCCGAAGAATCACGAGATCAAGGATCTGATTCTTTACCTCGATCATTTTCCGCTCCTCGGAGTCACACCAATCTATTGGTACGAACACAAGGAGTGGACGCCGCAGAGCAAGGACGGCAAGTGGCCTTCGCAGCAATACACGGTCACGACGGTCGGCTTTTCCCTCGTCCGGAACGACAGTTCGAAGCCTGGTTGGTCGCACCTCCTCAATCAACCGGTCTTCGAGCGCAAGGTCCTCGTGTCGGTCGGCTTTAGTAATGGAGAGGAGATGGAAACAGCGATCGCGCCGGAAGTGCAAGCGTCGGGCGCGCTGGACCAGCAGCTTTTCCTCACCGTCATTCCCCATTATCGCACCGCCTTTGGCTTGCTCGTCATCCTGACGGCGCTCATCGCCTTTCTCGTCCTCGCCCGACGCACCCATATCATTCGCGACGGAGCGGCGCCGCGTCGCCCGGATGGACTCAGGCCCTACAGCCTGGCGCGCGGTCAGATGGCGTTTTGGTTTTTCCTCGTCATCGCCTCGTATTTTTTTCTCTGGATCGTGACCGGCGACATGGACACCCTCAACACCTCAGTTTTGGGATTGATCGGGATCAGCGCGGGCACGGCCCTAGGTTCCGCTTTTGTCGATGCCTCCAAGTCCAGCAGTTCCTCCGGCAGTGAACCGACTGTCGACGTGACGAAGCCGCACCTCGAAGTGCTGGCGGAATTGAAGGATCTCCAGTTGCGGACGCAAAAGGAATTGGAAACGCTCCAGAAAGCGCGCGCCGCCATGTCATCGTCGGACAAAAACGGACTGGAGGAAAATGAGCGCCAGCAGAATGAAGTGCGCGAAAGGCTGGCGAATTACCGCTGGCAAAGTGTTTACTTCGCGTGGCCGACCTGGAAAGGCGTGATGTACGACTTGCTGGCGGAAAACAACGTGATCAGCTTCCACCGGTTCCAGATCTTTGTCTGGACGCTGATCCTTGGAATCATGTTCGTCGCCAACGTTTACAACGAATTGGCCATGCCGCAGTTCAGCGCCACGCTCCTGGGCTTGCTCGGAATCAGCGCTGGAACCTACGTCGGCTTCAAGCTGCCGGAATCCAAGCCGCAGTGACCCGGTTGTAGCGGACGCTACAACAAGCGCACACCATCCGGAGCTGTAAACTCCGACTCCTCCGCGCTGCCGGTGTTGCGCGTTGCGGCGGGCTCGAAGAGGACGACCTCCGTTTCCTCGTCGGCCGCCGTGCGATGCTCAACGCCGTGCGGAACAACGAGGAATTCGCCCGGCTCCAACTCGACCGTCGCGGTCGCGGAATTCGATCCGCATCCGGCCGCGCCAGACGAGAAACAGCTCATCCTCCACTGTCGTGTTGATGCCAGGCAAACTCGCCTTGGAACTTCACCACTTTCACTTCCTGGCCGTTCAATTCCGCCGACGATTTTCGGCCGCCAATGTTCCGTAAAGGCCGCGAACTTTTCCTCCAGGTTCACCTTTTCCATTGACCGGAATCTAGCACACCGGCGCCCGCGGTTTTCGTTTTGCAATCGTCGTGCGCTCTTCGATGATTGCTCCCCATGGCGGAACTTTCCAAGGCTTACGAACCGCAGGCGGTCGAGGCGAAATGGTACGCGCGCTGGCTGGCCGACGGCTTGTTTCACGGCCGACCCCGCTTCGACCAAGCCGGCGTATTCCATCGTCATCCCGCCGCCGAACGTCACCGGCGTGCTCACCCTTGGGCACGTCCTGAACAACACCATCCAGGACATCCTCGCCCGGCGCGCGCGCATGCTGGGCAAGGAAGTGCTCTGGCTGCCGGGCACCGATCACGCCGGGATCGCCACGCAAACCGTGGTCGAAAAGCAGATCTGCGCAAGGACAGAAGAGCAAGACGCGCCACGATCTCGGGCGCGAGGAATTTCTCCGGCGCGTCTGGGAATGGAAGGACAAACACGGCGGCATCATCATCGAACAACTGAAGCGGCTCGGCTGCTCCTGCGATTGGTCGCGCGAACGTTTCACGATGGACGACGGATTATGTCGCGCGCGGTGCAGCGCACCTTTGTCGATCTTTACCAGAAGGGGCTGATCTATCGCGGCCGTCGGATGGTGAACTGGGACCCGGTCGCCCTGACCGCGCTCTCCGACGAGGAAGTGATCCCGACCCCGCAAAAATCCGCGCTCTACTATGTGCGCTACGAGCTGGTCGAGGAGCCGGGACGATTCATCGAAGTCGCGACGACGCGGCCGGAGACGATCATGGCCGACGTCGCGCTGGCGGTGCATCCCGATGATGAGCGCTATCGCGCATCGTTAGGCAAGAAAGTCTGGCGTCCGCTCGATCGCGCGCAGTTGCCGATCATCGGCGATGCAGGGATCGATCCGGAATTCGGCACCGGCGTTCTGAAAGTGACCCCGGCGCACGACAAGCTCGATTTCGAAATTGGCCAGCGGCACGGCCTGCCGGTGATCGATGTCCTGCATCCGAACGGCACGATCAATTGTCCCGGCGTTCCGGAACTCGACGGGCTGGACCGCTTCGTCGCGCGCAAGAAAGCGGCCGAGACTGCTCGCGGAGAGCGGGCTGCTCGCGAAAGAAGAACCGCACGAGAGCACGGTCGGATTCAGCGAGCGCGCCGGCGTCCCGATCGAGCCGCGCCTGAGCGAGCAATGGTTCCTGAAATATCCGCGTGTCGAGGAAGCGCGCGCTGCGGTCGGGCCCAACGAGCGCGATTCGTTTCCGTCCCGAGCGCTGGGAAGCGGTCTACCAGCATTGGCTGGAGAACATCCAGGACTGGTGCATCAGCCGTCAGCTCTGGTGGGGCCATCGCATTCCGGTCTGGTACCGGAAGCAAAGATCCGAATTCCGGCGAAAGCATCCACGTCGACATCGAGCCGCCGTCCGATCGCGGAGAACTGGGAGCAGGATCCCGATGTGCTCGACACCTGGTTTTCGAGCTGGCTCTGGCCGTTCGAAACGATGGACGACGCGACCCGGGCGAAGTTTTATCCGACGAGCGATCTCGTGACCGCGCCGGACATCATCTTTTTCTGGGTCGCGCGCATGATCATGGCCGGGCTCGAATACACCGGGCAGGCGCCCTTTCAAAGATGTCTTTTTCACCGGCCTGATCCGCGACGCGCAGGGACGGAAGATGAGCAAGTCGTTAGGCAACTCGCCCGATCCGCTCGATCTGATCGCGAAATACGGCGCCGACGGCCTGCGCTTCGGCCTGATGCGGATCGCGCCCAGCGGCCAGGACATTCGTTTCGACGAGAAGCAGATCGAGGAAGGCCGCAACTTTGCGAACAAGCTCTGGAACGCGACGCGCTTCCGCCAGATGCACGGCGGCGAGACCGAAGGCGAAATCAATCCTGCGCTCCTCACCAGCGACGACAAATGGATCCTGTTGCGCCTCGATGCCGCGATCCGCGCGGTCACGCAGGCGCTGGAGGACTACAATTTCAGCGAAGCCGCGCAGGCGCTCTATCGCTTTTTCTGGAGCGAATATTGCGATTGGTATCTCGAAGCGAGCAAGGCCGCGCTCGGGATGCCGGACGCGGAACCGCCGAGCGCGCGCAAAGCCAACACGCTCGCGGTGATCGATTTCGTGCTTGGCCACACCCTGCGTTTGTTTCATCCCTTCCTGCCTTTCATCACGGAGGAACTCTGGCACGGGCTCGGTTTCAACACGAATCTGCCGGAAGATCAGGGAGCGCAGAACGATCCAGTTCGCGCGCTGGCCGCAGCCGCTCGATGACGAATTCAAGAAGCACTACGGCCTCACGCCTAACGACGAACAATTCGCCGAATGCGAAATACGAAACGGTGAGTGCCGGTCGCGGTCTGCGTCGCGATTTCAACATCGCCTCGAACAAGCGTATCGTGTTTGTGCTCCGGCCTTCGAGTGCGTTGAGCGAAGAAGAAGCGGCCGTCTTGCGCATCTTGCTCAATGCGGAGCGGCTCGATCTGACGCCGAATTACGAGCCGCCCAAGGGAACGCCGACCGCGCTCACGCCGCTCGGAGAACTTTACCTGCCGCTCGAAGGCTTGATCGATCTGGAGGCGGAGCGGCGAGCGCCTCGGCAAAGAGATCGCGAAGATCGAAGCCGAGTTGGTGACGGTGCGGAAGAAATTGGCGAACGAAAATTTCGTCGCCAACGCGCCGGCCGCGGTCGTAGGTCGAGCATCGGCAGCGGGAAAACGATTTCGCCGAGCGTCTCGCGCAGCTCCAGCAGATGCGGGACTCGTTAGGGTAGCGCATCGGAGTCGACGTGCTTCGTTAGCGACGATGCGAGGACGTGCGGAAGCACGTCCCTCCGGGATTGCCGATGGAATGCACGCCGCGTTATAGTCGCTGGCGTACGATGATCCAGACTGCTCAAATTCCTCCTCTGGATTGGGATCGCGCTGCTCGGCGCGGCGCGGTCGCGGTGCTGGCCTTTGCCCGGGGCGAACCGGTCAACGCGCTCTGGATCGTGACCGCCGGCTTGTGCGCGACGGCGATCAGTTATCGCTTCTACAGCAAGTGGCTCGCGACCAAAGTGCTCGTCCTCAACGACGAGCGCGCCACGCCCGCGCTGGTGGTGGATGACGGCAAGGATTTCGTCCCGACCAATCGCTGGATGGCGTTCGGTCATCACTTCGCCGCGATCGCCGGTCCCGGCCCGCTCGTCGGCCCGGTGCTCGCCGCGCAGTTCGGTTATCTGCCCGGAACGCTTTGGATTCTTGATCGGGGCAACGCTGGGCGGCGGTGTGCACGACATGATCGTGCTCTTCGCTTCCGTGCGGCGGCGCGGGAAGACGCTCGGTCAGATGGTGAAGGAGGAAATCGGCAGCGCGGTCGGCGCGCTCGCGCTCGTCAGTGTGCTCGCCATCATGGTCATTCTGCTCGCCGTGCTCGCGCTCGTGGTGGTGCAGGCGCTGGCCAAGAGTCCGTGGGGCGTCTTCACCATGGCGACGACGATTCCGGTCGCCGCTGATCATGGGAATCGGTCTTCGCTCCGGCCGAGTTGGAGTCGGATGGATGACAGTTTTCGGTTTGTTAGGCCTGCTTTTCGCGGTCTGGGGCGGACAATTTCTGCCCCAATTTCCGGCGATCGAAAGCTGGTTCCGTCACGATCAGAAATGGCTCGCCTGGGCGGTCGATGATTTACGGCTTCGCGGCCTCCGCGCTGCCGGTCTGGTTGCTGCTCACTCCGCGCGATTATCTGAGCACTTTTCTGAAGCTGGGAACGGTCGCGGCGCTCGCGATCGCGGTGATCCTGATCCATCCGACGCTGCAAATGCCGGCGCTTTCGCGCTTCATCGATGGGACCGGTCTTGTCTTTGCCGGACCGGTTTTTCCCTTCGTCTGCATCACGATCGCCTGCGGCGCGGTTTCCGGTTTTCACTCGCTGATCGCATCCGGCACGACGCCGAAAATGCTGGAACGCGAATCGCGCATTCGCGACATCGGCTACGGCGCGATGGTGACCGAGATGATGGTCGCGCTGATGGCGTTGATCGCGGCCTGCGTGCTCGCAGCCGGGCCAATACTTTGCGATCAACGCGAAGGGCACGCCAAGCGAAGTGGTGGCGAAGGTTTCCGCCGCCGGATTTCCGGTCACCGAACCCGAGATGAAGCAGCTCGCGAGCGATCTCGGCGAGAGCACGATGTTCGGTCGCGCGGGCGGCGCGCCGACCTTTGCGGTCGGGATGGCGCACATGTTTGCGCGCGTCTCGCCCAGCCCGACCGCGCTCGCGCTTTGGTATCACTTCGCGATCATGTTCGAGGCGCTGTTCATCCTGACGACGCTCGATGCCGGCACGCGCGTCGGCCGTTTTCTTCTGCAGGATTTGTTAGGCCAAGTCTGGCGACCCTTGGCCAACACGCGCTCGTGGAGCGCGAATCTTTTCGCGAGCGTGCTGATGGTCAGTGCGTGGGGCTGGTTTCTCTACCAGGGGGTGATTGATCCGTTAGGCGGAATCAACAGCCTCTGGCCGCTCTTCGGTCTGGCCAATCAGCTGCTCTCCGTCATCGCGCTCTGCCTCGGCACAACGATCCTGATCAAGATGGGCAAGGCTCGCTACGTCTGGACGACGCTGGTCCCGCTGGTTTTCATGATCGTGGTCACGTTTTCGGCCGGTTACCTGAAGATCTTTTCGCCCGATCCGAGGCTTGGTTTCCTGAAGATGGCGGACGAAATCTGTCGCGGACTGCTCCGGCGAAATATCGACTACGCGCGCCAGGCGCTTATCTGGCGAATCGACGCGCTCGTGGCGCGCGGCCTTTCTTGTTCCTGGTCTTTTTGATCGTGGCCGGTTGCGCCTGGCAATGGTGGCGGCTTCTGCGCGGGACGAAGCCGGTGGTGCTGCACGAGAGCGAGTTCGTGCCGCTTGCGCAGCTGCGGGTTGCGAATCGTTAGGCAAGAATGCGCGAGAAGGAAATGCTCGCCGTCGTGGAAGCGCTGGCGAATCAGCCGACCGCGCCCTTTCGCGAAGATGCGGTGCGGGCGGAGATCGAGGCGCAGTTGCGGAAATGTCCGCACGTAAAATTTGAGCGCGACGGCTTTGGGAACGTCATCGCGCATTATCGGCGAGGCCGGAGACGAGCCGCGGCGTGGGGCGTTCGCCGCGCACATGGATCATCCGGGCTGGGTCCGCGGCAAGAGACGGCGAGATGCAGTTTCTCGGTTCCGTCGCCCGAGCGGTTTCGCAGCAATCCGAAGACGAAATCGTTTGGCGATTTTGCGATGTGGGACCTGCCGCCCTTTGAGATTCGTGACCGTCAGATTCATTCCCGCGCGTGCGACGATTTGCTCGGCTGCGCGGAGATCATCTGCCTCTTTCGCGAGTTGGAGGAAAAGGCCGCGACGGCGCATTGCGTTGGGCTTTTCACCCGGGCGGAGGAAGTCGGTTTCGTCGGCGCGATCAAGCTCGCGCAAGCGGGAATCCTGCCTCGCAGCCTGACGATTCTCTCGCTCGAAACGAGCACGCCGCGCGGCACGGCGGAAATCGGGAAAGGTCCGATCGTCCGGGTGGGGGACAAGGTTTCGAGCTTCGATGGTCCGGCGACGGCGCGACTGCTGAGCGTCGCGCAGGAAGAGAGAATTCCGGTGCAACGTTGCCTGCTCGATGGCGGGACCTGCGAAGCGACCGCCTACCAGCTTTACGGCTACACCTGCGCGGCGGCGAGTCTCGCGCTCGGCAACTATCACAATGTCACGCCGGAGGGCACGATCGCAGCCGGAATATGTCGCGATCGACGACTTTGTCGGGATGGTGCGGCTCTGTGTGGCGGCGGTTTTGCGCGGCGGGAAAGCGAGTGACCCGCAGAGGGTGCTGCGGAGGAAGCTGGAGGAAAATGCGCGGAGTTATCGTGAGTTTTATTCGTCATCCGAGCACGCGGGACCCGGACGAAAATGTAGCGCCTCGCTCTGGCAGCGCGGGGACGATATTGCGCTCGCGAGTGACGGCAATGACTACTTGCGCCGCAACGGCACCATGATCTCGGAATCCTGGTAGACGAGGATGACCTGGCCGTCTTCGATCGAGCGCAGGGTCACCTGGTAAACCTGGTTGCCGAACTGCAGACCGAACTGCTGGCCTTCCTGCATGATCTTGCCATTCAGGATCGCGAAGTGCGGCCCGGCGCCCATCGTGACCGAGGTCAGGGAGAAGGAAGTCGGCGAGAGATCCGGACCGGCCGCTACGTTGAGATCTTCGGCCCCGGCTTTTTCCAGCCGATCGGCCAGAAGGGATCGCGAGCGTCGGCCGCGTCAAAGGTCGATTTGCTGCTTCAATTCGATCGCCGGCACCGGCTTCCTCGGCCCGGGCCGCGCGGAAGCAGCAGACTCGTTAGGCAAAGAGCGAGCAGGAGATTCTTCATTTCTTGAGGAGACGCGGTCTGCGCGGAGAGGCTGACCTGTTGGTACTGCGGCTCGTCCGGCACGGCGTGAATCGACGACTGTTTGGATGGCGAGCAACGGCTCGGTGTTTTCCAATTCGGCGATCGCTTTTCCAAGGTCGCCGTATTCACTCTGGGGCAAATCGATTGCCCAGGTGTCCTTGATCCAATCCGACAGCTCCGGTTGCTTGAAATCGGCGCTCGATTCGAGACGCGCGGTGACTTTGTCGATCCCCTGGTCGCCGAAAAAGGTGCGCATCTTGGGCGGGAACCAGGCGATCGGCGCGCCGTCCGCCGTGGTCGCCTTGAGCGCCTCGTAACGGCCGGTCGCCTCCTTGGCCTGGACCTCGAGGTTGGCGGTCTTTTTCATCTCGGTCTTGGAGGAGGCCGTTTTCGCCTGCACGGTCGGCGATCGCCACGGTCATCGATTCGCGGCTCTTGTTCAGCGGCCCGAGGAAGAAATTGAAGTAGCAATAGATCAGCGCCGATAAAGCCGAGGGTGCTCAGGGCGATCTTTTGAATCTGATCTTTGTTGAGTTTCTTCGGCTTCATTTCGCTTTCGCGATCGTCCTTGGCTGGGCTCTTCCGCTTTGGCCGCGTCGGCGGGTTTCGGGTTGAAGGTGACGCTGAGGACGAAGCGGGCGCTGGCGCGTCGGGACACCGCCCAGGTTCACCACCGTGTCGAGGTCCTCGAGGTTCTTGAAGGTCACCTTGACGCTCGCTGTAGCTTTTCTCGAGCTGTTCGATGCAGGAGCTGCCGGAGTTCTTCGGCGGCGGCGCGCGGTTCCCGGGCGGCGGCGAGACCTTCGAGCGCGATCGCGACCGAATGGTTCGCCTCGACGATGCTGCCGTCGAGACTGGTCACCTGGAGGTTAGGCGCGACGCAATGGGAAACCTGCGCGAGAAAAGGCGCCCAGTAGAAGCGATCTTCGATCAGACCGTCGAGCACCTTGGTGCTGTCGATGATTTGGTGGAGTTCAGTGGCCCGTTTCTGCGCGGCGGTCACTTTCGGTTCGACTTTCTTCCACTCGCGTTCGGCGGCATTGAGACGGCTCTTGATCTGGATCGTCCGATAGGCGTTCCAGCCGTAGTAGAGGAAGAGGATCGCGCCGAAAGCAGCTCAGGGCGATGACGCCGAGCTTGAGTGGATCGCGTTTGCGTTGCCGCTCCTCGGTGATTTCCTCGTGGAGAAGATTGAGTTGCAGGGCCATCGTTAGGCGGCTTTCAGGTAGGAGATGGCTGCGCCGCACGCGACGTTGAGGGAGACAAACTCGCTCGAGAGTGCCTGGCGCTTGGCCGGTGGCAGCGCCACTTCGCAGGTCTCGAGCGGATCCCAAATTTCGCAGGGCAGACCCAGCTCATCGCTCAGGGTTTGCAAAATCATTTCCGTCTTGGCCATGCCGCCGGAGACAAAAATCCGGTGAATGCTTTCTTCGCACTGGCCTTCGAAAAATCCGATCGAGTTGCGCACTTCGGTGGCGAGACCGAGAAGCGAGCTGCGGCAGGTCTCCGCCATGCCCGCGTCGCCCTGCTGCATCAGGATGCGTGCCGCTTCGGCGTCGACTGCGCCATCCGCGGTCAGCGCTTCGCCGAAGAGTTTGCCGCCGTAATCGACGCTGCGCACGAGCATCAGCTCCGTCTTGTGACCGATCAGCACCGTGCTTTGCTGGTGGCCCATGTCGAGCAGGAGAAAGGCTTCGTTGGCGAAAACCTCCGGGTAGGCAAACTCGAAGGCGTTGAAGGAACAGATCGGCGCGAGCTGCAGAATGTTGGCCGGTCGTCTTTGTCTTGCTGATCGCTTCGGAAATTTGTTTGACCGCCGGGCGCAGCATCCCGCCGACGAGATAACGGGTCTTGCCCGAGTTTTCCACTGGCGGCGCCATTCGGAGCGACGCCGGCCAGCGCGACCGCCGAAACCGGCGCGCAATCGAGCACGAAATCTTTGCATTCCTGATTGAGAACCGCGAGGCCGTTGAGACGAAGCGCGCTGCGGAGCAATTCGACCGGCGTGTTGGGCTGTTCGATAATGCGCAGGAGCGCGTTCGGATCGGAAACGGCCACGGCGCAACTCTTCGCGCTGCCGCCGAGATCCTTGAGCAATAGTTTGACCTGTTGCGCCAGTTCGTCGGCGTTGTTGATTGCTTCCGGCACGGCGCGAGAGCGCGTAATTGGTCAGCACGAAGCGGTGATCGCCCTTGCGTTGCAGCAACACACTTTTGAAAACGTGCTTGCCGAGATCGATGCCGATGACTGAATTCGCGGACTTGGCCATGGTCGTTGCGCTTCTTAAAGCGAAAACCGTGCCGGGCACGCCGCGCTTTGGAAAATTCTCCCCGCGGGTTGTGCTGTTCTGCTTTTCAGGCGGCGACCGACGGACGATAACCGAAAAACTGCCGCGCCTTGATCATTCGCGAAACCTCCGGCGGCACCATTCTTTCCCAGGTCGGATCGCCCGCCTGCATTTTCGCGAGGACGTCGGGCGGGAAAATCTTCAGGTATTCGCGATTGAAATTGGTGATCTCCTGGATGAAGCCGTTCTCGATCAGGTATTGGTAGAGATGGCGCAGGTTGGGCGCGACCTCGAGCTGCGTCGCGGTCAGCAATTCGCCCGTCTTCTCGTCCTCGACCGGATAGACAAGAAGTTTCAGGCCGCTCTTAAACATCCGACCGAGCGCTTCGAGAATGCCGCCTTCGAGATTGAGATAATATTTTTCGTCGAAGATCTCGTCCAGGCTCGGCACGCCCATGACAAGTGCGACCATCTTGTTGGTGTAACGGGAAAGATAGCCGGCGAGCCGGTAATATTCGCCGAACTTCGAAATCAAAACGGTTCGGCCTAACGAGCCGAGAATATCCACCCGCGCGAGAAAATCGGCGTGATTGAGCTGGCCCTCCGAGAGCAGGTTTTCCAGTGTCATCTCCATCAGCACGACGAGATCTTCCTCTTTGGCGCCCGGCAGACTGAGGAAAATTTGGCGTGCGCCTTCCAGCATGTCGTTCGTCGCGTAGGTGACCGGACGGAAACTGCCGCGCTCGACGATGATCGCTTTCTTGTGGAAGATCTCCGCCGGCTGCACCGTCTCGCCGTCGGCGGTGAACATCACCGCGTTCGTCAGGCCCTGGCTCACCAGTTGCAGGCTCATCAGCCGGTTGTCGACCTTCGCGTAGGCTGGTCCGGAAAACTTGATCATGTCCACCTGGATGCGCTCCGGCGGCAGATTTTCGTGGAGCGAGGCGATCAGTTTCTCCGGCTGATGATCGTAGAAGGCGCCGTAAATCAGGTTCACGCCGATGATCCCGAGCGCTTCCTGCTGGTCGACGTTCGCTTCGTCGAGCATCCGCACGTGGATGATGATCTGGCTTGGTTCGCCGCGCGGTTCGGATTGGAAACGCATCCCGAGCCAGCCGTGCGATTCGTTGTGCTGCTTGAAACTGCGCGCCGCGACCGTGTCCGCGAAGACAAAAAAGGTCCGCTCGTCGCCCATCTTCTGGTCGAGCCGTTCGATCAAGAGCGAATACTCGTGGTCGAGCATCGTCTGGAGCCGGGCGCGGCTGACGTAGCGATCGGTCGTGCCGTAAATCGCGTCGCTGAACTGCATGTCGTAGGCCGACATCGTTTTTGCGATCGTGCCGGAGGCGCCGCCGACCTGGAAAAAGCGCCGCGCCACTTCCTGGCCGGCGCCGATTTCGGCAAACGTCCCGTAGCGCTTTCGATGTCGAGATTGATCTGGAACGCCTTCTTGTTCGTTCCGACATCCATCTCCGCGTTCATAGGCTCAAGATGAGAGGCTTACAAGACCAGCGGTCTCAAACGTGGGAGGCGCCTTTGGCCCCGATCACGTAGACGCAGAGCGCAAGGCCCATCGCGGGCGCAAAGGCCCCTCCCACGTTAGAGGCGGACGCGCTCGGCGCTCTGCGCCGGAATCCAGCCCCGCAGGTCGTTAGGCAAGCGCCGCGTAAGACCAGTCGCCACGCGTGCTGAGAATCTTGATTTCGCTTCCCGGTGGCAGGACCAGGACGGTGCCTGCGCTCTCCGCCGTGGCGAGGCGCGCCTGGATATTCTTTCTGGTCACGATCGCGAGATCGCGTCCCGCACGTCCGGTCTCGAACTGATAAACCGCGAAGGCCGCGCCGGCCGAGATCGTGCCTAACAAGAAGAGCGCGAAAATCCAGACGACCGGCCGGCGTTGGGCGAAATAGAGTCCGCAGAGAATCGCCGCGGCACCCCAAAAGGCGGCCGCTGCAAGCCACGCATACTGATCCCGGCGTCAGAAAGTCGAGATGCTCTTCCGCCCAGCCGGGCGAGTTCGAGCGCGCGCGCCTGGTCGCGCGCCAATTGCAGATTGGCCCGCGCTTCGGGCTGCGCCGGGTCGAGGGCGAGCGCACGCTCGTAGTTCAGGATGGCGCGACCGAAATCGCCGGTGCGAAAATAGGCGTTGCCCAGATCGTAAAACAAACTCGGATTCCACTGACGACTCTTGACGAGCGATTCGTAACCGGCGATCGCGGCGGGAAAATGCCCGGCGGCATAATCGGCATTCGCCTTGGCGAAAGTCGCGTCGGCATCCGCCCGGGCCGGCGGTGCACCGTTGCCAGGCAAAGCGCAGCGGCGGAATGAGAACGATGGAAAGTGGTGCGCGCATTTCAGGTCAGACTGTCGATTAGTTCCAGCACTTCGCGTCGCGTTTCGCTCCGCGACGGTGCCGTTGCCATTTTGCCGGCCGCTGTAGCGCAGCTCATCGCTCCGCCGGAAAAGTTCGCGCATCCGATCGCGTTTTCCTCCGGCAGATCGAAGGCCGCGACCGCCGTCTCGGCATCGACCGTGTTGGGCTCGATCCGGCGACTGCGGGAGGCGAGCGCGGTCTTGAACTGCACCACGCGCAAGTGCTTCGGCGAAATATTTGTCCGGCGGATCGTTCGCCCGCCGCAGTTTGCGCTGCAGCTCCGCCGTCTCGTGCTCCCAGGCGGCGACGGCGTTGCCCTTCGCGATTCTCGAGGCGGCGTTTCCGCATTTCCCAACCGAAGAAACCGATCAAGCCGAGAAACGGAATCGCCTGCGCGGCCCAAAAAACCGGGCTGCATGAAAACCGGAGCAAACGTCTGTCCCCAGCCGCCGTGATCCGTCAGCTGATAAAGAATATCCTGAGCTTGCGGTGCGGCGGTCGGGCGCGCGGTCGGCGGCGCGTGTGGTGCCGTGGAAGCGCTCGCGATCGCCGGCGTCGACTGCGGTGGCGGCGCCGCCTTCGACCACGACCGGCAGCTTGTCGCCCTTGAGCGTGACGTAGCTTTCCTTCAGCGGATTGAAATAGGAAAAGAGCAGCGGCGGAACGGCCTTTTTCGGTTCGTTAGGCGTGAGCACCATTTCGAAGGTCTTGGTGCCGCTGATCCCGATGTCGTCGTCCGGCTTTGAAATTCGAGCCCGGCGGATAGGTGTGCCAGCCGCGATCGTTTTCCAGGACGGGCGCCGTGACCCGGTCGAAATTGCCGCGGCCGGAAATGCTCGCCGTCACGGTGAGCGGATCGCCGACCTGCGCCTTTTTCGGTTTCACGTCAGTGGTGAGGGAAAAGATTCCCACCGCGCCCGAGAAACTCGGCGGCGCGTTCGGCGGCAGCGGCTTGATCTCGATCGTTGTCGTTTCGCTCGAGAACTTTACCTCCCGCTGCTCTCGCCACTGCCGGCGAAGGGATCGTTGAAGAATGGATCGGAAAACGGGTCATCCATTCCGAAAATATCGAAAGGCGAGCGCGGTCGATTGCCACCTGTGCGCGGGAACTTGCACGATCGCCTTGGCGTCCTTGGCGGCGATTTCGAGCTTGCCGCTCCGGACCGGCGGTGATCGCCGTCTTGAAGGTGACGATTTCATAGGAGCGCCCATTAATCGACTCGATGGTCTGCTCCGGGATTCGGCATCCGCTGGGCGGTGAAGCCCTGTCCGCTGAGGGTCGCGCCCTCGATCAGCCGGTGCGGCACGCGCGTGTTGATCCCGAGCCGGATCTCGGCCGGAATGGTTTCGCCGACATAGGCCGTTGTTTTTGGAATGATCAGCTCGGCGAAAGCAATGCTTCTTCTCGTCGATCGCGTTCCCGCCGCCGCGCTGCCGCGTCGCGACGTCTCGTCGTGCCGTTTTCGTTAGGCGCGACGTTCAGGGTCAGGGCCGGGGTGCGCAGTGTGCCGCTGCTCGTTCGCACCGCCTGCGGCGGGATGGTGAAGGTCCCGGCCTTGAGCGGGAGGATGGTGTAGTTGTAAACGAAGCTGTAGGTGAAACGAAAGTTGCGTCCCTCGACCAGTTGCGACTGGCCGCTGTAGCGGATGTCGAGGCCGTCCACCGCGATGTCGTTCGGCGGAGTCGCGTTCGAATCGCCCGTCACCTTGATCTGCAACTGCACCGGTCGATCGACTTCCGTTTCCGAGCTGGTCAGGACGGCGGTGACGGTCGGCGAATCGGCGCGGGCCGACTGGCGTCGCTCGCGCATTGCGAGCAATGCCAGCAGTAAAACTCGTCGGAAAAATGTCATTTCAAGTGAACCATCGACGCTCAACCATCAACCTTCCGCCGCTACCAGTCGTTATAGACAGGACGCACGCGCTTGTGTTCATCAAGCTGCACTTTCTGCTCCTCGTCTTTCATCGATTGGAGGAGCGCTGCCGCTTGCTTCGGGCTCATCTCGCCTTCCTTCTCCGGTTCGACCTCGGCGCTGGCGCGGCTTTCTCGTCTCCTTTCGGTTTTTCTTCGCCCGCGCCTTTGACGTCGCCGGTCGGCGGTTTGCCCGGGCGTGCCGGCCGGAGTCGGGCTGGGCTGCTCGCCGTTTTCGCCGCCGTTTTGATCGGCGGAACCCGGTGTGGGTGAGGGAGTTCCTTCGTTCTCCGGGCGTCGGCGAAGCGCCCGGTTGTTCGCCCTGCGGAAGGCGAAGGAGCTCGGGCGATTCGCCGTGCGGCGATTCTCCGGCGCCGTTCTGTTCGTTCTCATCGCCGGTGTCGGGCTCGCGCTGGCCGCCGGAGATGGGGCTCGGCTGGCCGGGCTCGGGGTGCGGGCGTCGGCGTTGGCGTCGGAGACTTGCTTGTTCTCCGACTTTTGCCCTTTGCCTGAACCCTGTCCGTTCTGCGATTGTGTGCTGTTGCTGCTGATCCTTTTGCTGCTGGTCCTTCTGCTGTTGATCGTTCTGTCTGTTGTTGCTGATTCTTGTCGTCCTGCTTTTGATCCTTCTTCTGGTCCTTTTGCGGCGACGGTGATGGCGATGGGGAGGGCGATGGAGTCGGCGACGGTTTTTGCTCCTGCTTTTTCTTCAGCTCCTCGATCTTCTTTTTGACGTACTCGTAGTTGTCCTTCGCGTTCTTGTTTTTCGGTTCCGCCTTGAGCGTTTCCTCGTAATGCGGGAGCGCGCTCTCCCAGTTGCTTAGCTTTTTCTCGTCGCTCTTCTCCGCCTCGCCGCGCTCATAGAGCGTGTTGCCGAGATTGTAATTGGCTCTCGCTTTGCAGATGCGGATTTTTCGAAAGCAGCGCCTGACTGAAGGACTGCAACGCCTTGTTGTAGTCCTTCATTTTGTAAGCCGCCGCGCCGGCGTCGAACTGGATGCGATCGGTCTGGCCGCGCGCCGGGATTTTCCTGCAGCGTTTTCTCGAAATGCTCGTAGGCCTCGGGATATTTTTGCTGCTCGTATAATTCCAAGCCGGGAGAAGCGGCGCTGCGCCCAGCCGGCGTGCGGACAAGGAAGAGCACGCGCTGCGGCGGCAGCGATCGAGCGGCTTCCGTTCGCGACGCGGCGGCGGTCTGCCGTCGGCGTGCGCGATCCCTTGCGATCGTTGATCAAGAGCGCGATCGCGAAGAGCAGAATCGCGGCTGCCAGCGGCCACTCGTAACGCTCGATCGGCCGGCGCGACATGCGCGCGTTGATGTCGGCCACCTGCATCTTGGCGAGCCCTTCGCTGAAGAGCTGCTTCATCGTCCGCGGCCCGTTTTCGAGATGCAGATAAAAGCCGCCCGCGGCCTGGGCGACCTCGCGCAGGCGCGTTTCATCGAGCTTCGATTTCACGACTTCCCCTTTGGCGTCTTTCACGAACGCGGTGCCGCCGCTGTCGCCCTGGATGGGAATGAGCGAGCCGCTCGGCGTGCCGACGCCGACCGTGAAAATGCGCACGCCTGCCTCCGCCGCTGCTTTCGCCGCGCGCACCGCATCGCCGCTCAATTCTTCGCCGTCGGTGAAAATGATCAGCGCGCGATTGCCGGTTGCGGACTTGCCGAAGGTCCGGGTCGCCAGCGCGATCGCGTCGGAAATATTGGTGCCGCCTTCCGGGATGATTTTGGTGTCGAGATCGTTGATCGAATCGACGGCGGCGTCGTAGTCGATCGTGAGGGGCGCCTGGAGGAAGGCGCGGCCGGCAAATGCGATCAGGCCGACGCGATCGCCCTGCAGTTCGTTGATCAAATCCTGCGTCGCCAGCTTGACGCGCTCGAGACGACTCGGCTGCACATCGTTCGAAAGCATGCTGCGCGAAACGTCGACCGCGAGGAGCAGGTCGAGTCCCTTGCGTTTCACCTCATCGAAGGTGTAGCCCCAGCGCGGTCGCGCCAGGCTAACGAGGACGAGGCGCGAGGACGAGGAGGAGAAGGACGAAACGCAAGATGCGCCGGCCGCGATTGACCGTCCCGGCCAGTTGCGGCAAGCAGACGCGCCGCGACGAACTTCTGCAGCTTTTCCGCGCCGAGCTGCTCGGCGCGCGCGAAGAAAAACGCCAGCGCCGGAAGCACGAGCAAGGCCCAAAGCCAGATTGGATTTCCAAAGGTCATGGCAGCTTTTTCCAGATGGTTTGCGAGAGCAGCAGCTCGGCCAGCAGGAGCCCGGCGCCCGCCATCAAACAGATCGGAAACAAGATCGCGGTACTGCTGATATTTTTTTACCGAGACGGTCGATTTCTCCATCTTGTCGATGTCGCGCATAAATGTTCTCGAGCGAATCGGTGTCGGTCGCGCGGAAGAACTGGCCGCCGGCGATCTGCGCCACTTCCTTCAAGCCCGCTTCGTTGAACTGCACGCGCTGATTCTGATAAATGATGTTGCCCGCGACGTCGGTGACCGGGCGGCCGTTCGACTGGATCGAAGACCGGCACGGGCGCGATGCCGTTGATCCCCGCGCCGATCGCGAAGAGATGGATGCCGAGCGCCTTGATCGCTTCCGCCGCGGTGTTCGGTGGAATTTTCCCGGCGTTGTTTTCGCCGTCGGTCAGGAGAACGATCGCGCGGCTCTTCGACTTCTTGTCGTTCAACCGGTTGGCCGCCGACGCCATCGCCGAACCGATCGCGGTCCCGTCCTCGACCAGTCCGATCCGCACCCGCTCGAGATTTTGCAGCAGCCAATCGTGGTCGAGGGTCAACGGACTAACGACATAGGGCCGGCCGGCGAAGGCGATGATGCCGATCCGATCGTTAGGCCGGCCTTCGATGAACTTTCGTGTCACTTCGCGAATCGCGTCGATCCGGGTCGCCGAATCGCCGCCGACCGTGAAATCCTTGGTCAACATCGAGCCGGAAACGTCGAGCACGACCATGATGTCGATCCCGCTCGCCTCGACCTCGGTCAGGCTCTTGCCGAGCTGCGGACGGGCGAGCGCGAAAATGAAAATGGCGAGCGCGAGATAGAGCAGGCCATGCATGATGCGGCCCGCGCGCGAAGTGCTCCGCTTGCCGAGCGAGCGCAGGCGTCGCGGTCGAGGAAAAGACCAAGGCGGCCGCCGCGCCGCGCTGACCGCGCAGCCAGGCGAGCAGCGGCACGAGCAGGAGGAGCAGGAGCAGCCAGGGGTGCGCGAAGGAAAATCCCCAGGGCGAATTGGGCGACCAGAAAATCAGGCAGGCTCAAGCGCGCCTCCCTTCACAAAACGGCTCCGCTTCATCGAGCAAGCAGCCGGCTGTCTTCCCGGGTCGCGTCGTAGCGCGCAAACTTGATCAGGTCGCAACGATTCAGGAAATCGCTCGAGCAGCGATTGCTCATCGGCCGGAAAACGGCGAGGTCGCGGCGAGCGCGTTGAGAAATTCCACCGACGTCTGCCGCGTGACCGGCAACTGATATTGCTCGGTCACATAACGCCGCAGGATATCCGAGACGCGGATGCTGAATTGATAGGGAGTCAGCTTCTCGATTTCGGTTTCGATTCGCGCGAGGAGATCGAGCGCGCGCTGCCGCGGCGTCGGCACGACCACGGGACGATTCCGCCAGCGCTTGATCAACCAGATCGTCAGGCCAACGAGCAGGAGCAGGCTGGCGACCGCGCAAAAGATCATCCACGGCTGGAGGAGGAAATAATCCACCGGCGGCGGTGATGTCGTGAAATTCCTGCGCGAGGAAAACTTGCATCGGCTTCTGCCTAACGACGCGCCATCCGGCGCTCGCGCTGTTTGAAGAAGGCCCGCAATGCCGGCAGATAATCGTCGCCCGTGCGGAGCGAAATGGTGTCGATGTTGTTGCGCCGCAGGGTGTGGATGGTCTCGGCCTGCTGAGCGCGCGCCGCTTCGCTGAAGCGGGTGCGGGTCCGGCGATCGCCGGTGTTGATTTCGATTTGTTCGCCCGTCTCGGCGTCTTCCAGCGTGATGATGCCGATGTCGGGCAGCGACTTCTTCGCGCTCGTCATCGATCCGGATCGCGACGAAATCGTGCCGCCGGCTCGTGATCGTGAGCGCGCGCGAAAAATCCTCCGCCTGGAAATCGGAGATGAAGAAAACGACCGAGCGTCGGGTGACGACGTGGTTCAGGTAATCGAGCGCCAGGCTCGGCAGCGTGCCGCGGCCCTGCGGCTCGAAATAAAGAATCTCGCGGATCAGACGCAGCGTGTGCGAGCGGCCTTTCTTCGGCGGAATGAAAAGCTCGACCTGATCCGAGAAGAGAACGAGCCCGACCTTGTCGTTGTTTCGGATCGCGCTGAAGGCGAGGAGGCAGGCGACTTCCGCCGCGAGCTCGCGCTTCGATTGCGCGACGCTGCCGAAATTTCCCGAAGCGCTGACATCGACCACCAGCATGACCGTCAGCTCGCGTTCCTCGGTGAATTTCTTCACGAAGGCGTTGCCGAGACGCGCGGTCACGTTCCAATCGATCGCGCGAATCTCGTCGCCCGGCTGGTATTCGCGGACGTCCTCAAAATTCATCCCGCGCCCTTTGAAGACGCTGTGGTAATCGCCCGCGAAGGCCGACTGGACGAGACCCTTGGTCTTGATCTCGAGGGCCCGGATTTTCTTGAGAATCTCGGCCGGAGTTTGTCGCGGTTCGTCATCTCGAGCGGTTAGCGGGGCGTAGTCGAGCGGATGCCGTGCGCATTACGGAGAGCACCTCCCTTTGCGAGTGAGCGCATCCATCTGGATGTAAACGAAATAGATTTCGATGGATCATCAGGACGTCTCGCGGCTTGGATGCCACGAGAGCCCTCGACTGCGCGGTGCTTCGCTCGGGATGACAGTTGAGTTGCTCGCCCGTCGAATCACGGCACCGGCAGCCCTGCGAAGATCCGTTCGATCACCGTCTCGCTCGTCACGCTCTCGGCTTCGGCTTCGTAGCTCACGATGATGCGATGCCGCAGGACGTCGGGCCCGATGCTCTTGATATCCTGCGGCGTGACGTAGCCGCGGCCGTTGAGGAACGCGTAGGCGCGCGCAGCGAGCGCGAGGTAAATCGTGGCGCGCGGCGAAGCGCCATAGCGAACCAGGCCTTCCAGTTCGAGCCGATAGGTCGCCGGCTCGCGCGTCGCCCAGACGACGTCGACGATGTAATCCTTCACCCGGTCATCGATGTAAATCTGGTTCACCAGATCCCGCGCGGCGATGATCTGCTCCGGCGCGACCACCGGATCGACGTGCAAATCCGGCGCCGAGGTCGCCATCAGATCCAGGATGCGCCGCTCTTCCGTCTTCGACGGATAACCGACGTTTAGCTTGAGCATGAAACGATCGAGTTGCGCTTCGGGGAGCTGATAGGTGCCTTCCTGTTCGAGCGGATTTTCCGTCGCGAGGACGAGGAACGGATCGGCCAAGCGGATAAGTCTTGTCGCCGATCGTGACCTGGCGTTCCTGCATCGCCTCGAGCAGCGCGCTCTGCACTTTGGCCGGCGCACGGTTGATTTCGTCGGCCAGGATCAGGTTCGAAAAAATCGGACCGAGCTTGGTCGTGAACTCGCCGCTGCGGGGATTGTAAATCAGCGTGCCGATCAGATCGGCGGGCAAAAGGTCGGGCGTGAACTGCAGACGCTGAAAGCCGGTCTGAATGCAGGCCGCCATTGTCTTGACGGTCAGCGTTTTGGCGAGGCCGGGAACGCCTTCGAGCAGGATGTGACCGTTGGCGAGCAAGCCGAGCAAGAGCCGGTCGACCAGATATTTCTGTCCGACGACGACGTGACCGACCTGCTCGCGCAAAGGCGAAATCCATTGTCCCAACTCCTGGACCTGCTGGGTAATTTCCTGCGTTGATCTCATAGGCATGGTGAGACAAACCCGCACGAAATGCGTTCGAAGAAAAGCCCGGGTCCGTGAGCAGGCGATGACCCCGCCTCTGCGAGCAGCGAGATCAGAAATTTTTCGAGAACTTCAGCCGGCGACTTCCGTAGAACGTTGGTAGCGATGGATTATTTTCGTAACGGAGCCCCGTCACGACAGTCGGTCGGAGAGCGTTCTCCGGCGAAGACTTCCAGCGCTGCGCGGCGGGCGGCTCTTCTCCCCAGAACAAGGGCGGCCTCTTCCCCCGGATCGCTTGGGCCGCCGGTCGAGCCGAACGGGAGTTCCCTCCCGGTGACCCGGCTCGGGCTGCGGGAGCAAAACGCGGCGCGCTCGCCCCCTCCCACATTTGGCTTGAGCGCCGGGGCGATTTCCGAGAGCATCGGCTCCATGTCCCCGGACGCGGCGACCGATGGAGCGGGAAACACCGGACGTTTCTTGACGACCCGCTGGAGCCTGATCCTCTCGTCCATCGATGGCGAGGGCGAGGAAGGAAAGGCGCGCGAAGCGCTCGCCCAGCTCTGCCGCATCTATTGGCGGCCCATTTTTGCCTTTATCTGCCGGCGCGGCAACACGTTGGAGGATGCGCAGGATCTGACCCAGGATTTTTTCCTCATGATCTTGAAAGGTGATCTGCTCCAGCGGGCGAACGCCGATCGCGGGCGATTCCGTTCGCTCCTGCTCACATCGCTCCAGAATTTCCTCATCGACAGTCACGCCAAGGCGCACGCCCGGAAGCGGGGCGGCGATGTGCAGTTCGTTTCCTGGGATGAATGGATGGCGGAAGCGCCCTCGCGCCTGGCGATACCCGCCGCGGCTTTCGAGAGCTGGCCGGCGGAGCGGATTTTTGATGTGCGCTGGGCGGCGACGGTGGCGGAACAGGCCCTGCGCCGGTTGCAGGAGGAATGCGAAAGTCACGGGCGACGTCGCGTCTTTGATGTCTTGAGCACAGCGCTGACCGCGGATCGGGAGGATGTTTCCTACGAAAAGCTGGCGCGCGAACTGGGTGTTGGAGCGGCCGAGATCAAACGGCTCTTGCACCAGCTCCGGCAGCGCTATCGGCAGCTGCTGCGCGAGGAAGTGGCCGAGACGGTCGAGGAGCCGGGGGAAGTTGACGATGAATTGCATTACCTCGTCACCGCGCTGGCCGCCGGAAGAGAAGGAGACTCGTGAATCGTGAGTTAGCAAACATACCGATTTAACTTCACCAATGAACCTCTCTGGCCTGACCGATTCATTGGCGATGCTGGCTGCCCCGCCCAACGAATGCCCGCATTGTCACACCATCTCGCGCATCGCGCACGGCCTCTGCCTCGCCTGTCTCCTCCAGACTGGAGAGGAAAAAGAGGAGAACATGGGCCAGGATGAATTCGCGGCTGCGCTCGATGCCATCGCGGTTAGCGACACGCATTGGCGGCTTGGCAATTACGAAATTCTCGAGGAGATCGGGCGCGGCGGAATGGGAGTCATCTATCGCGCGCGGCAACGGCATTCGCGTCGCATCGTCGCGCTCAAGCGGGTCCTGAGTTATCACGCCGACTCGCAGCGATACCCTGGCGCGTTTCCGGCGCGAAGCGGAAGCGGCGGCGAGTCTCGATCATCCCAACATCCTGCCCATCTACGAAGTGGGAGAGAGCGAAGATGGCGTGCCCTTCTTCAGCATGAAATACGCGTCGGGCGGCAGCTTGCAGGAAGTCGGCCCGGCGCTGCGCGATGATCAGCGCGAAATCGTGCGCCTGATGGCGAAGATCACGCGCGCCGTGCAGTATGCGCATCGCCAGGGGATCCTCCATCGCGATCTGAAACCGGGTAATATCCTGCTCGACAGCCGCAGCGAACCGCTGGTGAGCGACTTCGGCCTCGCCAAATGGCTCGATACCTCGAGCGACCTGACGAGAACGCTGACGATTTTTGGCACGCCCGGCTACATCGCACCCGAACAGGCCAAAGGTCCCGCCGCCAATCTCAAGCCGGCCGCCGATGTCTACAGCCTGGGCGCGATCCTGTTTGACCTCTTGTCGGGTCGTCCGCCGTTTCTGGGCGAGCACGCGCTCGCCGTCATCCAACAGGCCGCGGACAAACCCGCGCCGAAGCTACGTTCGTTAGTCCAGGGTGCCGACAGAGATCTGGAAACGATCTGCGCCCGCTGCCTCGAACGTGAACCGGAGGCGCGCTATCGCTCCGCCGGTGACTTGGCCGAAGACCTCGAGCGCTGGCTGGAAGGTCGACCCATTGTCGCCCGGCCGGTTTTACCGACCGGCGCAATTATGGCGTTGGTCGCGACGCAATCCCGTGCTGGCGGGAGGGGCAGCGGCCCTCGTCGCACTGCTCATGCTCATTGGCGGTTTGTTTACCTGGCACTGGCGAAGCGAGGCCCGGGCGAAGGCGGAGATGGCAAAACTCCGGCAGGGCGTCATGGAGTTCGCGCAAATTGAAGCGCAAGTTTGTCAGCCGGGCGAAAAACAAATGCAGGAAGACGTCTACCTTCGGCTTGCCAGGCAGCTTGGGATTGACGTCAAACAATTGCAAGGAAAGCTGCCGCCGTTCGCAGTCTACCTCAAACGAGCGCCGGGCGTCTCAGCCTATGAGCGGGCGAATGCCGCCTATGTAGCGAAGGAATACGACGAAGCTGAACGTTGGGCGATGCAAGCGGCTAACGAGGCCCGGAAAGTCACGCCGGCCAATCCAAAGGCTGTCATCGACGCGTTGGAATTAGCGGGCCTGTCCGCGCAAGCCGGGATTCAATACTCGCGGGCAATGCAGCATTTTCGAGAGGCGGAAAAATTTGCCGACGTTAACCGCAATTCGGAAGAATGGGCCAACTTACAGGACGAGATTGCTGATCTGCTATTCGCGCAGGGAAAGTACGGCGATGCAGAGAACCTATATCGCAGCGTTATCGAGACCCGTTCCCGTGTCCTGGGGCCGGAACATCCCGATACGCTGGCCAGTCGTCACAGGCTTATCTATGCCCTGAATGAAGAGGAGAAGCATGCTGAGGCCGAAGCTGAAGCACGCCAGGTGGTCAAGCTTCGCGAAAAAATCCTCGGCTTCGAACATCCGGATACGCTTCTCAGCCGCTATAATCTTGCCAGCGCACTCTATCACGAAGGTAAATATGCGGAGGCGGAACGGCTCTACCGCGAAGTCGCCAAGTTGGATAACATTGTGATCGGCCCAGAGCACCCGCGAACACTGGCGGCGCGCATTGGCCTGGCCAATACACTTAACGATCAGGGTAAGTATGCAGAGGCGATCTCATCTTATAGCGATGTGATCAAGCTCGACGAAAAAGTCTATGGTCGGGAGCATCCCGTGACGCTGAATGACCGAATGGATTTGGCGACTGTCTTGCAGGCGAACGGTCAGTACCTGGCGGCAGAAGCCGAATACAGGATGGTAATCCAGCTGCAGGAGAAAGTGATCGGCCCCGAACACGCCTACACGCTTAATACTCGCAACAATCTTGCCGAGCTGCTGGATGACGAAGGAAAGTATGCCGAAGCAGAAGCAGAGTGTCGTCAAATTGTTGACCTCGAAGAAACGGTGCTTGGTCCGGAGCATCGTTTGACACTGAATAGTCGCGCCAACCTGGCCGTCGCGGTTCTCGGCCAGGGAAGGATCGAAGAAGCGCAGGCTCAGATCGAGGAAGTCATGAAGTTGATGGAAGAGAAACTGGGCCTGGACTATCCCGACACGGTGAGTTTTACGGTAAAATTTGCGACCGGTTTGGCGCGTCAAAACAGGATGGAGGAAGCCATCAAGATTGCCGAGGGAGCCGAGGAACGCGCTCGCACGACTCTGGGAGAGAGCCACCCGGTCACACAGAAATATGCCAGGCTTTTGCAGTCCCTGAAGAGCCCGGAGTGACAACCATTTGCTAACGTTAACAATTCGACCGCTGACGAATCACTGCTGCGACTTGGGCGTTTCTGCAAGCGTCTTGATACGAGATGGATCGGTCGAAAAAAAGTTCGGAATATTCTTGACGGCTTGGTCACGAACCCTCAAAAAGAAAGGAGAAAGAACCTGTATGAGCCCCCGAATACATCGTGGCCGCACTGCGGCGCGGTTTTGTCTCGGACTTGCGGCGCTGAGTTGCGTGTTCGTGGGGATTGCTGCAGCTGATGCACAGGCTCCGGTGATCACAAATCCGGGAGATCTGCGCTACTCTGAGTGTAAACACGGCGTTTCGTCCCGGCGATCCCGACCCTGCGTGGACGGACATGGCGCCGATGCCCACTGCCCGTGCGGGTTTCGCGACTGCTGCCGCTAACGGGAAAGTTTACGCCATTGGAGGAGCAGTTCTGAACAACTGCGTTACGGTGCCAGACAGTCGAAGCCTACGATCCGGTTGGGGACTTCTGGATTACCGGATTTGCCTGACATGCCGCCGCCACTTCGTTACCGGCCGTCCGGTGGCACGCTCGACAACATGATTTATGTGGTTGGCGGGGCGACGACGGTCAATTTCTGCAACGACACGGCCCTCGATACAGTCCAGGCATACGACCCCGCGACAGACAGTTGGTCTGACAAGCCAGCATCCATGCTGACTGCCTCGGCTTCAAGTCGGTCTCGGTGTCGATAGCGTGAATCATCTCCTCTATGCGGTTGGAGGCGCCACCGCCGCCCCCGATTTCACTGCTCTCGACACGGTGGAGGTCTACGATCCGGCGACAGATTCCTGGACGACCAAACAACATCTGAACACGCCGCGAGGGCTCCTGCGGTTGCCGCAGTGAACGGCAAGATCTATGCGATCGGTGGACAAACACAGGATCACGGCGTGATCGACACGGTCGAGGAATTCGATCCTGCTGCCAATACCTGGACCACAAAGACCCTCCAGGATGCCGCATCCGCGACTCGATTCGGCTGCTGCCATCGTGGACGACAAGATCTATATCATGGGCGGGGAACTAACGATAAGGGCATAATTTCGACGGTTGACGTTTATGACCCGTCCCTCGATACGTGGACGACGGAAGTTTCCCTGCCAACGGCCCGCGCCTTCTTGGCGCCGCGGTAGTTGATAATACGATTTACGCTGTGGGTGGCGAGGCGCTAGTCGCGAGGGTAGGTGAGCAGTTCACCTATCAAATCACGGCGACAAATAATCCTACCAGCTATGACGCTTCTCCCTTACCCGACGGCCTCAGCATTGATCGCGACCGAGGAATAATTTCCGGTATTCCGACAACTTCTGCTCAAGGCTTTGTTGTCACATTAACGGCGACCAATGGAAGCGGCTCCGATTCCAAAGACGTCAGCTTTTACATAGCACATCTAATCTCCGCTCCCGAACCTGAAAGTATTGTTAGCAGCACCTGCGCGACCGGCCGGGCCGGCCAGCCGTTCACATTCCAGGTTTTGACAAACAATGTCGGTTCGGAGACGAGGCTCGCGGCAACTGGCCTGCCCTATGAAGCGGGCGTAGGGGGACCCCAACTGACTATCGACCCGGGGACAGGCCTCATCTCTGGAATCGTGCCTCCGACGCCGGATGGCTCTTCTCAGAGCTTTGGAGTGGAATTAAACCTCACGAATGGTAGATTCTGCGCAATCATTATTTGCAATTCACGTTCGTCTCCGATCCGCTATTTCCCGTAATCACCAGCGGCTCGAACGCTGCGCTCATCCCGAATAAGTTTTTTTCCTATACGATCACGGCGGATGCGCTGACCACTTCCCTGGACTACCTCGGACTCGATGGAGACGTTGGACGGGCCGTTGCCCGCCGGTTTGAGTTTCGATCACGCAACCGGGACGATTTCGGGCATTGTATACTGGCGATGCCGCACCTGAGTCGTGCGCCAGAAGCGGGCCAGCCGGACATCATGCAAACGGTGATTCTCGTGCAGAGTGGACGGAAGGGATTGAGACCATCAAGAAGGAACCTCCGCCGCGAATTCAACTCTTTGCCCTAGGGCAAGAGCAGATTGGAACCGGAACCGCGCCCCGCTCAACTTCTTTATTGGCCTGCACGACTTCGAAGCCGAGGCGTTGAGGACGAAGGCATCGAAAGGGACGGATTATGTGATCTTCACCGATGATCCACTGACAAGCGGAGGCGGAGCCGGGTTGCTTAAGTCCACGAAGGTGGGCGACTACGTCACCTATACGGTCCCCATACACAGCGAGCGGAACCTACGATGTGAAGGTTGGGATCAGGACAAGCGCTAACCAGGGTACTTTTCAACTAGCGATCGACGGCACAAATCAAGGAACTCTTCAGGATGAATACTCCCCCGCGGTGGGCTACGAGGTCCGGGACCTTGGACCGGTTACGTTTTCGGACGACGAGAGGAAGATCTTCAAGTTTTCGATAACAGGGCAAAATCCAAATAGCAGCGGCTACGAGTTCGTCTGCGATTACCTTGATCTTGTCCCTTACTTCGAAGCCGAAGACCTGCCGGTCGAAGCACACTCTGCCCCGATCGTAACCATCGATGATCCAAACCTGAGCGGAGGCGCTGCCAGCCTCCTGAAAGCGACCCGTCTCGGTGACTACGTCACCTACGGAGTGACCGTTGCTAAGGCTGGAAATCTACAATGTCAGGGTGAAAACCAATACGGGTAAGCAACACAGGCATGTTTCAGTTGTTCATTGACGGCGTAAAACAGGGATATGTTCAGAAGCAGGGTACAACGGCTCAGACAATGGTTATAGCGTGCGCGACCTTGGGACCGTGAGCATTCGCGACTCCCGGGGAGAAGGCATTTCAGTTTTTGGTCACGGGGCGGAATCCAGGTGGCACGAAGTATAATCTCGTTTTCGATTACCTGGATCTGGTGCTTGACGAGTCACCGTGAGGCGGAAAAATTATCGGCGGATTCAACGACGGAGCTCGAGCGTGTTACCGATACGAATTTGAGCGGACAAGCTGGCATGCTCCTGAAAGCGGACTCCGCAGGCGAGTTTGTTACATACAAGGTGACGATTCCCAGTTCGGGAACCTATGACGTCAAGGTGGGGATTCGGAAAGGCAATCAAAACGGAATTGTCCAGCTGGCGATTGACGGCGTGAATCAGGGATCGTCGCTTTGGACAATTACTCGGCGGAAGTGGATTATGAGGTCGTGGACCTTGGGAAGATTACATTCACGGAAGCAGGCGAACAGACATTTCAATTCCTGGTCACAGGGCAGAATCCAGACAGCCAGGGTTATCAGTTTCGTCTTGGATTACATCGATCTAGTCCGCTGACCGCGCATGCTTATCGGGGCTCAGGCATTGGGTGCAGCGATGCAGCGCGCGTTAGGCATGCGGTTGCGGGAGCTCGAGAGATCGGCAGTTTCTCTTCGGGAAATACGCGGTCGCGGTTGAACGCGAATCCGAGCGCCTGATTTCCTGAAAGAAGACCAAATCCAATACCCGCAGCGTCGGCGCGAAGGGTTCCCTGCTTCCGGAACGAATGGGGCGGTGTGAACGGAATCTTCAGGTCGCCTGACGTTTTCTCTTATCACGTAATTTGCGTAATCATCAGTCATCAAAAATTCGGTAATTTTTTTGAAACTTCGCCGACCACTCTCCGTAGAAGGTTTGTGAAGATGAATATCCCAGGTTCAAGACAGACCCTTCCTCCGGAAGGTAGCGCCGGGGCTTGGGTGACGTTTGTAACAATTTTCCGGGCCATGAGCACTTCGAACCTCATCTGTGCCCTGGCCGCAATCCTCTTTTGGTCGCTCGTGATCGCCGTCGCCTCGCTCTGTTATGAACTGTGGCGCCTCGAGCACGAATGGAGATTGGGTATGGAATTGCAGTCGTAAACGCAATCTGCTCGGGCTGTAACCCTCACTGCATCCCTACCCCGGCATTCTGCAAAATTACGATAGCCCGTTCCCGCAGGAATCTCGGAAAGACCAGGCCACGGCGCCGCTTTTTGCCTGGCTCGAGAAGGACAAGATGAGCTAGCAACCAGCGACCTGGCGAGTCGCGATCGATGGAGCATTATGAGGCCCTGCGAGGTCCTCAAAAAGAAGATTGTCTTATCTGCGCCAGCTGGAACGTTCTCGCCTCCGGCGTGGCTCTCGTGTAGTTGCTCGCATCCATATGCCTGTTCGTCACACTCTTCTGCTTCTCTTCGTTGCTCTGCACCTTTCGTTAGGTGCCGAAGCCAAACGTCTGCTCAAACCGGAAGATTTCGCCGCCATTCGCGACGTCGATGAGCCGAATCTCTCGCCCGACGGACAGAGCGTCGCCTACGTTGTCGGGACGGTTGACCTGAAGAAAGACAAACAGCCGCAGAATCTCTGGCTCGCGAAATGGGACGGCTCAGAAAATCGCGCCCTCACTTTCGGCGAAAATGAGCAGACGCATCCGCGCTGGAGCCCGGACGGCAAATGGCTCGCCTTTCTTTCCGACCGCGAGGACGAAAACGAAAACGACCAGCTCTGGATTCTCTCCAGCGCCGGCGGCGAAGCGGAACAATTGACGAAGGAAAAAGGGAGCGTCGACGACTTCGCCTGGTCGCCCGATTCGAAGCGGATCGTGCTCGTGGTGCACGATCCCGATCCGCGCGAACCGGAGGCAAAGGAGAAGGAAAAGAAAACCGTCCCGCCGATCGTGATCAACCGGTTTCAATTCAAGGAGGACATCGGGGGCTACCTCACAAATCGCTGGTCGCACCTCAAGCTGCTCGACCTCGCGACGCGCAAGCTGGAGCCCCTAACGAGTGGCGCGCATGATGACCTGCTGCCTGCCTGGTCGCCTAACGGAAGCGAAATCGCCTTCGTGACCAAGCGCGGCGCCGATCCGGATCGCCACGAACAACTGGGACGTTTATGTCATCGAGGCGAAAGCCGGAGCGAAGGAACGCCAGCTCACGACTACGCCGGAAGCCGATCTGCATCCGGATTGGGAAAGCGCGCCGGCCTGGTCGCCCGACGGCAAGACCATCGCTTACCTTCATGGCGGCGACCCGAAGAAGATCGACTACGCAACGCATTCCCTGGCCATCATTCCGGCCGCGGGCGGGGAGGCGAAAGTCCTGACCCCCGCACTCGACCGCAACGTGGGCGAGCCGCGTTGGGCGCCGGATGGCAAATCAATCTTTGTCGTCCTCGAAGATGACGGCGCGCAAACTCTTGTGCGCGTGCCGGTGGAAGGAGGCGCGCCCCAAACGGTCATCGGCGGTCGCCGAACCATCGCGGCCTACGACGTGAGTCGGGACGGTCGGGTCGTCGTGCGAGCGAGCACGCCCGACCGGCCTTTCGAAATCTTCGCGGTCGAGAACAATGAGCTGCGCAAGCTGACCAAACAGAACGATGCTTTCCTTGCGCAAATTCAGCTCGGCCGGGTCGAGGAAACCAAATTCAAGAGTGCCGACGGAACAGAGGTGCACGGCTTTCTGATCCATCCGCCTAACGAAGAGGCCGGCCGAAAACTTCCAACTGTTCTCCGGCCGCACGGCGGTCCGCAGTCGCAGTTCGCCAACGAGTTCGAGTTCGAAAAGCAACTCTTCGCGGCCAACGGTTACGCCGTGGTCCTGCCGAATCCGCGCGGCTCGACCGGCCGCGGGACAGATTACGCGATGGGCATCTACGCGTCGTGGGGCGGAGTCGATGTGCAGGACGATCTCGCGGCGGTCGACGACGCGATCGCGCGCGGCATCGCCGATCCAGACCGGTTGGTCGTCGGCGGATGGAGTTACGGCGGCATGTCGACCAATTATCTGATCGCTTCCACGACCCGTTTCAAAGCGGCGGTGAGCGGCGCGTCGATTTCGAACATCCTGGCCGGCTACGGCACCGACCAATACGTCCGCGACTACGAATACGAACTTGGGTCCCCGTGGGTGCATCCGGAAGTTTGGGCGAAAGTTTCCTACCCGTTCCTGCACGCCGATAAGATCAAGACACCGACGCTTTTTCTCTGCGGCGAGAGCGATTTCAACGTGCCGCTGCTCAACAGCGAGCAAATGTATCAGGCCTTGCGAACGTTAGGCGTGCCGACCGAGCTGGTCATTTACCCGGAGCAATTTCACGACCTCAAGAAGCCGAGTTACATCATCGATCGCTACAAGCGCTACCTCGATTGGTTTGCGAAATATCTCGGCAAGTGGTCGAGCCATTGGTAGCGCGAGCTTCCAGCTCGCAGCCTGTGGGATCGTGCAAGCTGGAACCTTGCGCTACAACGATGCTACTGCCGCAATGAACGCCGAACAACAACGTCTCGAGCAGAATAACCATCGCGAAGAACGCTGGCATCTGTGGGGTCCGTATCTGAGCGAGCGGCAATGGGGCACGGTGCGGGAGGATTACAGCGCCAATGGCGACGCCTGGAATTATTTCTCCGCACGAGCACGCCCGCTCCCGCGCTTATCGCTGGGGCGAAGATGGAATCGGCGGCATTTCCGATTTCAAGCAGCGGCTCTGTTTTGCTTTCGCCTTCTGGAATGAGCGCGATCCGATCCTGAAGGAGCGGCTCTTTGGTCTCACGGGTCCGCAGGGGAACCACGGCGAGGACGTGAAGGAGATTTTCTTCTTCGAGGACAACACGCCGACGCCATGCCTACATGCGGATGACCTATCGTTATCCGCAGGCGGCGTTTCCCTACGACGAATTGGTCAGGCGCAATGCCGAACGCTCCAAAATGGAGCCGGAGTTCGAACTCTGGGACACCGGCGTCTTGCGCGAAGACCGCTACTTCGACATCACGATCGAATACGCCAAGGCGGCCGAGGACGACATCCTGATCCGTGCGACGGTCACAAATCGCGGGCCGGAAGCAGCCTCGCTTCATCTGCTGCCGACGCTCTGGTTTCGCAATACCTGGAGCTGGGGACGAGGACAAGAGGCGGCCGAATCTGCGCGTCGGGAGCGATCACTCCGAGGCGCTGGGGGTGATCGAAGCGAGCCATGACGCGCTCGGTGAATACCGATTGGTTTGCGAAGGAGCGGGCCCGCTCCTCTTCACCGAGAACGAAACGAACGTGCAAGTGCTTTACGGCGTGCCGAACCCTTCGCCGCATGTGAAGGATGCCTTCCACGAGGCGGTCGTGCGGGGAAATGCCGCAGCCGTAAATCCGGATCGGATGGGAACGAAGGCCGCGGCGCATTACCGGCTCTCGGTCGGCCGGTCGGAATCGCAGCTTCGGTTCGGCTGCGGCTGCAGCGGATCAACGGAGACCGGCGATTCTTGCTTTCGACGATTTCGACCGGCTCTTCGCGCAGCGACGCGACGGAAGCGGACGAATTTTACCGCGCGCTCACCCCGAGCTGCCTGAGCAGCGAACACTGCGCCATTCAGCGACAGGCGCTCGCCGGGATGCTTTGGACGAAGCAATTCTATTACTACGTGGTCGAGCAATGGCTGGAGGGCGATCCCGCCCAGCCGCCGCCGCCGGCCGAGCGCAAGACCGGCCGCAACGCGGGCTGGCGCCATCTCTACAACGAGCGTGTCATGTCGATGCCCGACACCTGGGAATTTCCCTGGTATGCGGCCTGGGACCTGGCCTTCCATTGCATTCCGCTCGCGCTGGTCGATCCGCACTTCGCCAAGGCGCAGCTCGATATCATTCTGCGCGAATGGTACCAGCATCCCAACGGCCAGATCCCGGCCTACGAATGGAATTTCGGCGACGTCAATCCGCCGGTCATCGGCTGGGCGGCCTGGCGCGTTTACAAGATCGAGCAGCACGCCACCGGCAAAGGCGACCGCGCCTTTCTTGAAACGGTCTTCCACAAGTTGCTGATCAATTTCACCTGGTGGGTGAACCGGAAGGACTCCGGCGGCCGCAATATTTTCGAGGGCGGCTTCCTCGGGCTCGACAACATCGGCGTCTTCGACCGGAGCGCGCTCGTTTCCCGACGGCAGCCGGCTCGAGCAGAGCGACGGCACGAGCTGGATGGGAATGTTTTGCCTAACGATGATGCGAACCGCGCTCGAGCTGGCGCGCGAGAACCCGGTTTACGAAAACATCGCGACCAAGTTCTTCGAGCATTTTCTCGGGATCGCCGCGGCGATGAACAACGTCGGCGGACAAGGCATCGGGCTCTGGGACGAAACGGATGAATTTTTCTACGATGTTCTGCACACGCCGGGGAACCGCTATCTGCCGCTGCGAGTCCGTTCGTTAGTCGGGCTCATGCCGCTGCTCGCGGTCGAAATGATCGAGCCGGACTTGCTCGACGCGATGCCCGGCTTTCAGCGAACGCCTCGAGTGGTATCTGACCAACCGGCCCGGATCTCGCCAGTCTGATCTCACGCTGGTAGGAACCGGGGAGCGGGCGATCGTCGCCTCATCGCGCTGACCCGCGGACACCGGATGAAGTGTCTCCTGCGCCGGATGCTCGATCCGAACGAATTCCTGAGCGATTACGGTGTCCGCTCGCTGAGCAAGTTTCACGAGCAAAATCCCTATGTTCTTGAAGTGCGCGGCGAGCAGAAGGTGGTCGATTATGAACCGGCGGAATCGCGGACCGGCCTCTTCGGCGGCAACTCGAACTGGCGTGGTCCGGTCTGGTTCCCGATCAATTATCTGCTCATTGAGTCGCTGCAGAAGTTTCATCACTATTACGGCGACGATTTCAAGGTCGAATGCCCGACCGGCTCCGGGCAGTTCGTAACCCTCGATCAGATCGCGAACGAGCTTTCCAACCGCCTGATCAAACTTTGGCTCCGCGACGAGCAGGGAGAACGGCCGTTTGCGCGCGCTTCCGGTAATTCGTTAGGCGGAGCGGCGGATCGCGAGCGATATCTTTTCCACGAATACTTTCATGGTGATACTGGAGCCGGCCTGGGCGCGAATCATCAGACCGGCTGGACCGGTTTGGTGGCGAAGTTGATTCAGCAGCAGGGGACGCCACGGGACAATCGTGAAGCGGGATCCGTTCACGGATTTATGAGGGCGGCGGCGATTTTACGGACAACACCGCGCGCGCCAGGCCCTGTTGTCATCCCGAGGCGGGCGCAGCGCAGCGAGGGAAGTAATCGCTCGGATTGCAGATCATTAGGGAACACTCCTCCGCGCGTCGGCCGCGAATCTCTGGGGAGTGCATGGTCCCCGGACGTCTAGCGTGCGCCCACCGGTTCCGGCGCCGGCGCGCCAGCGTGCTTTTCGGCGTCGGCCTCGTGGTGGGTGTGCGCGCTGCGCAGGAACGGGACTCGATCGAGCACACTTTCCTGGAACCACTCGAGCGCGAGATAAATCACTGGCGTGATGTAGAGCGTGATCAATTGCGAAACGATCAACCCGCCGACGATGACCAGTCCGAGCGGCCGGCGCGAGGAGCCATCGGCGCCAAAGCCGAGGGCGATCGGCAGCGCGCCCATCAACGCGGCCAGCGTTGTCATGATGATCGGTCGAAATCGTTCCACGCTCGCTTCGTGAATCGCGGCGCGACGGTCGTAGCCTTCGTCCAGCCGGTGGAGCGCAAAGTCGACGATCATGATTCCGTTCTTTTTCACGATGCCCATGAGGAGGAAAAGACCGATCACCGAATAAAGCGAAAGGGTTGAACGGAAGAGCCAGAGCGTCATCAGACCGCCCACGACCGCGGGGAAAAGGGTCGAGAGCACGGTAATCGGATGGACATAGCTCTCGTAAAGAATTCCGAGAATCACATACATGACGAAGACCGCCGCGATGACGAGAAAGGGCAGCGCGGCGAAGAGTTGTTCCAGGACAAGACCTTCACCCTGCAGCTCGCCTTTGACCGTCGGCGGCAAGACCTCCGCCGCCGTCTTGTTGATGTAATCGGTGACATCACCGAGGGCCACGCCCGGTTTGGTGTCGAAACCGAAAGTGACGCTGGTGAATTGATTGGTGTGATTGACCGATTGCAAGCCTAACGTTTGCTTGGAGGTGGTTAGGGCGCGCATCGGGATCAACTTATTGCCATCCTCTGGTTTCACATAGATCTGGCGAAGATCTTCCGGACCAGCTCGCGCCTTGTCGTCGGCCTCGACGATCACCTGATATTGATCGTCAGCTTCCTTGATCAGGTAGACGTAATTCTGGGAATAGGCGGCGCGAAGTAAACTTTGGAGCTGGGTCGTCGATACGCCGAAAAGGCCGGCGCGCCCGCGGTCGATGTTGATATCGAGATTCGGGGTATTGCGGAAACAGATCGGAACGCGGCGGACTGGCAAAGCCGTCGTAGTTGCTCAGCCTGGCTGCGAGCTTATCGGCCGCGGCGTAAACTTCCTCGGGATCGATGCCGCTCAAGACATAGGAGTATCGTCCGAAAGCGCTGCCGGTCGCCCCGATGTTGATCTGCAAGACCGGCTGTGGATTCAGGGTTGGGAAAACGCCCGGAAGTTCGCTGCACGCCTTGCGCAGGTCCGCCGCCACCTGCTCGATATTCTGGCGCTTGTTCGCGTCCTTCAAAAAGAGCACGGTGAACACACCCGCGCCCAGACCCGGTCGCCCGGCGACCGTGAAATATTTGTCGACCGCCGGGTTGGCCTGCAGAATGGGATCGAGCTTGTCCTGGAGCTCGCGCTGTTGAGTCGGGCGAGGCGCCTTCCTGCACGATGAAAAAGCCGCGGATCACGCCGCTGTCGCCAGTCGGCAGCAGGGTGAAGGGCAAGTTGTTTGAAGAAGAACCAGACGCCGAGAGCGCAGGCCAGAACGATCGGGGCTGCGAGCCAGCCGCGATCGAGAAACCAGTCGAGCGAGCGGCCGTAGAAATCGCGCACCGGATTGAAAAAGCGACTAACGAATTGTTCCGTCCAGGTCTTGCGATGACTCGGTCCGCGTTCCACCAGAATGCGCGAACACATCAGGGGGGTGAGGGTGAGCGAGACCAGACCGGAGGCGAGAATCGCGACGATGATGGTAATGGCGAACTCGCGGAAAATTCGGCCTAACAATCCCGGCATGAAGGCGAGCGGAATAAAGACCGCCGCGAGCGAGAGGGTCATGGAGAGAATGGTGAAGGAAATTTCGCCCGCGCTGTTCAGCGTGGCGCGGTAGATCGATTCCCCGGCTTCCGCGCGCCGGACGACGTTCTCCAGAAAAACAATCGCGTCATCGACGAGGAACCCGATCGCAAGGGTCAGCGCCATCAGGGTAAGATTGTTGATCGGAATACCCGAGCACCCACATCGCGATGAAAGTGATGAGGAACGACATCGGGAGCGCGACCATCGGAATCGAGCGTGTCGCTGGCGCGGCCGAGGAAGACGAAGATGACGAAGATGACGAGAGCGAAGGCAATGGCGAGCGTCGCCTGGACATCGTGGAGAGAATTCACGATCGACTGCGAGCGATCAAAAGTCGGAATGAGGCGGATCGAGCCGGGCAATTCGCGCTGCAGCTCGGGCAAGAGCTCGCGCACCGAGCGCGCGACCGCGACGGCGTTCGCGCCGGCCTGCCGCGAGACGGCGAAGACGATCACGGAAGCCGGCGGATTGAAAATTGCGGGCGAAAAAATGGCGCGAGAGCCGTTCATTCTCGACGCCGTCGACGACCTGGCGACGTCGCGGAGATAAACCGGGGCATTGTTGGGCCCGCGCGCGATGATCAGGTTGCGATAGCCTTCCGCGGTCTTCGAGCTGTCCCGTTAGGCCGGAGCGTGATCGATTTGTTTTTGCCGTCAAACTGGCCCGCGCCGGAATAGGAGGTGCCGGCTCGGATCGCGGCCGACGAGTTCGTCGAAGGTCATGTTGCGCGCAGGCAAGCGCGCCGGGATCGGCCTTGATCCGGATCGCCCGCTTTGACGCCGTAAATGTTGACCTGCGAAACGCCGGGCAAAATGTTGATCCGCTGCTGCACCTGGGTCGTGCCATAGCGGTAGAGCTCACCGTCGGTCAGCGTGTCACTCGTTAGGGCGATGTAGATGACCGGCTGATCGTTCGGATTGGTCTTGGTGAAGGTGGGCGGGCTGGGAAGATCGCTCGGCAACTGGCCGGTGGCGCGTTGAATGGCCGATTGCACGTCGGTCGCGGCGGCATCGATTCCCTTGCTGAGATCGAACTGCAGAATGATCGCGGTGTTGCCCTGAGAGCTCGTGCTCGTCGTTAGAGCTCGAGACCGGGAATCTGGGTAAACTGTTTCTCGAGCGGAGTGGCGATGGTGTTCGCCATCGTTTCCGGGTTCGCCCCCGGATAGGAGACGCTCACCTGGATGACGGGATAATCGACCGCCGGGAGATCGTTCACCGCCAGTTGATTGTAGGTCAGAACGCCAAAGACGACGATCGACGCCGTCAGCAGCATCGTCATGACCGGCCGCTGGATGAATGGACGCGAAAGGCCGGAGGAAAATTGCACCAGCTTTTTCGCCGGAGTGTTTTCGCTTTGGTCGCGCCGCGCGCTCCGCCGGCATGCCCCCGGCGCGTACCTCCCGGTTGCTCTTCGTCCCAGCCGTTGTCGTCCGAGTTTGCCATTCGTTAGGGCCGCGTCTCTCGCCTGTCTCCGCCGGCTTCGTTCGGCGAAGTCTTCTCCTCTTTCACAACCACCTTCGTCCCGGGCGCAAGTTGCAGCTGGCCGCGGACCACGACCGTTTCGCCCGGCTGCACGCCTTCCTCGATGACGGTGAGATTGTCATCCTGTTTCTGGCCCGGCTTTACCTGCCGGAGGTCGAGCGTGGAATCCTTTTTCACCACGAAAATGTAAGGACCGTTCTGGCCGATCTGGACCGCGCCATTCGGGACCAGCTTCGCGTCCTTGAGGGTGTCGAGAATCAGGCGGACACTGGACAAACTGTGACGGCCAGAGGGCGTGGTCCGGGTTGGGCGTGACCGCGCGGGCCTGCAGCGGTCCCGGTCCCTGGTTGCAGAGTGTTGGCCATGAAATAGAGGCTGCCCTCGCGCGGCGGAAGATTGTCGTTCTCGGCATCGGTCAGCACCTTCAGCGTTCGGTCCGCCGAGATAGCGCCTAACGAGCGGAATGTCCGGTTCGGCGACCGTGAAGTCGGTGTAGATCGGATCGAAATTGTCGATCTGCACCAGGACCGCGCCACCGCCGCCGCCGTTGCTTCCGGCGGTAACGGTATTGCCGACATCGACCTGGCGCAGACCGGCGCGACCGTCGATCGGCGATCGAATGGAGCAATAATCGAGATTCACCTGCGCCGCATGCCACCGCCGCCTGCGTCCGCATGGCGTTCGCTTTCGCCGTATCGAGATCCTGCGTCGCGGTGACGTCCTTGGCTTGCAATTCCAGCTGTCGTTTCAAATTCGCCTGAGCGAGCATGTTGTCGGCTTTCGCGGCGTCCAAGGCGGCTTCATAGGGTCGCTTGTCGATCGTAAAAAGAAGATCGCCTTTCTTCACATCGGCGCCGTCCTTGAAATCGCGTGAGACGATCTGGCCGCTGACCTGCGCCTGCACCTGGACGCTTTCGTATCGCGGTGCAGGTGCCGATTTCATCGAGGTAAAGCGGGACGTCCTTTGTGATTACTTTGGCGACCGCGACCGGCCGCGCGGGCGGCGGAGGCGACGCCTTGCGTCTGCTGTTGCAAGCTGCGGAAGAGCGAAAAGCAAGACGATCAACGGCGAACGCCCGGCGCCGAGGTAAAGCCACTTGCGGCCGAAGCGGTGCTCGAGATCGCCAGACAGCTTCGCGGGTCGGCATGCTCACTTTGTTGCGCGGATCATCATGGCGCCCTTTCGTTCTTCGTCGCCGCCGTTCCCGTTGTTCTGGACCGATACGCTCGCGGCGCGGCCTTTGCCGGATCTTGGTCAGGACGTGCAGGCAGGTCTGCAAATCCCGTGCCGGGATGGTTGCCAACAGTTCGTGGCGCAGGTCGCGCGCGGTGTCCTCGATCTGCTGGAGAAGCGCGCTCGACTTGGGTTGCAGGTGAACGGTTTTGCAGCGGCGATCGTGCTGCGCGTTTTCGCGCTTGATCCAGCCGCTCGCTTTCGAGGCGGGTGAGCAGGCGCGCCAGGGTCGGCTCTTCGATGCTGAGCCGTTCGGCGAGGTCGCGCTGCGTCAGCTGACCGCGCGCGAGGTGAGCAATAGTGCGCCATTTCGCCTGGCTCAAACCGAGCGGCTGGAGGCGGCGATCGAGCTTGTGCCGCCAGACCCGCGCGGTCTCGTGCAAAAGCTGGCCGATGGTCTCCGGATCGATCTGGCTCATCGTTAGCATGCTAACGAATTCGCTTCCGCCCGCTTGTCAATCCGTCCCGGCTGAATTGTCTTGCACTCGCAAGAGAATGACGCGGCGTCCCCGGTAATCCTTGATCCGCAGGATCGGCTCGGCCTGTTGCGGTGCCCAAAGCGCGCGATTGCTCGGCCGCGTTTTCGTCCTGCCGGCTGGACCAGGAGGAAGTGCGCGGCCTCGCGGCAGATCGCTGACCTCGCTCACGTAAACGATCGGCCGCCGGAGATAAAAGAGGAACGGCTGATAATCGGGATCGACCGCGTAAAGCGATTCGTTAGGCGGAATGGCGGCGTCGAGCTGGGCGGCGATCGGGCGGACCTTCTCGCGTCGTTGCAGAAGCGGAATGATCGCGAGCGAATAAATCAGCATCGCGCCGGTGATGCCGCGACCTCCAGGTAATCGCCTTGCGCAACTGTTTGGGCCAGAGGAGCGCGTGCGACCGGATGAAGATGGCGAGCAGCCAGATGGCCGGCGCCAGCAACGGCATCGTGTAGCGCGGCAAAGCGCCCGGCATCAGGCTGACGACGACAAATGGAATCGCCACGCCTAACGACAAGGCGCGGCAGAGTTTTCGCTCCTCTTCGTCCTCGAGGAGCGCAAAGCGGGCGAAGGGCAGCAGGACGACCCACGGGCAGCAGGTAGGCGATCCCGCGCGGGATGTTGAGCAGCCAATCGCCGAGCTTGAAATCGTCGCCCGTCACCCGGCCGGAAAATTGTTTCGACCAGACGTTGGCGACGTGGCCGGCTTGCGTCATTTGCAGACAGGGGACGGCCCAGGCCGCGAAGATCGCCGAGCATCAAGAAGAAGTCCGACGAGATGCGGCCGCTCCGGAGTTCGCGTGAGTTCCTTCGCCTGCCACAGGACGGCGAGCGACGACCGCGTAAAAGAAGAGAAGCTGCAAGCGGTCCCTTGGCCAGCAGGCCGAGTCCGAGAAAAATCCACGGCACCGTCCAGGCCAGCCAGCGCCGCGTTCCTTCCACCAACTCAGCCAGCAAATGAAGGCCAGGGCGGTGAGCGAAACATAGAGCGCTTCGATCTCGATCATCCGGCCTTTTTCGAGCAGGCCGAAATTCGTCAGCCAGATCATGGCGGCGGCGAGCGAGCCATTTGGTCCGAGGCTGCGCCGCGCGACGCCGACGAAGGCCAGCGCCACCGCGAGCACGCAGAGCACCGAAGGCAAACGCGCCGTCCATTCGTTGCGCACGCCGAAGATTTTGAAAGAGCCCGCGACCAGCCAATTGACCAGCGGCGGCTTGCGCAGATACGGCTCGCTCCCGACCTGCGGCACGATGTAATTGCCGGTTTCGCAACATCGTGACTGCGGGCAGAATGCGCCGGCCTTCCTCGCTCTTTATCTCGAGCGACCCGAGCCGCGGCAGATAAATCGCGCGCCCACACCAGCGTGACGAGAAAAAAGCTGCGCCACATGCGCGGGATTGTAGCCGGGGTCGTGCAGAGCCCGAGGCCAACCCATGTTCATGCGACTCGCGCGCGCAGCACGCAGGATGCGAGCGCGCTCACCACTTGACGAACCGCCGCAGCAAAAGTAGGTTCTCGGCCTAGTCCGTTGTGGATTGGAGTGGGAGCCGGTGTCCCACTCTTTTTTGTCGGCGGACGCCAATTTTATGAACGCTGAATTTATTGCCATGCTCGACTACCTGGAGCGGGAGCGCGGAATCAAACGCGAAATCCTGATCGAGGCGGTCTCGAACGCCCTCCTCTCGGCCTCGAAAAAGAGCGTCGGTGCGTCGCGCGATCTGCACATCGACATCGACGCGAAGACGGGCGAAATCCGCGCCCTCGCCAACCTGCTGGTGGCCGAGAAAGTGACCAATCCGCAGGACGAAATTTCGCTCGAGAAAGCGCGCAAGATCAAACCAGACGCGCAGGTCGGCGAAGCCGTCGAAGTGGAAGTGACGCCGAAGAACTTCGGCCGCATCGCCGCCCAGACCGCGAAGCAGGCGATGATGCAGCGCATCCGCCAGGTCGAGAAGGAGATGATCTACGAGGAATTCAAGGATCGCGCGGGCGAGATCGTCAGCGGCACGGTCCGGCGCTTCGATCGCTCCGACGTCATTCTCGATCTCGGAAAATTCGAAGCGATCATGCCGCAACGCGAGCGTGTCGTGGTCGAGGACTACAATGTCGGCGATCGGTTGCGCGCCTACGTTGTCGCGGTCGAGAACGGCGTTCGCGGCCCGGAAATCATCATCTCGCGCAGCCATCCGAATTTCGTTAGGCGACTTTTCGAGCTCGAGGTGAGCGAGATCGCCGACGGCACGGTCGAGATTCGCGGCATTGCGCGCGAAGCCGGTTATCGGACCAAGATCGCGGTCTTCAGCGACAACCCGAAAGTCGATCCGGTCGGCGCCTGCGTCGGCATGCGCGGCTCGCGGGTGAAGAACATCGTGCGCGAACTGAACAACGAGAAGGTCGATATCATTCGCTGGAGCTCCGATCCGAAGGAATTTGTCCTCGAAGCGCTCAAGCCGGCGAAGGTGAAAAATCTGGTCTTCGACCTCGAGAAAAAGAGCGCGACCATCTCGGTCGACGAAGATCAGCTCTCGCTCGCGATCGGGAAAAAGGGCCAGAACGCGCGCCTGACTTCGCGGCTCACCGGCTGGGAGATTAACATCGAGAAGGAAGCGCCGAGCACGACGGCGGTGGAACAAAAAGTGGCGCACGCCGCGCAGACGCTCGCGACGTCCTTGCCGATCACCGAGGAGCAGGCGATGACCCTGGTTAAGACCGGCTTTACCAATCTCGAAGGTTTGCGCGATGCTGAGATGCAGGACCTCGTCGACATCCTCGGCGTGGAAGAAGAAAAGGCGCGCGAAATTTACGAAGCGGTGCATCGTGAACCTGTTTCTCCCTAACAATGGCCTCGCCTGACCGCTCACGGCCATGAGCAGATTGTTAAAGAATCTAAATGCCAACGAAAACGACGACCAAATCCAAGGCGCCCAAGGCGCCCGTGCGCAAGGCCACGGCGGTGAAGTCCGCCGCTCCTGCTAAGTCGTCGTCGACTCGTTCCCGCGCTGCGGCCAAGCCCGCTAGAGCTTCCAGGACAATCGAAAAAAAGGAGGGTCGCTCCCGACGTCGACGGGCGGGCAGCGACCGCCAATCGGGCCGAAGCAGCGCAAAGCCAACGGCGCCGCGACCAAACCGGCCATGACGGCTACCAAATCTGCTTTCGCGCCGATCGCGGCGAAAAAGCAACCACCGGCAAACCCGCGCCGGTCGCGCCCGAGCTACCGACAAAACTGGTGGTGGAAAGCATTTCGCTGATTGAGCCGCACGTGCCGAAACCGAAACGCGCCGCTACCGGCGAGTCGGTCAAGCGCACGATTCTTCCGCCGATTTCCCGCATCCGAGAGAAACCGGCGATCGTCGAGCCGACTCGTGAGGAGCCACCGGCCGCTCGCCGCCGCTTCAACTGGTGAAGGGACCACGGAAGTCGAAACCGAGACCGAGGATGGGCGCAAGATCATTCACATCAAGCCGCCGATCATCGTCAAGGATCTCGCGGCGCAGCTCGGTCTGAAGAATTTCCAGCTCATCAAGGAGCTGATGGACGACTTCAACATTTTCGCGAATCCGAACCTGACAGTAGAGCCCGAGGTGGCGACGAAAGTGTGCGACAAGCACGGCTTCGTTTTCGAAATGGAGCGCCGCGAAAAAGGTGGCGGCGTGCACAAGGTCGAGCAGGTGGTGGTCGCGCCGCCGCCGCCGGTCATCGAGAAGGAAGAAGAACTCAAGCTGCGCGCGCCGATCATTACGTTTCATGGGACACGTCGACCACGGCAAGACGTCGCTCATGGACGCGATCCGCAAGACGCGCGTCGCGGCTGGCGAAGCCGGCGGCATCACCCAGCACATCGGCGCTTACACGGTCGATCATAAAGGCACGCGCATCACTTTTCTCGATACGCCCGGTCACGCTGCCTTCACCGCGATGCGCGCGCGCGGCGCGAACGTGACCGACATCGTCGTGCTCGTGGTCGCGGCAGACGACGGCCTGATGCCGCAAACGATCGAAGCGATCAACCACGCCAAGGCCGCGCCGCATGTGAAGATCATGGTCGCGATCAACAAGATCGATCTGCCCTCGGCGAACATCGACCGCGTCAAACAACAACTGCAGGAGCATGATCTCACCCCGGAAGATTGGGGCGGCGAAACGATCGTCGTGCCGGTTTCAGCGACGAAGGGAACGGGCATCGATGAATTGCTCGAGAACATGGTTGTGCAGGCGGAGGTGATGGAGTTGAAAGCATCGCCAACCGCAACCCCGCGTGGCACTGTGATTGAAGCCCAGGTCGAAGCCGGACGCGGCCCGACGGCGACGGTCATCGTCCAGATGGGCACGCTCAAAGTGGGCGAGCCTTTTATCTGCGGCGACTACGGCGGCAAAGTGAAGTCGCTGGTCGACGATCGCGGTAAACCGCTCAAGTCCGCCGGTCCGTCGACACCGGTGAAAGTTCTCGGCTTTACCGGTTTGCCCAACGCCGGCGACGAACTTCTCGTCATGGAATCGGAGAAATCCGCCAAGGTCTTGAGCGAGGAACGTCTCGCTGCCAAGCGCACCGAAAAACTGAGCATGCCGCAGCGCGCTACGCTCGAAAGTCTGCTCGAAGCGGCCGATGGCAAGAAAGTCTTGCGCCTTGTCCTGAAATGCGATGCGCAGGGTTCGCTCGAAGCGCTGACCGCGTCGTTAGGCCAAATCCAGAGCAAGAAGATCGACCTGGAGATGATTCACTCCGGCGTCGGGCCGATCTCGGAGTCCGACATCCTGCTGGCCAGCGCGTCGAACGCCGTCGTCGTCGGGCTTCAACGTCAAGGTCGAGAGCAACGCGGTCGGCACCGCCAAACGCGAAGGCGTGCAGGTCAAACTTTACAGCATCATTTACGAGCTGATCGACCAGATCAAAGAAGCAATGGCGGGCCTGCTCGATCCGGAGCATCGCGAAACCGTCATCGGCCACGCCGAAGTGAAACAGGTCTTTCAGTTGAGCCGCGGGATCGTCGCCGGCTGCCTGGTCACCGATGGGCGCATCAGCCGCACTGCCCGGGCGCGCGTCCTGCGCCGACGCCAGCCGGTTTACGATGGCGGACTCTCCACCCTGCGCCGTTTCCAGGACGACGTGAAGGAAGTCCGCGTCGGCCTCGAGTGTGGCATAAAACTGGGCGACTTCAGCGAATATCAGGTCGGCGACATCATCGAGTGCTATCAACTCGAACAGGTCGCGCAGAAATTGTAGCGCAAGCTTCCAGCTTGCGAGTTTAAATCCATGCAAGCTGGAAGCTTGCGCTACCCATGAAACACCGACTGCTCCGCGTTAACGAACTCCTCAAACGAGAGCTGAGCGCTCTGCTCGTGCGCGAGATGACCTTTGAGAATCTGCTCGTGACCGTGAACCAGGTGGACGTCACTCCCGATCTGAAATCGGCGCACGTTTACGTCAGCGTCCTCGGCTCAGAAGGGCGCAAGGAAGTGCTTCCGAAGCTGGAAGCGAATCGCGCCACGCTCCAGGCCGACCTCTCCAAACACGTCGTCTTGAAATACACGCCGCACCTCGTTTTCCACCTCGATGATTCGATCGAGCGCGGCGCCCGCGTCCTCGAGATTCTGCAGGAAATCGAACCTCCGCCCAGCGCCGAAAACGAATGAACGCCACCACCGCCGAACCACGGAAAGCCTCCCTAACGAACTCAACCTTCGCGGAAATCGCGGAGGTTCTGCGCCATCACGAGAGCTTCGTCGTGCTCAGCCACGTCCGTCCGGATGGCGACGCGCTCGGCAGCCAGATCGCGCTGGGACTCGCGCTCCGGAAGCTGGGCAAGAAAGTGAAGGTTTGGAACGAAGAGGGATTGCTCGAGAAGTTTTCCTTTCTTCCCGGCGGCGAATTGGTCTCCACTCCGCCTAACGAACCCGAAGATTTCGACGTTGTCCTTGCGCTCGATACCGCGACCCGCCAGCGGCTCGGCGACAATACCCTGGCGGCCGTCGGCGACGCGAAGGTCTGGATCAACATCGACCATCATCCGAGCAACCCGCGCTATGGCGATCTGGTGCACATCGACTCGATCGCGCCGGCCACCGGTCAGATTCTTTTTGAGCTGCTCCAGAGCCAGAATTTGCCGCTCGACGAAGCGATCGCCGAAAACCTTTTCGCCGCGATCTCGACCGACACCGGCTCGTTTCAGTATCCGAATACCACCGCGCGAACCTTTGAGATCGCGGCCGATATCTTGCGTTGCGGTATCAAAGTGGGGCCGCTGAGCCAACAACTTTACGAGAGCTACCCGCGCCGCCGCATCGAGCTTCTGCGCGTCCTGCTCGACCGGATGCGTTTCGATGCCGACGGCAAAGTCGCGAGCTTCAGCCTGCCGATCGCCACCGCCAACGAACTCGGAGTAATTCCCGAGGACAACGAAGGCTTGATCGATCACCTGCGCGCCATTCAAGGCGTGATCATCGCCATTTTTTTCGAGGAACTGGAGGACGGCAAGGTCCGCGTCAGTATGCGCTCGAAGGATGAACGCGCCGATGTTTGTGAAATTTGTCTGCGCTTCAAAGGCGGCGGTCACAAGCTCGCTGCCGGCGCGCGCGTGCCCGGAGCGCTGGACGACGTGGCGAATCGCGTGATCGAGGAGGCGGTGAAGACCGTTAAATCGCTAAACTGTTAAGATTAAGGCGGCTCCGATTCACGATTTGCCTCTAACATTTCACCATGTCCCTCACTGCCACACCGGACGGAGTCCTGCTCGTCGACAAAGCGGCCGGGATGACGTCGCACGACGTCGTCGCGCTCGTTAGGCGCCAGCTCCAGATCAAGAAGGTTGGCCACTGCGGAACGCTCGACCCGATCGCCACCGGTCTGCTCATTCTTACGCTCGGTCGCGGCACCAAGATCCAGGACCTGCTGATGAGCGAGGACAAGGAGTATGTCGGCACGCTCTCGTTAGGCAAGACAACCGACACGCAGGACCGCGCCGGAGAGGTGACCGAGGAACGGCCGATACCGGAGCTGACCGAGGAAAATGTCCGCGCGGCGTTCGACAAATATCGGGGCGATTTTTACCAGATGCCTCCGATGGTTTCGGCGATCAAGCAGGGCGGCGTGCCGCTCTACAAACTGGCGCGACAGGGCAAAGTGGTCGAGCGCGAGCCGCGCCTCGTGCATGTCTATCGCTACAGCATCGATCGCATCGCTTCGCCGGAAATCGATTTTACGGTCTTGTGCAGCAAAGGATTTTATGTCCGCACCTATGCCCACGACATTGGCGAGACTCTGGGCTGCGGGGCGCATTTGCAGGAGCTGCGCCGCACGCGCTCCGGTCGCTTTGATCTGACCCGCGCGGTCACTGTGGACGAGATCAAGACCGGCGATCCGGTTGATATTCTCGGGAAAATCCTGACCCTGCCGGAGGTCTCCCGCATGCGCGGCGCCTAACGGCGGGCATCTCATGCGCATCCTGCGGTCAATCCCGGAGCTGGCGCAAATTCCCGGGCCGGTTTTTCTCGCGATTGGCGTTTTCGACGGGGTCCATCGCGGCCATCAGGCGGTTATTTCAAGCGCGGCGCGCCACGCGGACGGACGCGGGCGGGACGGCGGTCGTCGTTACTTTCGACCCGCACCCGGCAAAGTTTCTCCGTCCGCAAGAAAGCCCTCGTCTTCTCACCGCGACGCAGCACAAGATCGCGCTCATCCGGGCCCTCGGCGTGTCGCACCTGCTGGTGCTGAAGTTTGATCGCGAGCTGGCTGCGACCCCGCCGACCGATTTCGTTAGGCAATTGGTCGCGCGCGGCCAGGCCGTTGCGCGAAATCTGCGTCGGACAGGAATGGTCCTTCGGGAAAAATCGCGCAGGCAATCTCGCGCTCCTGAAAGAGCTCGGCGCGCAACTGGACTTCAACGTCGTCGGGGTTGAGCCGGTGACCTCGAAGGGGACGATCGTCAGCAGCACGGCGATCCGGAAGGCAGTGGAATCGGGGGATTTCGAGACCGCAAAGCGGATGCTCGGGCGCGATTACACGATCCTTGGGACGGTGGAGGAGGGGAAACATCTCGGACGCAGTCTCGGCTTCCCGACCGCCAACCTGAGCGCGCACAGCGAGCAATTTCCGCCGAACGGCGTTTATGCCGCCGAGGGAATGCTGAGCGGGAAAACCGTGCGCGGGGTGGTGAATCTCGGGGTGCGTCCGACGATCGGCGATGGCTCGCCGCAGCGCGTGCTCGAGTTTCACCTCTTCGATTTCGACCGCGATCTCTACGGCGAAGACGTCGAGTTGCGCTTTCTGCATTACCTCCGGCCGGAGCGAAAGTTTGAGAGTCTGGCCGCGTTGCGCGAGCAGATCGCGCGCGATGTCTCGGAGGCGCGCCAGATCTTTGCCGGGAGCGCCCCGCTCAGCTCTACCTAACGAGTCTCCCGCGCCTGCGCGAGCGCGGCGCTGGCGGCCACCGCCGTCGCGATGAGCGTGCCGCAGATGGCGACGAGACTGATGAAGACCAGTGGCATCGAGGCGAAGCGATAGGCGGCGACGATGAGGAAGCGACCGCCATCGGACGCCAGGTAGGTCACAACGCTGGCCAGGAGAGTGATGCTGATCAGAATCACCGCCCGCCAGGAGTGTCGGCTGACGGGCGCGGGCAATTTCTGCACGACCCGGGCGGTGAAGCCGGCGTCGTCGATATAGGGCATCTCCTCGCGCAAGCGCCGGTCAAGCCAATCTTCCTGGAGTTGTTCGTCCATTGTCAGTTCGGTCCCCACGCGGCGAGCGTCTTCTTCAATTTCTCCCGGCCGCGCAAGACGTTGGTCTTGACCGTGCCGAGCGGAATATCGAGAACGCGCGCTGCTTCATCATGCGATAAACCATTCTGGCAGCAAAGCAAAATGGCTGATCGCTCGTGTAAGGGAAGAAGTTGCAGCGCGTGCATGAGATCGTGTTTTAGGGCCGGGTCGACGGTTTGCGGATCCTCCTCGGCTGCGAGTTGCGTCTCGTCGATTCCGACCAGTTCCTTTCGTTTGCGGGCCTCCTCGCGGAAACAGTTATAGGCGATGCGATAAAGCCAGGTGGAAAACTTCGCTTCCCCGCGAAAGCTGCGGATGTTCTTGTAAGCACGCAGAAACGTTTCCTGAGCGAGATCATCGGCCAAGGCGAGATCGCTTCGCGTGAGTTGTCGGAGCAAGCCGCGGACCGCGGACTGGTGATTACGGACCAACTCGGCAAAGGCGTGGTGATCATCGTCAACCAGAACCCGCGCGACAAGATCGGCATCATTGAGCGGCACCTCAGAAGTTTACACCTTGGGGGAAGGCTCTTCCTTGCGCACGTCCAATCTCCAGACGAGGAGGTAGCCGAGACCGATCAGAAACGGGATGATGCCGAGGCTCCAGACCCCGCCTTCCCAATCGTTGACGGCGCCGAAGAAAACCATCAGACCCGCGCCAACCATGAGAAGGGTGACGCCGCGGCGCAGATCAGAACGCTGCCGGACGACAGGCGGCGGATTCAAGAGCGCTTCGGGAACGGGCTGGCCTTTCTCGACCATCATCCGGACGGTCTTATGCATGGCACGGCTCTTGGAGAAGCTGAAATACATGATCAGCCCAACGACCGCGACCGGCAGACCAAAGATGGTCAGAAACACGATCAGCACGATCGGGACCGCGATCCACGGCACATCATCCCCGGAGTGCTCGCCCGAGTGACCGCCATCGAAATCGACCTTGAAGTGTTTCCGAATCTTTTTCTCGATCGCCTTGTCGAAGTCCTCTTCCGTGTCGGGACTGGCTGAGGGAGCAACGGCGGGAGCGACCGCGGCGGAGGTTGAGACCGTTGCGCTCGTGACGGATGCCACTGGCGAGGTGGCCGCCGAGGTGTCCGGAACACTGGCGGCAGGCGTCATCGCCGGTGCCGCGGTATCAGGCTGAACCGTAGGGCTTTGCCCATGCGCCGTGCAGGCGACAACGATGGCGCAGAAGTAACTGAAGAGTTTGATCTTGAAGAAGGTGATTTTCATATTTGTCCTTTGCTGTGAGATGCGGTGAAACCGGCAGCTGGATTCAACTTTCTTGGCGATTTTGTCTGGAAACCCGTCGAGGCTTTTTCAAAAATGCCGACGCGTGAATTCCCGGCCAGAGCCGGTCTTTAGATACTTCTCGACCGCTGTCGCTCTCTTTTTCGAGCGAAAATAGATCGCGGTCTCGATTTGCCATGGACAGGATTTGACCGTTGGGCTGCATTCGCCGGCGTTATGTTGGCTGAGTCGTTGGCGCAGGTCGGAAGTCAGGCCGGTGTAGTGCTGGGTAGGATCAGATTCGCTGAATAGAATGTAGACGTAGAACATGGGGAATCGGATTCAGTAGCGATTCCCGGCTGGCTTGCCAAGCCGTAGCCTTGGAGCGCTTGAATTTCGCCTTGGAAGCCCGCCTACGCTTTCGCTCCGGCGTGGCGTTCCAGCCTTCGCCCGAAGCTGCGCTCCAAGCGAAGGCTGGAGCGGGTGACGAGACTCGAACTCGCGACGTCCTCCTTGGCAAGGAGGTGCTCTACCACTGAGCTACACCCGCAGCCGAAATTTGGCGGACAGCAATAATGTCCAGTGGGTTCCAGCGTGCAAGGGCTAATTGCCCGAAGGCGCCGAGCGACCGAGCGCGCAGTTGACGCGTCGTGCTAGAATCGTCGCATGGCTCATCTCCATACCTCCGACGGTGCGCTCTTCGTTCTGCAGGCGCTCATCTCGGCCTTCTTCGCGATCCTTTTTCTGCAATCAGGCATCGATAAGATCATCGATCGTCGCGGCAACCTCGAATGGCTTACGGGCCACTTCGCGAAGAGTCCGCTCGCGGGATTGTCGGCTTTGTTGCTCAGCGTCATCACGATCATGGAACTCGCGGCCGGAGCGCTCAGCGCGATCGGTTGTGTAATAATTCTCTTCCGGCACGATTCCACGATCGCCTTCTATGGTGCGATCCTCGCCGGCCTCGCTCTGCTGGCGCTCTTCTTCGGTCAGCGCATGGCCAAGGATTATCCCGGCGCCGCCGCGCTCGTTCCTTATTTTCTGGTCGTGATCGCGGCCATCATCTGGCTCGGGCAAGGTTGAGAAAAAGATCGTGGGCGAGGAGATGACGCTGGGAGCGGCCACTCGTAAATTCGGACTGACCGCGCTCGCCGCTGGCTGCGCTTTTCATACCGCCTTATCGGTTGCCGATGGCGCGGCGATCGCTCTCGCTCCGCCACCGCCCGGGCAAGCTTTACCAGGGATTTTTCTACAGCGCCGTCTCGCCCGGAGAGCGACGATGCCAATGAGCATAACGTCACCGCTGCCGATGTGGCGCGGTTCGAGCAGGCGATCGGGAAAAAGACGACCTGGGTCTATTTTTCCGACAACTGGTTCGAATCGCGCGCCTTTCCCGAAGCGACCTGCGCACTGGATTCGTTCGTTAGGCAAGATTCCCTACATTCGCCTCATGCTGCGCTCGGATCTCGACCAGCGGCATGCCGAGAAACTGTTCAGCCTGGCGAACATCTGCGCCGGTCGTTTCGACGATGATCTGAGCGTTGGGCCGAGCGCGGCGCGGACCTTCGGCAGCCCGATCCTGATCGAATGGGGCACGGAGCCAAATGGCGAATGGTTTGCCTGGAATGGAAAGTGGAATGGTGACGCGGCGGGGCCGGCGCGCTACGTCGAGGCTTATCGCCACATCGTGGACGTGATGCGCGCCGCGGGTGCCGACAACCTGCAATGGATCTGGCACGCGAACTGGGACGACGTTCCGGAGTCGCATTGGAATCGCCTGGAGAAGTATTTCCCGGGTGAGAACTACTGCGACCTGGATGGCGATCAGCGCCTATGGCCCGCTCACTCCGCAGACCCGTCGAGGTCGAGAGCTTTCGCGAAGAGATCGATCACGTCTATCCGCGCCTAACGAAACTCGCGCCCGGCAAACCGATCATCGTGGCGGAATTTGGCTGCGACATTCACCATCGCAAAGTGACGGCGGCGCATTGGGCGCGCGCTGCCCTGCAAGACCTCTTCTCCGGGCGCTGGCCGGCGATCATTGGCTTTTGCTGGTGGAACGAAAGCTGGGAAAATGATGATGTCGCCGCGCACAATTCCGACCTCATGATTCTGCACGACCCGGCTCTGACGCGCAGCGTTTCGCGAGAATTTGCAGAGACACGGTGATCGGATTCAAGAAACGCCGCTCCTGTGCAGGAGAAACGTTAGGCGGAGGCGATTTTGCCAATTCGCGCGGAGCCGTCCGATGCTGGCTGATGGTTCAGATTTCGATCGATTATACCGGCAAGCTGCATTGCAGTGCGACGCATGGTCCCTCGGGTACGGTCCTCGCGACCGATGCGCCGCTCGATAACCAAGGGAAGGGCGAAGCTTTTTCTCCGACCGATCTCGTCGCGACGGCGCTCGGCACCTGTATCGCCACGACGATGGCGATCGTGGCCGAACGTCACCAGGTGGAATTGAAAGGAATGACGGTGCAGGTGACGAAAGGAGATGGCGAGCGATCCGCGCCGAATCGGTCGCCTAACGACCGAGGTGCACATCCCGTTGCCGGCCGATCATCCGCAGCGCGAGCTCCTCGAAAAGACCGCGCTCGGTTGCCCGGTCCATCGCAGTCTGGCGGCGGAGATGGAACGGCCGACCGAGTTTTTCTGGGAAGGCTAGTGGGTTGGCAGGCGATGCGCCTGCCCTAACGACAACAAGTCGCGCAGTTCCCGGTTTGTTCGGGACAGCGCCTTGCTTGTCGTATTTCTTACTGCCCGAGCACCCAGGCGAAGATCAATGGCGCGCAAATCGTGGCGTCGCTTTCGACCACGAACTTCGGAGTTGAAGCCGCGAGCTTGCCCCAGGTGATTTTCTCGTTCGGCACGGCGCCAGAGTAGCTGCCGTAGCTCGTCGTCGAATCGCTGATTTGGCAGAAGTAACCCCACAGCGGCACCGCGGTGCGCTCGAGATCCTGGTGCAGCATCGGGACGACGCAGATCGGGAAATCGCCGGCGATGCCGCCGCCGATCTGGAAGAAACCCGATTGAGCCCTCTCGGTTGCGCAGCTTCTTCGCGTTTTTCGTGTAGTAGTCCGCGAGCCAGGTCATGTATTCGATGCCCGTGCGCACGGTGTGCACGTTCCGCACGTCACCGCGCATCACCGCGGCCGCATACATGTTACCGAGCGTCGCATCCTCCCAGCCCGGCACGACGATCGGCAGATTTTTTTCGCAGGCCGCCATCATCCAGGAATGCTTCGGGTCGATCTGAAAGCTCTTCTTCAGCTTACCGCTGCGAAGAATCTTGTACATGAACTCGTGCGGGAAATAATGCTCTCCGGCGCGGTCGGCCGCGATCCACTCTTCGAGCACCGCCTTCTCGATCCGCCTCATCGCCTCCATCTCCGGGATGCACGTGTCGGTCACGCGATTCATGTGCCGGGCAAGCAGTTGCTGCTCGTCCCGTGGCGTGAGCTCCCGGTAGTGCGGCACCCGCTCGTAGTGGTCGTGCGCGACGAGATTGAAAATATCCTCCTCGAGGTTCGCGCCGGTACAGACGATCAGGTGCACCTTGTCGCGACGGATCATCTCCGCCAGCGAAATGCCGAGCTCGGCGGTCGACATGGCGCCTGCGAGCGTCATCAACATCTTGCCGCCGGCGGCCAGGTGTGCCTCGTACCCCTTCGCTGCGTCGAGCAACGCGGCGGCGTTAAAGTGGCGATAATTCTTCGCGATGAATTTCGAGACGGGACCTTTTTTTGCCGCGAGCGCGGCATTGATCTCTTCTGGGCTTTTTGAGCGTCGTTTGGCTTTCATTGCTTGGGCAACTTTGGTCAGGCGGGATACAACCAGCGCATGTAATCAGCCACGCCTTTTTCCAGCGAAAACTTCGGTTCGTAGCCTAACGACTTCCGCACATTCGTCAGGTCGGCCTCGGTATGATTCTGGTAATGGGCGTGCGGATTATCGAAGTATTCCGGTTCGAAATTCGTGCCTAACGATCTGGTTCAGGATCGTCGATCAACTCGTTGAACGAGCGCGCCTGGCCCGAGCCCGAGATTGTAAATCCCGCTCTCCTTCGCCTCCAGCGCGCGCAGTGTTCCCTGCACGATGTCTTTCACGTAAACGAAATCGCGCTTCTGCTCGCCGTGTTTGAAAATGCGCGGGCGTTTTCCTGCCTTCATCTGCCGCGAGAGATGCAAAACCATGCTCGCCGGCACGCCTTTGTGCGCTTCGCGCGGGCCGTAAACATTGAAATAACGCAGTCCAACGATCTTCCAGTCCGGATCATCCGCGGCGGCGCGCCGCGCGAGATTGTCCATGATCACCTTGGAGAAAGCGTAAACATTGGCCGGTGCGGCCTCGTCCGCTTCCCGGTTAACGCCGCTCGCCGCGCCGTAGGTCGCGGCCGAGGAGGCGTAAACGACGCGGGTGCGATTTGGCTGCGCGAAACGGAGCAGCCGGCGAAAGCTCTCCACGTTGTCGTGCACCTGCGGGAACTGATCGTGCAGGGTCGTGTCGGTGATCGACGCGAGATGAAAAATGCCGTCGAATTTCTCGTCGCCGAATTGCTCGTGCCAATCGAGCGAGGCGAGATCGGCCGCCACGAAATCGCCGCGATAACCGCGCAGATTCTTGAAATCGCCGGAGCGAAAATCGTCGATCACCGTCAGCCGCGCGTCGGGATATTTTTCCTGCAAGGCCAGCGACGAGATTCGAGCCGATGAAGCCGGCGCCGCCGGTGACGAGGAAGTTGAGGTTTTTCGAGTGCACGGCGCGCAGTTTTCGGAGAGCCTGACAAATAAATCTTGAGCGGGGAAGCGCAAGCCGCTACTTCTGGCGGCAGTTCTTTGCGAGTTTGATCAGTGGATCGGCGCGAGAAATCCCGTGTGAACCGGGAGCAGTTGCGCTGCTGTAACTGGATACGACTTCCCATGAGCCAATCGTTAGTCCCGCGACTGCGGGCCGGCGGTGAAGGCGGGAAGAAGGCGAGGCCAGTTGAGAGCTGAGAGTTGAGAGTTGAGAGAAAACGCGAAGCGCGCTTCTCCGTCTCTCAACTCTCAACGAAAACTCTCAACCGCTTCAAAAGCCAGGAGCCAGAATATTTGCCCGCTCCACCTCATTCGTGCCGCCGTGCGGCGGCTTGACGCCGGCTTCTACGCGCGCGCGACAAAACTTCTTCGCAAAAAGAAGAATGAGAGTCGTGGACAAAGCCGCTCCGCAAGTGACGAGTCCGCCTCTCAAGTAATGGAGGTAACTTGTCATGTTGAATTCGTCCGAAGTGGCGGTGGTTGGTAGTTGGGCGCTGGCTTTGCGCTGCTCGCGCGTGCTCGATGTCGGGTCGAGGCTCAGGATGCGGTGGAGAGCTCTCCGCCCGGAGCCTGAGACGGAGGAACTCGTCATCAGCGCGACCCGCATTCCGACTCCGGAGGATGAAACGCCGGCGAGCGTGAGCGTGATCACCTCGGAGGATTTTGAAATCCAACAGACCGAACGCGTGGCCGATGCCTTGCGGGAGGTGCCGGGGCTCTCGGTCGTGCAGACCGGGACGGCTGGACAACTGACCTCCGTTTTCACCCGCGGTCTGCGCAGCGAACACACCCAGGTGCTGATCGACGGCGTCCCGATCAACCAGGGTCTCGCCGGCCTCTTCAACTTCGCCGATCTGACGATCGACAACATCGAGCGCATCGAAGTAGTGCGCGGTCCGCAAAGCACGATTTACGGACCGCGGGCGCTCGCCGGCGTGATTCAGCTTTTCACCAAACAGGGAGGCGAAACGCCGGAGACGACGGCCAGTTTTGAAGGCGGCAGCTACGACACCTTTCGCGAATACCTCGCCACCTCCGGCAAAATCGGACAGGTTGATTATTCGCTCGGCTGGGAGCCGGCTTCGATACGGACAACGCCCGGCCGAACAATCAATACCGGCTCTGCGAATTTCGTCGGCAACGTCGGCTGGTCGCCTAACGACCAGTTGCGAATCAGCAGTCTCTTCACCTATTCGCTGGCCGACACCGGCAATCCAAACACGATTTTTGACCCGAAGCCGGTCGATAATTTTCTGACCGAGCGCTGGTTGATCGCGCCGCATCTCGATTGGAAACCGTCCGAGGAATGGGAACACAAACTGATCGTCGCCTACGACGAGGAGCGGCAGGTGAACGATCCAAATGAGGATGGCTTTGTCGGTCCGACGCGCGCGCTTTTTACCCGCCTGACGATCGATTACCAAAACAATTTCCGGCCGGCGAAATGGCTCACGCTCACCTCCGGCCTTTTCTACAATCAGGTCGATGCCGGCCAGGAACGACCATTCATTTCGCAGGATTTCGGGCCGCAGCCGACCTTCATCAGCGATTACACCGAAGAGCGCGCGATCTATTCTGCAAGCGAGCGCACACGCCGCTGCCTGGGATTGAATCTGGTCGCCGGCGGTCGCTACGATCATTTCAATCAGTTCGGCGGGATCTGGACCTATCGTTTCGCCGGCAGTTACAAGATTGCGCCGACGGACACGATCGTGCACGCGAGCGTCGCGACCGGATTCAGTCCGCCGAGCAGCCAGGACAAGATTTTCGGAAACAACTTCGGTCTGGAGCCGGAGAAGGACCTGGGTTGGGAATTCGGTGTCGAGCAGCGTCTCTGGGACGGCCGGGTCAAGGTTCGCGGCGACCTATTTTCACAACGACCTCTCGAATCTGATCGGTTTCAACGGGCTCTTCGACACGCTCAATCTCGGTGCGGCGCGGACCCAGGGAGTGGAAGCGGAAGTCGAGTTGCGGCCGATCGACCGATCTCATTTTCTCCGCGAGCTACACCTATCTCGATGCGGAGAATACTTCCGCGGCTGACATCACCCAGCCGCCAGGTGCCCGGCTGCCGCGACGGCCGCGGAACGAGGTCTATCTTTCCGGCTCGTATCTCTGGTCGTGGAAAGTTGCGCACCACCGCTGAGGCCAAGTTTCGTCAACGCTCGGGAGGAATTGAATTTCGGCGGACCGAATTTCGACATCGAAGATTATTCGCTCGTAAATTTCGCGGTGGAATATGCCTTCAACTCCGCATCTCACGATCTTCGGTCGGGTCGACAACCTGCCGAACGAGCAGTATGCGGAAGTCTTTGGCTTTCCGGCGTTGGGGAGAGCCGCCTACGGGGGAATTCGAGTTTCGTTTTGACGCGACAGATGCGTGCCGATCCGCCGCAGGACTTGAAGAGCGACCTCGCAGCGTCCCGACTGTGTAATGGCGCGACAACGTCACTGGATCCTGTGAGTCCTTCGCCGTCTGCGCGGCTCGGATGACAAGAAATGCGGACGCGGCTTGAAACGGGGCAGTGTCGCTGTTAATCGCTACGCGTGGATCCACTCGCTACCTTCTTGTGATTACCGCGGCGCGCTCGTCGGGGGATCTTCCTGCGCACCCGCCGCCGGGAACTGCTCCAGCGTTTTGAGGCGCCTCGACCGCGCTCGGGAACGCGATGCGAAACTTTTTCGCGAAGAGTTTTCTCGCAATCGCGAGGAAGCCGGCGCCGCGGCCAAAGCGCAACGCGAAGAGCTGGCGGCAACGCTGAAGAATGTGAGCGATTCGACCTTCAAATCGCTCGGGGAAATCTCCGCCATCCTGCGCGGCCAACTCGAGCAGGTGGTAAATCAATCCGCCAAGGTAGCCGACAAAGTCGATCTCCGGTTAAAGGAGTTGCAACAGGATAACGCGCAGCAGATCGACAAGATGCGAGCGACGGTCGACGAAAAGTTACAGGGCACGCTCGAGAAACGGCTCGGCGAATCGTTCAAGCTGGTGAGCGATCGGCTCGAACAAGTGCATCACGGGCTCGGCACGATGCAGCAACTGGCGAGCGACGTTGGCGGTCTGCAGCGCGTGCTGACGAATGTCAAAACGCGCGGTGGCTGGGGCGAAGTGCAACTCGGCGCGCTTCTCGAGCAGGTGCTGGCACCCGGAACAATTCGCGCGCAACGTCAAGACGCGCGAAGGCAGCGGCGAGAACGTCGAGTTCGCGATCAGGCTGCCCGGGTGACGAAAACGGCGTGCCGGTCTGGCTGCCGATCGATGCGAAATTTCCGGTTGAAGATTATCACCGCTTGATCGCCGCGCAGGAGAGCGGCCGATCCGTCGCGACCGAAGAGGCGATGAAAAACCTCGAGACGCAGTTGCGAAAGAGCGCGAAGGAGATTTGCGCGAAATACATCAACCCACCGCGGACGACCGACTTCGCTCTCATGTTTCTGCCTACCGAAGGACTCTACGCGGAAGCGATCCGGCGGCTCGGACTGGTCGAACAAGTGCAGCGGGAATGCAAAGTCATCTTCGCCGGACCGACTACGCTGGCGGCGCTTGCTCAACAGTTTGCAGATGGGATTTCGCACTCTCGCGATCCAGAAAAGCTCAAGTGAAGTCTGGAACCTGCTCGCCGCGGTTCGAAGACGGAGTTCGGAAAATTCGGCGACTTGCTCGACGGCGTGAAAAAGAAACTGGAACAGGCCTCGAACCAGATCGATGACAGTGGTCGCGTAAGTCGCGCACGATCGAAAAGCGTCTGAACCGCGTGGAGGAGCTTCCCTCGCATCCGGAACCGTTGCTGCCGGATTTGTTGCCTGGCGAGGAGACAGAGGAAGAGGAATAACCGGCGCCGCTGCCGTCTGGCCGCGTTCCGCAGAGCGAAACGACTACAGGACTGCGTCCCACTGCGACTCGTCCTTGAGCATGAATCTCGCGCAGCAAGCGGATCGGCGGCATGCCGTGGTTCGAGCATTTCGTTGTGAAATTTCTCGAGCGAGAAATTCGGCGCCTTCCTGCGCCTTGTAATCGTCGCGCAGCTTGAGAATCTGCAGCTTGCCTAACGTGTAATTGAGGTAGCCCGGGTCGAAGGTCCCGCGCATCGCTTCCGAGAGCGACGGTTTCTCCTCGTAGTAGCAGTTCTCGTGGAAAAACTTCGCCCCGTCGGCGACCGACATTCCCTGGGTGTGCATCTTGATCGAAACGCAAAGCCGGCAGAGCCGGAGGAGCGCTTCATCGGCCTGCGCCATTCGATATTTCGCGGCCCGCACCTTTTGTTCCGGGGTCGGGTTCGGCGCGCTGCCGAAGCCTTCGTCGAGCATCATTTTCTCGGTGTAATGCGCCCAGCCTTCGACGAAGGCGTAGCTGCCGAAAATCTTCTCGACCTGCGTCGCGGGCGAAGCATTCAGGTGCAGGAACTGCACGTAATGCCCGGGATAGGCCTCGTGAATGGAGACGACATCGGTCGTGTAATAATTAAACGAGGTCAGCCATTCGTTCTTCTGTTTTTCGGTCCAGTTTTCCTCAACCGGCGTGACGTAGTAATAGGCCTGCGTCGCTTTTTTCTCGAACGGTCCGGGCGTGTCCATCGAGGCAAAAGTCGTCGCGCGATCGAACTGCGGCGTCGCCGTGCACGGTCGCGCGCACATCGGACGGGAATCGCGACGATGTGATGATCGATCACGTATTGCCGGATCTGATCGAGGTCCTTCGCCACGTCCGGGATCAGCTCGCCCGGTTTCGGATGCTCATTCTGGATTTCCTTGAAAACGTCGATCGGCTTCTTCTTCGGATCGATGATCTTGGCGGCGGCGGCGAAAACCTCCTGCTCTTCCTTCAAACGTTGCAGACCGATCGCGAGAATCTTGTCCGGCGGAAGATCGACCAACTCGGTGTCGGCGAGCATCGTTGATATTTGGCCGCACCCAAGGCGAAATTCGGCCGTCGCTTTCGGCAGCTTCTCTTTCGTCAGCCAGGCCGCGTAATCGCGCAGCGCCGCGACTGCTTTCTTGTTCGCATCCTGAAAGGCCGCCATCGAGCGGCTCGTCATTCACGTCCTTGACCGCCGCGACCAGGTCCTTCTCCAGAAAATCGGCCGATCCGTTCGCGATCTGGATTGCGAGCTCGACGTAGGGTTTCGGCAAGACGGCGGCGAGATTCGTTTTGCCGGCGGTCATGATATTGGCCGCCTGGTCCTCGATCGTGACGATGTCGCGCACCCGATCCTCGAGCGGTTTGAAATCGCGCTTCACGTAGATGTTCACGTCAATCGCGCGCGCGTAGGTCATCGGGATTCTTCTCGAAAATCCCCATGTCCTGGATCTGGAAAAGCTCTCCGGCGATCGCCGCCAGGAGGATGCGGCGGTCGATATCGGCTGCCCTTGCTCAGCTTGCTCGCGTCGAGCTTGCTGAATTGATCCTGAAAACGCTTCAGCCGTTCCACTTCCGCATCGATCGCGAGCCGGCTGTAGTCGCCGATTTTGCCGTCGTATTGATGGAAACCGAGGGCCACGCCCTGGAGCGGCCGGGCTGTCAGGTAGCCGCCGATGAAGTCGAGCACCAGTTTGTCGAAATCCGCGTCCGCTTTCTGCGTCTCGGCCGACTCGGCCAAAGCCTGGAGTGGCCGTGACCAGGAAAAGCGCGAGGAAAAGCAGCAGACAGCGGAGCAATTTCATCGGCGCACTTAGAAGGGGATGCGGACCTTGTCATACCGACCCGGTTGGCAAAAACAAGAGAATGAACGACAATCGGGTCGATTGCGTCCAAACATGATATTTATGAAGCGTAGTCTGCCGTTCAGCGCGTTTACTTCGTTCCTTGCCGCGGGTGTTCTTCTCTGCGTCTTCCTCGGCACCGCGCCGCGGCCGATCCGGAACCAGCCGCGACCGTTTCGACCGATGACAATGGCTACTCGGAAATCGCGACTTTTGCCAAAGCGGTCGAGTTGATCCGGCAGGATTATGTCGATGGCCAACAAGGTCAGCTATCACGACCTGATCTACGCCGCGATGAAAGGCATGCTCTCGTCGCTCGATCCGCACAGCCAGTTCATGGACCCGGACGACTTCAAGGACATGCAGGACGACACGCGCAGCCGCTTCAACGGCCTCGGCGTGGAGGTCGCGGTCAAGAGACGGGCTGCTCACCGTCGTCACGCCGATGGAAGACACGCCCGCGGCGAAGGCGGGCATCCTGGCGGGCGATCAGATCTTGAAAATCAACGGAGCCTCGACCGAGCGGCTCAGTCTGCAGGATGCGGTCAATGTCCTGCGCGGCGAACCCGGACAGAAGATCACGCTCACGATCCTGCGGCCCTCGACCAAGGAGATCAAAGACTACCCGCTCGAGCGCAAGGAAATCAAAGTGCAGAGCGTGAAAGGCGCGCGGCTGCTCGATCCCGAGCTGACCGGGCCGTTCAAGGTCGGCTACGTGCGGATCGTGCAATTTAACGAACCGACCGCCGAGGAGTTCGGCAAAGCGCTCGACGATTTGCAGAAGCAGGGGATGCAGGCGCTCGTGCTCGACTTGCGCAACAACCCCGGCGGCTTGCTCAACTGCGCGGTCGACGTGCTCGGTCAATTTTTGCCGCCGAACACCAAGGTCGTCTCCACCCAGGGCCGCGCTTCATCACAGACAGCACGAATATTCCACGCCGGGAGGAGCGAAGGAGCGGCCGCGTTTTCCGCTCGTCGTTTTGGTGAACGAAGGGAGCGCGAGCGGCTCGGAAATCGTGGCCGGCGCGCTCAAGGATTTGCATCGTGCGATCGTGGTCGGCGAAACGACCTTCGGTAAAGGTTCGGTGCAAAATGTGATGCAGTTGCCCGACGGATCGGCGCTCCGTTTCACGACCGCGAAATATTACACCCCGAGCAAAACGGTCATTCAGGGCAACGGCGTTGTGCCGAACATTCTCGTGCCGCTGACCCCGGAGCAGGACCGCGCGGTTGCGACGTTGCGCAACAACGACAAGATCCAACCGGCCGAAGCGACCGCATTATCAAGTCCAAGGACCTGCAAATGATGCGCGCAATCGATGCGCTCAAGGGCGTGATGATTTACGCCCAACAGACCATCGCCGAAAGTTGACGCGGTGAAGAAGTAAGTCTTCTCACGAAGGACACAAAGGAAACAACGCTGCGTCCGTCGTCCTGTCGTGTCCTTGGCGCGAAAAAATTGAGCTCGCTCGTTCTTGCGATTGAAACCTCCTGCGACGAAACGGCGATTGCCGTCCTGCGCGGGCGGGAATTGCTCGCCAGCGAGGTCGCTTCGCAGGTCGCGGCGCATCAGCCCTACGGTGGCGTCGTGCCGGAAGTCGCTTCGCGGCATCATCTCCAACGCGCGCCGCAGTTGCTCGAGCGCGCCGTCGCGGCGCCGGCATTTCGTTAGGCGAAGTCGATGCTTTCGCCGCCACGAGCGGGCCGGGCCTGGCCAGTTCGCTCATGATCGGAGCGTCGCTCGCCAAGGGGCTCGCGCTCGGTTTCGGGAAACCGTATCTCGCGATCAATCATCTCGAGGGCCATTTGCTCTCGCCCTTTTTCGGGAGCGAGGGCGGGATCGAGCCGAACATGTCGCTCATCGTGAGCGGCGGGCACACCCTGCTCGTGGAGGTGGATGAGGTCGGCGATTACCGGATCATCGGTCGAACGGTCGACGATGCGGCCGGCGAAGCGTTCGACAAAGTCGCCAAGATGCTCGGGCTGGCTTATCCGGGCGGACCGGAGATCGAGCGCTGCGCGCAGGGGCGGCGATCCGGCGCGGTTCGATTTGCCGCGCGGCATGATCCACTCGGGTGATGCGAATTTCAGCTTCAGCGGATTGAAAACCGCGGTCCGCTATTTGTTGCCGAAATTGCTGGTCATCCCGAGCGAACGCGAGGGACCTCGCGACCGAGAGTGACGTCAGGTCCGTCGCAGCTTCGGGCCCGGATGCGTCTGGCGACCTTTGCGCTTCGTTCCAGCGCGCGGTGGTCGACGTCCTGGTCGCCAAGACGATCGCGGCGGCGCGCGCTGGCCGGCCGACAGCTGGTCACGGTGAGCGGCGGTGTCAGTTGCAACGGTGAACTACGCGCGCAGATGTCGTTAGGCTGCGAGCGGGCCGGGCTGGAGCTGCGTTTCGCCGCGCCGAGTCTCTGCACCGACAACGCGGCCATGATCGCTTTCGCTGCGCATGCTTCGGCTGGAGCGCGGTGAATCCACGCCACTCACGACCGAGATCGATCCCAACCTCGCGCTGGCCTGTAGCTCCGTCGCGGTGCGAAGCGCGGAGTACGCTTGGCTGCCCTCAAGCGCTCGCGGAGCTTTTCCAGGCGCCTTCCCAGAGGGAGGCCTGAATCAGTATTCGCGCTCCAGCAGATAATTCGCGAGCGCGCGCAGCGTCTCCGCCTTTTGCCTAACGGCCGCAAGGCAGTCATGCGCCTGGCGGGTCAGCCGGCCGGCTTCCGCGCGCGATTTCTCCAGGCCGAGGACGGACGGATAAGTGGCCTTGTGCGCGGCGGCATCTTTTCCTGCGCTCTTGCCCGAGTTTCTCGCTCGTCTGCGTGACGTCGAGAATGTCGTCGATCACCTGGAAAGCCAACCCGAGGGCTCGACCGAAATCGCTGATCGCGCTCGAGCTGCGTCGGCGTCGCGTTGGCGCTCATCGCCCCGAGCCGGACGGACGTGGTCAACAACGCCGCCGTCTTGTTTTCGTGGATGTAACGCAGTTGCGCGCGGTTGATTCGCTTGCCTTCGCCTTCGAGGTCGGCAACCTGGCCGGCGATCAGTTTGCGGCTGCCGGCGGCGACGGAGATTTCGCGAAAAATCGCGCGCAGATCGTAGCGCGGCCACGCCTCCGCTTCCGCCGCGATTTCAAAGGCGATCGTGAGCAACGCGTCGCCTGCCAGGACCGCGATGCCGTCGCCAAAAACCTTGTGACAGGTCGCGCGACCGCGGCGGAAGTCGTCGTTGTCCATGCTCGGGAGATCGTCGTGGATGAGCGAGTAGGTGTGAATGCATTCCAGGGCGCAGGCGAGGGGAAGCGCGCTTTTCGTTAGGCCACCACAGGCCTCGGCCGCGGCCAGGCAGAGGATCGGCCGGAGGCGTTTGCCGCCGGCGAAAAGCGAGTAGCGCATCGCCTTGTGAATCGTCGCCGGCTTGGTCGATGCCTTCGGCAGGAAACGATCGAGCGCGCGATCGACCTCTTTTTGGCGCGAAAGGAGATAACGTTTCAAATCCACCGTGCCGCGAATCTGGGAAATCGCGTGTCGCTGCGCAATCGAAATCTCGCGCCCGGGGTTCGTTAGCCGCCGACGGCCTGGTAATGGCCGAGGCCGCGTTTCCACATCAAATTGGCGGCGGCCCACATCGCCAGCATCCAGCCGCACTGGATGGCGAGTCCGCCCAGCATTTCTCCGCCACGCAGGCGACCCTGGAAGATCGCGATCGGAAAAAACAGCTCGTAATAAAACGGCAGCCATTTCATCACCGCATGGATCGCGGGCGGCATGATATCGAGCGGAAACATCTGGCCGCCGAGGAAATACTCGAAGCTGTAAACGATGAAAACGATGGTCGAGATCTCGAGAATCCAGAAAGCCATCATCGAAAGCGAATAGGTCAGGAAAAACTGGATCAAAGCCGACATGAGGAGCGAAACGGTCGCCGCGAGCCAGGTCACGGCGTCGTTAGGCAGAATGATGAAACGGCGGAAATAGAAGAAGATGGCGGCGATCGGGAGGATCGTAACCGCGGTGTAAACCAGTCGGCCGCTCAAGAAAATGCAGAAGCGGTAGCCGAGATAACTCATCGGCTTGGTCAGGAAGGAATTGATCTGGCCCTCGCGAATGTCGGCGGCGATCTGCCATTCGTCCTCGGTCGGGGTGACGAGGTTGCTCACCAGAATCATGAGCAGGTAGTAGTAGATCATCGAGCCGTAGTCGTAGCCGCGCATCTCGCCGCCGCTTTCGCGGAAAATCGCGCGCCAAAGGAAGAGCGTGCCGACCAGCGGGATGATGCCGAAGATCGCGCGCAAGAGATAGTTCCAGCGATAGACAAACGTGTTCTGGATTCCCGAGATTGAAGACGGTGAGATATTTTTGCGGCTGCATTCGGCGAAGAATTAAAGCCCGGATTACACGGATTGTCATCGGATCCGAAGACACTCGGCTGCGCCCGCTCGGGTGACATTCGTGTAATCCGTGGTTCAGATACATTTCACCAGCGGATCGGCAGATGTCGCATCTGCCGGTTCTGCCAGCGGCTCAAAGGATCAGGGCGCAGATCGCGCCGATCAGGGCCATGAACATGTCTTCCTGCGTGTCCCAGACGTCGCCTTGAGTGCCGAGAAAGGCCGTGGAAGCCGCGCCCCCGACGCAGCGCAGTGGCCCATTCCAGGAGCTCGTAAAGCGCGCTGATTCCCATGCAAATCAGAATCACGATCGCGAATCGCCAACCGCCCGACGTGACCACGCGCAGTCGGATGAAAAGCTCGCGCGCGATCAACGCCGGGACAAAGCCCTGCATGAAATGTCCGAGTCGGTCGAAATGATTCCGGTGCCAGCCGAAAAACGGTTGGATCCAGTTGAAGAACGGCACGCGCGCGTAGGTGTAATGCCCGCCGACACAGAGCAGCATGATGTGGAGGGCGATCAGCGTGTAACAAAGCGTGGTGAAGCGAAAACTGGAGTAGGTGGCGATGAGAATTGCCGCGCCGAGAATTCCGGGAGCGACTTCGAGCCACCACGTTAGGCGATCGTAGGGCCGCCAGGCCGACCAGGCGAAAACCAGCCCGGTCGCCAAAAGAAGCGCGAGGTGAAGAGGCGAGATGCGCGGGTTCATTTCCCGGCGGAAGCGTTCGACTCGGCCAGTTCCACTGCGAGTCGGATCGCGGCGATCATGCTGTCAGGCCGGGCGATGCCCTGGCCGGCGATGGCGAAAGCGGTGCCGTGATCCGGGCTGGTGCGCGGGAAAGGGAGTCCAAGAGTGACGTTCACACCTTCATGGAACGCGTGCAGTTTCAGCGGGATCAATCCCTGATCGTGATACATGCAAAGGACCGCGTCGAATTCTCCCTCGACCGCACGGTGAAAAATGGTGTCGGGCGAGAACGGACCGGAGAAGAGGGTGACGAGTGACGGGTGACGAGTGACGAGTGGTTCAGTTGTGCGATCGCCGGGGCGATGATCTCGATCTCTTCGCGGCCGAGCGCACCGGATTCGCCGGCATGCGGGTTGAGGCCGGCGACGGCGATCCGCGCCGCGGCCGCGCCGGATGAGAAAGTTCTCGAGTAACCGAGCCAACCCGCACGATCTCGTCGGTCCGCAGTTTCCTGGCCACGTCCGCGAGTGGAATATGCGTGGTCACGAGAGCGACGGTGAGACCCGCTCCAGTCAGGAGCATGGCGAAGTTCTCCACTCCGCAGCGCGCGGCGAAGAATTCGGTTTGGCCGGGAAACTGGAACCCGATTTCATACATGCGAGCCTTGTGAATCGGCCCGGTCACAACCGCGTCGATCTCACGCGCGATCGCCAGCCGGGCGGATTCCTCGAGTGCGGCCTGAGCCTCGCGCGCGCTCTCGGGAGTGGGCTGCCCTAACGAGTGCCCTTCCGATTCGCCCAGCAGCCGATAATCTGCCTCGGGCAATTTCCCCGAAGCGAGCGCCGCCCGGATGATTTCCGGGCCGATGCCAGCCGGATCGCCCAACGTGATGCCGATGCGTTTGCGCATGTTGCGCAATAGTCATCAGCGAAGCGTTGCCGGAAAGCTAGAAGGTCTTGATATAAGCCTTCGAGCGCAGACTGGCGAGCCAGTGCTCTTGCAACTCTTGCGCCTGATCCTGCCGCAAGCCGCGACTCGATATCGGCCCGCACATCCTTGAGCGGTTTCACTTCGCCACCCTGGCGCGCTTCCACCTTCAAGATGTAATGGTTGCCGCCCACATCCACGACTTTGCTGATCGCGCCGGGCGGGAGACTGAAAGCGACTTCGGAGAGCGGCGCCGACAGCGTCTTGTCATCGATCCAGCCCCAGTCGCCACCCAGATCGCGCGTGCTGTCTTCGGAATACATCTGCGCCATCTTGTCGAAGTCAGCGCCGGTGATGAGCTTGGCGCGAATTTCTTCCACCATCGCGGATTGGGCCGCGCCGCCACCCGAATCGGCGTGGCCCGGGATCATGATCATCCGCAGTTTGACCTGGGCTTTGTTCGCGAACTGGTCCCTGTGCTTGCGGTAATATTCTTCCACCTTGGCCGGCGGGATGATGAGGTTTGACGACACGTTCTTGGCCCGCATCGCCTGCACGATGATCTTTTGCCGCTCCAGATCGCGGAATTTCGACATCGTATATTTTTGCGCCTCCATCGTCTTGATGAAGGCGTTGCGGTCGCCACCGAAGTTGTTCTTTGATCACCTCATCGACCCGCTCGTCGATGAAATGCGGCGGAATCGCGAGCTTCTCCTTGTCGAAAGCCTGGACGATGAGCTGGCGATCGATCAGGTCCTGGAGCGCGGCTTTCCGCAGTTCGATAATTTTCTTCACCAGCTCCTGGCCGGAATACTGCGAGCGGAGCAGACGCTCGCGCGGTTCGACGACTTCGCGCACCTCGGAATAAGTGATGACCTTGTCATTGACGATCGCCGCGATGCCATTGACCGACTCCGCGCCGCGCGTAGGCGAAGCGGTCGCCGCCACGCCGAAGCAGGAGAATGCGAGCAGCGCCACCGTCGGATAACGCCAGATGAAGTTCAAAGTTGCTTTAGCCATTGCCACACCTCAGGGAGATTGAGATCGATTCTACCGGAAGTTAAACGAGGAAATTTGCCACCGACAAGGATAAAGTCGCCCCGACGGCTGAGCATCAATTTGTCCTCGCGCACCTCGACCCGGCTGACGCGAGCCCGGGCGGCGGAAAGCTTGATTTCGCTGAGCAAGAGCAAATTGTCAACTGGCCCGGGCCACTTTCCGAAGCGGTCGCGCCAGTCACGCCGGAGACGCTGGAGCTGTTCGCTGGTCGTGATTTCGGCCAGGTTCCGGTAGGCCTGAATCCGGAGCGCGGCGTCGCTGATGTAGGCTGTGGGAATGAACGCGGGCACGAGCTTTTCGGGGCCGGCGGCAAGGTATTCGCCTTCTTTCGTGGCGACGAAATCGAGCCGCACCTCCACCTCGAGCCGGGGCCGGAGCTTTTCGCCTTTCAGTTGCGCGACGGCCTGCTTCAACAGCTGGCAGTAGAGGTCGAACCCGACCGCGACAATGTGACCGCTTTGCGCGGTGCCGAGGATGCTGCCCGCGCCGCGAATCTCCAGGTCGCGCATTGCGATGCGGAAACCCGCCCCTAACGAACTGTATTGCTGGATGGCGTTGATCCGCTTGCGCGCCGCGCCGACCGTCATCATCTCGCGCGGGAGAAGGAGGTAGGCATAGGCTTTGTGTTCGGCGCGACCGACGCGGCCCCGCAGCTGATAGAGATCCGCCAAGCCCGAAACGATCCGCCCGATCGATAATGATCGTGTTCGCGTTCGGAATATCGAGTCCGCTCTCGATGATCGTTGTGCAAACGAGGACATCGATTTTTCCCGCGACAAAGCGCTGCATGACGTCTTCCAGTTCATCCGCGTCCATCTGGCCATGGCCAAATTCGACCCGCGCGCCGGGACAAAGCTCCGCGATGCGGTCGCGCACTTTCTGGATCGACATGACGCGATTGTGCAGGAAGTAAACCTGGCCCTGGCGCTCGAGCTCGCGATTGATCGCATCGCGGATGATGCGCTCGTCGTAACCGCAAATCACCGTCTCGACCGGGAGCCGATTGAGCGGCGGGGTCTCGATCGTGGACATGTCTTTGACTCCGACTAACGACAGGTAAAGCGTGCGCGGGATCGGCGTCGCTGAGAGCGTGAGCACGTCGACGAGTTTGAACAGCTCCTTGAATTTTTCCTTGTGCAGCACGCCGAAGCGCTGCTCCTCATCGATCACCACCAGGCCGAGATTCTTGAAAACGACATCGCCCGAAATGAGGCGATGCGTGCCGACGACGACATCGACCCCGCCTTCGCGGAGTTGCTCGAGCACCTTGCGCTGCTCCGCATGCGAGCGGAACCGGCTCAGCATTTCGATTCGCACCGGATAATCGAGCATTCGCTGGCGGAACGTTTCGAAATGCTGCTGCGCGAGCACCGTGGTCGGGGTGAGCACGGCGACTTGTTTCCCGTCCATCACGGCTTTGAACGCGGCGCGGATCGCGACCTCGGTCTTGCCGAAGCCGACGTCGCCGCAGATCAGGCGATCCATCGAGCGCGGTTCTTCCATGTCGCGCTTCGTTTCGGCAATCGTCTTTAGCTGATCCGGCGTTTCGCGGAAGGGGAAGGAATGCTCGAACTCGAGCTGCCATCTCGTGTCGGGGCCGAAGGCATGGCCGCGCTGGGTCTCGCGCTCCGCTTGCAGCGCGAGCATTTTGCCCGCGTAATCGAAAATCGAGGCAGCCGCGTTCTTTTTCGCTCTGGTCCACTTCGCATCGGCCAGCGAACTGAGCGACGGTGATTTCTTCCCGACGCCGACATAGCGCGAGACCATGAAGGCCTGCTCGAGGGGGACATAGAGCTTCGCCTCCTCGGCGAATTCGATTGCCAGAACCTCGCTCGTCTCCGGGCCGCCCATGCGTTGCAGTCCGAGAAAACGGCCGATGCCGTGCTCGAGATGCACGACCAGCTCGCCTTCGTTGAGCTCGCTGAAATCGATCTGAGTGCGGTGCCCGCCGAATTTCGCGGCGCGCTGCAAACGGCGCCGTCCGTGCGTCGGGGCGCGTCCGAAAAGTTCCGCCGCAGCGAGCACGACGAGATTGGCCGAGGGAAAACAGAAGCCGCGGGCGAGCGTTCCCTCGAATAAATCGATTTCGCCTAACGAAATCCTGGCCTCCGCCATAATCTCGCGAAAACGTTCGATCTCGCCCTCGGTCTGGAAGTAAATTGCGATCCGTGCCCTGTCTTCGCGCCAGGTTGTTAGGCGAGCGAAGAACTGCTGTCGTTTTGCCTCCGCAACGATGAATTCGCCGGTGTCGAACTCGCCGATCGCGCAATCGACAAAGGCACCACTGAAATCTTCGATCTCACCGTCGGAGGCCAAAGGGCGCCCGTCATCCCGAGCGGGACGCAACAGAGTCGATGGATCCCGCGGAGCTACCTGAATGCCGTCCTCACGGGATGAAAAGCCAGGCCTCGTCTGCTGCGCGGCGCGCTTCTCGACTTCCTTTCGCTCCCAGCGCTGGTCTGAACTCGGGCCAACCACCCCTCGCTAATGAAAACGTCCGCGTTCTCATCCTCGTCCTCGATCACCACTCGGAGATGCCGCTTCCCGATGTAATCGCACACCCTCCCGCTCTGATCATCGGCCGCGCCCAACAAGAGCTCGACCTCATTCAGATTGCGGTGCGAGGTCTGGGTATCGAGATCGAATTCCCGGAGCGACTCGATTTCGTCCCCGAAGAACTCGGCCCGAATCGGCGCGGCAGCCTGCCACGAATAAGCGTCGAGAATTCCACCGCGGACCGCGAATTGCCCGCGTGTCGTAACCTGCGCGACGCGCTCGTAGCCGGCTCCGCCTAAGGAATTGATGAGATGCTCGAGCGGTTCCGACGCGCCACGGCGCATCCTCAGTGTGGCCTCCCGGAGCGCGCCGCATTTCGGCGCCGGCTGATCAAGGCTCGCGCGAGTCGCGACGACGACGTGGTGCTGCCGGCTTTCTTCAACTCGGCTGAGCAGGGCGAGCCGTTCCGCGGCGATCTCCTGGTCGGGTAGAATGTTTTCAACCGCGAAAAACTCGGCCTCGGGGAGGAAAAGCGCCTCAGGCAACCAGTTCGTTAGGCTTTCATGCAGCAGTTCCTGGCTACGCACGCTCGGACAGACGATCCAAAGCGTCTGCGGAATTTCACTGTGCGAGAACCGCGACCAGAAAGGCGCGCGCCGATTCGATGACATGTGAAAAGGCTACCGGACGCACGCCTTCGCGCAGCGCCTGCAATTGCCGCGCGATTGGTTCCGCGTTTGCGACAATTTTCAGAAGGTCGGCGCCGGACGATTTTTCCACGCCATGCTCTCGCCGAAAGGCGAGCGAAGTTCAATTTGCCTCCGCCGCACTCATCCGACAATGCCAGACGGAAAATCGGTGCTCTACAGCTCGCGCCCGACCGCTTCGGCGACGGCGCGAAGCCTCCTAACGAGATCGGCAAAAGCCTCCGGCCGTAGCGCCTGTTCACCATCGCTCCGGGCGCGCTCGGGATCGTCGTGCACCTCGATCATCAACGCGTCCGCCCCCGCCGCGACCGCGGCGAGCGACATTTGCGGCACGTAATCACGGAGGCCGATGCCGTGGGTCGGATCGACCACGACCGGCAAGCGCGTCTTTGCTTTCAAGATCGGGACCGCATTCAGGTCGAGTGTATTACGCGTCATCGTTTCGAAGGTGCGGATGCCGCGTTCGCAAAGGAGCACGTTGGGGTTTCCTTCGCTCAAAATATATTCCGCGCTCATTAGCAAGTCGTTGATTGTCGCGCTGAGCCCGCGCTTGAGCAGAACCGGCAGGCGGCTGTGGCCCACCTCCTTCAAGAGAGCAAAATTCTGCATGCTGCGCGCGCCAACCTGCAGGCAATCGGCGTATTTTTCGATCACCTCCAGGTCACGCGTATCCATGATTTCAGTGATGATCGGCAGACCGGTTTCGGCGCGGGCTTCGGCAAGAAAACGAAGTCCGTCTTCGCGCAGGCCCTGGAAGCTGTAGGGCGAGGTCCGCGGCTTGAATGCGCCGCCGCGCAGGACCCGGGCCCCGGCATTTTTCACGAAGGTCGCGATTGAGAGGAGCTGTTTCTTGCTCTCAACCGAGCATGGACCCGAGATCAACACGACGCGCTCTCCCCTGCCAATCTTCACTCCGCCAATCGATACCGGCGGGGGCAGGGATCCGTTCTCCTGCACAACCAATTTGTAGGGTTTCATCACCGGCACGACCGACTCGACGCCGGGAATGGCGGCGAGCGGTTTTCCCCGGATCAATTCCTCCGGACCGATCACCCCGATCACGACGCGCGTTTCCCCGCGCATCACCTCGGGGCGAAGACCGAACTCCTCGATCCGCGCGACGATGTGGTCGATCTGCGCATCGGTCACAGTCGGTTGAGTGATGATGATCATGGCGCGAAGCGCAGGAGTTTAACCCCTGTGCGACGGCTGGGCAACCCTCTGCTGATGGGCCAAAGGGCGGGCCCTACGGCCCGATCGTAACCGGTGTGCCGATTTCGACGTTATTAAAAAAATCCTCCGCCATGAATTCCGGCATTCGAATGCAGCCATGCGATGCGGGGTAACCTGGCAGATAGCCGGCATGCATGCCGATGCCCCCGACGATGCGCATGAAATACGGCATCGGCGCGCCTTTGAAGTGGGTCCCGGGCGAGCTTCTTATCTTTCTCGTTGTCAATGTTCGGGACCACGACATTGTCGTTCGCATCAACGTAATCGCCGTAACGGCTGGAGGCGTGGTCAACGTCCTTTTGAGTGATCTTGTATTGACCGGCCGGCGTGTCGAGGCCCTCGCGCCCGGTTGAGAGCTGCGAGATTCCGACCAGCTGTCCGCTCTTGTAGAAATACGCGCGCTGTTCGGCGAGGCTGATCTTGATCGTGGGCTTCCCGGGCACCCCCTCGCCATCCCAATAGGAGACGTTGTCGGTCGGTGCAGTCGCCGAATCTCCGTAGACACCGCCGAGATACTGCGTCCGCCCGTAAGCGAGCCGCGGGTCGTCTTCACCGCAGCCGGTCAAAGCGGCCAAAGCGATTACGGCGGCCGCTAGAAAAAGGCAAGGAGTAGAACGAAAGAAGGGCATTTTCACGGCGGGAAGCGCAAATAACGCGGGCAGCTTTGGAAAGTCAAGGCGACCCGACCCGCGAGCGCCCCTCATGGTGCGGCTTGAATTCTGCTTAAATTTGCTGACACTGGCGACCATCTTGCACTAACAAGCTCAATCCATGCCGACCTACGAATACGCCTGTCAAAAATGCGGGCAGAATTTCGACGCCTACCAATCGATGCGAGATGAACCTTTCAAGGTTTGTCCCAAGGAACTCTGCCGGCAGGCGAAGTGGGGCAAAGGGAACGTAAAGCGGCTGGTGGGGACGGGAGCGGGGCTGATCTTCAAAGGCTCCGGCTTCTACATCACCGACTACCGCAGCAATTCCTATAAGGAAGGTGCCAAGAAAGAAGCGCCTTCCGGTGGCGAAAAAAGCGGGAGCGAAAGCGCGGCCGGCAAAGCGGACGGGAAGCCTGCGCCCACAGCGACGCCTGCGAAAACGCCGGAAACCAAAGCGAAGAAGGACTCCGGTTCATGACCAAACTCATTTGTTCGGATTGTCAGCACGAAAACGAGCCAGAGCGAATTTATTGTCACAACTGCGGCGCGCGCCTCGATCGTACCGGAGTGATCAAGGAAAAAGTCGACGAAGCCGCCACCGAGGAGCAGACACGCCAGCATCTTAAGAAGATGTTCCGGCCAAATCGCGGACGCGGCAAACGCATCGCGACCATGCTTGGGAAGACGCTTCTGGGCGCGCTTTGTCTCGCGGTGGTGATCGTGATGCTTCTACCGCCCGATCTGCCGCCGGCGCCCAAAAGCTACAGCTTCGCGCCCATGATCGGCATGGATATGATGTCTGCGGTCTCCAGCCGTCACTCGGCCTCGCTTGTTTACAACGAAGAGCAGGCCAACAGCTATCTCGCCGCCACTGTGCGGCGCAATGACAGCCCGGCCCAGCAGGGTTACTTCCCGCTCCGGCGCCTCTTCGTCCAATTTCAGGAAGGTCAATGCTGGGTCCACGTTGAGCGCCGGATTTTGCAACTCTCGATTTTCAGCGGCAGCGCTTATCGGGTGATGATCAATAACGGCAAGATCACGACAGCCAACATGGGTGGTTACATCGGCCGAATGCCGATCCATCCTGCGCTCATGAAGTATGCGGATATCCTTTTGGGAAAAGCCTGGGAGAGTCTGGACCGGGAGCGCAAATCGGTTGCGCGAATGGCCGGTATCGAATTTCACCCGCAGTCCGTCACTCTGATCGTGGCGCGCTGAGCGTCCTCTCCGCCCTAACGAGCCCGCGCCTCGGTCGCCTCGGCGTTGCTCGCGAGACACCGGCCTGACGAGAGCAATCTCTGCTTTACCCGGAACCCATCGTGGCCAGCAACTGATTGTCGATTTGGCCATCTACCGGCAGGCCATTGTCGCGCTCGTAATTTCGGATCGCGCGGCGTGTGCCATCGCCGACGACCCCGTCAATCGCGCCGCGGTAGTAACCGGCGGTCGCCAGTTGTCGCTGGACGCGCGCAGCCATGGAAAAGTCGTTTCCACCATCTTCGTTCGTTGACCGTCCCGGGTTTACGACCCTTCCCTGATATATTCCGCGCGGATCGTAGCTGTAATATGCGCCCACCGGGTAACCGTAGGGATAACCATAATAAAAGGGAGTGCCCCAGTACGGATACCCGAAATAGGGGTATCCAAACCCACCGACGAAAAAATTCCCCCCATAAAACCAGCGATTCCCACCGTGCCAGTTTCCACCATGCCAATTGCCGCCGTGCCAGTTCCCGCCGTTGTGCCAGTGCGATTGCGCCTCAGCCGGAATGGCGAACACTGAGAATGCCGTGGCCGCAACAGCCATCGTTAAAATTCGCGTTAGTTTCATAATTACCTTTCTTACCCATTTTCTGGATGAGAAAAAGATAGCACAAAGAGCCGTATTTTCTCGTTCTATTACCACTAAAAATATCGTATCGTGCGCCTCGGTCATCGATGTTCTCCCCGCGCAAAGTTTTCCACTCGGCTGCCTTTCTTCTCTGCCTGACCGCCGGCGCGGCCTGGTCCGCGGGCAAGGCCCGCAGCACCAGCACTTCACGGCAGTTTCTCGTCTATGGCGCCGAGGTTCGGGTGCGCGGGGCGATGTGCGACCTGGCGGAGCGCACGAAGTCCGACCTCCTGCGACTCCTCGGTCTGCGCGATGGCTGGAAGACACCTCTCATCGTCAACCTCGATTATCCTCGGACAAACATTCCTGATACGCCCCTGGTGCAACTCGACGTCAGCCAGCTGGGCTACGGCTTAAAGCTACAGCTCAATTTGCTCGTGACCCGGGAAATGAAGGCCCGCGCGGTGCAGCGCGAGTTGTTGCGAGCCATCCTGGTCGAAATGATGTATCGCAACCGGGGCAACATCGCGGCCGGCACGCCCTACGTCATCGCCGCCGGACTGGCTGGTGGAGGGCATGCTGGCATTGCAGCCGGGACGTGATTCGGATAACGATGCCGAACTTCTGCGCACGATTGTCGCCTCGAAGAAGATCAGCCCGCTCGAAGATATTGTCAGACGACGGCGGACACAGCTCGACGCGCCCTCGCGGCAGCTGTACGAGGCCTATGCCCGGGCGCTGGTTCAATTGTTGCTCGACGTCCCCGAGCGGTCGGTTCAAGCTCGCGCGGTTTATCACCGACCTGCCTGATGCGCCTAACGACGCGGTGGCCGATCTGCGTGCCCATTTTCCGGAGACGATCGGGCGTGCGCCGGGCAAGTGGTGGGCCCTGAGTGTCGCTCAACTCTCCGCGATGGACCGCTATGAGACATTGAGCGCGGCGGACACCGCTGCGCGGCTCGATCGTGTTCTGCGCTTTTCCATTCCTGCACTCGACGGACCGTCGCGCGATTACTCGTTAGGCGACTACAAGACGTTTCGCGAACTGCCGGCCTCCCGCGCCGTGCTCCAAAAAGTGAGCCAGCAATTGTTGCTCCTCGGTGCGCGGGCACATCCGTCCTACCGGGCCATTGTGCAGGAAGACCACGAGCTGGCCGAGCTGCTTGCGCGAGACAGGACGCACCGGGTGCCGGAACGACTCGAGCGGGTCGCGAATTATCGCGCCGTGATCGAGCGGCAGGGCCGCGCGATCGATGACTACCTCAATTGGTACGAGGCGACGCAAAGCAATACGACGAGCGGGGCCTTCTCGCAGATCCTCGAAGCCGCCGAGGCGACCGGCGAAGCTTTACCGCGTCGGCGCGATCGGATCTCGGTCTATCTCGATTCGGTCGAGTTAGAGATGAACTAAACCTCTGTGGAAGCTTCGCTCGGCGAAGGTATCTGTTTAGCGTCCTCTCCTTCGAGGAAAGGGCGGGCCCCGAAGGCCTGCATTGCGCACGACTACTCTTCATCGTGCGCCTTCAAGTCGCGCAAGACGTCAAAGAGAACCGGCGAAACGCGAAAGCAAACCTCGCTCCGCAAACAGCGCTCTCCCCCGCGCGTCCCAGAGGGGACGCGTCCGCGCTCGCTTGCCGGGGCCGCGGTCACGAGGTAGCCAGCAAAATGCAGAGAAGAATCGGGCGCATATTCACCTTGCGCCAGTTGCTCAGGTGCGGTTGCTGATTATCATAGCGCTCGCTCTTCCCTGAGCAGCTCCTTTGCCATGCAGAAAATCGGATTTGCCGAAGCCCTCGATTCCATCGTCGCGACCGACCATCGCTATCACCGCGACGCCTACGTGTTCCTGCGCGATGCGCTCGACTACACGACCAAGCAGCAGAAAAAATCGAAGGGCGCCGCTGTCCGTCATGTGGCCGGTCCGGAATTGCTCGAGGGTGTGCGGCTTTATGCCTTGAAGGAATTTGGTCCGATGGCGCTGACCGTTTTTTCCTATTGGGGAATCGAACGCTGCGAGGACATTGGCCAGATGGTTTTCAACCTGATCGGAGCCGGCATTTTCGGAAAGACGGAGCAGGATTCGCTCGAGGATTTCAAGTCGGTCTACACCTTTCACGACGCGTTTGTGAAACCGTTCCTGCCCGAGAGGCCGCGCCCGGCGCCGGCCAAGTTGCCGCCCGCCCTGCCCGCGCCGAAAGTTTCATGAGCGGCACCGGCTCGCGCCTGTCGTCCGCATTTTTCGCCATGTTGACTACGCGCTCGACTCAAGGCTGCTGTCGCCGGGCAGTTCGCCGGCGATCACCTTTCCACCGGTCACCGCACAGAAGTGGACTCTGCCTAACGGCCTAACGATTATCGTGCAGACCGATCGGAGCGCGCCGGTCGCGAGCGTGCAGGCGTGGTGCGGCACGGGCAGCATCGACGAAGGCCGACATCTCGGCGCCGGTCTTTCCCACATTCTCGAGCACATGCTCTTCAAGGGCACGAAGACACGCACGACCAACGCGATCGCGCAAAGCATCCAGGACCAGGGCGGCTACATCAACGCCTACACCTCCTTCGATCGGACCGTCTTACTGGATCGATGTGCCGAAGGAAGGCGTCGCGATCGCGCTCGATATTCTGGCCGACGCGATGATGAACTCCACCCTGCCGGCGGAGGAATACAGCAAGGAGCAGGAAGTCATTCGGCGTGAGTTCGCGATGAGCTACGACGATCCCGATCGGATGATGGGGCAACTCATGTTCAAGACGGCCTATCAACGGCATCCCTATCGCCTTCCGGTGATCGGCGAGATTCAAATCTTCGATCAACTCACGCAGCAGGACGTGCTCGAGTATTACCGGAGCGCGCTACGTGCCTAACAATCTCACGTTCGTCGTCGTCGGCGATGTCGATGCGAGCGAGGTCTACGCGCAGCTCGCACAATATTTTGCCGACTATCCCGCGCGGTCGCTCGAGCCGGTTTACATCCCGCAGGAGCCGCCGCAGCAGGGGCGGCGCGAGGTGAACGAAGAGTTTGCCACGGAACTGACGCGTCTCGCGCTGGCCTGGCACGTTCCGGAGATCACCCATCCCGATGTGCCGGCGCTCGATCTGCTCTCGACCATTCTGGGCGACGGCCGCAGCTCGCGACTCTATCGCAGGGTGCGCGAGGAAGCGGGTCTTGTTTTCGGCATCTCGGCCTTTTCCTACACGCCGGGCGATCCTGGGTTGCTCGGGATCGATGCGACCCTTGAGCCGGAAAATCGGGTTGAAGCGGAGCGGTTGATTCTTGCAAATCATCGCCGAACTGCAACAGACCGGTGTGACCGCCGAAGAGCTGGCGAAAGCGAAAAAGATCTCGCTCGGTCATTCGTTAGGTTCGCTCACCACCATGCGAGGCCAGGCCTCCGATCTCGGCTCGAATTGGTTCGTGACGCGCAATCTCAATTTCACTCGCGACTACCTTGAGGCGATGCAGAGGGTCTCGCTCGAGGACATCCAACGCGTCGCTCGCGCAATATCTGGTCGAGGATAATCTGACCGTCGTCTCGCTTAAACCCGCGCGGCGCGCTCGCCGCAAAAACCACCGAGGCCATCGCCGTCTCGGCCGGCGAGGTGGAGAAGTTCGAGCTCTCCAACGGGCTGCGGCTTCTCGTGAGGGAGGATGCGCGACTTCCGCTCGTCTCGATGGTGGCGGTTTTTCGCGGCGGATTGCTCGCGGAGACGCCGGAGACGAATGGCCTCACTCGCCTGATGGCCAAGGTGCTGGTGAAAGGGACGAACGACCCGCACCGCGGAGCAGATTGCCGACACGATCGAAGCGGTCGGGGGCAACCTGGGAAGCGATGCGGGCAATAACAGCTTCAGCATTTCGCTCGACGTCACACAGCCCGATTTGCGACTCGGGGCGGAGTTGCTCTGCGATGTTTTGCTCAACGCGACGATGCCCGAAAAGGCCGTCGCACGGGAAAAAGAAGTGCAGCTCGCCGGCATTCGCGACGAGGAAGAACAGCTCACGACCGTCGCACGCAACATTCTGCGCGGCGCGCTTTTCGGCCAGCATCCCTACGCGCTGCGGGCGAAGGGAACGCCCGAGGCCGTCACGCAGCTCACGCAAAAGGATCTGCTCGCCTTTCGCGATCGTTATCGTCGTGGCGAAGAACGGCGTCATCTCCGTTTTCGGCAACGTCAAGGCGGCCGAGGTGAAAGAACTCTTCGAGCAAATGCTGGCCGGCGATGAGCCCGGGCGAACTGGCTCTGACGCACGCGTCGCCCGCCGCCGCTGCTCGCCAAAACGATCGCGGTCGAGGAAATGAAGGACAAGGCCCAGGGTGTCCTGATGGTCGGCTATCGTGGCGCGGATATGTTTAGCCCGGATCGTTACGCGCTGGAATTGATCGACGAGGCGAGCAGCGATCTGGGTTCGCGTTTTTTCGTTCGCATCCGCGAGGAGATGGGGCTGGCCTATTTTGTCGGCGCCAGCCAGATGCAGGGGCTCGTGCCCGGGCTTGTTCGCCTTTTATCTCGGGACGGATCCCGGCAAGCTCGACCTGGTCAAGGCCGCGCTGCTCGATGAAATCGGCAAACTGGCCGTCTCCGGCCTAACGAGTGATGAGTTGACGCGGGCGAAGAAGAAACTGATCGGCCAGCAACGAATCGCCAACCAAAGCAACGATTCCTTTGGCTACATGGCGGCGCTCGATGAGCTTTATGGCCTTGGCTTCGATCACTATCAAGAAACTGGAAGACGATGATCGAAAAGATCACGCTCCGAGGACATCCAGCGAGTGGCGGCAAAATATTTTCGGCAACCTTATGTCCTCGCCACCGTCCGTCCCGCGCGTAAGATTTAACCACCGCTCAACCGAAACTCACTCAACCTGCCCACATCCTATGGCCGAAGTCCAAACCACCACTCAGTCCGGAGAATTGACCCAGCGCTTTATCGAGTTCGTCATGATGCAGGCGCAGAATGCCGCGCTTTTTCTCGGGCAAATCCCCAATCCGCAGACCGGTCAGGCGGAGGTGAACCTGGAAGTCGCCCGGATGTTCATCGACCAACTCGCGATGATCCAGGAGAAGACGCGCGGCAACCTAACGAACGAAGAATCGACCGTGCTGCGGAACGCGCTCTCCAGTTTGCAGATGGCTTTTGTCGAGGCCTCGCAACTCAGTCCCTCGTCCGGAGCAGCCTCGCGTTCTCCGGAAGCGGCGTCCGAGACCACGTCCGCCGCAACGGACGATCAGCCCGCCGCCTCGAGCGACGGCCCGACGGCGGCTGCGCCGGAACCGGAATCGAAGAAAAAATTCAGCAAATCCTACGGCGCCTAGGCGGACCTCGCAGCGAGAACGACTGGGGGAATAGGGCGCCGCGGGCCCGGTGCGGTCCACGACCTTTCCAAGAGCGGTCATGCTGCGAGGCAGACGATTGCGCTCTCGGCAGTCGATAAGTAGATAGTCCTATGAAGCTTACTTACTATGGGCACGCCTGCTTCGCGGTCGAGGCCGGCGGAAGGACGCTCCTCTTCGATCCATTCATCACCCCAAATCCGCTCGCCGAGAAGATCGACGTGAAAAAAATCGCGGCCGATTTCATTCTCATCTCGCACGGCCACGGCGATCACGTGGCGGACGTGGTGGCGATCGCGCAGCGGACCGGCGCGACGATCATCGCGCCGTTCGAGGTCGGCTCCTGGTTCGAAAAGAAGGGCCTCGAGAACGTGCAATCCATGAACCACGGTGGCGCCGCCCGAACACCTTTCGGACGAGTCAAGCTAACCGCCGCCATCCACAGCAGCTCGATGCCCGACGGAAGCTATGGCGGGAATCCCGCGGGCTTCGTTATCGAGACGAGCGATGGTAATTTCTATTACTCAGGCGATACCGCGCTCACCTCAGATATGAAACTCATTGGCGAACAGACAGAACTGCGTTTCGCGGTCATGCCGATCGGCGACTTCTTCACCATGGGAATCGACGACGCGCTCTGCGCCGCGGAGTTTGTCAGGGTCAGGAAGATTGTCGGTGTGCATTACGACACTTTCCCGCCGATCAAGCTCGATCGCGACGCCGCGGCAAGAGCCGCGCAAGCCGCGGGTAAAGAGCTGTTGCTACCGAAAATAGGAGAGACAATAGACATTTAACATCCTCCCGGAAACGCGGGCTCGTCGGCATCGAAGCCCGAACGCCTACGCGCAGCGCTAGGTTCCGATTGTTTCACGCCTCGGCTGCTGCCAGGCTTCTGCCGTTCCTGTCCATTTCGGTGCGCCGCAAGGGAGGTCACAGATTGCGGCCGCGCCCTCAAGTTGGCGCTCGACGAATCTGGTTTCCTTCGCTACTACGCTGCCGGGTGAATTCTTCTTTTACGCAAGCAGAGCGTGGTGGCCCCGAAGGCAGGGGCGATGATTGGCTCGTGCGCGTCCGTCGCTGGGATTGGGAAACGATTGGGCTGGTTCTCGGCATCAAGGCGCTCCTCCTGAGCTTCGGGGTGCAGGCCGTCGCTTCACTTACGCCGGTCCACCGCGGCTGGCTCGAATTGTGGAATAACTGGGACGCGTTGCACTATCTCGGGCTCGCGGAACACGGCTACGTTGCCGCGGGCGAGAGTCGTGTGTCACTCGTCTTTTTCCCGCTCTATCCCTGGCTGATTAGACTGACTGCTTTCTTCGCTCGTGACTATGTGGCGGCGGCTTTCATCGTCTCTGGGTTTGCGTCTGTCGCCGCGGCGCTCCTGCTGCGACGGTTGGCGCGTTGCGACGAGTCCGAAGAGGTATCGCGCAATGCTGTCTGGTTTCTCTTTATCTTTCCGACGAGCTTTTTTCTCCATATTGGTTACACCGAAAGCCTCTTCCTTGCTTTGACTCTCGGTTGCTTTCTCGCCGCGCGGAAGGAGTGCTGGGCGCTCGCCGGTCTGCTCGGTGCGGGAGCGTGTCTCACTCGGGTAAATGGCCTCATCCTCCTTCCAGCGTTGGCCACGGAAGTGGGCCTCCAATACTGGCAAACGCGTCGTATCGATCTTCGCTGGCTCTGGCTCGGTTTGGTGCCCTTTGGGTTTCTCGGCTATCTCTGGCTAAACCATGAAGTGACGGGTGATTTTTTCGCGTTTACGAAGATCATGCACGAGCACTGGTATAAGAAGTTCGCTCCTCCCTGGGTGGGCATCCACGACGTCTATCTGCGGTCCCTCGGCATGAACATCAACGAAGGGTTGAACGAACTCATCGGCGTGGTGCTAGTCTCGGTCTGCACCGTTTGGTCCTGGGTGCGACTGCGGGCATCCTACTCGGTTTGGATCACGCTGAATTGGCTGCTCTTTAATAGCACCGCTTATGTCCTCAGCGTGCCGCGCTACACGCTCACGCTCTTTCCCGTCTTTCTCCTTTTCGCCAGGGCTTGCACCGGGCGTCGCTTTTCGTTTGCCATGCTGACCATCTGGTCTCTTTTATATCTGGCGCTCTACACGAGCCGGTTTGCGCAGGGCTTATGGGCGTTCTGACGTAGACCTGCGCTGGCCTGAAAAAGGGTTGCCCGGCGGCTGCTCCGGCCGAAGTGTTGCATCGAGCCGAATAACAATCCAAACTTGGCGGGGTGAACAGCCGCGGCGACAAACATGAGACGGACTCACATCAAATGGATCCCGATCTTCCTCGCGGCGATTTTTTTTGCCTATCAATACTTTAGCTCGGAGAAGTTCATCAACCCGGAGACCGGCCGCAAGAGTCACGTCGGCCTGTCGAGCGAGCAGGAGTCCGCACTCGGCTTACAGAGCTACCGCGAGGTGCTCGGCCAGGCGCAGACGATCGACTCGGGGCCGGAATTTGAGATTGTGCGGCGCGTGTCCAGTCGGCTCGCCAAGGCAACCGGGCCGGCCGGGAGCGGGTTCGACTGGCAGGAATCCCTGATTCGCGATGACCAGGTGAACGCCTTTTGTCTGCCGGGCGGGAAGATCGTCGTCTATACTGGCATTTTGCCCGTCGCAGAAAACGAAGCGGGGCTCGCGACCGTGCTCGGCCACGAGATGGCGCACGCCACTTCCCGCCATGGCGCACAACGCGTGCTGCAGCAAAGTCTCGCCCAGACCGCGCTAACCGGAGTCGCGGTCTCGCTCGGCGACATGGACTATAACAAACAGCGTGCCGTGATGGGTGCCCTGGGTGCGGGAGCGCAGTTCGGCATCCTGATGCCGTTCGGTCGTGAGCATGAATCTGAAGCCGACCACATCGGCCTGATCTACATGGCGCGGGCCGGCTACGATCCGAGGGAGAGCATACAGTTCTGGGAAAGGATGGAGCATAGCGGCGAAGCCCAGCCGCCGGAGTTTCTCTCCAGTCATCCCTCGCATGGCCATCGCATCCAGCAGTTGCAAAATTGGATGCCACAAGCGCTCGAGGAATATCGCAAAGCGGTGCCGAACTGACCCGCGTGTAATCAATCGCGTCGGCTTGCGAACGATTTTGCTGCATCCCGGCGCAATTTGTGCACAATGTAGAGACCAGCCCATATGAAAACCAAATTCCTTGTCGCCGCTCTCCTGATTTCCTCTTGCCTAACGATCCTGGCTGCCTACCCGAGGACGATCACGCAGGAGAACATCAACCAGATCCGGCCCGGCCAGACGACCGAGGCGGACTTGGTGAACCTCTTCGGCGTGCCGACGACGCGGTTCGTTGACCTGGCGCATTGCACTGCGATTGATTGGTTTCGATCCGTGCCGGCTCCGGCCAAATCCTACATCCCGTTCATCGGCTCATGCCTTGGCGGCCTCGATGTCGAAGCGCAGCAACTCACCGTCGTCCTCAGCCCACGCGGGACAGTCGTCCGCTACGAAGTGCACAGCTCGCTCAATAGATTGCATGCCGGCCAGGTCACGACCGGCTACGCGAAGTAGCGTCCGGCCAGCCTAACGGCGAGCCTCTTTCAAGGCAGCGCCAGCCAGCCGCCGCCGAACCCTCCGGCCGAACGAAACTCCGAGAGCGCCATTACAATGCCGAATTGGCCGGCAGGCATGTTGTGTCGCCGCTCTTGCCGGATTGCCGCCGGGCGGCCGCGTCATTCAACACCTGCTCCAGCCGCGTGCGCGTGATTGGCTTCTGCAACACGGCCAGCGCACCGGACGATTCCGGCGTCAATTCCGTCCGCTCACCCAGGCCCGAGAGGAAAAGCACGCAGCCGTTCGGATCATCGCTCAGGATGTTGCGGCAGGCGGTCAGACCGTTAAGATGCGCCATCGCGAAATCCATCAGTACCACGTCCGGCTTGTACTGGCGATAGGAACGGATCGCGTCGAGCCCCGAGTGCACCACGCTCACCACTTCGTGTCCGCAAGAGTGCACCAGACCGGCCAGCACGGTCGAAAAACTCTTCTCATCATCGGCGATCAGGACGCGCACAAAGCAAAAATGCAGAAAATTCCGTGCCTGCGCGACATATTTGTTAAAGACCGGCGGCTGCCCGCTCCGCCGGCACGATTTTGCGCTCGATCCGCGGGTCGGGCAGGAGCCAAATTACCGCCACCACGACGTAAAGCCCGCACGAGATCCAGGGGTGGACAAATGCCAGCGCAATCGCTGCCGCATAGATCATGGGAGAGAGATTCCCCTTCCAGTCGCCTCCGACCGCCCGGGCGAGCAGGCAATCCGGCCCTTCCGCCTTGATCAAAGAGCGCTGCAACAGCCAGTAGGCGGAGGCCGCGCACAACAGCACCACGCCATAAAGCGCTACGGGCACCGTCGCGAAATGGTTCTCACCCATCCAGCCGGTGACGAAGGGAATAAGCGAGAGCCAGAACAGCAAATGCAAATTCGCCCAGAGATTGCGGCCGGTAACACGCCTCACGGCCTGGAGCATGTGGTGATGATTATTCCAATAAATCCCGAGAAAAACGAAGCTCAGGACATAGCTGAGAAAAACCGGCCAGAGCGTGAGCAGCGCGGCGAGACTCGCGCTGTGCGGCACCTTCAGTTCCAGCACCATGATGGTGATGATGATTGCGAAGACACCGTCGCTAAAGGCTTCGAGTCGATTCTTGCCCATGAGGAAGCTTCAACTAATGATAAAGTAACTAAAAGCGAAATCGCGGCCAGGCTGTAGCCGGGGTCGCTGATCCCAATTATCAGGTGCCGCTGGTCGAGAGCCGTACTTACAGTGCGGCGCGGAAATATCAGGTCGATCTGGCTAACTCTCAGGTCACGGAGGTCTGGCATTATCTGCCTGATCCGAGTGTCTATAGCCCGTTTTGCAGCAATAACGCGTCCGATAACTACCTGATTGATTACACCCTCGGTAGACCGTACATCTTTACTGGCATTGTCGGTTTGGATGGGCAGGGAACAAAGCGTTCGATTACCATTTATGACTAACTCGATTTCTGCGGCACGGCGTGGAGCGCGGCCATCAAAGCCAGCGAGTGGCTAGCGCCAGCGCAACGCGCCAGTCTGGCCGCGTCGGAATAGATGAGAGGCGGCCCGACAGGTGGATGCTTGTCTTTGATGACGCGCTGGCGCACAATCGCCGCGCTTGATTTCAGACGCCACGGACCGTTTCCATCTTCTCGCTGAAGTTGTTTCGCTTCAGGTCTGGACGGCGCGTCCCGACGGCGAGCTGGATTGGGCCAACCAGGAGTGCGTCCAATATTTCAATGCCGACCTCAAGACCCAGATTCTCGGCAATGCCTGGGCGCAATGGGTTCACCCCGACGACTTGCCGATCGCGCTACGCCATTGGCGGGCTTCCCTGGCCAGCGGCGAGCGCTACGAAGTCGAGTTTCGTCTTCGGCGGCACGATGGGGATTATCGCTGGTTTCTCGTCCGTGCGCAGGCCGCGCGCAACGCACGTGGCGCCATCGTGCAGTGGTTTGGGACCAATACCGACATTCACGACCTCAAGACGGCCCAGCGCGGTGCCGAAGCGGCTAGCCGGGCAAAGGACGCTTTTCTCGCCGCGCTCTCCCACGAGTTGCGCACGCCGCTCACGCCCGTGCTGATGATGGCCCGCTCGCTCTGCGAGGACGAGCGCCTGCCCGCTGACGCGCGCGAAGACCTGCGAATGATGGAGCGCAACATCGCCCTCGAAGCGCGCCTGATCGACGACCTGCTCGATCTCACCCGTATTGCACAAGGCCAATTGCGCCTGCGCGCCGAACCGTGCGACGCCCATTCCCTCATCGGGCTGGCCGTCGAGATCGTGCGCGATGATGCCTTCGCCAAAGCGATCGCCATCGAACGGAATTTCGGTGCCCATTTGAGCGGACTGGTCGCTGATCCGGCGCGCTTTCAACAGGTCATCTGGAATCTGCTCCGCAACGCCGTCAAATTCACTCCGCATGGCGGTCGCGTCTCCATTCGCACCCGGAACCGGGATACCGGCGAAAACGCCAACGCCACGCTTGAGATCGAGATTGCGGATACCGGCATTGGAATCGAGGAGATCGCCCTCGAGCGAATTTTCCTGCCCTTCGATCAAGGCCACTTCACCGGCGAACATCGCTTCGGGGGCGTGGGTCTTGGGCTGGCAATTGCGCGCGCCATCGTCGATCTGCACGGCGGCAAAATCACCGCGCTCAGTGCCGGGCGGGGTCAAGGTTCAAGCTTCGTCGTCGCACTCCCGGGAGCGATTTCGCCACCCGGTGGCGTGGCGGATTCCGGCGAATTGTTCCCAGAGGTCGTCGCGCCGGCCAAATTGCCGGCCAACGAAGCGTCGCCCTCCGACAAACGTTTGCGGCTGCTCGTAGTCGAAGATCACGAGGCCACTTTACAGGTGCTCATCCGACTCCTGACTGCAGCCGGGCATTCCGTCATCGGAGTCAAGACTGTCGCGCAAGCTCTCGCCGCCGCGGCCGAGAACACCTTCGATCTCGTCATCTCCGATCTTGGATTACCGGACGGCACCGGAACGGAGCTGATGAAAAAGTTACGCGACACCTACGGATTGCGCGGCATTGCCTTGAGCGGCTACGGCATGAATGACGACATCGCCCGTTCGCTCGCCGCTGGCTTTATTGCACATCTTACCAAGCCGGTGGATTTCATCCATCTTCAGCGCGCTCTTCGCGCCAGCGACGCCTAAGCCCCGATCTCAAACTAACACCGACTGCCACCAAATAGCGGATTCGAAATGCCTGATGGGCGACGGCGCCTAGGCGCCGGCTCTTTTCGCCAGCGTCGTACCGGACCAAACGAGGGCGGCAAAAGGCAACACTGCCATCCACAGCATGGAAGCGCCCAGAATCAGCCACGGCTCGAGATAAAAAGCTTTAGGCCCGAGATGCCGGCGTGGGGACAAACATGCTTTGGTTACGAGAGGATTTGACTTCGATCTCACGAGAACACGATCGGTCGATCGGAGCGCGCCTCAAGCGCAAATCGGTTTCATTACAGCATCGTAATCACAATGTCAGACTTGCCCTGCAAGGGACACCGCTTCTCTTCCTCGGCGGGACGGCTGCCATGGTCGTCCGGGTTTGTGAGACTCGGCGGGACCGGTAACAACGACGCGCACGGCTGCGGAGAGCGGGACTTGAAAGGCGAACCCATGGATTCGAGATAGTTGCGTAACAATTCTGTTACTAGCTTACTCTGCGCCACTAGCCCGTAACAGTCCTGTTACTGAATACGAGTTGCACAACAGCCGCCGGGATCAAAGGCTCATCTCATTCGACTAACAGTTGGTTAATCTTAAAGGAGTTATTTAATGAAAAATAAAAGCACACAAGCAGCTGCCAACAGCAATCTAACAAGAGATGGTCTTCCAGGTTTGGAACGATTCCACGAAATGTTACCACCGCCTCATCCCATGGCGCGGCGCTCATTCATTCGGAGTCTTGGTCTCGGCGCGGCTCTCCTAACACCCGCGGCGAGCTTGATCGCCAGTGCCGACCGGGCCCGCGGCGCCGCGCTGGGCTCCAGCGGCGCGACCAGCGGCGACATCGATATCATGCGCTTCCTTGCCGCCGCCGAACTGCTTGAGGCCGACCTCTGGCAGCAATACAGCGAGCTGGCGACCGGGAATGACACATACAGAGAGGCGATCGAAGCAATTGACGACGATTTCCCTCAATACATTGCCGATAACACCGATGATGAGCTGAGTCATGCCGCGTTCTTGAATGCGTACATCGCCTCGGTTGGGGGCGAACCAGTCAACCTTGACGCCTTCCGTACCCTGCGGGGCAGCAAGGCCACGGGCGCGAAACCGATCCCCCGCCTGACCAATCTCATGAATCTCACCGTGGATACGAGCTGGTGGATCCGCTACCGCAGCCCGTTCAATGCGGACTTCGGCGCGACCTTCCCGCAACTGATCGATATCGTCAATAAGCCGGCCATCCCGGCGCAAGATCTCCCGATGGGTAATCGTATTCAGGCGATCGCAAACACTGCCGCCTTCCATTTCGGCACGATCGAACAGGGTGGTTCGAGTCTTTATGACGCGATGTCAGCTCAAGGTCACAGACCTCACTGTGCTCAGGATCGTGACCAGTATCGGAGGCACGGAAGTATTCCACTTCGCGATCTGGAGCGACGGTGCCGGCAATGTCCCGCCGGTTCACGTTTCGGGTCTAACCTTCCCGGACATCGGGGTGGTGTTTGATGGAGACCCGCTGCGACAGAAATCCCTCATCATGCCGGAGCCGTGTCAATTCATCGACGCGAGCCTCCCTCTCTGCTCGGTAATTCGTCCTACTTCGCTCGCCTTAGCCGGTGCGCAGGCAGCTGTTACGGCGCTGACTGGCTCCGGGCTGTTTAGTGGCCAGAGCCAGGAGTTCTTCACGACCTTGAACTCTCTCGCTCAGGCTGCCGACGCCGCCGTCAGGCAGTGTTAGCAACCTAACCACTTTGGTTTGGCAGGGGACGCTGGCCATGCCAGGGGGACGGACGGCCCAGCCGTCTGTCCCCACCATGGCTGAGCAGGAAATCTTTGTCGTCTAATCTTCAAAGTGAAGAGGCGTTGATCCTGGCAGGAGTGTACGGTACGGGCTTTCGCCTGGCCGTGCGACTGAAAGGCGACACGAGGCGCCGCGCTCGCCTTACCCCTTAGGAACTAATTCTGCAAATAAGGTGCCGCTTTGTCCGAAATGCTCGCTACCCGTTGTGCTTGCTGCGGTGTCATCTTCACCGATATCTGTTGAAGCTTCGCCGAGTATTTTCCGGGTTTCCTTGCCCAGCTCGATGTACGGGACTGTGACGCTCATGTCGCCACCTTTAAGCTTCCTCGCCGCACGGATGTACTGATTCGTCACCTTTTCGTAATCGTTGATCACCACGTCGACTTCGTTGACCGGGGCGCATAGCTTCGGCCGTACTCTCCTTGCCGCAGCTGCTGAGCCAAACCGCGAATAGCATGGCAAAGGCGAGCGACGCCTGGACTCGGAATGTTTGTTTCACGAATTTCTCTTCGGGAAAAACAAGCCTATCTCAAAACGCATCGAAGCAGCAACATTTTTGGGTTCCAGATCGCAACAAAACAGAAATCCATGGTCGCTGCATAAGCGAGCGGCCCCTGTCGCCGGGGACGCTGTCCCCGGTCTGTCAATCGCCTGCTCAGCGTGCTCAGAGCCTGCCCGCCATGGCGAGTGGCGGGCGAAGCGGCTACCGGCTAGCTTTTTTCAAACGCTTCCTTATTCACCACGTATGGCATCTTGGTCGGGTCGCCGCCGTAGTTCCCTTCCAGCACGTCGATCACTGCCTGGGCAGTGCGTCCAGCCATGCCTTTGTCGGGATCGACCGAGAGCCGCGTGATCTGCGCCGCCACTGGCGAAGTGATGGAACAGCCGCGTGCGGTCGGCGATTTCGGGATCGAGGAGCGGCGAATCCGGCGGCAAAGGCTCTTTCTCAAAGACGTCGAGCGCCGCCCCGGCGATAACTTTGTCTTTCAGCGCATGGGCGAGGGCCTTCTCGTCCACGACCGGGCCGCGTGAGCTATTCACCAGGTAGGCCGTCGGCTTCATCAGCTTGAGCGTCTTCTCATTGATGAGGTGGTAGGTCGGCTTGTCGGTTTCGCCCTCACGCAACAGCGGCACGTGGATGCTCACGTAGTCGGCGCCGCGCAGCGCCTCCTCGAACTCCACGTACTTGATCCAGGTCTTCTCCTTCTGGATCCCCCTGGCGTGGCGCAGATCCATCAGCTCCTGGATGGAGGCGATGTAACTGTCATTGTGATACGCCGGGTCGTAGCACAGCATGTTCATGTCGAAACCCGAGCACTTCTTGATCATCGCCAGGCCGATGCGTCCGGTGCCGATGATGGCGATGGTCTTGCCCGTGACCTCGTCGCCAAGAAACGGCAGGAATGGGTGCCACGACGGCCACTTCTGCTCTCGCACCAGGCGCTCACTCGCATACATCTTGCGCGCCAGCATGCCGAGCATGAGAAAAGCGAACTCGGCCGTCGCTTCGGTGAGCACGTCGGCGGTGTTCGTGAACGGAATCTTGTATTTGTTGGCGTCGGCACGGTTGATGTTGTCGAAGCCGACCGCGATCTGCGCCACGACCTTGAGCGAGCCCTTCCCGGCTTCGAAGATCTCGGCGTCGATCGGATCGCGGAGCGTGGTGATCAAGCCGTCGATGCCGCTCTTCACTTTCTCGATGATCAGCTTCTTCGGCGGCGCCTCGGGGCCCTGGAAAACCTCGAGCTCGTAGCCGCGCTCGCGCAGACGGTTCTCGGCCGGATCGCCGATGCGGGAAGTGGCAAAGACGCGGAAATGTTTCTTGTCGGTCATGGCTGGAAGAATAGAAGCATGTTTTACCGTGGCGACCACTGATCGTGGCGAACGCGGACGGTTGCTCGATGTCATCCCGAGCTGGCGAAGCGCGCCGAGATCTCCGACAGCCATTGGCATGCTCTGTCACTTCGCATCACCTGCACGGATTCCGGCCACATTGGCTCGGAGACGTTCGAAGCGCCACAGGTTCGCTACCGGCAACCGGAGCGGTTGCCCTACAGGTTCTTCTTCACCCAGGCGCCGACGCGATCGAGCGCCTTCTCGATGTTCTCGATCGAGTTGGCCACGCTGAAGCGCAAATAGCCCTCGCCGAAGTCGCCGAAAGCGGTCCCGGAGAGCGCGGCGACGCCGGCATCGTCGAGCAGCGCGTCGGCCAGTTTCTTCGAGGGCCACCCGGTCTCCTTGATGTTGGGGAAAACGTAGAACGCGCCCTTGGGCAGGCGGCAGGAGAAACCTTTGATCTTGTTGAGGCCGGCGACCATCACGTCGCGCCGTTTCTTGAACTCGGCGCACATCGCCTCGACCGAGCCCTGCGGCCCGCGGAGCGCCTCGATCCCGGCGACCTGCGTGAAGCTGGCGGTGCAGGAGTTGGAGTTAGTCATGAGGCGGGCGACGTGCGTCGCCAGGTCGGCGCGCATTACGCCGTAGCCCATCCGCCAGCCGGTCATGGCATAGGTCTTGGAGAAGCCGTCGAGCAGGATGCAGCGCTCCTTCATGCCGTCCAGCGACATGATGGAGTGATGCTCGCCCTCGAAGATGAGGCGGCTGTAGATCTCGTCGGTCAGCACCATGATGTTGCGGTCGCCGATCGCGCGCGCGATGCCCTCCACGTCCTTCTTTGTCCAGCACGCCGCCGGTCGGGTTCTGCGGCGAATTCAGGATGATGAGCTTCGTGCGGTCGTTAATCAGCCCGGCGAGTTCGCCGACGTCGAGCCGGAAATCCATCTCCTCGCGCAACTGGATCGGCACGGCTTTCGCGCCGAGGAAGTCGATCATCGACTCGTAAATGGGGAATCCGGGATTGGGGTAGATGACCTCATCCCCTTCTTCCACCAGCGCGAGGATGGTGAAGAAGATGATGGGCTTGCCGCCGGGGACAACGACCACTTCTTCGGGTGTTGCTTTTACCCGGCGCGTCTCACTCACGTACTGAGCGATGGTCTCGCGCAGCTGTGGCATGCCGGCCGAAGGTCCGTAGTGCGTGAAGCCCTTGTGCAAGGCGTCGCGTCGCCGCCTCGATGATGTTGCCCGGGGTATCGAAATCGGGCTCCCCGATCTCGAGATGGACGATGTCGCGGCCCTTCGCCTCCAGCGCTCGCGCCTTCACCAGCACTTCGAAGGCGGTCTCGGTGCCGAGACGCGCCATGCGTTTGGCGAGGCGGAGTTCGCTCGTGCGGGCTTATTCATGACGGCTAAATCAGCATTGTAGCGCCGGGGCGCAACTTGTTTTTGTTCAGTTGACGCTATTCAAGCCGACAACGCGGCGCTTTCAACGCGGCGGCGAGCGCCGACTGGGCAGTGCAGTTCTCGCCGTTACTCAGATTGGTCCTCCTCTCCCAGCAGAGTGTAGGCAGTTCGACGATCGTGGACCGGTTCGAGTTGACTGACAAATTCGCGAAAGCGCGCCGAGAAAAGCTGACTCCGTATCTCCCAGTAGCGAACAATACCTGGCGCGGCGATATAATGCCGAAGGAGTTCCTGCCAGCCGCGCCAGAGCTGTTCATCCATCAACCCGTTGAGATGATGAAAATGAATCGTCTCGAGCGCCTTGAGAAATTGGTGGGTGGCGTGGAAGAATCGGGCCTGATCCTCCGGGGAGAGCGTCTTGATATCCTCCAGACCCGCTCCCCAGATTCGCGACATTTCCGCATTTTCCATGAACGTGTTGGTCACCTGTCGGACCGCCGCGGCCGCGGCATCCTGGGCAGCTACCCTGGCGACGCGCGTGCTGCGGTGCACTTCTTTGGCCAGATAGAGCACCGACAGGACGACAGCAATTGAGCTGACGAATTGCGAAACCGCACTGATTGCATCCCAGTTCATTCCGACCAATTCGGATTTGTTAGGCGAAAATAATCCTTCGTTTCGGCACGGTCTACGGATCCCTTGTGTTATATAGGTTAAGGTTGCGTCCTGTTCGCAGAATTGCTCACGGCCGGCCCGGCAACTGGCTGGAATCTTGATGTCGCGTCTATTCCGGTCTTGAGCGCTGCGGTGGCTTGTATTTTTTCATCGCAACCTGTGTCTGTTCGCAAGGCCATCCTCGGCAAACTCATGCGTTTGTCCATTTGAAATTATTCATCTCAACCTGCGAGGCGCCTGCGTGGGGCGATAACAGGAACCGGGGATCCCGGGATGTAGGGCAGGCGCATCGCCTGCCAGGCGCCTTGACCCCGGATTGCACGGTCTCATCGGTGAACGGGCGCTCGATGCCAGCGAAGAATAAAGAGCTGGCTGCGTAACGAACCTGTTACGTTAAACTCGTTGCCGGCCAATCATTTGTTCCGCGACCGTTGGATCCATGAAAACTTTTCGCTCTCTCTCTTTTATTTTGCTTTCGCTCTCGGTAATCGGGTCAGCCGTGGCGGCCGATTGGCAGATTGTTCGGAGTCCCAACTCCGGGAAACAGGCCAATTCACTGGCTTCGGTCGCCGCCGCCGCTGACAACGATGTGTGGACGGTCGGCTGGGCGTTTAATCAACAACTGAGCGCGTATCGCACTGAGATCCAGCATTGGGATGGCGCGCGCTGGACCCTCGTCAAAAGCCCTAATGCAACCAATGGCTACAACTTCCTTAACGGTGTCGCCGTGGCTGCGACCAATGACGTGTGGGCTGTTGGTCAGGCCGCAATCGGCAGCACTTACAGCACTTTGATCGAACATTGGAATGGCGCCGCGTGGAGTATTGTTCCGAGCCCAAACGTGCCCGGCCTTTCCAATGTTCTCCAGGCGGTCACGGTCATCAACGCCAATGACATCTGGGCAGTTGGTTACTCTACTGACAGCAGCACCTTCAATAACTTTACTCTCACCCTGCACTGGAATGGCGCCGCCTGGAGCATCGTTCCCAGCCCGATCTTCAACGACGACCTTCTTTTCGCAGTCGACGCCGTCGCTTCGAATGACGTTTGGGCCGTAGGCCGATCGTTCCAGGAAGCGCGGACCCTCACCATCCATTGGAACGGGGCGAACTGGAGCATCGTGCCCAGCCCGAATGGCATTGGCGATAACATCCTGTTTGGTGTCGCGGCCATTGCTTCGAATGACGTCTGGGCCGTCGGGGCCGCGGGGAGCTTGAGCACCCTCGCTGAGCACTGGGACGGCACGGCATGGACCATCGTCTCGACCCCGGTATTCAACAGCAACGCAACCAATCCGGTCCTCGTGGGCATTGTCGCACTCTCGAACAACAGCATTTGGACGGCGGGTCAGTATATCGTGCCGATTGAAGGCAGCGCGCAGCATACTCTGACCGAAAACTGGGACGGCACGACCTGGAACTTCGTTTCCAGCCCGGATAACAAAGAACTCAAACAACCGTCTGCACGGGATCACGGTTACGCCTAACGGCACACTCTGGTCCGTTGGCACGACCGGCGTGTTCGCCAAACCAGAGCAGACCCTGATCCTGCGTAAGGAGCCGTAGGAGACACGCAAGCGTTATTGGTTCTGGAGAGCGGGGGCGTCGCCTGCCGACGCTTTGACCAAGGATTACTCGAATTGCGCTGATCTGATAAGAGCAGTCAGAGTTAAGCAAGAGCCGAAATCCTGAAAGGAGGCTGCGCGAGCCAACGCATTGCAATTCGCAATTAGTACGGCGAAGGCGTATCTTCATTGGCGTAGGGAAAAGGTATGAATTGGGATGCAGCAGGTGATAACATGAAAGCATCAATCAGCAGAAGCGTAGTTGCTGTTGCGACCTTATGCGTTGCCTTGAGCGGCGCGGTCGCCTTTGCGGACGACGATGGCGCCGCAACCCAGGCGCGTCCCGCCCCACGCGCCGGTTCTGCCCCGCACGCAAGTTCCGCCGCACCTGCAGCGGCGCCGGCAGCACCCGCGGCCCGCGGCCCGGGGACGTTTTACAAGGCAACTCCGCCTCGTTATCCGGGCAAATCAGCTCTACCGCATCAGGCCGGGCAGCCAAACCCTGCCACACGCACGTTTCCGAACAACCCGGCGATACAGCGTCAACCTTCCGCCTCTAAGACCGAAGTGAAATTGATGCCGCGAGACGTTACGCCTGATCAACAACCCGCAACCGCGACAGAAAAGGGCGGTGAGCATGCCGGCAACTGGTCGCACAACAACCGGAACGGGAAGAGCACCCTCGACCGGCAAAGTGCCGCTCGGCTGCGCGATTGGCGTGGGAAAGGGGACTCCGTCGCTGCGGCGTTTGCCAAACACCACGATCACCAGCAGCATCATCACAACCGTGATTGGTGGCGGCACCATTGTAACGTGATCGTCTTGGTCGGCTGGGGTTACTGGGGTTGGGATGCCGGCTGGTGGTATCCGGCCTGGGGCTACAATCCGCTTTACTCAACCTATGCTTTTGACGAGCCCGTCTATGGTTATCAGGACCTGCCACCAGATCAGGTGATCGCAAATGTGCAGGGCGCATTGCAAGACCTCGGATATTATCTCGATGAGATTGATGGCGTTCTGGGTCCGACAACGCGCGCCGCGCTGGAAAGCTACCAGCAGGATAATGGGCTCCCCGTCACCGGTGTCATAGGGCCGGAAACCCTCCAGTCGCTGGGCTTTATCTAGTAATCGGATCGGTAGAAGTGCTAGATGTCCGCCGGTGAAGACGCGTCCAAGGTGGGCTGTTCGAGTCATCCCAACCCACAGGCGTGCGACTGGCCGGAACAGATGGATTCGCATCTGAAGTACACATTGGAGACTCCTGGTCTTGACTTTGACCAATCTGGTCCCGGACGGGCCGGGCAAGATGCTGGCATGCCGGAAATGGCAGAGTGAGAAGTGGCGTCCCCATCGTCGATGCGGCCTGACCGACTGCCCCAGATATCACTGGCCGAGATTACCGCGAGGGACATGAGATTACTCAATAAAAATACCGGCCGGCGGATTCGGGACCACCGCCTAGGAAACACCGTCCCCAATGCATGATTGCCGCTCCACCGTCGGGCGTGGCGGCGAAGCCGACGGCCCAGACATCGTTCTCCGAGAGCGCTGAGATGCGTTGCATTTTGTTCGCCTTGTTGGTTCCATTCACACGCGGGATGATCTGCCAGTTTCCGCTCATTGCGTTCTGGAGCGCAAGCAAGCAGACGGCCAATAAAATCACCGGATAAGCTTTCATAGCCCTTTAGATCCTTTTGGAGAACAAGAATACGATGTTCGCGGCTCTGAAAGTAATCTTCGGTAACGGTTTCGTTACACGGTTGGTCCCAATTGCAGTCGACTAGTTTTTTTGAGCGACACCCCGGACAAATTCCTGACCTCCTGACTGATCTTCTCCGTGGGCGATTCTGGCACGTGTGATGCTGCCAATTGGAATGTCCTAACCGATCAGAAAAACGAAGGATGAAAATTACAGCCATTGCTATCTCGCTCGCCTGCCTCAGCCCTGTTTTGCTGGCAGCTGAGGAACCCAGCCCAAGCCCCACGCCGATTCTCCGAAGCTACGCGCCGCGTTCCGGCCAGCTGCGGCGATTGAACTACTTCGAGCGAAAGCACGAGTCAGAGGCGCGAGGGGAAGCCGCCCAGGCGAAAGCGCAGGCCCGGTCCGATCGCACGTCCGCTGCCACCACCCAGGCACAAGCCAAGGCAGCCGACCGCGCCCGGAACCAAGCCCAACGCCAGGTAGCGGCTGAGGCGCGCAGCGAAACAAGGAAGGAAATGCCTCGCGCGAATTCTGATCTGATGAGCCGAATGGGATTCAGCGAGGAAGAAATTGCGGCGCAAAAGGCGCGCGAACAGCCGGTAGAACCTGCAGCCAAAGAAACAACCGACGCAACGTCGCACGCGGGACATCAGCACGAACCGTCAATCCCCACTGCCGGCACTGGAGCTGTCGCGCCGCAAAAGGCGACTAATGCGTCGACCGTAGCTGATCCGGATTCCCATTGATCCCGGGGCGGAGGCACTGAATTTCTCATCTCGGCGCATCGTTCTTGCTTCAAAGGACGCGCCGATGCATGCGGACACCCGCGGGAAGGAACGGTTTCAGAGCTTTGAGAGCGGTCTTGCGCTGCTCTGCAACGCCTTGGCGCGGGGGCCGGAGGCCCTCAACTCACTTGAAAAAGAGGGCGCCATCCGCCGTTTCGAATACTGCCTCGATTTGGCCTGGAAAGCCGCCAAAGAGTTCCTCGAAGACTCAGGACTACACATCGCTCCGGTCACGCCGCGCGAAGTAATCAGGCAGGCCGTCGCGGCCGACATCCTGGCCGATGGTCAGGTTTGGATCGACATGCTCGACCACCGCACTCTCCTCGCCCACAACTATGACGGCGTTGTCCATGTCGAAGTCACCGAAGCCCTGGCCGCGCGTTATTTCCCGGCGATGGAGCAGTTGTGCGAATTCCTTGCGACGCCTGGGCTGAGGGACGTTCCAGCCAGTGTCGATAGTGAGCTCTGACTGCCTCGCTGCAATCGGTGGTTCGTGGTGCCAGCTCCGCGGCCCAAGTGTCAAATCGCGGTTACAAGCAGGCTAATATCCATCTGATAAAACTTGAAGGTGTTTTCTTCCCCGCTCCCATCGGCGGCTACGGTTCGGTAGCGGTCCAGAACATCGTCGATGAACTCCGGCCGTTTGGCTTCGGGCAAACGGCGCGTCCATTCGATGCAGCCGACCGCAGAGAAAGCGGCAAAAGCCGCACGCGACCCAAAATCCCACGCGTGATCCCTTGTCTCTACACGCAGCACGCGGAAGCCATGACGCTCCGCCATGACTGCATATTCGTCTGACGTTAGGCGCAGATAAGGGTCGTGAAAACGCTGGAAGTAAGCGTCCCATTTCGACGTTCGACGCGTCTCTTCGACGACATATTCCAAACTCTTGCGCGTACCTGCCACGACCAGCCGTAGCTGCGCTTTGCCACCGGCAATTAAGGCGGAGTGGATGGAGGCAAGGGCCGCATCCTGCTCGGGAATCCAGTGCAGCGCATTGAAGGAAACCACGAGATCAAACTCTTGTTTGAACGGCAGGGACCGCGCGTCCGCAACCTCAAAGCGAAGGTTGGGCCGCGTGGCCGGGCCGAAGTGGCTCCGAGCGAAACAAATCATGTCTCGTGATGGATCGACCCCGACGACTGAACCCCGCGGGGAGCGAGCGGCGATTTCCGCTGTGATCTTTCCATCGCCACATCCGACATCAAGGATGCGCTTCGCGTCCTTCAGGTCGAGCAGGGCGACAACCTCCTGAGCCATTGCTTCCTGGAGCGACGAGTGGCGAGAGTAATCAGCAGCATTCCATTCTGTCATGCGCGCGATAACTTGGAATGCCCACCTTATTCCGCTTCTGCCTGTGCTTCCAATAATCTCACGGTTCTAGTGTGGTGTAACCGACGAACCTGGACGCGTGGAAGCGCGTCCCTCCGAAAGGAAGATGCTTCCGCATGTCCAGGATGAACCAAGACGCGGCCGTCCCAAAGGCGAGTGACCCACTGACCAGTCGCTTCAATCGATTCCCCTAACGAGCTCCTTTATGCTGGACCGTCGCGATTTGCGAGACTTGGTTGAGCGCGTTTTTGCCAGCTTGATCGATGAAGAAGGAGAACGATCAACCAAATCATGAAAGCAAGCGCTCCCACGGGGAGAGTGACAAGCATCAGCCAGCCCATGACGCCGAGAGTATATAGCAGTTGCCCGTAATCTTTTCCGTTGATCACGCAGGGATGGACCGAGCCCTCATCCACCTTGCAACCGTGCGCGTTGGCGATCCAGCCGCACGTTACGACCGACCCGATCGGCGCGAGCGCGACAAGAACAATAAGCGCCAGCACGATCCAATATGGAATCCAGGCAAACCGTTTCCGAACTGGCAACGGTGGCGGATTCATGGTGCGGGATGCGTTTTCTTGAATCCATCCGCGTAGCCATTTTCAAACGCCAGGTCCCAGGTCTGCTGCTCACCCGAGCCCTGCTGCTTGAAAGATTGTTGCGCCATCATGTTGAGCTCGGCGGCGTTCGGCAGGGTCGCGCTCATTGGCGCTTCCTCTCCCGCCTTCTCACCGATGGCATACGCCGCCCGCTCCTCGCTCGTCCGGCCATGAGCCGCGCGATGAGTGTAAAAGGCGGTGACCCCGCATACGACAAACGCCAAAAGGGCCATCAAGACGAAGAAACGAACCGGTTTAAATTGTCTGGCCATGATTCACCACTGGCCTGTCCAGAAAGCTCACCAGTCTGCATCTATAGAAAGGCCTCGTCCGGTCATCGGGCAGTCGCTTCGGATTGCTCACAAACACCAGCGCTCTACTGCTTGTCGTAGTAGGCCTTGTCAGTGTGCTTGCTCCCATTCGCGTCCGACAGGGTGGTCTTGACCACGCGCGATTTTCCGTCTTGGGCGACCTTGATCGTGCCAGTGAATACCACCTTGCCGTCCTTCATTCCGGTCGTGCTGTTGGTGTGGTCATTCACCGGTTCGGTGGCGATCGTATTGACCACCGGGTTTCCTTCTACCGTGTAGGGCTTGCCATCGAATCTTCCCGTCCAGGTCCAATGGATCGGCTTTCCATCCTTATCTGTCCCATCGACCGTCAACGTTATCATGCCGCCGGTGGCTTCTGTATAGGTAACGGTATGGTTCTTGGTGCTACCGGGCGCGAAAGTCGATTTACTTTCGTCAAGCTTCCAGGTGCCCAAATGAGGATTGTCAGCGAAGGTCGCGACGGTCGCTGCCAACCAGAGCGCCGCAGAAACAAGCAGGAAACGATTTATTGTCATGGCGCGATTCCGAGCAGGTTCTTTGTTAGGCGTCAATCCAATAAATACGTATTCTTCCTGAGGTTCCCGGTTCGCTTCAAAGTCTACCCGTCTTCCACCTTGTAGATCGCCAATCCTCTGGCCTGGTAGTTGGCCAGTGCACGCGGGTGATCGTGGGTGCAGGTGTGCACCCAAACGCGAGTGATTGAAGGCGACAGCCGCCACGCTTCCTCGATCGCACTGGTGAGCAGCGCCCCGCCGAGACCGCGACCGAAAAACTCCGGCAATAGCCCGAAGTATGCGATCTCGACTCCGCCTTCATCGTCGCGACGTAATTCGTAATAACCTGCGAGCGAGTCGCCATGATAGGCGCCAAATGTCCGCAACTCCGGCGCCAGTCCGTATTCCTTCCACTGCTCATCGGTCCATGCGCGCTTATCAATCCACGACCAACGCTCACCCACGGCAAGATAGAGATCACGGTTAAAACGCCAGTCGGGTTCTTTCTTCTCTCTGACTTGAAAGCGTTCATCGGCGCAGCGCGCTGCGCGGAGCTGGTCCGGCGAACGCATCTCGAGATATGTTGTGACGATCGACATCGGAGTGCCGACAACGGATACTCAACCGCTCGCCTCGCGGCAAACCAAACCGCGTCCATTTGTTCAAGACAGTCGCAAATTGAAACGGGCGTTACGCTGGAGGTGGGGAACGTCGCGAGAGTTCGCGCTGGCGAGTCGCCATCGCCAGCACGCGCGAGACGCGCGCTCCCAGACATCTTCCGGTCCGCGTGCGAGTCGTAACAGAGCTGTTACGAATCACTTCGCGCAAGACAGCGTGTTTTTGGTCTATAAGTTATTAGAAACGAAAGGACATCATGCAAATAACCAACTCAAAACTCTTCCGATGCGTCACTCGCAGCCGCGAGCTCGGCGCTTCCGCAACCATCTTGATCTTTTTCGCAAGTGTCCCGATGGCGCATGCCGCCGACGGAGACCTCGATCCGCTCTTCGGGAGCGGCGGCATGGTCATGACCGATTTTGCTCATAGCACGGACATTGGCACGGCGGTCGCCATCCAGCGTGATGGCAAATTGGTCGTCGTGGGGACAACCTATAACCAGAACGATTTCTCCGACGAAGACTTTGCCGTTACCCGGTACAATACCGATGGCACGGTCGATATTACCTTCGGCCGTGGGGGCAAGGTACGCACGGATTTCCCAGGCCTGGCCGCGGAGCCTTCGTCCGTTGTTATTCAACCTGACGGCAAGATCGTCGTCGCGGGCGGCGCCTTTCCGCTCTTCGTCTTTCTCGGCGATTTCAAAGTGGTCCGCTACAACCCCGATGGATCGCTCGACAGATCTTTTGGCAATGGCGGCATCGTGACGACGAGTTTTCCCGGGCAGGGCAGCTATGCCTTATCCGTGGCCTTGCAGACAGACGGTAAGATCGTCGCGGTTGGAACCGATTACGTCGATTTCTCGAGTGAAGACAACTCTAACACTGACTTTGCCCTTGCGCGCTATAACCCGGACGGCACGCCCGATATGACCTTTGGCGACGACGGCCAGGTCACAACGGATTTCGACGGCTTTAACGACGACGCCTTTTCCATTCTCGTGCAGAGTGACGGCAAACTTGTCGCGGTCGGTTCCGCGAAAAATCCAGCCAATTTCTATGACTTCGCCGCGGCGCGTTATCTGAGTGACGGCACGATCGACACCAGCTTCGGTGTCGCGGGGAAAGTGCGGACCGACTTCGGTGATCATAACTTCGATCAGGCTCGCTCTGCTGTTCTGCAACGCGACGGTAAGATCGTGGCGGCTGGATTCGCCATTTCGCACAATGGAGGAGTGGAGAATTTCGCGGTCGCGCGATATGATTCCAATGGCGTCCTCGACCCGAGCTTCAGCGACGATGGGATGACGCAGATCGACTTCGGCAGCTGCTGCCAGAGCGCCAACAAGGTCTTGCTGCAACGCGATGGCAAGATTATCACGGTCGGTTACCCGAACAGCGAATCGTCCGATTCCGACTTCGTGCTCGCGCGTCTGGATACGAGCGGCTCCCTCGACACCACCTTTGGGATCGGGGGCAAGGTTCGCACTTCGTTTGGCGATCTGAATGGCGGAGCCAACGGCGCTGCGCTGCAGCGCGATGGAAAGATTGTCGCGGTCGGCTTTCAAGCCAACTTCAATAGTGAACGGGCTAACTTTGCCCTGGCGCGCTACCTTGATGCTCAGTAAGCCAAGTTGAACGGTGGAATGGGCCGCGCTATCCAAATGTTAAGTGGATAGACGCGGCCCGCCCCACTCGCTTTTCTGAGTGCGAGCTGGATGTGCGAAACCGGCTGAGAACGGGTCAGACCTAAAAGGCCGCTCCTCCCGGTCGCAATGATTCGAGCTCTGGATGAGCCGGCTTGACCGGTGCCAAAGGTAAGCCGCTGCGAACAGGTTGAGCAGTACCGTTAGGGTCCACCTTCCCCAGGAATCCATGGACAAGCCCCGCGGCGTCAACATAACGGCCACAGATATACCCGTCATGATTGATGCCATTGAGCGAAGTGAAGGTAGAGCCCGGGTAGTCAAAGGTAACGAAGTCACCCGGCGTCATGAAAAAGAGCCCATGAGTCACGCCCGAGCTATCAGCATATCTTCCCACGACCCAATTCGAATCGTTGTTTCCAAACAAAATCGTTCCGGTCGAATCCGGAGGATCGATCGGGAAGGTCAATGTGCCATCGCTCTCACGGAGGTAGCCGTGAGTGACCGCCGCCTGGTCTATATAGTACCCCGTGGCCTGGTCTGAAGTATTGAGTTGATAGGTAAGAGTCGCGGTTGAGTCCGGGACGGCAAATGTCGTGATGGTTCCGCCCAGGCTGAGGAAGCCTTGTTGCGTGCCGTCGCTCAAGATAACACTACCGACAAAATCGTCGGCATTGTTAAGTCCCAGCGGTATCGTGTCCAGAGCGCCGGCGATATCGAATTCGGCAAACATGCCATTGACCCGGAAATAGCCGTGAAAGGTACCATCGCCTCCGTTCAGGTATTCACCGCAGATCTTCCGCGCATTATTAATACCGCGGCCCTGGGTAAGGTTGCCGGTATCGTTGGGTTCCACAAATGCGTGGCTGAACTGTCCCCCGCGTGATCGAAAAAACCCCTGAGCCACGCCACTGGCGTCAATAACGGCGCCCACGATGACTCCGCGGTCACTAATCTTCTGCGGAAGGGTCTGGTTCCCGGTCCCGGGAAAATCGAACGTCTCAAGTACTTCAATAGTTGCTGCTTGGGCAACAGTTCCGACGAGCGGTAATGAAATTAATACCGCGAGAATGTGAATAAACAGATTTTTTGCTCTCATAATGATGATTTCCTTTCCAATTTTGAACCTCCTTTGCTTATGACTCGAAAATCCTTGGGTCAAGGAGTAGTCCTGATAAAAACCCGCAATTATTAGGACAAAATTTCGACAAAATCGGACTTTGGGGGACATTTACCGAGTTGCTCACATCCTGCGCATAGCTCAGGGAGGAGCAAGACGGCGTTTCAGGGCGTCGCCATCGTGGCCTTTGGGGCGAGGGATCGTCCCCGCTTTAGAGCAACGCGGAGCTGGGGCAGCTCGTTGATTACTTCGCGCTGGATCGCGACGAGTGCTTTAAGGTATTTCTCGAGGACGCGGAGCACGTCCTCGCCCATTTCCCTGCCGGCGAAAAGCTCTGGCAGCGAAACGCGAAAGTTAAGCCCGGGCTGCAACATGTGCGAGCTGATCGGGACGCCGAGATCGTAATTGGAAAGCAGAAGGCGACGGCTCCGATGCGAGGTTTGACCGCAGGCATCGAGAAACCAGGTCGTGGAACCGGTAGAATCGACATTGAGAAGGGTGAGTAACTTCTTTTCGAGTTCCCAAAGCCGGACAAGAGCGTTCTCGCTCACGCCGAGAATGCGCAAATGGACCACGGAGCGCAAAAACGCCTCATAGGCATCCGAGTATGTGGCGCCCGCGAGTACTGGGAGAGCAAAACGAGCCTGCAACCCCCGCAAATACACCAGGGGACGATTCAGAGCGCAAGCAAGATCCGAAAAGCTTTGCATGCGCCACATTTGAGACTGTTCCCCGTAGCCGAGTCAATCCACATTCCCGAGGCGAACCATGTCGCTCGCGAGCCTTCGATCGTGCCGAACCGCATCTCGGCCATGGCAGGATCGAACTCCCGCAGTTTTTGGATTGACCTCGCGGTGCCAATTCAACTAATTGAGAGTGAACCAAAAATCAGTTCCTCCTCCGATTAGAGAAGTGACTGAGCGCCATGGCAAATTCGTTGCAATAACCTGAGCGCGATCTGATGTACGGGGGCCGAATTACCAGCGAGGAAAAGTCGAGCCTCAGCACGTACGCCGGCGTCGGCTTCGCCATCCTCCTCATCGCCGGGGCGCTCTATTTCTTTTTCCTCGCGCAGAAACAGAAACAGGACACCTTCGGCTTCGATCCGAACCGGCCCATCCCGAGCGACGCCGTCCTGCAAGGCCGTCTCAAGCCCGAGGAATACAACGTCGTGCGACGCGGGGGCAGCGAGATGCCGTTCCAGAACGCGTATTGGAGTAACGAGCGTGTGGGGATCTACGTCGATGTCATCGACGGCGAGCCGCTTTTCACTTCGCTCGACAAATACGATAGCGGCCTCGGCGTCCCGTCCTTCAACAAACCGATCTCGTACGACATCGTCGTCGAGAAACCCGACAACTCGGAGGGCATGCAGCGGATCGAGGTGCGCGCCAAGCGGAGCGACGCCCACCTGGGGCATCTTTTCGCCGACCCGAAATCATCCACCGGCCGGCGCTACAGCATTCCATCCGCCGCCCTCCATTTCATCCCGAAGGAGGAGATGAAAGATAAGGGCTACGAAGCGTACCTTCCGCTCCTGACTAAGAAATAACGACCGGATCGGTGCCCCGGCGAAGGAGGAATCGTCTCTCCACCGTAGCCACTACCCTATGAGAGGCGCGTCCGAGCTCTCCACAGGAGAGCTGTTACAACCGTTGTAGCATTCAGGATAACCGTGCCTTGGTCGCGAGCGTTCAGTTTTTCCCGGAGCTGATACAAGACAATCCCGTCTTCGGGAAAGCAGGGGGGTGAGGAGAAAATTCTGCCTTCAGCTAAGTACTTCGCGTATTAGCTGTTGTGTTGAAATGCACGCTGCGGCACGTCTTATGCGATCGCATCGAGGGACGGATAACATGCAACAATCAACTCATGGAGGAATTATGATAACAAAGAAGGTAATCGTCAGTATCGCCTGCTGCGCATTGGTTGCGCCGCTGGCCTTTGGACAGGGTTCGCAGACGGCAACATATGGAACAGGGAGTCACAGTGACGGGAACGATCACTGCCATAACGGTTGAAGGAGGCGAGGCGGCAAGCTATCAGCCTCCCAAAACTCTCGTTGTTCACAACGAGGGTTCGGGCCAATACGTTCTCGACGGTCGCGGACATGTGTTCAACAGCAAAGGGGAAAGAGTCCAAACCGCAGTCAGGCCCGGCGCCCACGTGCATGTTTATTTTGCTAACAACGGGGGTGTGCGGACAGTCGATCACGTTGTGGTGGACTGAGGCTGAACAGTCTGCGCTACAGCCAATAAACGCCGCAGGTCTTGTGAGGCCTGCGGCTCTTGGTCCGTAGCGCTAATGAGATCGGAGAAACGCTACGTGTGCGACATTGGAGAGTGCTCTCCGCAGCGAATCCCATCTTCCTCTCCGTCTTCGTCCAGTTCAGCCAGAACCGCTAAGCCCCCGAGGACCGGGTGCATGCCGGCATCGAGTATGACATGAACTCGAAGGCAGAGTTCGAGGTCAGAGGCCAGAGGACTGAGGTCGGATGTCGAAAGTCCCCTTCGTGGCACGGAATACGCAGCAATGCGGGGCGAAATGCCGAACACCGCTCTCGATTCGTTGATTCATGCGCTCTTCTCGCAGGTGGTGCCCGCTCTGATTATTGCAGGCATCGCGTGTCTGCTCTTGCGAGAGCTACTGCAATGGCGGGAACGCGGCGCGGTGCGTGCGTTTCAATCGCGTCGGAGTGCGCGAAGCGGGTCGGCCGTGAATTCGTCATCGGTCAATCGGCAGCCCGATCACATTCCCGATTGTCCTATGTGCGATGTGCCGATGGTGAAGCGCAGCGTCCGGCGCGGCCCGCGCGCTGGCGACAAGTTCTGGGGTTGCGCGAATTATCCAATGTGCCGCAACACGCGACCGCTCCTCTGAAGACCTGGAAGTTGCCGTGACTGCTGCCCGCTGCGGCGGGTAAATTTAGCAACGGCGGAGCTTTCAAACCCTAAGGCCTGACCGCGCGGCCGCCGCAGGATTCTCTTGCGCGATGAAGGGGTGCGATCCTGACAGGCGAATGGCAGGAGCTGGCAATGGCTTCGGCAGATTTGGCTTGCTTTGGGCGGGGAGGATTCGGTAGGAGGATCGGCGGCCCTTCTGTGATGCGCGCGATTGCCCCCAGCGGCTGGATGAGTTTGCTGATTCAAAACCTGAATCGGCTCTGGTTTCCTTGGCTTTGGATCGCCCTTGTCCTGCTCTGCCTGGCGGCAGGGCCGGGGCCTGCGCTGCCGGCTGACGGCCTGACCTTTACCGTCAACGCGACGACCGATGATCCCGATGCGATCGTGGGAGATGGCTTGTGCGAGACCAAGCCCGGCAACGGCGTGTGCACATTGCGCGCGGCAATCGAGGAGGCGAACGCGCAGCCAGGTGACGATACAATCAGCTTTGATCTTCCGCTGACTGATCCCGGCTACGATGGAACGTCGTGGACGATAAGCCTGCTCTCGGCCCTGCCCGACTTAAGCAGCAACCTGACGATTGATGGCCCCGGACCGGACTTGCTAAGTGTGACGCGCTCTTCCACAAGTTTTTTCCGGATCTTCACGACCACGGGCACGGGGACGGTGAGTGTCTCCGGCCTGACTCTGAGCAACGGGAATGCGAACAGCGAGAACGGCGGCGGAATTCTGAACGAGAATGGCGGCGTAATCAATGTCCTTAACTGTATTCTCAGTTCTAACCAGGCTTTGCGCGGAGGCGGCATTAGTAACCAGAGTACGAGCACGACGAATGTGATGGACACGATCGTGACCGGCAACATTGCAACAGACCGGGGCGGCGGCATTACCAATCAGGACACGGGCGTTGTGAATGTGACCAACAGCACGGTCGAATTTAACGACGGCTCTGACGGCGCGGGAATACGACAGAGCGACGCCGGGGTCACGACTGTGACTAACTGTACGGTGTATGGCAACTTCAACGGAGCGGGCGGAGTCGGTATCTATAACGCAAGCGGCGGTGCCCTTTTCGTCAGCAATTGCACGGTGAGCGGGAACTACGGGGCAGGGTTATCGAATCAGGCTTCCGGGCCGTTCGTTGTCAAGAGCTCGATCGTCGCTCAAAACGGGGGCACCGCCGGAGACCCGATCGACGACGTCGTGGGTAGCTTCAACTCCGGGGGATTCAATTTGATTGGCGGGACGAGCGGAAATGGCTTTACCGAGGATACCGATCAAACTGGAACACGTTTTGCCCCGCTCGATCCTGGGCTCGATCCGAGCGGCCCGCAAGACAACGGTGGGCCGACGCCAACGGTTGCTCTGCTCGCTCTTAGCCCGGCGATCGACAAAGGAACCAGTGCTGGACTGTCCGGAAGCCTAACGACCGACCAACGGGATGTCGGTTTCGCGCGAACCTTCGATGATCCTGCGGTCGCGAATGCGACTGGTGGTGACGGAACGGACATTGGCGCGTTCGAAGCACAAACGGCGTTTCCGACAACCTTCGCGAATATTTCCACCCGGCTAGATGTGGGAACCGGCAACAATGTCTTGATCGGCGGATTTATCATCACGGGCAGCCAGTCGAAGGCAGTCCTTATTCGCGCGATTGGACCATCTCTTCCTTTGTCGGGCACCTTGGCTGACCCGGTGCTGCAGTTAGTCGCCAGTCCAGTTTATTGTCACGAATGATAACTGGCGGGACAGTTTCGACGCACAGAACATCATCGATTTGGGCTTCGCGCCCACAAATGACAATGAGGCAGCTATCCTGAGGACGCTGGACCCCGGTGCGTATACGGCGATTGTAAGCGGCGCCAACAGTACCACCGGCGTCGCCCTGGTCGAGGTCTACGATCTTGATTCGACCGTCGATTCCAAACTGGCGAATATTTCCACCCGCGGCCTGGTGCAGACCGGAGACGACGTCATGATAGGCGGGATCATCGTGCAGGGTGACACCTCGACCGATGTTTTGATTCGCGCGCTCGGTCCTTCGTTACCGTTGAGCGGCACGCTGAGCGATCCGATGCTCGATTTGCATGACGCTGATGGCGACCTGATCGCCTCCAACGATAACTGGAAGGATATCCAGCAAACGGAGATTGAAGCCACGGGGATCCCGCCAACCAACGACGCCGAGTCCGCGATTCTCATATCGCTTGCTTCGGGCGCTTACACCGCGATTGTGCAGGGTAAGAACGCGAGCACGGGAATCGCTCTCGTGGAAGCATACCAGCTGAGTCCGTAACGAGATGCGAGCAGCTGAACGCTGACCCGTGAAATCTGACAACTGAAATCGGAAGACAGAGGGCAGAGGACGGAGGGCGCAGAAGAGGAAGAAGTAGGAATGAAAAATGAACAAAGGAAATCGTGCCTGCTTCGAGTGCCGCATCAAGCGGACGGGGGCAGAGGGCGTGGCAGTAGCTCCGGCAGATTTGGCTTGCTTTGGGCGGCGAGGGTTCGGTAGAAGGATCGGCGACCCCATTATGTTGATGCGCGCAATTGCCCCCGGCGTCAGGACGAGTTCGCCGATTCAATATCTGAATCGGCGCTGGTCTTTTTGGCTTTGGATCGCCCTTGCCCTGCTGTGCCTGGCGGCCAGGCCGGGGCTGGCCGACGGCCTGATTTTTGCCGTTAACACCGGAGCCGGGGAGGTCGGTTTCGCCCGAACTCTCAATGATCCTGCGGTCGCGGATGCGACCGGCGGTGCTGGAACGGATGTTGGCGCGTTCGAAGCACAAACGGCGGCTCCGACACCAACACCGGGTCCGCCAACTTTCGCGAATATTTCCACGCGGCTGAATGTCGGTACCGGCGACAATGTCTTGATCGGCGGATTTATCATCACGGGCAGTCAGCCGAAGGCAGTCCTTATTCGGGCGATTGGGCCATCTCTTCCTTTGTCGGGCACCCTGGCTGATCCGGTGCTGCAATTATTCGATTCGTCCGGCCACTTTATTACCATGAATGATAACTGGCGGGACAGTGCCAACGCACAGCATATCATCAACTCGGGTCTCCCTCCCGACAATGACAACGAGGCCGCTATCCTGAAGACGCTGGGTACCGGTGCGTACACGGCGATTGTAACCGGCGCCAACAATACGACCGGCGTCGCCCTGGTCGAAGTCTACGATATCGATTCTGCCGTCGATTCCAAACTGGCGAATATTTCCACCCGCGGCCTGGTGCAGACTGGAGCCAACGTTATGATTGGCGGGATCATTGTGCAGGGTGACGCCTCAACCAATGTCTTGATTCGCGCGATCGGCCCTTCGTTGCCGTTGAGCGGCACGCTGAGCGATCCGACGCTCGATTTGCATAACGCCAATGGCGACCTGATCGATTCCAACGATAACTGGAAGGATACGCAGCAAGCGGGGATCCAAGCCACGGGGATCCCGCCAACCAACGACGCCGAGTCCGCGATTCTCGTTTCGCTCGCTCCAGGCGCTTACACTGCGATTGTGCAGGGCAAGAATGGGAGCACGGGAATCGCTCTCGTGGAAGCCTACCAGCTGGATCCGTAAAAGATGAAGGACTGAGGTCGGAGGGCAGAAGTCAGGACGTAATGGCTTTGCCCACGTCCCGGAGAAGTTGGAAGACGGAGGACAGAGGACAAATATAAGGCAGGGAGACCGCGCTCTCCGTTAGAAGGAAAGCGCCGGGGAACAAGGTCTAAGTTCAGGACCCTGAAGGCGCCTGCCGGCGACGGCGGGCGGCAACGAAGATGAGGGCGCCGAGCAGGTTCGCGCCCAGTGTGGTGATAATGATTTTCGCCGCGAATTCGGTGCCGACTCTCGACCTGCACGATCGGCACGATCGTGAGCACAATGTAGAGCAAGGTGACAAGAAAGCCGATCGTCGCCGCGATCCGCAGCCAAAGAGATGCGCGCACGGGCAAAGCGCGCAGCCCGCAGATCGGGATGGCGAACAAAGCGAGGTAGGCAATGCCGTAGAAGATACCGGCGGCGTTGTCGATGAGCTGGAAAGCCTCCTGCGCGCCGACTCCGAGCTGACTCACGATAGCGAAGAGAAGGGTGACAATTCCGACGAACAGGATGGAGTTGACCGGGGTCTTGTAACGGCGGTGCAAGCGGCTGAACCATCCGGGCAGAAGGTTGTCCCAGCCGGCAACCATCGGTAGCCGCGTGTTACCGGTAAAGTAGATGCTGACAACGGCGATGGAGCGCCCAACGAGCATAAGAATGGCGACGGAGGCGACGAGTCGTGCCGGCGCCGAAAGCGCGCGCGCCAGCGCTCAGGGCTTGGGGCACGGGACCGATGAGGTCAAGGTCGGCGAAGCCGGTATAGGTCATGACCGAACTGGTGCCGAGGATGAACATGAGGGCGATAATGGGCGCGGCGATGATGACGGAGCGCCCGATGTTCTTGACCGGCGCGCGCGTTTCGCCGGCCAGAATGGCGACGTACTCGAAACCGCTGAGGGCGCCGAGCGCCATTTTGCTAAAGATGTTGAGGCTGAAAAGGGAGACGGTCGGGAGCGCCCAGACGATCGGGTGGTAGACGGGGAGTTTGCCCGCGGCGCGGGCGATGAAGGGCAGGGCGACGAGCGCGCCGTAAGTGATAAGAAGAAGAATGGCGCCGACGTTGTGGACCCATTTCCCGATGCTCAGTCCGCGAATGGTGACGAGAATGAGGGCGGCAAAGAGAAGACCATTGAGCGCGGAGACAAAGAGTCGGCTGGCGGGCAGCCAGGCGGCCGCGGGACCGAGCGCGTAGGAAAGGTTGGTGGCAATAACGAGACCGGTGCCGGCCATGACGCTGATGCCGAGCAGCCAGAGATTCCAGGCGACGATGAAGCCGGTGAACTCGTTGAAGCCGAGCTTGGCCCACTGGTAGAGGCCGCCTTCCAACGGCATGATGCGGTTGAGGTAAATGATGACGGCGGCGACCGGCAGATAGAAAAGAAGTATCGCGAAGAGCCAGTAGGCGGTTTGCGAGGGGCCGAGTTTAGCGGCCGTGCCGACCCACGAGGTGCCGACGACAAAGACGATCTGGGTGAGGACCAGGTCGCGCAGGCCGAGCTCTTTCTTGAAGGCTTTGCTATGGGCTTTGACGCGATCTTCTTCCTCGAGAAAGCCGCGGTCAGGCAGAGGTTCGTGGCTGCGCATTGGTGAGAAGGGAGAATTAGATGCTGAAAAATTGAAAGCTGACAACGGAAAGCTGAAATGGGGAAGCAAAGAGTGGAGGGCAGAGGACAGAACCAAGTCAGGCTGTTGACGGAGGAATGGCGCGTGGCGCAACTGAACAATTCTGCAGGAGTGTAGGCGGCGAATGCTAACAGTTGCCGTCTGCTGTTTTGCGGGATACGGGTAGCGCGGTCTCCGGAAGTACCGGTCGTCTGATGTTTTTGCGTCGATCTTCGAAGTGGGTGGCAATGGGCGTTCTCGCGCTCGCCTATTTCGTCGCGGGCAAGGCCGGCCTGCGCCTCGCCTTCCTCCAACCAAGCGCGTCGCCCGTCTGGCCCCCGGTCGGGATCGCGGTTGCTGCGCTCCTCGTGCTCGGGAGTCGCGCCTGGCCCGCCGTCTTCCTCGGCGCTTTTCTTGTCAATGCGACGACGGCCGGGAACATCGGCACGTCGCTTGCCATCGCGAGCGGCAACACGCTCGAGGCGCTCTGCGCAGCATGGCTCCTGAATCGGTATGCCGGCGGCACCCGGGTGCTTGAACGCGCTCAGGACGTTTTCAAGTTCGCGCTGATCGGGGCAGGAAGCACGGCGATAAGTCCCTCGATTGGTGTCACGAGCCTGGCGCTGAGTGGCTTCGCCGATTGGGGAAACTATGGACGCGTCTGGGTCACATGGTGGCTGGGCGACCTGACCGGCTATCTCGTCATCGCGCCGCTCGTGCTGCTGTGGTGGATCGGGCCGCGCCGGGAGTGGAATACAAAACAGAAGGTGGAGGCCGGGGCGTTGCTCCTCTCGCTCGTGGTGGTCGGGATAGCGGTTTTTGGTGGCTGGTTTATCGGATCTATCAACAATTATCCGCTGGCCTTTGTCTGCGGACCGATCATTCTCTGGACGGCTTTTCGTTTCGGCCAGCTGGAGACGGTCACGGAAATTTTTGTCCTCGCAGGGATCGCGCTCTGGGGGACGCTGAACCACTACGGGCCTTTCCAGTTACCGACGGATAATCAGTCGCTTCTGGCTCTGCAGAGCTGGGCTGGAGTGTTAACGCTGACCTCGATGACGCTGGCTGCGGCAATGACCGAACGCCGGCGAATCGAGGCGGAGCTGGAGCAGCAGAAGGCGGCGGTGGAGAGCGCCAACCGAACGAAGGATAATTTTCTCGCGATGTTGTCGCACGAGCTGCGGACGCCACTTACGCCGGTGGTGTCGTTCCTCGATCTCCTCGAGGCCGAGCCCGGAAAAAGTGAGATGGTGCGCACGGCGTTAGCGGCGATTCGACGCAACATCGAGCTGGAAGGACGCCTGATCGACGACTTGCTCGATCTGACGCGGATCGCGAGGGGGAAACTGAAACTGGAATTGAAGCCGATCGATGCGCACGAGGCGATCTCGCACGTGGTGGAGATGTGCCAGGTCGAAGCGGCGGAGAAGCGATTGCGCGTCGAGCTGGACTTGCGCGCGGCGGATTCGTGGGTCGAGGCGGACGCGGCGAAGTTTCCGCAGATCATCTGGAACCTGCTCAAGAACGCGATCAAGTTTACGCCGGACGCCGGGGAGATCAGAATCTCGTCGGCTAACGACAATTCCGCTCGCCTAGCGATCGCAATCTGTGACAACGGCATCGGGATCGAGCCGGAGGTAATCGGCCGGGTTTTTAACGCGTTCGAACAGGCAGGCCAATCCTTCCAGCAACACCACGGTGGACTCGGGCTCGGGTTGGCGATTTCGAAAGCGATCGCAGTCGGGCACGGTGCCTCGCTCGTGGCGGCGAGCGATGGCCGCGGCCATGGGGCGACCTTTCGCCTAACGATGGATACGACGAAGCCGCCGACGCCGACGATCAGGCTTCCCGCGGAGGCGGGTGGAACGGGACAGCGCGCGCTGCGGATCCTGCTGGTGGACGATCACGTGGATACCTGCGTGGCGCTGGAGAAGCTGCTAGCCCGGCGGGGTCATCGCGTCGTGACCGCGCATGATGTGCGATCTGCAATCGAGGCGGCGCAAGGTGATTCATTTGATCTGCTGATCAGCGACATGGGTCTGCCGGATGGGACGGGGGTAGAGTTAATGGCCCGGCTGGGCGAGATCGGCGCCGTGCGCGGGATCGCGATCAGCGGTTTTGGGATGTACGGGGATGTGGAAAAAAGTCTGGCGGCGGGTTTCGCCGCGCACCTGATAAAGCCCGTGCAATTCCAAAAGCTGGAGGAGGCGATCGGAGTGGCGATGAACGCTCGGGGGCCGGGCTGAGGATCGATGCATTCATGAAGACCATTTTTTTGCTCATTCTTTCCAACATGTTCATGAACCTTGCCTGGTATGGCCATCTCAAGTTCAAGAAGGAGGCGCTCTGGGTCGTAATCCTCGCCAGTTGGGGCCTTGCTTTTTTCGAATATGTGTTCCAAGTGCCCGCCAATCGGATCGGGTCAGAGCAATGGAGTGTGCCGCAACTGAAGATTCTGCAGGAGTGCATCACGCTGGTGGTCTTCACGGTGGTAGCGTTTGTCCTCTTTCACTCGCCGCTGAAGTGGAACTATTGTGTTTCCTATGTGCTCATCGTCGGGGCGGTGTTTTTTGCGTTCAAGTTTTAGCGATCCGGGAGCCATGGCGGGTAGAGTAAACGTGGAGAAATGCGTAAAGCCTTGTGACAAGAATCATGTTGCTCGCCAAGTGTTACCGTTTCTTAGGGGGCAGAATGATTTGAATGAGCTGGATTTGGCGCGACAGGCGCGCCAATAGATACTGTGTGAATGCGCCGGCAATTGCATCCGGCTTTCCGCCTCGGGTAACGATCCGGCAGATCAGGGCCCGGGACGCGCCGTGCCACTGAATGTTGATCGCGCCGAGCTTACCCGGCATGTGGATCTTCGCCCAGCCAGGTGCTCGAGTTTGCCGTTTTTGTTCCGCAACCACGAGGCCGAAACGCTCCAGTCTTTTGTCGTTTACGATCGTGTCGCGCAGCGATCTGGTTCCCGCGGAGATGACTTGGATCACGGTTTGCATGAGCTAGGAGAATTATGGAGGAAGAAAGGAAGAATTAAGAAGGGAATCGGCGGATCATTTGTTGATGTCTTGTTTGGCGTTGAGTTTGTCGAGCAGGCCTTTGAGCGCTTCTTTCTGGGCGCCGTCGGGAGTGACGGCGATGGCTTGCTTGAGTTCGTCCGCCGCGCCAGCGTAGTCGCTGGCGTGCGACTTGATCCGCGCCTCGGCCATGTGGCCGAAGAGGTTCCCCGGAGTTTTTTGCGCGACGGTTTTGAAGATCTCCATCGCTTCCGTGTCGCGCTTCTGTGCCTGGAGGCCCCGGGCGTAGGTGTAGAGTTGAACCGGTGTGGCGAGCTCCATGGCGTGTTGCCAGACCTTGCTGGCTTCATCGGCTTTGCCCATCGCTCTTAGGATATCGGCTTTGGTCGCGAGGTTCTCGAAACGTTCCTCGGCCTGGATCGAAAGCTCGGCCCACTTGAGCGCTTCGGGCAGGGCGATCTTCTTTTCGAGGGAATACTGAGCGGCCTCGTTAGGCGGTGTCCAGGAGTATTGCTTGAAGCCGCGCATCTGGCGCCGGATGTAGGGCACAACGGTTTCCTGATCATTGACCGAGATGCGGAACGGCACGGTCAGCTTTTCCCAAGTCATAGTAACGGTCGCGCTCTCGGGTTTGAGGTCTTCGAAGGAATATTGGAGCGCCTCCTGCATGGCGCTCGGATGCGGCTTGACGGTGACGCGGAGTGCGTCCTCAGCCTGATCGTAGGTGTAACTGCCCCATGAGTCAGCGGCCTTGGAAAAGATGATTGTCCAGGTATCGGGGGTGGGGACCATGTGCAGGCCATAGGTTCCCTTTGGAAGCGGCTTGCCCTCAACGGAGATCGGGTCGCTCACTTCAAAGGTCGTATTGAAGTTGGCACCGGCGCGCCAGACTTTGCCGAAAGGGACGAGGCCGCCCCAGATTTTGCGACCGTCGACGAGCGGCCGATGGTAACGGATCGTGATATCGGTGACGCCGATCCGCTGCTGAACCATGGCGGCCTGGCTGCGATCGGGTAAGCCGAGCTCAGTCTGTGCACTGACATTGAGCGCGGAGAGGATAAGGCCGAGGGATATGGCAAGGCGAAAGGGTGTTGTGTTCATAAGCGGTGAGGGAGAATGCGCGCTGCCGCGCAAGGTGTGCAACAGAAAACTGCCGAGCTGAGGTGACGAGAGGACGGCCTTCAGAGGACAGAAGGCGGAAGAGGTGTAGTCAAGACATCGGTGAGGATTTTGACGCCATGGCGGGGATCGTTAACAATGAATGCATGAACAACACAACTCCTGAGCCGCCTTCACCGAAGCTTTTTTTTGAGACGGTCAATGCATACGAACGGACGGCGGCGATCAAGGGCGCAGTCGAGCTGGATTTCTTTACCGCGATGGCCGACGGACCGGCGACTGCGGTGGAGCTGGCGCGACACTGCGGCGCTGCCGAACGGGGCGCCCGCATTCTCGCGGATTACCTGACCATTCTGGGGTTCCTGACGAAGAGCGGTGAGCACTACGCGCTTACGCCGGACAGCGTTGTCTTTCTCAATCGCAAGTCTCCGGCTTATGCCGGTGGGATGATCCAGTTTCTGCTCGCGCCAGAGCTGCGGCGCGGATTTGACGATATCGCGGCCACGGTGCGCAAGGGCGGCACTGTGCAGACCGAGCAGGGGGCGATTGCGCCGGAGCATCCGATTTGGCTCGAATTTGCGCGCGGGATGGCTCCGATGATGAAGATGCCGGCTCAGATGCTGGCGAACCTGATTCCGCTGCAAGGAGCGCCCAAGGTACTGGATATCTCGGCCAGCCACGGGATGTGGGGAATGGCGTTCGCGCAAAAGCATCCGCGCGCGCAACTGGTGGCGCTGGACTGGGCGCCGGTACTGGAACTGACGCGCAAGAACGCGGAAAGCGCGGGATTGAAGGATCGCTTCAGCACAATCGCAGGAAACGCGTTCGAGGTGGATCTCGGGTCAGGCTATGACGTGGTGCTGGTTCCAAATTTTCTGCATCACTTCAACAAACAGGACTGTGTGCGGTTCCTAAAGAAGGTGCACGCTGCTCTGCGGGACGGAGGACGGGTGGCGATCGCGGAATTCGTGCCGAATCCCGATCGCGTGTCGCCACCGGAGGCCGCCAGCTTTAGCTTTGTGATGCTCGCGAACACGCCGGAAGGTGATGCCTACACGCTGGCTGAGTTTAAGGAAATGCTGGCCAGCGCCGGGTTTCGTGCGGCTGAGAGTCACAACCTGCCACCGGTGGCGACGGCGATCATCGCGCAGAAGTGAGGGGAGACGGGAAATTAGAAAGCGAAAAGTGAAGTCAGAGATCGGCGGTCGAAGGTCAGAGGAAGGGAGCCTTCGCGAACGTGCGCTCTCCGGATGGCGGCTATAGTTTGTCGAATGCACCATCGGACGCCTAGGACGATCTCGACTCGAACTGGTCAGCTCGAATTTCTCAAGATCAACGCCGGGAAAGAGTGGCGCGACATCTACCAATGGGTTCTTTCGCTCAATTGGTCGCGGTTCGCCGCCCTCATCGCCGGCGTTTACATAGGGATCAATCTTCTTTTCGCCGTGCTTTATTCTCTCGGCGGAGATTGCATCGCCGGAATGACGCCGGGTTCATTCCCCCAAGCGTTCTTTTTTAGTGTCCAAACCCTGGCCACGGTCGGTTACGGCCATATGTACCCGCAGACGCCCTACGCGCACGTGGTGACGACGATCGAAATCGTCAGTGGAATGTTCTGGTTGGCGGTCATGACCGGGCTGATTTTTGTGCGCTTCTCGCGACCGATCGCGCGGATCGTCTTTAGCAATTCGGTCGTGATCGCGCCGTTCAATGGGCAACCGACTCTGATGTTGCGCGTGGCCAACCTGCGCTCCCATAGCATGGTGGAAGCGGAGTTTCGCATCATGTTCACGCGCGACGAGCCGCTCCTCGAGGACGGGGAAATGTTCCGATGCTTCCATGCGCTCAAGCTACACTTCGACCGCATAATTGTGTTTCCGGCGGCCTTGACTCTGCGACACACGATCGACGAGAGCAGCCCGCTCTACGGAGAAACGCTCGAGTCGCTCGAGGCGAGCCGTGCGCTGCTGATGGCGTCGGTAGTTGGAGTCGAAACAGTGATACCCGCCTCGGTGCAAAGTCAGCAGGATTATAGCTGGCAGGACATTCGATTCGGCGAGCACTTTGTCGATATCTATACCGATCACGGCGACGGCAAGCTCACGGTCGACTATGCACGGATCCATGAGACTGAGGTGAGGGGGCGGATAAATGCGAGTGACGAGTAATCAGAAGTCGTTCCTGGCTTCCTGGGTTCCAAATTTCAATTCGTGTGCAGCGGAGCAGTTTCGATTTGGAGAATACTGATTGGCAAAGTAGAAGGCAAAGCAATGAATGCGATCCGTGTGGAAGAGTTCGGTGAGCCCGAAGTAATGAAATTGGTTGAGGTACCGCAGTTGCGGCCGGGCCCGGGCCAGGTGCTCGTGCGGATGTACGCGGTCGGCGTTAACCCGGTTGAGACTTACATCCGCGCCGGGACGTATGCGCGAAAACCGGCGCTGCCGTTTACGCCCGGTAATGATGGCGCAGGTGTAGTCGAGGAAGTGGGCGAAGGCGTGAGCAAATTCCGGCCCGGCGACCGGGTTTACACCTCCGGGTCAATCAGCGGGACCTATGCGGAGTATGCGCTCTGCGAGCCCGTTCAGCTGCATCCGTTGCCGGCAAATGCTTCCTTCGCACAGGGCGCGGCGATGGGAACGCCCTACGCCACGGCGTTTCGCGGGTTGATCCAGCGCGCGCAGGCGAAGCCGGGTGAGACGGTGTTAGTTCATGGCGCGAGCGGTGGCGTCGGCACAGCGGCGGTGCAGCTCGCGCGGGCCCACGGCCTGCGCGTCCTCGGTACGGCTGGCACCGAGCGCGGACGCGACTTGGTGCGCGAGCAGGGCGCAGACGAGGTGTTCGATCATCGCGCGCCGGATTACCTGGCGGCGATCATGAAGGCAACTGCCGGGCGGGGCGTGGATGTGATCCTGGAGATGGCCGCTCATCTGAATCTCGGAAAGGATCTCAGCATCCTGGCGCCGCGCGGCCGGGTGGTGGTGATCGGCAACCGCGGTCGGGTGGAAATTGATGCGCGGGAGACAATGTCGCGCGACGCCGATATTCGCGGGATGGTGCTGCCCAACACGCCGGCGGACGAACTGGCGAACATTCACACTGCGCTCGTCGCGGGACTGGCGGACGGCGGTCTGCGCCCGGTGATCGGCAAGGAACTGTCGTTGGGGGAAGCCCCGCAGGCGCATCGAGCAGTATTGGAGCCGGGAGCGTTTGGGAAGATTGTTTTGAAAAGCTGAAGCCAGGGTTCAGGAGTTCTTCTTTTCTTACTCAAACCGCGCGTCTTTGAAGTGGCGTTTCCCCTTTAACGCTTTCGCGTATTCGTCGCGGCTGAGGATGTTCTCGTCGAGCTGCATCTCGGTGCGGCAAAAGGTCTGGAAGAAGTTTGCTACCTTTTCGGAGGCGCTAAGGACCTCTTCGGTGAGATAGTTGGCGTCGACGTTGATGCAGATGGCTCCGACCACGCCATACTCTTTTCGAATGATGGGAATGGTGGTGCACTTGAACTTCCGCGCGCCCCAGGTTCAGCTCGTAGTTCAACTTCTCCTCGTTCAGCATCTGACGCTTTTTCAGGTCGATGACAAGATTGGTGGTGCCATCGTGCAAGTGGCGGCCGGTGACGTTGTTTTCCAAGGCGACGAGCGAACGCGACGGATTGGAGAGATCGTGGAGCAGAATTTCGATGCCGAGGTTCGGGAATGACTTGCCGAGGAGGTGCACGATGCGGTTGAAATTCTCCAGGTATTCCCGGGTATCGTCGGCGATTTTCTTGCCGTCATAGCGATCGAAGAGGCGGGCATAAACTTTCTGCTCAGCCGGCTCGAGCTGGGCGCGCACGTTGTTTTGCTCGCCGATGAAAATGAGCTGCCGCGCCGCCGTCGGATCGAAATTGCGCAGGAAATAATGCATCCCGAGCCGGAAGTCTTTTAGGCTGAATTCCGGAAAATTGTCGCGGTTAATGGCGTAGGGATAGAAGTCATATTCCTCGAGTTTTTTCCCGAAGCGCTGCCGTTCTTTGTATTTTCCCCAAAGGAAACCGGCTGCGAGCAGGAGGGCGGAGGCGATGACGGAGGCGATCACATTGACTGTGATGTCGTTCCCGAAACCGCCGGCTGCGATAGGCATGGGCACAGAATAAAGGATGAAGGGAGGAAACGAAAGCTGAATGGAACTCCGAAGCGACGAGTGGCGAGCGATAAGGAAGCACGGCCCTATTTAATCTCGGGCCTGCCCTTGATGTGGAACTGCGCCTTGCCGGTGCGCTCGTTCACGCTCAGGATCCCAGGCTGTTCCTTGCTGCCGCTCCCTTCCGGGAGAACGGCCATCACCACGCCGAACAGGCACCCAAGCGCGACGCCGATGAAAAAGCCGAGGAATGCTCTTTTCGGCATGCCGAAAGATCGAGTGCGAGAGGGGAAGAAGAAAAGCAGAAAGCGGCCGACTGACAACTCGTGACAAGCGGGCGGTCGGCGGATGCCGAACGCAGATAGCAGGCGCTCAAAAATCGGTGGGCAGGCGGTGCTCCCTCGAAAACCGCCTATACTTTTCGCCCGCGACATCGTAGAGGCGCTCCATGTCGCAGCGGTGGTCGGTGGGGACGAAGGTATTGGTCGCGTTTTTTGCGTTTGGGGCGACTGCTTGCGCGGTCACAGTAACGGCACTGCTCACGCCGGGCGGCGCGTTGGATGTGGTGTGGCGGTTAAACCCAGAGGCGGAACTCGGGTTCCGAAGAATCGGGGTGCCACTTTCCGTAACGCTCATGTTAGTGGTGGGGATAGCGTGCGCGTTGGCGGCTGTCGGCCTGGCGCACCAGAAGCAATGGGGGCGGCGGCTGGCGATCGGAATCCTGGCCGTGAATTTGGTTGGTGATTCGTGAGCGCTGTGGTGCGGCATGATCCGCGGACCTTGATCGGTTTACCGATCGGCGGGGCGATGATGGCGTATCTTTGGAAAAACTGAAAACGGGCGCAATCACGATCGACCGGGGACATTGGGGCGCGTGCCGGCGAGGCATGCGACTTGCTTATAGTCGCGTGGACAGAACTGAGCACGGCAAACCAAAGTAGCCGTCATGAAAAAGACCTTTTCAGATTACGCTCTCACGCCTCAATCTCTTGGTTTCTCTGAACTGAAGGTTGCGCTGGTCGAACCGGCATTGGTCGTGAGTGCAGCCTTTTTTTGGGTCGCAGCGTTGCCCTTCGTGGCCCTCTCCTTGCGGTGCGTCAAAATCTGGGACACGCTCATGGCTCTGAAATCAGCCGCCGGTATTCGCCCTAATCCGCTCATCCTTCGCGACGGGTTGGCGAAGAACGAGCTAGGCGGCGCGCAGATCCGATCGGACGGCGCGGAGTTAGTTGCGGGCCCCCCGCGCGGTGGTGCCTTGGGAACCAACTGCGGTTGTTTCCCGCGAGTCTCGTCGGCTTCTGGAAAGCCAAAACGGCGTGCTTGCAGCCTTACCGACTGCAAACACGCCGATTGGAATTGAACACTGGCCTTGCCGTCGCAGTGGCTACCGCTGGCTTGTCTTGACGAGTGTCGCGGTCGTTGTGCGGGTGATGGTCGGCGAGCCGCCCATTCCAGTCACGGTAAAGACGTAGGTGCCCTTTCTCGTCGACGAATTGACGGTGAGGGTAAGCGTCGTGGACGTCGTGGACGGATTCGGATTGAAGCTGCCGGTCGTGCCGGAAGGCAGCCCGCTGACCGAGAAGGTAACGGCAGAGTTGAATCCGTTGGTCGGATTAATCGTGACTGTGTAGATGGCCGTGCCACCTCCACGTTTCACGCTGACCGAGGAAGGACTAATCGAGAGCGAATAGTCAGGAGCGGGGGTCGGTGTTGGCGTTGGAGTCGGGGTAGGCGTTGGTGTCGGTGTTGGTGTCGGTGTCGGGCGTCGGTGTTGGCGTCGGCGGTTGGCGTAGGCGTTGGCGTCGGGGTTCCCGTCGCCAGCTTGAAACTCCCGATGCGGGTGCGCCAGTTAAACGTTGTCGTACTGGAATAGTACTCGTTGGTATACCAGAAGGTGGTGTCGTCCACCGGATCAACGGTCAGGGCGCTGTAGTCGCCCCAGCGATTGCCGGTGCCGGTCTGGCTGCCCGTGCCATCGAAGAGATGGGCTTCACCCTGCGCCAGGGTGTTGATCGGATCGGTCACGAGCCGACCCGCGTACCGGAGTTGCGGGTTGATCGAGGAACTGGAGGCACTGAAACCGATGGCGAGGTTGCCCTGGCCATCCATCGCCGCACTGCCCATCCAGCGCCAGGTCGTATCGGGCTGATAGGTGCTCTCCTGGAAAACCGTGACCGGGCCAGCGGTCACTCCGCGGAGCTCAAACCAGCGGATGCCGGCGACCGCGTTCGCGCTGACCGTGAAATTGCCGACCAATGATTCATGGTCGCCAAAGTTGCGATAAGCCAGACGGAACATGAGCCGGTCGCCGATTTCGTCGAGCCTGTTTGCCGAAGTCACACCTAGCTCAGGGACGCAGGAGCGCGTGGTCGGGCAGAGCGACGTAAAGCCGGCCGCGGCCGGAGTGGCGAAAGTAGTGAAGGTAGAGTTAGCCGGGGTAGCAAAATCGACGTGGAAGTGATAGGTTGTGTATTTGTTACTTCCAGGGAAGCCGACGAATGTATTGGGCGCCCCAGCCGGCGGCAGAGTCAGGCCGTCCAGGTCAGCGGGTAAGAAGGGAGAGACAGTGGCACCGAGCGGTCCCACCGGGCTGATAAAGGTGGCGGGCTGGCCAGCCAGCATCGCGGTGCGATCGAAAGCGAAGGGTTGAGGGCCCAGGTAAGCCGTGCCGGCCGAGTTAAACACATTCATGCTCATGTAATAGGCGTCCGGCCAGACGCCTAGATGCGGGTAATCGAAAAAGTTCGAGCCGAGGTGAAAGCCATAACGATTATAGGTGCCGGTGGCATCGCTCGTCGTGGAAACCGCCACGCATTCATCGGTAATCGGCGTCCGCCGGTTGCGCTCGCAAACTGGCTGATGACCCAGCGGTCAGCCAGTTGGTCATGCAGGACGACCGGATCGCCCGCGCCGCCCGTCTGGCAGGCGCCACCGAAACCGCTCCAGAGCGACGAGATGCTGTTCGGTCCCAGGATCGAGTTACCAGTGGCTTTGTCGAAGACCTGGTAGCCTTCGTTCACGATCTGGACATACTGTGTGGTGCCGACCGCTCCGTTGGTATCAGGCGGGGCGCAACTGCAGCCGACCCCGGGGAAAGGGATGCCATCGAAGTTTAGGATCGGCGCCGGGATGCTGGGTGCGAGGAAATTGAGAAGCGATTTCTTCTGGATAACCGGGTCTGAGCTATCGACATGGAAGTTAGGTACGCTCGGGTTTTCGGCCGCCTCGCGCTCTTGTCGCCGCTCGGCGTGGTCGGAAGCGGCCATCTCGCGCAGGGGCGGGGAGACGTCGTTATGATAGGATGGAATGACTTGGACGCGGTTCGGGCCCAGAGCTAGGGCTGACGTTACGGAGAGCACACTGCACCCACTTAGGGTAAGAAGGCATGCCCTGAAGACTGACGTTGGCTTGGATTTCATATTAGGTCTGACTACTGACGCTAAAAAACCTTTTAGCTTGGGGCGGAGCTTAGCACTGATGCTAATTTGTCAAACCAAAAGTTTGTCGCCAAAGGCACGTATTTCTGGTTATGACGAAATCGTAATGTAGGACTTTGAAGGACCGCGTGCCGGGCTAAGTCCGAGGAAGCGGCAACTAAGCGTCCGCCGCTTGGACGGACAGTTCCCAGCGATAGCCATCGGGATCGTGAAACCAGAGGCCGATGTGCGGGGATCCCGGCGCTTCCGGGCCAATTTCGTCTCCGGGATCCTCAAGTTCGGCGCCGATCTTCTTCAGGTGATCGAGCGCTTTCTGCAAGGTCGCCAGGTCGGGCAGGTGAAACGACATGTGGCCAAGAGTTTCCGGCGACGGATGGCCCTTGGAGAGTGCAATTGTGACATGGTCGTTGCCGACGGCGACGCCATCTTCGAAGTCGAACTGCTTCTTGAGTCCCAACGCCCGCTCGAACCACTGCGCGCTCTTCTTCGGATCGCGCACAGCCAGGCCGAAGTGACCGACGGTGCCGAGAGTGAATGGAACGCGCATGGTTATCTATAAATAGAATCGCTGCACGCCGTTGGTTCGGACGCTAGAGATGTGAGAACCAATTCAACTGATCTTCGGCACGCGAATGCACGCGGCGGCATGGCCGGGTCGCCAATCGGCCAACGCGCCAGGGTTCGCGGACGCGTTCCGAGCTCGACGATCCGGCCGAGATACATGACAGCAATTCGATCGGCGATATACCTAACGACAGAAAGATCGTACGAGATGAATGATCCTGTCGTGCTTACGGACCGGATCAGTTCTTGCAAGTAACCTCTTACTACTCCACGGGATCCCTTCGACTTCGCTCGGATGACCAAGATTGTCGTCAGGCCAACGAAGGGCCTATTTCTTCGCCGCCTTGTCGAAGAGATAAAGATACTGGCCGTAGCCTTCCTCTTGCATCTTCTCGACCGGCACGAAGCGCAGCGCGGCCGAATTGATGCAATAGCGCATGCCGGTCGGTTGTGGACCGTCGTCAAAAACGTGGCCGAGGTGGGCGTCACCTTCCTTCGATCGGACTTCGTCGCGCTCCATGAAGAGCGTCTTGATCTGTCTTCTGAACGACATGCGCCGGGTCGATCGGCTTGGTGAAGCTTGGCCAGCCGGTGCCGCTTTCGAATTTGTCGGTCGAGGCAAAGAGCGCTTCGCCGCTGATCAAGTCGACGTAGATTCCCTGCTTGTGGTTGTCCCAATACTCATTGCGGAAGGCCGGTTCGGTGCCGTTCTCGCGCGTGACGTAATATTGCTCGGGCGTAAGCTTTTTTCGTAATTCGGTGTCGGACATGGTTTTGGTGTCGATTTTTGTTTTGGTTTCGTTACTTGCCGCGGGCTGCGTGGTTGCGGCGGAGTCCTTTGCAGCGATCTTCTTCTTGTCGTCAGCGCGGCTGATGTAAAGCGAGGTGCCGGCAATCAGGAGAAGGACGGCTACACCGACTCCGATGGCGAAGCGGGTATGTCGTTGATTGATGCGTCTGCCGGTAGAGCGAGGTTTCGTTCATCGGAAGTACGATGAAGTTACGCCCCCTTTATTCCGTGGCAACGGCGCGCGCTCGTGCCGAATCGCTAGGCGGCTTCCGATCGACCGGCTTCCGGCACGCGGATGTAGCGGCTGAAAAGCAGTAGCCCGATCGGCGCGACCGAAGCCGCGAGTGCGAAGATAAGCCACATCATGGCGGGTCGGCGCGGCCCTTCCGCGGGACAGAAAGCCGCGAGGATCCAGCCGGACGTGCCGACGAGGAGCTTGCCGACGAGAAACGGAAGATAAGCCAGCGCGCCGTAGGAGGCTTCCTGGCCTGCAGGCGCGATGGCGGCCGCGTACTCGTAGACTCGCGGCGAATAAAAGGCTTCGCCGACGGAGAAGACCATCAGATACAGGGCCGCCATGACGTAATAGGGATTGATGCTTCCCTCGAGTCCGAGATAGCGGTGCCCGAGCCATTGCCCGAACGGGCCATTCGCCAACGGCGCGAACCACTCCGGCGGCAGCGACATGATGAAAACTCCCGCCGCACAAATGGCGCCGCCGATCACGACCATGCGATAAGCGGCGAACCGTTGCGTCAGTGCGCCGATCGTGGGCACGAGGATGATAATTAGGATCGCATTGATGTTGGCGAGCTTGCCGACAGGCGCATGCAAGCCCAGCACGCGATCGCCAAACTTCGGAAAGACATAATCCATCTGCAGGAAGATGGCTTTGAGAAATCCGATCAGAAGAAAGAAAACGAGGATGCGAGCGAAAGCAGACTGTCCGACGAGTCGCCTGAAGAGCCGGACGGTATCGCCTGCGCTTTGCCGCACCGTCTCGGCGATGCGTCGCGCGAAGCCGGATGTTGCCGCAACCACACGCTCTTCTCGCGCTTTCTCCTCCTCCCCGCGCCGGAGAAAGTAAATCGCAGGGAAAATCAGGATCTCGATCGTAAGACTGACGAGGAAGAGCTGCTGGTAAGTGGTTGGTTGGAACCCAAAAAAGTGGATCTGCACATCCAATTGCCGGACGTAGTCAAAAATCCATCCGGCTGCGACGTAACCGACATTCATCACCATGTAGATGATCGAGAACGCGATCGAGCGCTGCCGGGTGGTCGAATAGATCCGCGTCGCCGCCAGCAGCACCGGTGTCCCGAGCGCCTCGCCCACCGCCAGCGGAAGCACGCCGCAGATCAGCGCCAGCGAGGGAATCGTCGTCACGACCATGACGCTGCGTGCGAAGGTGCAAATGGCGACCCCGAGGAAAAACGTCCGGCGCAAACCGATCGCATCGGTGAGCGAGCCGGCGAGCAAGGTGAACACCGTCATGGCCGGCGCCCAGACCCAGCCGACCAACGCCCCGGACGCCTGATCGCTGAAGCCGAGGTCCCGCGAGAGCCACAGCACCATCGTCTTGTTCGTGACCGAGTAGGCGGTGTAGATGAGGAACTTGATCAGGAACGTGAGCCACAGCTCGCGTTGCGCGTTTTTCAGCACACCGAACTTGGCCAGGAATCCGGCCAGGCCCGTCTTCACCGGCGGAGGATCGCCCACGGCCGCGGTCCGCGTTTTCTGTCGTCGTCGGAGTCACCGCGGAAAAGAATCAGCCGAATTCATCGGAATGGAAGAGCGATCTCGCAAGTATCGGGCTGAGAGCGAATCCGAACGCCCGGGGAGCGTCAGGCGACGCTTCCGAAGCGGGGATCGAGCGCATTCTTCAAAGCATTTGCTCGATGAAGGCGCGGCTGTCGAAGGGCGCGAGATCTTCGAGTTTCTCGCCGGTGCCGACAAAGCGTGTCGGAATCCCAAGCTCGTTCTGGATCGCGATCACGACCCCGCCTTTGCCGCTGCCGTCGAGCTTGGTCACGATGAGGCCGGTCAGATCGATCGCGGCGTGAAATTCCCGGGCTTGGGCGAGCGCATTGCTGCCGGTCGTGGCATCGACCACGAGCAACCGTTCGTGCGGCGCCTGCGGATCATGTTTCGCGAGCGAGCGCTTAATCTTTTCCAGCTCGGCCATGAGGTTGCTCTTGGTATGGAGACGTCCCGCCGTGTCGCAAATAAGGAACTCGATGTCGCGCCGGTCGGCGGATTGGTAGGCTTCGTAACAAAGCGCGGCCGGATCGGCGTTGTATTGGCCGCGGATCATTTCGATTTTCAACCGCTCCGCCCAGATCGCGAGCTGCTCGATCGCCGCCGCCCGGAAAGTGTCGGCCGCGGCGAGCAAAACCGAGTGTCGGTTGCGCTGGAAGTAATGGGCCAACTTGGCCGTCGAAGTGGTCTTGCCGGTTCCGTTCACTCCGACAATCAGGATCGCTTTCGGCTTCGCGGGCAGGGGACGGATGGGCGCGGGTTGGATCGGCAGGACGCGCAGGATTTCCTCGCGCGCAACTTCCACGACATCCTGCGCGGTGATCGTCTGAGTGAGTGCGCGCTCCCGCAGCGCGGCGACGATGCGGAGACTCATCGGCACGCCGAGATCGCTGCGAATGAGCATCTCTTCGAGTTCATCCCAGTCGACCGGCTTGCCGGAAAATTTCTGAATGAGCGATTTGAAAAACTTCATGGCCTAACGGGGGCGGGGGAACTTCTTATGGCTCATAATAAGCTTGGATTCGAGGTTCGTACTTGGATTCGTCCGCCGCCTTCGCCCTGGCGACCAGGCAAAGGCCGCCCGCGCGCGGTGACAATTTTTTCAGTGATTGGAATTGTCTCGGGTTGGTTGAATCGATACTTCGGAACCCGACACTCAATTTTTCGGGCTCGTCGCAGCTCTTTTCGAATTCGGCAACTTCTGACAGCTAACGTTTTCGTAACGTTGCAGAGCGCCGACGCGATACCCGTGGGCTACGGGCTGCCGGTCGCGCGGTCGTACGATCTCTCCACCCGCTCGGCAACATCACGGTATCCGTAATCGGTTTCGTAAATTTTCTTCATCGCGTCGATGTATTTTTGCGCGTCGCCCATCTGCTCGTAAACCAGTCCCAGATTGTAGACGATTTCCTTTTTGACCTCGTCCATCACCATCATCTCGCGCGCAGCGTCATCGAGCTGTTTGGCCGCGAGGTCGAGCATGCCGAGTTCGCGATAACAGCGGCCGAGCAAATTCATCGCCTTCAAGCGCGCGTTCGGATTCTGGCGGGCGCGCTGCAATTCCGGAAGCGCGTCGCGGTACTCGCCGGCGTTCGTCAACTGCTCGCCCAGCTCGTAGCGCAATTGCAGGTCGGTTGGATTCCGGTCGAGCCGTTTGCGTGCATCGTCGATCAGAATTTCTGACCGCTGTTTCTTCGCGGCCTCGAGTTGCGCCATTTTCTCCGCGAACTGCGGCATCGTTATTGCCCTGCTCCGTGAGAGTACTGCTCGTCCTCCCGGATCTGCCGTTCGAGCTGCTTCATTTTCAGGTCGGCCACTTTTCGCACCAGGCCGGGATCGCTTTTGTTCGTTAGGTCAACCGCGTACTGATACCAGGCGATCGCGCCCTCGAGATCTTCCTTTTGGTCGTGCAACAGGCCGAGTCGTTTTGCCAGATCGACACTCTGCGGCTCCGCCTCGTGCCGCGCGAAGGTCTCGTTGATCTGCTCCTCAAGCGATTCATCGCTGAGTTGCATTCGACTTTGCTGCTCGAGCGAGACGGCGACTTCCTTGTCCTTGATCAGGTCGCGGTAACTTTCGGCCTCGGTCCAGCCACCTTCCTTCATCGAAGCGCGCGCCGAAGCGTCTTTGCCGAGCTTGAGGGCTTCCAGGTCAGTGGGAGCGATCTCCGAGATTCGATTGTAAACTTCGACGGCTTTGTCGCTCTGCTCGTATTGATGATAGAGCCGGCCCAGCTCGTGCAGCACCTTCACGTTCTGCGAATCGTTTTCGAGCAGTGTTTCCATCGCGAAGATTGCAATTTCCGGGTAATCCGCGGCGACGGCGGCATCTTTCAGGAGCATGTTGGCCTGCGGGTTATAGGGGCCGGCTTCGAGCACTTTCTCGATCAACTCAATTGTTTTCCTCGGATTCTTCTTCAACTCCCGCTGCGCCTTCATGACCGCGAGCGGCGCGGTCGAGATATGGAAGAACCCTTTCTTCTCGGTCTTGGCCCGGGTCACCTCCGCGCGGCGCAACATCTGGCGCCCGGTCAGAAATTCGGGTTCGTGTTTGAGGAGGTTTTGCAGGAGATCGATGGCGTAGCCAAAGTTGCGCAGCTCGATCGCCGCCACGGCTTTAAGCCAGTAGCCGCGCAGCTGGTCGCTCAGATCTTTTTCGGTTCTTGCCGCCATGGATCGAATCGTTAGTTATTATCCGGCTTGCGGCGGCTCGTCAGCGAAAAAATAGCAGGGCAAGCTTGCGCGTCCTCTCGCGCGACTAGAGCAGGTCCAGCTGCGGTCTTGCTCGCTGCTTCGGCGGACGTTTTCGGGACGCGTTTCTTTCTGCGCACCTCCGGTGTCTCGTCGCGCCATTTGGTTTTTCGAGATGCGACAGGATATCCTTCGCCCGATTCAAGATTTCCTGCGGCAGACCGGCGAGTCGCGCGACCTGAATGCCGTAGCTCTTGTCCGCTCCGCCGGGAACGATCTTGCGCAGGAAAATGATTTGTTCGTTCCATTCGCGCACCGCGACGTTGAAATTACAAACGCCGCTCCGCTCCTCGGCGAGCTTCGTCAGCTCGTGGTAGTGGGTGGCGAAAAGGGTGCGCGCCCGGATCTTGTCGTGCAGGAATTCCGCCACGCTCCACGCGATCGAGAGCCCGTCGAAAGTCGATGTTCCGCGACCGATTTCGTCCAGGATGACGAGGCTGCGCTCGGTTGCGTTGTTCACGATATTGGCCGTCTCGTTCATTTCGACCATGAAGGTCGATTGGCCGCGCGAAAGATCATCACTCGCCCCGACCCGGGTGAAGATGCGATCGACCAGGCCGATCTGTGCGCTGGCTGCCGGGACGAAGCTGCCGATCTGCGCCAGCAGGACGATCAGCGCGACCTGGCGGATGTAGGTTGATTTTCCGGCCATGTTTGGCCCGGTGATAATCGCCAGCCGCAAGTGTCTCGCCGTCGAGGTCGGTGTCGTTAGGCACGAATTTTTCCTCGGCCAGATTTTGATCCAGGACTGGATGGCGCGCGTCTTTCAGGCAAAGGCGAAGCGAGGTATCGAGCTCGGGCCGGCAGTAGTGGAAGAGCCGGGCCGTTTCCGCCAGCGAGCAGATGGCATCGAGAGTCGCGATCGCGTTGGCCGTCTGCTGGATCGGCGCCAGTTCGCCTAACGTTTCTTCGCGCAGGGTCTGGAAAAGTTGGTATTCGAGATGCCGCGCCCGCTCGTCGGCGCCGAGAATTTTGGCCTCCATTTCCTTGAGTTCGGGCGTGATGAAGCGCTCGCCGCCGACGGTGGTCTGCTTGCGCGTGTAATGGGCCGGGGCACTGGCGAGATTCGACTTGGTGATCTCGATGAAATAGCCAAAGACCGAATTGAAACGCACCTTCAGGGACTTGATCCCGGTGCTCGCGATTTCCCGTTCCTGCAGTTGGGTGATCCAGGTTTTCCCGTCGCGCGAGGCCTGGCGCAGCTCGTCGAGGTGCGGATCGAAGCCATCGCGGAAAATGCCGCCCTCCTTGAGCGCGAGCGGGGGAGTCGTCGGCCAGCGCGCGGCCCAACTTCGCCGCCAGCTCCGGCATCTCGTGCAGTTCCTTCTGCAGACGCGCGGCGAGCGATTCGGTTCCGGAAGATTCCTTCGCGCGATTTGCGCCAAACGCGAGCCGGTCGAGGAGAGTCTGCAGCTCTCGCTTGAGCTCTGGAATCTGCTGGAGGGAAACTTTCAGCGCGATCAGGTCACGTGCATTTCCCGACGCCTGGCTTAGTCGTCCGGAAGCGCGCTCGAGGTCGCGGATCGCTTGCAAAACTTCGCGCAGCGACGCGAGCAAGTCCGGCTCCTGCAGGAGATCCGCGATGAATTGCTGACGGCCCACGAGCTCCGTCAGATCGCGAATCGGCTGCAAAATCCAGGTGCGCAGTCTTCGCCCACCCATCGGGGTAACGGTCCGGTCGACCGCCGCGAGCAAGCTCGTATCGCGCAGCGCCGCGCGAAGCGACCAATTCCAGGTTGGCCTGCGTTGCAGCGTCGAGCACCACGTGATCGGCCGGCGTGTCGCAACGCAGGGATGCGAGGTGATCGATTTTCCTGCGCAGTTGATGTTTGAGGTAATGAACGATCGCGCCCGCCGCGGCGATCGCCTGTGGCAGGTTGGAGCAGCCGAAACCGTCGAGTGATTTCACCTTGAAATGCTCACAAAGAGTGAAACGCGCGTTTTCCGGCAGGAAGGCGTAATGGTCGTAGGACAGCGCACGATCGAACTCGCCAAATTGGTCTCCTTGGCGGTCGCTGATCAGTAACTCGGATGGGGAAACGCGCGCCAGCTCATCAAGAAGCGAGCGTGTGTCGGCGACCTGCATGAGGCGAAACTCCCCGGTGCTGAGGTCGGCGTAGGCGAAACCGAAGACTCCATCGTCAAGAAAGACGGCGCCGAGATAGTTGGCTCGCTTCGATTCGAGAAGATCGAGGTCGCTCACCGTCCCGGCAGTAATGATCTGCGTGATATCCCGTGTCACAATCTTGCCCTGCTGTGGCTCACTCGTCTGGTCGCAAATCGCGACGCGGCGACCGGCGGTGATGAGCTTGGCGATGTAACCCGGCGCCGCGTGATACGGCATGCCGCACATCGGGACGTCGTTGCGCCTGGTCAAAGCCAGATTGAGCAGGCCGGAGGCAAGCTTCGCATCCTCGAAGAAGAGCT
>CAWGEN010000012.1:0-184058 GCA_963821615.1 uncultured Verrucomicrobiae bacterium | reverse complement strand
CGTGCCGACCGCCGGGAACGCGGGCGGCGCCCTCGCGGCCTATGCCGCGCGCGCTGGCCTCGAGGCGCACATCTTCATGCCGGGCGACACCCCGCGCGCCAACGTAATCGAATGCCGCGAACTCGGGGCGCACGTGACGCTGATCGATGGTTTGATTACCGACTGCGGCGCTGAGATCGCCCGGCGCAAAGAAAAGGAAGGTTGGTTCGATCTCTCCACGCTGAAAGAGCCTTATCGCGTCGAGGGCAAAAAGACGCTGGGCTACGAGCTGGCCGAACAGCTCGACTGGGAACTGCCCGACGTCATTCTTTACCCGACCGGCGGCGGCACCGGCCTGATCGGAATGTGGAAGGCGTTCGACGAAATGGAGAAGATGGGCTGGATCGGAGCGAAGCGTCCGCGCATGTTTTCGGTTCAGGCCACTGGATGCGCTCCGATCGTTCGCGCTTTCGAAGCGGGCGAGACGAGCGCCGCGGAATTTCCCGACGCCCACACCTGCGCTTCCGGACTGCGAGTGCCCAAGGCGGTGGGCGATTTTCTCATGCTCAAGATCCTGCGCGAATCGCTGGGCGGCGCGGTCACCGTCGATGACGACGAGATGATTCGCACCACGCGCGAAGTCGGCGCCACGGAAGGCCTTTTCGTCGCCCCGGAGGGCGCGGCTTGTTTCGCCGCATTGCGATCGCTCGTCGCGACGGGAAAGATCTTTTCGGACGAGCAAATCGTGATCTTCAACACGGGCTCGGGGATCAAGTATCTCGAGTGCTACGAGGGTTAGGCCCTTCGGGGAGAGTCCGCCTTTGCCCAGGCTGCGGCACAACATTTTTCGCGAAGCGAAAAATGGAGGCAAGGGGATTCGAACCCCTGACATCCAGCTTGCAAAGCTGGCGCTCTACCAACTGAGCTATGCCCCCATGCAGAATTCCGAATGTCGAATGTCGAAATCCGAATGCAAGAAACAAAAAATGCCGGATAGCAAAGCCATCCGGCATTTCCAGAGTCAGCAATCAAACAAAAACTGAATTGTGCGCTACCGTTTCGATTCTCTCTGAGCCTTGGTTTCTTTCGATTCCAAGGGCTTCACGGCATCTCCGAAATCCCGAAGGATTTCGGTCTTAGCCGTCGACCTAGTGCAAGAGCACGATCGTTCGACATCGTTCGAACCCGACAGTCTCGAATCTCGAATCACGGTCGCTTCGCGATTTCTCCTTAGAAAGGAGGTGATCCAGCCGCAGGTTCCCCTACGGCTACCTTGTTACGACTTCATCCCAGTTACCGCTCATAGCGTAGGGCGCTGCTTCCATTGCTGGTTGGCGCGCGCACTTCGGCTACAAGTGACTTCCATGATGTGACGGGCGGTGTGTACAAGGCCCGGGAACGTATTCACGCCGTCGTAGCTGATACGGCATTACTAGCGATTCCGGCTTCATGGAGGCGAGTTGCAGCCTCCAATCCGAACTGGGCCCAGTTTTACTAGATTTCCTCCACCTCGCGGTCTCGGATCGTTCTGTACTGGGCATTGTAGTACGTGTGCAGCCCTGGCCGTAAGGGCCATACTGACTTGACGTCGTCCCCACCTTCCTCCCCGTTTCACAGGGCAGTCTGAACAGAGTGCTTCCCAATCAAGGGAGTGGCAACAGTTCACAGGGGTTGCGCTCGTTGCGGGACTTAACCCAACATCTCACGACACGAGCTGACGACAGCCATGCAGCACCTGTGCAAATTGTGTCTTTCGACACTCGCCGGCTTTCACCGGTTTAGAGATGCATGTCAAGGCCAGGTAAGGTTCTTCGCGTTGCATCGAATTAAGCCACATACTCCACCGCTTGTGCGGGCCCCCGTCAATTTCTTTGAGTTTTAATCTTGCGACCGTACTCCCCAGGCGGCACGTTTAACGCGTTAGCTCCGGCGCGGAAGGGGTCGAATCCTCCCACACCAAACGTGCACCGTTTACTGCCAGGACTACCGGGGTATCTAATCCCGTTTGCTCCCCTGGCCTTCGTGCCTCAGTGTCAGGAACTGTCCAGAGACCCGCCTTCGCCACTGGTCTTCCTTACGATCTCTACGCATTTCACTGCTACACCGTAAATTCCAGTCTCCTCTCCAGTCCTCAAGCACCGCAGTATCGAATGCAGTTTCGGAGTTAAGCTCCGAAATTTCACACCCGACTTACCACGCCACCTACGCACCCTTTACGCCCAATGAATCCGAACAACGCTTGAGACCTCTGTATTACCGCGGCTGCTGGCACAGAGTTAGCCGTCTCTTCCTCTTCTGATACTATCAAGTCGCGCAGTAGTTACTTGTCGCCACTTGTTCTCAAATGACAGGAGTTTACAACCCGAAAGCCTTCATCCTCCACGCGGCGTCGCTCCTTCAGGGTTGCCCCCATTGAGAAAAATTCTCGACTGCTGCCACCCGTAGGTGTCTGGACCGTGTCTCAGTTCCAGTGTGACTGGTCGTCCTCTCAGACCAGCTACCCGTCATCGCCTTGGTGGGCCGTTACCTCACCAACTAGCTGATAGGCCGCGGGGTCATCAAGAAGCGCCAGGTTGCCCCGGCTTTGATGTCGGAAAGATGTCTTCCCTGATCATATGCGGTATTAATTCGCCTTTCGGCGAGCTATCCCCCACTTCTCGGCAGATTCCCCACGTGTTACGCACCCGTTCGCCACTAAACAACATCTGTATTGCTACAAATGTTGTCCCGTTCGACTTGCATGTCTTATCCACGCCGCCAGCGTTCGTTCTGAGCCAGAATCAAACTCTCCGTAAAAATTTGGAGCCGGCGTCATTGCTGACCCGGGACAAAGTTTGCGCCAGTCCTCGCTAAAGGACCGACTAATTCTGACCATTCTTGCCTGCTCCCGGCTCGTGAGCCGAGGCAGGTTCGTCCGATCTTACTTAATTGAGATCACCGGTTCGTGAGAACCGGCGAAATTTTTAATCAAAGAAACTCGACGTATAACGCACAATTCAATTTTCGCTGACTTCTACCTTCTGGATTTCAAAAAACCGAATCGTCGTGATGACGAAATCCAGAATTGCACTTTCAAAGATCAACCGTCCCTTTTGGTTCGCAGCAGCAGACCGACCATTCGATTTTCATCGAACGGCGGCTCGCTTCGAGCCGGAGAAGAACACCCCGGGGAACACCCGAAGCCGCATGCACTGCGGACGAGCAAACTAACCGCGTTCCGCTGTGCGTCAAAAGAAAATCTTGGAGGAACGTATATTTTTCTCGCCCGAACGGAACGCAGCCGCGTTCCGCCGAGCTCAGGGCAGCCAACCGCCGGTCGCCTGGACCGGCGCGAGCTGATCACGTGCGCTGACCCAGACAGCGACGGCCTTGCGCGCTCCGACTTCGCTCGTCGCGTCCATCGTCAGGCGAGCGTGCATCAGCCCGCCTTCAGATTTCATCGCCGCATCGCTCAGAGCCGAGGACGACGAAATCGTGCTGCAAATTGCGGCCGCTGTTTTCGCCGGCGCCAATCCTTGAGGAAATGCCGGAGCCGAGCAGGGCGACGTGCGCCTCCCAATCCGGCGGCGTCACCGTTCTCCGGTTTGAATTCGATCGCGAAGGTCTTGCCGTCCGCGGTGCTCGCGTTCAGAACGCCGGTTTTCTTGTCGTTAGGCCGGGACGGATCGCTTCCCGACCAGTTGCGCGCTTCGCTGCCGTTCACGACCACGGCCGGAGTGTAAACCGATTCGCTCTGCCAAAGCGACGCGTAGCGTCTCTGCCGTTCCGTCCATCGCTTGGACGAAAATCGATCGCGCCAGCCGAGGCGGTCCCAGTAATCAACATGAAATGCGATCGGCACGAATTGCTTCCACAATCCCGGATCGCCCTTCAACCGGCTCATCCACGCCTCCGCCGGCGGACAACTGCTGCATCCCTCGGAAGTGTAAAGCTCGATCAACGCGGTCTGTTGCGGTCCGCTCTCGAAACGTACCTCGGTCGCGACAGACAGCGTGGCGGGGAGTGCGAGACAGGCGAGACCGAGAAAAACTGTTTTCATTGTCATTCAGAGGCTGGCGCCGGAGTATTTCAGCGCAATTTATTGTTATGCCAGATTCAGGATATGTTGATCCCGCGCACCATGGCCCGCTCCAAAGGCGATGACTGACCAGATTGCGAGCCTACAGGAGCGCATTCCGTAAGTAACCCAGGGTTACTTCACGACGTGCAGACCAGTCGGAGGCGCGGGGGGCCCAGACCCTCCGCCGTCCGTCCCATCGCCCACGTTTGCGAGCAGCTTGACCCGCTCGGCTGCAAGGACCGGTTGCGAGATCGCGGGGTTCAGGTCTTCCTCGTAGACTTCGACATATTTCGCACCCAACGTGACGCCATGCTCCAGCGCATCCTGCAACGGGATCGGCGCGGGCGGCATCGGGACAGGATCGGGATCGAGGTAGAGGCGAGCAGGATCGTCGACCGCCCGACAGACCATTTGGAAGCCCTTGGGATAACAGAGAGGGGATGGCGGCGGATCGTGCGGCGGCACCGTCGCGTAAAGAGCCGAAACCATCGTTCCGAAATGCACCGGAAAGGACGCCTTGCCCCACGCTGCGGTATCATTCTGCAGGGTAAGGCCGAGGTCGCCTGGAACGACTGGATAGAGCGTGAGGAGAAGAGAAGTCGTCGGGAAGGCATTGACGTAGTCGGTAATGAACCATTCGGCAGCCGGGGTGTAGGCGGTGGTAAAATCGGGGTATGATGTGACCAGCCCCCGGATAGCCAGGAGGCGGATTCTTGCCAGATTTTCCATGGCATTGAAGTCCGCGTCGATGCTGCAAATCGTCATGTTAAAGGTCTGCATAAAGCCCCCCATCACGACATAGGAAAGGGCGGGGTTGGACTCGTAGCGGGCGGCGAAAGCGGCGACAAAAGTGTGCCACTTTTGTTGATAAGCTGTATCCCAGATGAGGGGCTGGTCGCCGATGGAGAGCCCGGTAATTCGGTTCCGTTTCGATCATCGTCGTATTTATAGACGACGGGCGCAGTCGTGTAGGCCCAATCAGGAGTGGAAAGGCCGCCTGCGATGCTGATGCAGAGTTTCTTACCATGGGCGGGGCCCCGATCGCGATCGCAGAATCAATTGAGTCCCATTTGAAGGTGCTGGCGTCGTCGGGCTGGATCTTTGCCCAACCCACTTTGTAGCGATAGCCGTCGATATTTGGATTATCGACCTGACACGGGTTGTAGTCAGATCGGATCGCCGTATGGCTGGGCCGAAGTTGTCAAGCAGATTGTAGAGATTTCGGTCTGTGGCTGTGATCATTTCGGCCGGCCAGCGATGTGGGCAACGCAAATGGAGGGTATTTATCGCGTGAGAAGAGCCAGGAATAGGAATCGGAGCCCTTTTAATGCCGTCGAAATAGTGCACCGTCCAAGCGTCCGACGATCGTTCGAACTGATCGTCGAGCACGATGTCGGAGAGGGCTATTTGCATCATAATTTTTCCTTTTCCCATTCGGTCCAGCGACGGCAGATCAAGGCTGCTGAGCACGCTTGCTGTAGACGGTCCTTTGCTGTTTCACAGCCAACGCGATGTCACGACAGGAAATGCCGCTACCCGTACGGTGGAGCAAAGATATCTTCGCGGCACGCTGTGCCATGACCGAATCACAAGCGATCCGAGGAGGCGGGGGTTGTGAAAGCACGCGGCCCGCGGCCGCTTCAGGAATAGAGATACTCGTCGTGATATTCGCGCTGGGGCGCGAATTGCACGCGCCGGACCGCCGCCGTTTCCGGATACTCGAAGATTTTGCCTTCGTAATTCCGGATCACGATTTTGTCGTTGTCGTGATAGAGCACGTAGCCGGGATTGATCGGCACCTTGCCGCCGCCGCCCGGGGCGTCGATGACGAACTGCGGGACGCCGTAGCCGGTGGTGTGGCCGCGCAGGCCTTCGATGATCTCGATGCCCTTTCGCGACCGAGGCGCGGAGGTGCGACGAGCCGTTGATCAGGTCGCACTGGTAGAGGTAGTAGGGGCGCACCCGGCACATGAGCAGTTTGTGCACGAGCGTCTTCATCGTCTCGAGATCGTCATTCACGCCGGCAAGCAGGACGCTCTGGTTGCCGAACGGGATGCCGTGATTGGCCAGCATCTCAAGGCCGTCGCGCACTTCGGTGGTCAGCTCGCGCGGGTGGTTGACGTGGATGCTCATCCAGAGCGGATGATACTTTTGCAGCATCGCGCAGAGCTCCGGCGTGATCCGCTGCGGCAGGAAAATCGGAACGCGCGTGCCGATGCGGAGGAATTCGATGTGCGGGATCGCACGCAGGCGGCTGAGGATTTTCTCGAGCTTCGAATCGCTGAAAAGCAGCGCGTCGCCGCCGGAAAGCAGCACGTCGCGCACCTCGGTGTGCTCTTCGAGATAGCGGAACGCGGCGTCGAACTCAGTGTGCAATTCCTGTTCGCCCACGCCGCTGACGACGCGGCTGCGGGTGCAATAGCGGCAGTAGCTGGCGCAGCGGTCGGTCACGAGAAAGAGCACGCGATCGGGATAACGATGCACCAGTCCGGGCACCGGCATGTGCGAATCCTCGCCGCACGGGTCGGCCATGTCGTAGGGCGACGACCAGGTCTCCTCGATGCGCGGGATGACCTGCCGGCGGATCGGGCAGTCGGGATTGTTCGGCTCGATCAGGTTGAAAAAATGCGGGGTGATGGCCAGCGCGAGCTTGTCTGCCCGAGAGCAGGACGCCGGCGCGCTCCTCGTCGGAGAGGGTCAGATGCTGCTCGAGCTGCGCCAGGGTCGTGACGCGATTCTTGAGCTGCCATTTCCAGTCATTCCAGAGTTCGGGCGCGACATCCGGGAAATAACCGGGCGCCATGGTGATGAACTCTTTTCCGTCCTTTTTGCCGTCGGCAAGAGTAAGCATTTTGATTTCTAAGGGAAAAAGTTAATGGGGTTAAATATCGTGTCAATGCAGGCACTTTCGGGTGCGCCGCGCACCTCGGGGTTCCTGCTCCTCTCTTGCTCCTAATCCTGATCCAACGATTCCCGGAGGAGTGAGGCATGAGCAGGATTAGAGCGGAGATGGGCGCTGTTGGTAGCCCGCTTCCGCGCATGCTTCCCGCTACTATTTGAACAGCGCTGGCCGCGCGTCTGTCCAAAACCGCCTTATGCATCGTCGCTTCAGTCTCTTGAACCTTTTCGCGGTTTCGTCTGCCGCCGCCCTGCAGGCCGCTCCGGTGCCGCCGGCTTCCGCGCCGATTGCTCGCGTCTCCCGTCCGGTGGCGCAACCCACGCCGACGATTCCCGCCGAGGCCGCCGCGCCGGGGAAGGATGTCGTGCACCAGTTGAACAGCGCGTTCGCCAAGGTTTTCGAGATCGTCGCGCCGAGTGTCGTCATCATCGAGGTGACAAAAAAGCCGGACGGCAACGAAACCTCGCTGGACGATTTGTTCTTCCAGGCGCCGGATGACAACGATCCGCGTCAAGGCCGCCGCATGCCCGAGCCGGTGCAAAGCGAAGGGTCCGGCTTCATCGTCAGGCCGGACGGCTTCATCTACACCAATTTCCACGTTGTCGAAGACGCGGACAACGTGCAGGTAAAACTGCAGGACGGCCGCGAGTTTCCCGGGAAGGTCGTCGGCACCGACGAGAAGACCGACATCGCGGTGATCAAAGTGGACGCGACCAATCTGCCGGTGGTGCAGCTGGCCGACAGCGACGCGGTGCGGGTCGGCCAATTTGCCTTCGCGATCGGCGCGCCGTTCAAGCTCGACTACACGTTTACCTACGGCGTGATCAGCGGGAAAGGCCGGAGCAAGCTCATGGCGACGAGCGGCTACAACATCGCGGATTATTTGCAGACCGACACCTCGATCAACCCCGGCAACAGTGGCGGCCCGCTTTGCGACATCGACGGCAAAGTGGTCGGCATGAACACGCTCATCAACGGCCTCAATCGCGGCCTCGGCTTCGCCATCCCGAGCAACCTGGTGAACGAAATCGGCCAGCAATTGATCGCCGGGAACAAGATCGTCAGGCCGTGGCTCGGCATCCGGATCGAAACGCTGGGCGACGATTCCTCGATTCGCGAATTGTTCAAAGGCGTCGACAAAGGTGTCGTCGTGCGCACGATCGAGGCCGACGCGCCGGCTTACAAGAGCGACCTGCGGCCCTTTGACGTGATCACGCAAATCGACGGCGCGCCGGTCACGACCGACACGCAGCTGCAGCACGAGATTTTGAAAAAAAAGGTCGGGCAAAACGTCGAGCTCGGGGTCTGGCGCAAGGGGCAGACGATGAAGATCGCGATCACGACGGGCGAATTGCCTAACGAAATCGACCGCGCCGCGAGCCCAGCCGGCGCCGCGGCTCGAGCCGCGGGAGGAGGACATCAACCGCTTTGGCTTGCAGGTGCAGGACCTGACGAAGGAAGTGGCGACCCGGCTGAAGCTGAACGTGCAGCAGGGTGTGATCGTGACCGACGTGGCCGACAACAGCATCGCGGCGGCGCAGGACATCCGGCGCGAAGACGTGATCACGGAAGTGGACGGCAAGCCGGTCACGAATGTGGCCAGCTTTCGCGCCGCCCTCACCAAGGCCGATCCGAGCCGCGGCATTCTGCTCTACCTCGATCGAAAGGGCAGCCGCACCTTTGCGGTCCTGAAGGTGGGCGGATAGAGACCCTTCGCCCTCATTCCGAGCGGAGCGTAGCGACGTCGAGGGGATCCCGTGGAATGAACTGGAAGGTGGCGCGGCAAGACGCCTCAACTTCGCTCGGGGCGTTCATGCGGCCAGTCGCATGCGCGGTCGCGCTACTCCTCCTCGCGCCCGGCGTGGTTCGGGCGGAGTGGAAGATCAGAGACGCGGAACGCGAAACATCGCCTAACGAAATCGTCGAACACTGGAAGACGGTAGTCGAAAATGAGACGAGCGGCGAACGCGCCACCTTGCACATCGCCGTTTTTGATGGCCGCGTCGCGACGCTGCGGGTGATCGACCAACCGGACACGCCGCGCACGCGAGCTGGCCGAAGTGATGGCGCGAGCAAGAGGCATCGCCGGCGTCAATGGCGGCTACTTCGACCCGGAGGATGCGCCGGTTGGTTTGCTCGTGAGCGACGGCCGCGTCCTTTCGCCACTGCGCAAGGCGAAGCTGCTCAGCGGCGTTCTGACGGCCAGCGCCTCGCGCGTCGACATCGTTAGGGCGTCGCGTTTCGCAATGAGCGACAAGAATCAAGTCCGCCGTGCAGTGTGGCCCGCTCCTGGTCGAGCATGCCGTGCCCGTGGCGGGCTTGAATGACACGCGGAAGGCCCGGCGAACCTTTGCGGGGGTGGACGGAAAAGGGCGCGCCGCGCTGGGCGTCTGCTCGGCGGTCTCGCTCGCGCAACTGGGACAGATTCTCGCCCTCACGAATGTCGCCGGAAAAATCAGGATCACGCGCGCGCTCAATCTCGACGGCGGATCCTCGAGCGCATTCTGGTTTGCCGGGAAAGAAGGCGTTTTTTCGATTCGGGAACAGAAAACGGTGCGCGATTTCGTGGCGATCGTGCCCCGTGGCGATCGTTAGGGAAGTGGTTCGGTCCGGTAGCGCCGATTCCTCAGCGATTTGGCGAGCGCAGAACTGAGGCCGTCGCCTGTTCCGGTGACGAGCGCGCACTTCCCGCCTCGCTGCTTGACAGCGCGATCTGCGCCAAGAGTCGGGACGCAATGCGCACCTTTGGCCGATTCCTTCACCGCGATACGCTCGTCTACGGCGAAGTGCGGGAGCGAGGAAGTGCACTTCCTGGCGCAGCCGTTCTGGCTCGACCTGAACTTACCGGCGAAACCCGTTCGTTAGGCGAACTCGCGATCGACGTCCCGGTGGCGCCGAGCAAGATAATCGCCGTCGGCCTGAACTACCGCGATCACATCAAGGAAATGCAGCGGACCGAGATCGGCTCTCCGCTCATCTGGTTCAAAGCGCCAAGTTCGCTGCTCCCCCACAACGGCACCATTCGGATCGCTTTCCCCGAGCACAAAACCGATTTTGAAACCGAGCTCGCGGTCGTCATCGGCAGCGACCGCGAAGAACGTCAGTCGTCGAGCGCGCCCTCGATCACGTTTTCGGCTACACGATCGCGGAGGACATCAGCGATCGCGATCTGCAGAAATCAGAAAAGCAATTTTCGCGCTGCAAATCTTTCGATACCTACACGCCGGTGGGACCGTTCGTTTACACCGAAGTTGAAACCGGCGACCTGGAAATTTCGCTGCGCCAAAACGGCGAAGTGAAGCAACAGGCGCGCACCAGCCAGATGATTTATTCGGTGGCCGAGATCGTCTCTTTCGCGAGCCAATCGCTCACTCTCTTGCCGGGAGATTTGATCCTGACGGGAACGCCGTCCGGAGTCGGTCCGATCCGGGCCGGCGACGAATTGGTTGCGCGAGTTGGAGATTGGCCGGTGTCTGCAGAACCGTGTCGAAGAAGCGCGGAGAGTCGATCAAAAAAAAGTCTTGCCCAGATGCAATTTACTGGGCTTCCTCTACATCCCACTGTAAGAGCGAATCCGAACTGTTAAATGACGCCGAAATGAAATCGCTGTCGCAGAAACGAGCAGAAAAGATTTTGCTGGACGCACTTTCGTCTCCTCTGTGATAACAACCGCACCAACATTGCCGGAATCTTCTTTCCACCATCAACCTGCTAATATGAAAAAAACGCTAATCGTTAGTCTGTGCTCCGTCACCCTCGCGCTCACCGCCTTCGCGCAAGATCCGGCCGCCTCTCCGGCGACCAATCCCGGCGCAGCTTCACCCGCTGATACCGGCGCGTCGCCGGCTGTTCCAGCTGCTCCCGGAACAACGACGGCTCCGGCCACGACTACTGCCCCGGGCGCTCCAGAAGCTGCCGCTCCGGGCACCACGGTCGAACCGGCTGTTCCGCCCGCGCCGGGCACAGCTCCCGTGACCGCCGACATTTCACCCGCTGTCGCCCCTTCACTCGCCGGCAGCTGCCACGGTCGTACCCGAAGCCAGCCCCGCTCCATCGGAGTCCACGGCTAGCTCGAATTTCTTCATTCGAAACTTCAGGGCAGGCGGGCCGATCATGTGGCCGATCCTGATCGTCTCCATCGTCTCCTTGTTTGTCGTCATCGATCGCTGCATCTGGTGGGGGTTCCGCTGGTTTCGCCGCGATCCGAAACGGGTCGAAAAGGTCTTCACCGCGCTCGAATCTGGCGACGTGAACGAAGCCTCAAAACTGGCACGCGGCACGCGCGACCCGGTTTTACGCATGCTTTGGAACGGCTTGAATCATCAGCACTCGTCGCTCCAGGGGGCGCTGCAAGTAGCCGCCGGGATCGAGATCAAACGTGCGGGCCATTACCTCGTTGTGATGGACACGCTGGTCACCCTCGCACCGCTGCTCGGTTTGTTGGGCACGATCACGGGGTTGATTCGCTCGTTTAGCTTGCTCGGGAGCGAAGAACTCGCCGTGCAAGCCGTCACCGGCGGTATTGCGGAAGCGCTCATCGCGACGGCCTGCGGTCTCGGCATCGCGATTTTCGCGCTGATTCCTTTTAACTATTTCTCGTCTCGAGTGTCTAACTTGGAGTTCGAACTACAAACGGCAGCGACGAATCTTGAGGTTATGTTGGGAGCTCAAAACGTGCGGAGTGAGGTAACCATTGCCGGGGCAGCCCAAAGCTCCGCCCATGGATCGTCCCTCTAACGAATAAGGATTGCTCTAATGCGTGTAAGCTCACCAATTCCGCACCACAAAGCACGGATTGAGATCATTCCGTTGATCGACATCATGTTCTTCCTCCTGGCGAGCTTCATGATGGTGAGCCTGAGCCAGGTGCACGTGAAGGGCATTAAGCTGAATCTTCCTACCGGGATCAGCGGTCAGACCCAGTCGAGGCGTGAGTATGTGGCTCTTTCAGTGGATAAGGACGGCGACATTTATTATGACAAAGTAAAGGTGGACCCGAACGAGGTTTATTCGAGGTTGGTGAATGTGCATCGCATCGCCCCTAATGCCAAGATTTTCATTCGTGGCGATCGCGATACCTATCACGGCGATATCCTGCGATTGATCGAGCAGGTGCGCGCAGCAGGGTTTTACAAGATCGCTTTTGAAGTGAAGAGCCCGTCGCTGCCCACTGAAGCTGTCCGATAATTCGAGAGTCATGGCCAAAGCAATATTCTATAAGCCGCGACCCCGGTGGCACTTCGTCGGTTCCCTGGCGGCCGCCGTCGCAATCGAACTTGCCGTTGTGGCCATAGCCAGCATTCATCGGGCGGAGCCACCTCCCGAGGAGATTAGCATGCCGTCAGCGCCGATCGACGCCGTCATCACTGAATTACCTCCGGAGTCGACGCCGCCACCCGAAGAAGAACCGCCTCCGCCCCCTCCGCCGCCAGACGAACCGACTGAGTTCACAATTCAAGAGCCAACCCCTCCCCCGCGGCCGCCGCAAGCCCCACCCCCGAAGCCGAGACCGAAAGTCTCGGAGAATAAGGGCACGGGCTACTCGGGGACGGTTAACTATTCCTCGGCCAGGGACTGGGTCAGTGCGCCGCACCCTGTTTACCCTTACGAAGCGCGGCGCTCCAAGCAGACCGGCAGCGGCAGATTCGTCATCACATTTGATGACAGTGGCAATGCAACGGACGTCTCAGCCGCCCAGAGCACCGGGAGCCCGATTCTCGATCAGACTTCGATCAATACGTTCATGCGCTGGCGTTGCAAGCCGGGAACTTATCACAAGGTCGCTGTGCCGATTACCTATACGATGCAAGGCGCCCAACTCTAAACGAACTCTGCCGCTATGACGTTCAATTCGCCAGTTCCAAAAAAAAGGGCCCGCATAGAAATCATTCCGCTGATCGATATCATGTTCTTCCTCCTGGCCAGTTTCATGATGGTGAGCCTGAGCCAGGTCACACATGAAGGGCATTCGCGTGAACCTGCCAGCGATCGTCGCGCCCACTCAGCCCCTGCCGACGCCCGATCCGAAGGACCGCTTAAGTTTGTTTGTGGATCCCGATGGCGTAGTCCACTTCGATAAGGAAGTGGTGACCGACGGTGACGTGATGCCGCGCCTCATTGCGCTGGCCAAGGGGAATCCCAATATAAAGCTCTTCGTTAGCGCGGATAGAGAAGCGCTCCACGGCGAGGTGATGAAGTTGCTCGATCGCGTGCGCTCGGCAGGAATCGAGAAAGTCGCCTACGAAATCAAAATAAAGCACGGTGCCGCGGCCGCACCGGGCGCCCCTGCCGCACCGGGCGTGCCGGGAGCGGCAGGTGTGCCTGTGGCGCCCGGTTCGGCGCCACCACCCCCTCCACCACCACCGGCCCCAACACCGTAGCCGACTCCCCTTACTTCAGGAGATTCGCGCCGCGGAGAAACTGTTTCATTTTCGTGACGGCGCGGCCACGGTGACTCATGGAGTTCTTCGTTGCAGCGGGGAGTTCAGCGAATGTCTCCGAGAACTCGTTAGGCTGGAATAACGGATCGTAACCAAAGCCGGCCGAGCCGCGCGCTTGCCTAACGATTTCGCCGACAACCGAACCTTCGCAAAGCGCCAGCACTCTTCCATCCCGCGCCAGGGCGAGCGCGCAGTGAAAGCGCGCCATTCGGGCCGCATCCGGTCCCCGCTTCGCCAGCTCCACCAGCAACTTCTGCCGGTTCGCCTCATCGCTCGCCTCGGCGCCAGCGTACCGGGCGGAAAAAACTCCCGGCGCTCCGCCTAACGAATCAACCTCCAGCCCGGAATCGTCGGCCAGCACAAGACCCGGCAGTTGCCGTGAAACGGCGGTCGCCTTGATTCGCGCATTCTCCGCAAAGGTGGCGCCGTCCTCAATCACAACTGCAATCTCCGGATGACCCCGCAAATCCTCCAGCGCAAACTCCGCGCCGAGCGCTTCTGCCAGCTCCCGCGCTTTATGCGCGTTACGGGAGGCGAGGAAAAGGTGATGCATCGAGCCGGCCCGTTGCGCAACTTAGAACCATCTCACCCCCGCTTGAGCCGCGAGCGTTCGCCAAAGATCGCTGTTCCCACGCGCACGAGCGTCGCCCCCTCTTCGATCGCGATCGGAAAATCGCCGCTCATCCCCATGGAAAGCTGAGGCAGGCGCACACCGAATTCCACTTCCAGTTGATCGCGTAGTTCGCGCAACACAACGAAATATCGGCGCGATGATTCCGCCTCCGGCGCGAGCGGCGGGAGCGTCATCAAACCTTCGATGGTCAACCGACCTAACGACAGCACTGCCTCCAGATCGCGCCGCAGCGCCTCCGGCGAAAACCCATGTTTACTCGCTTCGCCGGCCACGTTCACCTCCAGCAAGACGCGCGGCCGCATTCCTTCTTCGCCGGCGATGCGCTCCATTTCCTGTGCGAGCGCGAGCGAGTCGATCCCGTGAAACAACTCGAAGAGCGGCAGAGCGTGCCGGATCTTGTTTTTCTGGAGGTGCCCGATGAAATGCCAGCGCAATCGCGAAGGCAGAAGCGGGATTTTCGCCCGCGCTTCCTGCACGCGGCTTTCACCAAAGAGCAATTGACCCGCCTCGACCGCGGCCTGCACCTTCTCGGCCGCGTGCGTCTTCGAGACCGCGACCAGTTCGATCTGCTCACTCGTGCGGCCGCTTTTCCGGGCCGCATCCGCCATCCGTGCACGGACCTGTGCAAGCCTGGTCGCGGTTTCCTCCATCGACGAATTATTCACCGTCGTGGGCGACGGGCAAGCGTTCTCGGCGGGTGTTCGCCTAACAATTGGTTAAGGAAGATGGTAGACTTCGATCAGGGCGACGCCGGTTGTGTTGCCCGCGCCGCGGACGATGGCGGTGTAGCTGCCGGGATTGAGTTCAACCAGCAGAGCGGCTTCCAGCTCGCTGGACGGCGCCAGTCCTGTCGCCTCGATGGAGAGTTGATTCGCGTCTTTCCAATTGTCGTCCGTGGCCAGGCTCGTCCCTTGCGCGTCGAACAGGTCGAGCGTTGGATCGAGCAACGGATTGTGAATGCCAGCGCCGGCCAGAGACGGACCGAGCGCGCGAAAAAGGATCGTCGCGGGATCGACGCCCGTGATGATTACCCCGCCGATCATGACGCCGTCATCCAGGCCCACGAGACCGCGTGTGCTGATGTTCATGAGCCGCCCACCCGATTGCTGCACGTCGTAAATTTCCGTAAGCCCAATGCCACTCGTGTTGTTCCGGCCCGCGACGACCGCGGTGTAACTGCCGGGGTCGAGCGTGGCCAGAATGGCCGATTCGCGATCGGCGCTGGGCGCGAGCGCGGTTTCGCTGATTTCCTGCTGCTGCGTTTCTTTCCAATCGTCGTTGCTGAACAGGAGGTTCCCGCCGGCGTCGTGCAGCTCGAGGGTCGGATCGGCGAGTGCGCCGGGCACACCGAGATCGGCCAACGAAGGACCGATGGCCTTGATCAAGATTTCTTTCGGAGCGTCGCCTTGCACGATGAAGCCGCCGATCGAAACGTTCTCGTCCGCGCCCACCGCAGCGCGCGTGGAGAGATTGGCCATGCGCGCCTGCGGCATGACCGAGACGACGACCGCATCGTAGGCGACCGCGTGGAGGCCGTCGTCCGCGCTCAGCTCGAACACATACGAGCCCGGTTGGGTAAAGCTGACCGAGGTATCTGTGCTACTCGGACTGCCCAAGATCACTTCGTTAGGCCCGGAATAAGGCTTCCATTGCACGGTCACAGTCCCGGCCGGCGCGCTGATCACTCCGTGCAACATGACGGTTGTCCCGAGATCAACGACTTGATCCGCGCCGGCATCGACGATTGGGGAACCGGGAGAACGTGGCCCTTCGGTCGGCCCAGTCGTCTCGATGACCTCAAAACTGTCGACGTCGATCGTAGAGAGATGATCGAATGCCTCGTCTGAGAATCGGTCGTCCGGGCAAACGGAAAACGAGAAGAAGTTGCCGTTGTCGGCCACCATTCCGCCGTATTTTTTGAGCGCGCGCAGGACCGCCTTTTCTTCGATCGTCCAGTTGTCCGGGATGACGAAACTCGATTTGAGCCGGAAACGCTGGCCCATGGCCGGATAGTTTATCGAGCCAGCGGGAATCGAAGAAGCGTAGTGATTGGCGGGATAAATATATTCGCGCCGCGTCTCCGCCACGACCAGACGCAAGGCGTGCTCCACCATGCCGCGTTGGCATTCATCGTAGCGCACCAGCGCAGGAAACATCGGCAGGCCCGCAGCGTCGCCCGAAGTCCAGCCCGCGGGGCGCAGCGCGTTCGAGTTCAAATCGAACTTCGCGCCGTTCGATGCTTCCCAACCGCTCGTCGTTAGGCGGGCGAGCCACGTTTCCCAGATCAAGCCTGCACCCGGCGCGACGACGATCGAATGGCGATCGCCGCCCGTGTCGTTCACGTCCTGCTGCCATTGCTCCAGGGTCAGGTCGCCAGTTGCCTTGGGCCAGCCTTCGACCGGCATGTTCGAGGGGATCGGATACAGGCCATTGGGAAACGTGCCGCCGTCGAGATCAGATTCATCGGGATAATTGAAAAACGGAATCGTTAGGCGCGGCTGGTCGTCCGGCACGAGGACGTAGTTCATCTCGTAAAAGGCACGCAAGGTTTGGCGGCTCGAGAGAAGATCGTTTTTCACCTGTGCGATCATCGCCGCGGAATTGGCCAGCACCGGGCGCCGCGAAATGTCTTCGTTCCACGCGCTCGTCACCGGCATGATCTGCATCGCGGCGACGATCGCATCTGCTGCCGGCGTGTTGAACAGTGTCGGCGTTGTGGCCACGGGTGCCGAGCCCAAGGATTCTTCCCTCCTGATTGATCCGTTCCGCGTGCGCCGGGAGCGAAACGGCGAGGGCCAACGCGATCAGCCGGCAATGAGCGCTCCGAAAAGTGCGGTGCATTTGTTCTCCGTATTTTGGTTTACGATCCCTTGGGAGAAGCGCGGCGGATTTCAAGGGGAGCAGTATCTGCGCCTCGGATTCGGATTGATTCCTGGTCCGCGCGGGGACCGAGCGCGGCGTCTACAATTGTCGAATCTGCGGCGCGTCCAGGATCCTGACTTCCAACGGCGGAATTTTCCTTGCCGGCGCGATGATCTCGTCCTCTAGCCGACCAATTCCATCATCTGCCGGGCGAGCTTTGGGCCGACGCCAGCTTCTTCGTGCTTGAAATAGACGAACGCGTCGCGCCAGTTCGCCTCATTTTGCCTAACGACGTTGGCCCAGCGTGCGACATCGTCTCCCGGTGTAATCTTCCCGCCGTAACCGCAGATAACCGTAATCGGCCGTTACCACCGTTGGGGCCGTCAACTTCTCGGTCTCGGCTATGCAGAGCGCGACGTTGCGTTCCCGGAGGAGGGCAAAAATCGTCTCGTCGAGCCACGACTCGTGGCGGAATTCAAAGGCCGCACGCATTGCCGGCAGCTCGCGCAGAAACGAGCTGAGCACCTCCGCATCCTTTTTGAAATTGGGGGGCAGTTGAAACAGGACCGGACCGAGCCGATCCCCGAGCTGTGAGATGATGCGGAAGAAGTAAGCGAGTGTGTCCTGGCAATCGCGCAGTTTGGCGAAGTGCGTAATCTTCTGCGGCGCTTTGAGAGCGAAGCGGAAATTTTCCGGCGTCAGCTTCTTCCAGTTCTCGATCGTTGTCGCCGACGGAATGCGGCGAAAAGTGTAATTGATCTCAGTGGTTGCAAGGCGCTCCGCATAAAATGGCAGCATCTTGCTCGCGGCCAGGTCTTCCGGGTAAAAATTCCCTTTCCACTCCGCGTATTGAAATCCCGAGGTGCCAATCCAGGTGTTCATTGCTGTGCTCCTGATGATCCGACGGTGCGGGCGCGCTGACAACCTTTCATGACTCGTTAGGCAACTTCGCCCGCGGCGTGGCCGCTGGCCCAGGCCCACTGAAAATTGTAGCCCCCCAGCCAACCGGTCACATCGACCACTTCGCCGATGAAATAGAGCCCAGGCGCCCGCCGTGCCTCCATCGTTTTGGATGACAATTCGCCGGTCTCGACGCCTCCGACGGTCACTTCGGCCTTCGGATAGCCTTCGGTGCCCTCGGGGCGTAGCGGCCAGTGGTGGACGAGCCGCGCGAGTTGTTCCAGGTCCGCGGTGCGCGTTTCTTGGAGCGACTTGTGCGGTGCATAACGAGCGCACCAGGCGGCCGCGAAGCGCGCGGGCCATTCGCGTTCGAGTAGATCCTGGGCAGTCAATTTCGATCCGCGCTGCCCGAGCAGCCAGTCCGCGCCGGGCCGCTGCGGCAGGAGATCGAGCGTCGTGCTTTCCCCCTCGCGCCAGTAGGAGGAAATTTGCAGGATCGCCGGGCCGCTTAATCCGCGATGGGTGATCAGCATCGCCTCGGCAAACGATGCGCCGTCGGCCCGCGCGATTACCGGCAGCGACACGCCGCTCAACGGCGCAAACACGGCCCGCTCCTCGTCGCCGAGGGTGAGGGGGACAAGACCGGGGCGTGTCGCGGTCAACTTGAGACCGAATTGCTGGGCGATCCGGTAGCCGAAATCAGAAGCGCCCAGCTTGGCAAAGGACAATCCGCCCGTCGCGACGACGAGCGAATCGCATTCCAGGACGCCGTGATTCGTGCCTAGCGAAAAACGCCTCTGCTTTTCGACCGACTCGACCCGGCAACCGCAGCGCACGTTCACTTCCGCGATCGCACATTCCGCCAACAGCATCTCAATGATTTGCCGCGAGCTAAGATCGCAAAACAATTGCCCCAGTTTTTTTTCGTGAAACGGGATTCGGTGCTTCTCGACCAAGGCGATAAAATCTTGGGGCGTGAAGCGCGCGAGCGCCGACGCGCAGAAGCGCGGGTTGCCGGAGATGTAGTTTTCCGGCGCGGCCAGGAGGTTGGTGAAGTTGCAACGTCCGCCGCCCGAGATTGCGATCTTCAACCCGACGCGCGTGTTGTGCTCGAGGAGCGCGACGCTCCGCCCGCGCCGCCCAGCCGTCAACGCGCACATCAAGCCGGCGCCGCCGCCCCCGATCACGATGACATCGTAGCGCTGCAATTATTCCAGTGGCTCACCAGGGAGGGGGGAAGGTAACCGGCGGGTTGACGAAAAGCGCCGGCTTGCGTTGCAGGCGAGAAAGCACGACCCCGTGCACCGTGCCGACGCCGTCAATAATCGCCGGCACGCAGGCGACCGAGGGTTAGTTGGGGCGAAAGTGGTCATCGAATATCCTTCTGCTCGATGTGAAACCGGTGAAGGACGCGGTGAAACATGGGTGCCAACAGAATACCGGTGGCGGAGATGAAAACCACACCGGAGAAAAGAGCATAGCAAGAGGCGAACACCTTGGCAGCGTCCGAATCCAAGTTCTTCACGGGTCCCATCCCGGAGAGGATCATGGACGCGTCCAACAGGGAATCAATCCAGCCGAAGCCAGCGATAAAATGGTAGCCGAGAACACCAAGAAGGAGCGAAACCCCAATCACGGAACCAGCGAGGAAGAGAGCGAACAGGAAGCGGTGATAGAATCGTCGCTTGGAGTCGGGCTGCATGGTGCTCGGTGAAGACATTCGTAACGTTCGGGCTGCTCATAAATTGGAAAGGATGGTGTTTTGGTCAAATGCCAGCAACCACTCTCCGTTGCGCTTTATTGCTATGTATGTCTTTATCTGCCTTTCGTTCGCGCGCTTCACTCCATCTTCATGGCGTTACGTAGCTATCGCTCCTGTGAATTGCATTAACCAAGACACGTCATGGGTTACGAAGTGAACTGTCATACTCTCGATCGCCATTGAGACTCCCTTCAACAAACATCCTCGTGTGAATAGCCTCTTAGCCACAGCGCCGGATTGGACGGCCGGGGGCGTTGGTGCACGCGGTCAATCAAGGTTACGGCGTCCCCTCCATAATGCGCACGTCTCGCTCCACTGCACCTTTGAGCCGCTTCAGCGCGGTCTGATAGGCGGAGCTTTGATAGGTGCGGAGCGCACTCTCCACGCTGTCGAACTCGATAATGACGACGCGCTGCTGAAGTCCACCCTCGAACACCTGGGCCGCGGTGCCACGCGCCAGGAAGCGACCGCCACCAGCTTGAATCGCCGGGCCTGCCAGCAAAGCATACTCGGCTAGGGCTGTGGGATTCGAGACTGAACGATAGAATGTGACCCAGTAGCCCCGTCGCATGTCTGCCTCCTCGCGGTATTCCTCGTCTGTTCGTTTAACGCAAACAAGATGAGCTGCCGCGAGCCGGAAGGCGCGCGGCAGCAGATTGACGGGTTGGAATCATGTAAAGCGGGATCGTACGGCGGCGCGCGGTCGATTCCATCGTCCGGTTAGGTATTTCGCGCTCTCGTCACACACTGCGGCATAGAATACAATTCGAAGGCAAAACCGACATTAGCTCGAATTACGGGATCATTTGTCGCCAGTTCGCGTGCCTCAGCTTCGCTTTCTCGCTCGATAACGGCAATCCCATAGCTTCCCCCAGGATCAGCCACCGGACCAAAGATGAGAACGGAGCCTTTGCCCAATTGATCTGTCCAATACCCGACGTGCTGGTGCATGAGTTGCGCCTCCGCGGGCGTGATGTCCGATGGAAACGATGGTCGTGGCGGAGTGAGCTTACAGAAAAATGATTTCATGACGTGGTCGTTGTTGGCCGCCTGACACTTATTTCCTCGTTACATGTTACGGATCATTTAATCCCTTTCCACTAAGAATTTGCTGCATACATTTTTCAACTCTTGACTCCCGCGTTTTGGATTGTTTGGGTGCAGAAAAATGAAGAATGTAACCTCTTTTCCTTCCCGGTGTTAATGCATCAAAAGCCGTTTTCAAGGCAGGGTTATTATCCAATCGATTGTGAAATTCTTCAGGAATCGTGAATTCTGAGATCTCTTTGTATTCTACTTTCAAACCGGCTTTTTCCAGTTCAATGGCTTCATTAATATAGGCCTTCAAAATGGGCTCCATCTTAACTATTTCTCGAATATTGGTGAACGGAATCCGGCGTGCCGCCTGCGTATTCTCACCAGGTTTTTCTAGAATACGATTGCGATCATTTAACAAAGCACCTTTGGCGAACAGAACGGCACAGGATTCTTTAAAGCCCTGTAGGATCACTATGTTACTTGTCTGAAACGTGTAACAAGGTTTGCCCCACTTCAATTCTTCGGTCAGCCCACAGTCAAGAATGATCATGCGCAATTTCTCGAAATCTTCCCGCAACTTTTTGGCTTTCTTGAAGAAGCCATCAACCTTAGGATTCATTGTGTTCATTTGTTAATACGCCGAAATAAGGTCAACTGATATCTGTTTTTAATTCCGTTGTTTGCTTTGGCATTCACGATTGATGCGTAAAGCCGTTTATCAACGGCGCCGCGCCGTTTACTGTGGACTAACCAAAAAACACTCAGCTTCCGCTGGTGGAAGCGAGACTGAAGGAGATCGAGAAATCTCTCATATGAACTTGTAAACTTTCATTTAAGAATTACGTCTCCCCGAGTGACGCCAACGATAGATCTCGCTGCGACTCCCATCCGTCGACCCGGTGTCAAAGACCAACTGGGCACGGTAATCTGGTATACCATGCGCAATCCATTCCTTCACTGCCGGGAACAAAGAGGCGTCCCGAGTGTCCAAAACGATGAAATCGGGTTCGTGCGATCGGACGTAGCCGAGGACCTGAACTGGCGGAGAATAGGGCAATCCAATAATCGTGACCTTGGAATAATAGGTAATGACTGTGTCGTAGCAAACGACGCGTCTGCCCGCTTCACTGTGGGCTCTAATCCATCTCCCCGCTTCCTTAAGATCACGAAACTGCGTTTCGTCATCGACAAATAACCAGTTCTTCTCGGGTGCGGAACGCTGGCCCTTCATGGACGATCTCGTTTGGCAAATATCCTAACAAATTCAACCATCGCACGCAAATGGTATCTGAGTCGCGCGCATGGGGATGACTCCTTTGCGTTGCGTCAAGCCGGCCGGCGGCTAAGGATTTACGTGGCGTGTTTTCACACTGGTGGCGCGGCGCACCGGAATGGGGGTGGCCTCGTCCTGCGGGTATTTCTTGGTCGTCGGCCAGATGAGTCGCCACGGCTGTGTGCGCAGGGTGGCGGTGAAGTCTTTTGTGTTACTCAGGGTCGCCTCGAGATCGGGGCCGAGCCGGTCGAGGGCCACTTTTAGTTTCTCCGAGGAATCCTTAAAGTTGGTCAGCGTGACGGTGATGTTGTCGTTCTTCGTCAGCTGATTGCTCAGGTCCTCGAGGTGGGCGAGCGATTTCGCGAGCGAGCTATCCTGCGCGGTCAGGTCGTTGATGTGTTCGGTGAAGGTCTTAAACTGCCCGAGGCTGAGGGTGAGGGGAGAATCGTCGTCGGTGAGCTTGCTCAAGTTGGCCACCGTGCTTTGCAAGGTCTTCAAGGTCGCGGTCGCCTCCGTCGCGACGGGCCCGACGATGCCGAGCAACTTCGCGATCGCTTCCGAGAAATCGGGCACGCGAGTGCCGGCGAAGACCTGCCCAGCCTCCGCTCTGCCGGAGTGATCGTTGCCGCCGGAAATATCGATGGCCGTCTCGCCTAGCAAACCCAGGGTCATGAGCCGGACATTTGCATTTTTATAGACCAAAGCGGTGCGATCGACCTCTACATCGATCCGCACCTCGAAGCGTGGGAGCGAGGTGAGTCCTGTGCCGCCCGGTCCCGTCGCGGTCCCGAGGTTGGCGGCTGCTTCGAGGGCACCGGCCCCTTCCTCGCGTGAAACGGGCGAATTGAGCGACTTCACCTGGCCGACCTTGCGACCGGCGAGCAGGACCGGCGCGCCGAGCTTAATCCCGGCGGCGTTGTCGAAGTAAAGCTTGTAGACAACCAGCGGCCGAAACAATCCCGGCGCGCCCAGCATGATGAGGATAAAGGTGAGAACGGCCACCGTGCCGAGCACGAGCAGACCGGTCATGATCTCATTTCGTCGCAACTGCATCTTTGCTTCCTTCCAGGATGGGACCTTCGGTGCTGCCGCTCAGGAATTGCTGCACGACCGGGTGATCCGATTTCTTGAGCTGCTCGGGTTCGGCGTCCGCGATGACTGCGCCGTGATAAAGCATGGCCATGCGGGTGGCGATGCGAAAGGCGCTGTCCATTTCATGGGTGACGATAACCGATGTCACCTTCGAGCGCTCGGTCAGGCTGATGATTAATTCGTCGATGACCGAACTGATGACCGGGTCGAGACCGGCGGAGGGCTCATCGAACAGGATCAGCTCGGGGTTCATGACGAGGGCGCGAGCCAGGCTGACCCGTTTTCGCATGCCGCCGCTCAACTCGGAGGGCATTTGGTCTTTCGACTCGAGCATCCCGACCAGCTCGAGCTTTTCGTCCACGATCTTGTCGATCTCGGCGGCCGTCTTGCGGGTCAGTTCCTCGAGCGGGAGCGCGATGTTGTCGCGCACATTGCGCGAGCTGAGGAGCGCGGAATATTGATAGACCATCCCGATATGGCTGCGTACCTGTTGCAGTTTGCGGCGCTTCAAGCGCGAGATCTCGAACTGCTTGAAGAAAATCTCGCCCGCGGTCGGCTGCAGAATGCCGAGAATCAGACGCAGAATGGTGCTCTTGCCGCTGCCGCTCTGGCCCATGATGACGAGCCGGTCGAGCGGCTCCACTTTTAAGGAAATGCCGTCGAGCACCTTTTTCCCGGGAAACGCGAGCTGCACATCGCGCAGCTCGACCACGTGATGTGGGGGTTCGCTCACGGGAAAAAGATGATGTAGACGATGTTGAAAAGCGTATCGAAACCGATCACGACCGTGATCGCGGTGACAACGCTCGAGGTGGTGGCGGTGCCGACGCCAGCCGCACCGCCTTGCACCGTGAGTCCGCGGTAGCAGGCGATCGCCCCGATGAGCAACCCAAACATGAAGCTCTTTAAAATGCCGGTAATGATGTCGCGCATGAGGAGGCTGTGCAGGACGAGGTCTTGGAAATAAACGAAGGCGATATTAAAGTAGGCGCGGGAAATAAGGGCGGTCGCGAAAATCGCGGCGATACTCGAAACGACGCTCAGGCAGGGCATCAAGGCAAAAAGCGCCAGCATCCGCGGAGCGACCAAGAACCGCAGCGGGCCGATGCCCATGGCTTCGATCGCCTCGACTTCCTCCGACACCTGCATTGTGCCGAGCTCAGCGGTAAACGAAGCACCGATCCGCGCCGCGAGCATGATTCCGGTGAGGAGCGGCCCCAGCTCACGGGTGAAAGCGATCGCAACCAGCCCCGGCACGAGCCGTTCCGTCCCGAAGCGCTCCAACTGGTAGCCGGTCAGAAGGGCCATCGTTAGGCCGAGAAAAAATGAGACCATCGCGACCAGCGGCACGGAACCGACGCCGGCCCGCTCGGTGTAGCTAAAGAAACTCGCGGCGCGAAACGGCACCCGGCCACGGCGCATTCGATCGAATGTTTCGGCGATCGTATTGATGATGAACCAGAAGATGCTCCCAACTTCCTGGAGCAGGGAGCGGCTCCTTTCGCCGACGTCGGCCACAAGGTCGGCTGGGGCGTGGACGAGCGTTTCGGCGGTCCCTGGCGTTGCGGAAGGGTTCGCGGCCATAAGCGGGTGAAGTTGCCTTACTTCAGATGAGCGGCAAGTTTTCCGCGCCGCAACGACCGGGTCATCCCATCCGGTGCCCGGCCGAGGTTTTAGATATGCTCCGATTCCATTTCGCAATCTGGCTTGGCAGTTTTCTGCTCGTCGGATCACTCGCAGCGGAGCAGAAAGACGAAGCGATGAAGTTCGGCATGGTGATCCACGGCGGCGCTGGCACGATCGAGCGCAGCGAGATGACGGCGGAAAACGAAGCCGCGCATCGCGCCGGACTCGAGCAGGCACTCAAGGCGGGCTACGATGTGCTCGAGCGCGGCGGCTCGAGTCTCGACGCGGTCGAGGCCGCAATCCAGGTGCTCGAGGACAACCCGCTCTTCAACGCCGGCAAAGGCGCCGTCTTCACGCACGAAGGAACAAACGAACTCGATTCTGCGATCATGGATGGCAAGACGCTAAAGGCCGGCGCGGTGGCGCAATCTGAGGCATATCCGCAACCCGATCAGTCTTGCGCGACTGGTGATGGAAAAATCCCCGCACGTCATGCTCGCCGGCGAAGGTGCCGAGGCGTTCGCCAAGAAAATGGGGATGAAGTTCGTCGATCCAAAATATTTTTACACCGACGAGCGCTGGCAGGCGCTGCAGAAGGCGAAGACGACGCCGAGCTCCGGTGAGCGACAAGGATCGCCATGGAACGGTCGGCGCGGTCGCGCTCGACAAGGCCGGGAACCTCGCCGCCGGCACCTCGACCGGCGGGACGACGAACAAGGCGGTCGGTCGGATCGGAGACTCACCGATCATCGGCGCCGGGACTTACGCCAACAACCAGACGTGCGCTGTTTCGTGCACCGGCGACGGCGAATACTTCATCCGTTCGCTCGTCGCCTACGACGTTTCGGCGATGATGGAATACAAGGGCATGCCGGTGAAAGAGGCGGCGCGGATCGCGATCGGCAAGGTTGGCAAATTAGGCGGGACAGGAGGTCTCATCGCGATCGACAAGGAAGGCAACTTTGCGACGCCATTCAACACCTCCGGAATGTATCGCGGAAGGGTTGGCCCCGACGGAAAGATCAGCGTCGAGATCTATAAGTGATCTTGGACTCGCCGCGACGAGTCCGTGCGGAGGGACGAGCTTCCACTCGTCCAGTCTTTACTCCACGATATCCAACGTCGCCTTCTGTCCGTGACGCGCCGCGGCGCTCGAAAGCAGGGCGCGAATCGCGCGAATTGTTTGTCCGTTGCGTCCGATAATCCGGCCGACGTCGGTCTGCCGCAGTTGCAACCGGAAAACGATCATGCGGCCGTTCGGAATTTCCGAGAGCATGACCTCGTCAGGGAATTCGACGAGTTGGCGGATGATGAACTCGAGGAATTGTCTCACGCGTCCGAGCTTAGCGACGCGTTAGCGCGTTGTCCAATTGTAGCCGGGATCGCTGATTCCGGTCTCTGTTTAGCGAAGTCTTCGAACTCAAACCGACGAGTGCGCTATGCAGGCTGGGCGGGCCGACCTTCTCAACGTGAGCGACTTCCTGGCCGCATGTCCTGGCTGGGAGGGCATTCCGATCGAGTGGAGCGGCACTTCAGTCGATTCATATGACGGCCAGTCTCTTCGGAAGCGAAGGTTTGAGTGAACCGAGGTCACCGAGCCGGGCCACAGGCGGCGTTCCCGCCTATTCCGTCGCAGTTTCAGCTGGTCGGCTTCGCCGGCGTGGTCTCGGGGGGCGTCGTCTCGGGCGGCGGGTGGCTGCGCGACCTTTGTTCTTCTTCAACAGGCTGCGCACCGTGTCCGAGGGTTGCGCGCCACGCGCGATCCAATGCTCGGCGCGATCGACCTTCAACGTGCTGTTTTCACCCTGCACCTTGGGATCGTAGGTCCCGATGATCTCGATGAATTTCCCGTCGCGCGGGCTGCGGCTGTCGGCCACGACGACTTTGTAATAAGGGCGATTCTTCGCGCCTTCTCTGCGTAATCTGATTGAAACGGCCATTGCTGAAAGTTGAGAGTTGAGAGTTGATTGGTTGAGAGCCGGGGAGGGAACGAATCGCCTAAATCGGGAAAATCGCAAGTCAGCTCTTCATCCGCGACATCTGCGCCATCATTCGCTTCATCTTGCCGGCGTTCTTCATCAGCTTGCGCATCTGGTTGAAACGCTGGAGGAGATCGTTCACCTGCGGTCACGCTGCTGCCGCTGCCGCGGGCGATCCGCTGGCGGCGGCGCGCGTTCAGAATATCGGGTCGCCTGCGCTCGTCGATCGGTCATCGAGAGCACGATCGCTTCGGTCCGCTTGATCTGCTTTTCGTCCACGTTCAAGTCCTTCATGTTGCCCATGCCGGGCAACATTCCGAGGATGTTCTCGAGCGGCCCGAGCTTCCGCATCATCTTGAACTGGGCGAGGAAATCGTTGAAATCGAACGACGCGGTCCGCAGCTTCTCCTCCATCCGCGCGGCTTCCTCCTCGTCGATCGCCTCGGCCGCTTTCTCGACCAGCCCGACGATGTCGCCCATCCCGAGGATGCGGCCCGCCAGGCGATCCGGCACGAAGAGCTCGAATTGATCGAGCTTCTCGCCGACGCCGGCGAACTTGATCGGGCGCTGCGTCACTTCGCGCATCGAGAGCGCCGCGCCGCCGCGCGCGTCGCCGTCGAGCTTGGTCAGGACGATGCCGGTGATGCCGAGCGCCTCGTGGAAATGCGTCGCCACGCTCACCGCCTGCTGGCCGGTCGCGGCATCGGCGACGAGGAGCACCTCCTGTGGTTTGAGGAATTCCTTGAGCTGCTTGATTTCCTCGATCAACACGGCGTCGATTTCCTGCCGGCCGGCGGTGTCGAAAATCTGCACGTTGCCGCCTTGTTCCGCGGCCCATTCGAGGCTGGCGGCCGCCGCGCGTTTCACATCCTTTTCGTTAGGCGACGGCGTGTAAACCGGCACGCCGACCTGCCGGCCCAGCGTGGCCAGTTGCTCGATCGCCGCCGGTCGCTGCAAGTCGCAGGCGATCAAGGAGCGGCGCGCGGCCCTGCTTCTTCAGATAAGCGGCGAGCTTGGCGGACGAGGTCGTCTTGCCCGCGCCGTTCAAGCCCACCATCAGGATGCGCGCCGGCTTGTCGAGATTCAGCGGCGCGGCGTCGCCCCCGAGCAGCGCGGTCAGTTCGTCGTGAAAAATCTTCACGATCTGCTGCCCGGGCGTGACGCTGCGCAGCACTTCCTCGCCCAGCGCCTTGTCCTTGACCCGCGCGACGAAATTCTTCGCGACCTGGTAATCGACATCGGCCTCGAGCAAAGCCAGCCGCACCTGGCGCATCGCGTCGGTGATGTTCGTCTCGCTGATCGAACCGTGACCGCGCAGGTCCTTGAAAATATCCTGAAGTTTGTCGCCGAGTTGTGAAAACATGAATCGTTAGGCCGGGCGCCGGCCCGGGCCGGTTCTCTAGCACGGACTGGCCGTTCTTTCCACCGGCGGACCCTGGGAGGGCGAGACTCCGTCGAGCCGGGAGCGGTGCCTGGCCGCAAAGTTGCCCGCTTTGGCTCGACAGCAGTCTCGCCCTACCGGGCAATCAGAGTGCCGCGTCCGTGGCATTCGCAAACCGCCCGCGTTCGATTCATGTTGGACGCGATGACCTCCTCGCGATGAACAACTCCGCTCTTGCTGCACATCGTCGAACGCCTCGAAGGTTTTCTCGGCAGGCTTCCGGACTCGATTCGAAAACCGGTCCTGAGTGAGCTGACGCCGCTGAAGGAACTCTTCCTCCAGCAACGTCCCCCGCGTTTTGTTCTGACCGGTTCGCACCCGATGCCGCTGCTCGAATTCGTCGCCCGGATTTTCGCCGGACGGCGCGACGCGGAACCCTCGCGCGCGAGACGCTGACCGGACTCTATCGCTGGCAGAAGATTTCGCTCGGCCACCACGGCTCGATTCAATTGCTCGACGCGCGCGGGGCCGATGAAGCGGCGCTCGCGCTGGTTCGCGACGAATTGCAGGAACAACCGGCGGATCTGTTCTTTTTCCTGCCGGCGGAGCGCGACGCGAAGGTTGCGACGCGCAGGGAAATCGAGCGGCTGGAAAAGATGCTCACCTGGAACAGCGGCTTTGGGGTCGGCGCGAAGTTGATCGAGCTGCGCAACCATGCCGCGGACTCGTCGTGGCCGCTCGCCCAGGCAACGGATGTGCCCGCGATTCGCGCCAGCTTGCTCGGCGTCTATTCGTTAGGCACAACGCTTCTCGGCACGCTGGCGAGCGAACTGCCTAACGAAGCGCGGGTCGAGATGGTGCGCATCGGCGGCGATCGCGCAGGCGCAGAGCCGAGATCGCGGAGATGCTCGTCAAATCGACCAGCGCGATCTGCGCCGCGATCGGCGCGCAGCCGATCCCGCTGGCCGATCTTCCGATCCTGACCACGCTGCAGTTGGTCATGGTTTCGGGAATCATGTACATCAGCGGCCGCGAACGGAGCATGCGTGCGGCGACCGAGTTTGTCGGCGCGATTGGGGCGAATGTCGGCCTCGGGATGGTTCTGCGGGAGGGGACGCGCGCGGCGCTGAAATTTTTCCCGGGCTGGGGGAATGTCGTTTGCGGCATGGTGGCCGGCGCCGGCACCTTCGCGATCGGACGCGCAGCGACCGTCTATTTCATCGAAGGCGCGACGCTGCGCGATGCGCGCCGGGCCTTTGTGCGGAACAAGAAGAAGTCGATTCGCCCTGCCGGGCAAGAAGAAGAAAGCGCTGCCCGAGTCCGGCATCGAAACGATAGTGCTTGCGCATGCAAGGCGGAGGACTTTATTGCGGACCGCGTGATGTCGTGCCCCGAGGGGAGGCGGCTCCACGCGAAACACCGGTTGAATAACTTGTGAATAAATCCAGACTTTCGACGCAAATTGTTCACAAAAGTTTGTGAACAAATCGTCTCCTTCCCGCGAAAGTCGCGGACTCCTTTTGCTCTGCCAATGAAGCTTTCCGAAATCGGAAACACCCTGCGCGAGATTCGCGTCGCGCCGGTGAAGACGCTCGGTCAAAATTTTCTGCACGATCAAAATCTCGCGCGCTGGATGGTGCAACAGGCGGAATTTCCGCGGCGGATTTTGTCGTGGAAATCGGGCCGGGCCTCGGCGCAATTACCGAGCCGGTGCTCGCCACCGGCGCAAGGGTTCTGGCGATCGAAAAGGATGGCAGACTGGCGGATTTTCTGCGCGCGCACTTTGCCGATCGCCGCTTCGAGATCATTCATGGCGACGCGCTCGAGTTCGAAGTGCGACGGCTCTTTCCCCGCGGGACCGGTGAAGTTGTTAGGCAATCTGCCTTACTATGCGTCGACGCAACTACTGCTTCGTTATCTCGATCAACCGACACCTATCACCGTGGCGGTGTTAATGTTACAGAAGGAAGTCGCCGCCCGTCTTTCGGCGGCGCCGCGTTCCAAAGATTACGGAATTCTCACCCTGGTCGTCCAGTCGCAATGTCGCGTCGAATATTTGCGCACCGTTCCGGCGAGCGTTTTTCTTCCGCAACCGGATGTCGATTCCGCGTTCGTCCGGTTGACTCCTCGTGCGCCTAACGAACTGGCCGGATCACGATCGCGAATTGCTTGTTGCGCTCGTGCGCCGCGGATTTTCTCAGCGGCGAAAACAGCTTGGAAAGTTGCTCAAGGGACAGATCTCAGATTGGCCGCACGCCGCGCGAGCAGATTGGGGTCCCGCTGCCGGCGAGAGCCGAAGAGTTGTCGCTCGAGCAATGGATCGCGCTGTCAAATTTCATCCGGCCGAGCGATTCCTCGAACGAAGGGCACGGAACCGCCGACGGAGCCGTTTGCGGTGGTGGATGAAATGGATCGCGTGATTGGGGCCGCGCCACGGCGCGAAGTGCATGGGAATAACTTGCGGCATCGCGCCGTGCACATCTTCATTTTCAACCGCGCGGGCGAAGCTGCTTTTGCAGAAACGTTCGCGCTGGAAAGATCGGCATCCCGAATCTTTGGGACTCGAGCGCGGCCGGCCACGTCGGCGCCGGCGAAGAATATGATGCCACCGCCGTGCGCGAGTTGCGCGAGGAACTGGGCGTGACGCGCCGATCTGAACGCGCGTCGCGAATCTGAAGGCGTCGGAGAAGACGGGCCAGGAATTTATCTGGCTCTATCGCGGCGAGCACGACGGGCCATTTGCGCCGGCGCGCGCCGAAATCGACGCCGTGCAGTTCTTTCCGCCGGAAGCGGTCGCGCAATGGATCGAGCAACGGCCGGGCGATTTTGCGCCCGGCTTTATCGAATGCTGGCGAGCGCCTACGCGAAGAGCAACGCGCCTAACGAAAGCTCCAGTCTAGCGTTTCCGCTTGGCTGGCTTGGCTTTCTTCTTGCGACGGTCTTTTTCACGGCCGCTTTGCGAGCCTTGGCGGAGCCGCCGCGGGCGAGCGTCGTCCGTGGCGGGAGGTCTCCCATCACCTCGCGGCGATATTTGCGGGCCGCCTTGCGGGCCTGCTCTTTGCCTCCGTAAACGGCGTCGCTGAACATTCTCGTGCCAGTCGATGAGCCGCGAACGAAATGCACCTGAAAACCATGCGTCTGTTTCTTGGCGCGCGGCTTGGTGTCGATGCGCTTGATGTTTTGCTCGGAGTCGGGATTGGATCGTTTCCTCATAAGTTTTTGGCCTAACGAGTGGAGCGTAAGGTCAACCTTTCCGTTATGCAAATGGACGTTGCAGGATTTTTCAGAATTTTTCACGGCGCATCGAAGAAGTCCGAGCGCCGGCAGATTCCAGGCTTCCGCTTTGTCCGGCGTAAACGCTCCGCGGGCAGGAGGACGTAACAGGGATGACGATCCTCCCGCAGCCAGGTGATCAGCTGGACCAGAGTCGCTCTCCGCCATCGTCGTGCAACCGGAGGTCGGCCGCGCGTCGCCGCGGCGGATGTGAAAAAAGATCGCGCTCCCCTCGTTAGGCAGAGGAGGATCGGAATTGTGCCGGATCTCGACCAGCCAGCGGTAGGCGAAATCGTTATGCCGCATTTTCTCTTTCGCGAACCAGGGCGGCGGATGCTCCGGATCGTCAATCGTGACAAAACGATTGTAGTCCGGGCGGGTCGGGTCATCGATCCAGGCGTCGGCTTTGGTCACCTGATGAAAGGGAAAATTCGCGCCCGGCGGAAGCGCCGGATCGTAGGTGTAGATCTTGCCGATCCGGAAGACGCCGGCCGGCGCGCGACCGTCCCGCTCCTTTTTGCGCAGGCCGCTTTCGTCCTGGCCGGCGAGGCCCCGGCCCCAGGCCAGCCCGTTTTTGCCGAACAAGAACCGGAACCGACGCGCCGACGCGGTGCCAGGGACCGGAGGCGGAACGCTCGAAGCGTTGCAAGCTGCGCCGCGCATCGAATTCCAGTCCGGGCGCGACGCGACAATCAGCTGTTCGCAGTCGTTTGGAACGCCGGCGGCACGCGCGCTGCTGGCCAGAGAAGAACAACGCAGGAACGATCGTCAGGCGAAAAAGGCGCATTTCCCAAACTTACACGTGCAAGCCATCGCGATCTGTCCAGTTGAATCCGGAATGAACAAGAGAATCGCGCCGTTTTTGCTCGTCCTGCTTCTCGCTGGCCGCTTATGCGCCGGCGTTGCGGAACGGTTTTGTCTGGGACGACCAGGCGCTCATCCTGCGCGATCCGCTCATCCGCAGCTGGCGGCTGATCGACGAGGGATTTCAGCATTTTCTTTTCACGGACGCGGCGGCCTCGGATTTTTATCGGCCGCTGCAACGGGCTCAGCTTACACCCTGGATTACGCGGCCTTCTTTCTCGCGCCGATGGGATATCACCTCGTCAGCCTTCTGTGGCACGCGGCGGCGGCGGTCGCGCTCTTTTATTTCGCGGAGGAATTTCTCGCGACCTGCAGGATGGAGCCGGCGCGCCGGCTTTGGGTCGCGTTTCTTGACGGCGCTCGTCTGGGCGCTGCATCCGGTGCAGAGCGCGGCCGTCATCTACGTGGCCGGTCGCGCCGATCCGCTGGCGGCGACCTTTGGTTTTCTTGGGCTTTACCTTGGCCTTGCGCATGCTGCGGGCGAACGGAATCGGGAAGTGGGCCTTTGGGCTTGGCGCCGCTCTCTCGTTTCTCGCCAGCGCACTGAGCAAGGAGATGGGTCTGATCTTTCTCGCTCGTCTGGCTGATCATCGTCCTCGCGCAACGTCCGCGCCGAGCATTGTTAGGCACAGCCGGCTTGATCGCCGGCGTGCTTGATCGTTTATCTGAGTTTGCGTCTGGCGGCGGAACACACTCCGGCGCCCGCGCCGTCGCCGGCTCCGCTTCTCGTTAGGCCAATCATCGCAAGCCCGCGCGGTGGCCGAGTATGCCGGGCTGTCCTTCTTTTCCGCTGGCGTCTGCACATGGAACGGGATGTCGAGACACATCCGAGCGGTTTCGGTCCGGCCGAGTACTGAGCGCGGCGTCCTGGCGGGAGTTGCAGACCCTCCTTGGTCTCTTGCTCACGGCGGCGGCCGCTTTCGTTCTCTGGCGGTCGCGTCGACGGCCTGCGATTTTCCTGCCGCTCCTCCTGGCGGTCGCCTCCTACTTGCCGATCAGCGGATTGATCACACTCAACGCGACGGTCGCCGAGCACTGGCTCTACCTCCCCAGCGCCTTCCTCTTTCTTGGGGCGGCGGCGGCGCTTGAATCGTCAGGCTGGATCGCCGCGGAGAATTCTCGTTCGCGGATGGCGATTGCCTGCCTGACGATCTGGGTGCTTTTCCTGCCCGTCGCGCACTTTCCTGCGCACCTTTGATTGGAAAGATCAACGCACCTTCCTGACCCGGACGATCGCCGACGGCGGCGACTCGGCACGGATGTGGATCAACCTCGGTGGATTGGAATTGAGCGAAGGCCATCTTGATGCGGCCCGTCAGGCGCTGGCTCGCGCTCTGGCCAAAGAACCGGAAAATCCGCTCGCCTTGCTCAACCTCGCGGCAGTCACGATCAAACAAGGCGATTTCCCTGGTGCGCGCGGCTCTCTTGAAGCGAATCGCGGGACCGCCAGAGCTGCGGGCGCGCGCGGAAGAGAGCCTGGCCGTGATCGAGAACCGCGAGACCGGCAAGGTCAATCTCATGCGACTGCGGCTGGCGGCGCGGCTCGGGCCGGTCAACTGGATGATCGAGAAGCGCTACATCAAGGCGCTCGCCGATCTCAACTTTCCCGATCGCGCGATCGCCGAACTGGAAACCTGCCTCGGCGGTCGCGCCCTATCGCGCCGAGAGCTGGCAGATGATGAGCGAGCTTGCTGCAACGGACCGGCCGGCCTAACGAAGCGGCGATCGCCTTCGCGGAAGCGGAAGCCGACGATGTTCATCTGCACGATCGCGCGGTAGCGGCTCCGCTGTAGCAGGAAATCAAGGATTCCGCCGGGCGACGAACATCACGTTGCCGGTTACTCGTTAGGCAAACATCAGACGGGTGCTTCCCGCTCGACCCGCAGGGTATCCGCCCCGAGGAATTTCATTCCGATCAACCAAAGGAGTCCGGAAATGAGCATCATTCCCGAGACAAAGAGAAATGCGATCGTCCAACTCGTATGCCCGGCAATGAAGCCGATGGTGGGAAAGGCCAACACGTCTCCGAGCGCGTGAATGACAAGAATGTTGAGCGCGAAGGCGGTCGCGCGAACCTTCGGGAGGGCCACATTCGCCAGGGCTGTGTTCGACGGACCGGTATTCAGGAACAAAAAGAAAACCGAGCCGCCCATCAGCCACCACGCCTGCGGAAACGGGATAAAGAGCATCGCGATGAAAAGCGGGCACGCGAGTAACATCCCACAGCCGGAGACGAGGAAGTATGAACCTGATATTCGGGCGCGGAGCCGATCGCCGAGCCATCCGCCCGCCAGGGTCGAGATCAGGCCGGTTCCCGCGATAATGACACCAAAGGTTTGTGTCGCAGAGGCGGGTTGCCCTCGGAATCTTAGGTAAGCCGCGACCCAGAATCCGATTCCTCCAAGCGCGAACGTCATCGCGGTTTGGGCCGCGCAATTCAGGACGTAGGATCGGGTGCGGGCGAGCGCGCGGTAATCCGCGCTCTGGGCCCGCTGCCGTTCCGGGCGAACCCCAGAGCTCTCGCGCGGGTCGCGCTGAAAAAGAGAATAGCCCCCAAGGAGAAGGCCCGGAATCGCCGCGAGGTAAAATGCGTAACGCCATCTTTCCGCCTCAGGAACAAAATGGAAGTTGGTCAGGACGGCTCCGCCGAGGACATAGCCAAGCGCGCTGCCCACCGGGATCGCGGCGCAAAAGAGCGCCAGAATGCGTCCACGCGTTTCCAGAGGAAACAGATCCGCCAAAATGGTCGGCGCTGCTGGCCCGTAGCCGCCCTCACCAATGCCGACCAGCACGCGGGTCGCAAAAAGCATGGCAAAACTGACCGCCAATCCCGACGCCGCGGTGGCGAGACTCCAGAGGATCACTGCCGATCCGATAATCAACCAGCGCGAAAAGCGGTCCGAGAGCCAGCCGAGAATGGGCGCGCTGAGCATGTAGGTGACCAGAAATGCGCTGCCAAGGGTTCCACTGATTGCCATCGCATTCACATCCGTGGCCGAAAAAAAAGTGGCCCGAATCCATGGTTCGACGGCAGCGAGAACCTGACGGTCGATGTAATTGAACATGTTGATGGCGAGCAGTAGGCCCATTGCCATCCATGCGCCCGATTTCGCTTCCTTGTGTCCGGCCATCATCGAATTGCCGATTGCAGTGGGCGTCGCGCAGATTGTAAATCATAAACCGATGCCGCCAATTTCCGCCGCCGAGCGCGTCTTGCGTTTCTTTGGGTTGCCGCTTGTGCGGCTGATTTATCGGGTCACGGCGGTCGGCACGGAGCGTTTGCCGCGCGGCGGATTCTTGCTTTTGCCCAACCACATCACGTGGGTCGACGCGCTCATCCTCCTGGTTGCCTGTCCACGGCCGATTCGCTTCATCATCGACCAGGAATATTACAAGAACCGTTTCCTGCATCCCATCCTGCGCGCCGTCGGTTGCATCCCGATTACGGCGCGCCGGGCGAAGGATGCGATGCGTTTGGCAGCCGAAAAGATTCGCGATGGCGAAATCGTCTGTCTTTTCCCGGAAGGGCAACTGACGCGTTCCGGCACTCTTCTGCGGTTGCGGCGCGGCTACGAGATCATCGCGCGGCAGGCTGACGGACCGGTCGTGCCGGTCTGGCTCGATCAACTCTGGGGTTCCATTTTTTCCTTCCAAGGTCAGCGCTTTTTCACCAAATGGCCGCGGCGGATTCCGTATCCCGCGACGGTGGAATTCGGGGAGCCGCTTACGCCTAACGAGGCCGATATCGCGACGGTGCGGGAGGAACTGCTCAAGCTGGGCGAAAGGTGCTACAGCCGGCGCCCGGCCTTGCGCGGGCATCTCGGCGCAGGCCGCGGTGCGCGGCCTGGCGCGTCATCCTTTTCGGACCGCGGTCATCGAAGGGATGGATCAGAGTTCGCTCAGCCGCGGAAAGCTGCTCGGCGTGGCTGCAGCGCTGAGTCGATCGCTGCGCAAGAATTTTCCCGACGACCGGATCGGCATTGTCCTGCCCGCGAGCAAAGGTGGCGTGGTGGCGAACCTTGCGGTCGTACTGGCGGGTAAGGTACCGGTTGGTTTGAATTTCACGAGCGGGCGCGCCGCACTCGAGCGCGCGCAGCAAATTGCCGGTATTGAAAGTCGCCATTTCCGCGAACGCTTTTGCCAAACGCCTGACGGATTTTCCGTGGCCGGAGCATGTGGTGCAACTGGATGAGTTGCTCCCCAGGTTGAAGGCCCGGATTTTTCTCTGGTGGATGGCGGCAGTCTTCCTGCCGGCTGGCTGGCTCATTCGATTGCTTGAAATTCCGCGGGAAGGGGACCACGCCGAGGCCGTCCTCCTCTTCACCAGCGGCAGTTCGGGCGATCCCAAAGGCGTTGTGCTGAGTCACCGCAATCTGATTGGCAACGTCTCGCAGTTCCGCGCCATGCTCGACGCGACGCGTGAAGATCTGATCCTCGCTTCGCTCCCATTTTTCCACAGCTTTGGTTGCACGGTCACGCTTTGGTTTCCGCTCATCGACGGGCGTGCGCATCGTCACCTATCCGAACCCGCTCGAGACGGCGAAATGCGCGGAGCTGATCGAACGCCATCGCGTCACCCTCGTGCTGGCAGCGCCGACTTTCCTGCGCGGCTACCTGCGCAAAGCGGAGCCGGAGCAAATGAAGAGTGTGCGCCTAACGATCACCGGCGCGGAGAAATTGCCGCGCAGCCTGGCCGACGCTTTTGCCGATCGTTTTGGTAAACCGGTCTACGAAGGCTATGGCCTGACGGAGACTTCGCCGGTCGTGAGCGTGAACCTGCCCGATCCGGAACCGGATAACCCAGGCGATCCGGTGCAGCCTTCGCAGCGGCCCGGGTCGGTTGGGAAAATGGCGCCGGGAATCGCGGCGGAGATCCGCGATCCGGAAACGGGAGCCAGGCTCTCGCTCCATGCGTCCGGCATGCTCTGGCTGCGCGGCCCGAATATTTTCGAGGGCTACCTGCGGCGATCCCGAGCGCACGGCCGAAGTGCTGCAGGAGGGTTGGCTGAAGACCGGGGACCTCGGACGCTTCGATGAGGACGGCTTTCTTTTTATCGAAGGCCGGCTCTCGCGCTTTTCCAAGATCGGCGGAGAAATGGTGCCGCACGAGACGGTGGAACAAAAGATTCTGGCCGCGCTGAAGCTGAGCAATGAAGGAGAACGAATGCTCGCAGTGACGTCTGTGGTCGATCCGCAAAAGGGCGAGGCGCTCGTTCTCCTGAGCGCGATCGAGATCGATCAGGCGCAACTCCGGTCGGATTTGCGCGACGCCGGGGTGCCGAATCTCTGGATTCCGAAAGTGATCAGACGGGTCGAGCAAATCCCAGTGCTGGCGACGGGTAAGCTCGACCTGCAAGCGTGCAGCGAAATCGCAGCGAAGGAAGCGTAGTGAATCTGGCTGTCGCCTGGATCGCTGACCCCGTTCTCTGCGACCAACCCCGTTTCTCAGGCGTCGGCGAATTCAGGCACCAACTCGGGTTCCCGCGGCCTTTCCGGCTCGCGCGCGTCGGGAGACTTTTCTTTCGCACCTTCGTTGTGCGTCCGCGCGATCAGCACATAGAGCGACGGCACAATGAAGAGAGTAAAGATCGTGCCGATGCTCATTCCGCCCACGAGGACCAGACCGATCGAGTTACGCGCTTTGGCGCCGGCGCCGGTTACGAGCACGAGCGGGAAGTGACCCGCAACGGTCGCGATCGTCGTCATCAGGATCGGCCGCAACCGGGTTCGGGCGGCTTGCGCCAGCTGCGGCCACTTTATCGAAGCCCTGGAGCTGCAGCTTGTTGGCGAACTCGACGATCAGGATTGCATTCTTGGAAATGAGGCCGACCAGCGTGACCAATCCGACCTGCGAATAGATATTCATCGTCGTGGTCCAGCCGTTGGTGAAAAACGGAATGTTTGGACTCGGCATTCTCAGGAAGGTGAAAATGAGCGCGCCGAACATGGCCAGCGGGACAGAGCCAAAGAGAATGATGAGCGGATCGCGGAAGCTGTTGAACTGCGCCGCGAGAACGAGAAAGATGAGGATGAAGGCGAGTCCGAACGCGGGCAGGAACTTGTCGCCTTCGACGCGCAGTTGGCGCGACTCACCGGTGTAATCAACCGAGTAACCCTTCGGCAGAATCTTGGCGGCCTCGTCTTCCAGAACCTTGAGCGCCTGATCGATCGGGCACGATCGCAACGCCACTGATCGTGATCGCGTTAAGCTGCTGCAACCGGTTAAGCGAGCGCGGAACCACTTTGTTGCGGATCGTCGCGATCGTGCTGAGCTGGATCAATTTTCCATCCGGCCCGGTGACATAGATTTCCTCTAACTGATGGGGATTGAGCCGATCGACCCGCTTGATTTGCGGAATGACCTTGTAGGCGCGGCCGGCGATGTCGAAGCGGTTGACGAAATTGCCGCCCATCATCGCGGAAAGGTCCGCACCGACCTGCTGGAGGTTGAGACCGAGCGCCGCGGCCTTGTCGTGATCGATCACGATCTCAGCCTGCGGCTGATCGATTTTTGTATCGATGATCGGCGGAAAAGCGAACTTGCCACTCTTCATCGCGGCCGCCTGCAATTGCTTGGCGAAATCGAGCATCTGCTCCGGCTCCGCGGTCGAAAGAATGACGAACTCAACCGGGAATTGTCCGCCGCCGGGCAGGGCCGGGGGCATCAACGGAAACATCTGGATGCCGGGAATCGTGCTGAGCTTTGCCTGGACCTTCGGCATGAGTTGAAACGGTGTTTCCTTCCGCTTGCCCCAGGGCTTAAACACCATGCCGCCGAAGCCACTCGACGGAAAAGTGAGCTGAAAAGTGAAATTCGTTTCCGGGAAACTGAGGAATTCCTTCTCGGCCGCGTCGGCGAACGCAGATGTCTGATCGATGGTCGCGTTGGCGGGTGCATCGATGACGCCGAAGATAACGCCCTGATCTTCGGTCGGCGCCAATTCGCTATTCATCGAGATGGAAAACTTGAGGAGGAGAAGCCCGAGAATCGACAAGCCGATCCAGGCGACGTAAACCGCCGGGCGCACCTGCAGAGTGCGATCGAGCATGCGCCCATACGACTCACGGATGCGATCGAAGGTACGGTTGACCTTGCCGGCAAAGCCGTGCTCCTCGGCGCTGGCGCGCAACAGTTGGGCCGACATCATGGGCGAGAGGGTGAGCGCGACGACGCCCGATATGGTGACCGCGCCGGCCAGGGTAAAGGCAAACTCGCGGAAGAGCGTTCCTGTCAGACCGCCCTGGATACCGATCGGCACGTAGACCGCGGCGAGGGTAATCGTCATGGCGATAATCGGGCTGATCAGCTCGCGCGCGCCGATGAGAGCGGCGTTGGTTGGGCTGAGGCCTTCGCGCAGATGGCGCTCGACGTTTTCCACCACGACGATGGCGTCGTCGACCACCAGACCGACCGAGAGGACGATCGCGAGCAGGGTGAGCAGGTTGATCGTGAAACCAAAAACCTGCATGAGAAAAACCCCGCCGATGAGAGAGATCGGGATCGCGACCACGGGAATGATGACCGAGCGCCACGAGCCGAGGAAAAGGAAGATCACGATCACGACGATGAGGAGCGTCTCCATCAGGGTGCGAAAGACGTCGTGGATCGCGGTGTTGATGTATTCCGTACCGTCATAGGCGATGCGGCCTTGGAGACCGCGTGGGAAGTTCCTTCTGAATCTCCACCATCTCAGTTCGAACTCGCTTGATCGACGTCGATCGAGTTGGCGTTCGGCAAAACGAAAATGCCCATGAAAACGGCGCGCTCGCCGGAGAACCGAACCTGCGAGTTATAATCCTCGGCGCCGAGCACCACGTCCGCGATGTCACCCAGCCTGACGAGAACGTTGTTTTCCTGGCGCACGACCAGATTTTTGAAATCCTGCACCGAATGGAGATCGGTGTTCGCCGTCAGGTCGACCTGGACAAGCGAACCCTTGGTGCTGCCGACTGCGGAAAGAAAATTGTTGGCCGCAAGCGCCTGGCGCACCTGCGCCGGGCTTACGTTGAGCGCGGCCATCCGATCCGGCTTGAGCCAGATGCGCATGGCGAAGGTGCGGCCGCCGAGAATCTCCGCCCGCTGCACGCCGGGGAGCGCGGTCAGGCGCGGCTGGACGATGCGGGTGAGGTAGTCGGTGATCTCGTTGGCCTCCAGGATATTGGAGGTGAAGCTGAGATAAGCCGAAGCGTATTGGGAGTCGGCCGGCTCGATGTTGATCACCGGCACTTCAGCTTCCGGGGGCAGATTGTTCCGCTCCTGATTGACCTTGGAGCTGATCTCGGAGAGCGCCTTGTTCGAGTCGTAATTGAGTTTCAGGTGCGCCGTAATCGTCGAGGAGCCCTGCGAACTTTGCGATTGCAGGTAATCGATGCCATCCGCGGCCGCGATCGCGCGCTCGAGAGGAGTGGTGATAAACCCGCGCACCAGCTCTGCGCTCGCGCCCACGTAAACCGTTTGCACGCTTACCGAAGCGATGTCGCTGCGCGGATATTGCCGGACGTTGAGCGAAGAAATCGCCTGCAGCCCGGCGATGATAATCACGAGGCTGACGACCAGCGCGAGGACTGGCCGGCGAATGAAAAGATCGGTGAAGGATTTCACGCTTGCGAAATTCGTCAGGTATCGCTCGGTGTGGGATTGAGCTGCGCTTTCGGCGCCAGCTTGTTGTCGATCACCACCTTCATGCCGTTGCGCAGCTTGAAGGCGCCCGTGCTAACCACTTCCTGTCCCGCTTTCAACCCTTCCGTGACCGCGACGAAATCGCCCCGCGCCTCGCCCAGCCGGACGAACTGCTGACGCAGCACCAGCTCATCCTGCTTTGTTTTTTCGTCGTGTTTCTTTTCGATCACGTAAACCGAATCTCCGTAAGGCGCGTAGGCGACCGATGTCGCCGGGATGTAGAGAACTGAATTCTTCTCCGGCAGGAGGACCTCGACTTTGGCAAACATTCCCGCGCGCAGGGCGTGGTCCTGGTTGTTGAGCGTTGCCTGCAACTTCACGTTGCGCGTCGCCTGGTCGACCGCCGGATTGATCGCACTCAACGCGCCGCTGAATTCGCGGCCGGGAACAGCGTCGGTCGTGACGCGGACCGGGAGATCGTTTGCGATTTTCCCAAGATCCTTCTGCGGCAGCGAAAAATCGACGAAGACGTGATCGAGCGTTTGCAGCGAAACGAGCGGATCGCCAGCCGCGACCATCTGCCCGGGATTGACCGAACGGATGCCCGCGACGCCGTCGAATGGAGCGTGGATTTCCTTCTTGTCGATTATCGCCTGCATGTTATCGACCATCGCCTTTTTCTGCGTGTATTTCGATTCGGCCGCATCGAGCTCGGCCTTGGAAATTACCTTGCGATTCGCGAGATCGCGCGCCCGGTCATAGTCGGCCTTGGCCAACTCGGCATCAGCTTGAGCGGAGCGCAACTGCGCGATTTCCGAGGAAGCGTCGAGCTTCAGAAGGAGATCGCCTTTCTTGACCGGTTTGCCCGATTCAAAACCGATCTCGGCGACCATGCCGGGAATTTCCGCGCTGATTATGGCGCCCTGCACCGGCGAGATGGAACCGATTGCGCTCAAAATCGGTTGCCAATCAGCCTGCTTGACGATCGCGCTCGTGACCGTCGTCGGCGGCGGGACCATCGTCTTACCGGCGGAGATCATGGTGAAAATCTGGAGAACCTTGATTCCGGCAAACAAGAGAAACAGTCCGATGAGGCCGAGCACGACCCAGAAGATCGGGCCCTTCTGGCCGCGTTTCGGCGCGGAGAAAGCGGAGCCGGCTATCGGTCGGGAAGGTGGTTTAGTTGTGGCCGTTTGCATGGGAAGTTCGACTGAAGAGAAGTCGCCAGAGAGTGCGGGCGACGTTGAGTTGATGTTCTCGCTGCCGGGCGATGGAATTGCCTGGCGCGAAATACGTTCCGCATCATGGCACCATCATTCAACGCGAAAATCATTTCGGCAATTTCGTGCGGATCGAGCCAGGGCGCGATGCGGCGGCCCTCGGGCGAGCGCGCGATCAAGTCCGCCACTCCGTCGGTCTTTGTTTTCACGACATTACGCACCACTTTCGCCACCTGCGGATTCCGGCTCGCCTCGGCGAACAGATCGACCACGAAAGCGGAGATGATCTGCGGTGACTGCTCGCAACAATGCGAGGTGAAGAGAATTTCCATCGCCTCGAGGAGTGTCGGCGCCTGTCCGGCGCGCTCCAACAGCTCGGCGATATCCTTCTTGTGCTCGGCCGCGAGCGCCGCGATGACTTCCTCCTTGTTCTTGAAGTAGCGATAAATAAGTCCGACGCTGATTCCGGCCTCGGCGCTGATGTCGTGCATGCTGGTCTGGTGAAAGCCGCGCTTGGCGAAGCAGAGCATGGCCGCTTCGAGGATCTGCTGCTGGCGATCGAGGGTGCCGCTGGAGCGTTTCGTGGACATCGGACCAAGACAATGAATGAACGTTCATTCATTGTCAAATCGAGACGCTTTTTGAAAAATCTGCCAGGGGGAGAGTGGAACTCCCGATCAATCCTGAAGGCGCCTGCTTGCGAACGCAGGGCGAGGTCGCGTTGACACATTCGGCGCGTCATTCAACTATACCGGCTCGCGCGCCAGGGTAGCTCAGTGGTAGAGCAGGGGACTCATAAGCCCTTGGTCGGGAGTTCAACTCTCCCCCCTGGCAGATTATGGAATGGCTTGAGGTTCCAGCGGAGTTTTGCCCTAGCGCTGCCGATCGCTCAAATACGACCGCAATTCTTCCTCGCTCCCATGCATCGCGATCATGAAACAGACTCCGTCACGCTCTTGCACCGCTCCAGCCCAGCCTTCGTCTCTCCACGTACCGCCAGATCGGTCGCCCTGGCTTTGACGCGACGGGCGCGGGTCCGTTTTCTCGCCGGGATAAAGAAAGAACTGCACCCCGCTTTCCGCCAGCAAGACCTGCGCGACGCGATGTCCATCCTCGTCCTCGAAGACCCGCGCCCCGCGCGCCCGGAAGTCGGCAAAACGCATCGGAACGTCGAAGTGCTCGAGCTGGAATTTCATGAAAAAATAATCGCCGAGATTGATCGCGTCGGTGTTGAGCGGCTCGAACTGGGCCTGGCGCGTGGTGCTTGGCGTACGACGAGCATCTTTTTGGCAGTCGTCCGAACCGGGGAATTCATGCAGCCGCTCGACGAAAAAGAAGATCGCGATTCCGGCCAGCACCAGCACCGCCAGCGCCGTGGCGAGGATCGCCGGATGCCGCGCCGTCTTTTTCCAATTGCGTTTCGCGCCCTTGATCAGGGCGCTATTGACGAACCACTCGGCTGCTTCCTTCGGGATCGGGATCGCCTTGCGTCAGCTTCGCCAGGGCCTGGTCGAATTGCTGCTGCGCGGTCAGGCTCGCCGCGGCCTCCGGGAATCGTGCGCGCACTTTCCAGCGCCGAACGCATCGCACGATCGCTCGGCGGCGCGTCGCTGATCGGCGCGACATTCGATCAGAGCGCGTTTGCGCCGGGAGAGCCAGCGCTTCATCGGCGCCTCCGTCACGGTATTGAGCCAGGCCTGGAATTGCGACCGGCCATGCGAGATCAAGCTCGCCAGTTCGTTCATTTTCACGATCAAGCAGATTCTGCATCTCGCGGTGCGAAAATTCATTCAGGTAAAAAAAAGCCAGAGCGCTGCGTTGCGGCTCCGGCGCGGCCGAAATCCACGCCGCGAGCTGATCCGGGTCGAGTTGCGCGACGCGGGCCGCGGCATCGGGCGCGATCGGTTCCTCCGGCATCATCGTTGCTCCGGTTGCACGTCGTCCTTTGATGAGCTCGAGGCACTGATGCCGCGCTTCGTGAAAGGACCAGAGCCGATCGGCCGGCAACTGCCCGCGCGACGCGAGCAGCGCCGCTTCGCGCACCGTATTTTGGAACGCCTCCAGCGCCTTGGCCGCGTCGCCGGTCATGAGAAAACAGAACCGGTAAAGCTGCGGCAGACTCCGTGAGAGATCGTGAGTTCCTTCTTTTTCCAAGCCGCTAAGTTGTAGGCCGCATTCGCCACGCGCAAGGCATTCGCTCTTACTCTTACTCCTGCTCCTGCTCCTAATCCTGCTCCTAATCTGTGCAAGAGATTGGGAGCAGAGCAGGAGCAGGATTAGGAAAAGGAGGCTGCTTCGAGTCGTCGCGCCACTTCCTCCGCGTTCGCCCGGCTGTTGAAGGCGGAGATGCGGAAGTAGCCTTCGCCCTCCGAGCCGAATCCGCTGCCCGGTGTGATGACGACGTTCAGATCGTGCAACATCCGATCAAACATTTGCCAGCTCGTTAGGCCGGTTGGCGTCCGGACCCAGATGTAAGGCGCGTTCTTCCCGCCGTAGACGCCCAGGCCGGCCCGCGTCGCGGCCTCGCTCAGGATGCGCGCATTGCCCATGTAATGATCGATCAACCCGCGCACCTGCGTCCGGCCTTCCGCGCTGTAAAGGGCCTCCGCCCCGCGCTGCACCGGGTAGCTCACACTGTTCGTCTTCGTGCTCCAACGCCGATGCCAGAGCCGATGGAGCGGCAGCTCGCGTCCGTCGTTCGTCTGGAGAAGAAGCCGCTTCGTCATCACCGTGAATCCGCAACGCACGCCCGTGAACCCGCCGGTCTTCGAAAAGCTGCGGAACTCGACCGCGCACTCCGTCGCGCCCGGAATTTCGAAAGATCGACCGCGGGATTCCCGGCTCGCTGATGTAACCCTCATAGGCCGCGTCGTAGAGCAGGAGCGCGTGGTGCTCCTGCGCGTAGGCGACCCAGCGCTCGAGCTGCGCGCGCGTCGCCACCGCGCCGGTCGGATTGTTCGGGAAGCAAAGGTAAACGATATCCGCGTGTTCCGTCAGGCGGCTCCGGCACGAAGCCATTCTCGGCGCGGCACGGCAGGTAAATGATCCCTTCATAGCGGCCCGATTCATCCGCCGGTCCGGTGTGTCCCGCCATCACGTTGGTATCGACATAGACCGGATAAACCGGGTCCGTGATCGCAATCCGATTCCGGTCGCCGAGCACGTCGAGGATGAATCCGCAATCGCTCTTCGATCCGTCGGAGACGAAGATCTCGTCGTCCGCGATCTCGATTCCCGCGATCGCGATAATCGATCTGCGCGATCTTGCTCCGCAGGAAATCGCCGCCTTGTTCGTGGCCGTAGCCGCGAAAGGTCTCGCGCACGGAAAGCTCATCCACCGCCGTCTTCATTGCCGCCACCGCGGCCGGCGGCAACGGCTCGGTCACGTCGCCGATTCCGCAGCGGATCAGCCGTTTTGCGGCCTCGGGATTCGCTTCGCAAAACTCTTTCACCCGCCGCCCGATCTCGGGAAAAAGGTAACCCGCCTGGAGCTTGAGATAATTTTCGTTCAGGTAGGCCATCGTTCGTCTTGGATCTTTCGACGCAGTCGTCGTTATGCAACAGGACGCGGTCGCGCTGTCAACTTCCGGTTCACCAGCCGCACCACCAGGCGAAGAGCCGACCAGGTCTCGTCCACCGCGCAGACCTTCGTATCCACCAGACCGAGCGGCAGCGCGCATTCGCGGACCACGTCCTCCGTCACTGTCGTCGGCACGCCGGCGCTCTTCTTCGGCCACGAGACCCAGAGCATGGCGTCGTCGCGCATTTTCTTGCGTAACACCGGCAGATCTTTCGCCAGCGCGCGCGTTCCGTGCAGAAATAATGAATCAGTTGCGGCTTCGCCTTCACCGTGCAAAAACGAACCCCGTTCGGCAATGGCCCGAGCAGCTCCCGATAATTCGACGGCGCCCCGATCGCCGCGACGGCGGATCCTGCTTGATCCCCAGTTTTTGCGCCAACGGCTTACCGGAATAACCAGCCATGATGCAGCTTATCACACGACGCGATGTTTCCGGCGATGGCGCGGCGGCCGGAGTCGGTGACCCCGGCAGAGTGCAACGTCGCTTTTTCATGAATTCTGATGTCGCGAACCTCACTTGTGGTCGAAATCGGTCATCGATTCGGATTGGCGGCCGTTGTTTGATAAGATGAAGACTGAGGAATGATCCCCGCCTACCGAGCAAAGCTTTACCGATTGATTTTCACTCTCGCGGCGATCTACAACATTGCCTTTGGTCTCTGGGCGTGCCTCTGGCCGCGCGCGTTCTTCAATAACGTTGTTCAGTCCATGGGTTGCGCTGCTTGGCTGGAAACTGCATAACGAACAAAGCGTCACCGTCTGATCCGGAGCGATTCATCCCTGCTGCAGCGGCAGGACCTGCCACAGGGCAAGGAGCAAGCTTAACAACGTGCCGATCGCGCAAATCACGATGCTAATGATCTGCAGGACCATGCGTCCCAGATACGGGCGCGAGAGCATGATCCGGCACCGTGAGTAATCCGCGCCTGGCTGTAATCCATCAACCCGCACGAGATAGGAGCCAGGCCGCTGCACAGTGACGCGGCCAATTGGAACCCGCATCGTCGTCACGCCGTAAACGGCCCCTTGTGCACGGACGAAATCGTAGCGCAACTTTGTTGGCTCTCCGCCGGCTTTATCGACCACCTCGAATTCAAGTTGGCGAAAGTCCGATCCGAAGCGGGGCACTTCAACGAGGAGCACGAGGGCGGCTGGCGCGCTAATCATGAACTCCTGCTCCGCCATAAAAGGCCCGCCGGCCACGAACTGCTCGCGGTTGCTGCGCATCAAGCGCGTCACCGCCCAAACGAGCAGACCACCGAGGAAGAAGAAGGCCGCGCTCGCCGCGACCAGAAGAGGCAATGATTTGATTACCATTGGAATCGGGAGGCTAGTTCAATGGTCTCTTCGAACAAGGGGAGGCAGGGAAGTTCCCTTTCGATCAACGTCAGAATTCGCATGAGAGGATGGTGTGCGCCCCTCCACCCCGACGGAGTCTCGCCTAGCAAACAGTGCTCAGGCGACTTTCATCTCGCGTCACCACGGGAGGAGAATTGCGCGAAGGCTTGAAAAAGGAAACGCTGAACGGATGCTGCTCAAAACTTGATGGAAAAGGACGAATCGATCTTCATCGCCGGCCATCGCGGTCTCGTTGGCGGCGCCGCTGTTCGGAAGCTGCGAGCGGAAGGTTTTGCCCGGTTGTTGACCCGCACCAGGGCCGAACTTGACCTGACGAATCGCCATGGAGTCGAGGAATTCTTTGCCCGGGAAAAGCCCGCGATTGTCGTTGTGGCGGCGGCGAAGGTGGGCGGAATCAAGGCGAACAAAGATCGGCCAGTCGAGTTCCTCCTCGAGAATCTGCAGATCCAGAACAACCTGATCCATGCCGCCCACACCCACGGTGTGCGCAAGCTACTCTTCCTCGGCAGCTCCTGCATTTATCCGAAACATGCGCCGCAGCCGATCCCGGAGAGCGCGTTGTTAGGCGGACCGCTTGAACCGACGAATGAAGCCTACGCCATTGCCAAGATCGCCGGGATCAAGCTTTGCCAGGCTTATGCCCGCGAATACGGTGCAAATTTCATCTCGGCCATGCCGACAAATCTCTACGGGCCTAACGACAACTTCAATCTCGACACTTCGCATGTTCTCGCCGCGCTCTTGCGCAAGGCGCACGAGGCGAAAGCGAACGGCGCGCGTGAAATCGTGGTCTGGGGCTCGGGAACGCCACGGCGCGAATTTCTCCATGTCGACGACCTGGCTTCGGCCTGCCTTTTCCTGCTCCGGAATTACGATAGCCCCGAGATCATCAACATCGGTACCGGAACCGACCTGACGATTCGCGAGCTGGCGGAGTTGATCTGCGACGTGGTCGGGTTTCGCGGCGAGCTGACCTGGGACAGAAGCCAGCCCGACGGCACCCCACGCAAGTTGCTCGACATTTCGAAAATCGAATCGTTAGGCTGGAAACCAAGAATTCCGCTCCGCGAAGGTATCGCGCAGACCTACAAGTGGTTCACGGAAGAACGTGCTTCCGCACGCCCAGGATCTTAAAGGAGTTCAGAGAATGGAAATCAAGAGAAGCGGCTCACAACCCTCCGGCAAAGGACCGGCCGATTGGTTCACCGGTATGGTCCGCATTGATCCTCTCTTCCAGGCGCCCGATCCGGCGCGTGTGGTCGGCGCGAGTGTCACCTTCGAGCCCGGCGCTCGGACCGCATGGCACACACATCCGTTAGGCCAGACACTCATTGTCACCGCCGGCTGCGGCCTTGCGCAACGTTGGGAAGGGCCGATCGAGGAAATTCGCCCCGGTGACGTGATCTGGTTCCCGCCGGGCGAAAAACATTGGCACGGCGCCACCGCCACCGCCGCCATGACGCACCTCGCCATTCAGGAACAGCTCAATGGCAAGGCCGTGGACTGGATGGAAAAGGTCAGCGACCAGCAATACCAAAGGCGATGATGGTCTGAGGGCAAGGTCAGAGATGGCTTCCGTCGCTCAGCTAACATCATTGACAGCTAAGGAGCGAAATTCTATAGCTGCCCCCGGGGATCCCGCCATTCGCCCCCGGGAACGAAGCTCGCCTACTTCGGACGGGCGAGAATTCGAGTTTATGGGAAACGGAACGCAGTTCGCTACCGGAGAAACGCCGGCAACGGTTAACGTGTCAGTCAGCGGATTTGGAAAGGAGTTTTCCACTCCGGTGCGATCGAGGCAGGCAAAGCCCTTTTCGATCAGCACCTGCAAAGGAACTTCGTTACCTGTTGTCTGACTACTTTTGGTTCCGACCTGATCGCTATGGCCCATCTAGCGATTAACTTCGGCGGAGCTTAAATGACAAGACCATCAGGGGTCGGGAAGACCTTGTGGGGATGTCACACTGGCGGAAGTTTCGACTGTTCTTGCTCGTCGTGTTCCTGGTGGCTCTTGCAATCATGGCGACGCTCCTTCATTCTAACCGCGCTATGGCTCAACACGAGAACGAAAGCAAGATCGCCGCCGCCCAAAGCGGAACCGGCAACAAGGGAATGTCCGAGGCCGACCTTCGTAACCGGCTCACGGAAGAGCAGTATCACGTGACCATGCAGTGTGGCACGGAGCCGCCTTTCAAGAACGCGTATTGGGACAACCACAAACCCGGTATTTACGTCGATGTTATCAGCGGCGAACCGCTCTTCACTTCGCTGGATAAATTCGATAGCGGGACGGGCTGGCCGAGTTTCACCCAACCGATCGCGAGAGAGAAACTGGAAGAAAAGCCAGACCTAAGCGGCGGAAGAGAACGCACGGAAGTTCGAACAAAGAAAAGCGACGCACATCTTGGGCATGTCTTCGCTGATGGACCCGGGGATAAAGGCGGGCTGCGTTATTGCATCAACTCCGCGTCGCTGCGTTTTATCCCAGTCGAGAAGCTGAAGGAAGAAGGTTACGAAAAATATCTCCTGCTCTTTGAGGGGAAGAAGTAAGCGGGCTTTGCCGATCTGGCTGGACGCCCGCGGTCGTGCCATCAATCGTAAGGCGGCGTCATCATCATGTACGATTTGCCTTACTTTAAGGAGAGCGATCAGCGAACCGTTCTCGAGTTTATCCGAGCGCATCCGTTTGCGATGTTGATTGGCTCCAGCCAGGGCCTGCCGATGGCCACGCAGGTGCCCGTATTAATCGATGAGCGTGAGGGCGATCGCCTTTTTCTTCGCGGGCACATGATGAGGAATACGGATCATCACAGAGCGTTCGGGCAAAACAACGAGGCGCTTTGCGTCTTCTCGGGGGCGCATACTTACGTGAGCGCGCGGTGGTATTCGAATCCGCGAACTGGATCAACCTGGAACTACATGAGCGTGCATGCGCGCGGCAAAATTCGCTTCCTCGGCGAACCTGAGCTCTTAAAGATCCTGGAGCAAATTACGGCGCAGTTCGAGAATGACGAAAATTCGCCCGCTCTCTTCCGTCATTTGCCGAAGGCTTATGTGGATTCGCTGAAAAATGCGATTGTCGCTTTCGAGATGGAAGTGCGGGCGCTGGAGAATGTTTTCAAGCTAAGCCAAAACCGGGACGAACCGAGCTATGAAAACATTATGCAAAAGCTCTATGCTCAAGGCGGCGACGCCCGGATCATCGCCGAAGAGATGAGCAAGCGTAAGGCGCAGCTCTTTCAGAAGGACATCTCGGGCCAGCTCTAGAACTTCGCCGTAACCGCGGGAGCATCCGCCGCTGCTCGCGGAGACGTCAACGGCTCGTAAAACCTTAGCGCCTCGATATCGCTGCCGAGCTCGCGCAGTGGGTAGTAGCCTTTGGCAGCGCCGGCGCCGGGGTCGCGGATGAGATAGTCGAAGCCGTCTTTGCCGGCGATAACGACGAAGTGTGTGATCCCGCTGCTAAAACGCACCCGCACGATGACAGGATTGCCGCGGGCGAGGTTGGAATCGATGAGCGCGTAGGACGGCAGGTCTTCGTAGATTTGCCGGACACGGTCGGGCGCCCACCAGGCGGCGCGGTCCCAGTAAAGCCAGCCTTGTTCGGTGTAGCCGCCCACGGCGGTCAGGAACCAGTTGAGTTGCTGCGGATCGGTCTCGATGCCATAGGACTCGAAGACCATCGCGGCCGCGGCGACGGCGCATCCTGCTTCGCCCATGGTGCCGTTCTCGGGCACGCCGCCGAGCGCATCGTCCCGCCATCGTTCGTCGCCCTGACGGAATGAAGGCACCGGGAGCTCGACGCGATGGAAGAAGTAACGCCCGCCGCGGGGTGATAGCGGTCGTTTCCAGTGCCAGTCTATGTAGATGCCGGTCGCGCCCGCGATGAGGGCGAGAAAAAGGATGAGAAAGAGGCGCTTCAGAAGGCGGAATCTAAACGCAGGCATGGGAATCCTTCAACGGCGTCGGCCATGAATCTAGTGGAGGGACTCGCCGCGACGAGTCCTCGGACGCGCGGCCGTAACGGATGCGAAGCAACGGCCGGGCTTTCCAGCGCGTCCCTCCGTCAGCGCATGCGTAGGACGCGCACTAGCTCGCGTTGTTCCCGTCCCGGATGTGTATGCGCTGGAACCCACTCTCGCTCCAACGAAAAATGCGCGCCGAAGAACTCATCCAGTTCCGCCGTGCTCACCCGGTAGGGCGGCCCAGGTTCATCGTGGTCCGGATTAGGGAAAAAGATCGCGAGCAATTTCCCGCCCGGTTTCAAGAGCCTAACGACAGTCGCGACATACTCGTTCCGCTCGCCGGGATCGATCGCGCAAAAACAGGTATGCTCGAAAACCCAGTCGAACTGGTGATCGAATCTCGCCGGCAAGTCGAAGAAATCAGCAAGAAGATATTCTTCATTTGCGATTCGCGGCCGTGAATTCGCTTTCGCGATCGCGCGCGGCGCAAGATCGATTCCCAGCACATGATTTTGCGGTGTGCTGAGGGCGCGCACGTCATGGCCGGAGCCGCAGCCCGGAACGCAAATCTCTCCGGCGAGCGGTCCATTTTCCGCCAGAAAATCCAGCAACGCGGGGTGCGGTATTCCCTTCTCCCACGGCGTCTCGCGCCGGCGATAGGCTTCGTCCCAATCAGTTTGCGTTTGCTTCATGGCTGCGGTTGACTGGCAACTTCCGGCATGTCCTTCGCCTTTTCTAATCGCGCGCGCTAATGAAAAATCTACGAGTCGGAGTCGTCGGGGTCGGGCACATCGGGAAAAATCACGCCCGCCTTTATGCCGAGACAGGCACGGCCGATTTCACTGCAATCTACGACACCGACGCAGCGACGGCCGAGGAGATTTCGCAGCAATACCAGGTGCGCGCGACCAATTCGCTCGAGGAATTTTCGGAGCTGATCGACGCCGCGTCCGTCGCCACGCCGACCAACTCGCATTTCGCAATTGCGCAGCCGCTTCTGGAAAAGGGAAAGCATCTCCTGATTGAGAAACCGATCGCGGAAGACACGGTGGAGGCGAGCCAGCTTGCGGAACTTGCCGTACAGCGGCAGCTCGTCTTGCAGGTCGGACATGTCGAGCGTTTCAATCCCGTGCTGAGCGCGCTGGAGGCACGCCTGACCCATCCGCGTTTCATCGAAGCGCATCGCCTTTCGCCTTTTCCAAATCGCAGCACCGACATCGGCGTCGTGCTCGATCTCATGATCCACGACCTGGAAATCATTTTGCATCTCGTCAGATCGTCCGTGCAAACGATTGATGCGGTCGGCGTGCCGGTCCTGAGCCGGCGCGAAGACATCGCCAACGCGCGCCTCCGTTTCGAGAATGGCTGTGTAGCGAACATCACCTCGAGTCGAATCAGTCCCGAGCGAATGCGCAAGATTCGCGTCTTCCAGGAGGACGCGTATCTCTCCCTCGATTACCAAAACCAAACTGGCGAAATTTATCGCAAGGTCGGCGGCGGAATCGAGCGTGCCGAGGTCGAGATCGAGAAAGAGGAACCGCTCAAGCGGCAGCTGCTCTCCTTCATCGAATGTGCGCGCGCCGGTTTACAGCCAAAGGTTTCAGGGTTCGAAGCGACTGCCGCGCTTGAGCTCGCGGTGGAGATTACGAAACGAATTCAAATGGCGCACTGACCTTTCGATGGATCGGCCGCTGAGCATCTACTTCGTTGCCGGAGAGGCGAGCGGCGACAATCACGGGGCCGCGCTCATGCAAGCGCTGCGCCGCTTGCAACCGGACCTTCAATTATTGGGTCGAGGCGGTCCGCGGATGAAGGCAGCGGCGGGCGAACGGTTCCTCGATTGGAGCGATGAAGCGGGCGTGGTCGGCCTTTGGGAAGTGGTGAAGCACTATCCATATTTTCGGCGCGAATTTCGAAAGACCCTGCGCGAGATCGCTCAGGCCAAACCGGAGGCCGTGGTTCTCATCGACTATCCGGGTTTCAACCTTCGTCTCGCGCGCACGCTTCACGAAGGTTCGTTAGGCGGGAAAGTCATCTATTACATCAGCCCTCAGGTCTGGGCCTGGAACCGCGGCCGCATTCCGCAGATGGCGCGCTGGCTTGACCTGATGCTCTGCATTTTTCCCTTTGAGGCCGAACTCTACAAACAATCCGGGTTGCGCGCGATTTTTGTCGGTCATCCGATGATTGAGGATCTGGAAGCGAGACGCATCGAAGGCCTGCGCGCTCCGCATCTGATCGGACTCTTCCCCGGGAGCCGGGCGCGCGAGGTACGCAAGCTATTGCCAATCTTGATCGAGGTGATGCGCGAGTTGCACAAGGAACGGCCAGATTTGCGCTTTCAGATTGCCGCCGCTTCGGAAGCTCTCGCTATCGCAATCCGGCACAATTTGGAGGCAGTGTCCGGTTCGTTAGGCCAAGTCGAAGTCGTGGTCGGCCGGGCGGCGGAGACGATGCAGAAGAGCGCGGCGGCTGTGGTCGCATCCGGCACCGCCACACTGGAAGCGGCTTTCTTTCGTCTGCCTTTTGTCCTCGTCTACAAGGTGGCGGAGATAACCTATCTGGCCGGCCGGATGTTGATTCGGGTAAGACATCTTGGCATGCCTAACGTGCTCGCGGGTCGCGAAATCGTTCCCGAATTCATTCAGGGAAAGGCACAACCCTTCGAGATTGCGCGAGCAGTCATGAAACTGCTCGACGACCACGAGGTCCGTCAGCGAGATGTTGGCCGATTTCGATGAGGTCATCGCCAAATTGGGTAAAGGTGGCGCGAACGAGGTTGCGGCCCAGGCCATTCTCGACGGAGATCAACCGGAATGAACACGGCTGAGGAAAGAATCTCGCGGCTCCATACCGGCGGCTTGATTGATCTGCACTTCGATCTGCCGCTGATTCTCTTTTTGAGTCGCCCGCGCCGGAACATCATCGCGCCGGATTTCCTGCCGGAGTTTGAGGCTGGCGACATCGGAGTGCTCGGCGTCGCGCTTTACGTCGAGGACCAATACGTGCCCGACCAATCACTGCGCGTCGCGCTCGATCAGGTAGCCCTGCTCAAGGCGGAACTGGAAGCCACGCCTCGTCTCGTGCTCTGCAAGACATTTGCGGAAATCGAGCAGGCCCGGGTCGCAGGTCGAATCGCGCTTCTCCTCACGATGGAAGGGGCGGAGCCATTGGGCGACGATCTTAACCTGCTGCAAATCTTTCATGAGCTGGGACTGCGCGCCATCTCGCTCACCCATGCGAGGACAAACGCCGCCGCGGCCGGCGGAATTTTTGCCGCCAGCGGCTCACCCTCCACCGGCCTAACGACCTTCGGCCGCGAGTTGGTGCAGGAATGCGAGCGCCTCGGGATCATTCTCGATCTCGCGCATATCAATCCCGCCGGCTTTGAGGAAATCTGCGCGCTAACGCACGAAGCCGCTGATCGTTTCCCACACCAACGCGCGCCACTTTTACGACATCGAACGCAACATCAGCGACGACCAGATCAAGATGATCGGCGCGCGCGGCGGCGTCATCGGGATCAACGCGATTCTCGTCAGCGCGAAGAAGGAAGAGGCGACGCTCGATCGTTATGTCGATCACATCGAACACGTGGCGAATCTCATCGGAATTGATGGCGTGGCGATCGGTTTCGACTTCTGCGAACTCCTGCTCGGCGCTGCTGCCGGCCGCCGAACGCGAGAAGCTGGAAGCCAAGCTCACCAAGCCGCATTACCTCCCGGACCTGGGCAACCATGCCCACGCCCGCAACCTGACACGAAAGTTGATCGAGCGCGGTTTTAGCGACGAACAGATTGAGAAAATTCTGCGCGGCAACTGGCTGCGCGTTTTGCGGCAATCGTTATAGTGCCATTCCATGCGTACGACTCAGCTCGACAAGATTCAGAACTTCATCGACGGCCAATTCGTTGCGCCGATCGGCGGCAAATATCTCGACAACATCGAGCCGGCGACCGGCAAGCCGTATTCGCAAGTGCCCGACAGCGACAGCCGCGATGTCGAACTGGCGGTTGCCGCGGCGGAGAAAGCGTTTCCCGCATGGTCACGCACGCCCGCGGCCGAACGCTCGCGCATTCTCCTGCGCATCGCCGATCTGATCGATCGCGATCTCGAGAAATTCGCCCGCGCGGAATCGATCGATACCGGCAAACCGCTCTCGCTCGCCCGCAGCCTCGACATTCCGCGCGCCTCGAGCAATTTCCGCTTCTTTGCAACCGCGATCCTACACACCGAGAACGAAGCGCACATGACGGACGGCGTCGCCTTCAACTACACGCTGCGCCAGCCGCGCGGCATCGTCGGTCTCATCTCGCCCTGGAACCTGCCGCTCTATTTGCTCAGCTGGAAAATCGCGCCCGCCATCGCGGTCGGCAATACGGCCGTTGCGAAACCGAGCGAGCTGACGCCGATGACCGGCTTCTTGCTGGGCGAGATCTGTCGGCGAAGCTGGTCTGCCTAACGGCGTCCTCAACATCGTGCACGGCACCGGGCCGAATGTCGGCGCGGCGATCACCGCGCACCCGAAGATCGGCACGATTTCATTTACGGGCGGGACAGTGACCGGACGCAAGGTGGCGGAAGCGGGCGCGCCGCTCTTTAAGAAAGTGTCGCTCGAACTTGGGCGGAAAAAACCCGAACATCATTTTCGCCGACGCCGACCTGGACGCGGCCATCGCCGGCAGCGTGCGCTCGTCCTTCGCCAATCAAGGCCAGGTCTGCCTCTGTGGCTCGCGTGTCTTCGTCGAGCGACCGGCTTATCACGAATTCGTTAGGCGATTTGTCGAACGAACGGCGCAGCTCAGGGTGGGCGATCCGCTCGAAGCAACGACCGACCAGGGCGCGATTGTTTCGCAGACGCAGCTCGAGAAGGTAAAGTTCTACGTCGAGCTCGCGCGAGAGGAGGGCGGCCAGATCGCGCTCGGCGGTTCCGCGCCCCCGCCGCCTAACGATCGCTGCAGTGGCGGTTATTTCTTTCCGCCGACGGTGATCACCGGCCTGCCGGTCGGTTGCCGCGTCAATCGCGAAGAGATCTTCGGCCCGGTCGTCACGATCACGCCGTTCGACCAGCGAAGAGGAAGTCATCGGCTACGCCAACGACACCGAATACGGCCTCGCCTCCAGCGTCTGGACGCAGAACCTGAATCGCGCCCACCGCGTCGCGGAACAAATTCACACCGGCACCGTCTGGGTGAACTGCTGGCTGGTGCGCGACCTGCGCGTCCCGTTCGGCGGGATGAAACAAAGCGGCGTCGGCCGCGAAGGCGGCGACGAAGCGCTCCGCTTCTTCACCGAACCGAAGAACATCTGCATCGCAAGATGACACAGGTTACCGGTCTAATGATCAAGAGCCTGGGTGGGCTGTCTCGGCTGTCCCAGGCACTGATGTTTTGCGGGAGCGCGCGGGTGTAGCCAAGGCGCTAACCGAAGAGCAGGCTTTCCGGTCCGTACCCCGGAAGATGAATCTTGCGCTGAAACCGCAGTCCAAGCTTTTCAAGCAACCGGATTGAGACACGGTTGTCGGGTGCGGTAACGCCGACGATCTCATGCAGACCGAGTACGGTCCGCCCGTAGTCCATGACCGCGGCGGCCGCCTCGAAAGCATAGCCTTTCCCGCAATACCTCTCGAGGATGGAAAAGCCCACGTCCACCGCATCCAGCGTTTCCCGTTTCACCAGTCCGCAAATCCCCACCGGCGTCCCGGATTCTTTCAATTCCACGCGGTAAAAACCGAAGCCAAACTTCTCATAGCTCGGAAAAATCTTCTCCCGAAGGTAATCCGCGGCGTCTGCAGTCGTGCGAAGGCCGCGATCCGCGACGTACTTGATAAAGCCAGACTCATTCATCAGCTCGAGGAGGAAGCCGGCGTCCTCGATCGTCTGTCGCCGGAGGATCAATCTTTCGGTTTCAAGGACCTTCGGGTTCATATCGAGGCAACCTCCATCGACGCATCACGCGTATTCCTAGCGCGCTCGCCACTGCTCACAAGGCATTTCGAGAATCGTGCTTTTTTCGCATGACGGAGACGCAGGAATAGGCGACCAACCAAGACCGATCAATGGTCTTGCAGAAAACTAAATCCGATTTTCAGATTCGCCCGGCGCAACCGGCGATGTGCCGGCTATCCTTGCGCTTATTCGCGACCTGGCGGAGTACGAACGGGCGCCGCACGAAGTCGTGGCGACCGAGGATCAGTTGCGGGAAAACCTCTTTGGTGCGCATCCGGCGGCCGAGGTCTTGCTCGGCGAGGAGGCCGGAGAGCCGGTTTGCTTCGCCCTTTTCTTTCACAACTTCTCCACCTGGCTGGGGCGGCGCGGACTTTATCTCGAGGATCTTTTCGTTAGGCCAAAGCTGCGCGGCAAGGGCTACGGCCGCGCGCTTCTCGTCCGCCTGGCCCAAATTGCCCGGGAGCGTGATTGCGGCCGGATGGAATGGGCGGTGCTCGATTGGAATGAGCCGGCGATCGAGTTTTACCGCAAGCTGGGCGCCCGGCCTAACGACGAATGGACGATCTTTCGCCTGACCCGGACGGGATCGCGCAGCTCGCGGGAGAAGAAGATCGCATCGTCCGTCGGGCGGTCGAAGTTGAGGACTACGCGTTCCTGAGCGACACCCCAAGTGCTGCGCTCGTTAGTCGCGATGACTGTGTCGCCGGCTTTGCCTGCCGCGCTGCGGGAACCAGATATCGTGGCGACACTCGTTCTGCAGACCGACCTGCCACGAGCGGCGGCGCGGCGTTCGCTACTGGTGGCTTCTGTACAGCAAAAATCTTCCCTGGCGTTCGACCTGGGGAAGATTTTGCGTTGGAAGTGAAACTTGAATTAAGGAGTCGGCGAGGCTTCGGTCGTTGTCGTCGTGTCCGTGGTGCCGCCTTCGGTGGCAGCCGGAGTCATAGACTCCATCGGAGCCGATTCCGCTGGAGCACGGTGCTCTCGGTGGTCGGGAGTCGTCTCTGTCGGAGGTCGCCGGGGTTGTCGGCGCTCTCGGTCGTCTCAGCGGGTGAAGCGGCCGGAGCCGCGGTTTCGGTTTTTTGTTCGCACGCTACGAGGAGCGCAGCGCTAGCCAGGATGCAGATATATTTCTTCATAGGTTATGGATGAGGGCCCATGTTGGGTTAACTATTGATTCGGAGCAAGCGAAGTTTTCGGCCCTGCGGCATTTTTATTTTTTGACGCAGTCGCGATGAAAATCCCCGTCTAAGAAGGAAATGCGCCGCCGCGCCGTTGGGTTGAAACGGCGGTTCGAATTCCATCCCGTGGGCTTCGGCGACGGCGCGATGAGTGAGCCGTCCATCCATCGTATTGATTCCACCGATCAGGGCTGGCTGGCGTTCGCAGGCTTCCTTCAAACCGAGATCGGCGAGCAACTCGACATAGCGATAAGTGATATTGGTCAGCGCCTGCGTCGCGGTGCGCGCGTAGGCCGCGGGCATGTTGGCGACGCAGTAATGAATGACGCCTTCTTCGACGATAGACCGGGTCGAGATGGGTCGTCGGGCGCGAGGTTTCCACGCAGCCGCCCTGGTCGATCGCGATATCGACGACCACGCTGCCCGGCCGCATCTGGCGCAACATTTCGCGCGTGATGAGCTTTGGCGCCTTGGCTCCGGGAACGAGCACCGCGCCGATGAGCAGATCAACCGACGGCATCAATTCCTGCAAATGCGCTTCGCTCGAATAAAGCGTGTGCGCCCCGTGCATCGTGATATCGAGAAATCGCATCCGTTCGAGATCCACTTCGAGAATCGTCACGTCGGCGCCGAGGCCAGTGGCCATGCGTGCGGCATTCACACCCGAAGTTCCGCCGCCGAGCACCACCACCCTGCCGGGCAACACGCCCGGCACACCGCCAAGCAGGACGCCGTTGCCGCCGTTGTGCTTCGCCAGAAAATAGGCGCCCATCACGACCGACATACGCCCGGCGATCTCGCTCATCGGTTCGAGCAACGGCAGGCGGTTGCCTACCTGGATCGTCTCGTAGGCCACTCCGGTCACGCCGGATTTCAAGAGCGCCTCCGTGAGCGGTCGGCTCGCCGCCAGGTGCAGGTAAGTGAACAGGATTTGTCCCTTGCGCAGGAGCTCGTATTCCGCCGGGAGCGGCTCCTTCACTTTCACGATCATCTCGGCCTGCTGGAAAAGATCGCGCGCGTTGTCGATAATCTTCGCTCCGGCTGCGATGTAATCGGAGTCGGGATAACCGGTCCCGACGCCGGCACTTTTTTCCACGAGGACGGTGTGGCCGCGTTTGGCAAGCTGATAGGCTGCGGAAGGCAGCAGGCTGACGCGATTCTCCTGCTGCTTAATCTCTTTCGGGATGCCGATGATCATGTTTTCCCACTGCTTCGCACTGAAAAGCGCGCGAAGCTAGTTCAAAGACGGATCATCCGGCGCCGCGGAGAGCATTTTGAACCAGGGCCCGAGACTGCGCATGATCTCGAACCAAAGTCGTGGCAATCGCTCCGGTTTCGAGCGCGGCCCGGCTGGGCTTTTGCAGGACCCAGGCATTCTGGCGCAACTCACTCTCCAGCTGACCCGCCGTCCAGCCGGCGTAACCGACAAAAGCCCGGACCGCGTTCGTGATCTCGTTCCGACGAGCTGATGCGCTTCCTCAAGCGCGACGTTCTGATTCAGGCTGAGCGAATCGCGCCCCTCCCAATCAAACGCCGCGAACATTAGCTGGTTCGTCGCCACCGGGCCGCCGAGAAAGACCGGGCACATCGGCAAGCGCGCCTGGCGCCGGATCGGTGACCAATTCAGAGACGTGCTTGTCGAGCGGGCGGTTGATGATCACGCCCGTCGCGCCCTCCTCGGGTTCATGCGACGAAATAAGAAGCACGCTGCGCCGAAAATTCGGGTCGAGCATGTTCGGGATGGGCGACGAGCAGTTGACCGGCGAAGGTCTGCGGCTTGCCCGGCTGGTGGCGCATGAGAAAATAGAAGACGCGCCGGGCAGCTCTGCAAGTTGTAGACGCCGCACTCTCGCGTGGACGGCGCGGGGGAATGCACTGGGTGAAAGCAGCATCCTGTCAGGATCACGCCTTGGCCCGCGCTGCAGAGCGAAGCGTCTACAGGCGCAGCACTGGGCCTTCCCATTCGCCCTCGCGCCAATCGAGCGCGGTCGCGGTCACGAGCTTTTGCGAATCGTTAGGCAAATGAGCGAGGAGCGCGTTCCGCCGCGCGGGATCCAGTTCGCCAAAGATGTCGTCAATCAAGAGCAGCGGTCGCGATCGCCGTTTCTTCCGTGAAAACCCGCGCCTGCGCCAGCTTTAGGGCGAGCGCGATCGTGCGCTGCTGGCCCTCGGAAGCAAATTGTGCCGCCGGCATCGCCTGCACCTGCAACCGCAGGTCGTCCCGATGCGGTCCGACCGTCGTGAGACGCAGGCGTTCTTCCTTCGCTCGCGTGCGCTCGAGGTGCGCCGCGAAATCGTCCTCGCTGCCCGGCGCGTATTCGAAGCCCGAGAGTTTCCTGGTCTGCCGCTGATCGCGCGCTGGCTCGCTTCCGCGAACGGCGCCAGCCGCCCGACGAGCGCCGCCCGCATCTCGCGCAACAAGGTGCCCGCGCGCACCAGCGGTTCGGTATAAGCCGCCAGCTCACGCGGTCGCGGCTGCGGCGATTTCAGAAGCGCATTGCGCGAGCGGAGCGCGCGCTCGTAGGCACGCAAGGCCGGTCGATAACGCGCCTCCACCTGGCTTCCGACAAAGTCGAGATAGCGCCGCCGCAGTCTCCGCCGGACCGCGGATCAAGTTCGAGGTCGTGATTGGCGAACGAAACCACCCTGACGAGGCGCAGATATTCCGCCGGATCGCGTTGCTCGACGCCGTCGAAGGCCACCTTGCGCCGAAGCGCGCTGTAATAGAACTGCAGGAGATGTTTGTCCGCGTGGCCGGAGACGACGAACGACCGCTGCCCGACGCGCAGCGCGGGCGCGAGACTCGAGTGTGCGCTGCGATTGCAAGCGCAGCGAGAACGCAGGCCGCTTCCAGGAGCGTCGTTTTTCCCTGCCCATTCGCGCCGACGATGAAATTAAAGCCGGGGGAGAATTCGACTGCGATCGACTCGAAGCAGCGAAAGTTCCGCAGTTGCAGATCGCGAAGCATCACGCGGCCTCACAGACTAACGAGTTCCAGCCGGCTCGTCATCTGCGGCGGCGGTTGCCTGTCGCGGATAGAAGCTGCCATCGATCGGCGTCACATCGCGCCGGGTCAATCCCGACGGCGGCGGCGATAAAATTGTGGTTGGAAAAAATGCCGTTGGTCGCGTCCATCCCGACCCAGCCCGCCCCGGGCAGATAGACTTCGGTCCAGGCATGCAAGCGAGCCTTCCGCGCGGCGCGATTCCGACTCCGCTTCGCGCAAATATCCGCTCGTTAGGCGTGCGGCCAGCCCGTATTGCCGGAGAATCGGCCGCGAGGAGCAGCGCGACGTCGCGACAGGCCCCGCGGCCGAGGCGGAGCGTCTCTGCCGGCGGGCGCGCCGGCCCTTCTTCGCGTCGCTCGTAGCCGACGCATTCGTGCAGGCGTTCATTTAGTTCCACCAGCGTCGTCGACAGTCGGCCGGGGTGCGTCGCGCCGCGGTCGCTCCCAGCGCGGAATCTCCAGCGGTCGGCCTCGCATCTGTTTCCCGGAAAGGCGCGAGCACCCGGCGCAAATCACGGGCGTAGGAGAAAGGCATGCGTAAGCGCCTCGCTCGTCAGCAAAAAATCGAACGGATTTTTCTTTTCCAAAGCAAGATCCAGTTCGAGTTGGAAGCGCAATTCAGTCGGCCGGCGCGGAAAATGAGCAGGAGGCGACGCAATTGTCGAAGACGTCGCGACCGAAGCGCACCTGCGCGCCGTCGTTGGTCTCGAACTTCAAGCCGCGCACCCGGGTGAAGACATCGCCCCGGGGGAAAAGCCGGATTTCGTGCGTCGAAAAATGGACCGGCGTGCGCGTAGCGGTAGGCGGTTTCGTAGCGCACGCCGAGCTTCACGGAGCAAGGTTAGGGCAGGCTGTAACTTTTTCCCACCGGTCGCGAAAGATTTTTCTTGCACGCCGCAGGTTAGGTCGCTTATTTCGAACTCAGATTTGAACGATTGTTCTGGGGGGAACAGCCGCCCTTCATGTCCTTCGGGCGTGGGGGGCGGTACTTTTTTGGGCTGATGGAGTTGCAACAGAACCGTCCCGCGGCGGACAAGACGCCGTGGCGGCTGGGATGGCCGCTCGCTTCCGCCCTCATCTCCTCGATTCTCGCGCTCCTCGCGGCCTTCATTTTTTATCGGCTGGAAACCTGGCCGAGACGAGCAGTCGGCCGCAGCGTGACCGAGCTCGAGCGGCTCGGACGCGAAGGCGCGGGACACTTTCGTTCAAGCTCGCACACCTCCAACCGCGGGTGACGGTGAACAATCGCGTCTACCTCGAGCAGACGACCACCGTCGCCGAACTGTCCGTCCTCGCCCGCCGGGTCGAGGTCGAGCACGAGATGTTGCATTCCTGGGCCGGCAGCACGCAAACGGATCAAGCTGCACGGGACCTACCTGGTTAAAGCTGGCTTCGATCTGCGAAAAAAATTTACCGTGAACGTGCAGTCCCAACGAAATCCTGATTGAGCTGCCGCACGCCCAAATTCTTTCGGTCGAGCAACAGCAGCTGGAAGTGCTCACCCTCGAAAACGGATTGTGGAACCGGATTTCACCGGATGACATTCAGACGCAGCTCGCGGCTCTGCCCCAGCTGGCGCGTCGAGAGAGCGGCGGCCTTGCCCGCGGAAGCGGAGCAGACGTTCACCCGGCGAGTTGCTGGAAAAATTTCACCCGCAACAGCCGGTGCGTGCAATCTTTCCCGCGCCGACGCCGCGCGGTTAGGTATCGTTAGGCGTCGGGCATCCAAGCTGATGTCGTTTCGCAAACGCCTCGTCGTCTTTCTTCCTCATCGTGCTCGCTCGCCGGCGCGCTCGACGCGTTATTTGCGCCTTTTGTCGTCGCGCACGGCGTCCGCTTCTGGGTCTCGTGGGCGGCGAAGCAGCAGGGTCTTGTCGGCGGAGATCGAGCGGATCGATGCGCCCTTTCTGCGGCGAGGTCACGATTCGCAATCTTGCCGTCGGTCCCGGCAAAGCGCGCAGCGACGCGAGGTCTCGCTGCGCGTCGCGACCGTCGTCGTCGATTTGAATTTTCGCGGCTGGATTTTCGGCAGAGCACGCGCAGCCTCCTGCGATCGGCTCGACGTGGATGGCTCGCGGAACCATCCGCGTGCCGGGCACGGCCCGGGTCGCCGTCAGAGCTGGATTGGCGGCTGTGGCCCAGCTCCTTCCGGACAATTTCCAGATCAACAACCTCGATCTCGATGTCACGACCGCGACGACGGCCTTCAGCTTGCGCGGGGTTGTCCCTGACGGCGAGCGCGATCGAATCCGGCCGAATTTCTTGCGCGGCAGATTCTTGTCACCTCGCCGCTCTTGCGTCAGACGTTTGCCAACCTCCGCGGCGCGACCTCGTGGGAGAGCGGCTCGCCTGACGATCGCCGGCATCCCGCTCGCCCGCGGGCTCGATCTCGAGGCGCTCACGATCGACCTTTCGCATCTGCCGAAACGGCGCCTCGGGATCGATCTCCATCTCGATACCTATGGCGGAACGCTTGCGCGCCAGTTTCGAGGGACGGGCGGGTGAGAAATTCGCGATCGATGTCGCGGGCTCGGCCTCCAACATTTCGCTCGCCCAGATCTCGCGGCGCGGTGGGTTTCCTCGAGCCGATTACCGGTTCAGTGCGCGCCTCGAAATTCACCTTCCGCGGCAACCCGGGTGAGTTTCTCGATGCGACCGCTTCGATCTGGATGGAAGCGACCGACTTCGCCTGGCGCGCGCGGCGAGCAGATAACGTGATGATCGGCGCGACCTACTACGATCGTCGCCTCGAGGTCGATCAGCTCTACGTGCGACAGCGCCAGAACGAGCTGACCGTAAACGGCGAACTGCTCTGGCCGAAGAAACTGAAGAGTTGGGCTCAACTGCCCTTCCGCGGGCAGCTCAATGCCACCATTCCCGACTTGAACGGCTTCGCGCAGTTTTTCGGCGCGACGACCGGCGATTTTTCCGGGGCGCTTGTCGGCCGAGGGCGAACTTGATCTCGGTCGACCCGGAAGCCTCGGGGCGACTGGTGCTGGCACGGCGCAGGGAGTAACATTTCGCGGCGTGGCGCTCGATTCGTTAGGGGCCTCTCTGCGGCTTCATGGCCGCGAGGCGACGCTGGAGAATCTGGAAGTGCGGCACGCAGAGGATTTTCTGCGGGCGCAGGGCACGTTCGAGCTTACGGCCGGCCATCGCTTCTCCGGGCGCCTGACCGGCGCGATCAACGACCTGGGCGCTTACGTGCCGCTCCTCCCGGCGGCCTGGCGTTTTGAGAAGATTGGCGGCGGCGCGACCTTCGATTGGCGCGGCGACGGAACCCTGGCCGCGCATTCCGGCACGGTGCAGTTTTTCGCGCACGGTTTGCAGCTGCCGGTCGCCCCGCTGCGAATGCCGCTCGATGTCACTCTGGTTGGCAGCTATTCGCCGCAGGATGTGTTCTTTCGCACTTTCAAGCTGGCGAGCGACCGCTTTTCGTTAGGTGGCTTCCTCATGCTTGGGAGTAATTTTGTTGAACTCCAGGCCTTCGAACTGGCCCTCGACGGAGCGCGCCGAATCGGTGGCACACTCTTTTTGCCGTTCAGCTTTGAACGTTGGCGCACTTCCCGCAGTGTGCTCGCGGCGCTCGATGAAGAGCAGAAGTTCGACGTGGATCTGGCGATAGACCACCTCGATTTGCTGCAGCTGGCCGGAGCGCTTGGAGAGAAATCGAATGCCACTGGGATCCTTGACGGCAAGCTCGCCGCCTTTGGCCTCCTGCGCGCGCTGCAGGTGACCACGACCTTCCGTCTCGAAAGTCCGGGGTTGGAGCCGACGAATAGCTCAGTCGATTTTCATGGCCGACTGGCCGACGCTCGGATCGAAGCGAGTGCTACCGCACTTTTCGGCATGTCCAATCCGGTTACCTTGCGCGCCTCGTTGCCCGTGCGACTGGAAAAGAAGCGATTGGAGGCGGGAACGGTGCTCGACCGAGCGGAGCCGTTTTCCGTTACTCTCGATTGCCCCGCGCTCTTCCTGGAGACCTTGCCTAACGAATGGCGCTTTGGCGCCGCACGCGGACTGGTGACGGGGAAGATCGCGTGGAACGGAAAGTTGGAGAATCCCACGATCAGCGGGGAAGCAAGCCTTCTGGACGCACGCTTTCAGCCGCCCCCACCGTGGCCGGATTTGAGCGAACTCGAGGCACACGTTCGCGTCGGCAACACTGAGGTCTTGATCGACCCGCTCCATTTCGAGATCGATTCAACGCCGATTCAGCTGCGGGGTCGCCTAACGACCAGCCCGCCGGTGTTTGGACTCACCCTGACGCCGCAGAAAGGCGCGATCGAGTTGGTGAGTCGGCCCGATAACGGCACCGATCTTTCCAGCATTCGGGTGCTGGGGGAAGGGAGGAGCGAAGGGCAGCCGCGTTTACAGCAAGCATTTGTTAGGGGAACAGCCTGGCCGCCATCCGTCAGTCTAACGATAACGGCAGAGGAGCCTGGACATTTTTCATCTTTCCAAACGACGTACTTTTTCGGACCAGGCGCGGTGAAGGCGAGTCCATTGCTGTTGCGGGCCGTCCCGCCCGAGGGTGGAAATGGATTTGAGCGGGCCGATACGGAACGGGGACTCGCGCTGCACGGCGAACTATCCTGGTAGCGATCGACCTATTCTCCTGAACCGACCACTAATGAATAACGAAGCCGGTGGCGGTCACGACCTGTCCGTCGCGGATCAGCGCGGTGTGCTTTTGCGATCCGGTGTAGGCACCGAAAATGTTTCGCGCGTTGACCGAGAAATCGACGAGAAAGCCGGCCACTTTCTGACCTTTGCCAACGTCTAACTCACCCGGTCTCGGCTCGCCCAGCCATTTGATTTGCACGCTCTTTGGATCGACCAGGCTGGAGTTGAGCCACGCCGTGACGATCCCCTGATAATTCTCCGGGTAAGCGCCGTAAGCTGCGCCAGCGGGCGGCGGGCTCTGCGCGAAACCTCCGACGGAGAGCGACGCGAAGAGAGCCGAAAAAAGGAGCAATCTAACCTTCTGGTTCACCGGGCAAGGTAGGCTGTCGCCTTCCGGAAGTCGAGGCTCGGAGAAAGAAGCTTCTGTTTGGACGAGAGCTCGCCTATTCGTCCTTGATGAAGATCGTGTACTTGCTTCTGACCGGTTGGCTAATGATCTCTGCACCGCTCCTCTTCGCGGAACCGGCGCCCGTTCCCCTAACGAATTTGCCGCAAACGGTTGCGCCTGTCGATTCCGCGGCCGCCACTCGCGCCTGGCTGGACACTGTCCCGGCGGAGAAACGCGCGCGGTCGGATGCCTACTTCGAGGGCGGCTATTGGCTGATCCTCTGGAATTTTCTGCTCGGCGCGGCGATTTCCCTTCTCTTCCTCGCGAGCGGTCTTTCGGCCCGTCTGCGCGATTTCGCGGAACGCACCACTCGTTTCAAAACGCTGCAGGTTGCCCTCTACGCCATTCCGTACGTTGTCATCGTGGCGGTTCTCTCCTTTCCGCTAGGCGTCTATTCCGACTATTTTCGAGAACACGCCTACGGGCTGGCGACACAAACTTTTGGACCCTGGTTCCGCGAGCAACTCATCAGCCTCGCGGTCACGATCGTTGGGACCGCCATTTTGATGATGGCGCTCTACGCCGTCTTTCGACACGCCCAGCGAACGTGGTGGCTATGGGGAACCGCGGTGGCAGTGGTCCTGAATGCCGTGGCGATGTTGATCGTGCCGGTCTTCGTCGCGCCCTTGTTCAACACCTACAAGCCGCTGGCCGATCCGAAAATCAGCAAACCGATCCTCGCGATGGCGAGCGCCAACCAAATCCCAGTGCGAGCAGGTGTTCGAGGTGGACGCGTCGCGGCAAAGCAACCGGGTGAGCGCAAATGTTTCAGGGCTATTTGGGACGACGCGCATCTCGCTGAACGACAACTTATTGAAGCAATGCACGCTGCCGGAGATCCGCGCGGTGATGGCGCATGAAATGGGCCATTACGTGCTGAACCACTCCTTCAAGCTGGTCCTCTATTTTGGTCTCTTCATTCTGGCGGCGTTCACGATCGCGCGCGCGGTTTTCGAGCGCGCGGTGCGTCGTTGGGGCAAGCGTTGGGGCGTGCGCGGGATCGCTGATCCGGCCGGTTTCCCGCTGCTCGTCTTGATTTTCTCGACCTTCTTTTTTCTCATCACCCCGCTGGCCAACACGGCGGTGCGAGTCACGGAGCGAGAGGCCGATGCCTTCGGCATCAATACCTCGCGCGAAGCCGATGGATTCGCGAAGGTGGCGCTCAAGCTGGGCGCTTATCGCAAGCTCGATCCCGGTCCGGTGGAGGAATTCATTTTCTTCGATCACCCGAGCGGACGCGCCCGGATTCGGATGGCGATGGATTGGAAGGCGGCCAATCTGCCGGCCGGTGACGCGGGCGCGGTGGAACCGTCAGCGTCTCGTTAGGCAGACGAGACAAAGTGAGGTGGCGGGGCCGCCTCCGTTGAGCGGGAAAATGGCGCGCAGCTGCGGGCACGGCGCCGGGGCGACGTCGCACGCCGTGTTTTGAAGAGCCAATCTTGGAGCATAGCACCGACCCCGGCTCGACGAAGTCGTGCCTACCGTGGATGGCGCCGGGGATCGTTAGGCCGAATCGGGTGCCAAGCCGGCCCACGTTTCCGGACACACTCCGGAAACAAAAAAACGTCCGACGGGGTTTGAGTGTGGCGGCGAAGGAACAGAGTGCTCGTCCTAACGAGTGAGCGCGACGTTTTCCGGGGTGGTGTCGTCGAGCTCGAGTGGTTGCTGCTGTGCGGGAGCTGACTCTTTCGCCGGCAGGCGTTCGCCTTCGGGTCTGGCTTCCGTCAGGCGCATGCCAACCAGCCGACTAATGCCGCGCTCTTCCATCGTGACGCCGTAAAGAATGTCAGCCTTCGCGATCGTGCGCTTGTTGTGGGTGATGATGACGAACTGGCTTTGCGTGACAAAACGGTCGAGCACGCGGATGAAGCGGTTGATGTTCGATTCGTCGAGCGGCGCGTCCATTTCGTCGAGGATGCAGAACGGGCTCGGGCGCTTACCATGTAGATGGCGAAGAGCAACGCGACCGCCGTCATGGTGCGTTCGCCACCGGAAAGGAGCGAGACGCTTTGCAATTGCTTGCCCGGTGGCTTGGCGATGATGTCGATCCCGCAATTGAGCGCATCGTTTTCGTCGAGCAGCATCAGATCCGCGCGCCCGCCGCCGAAAAGCTCGGCGAACATTTCCCGGAAATTGATCCGCACCTGGGCGAAAGTTTCGGCGAAGAGCTTTTCGGTCGTCTGATTGATTCGCGCGATGACGTCGAGCAGCTCGCGCCGCGAGTTCGTTAGGTCAGCGTTTTGGGTTTCGAGAAACGTGTGGCGTTCCTCCAATTCGTCGTATTCGTGCACGGCATCGAGATTAACCGGACCCATCGCATCGAGCTGGCGGGTAAGTTGGTCGATGACTTCACGGAGTTCGGCTTCATCGAAACCTGTTGCCTCATCTGCGATCGTTTCCCCGTCGGATTTTCCGCGCTGCTTAAGCTGCGCACGAAAGGTTTTCGTGAAGGCATAACGATCTGGCACGAACTCGCGTAGATCGACCTGATATCGTCGCATCACATGCTCCGCGAGACTCTCGATCTTCAGCTGCAATCTGCGTCTGGCGAACCTCTTCCTTGCCGCGCACTTCGTGCAGATCGCTCAGCGCTTTGCGGCGGGCGCGCAGCTCGGATCTCCAGGTCGTTGACTTCCGTTAGGCGGGCGGCCCGCTTCCCGGCGATCTCGGTCACGGCGGATTCCGCACGGGAAAGCTCGACATTCTTTTCCTCAATCGAGTGTTCAGCAGTGGTAGTCTCGGTGCCCTGCTGCTCACGACGCGCCTGATAGCTTGCGATGTCTGCCCGGCGCGTGGCGATCAGCTCGGCGAGCTCCGCCTGGCGGGCCGTCATCGGCTGTCGCTGGCTGCGCAGCCCTTCATGCCTCTGGCGTTCGGTCGCAACCGCGAGGCGCAGCTCGCTCAACTGTTCGGCCAGCTCCTCGTCGCGCAACCGCGCCGTCTCGGCTGCCGATTGCAAAAGCGTCTGGCGCTGCCGCGCGTCTTCGAGAAGACGAGCGTTGAGTGCACGCTTCGTCTTCCAGATGCGCGACGCGTTCCGCAGAGCTTTGCAGCTGCTGCTCGAGCGTCGTTCGCTCCCATTCGAGCGCATCCACTTTGCGAGCGGTGCTTCGTGCAGTTCCCGCTCGATTGTCGTGACCTGCAATGCGGTGGCAGAATGATCGCCACGCGCCGCCTGATACTGCTCGCGGATTTGCTCCAGGCGTTCCGTTTTCTCGCTGAGACGTTGTTGAATTTCTTCGCGCCTCGTCTGCAGAGTGAGTTGCTCGTCGAGCAACGCGCGATGGTCCGCGGCGAGAGATGCGATCTGCGCTTTGCGGGCAAAAAGGGAGCTGTTCTCCTCCCTGACCCGCCCGCCGTAGATCACGCCCCTGGCGGAAACGAGATCGCCGGCCAGCGTGGCGAAAGCGAGGGCCGGAAATTCTCGCTTCAATCTTTGCGCCTGTCCAGGTCGGCGACGAGCGCGACGTCGCCCAACAAATGCCTGACGATCGGTTCGAGAACGGCGGGCGCGTGAATCTTTTCGGTTGCCCAGGCGATCGCGCCGGGGGGCAGGTCGCGCGGCGTGGCCGCGGCAGCGCCGGTCAATTCGGGCACGAGGAGCGCGGTTTGCCCGAGCTTCCGATCGGAAACAGTGGCAATGATCTCGGTCGCGAGCTCGCCGTTTTGCAGGACGATGGCGTGCAGGTTCCGGCCGAAGGCGGCCTCAACCGCGGGAATAAATTCTTCCTCGACTTCGATGAGGGAGGCTAGCGCGCCGGTCAACGCGGGCAGGATGCGGGCAGGGTCGTTGAGTCCGCGCAGGACAGCTTGCGAGCCTTCGGTGAGGCCTTCGCCCTCGGCGTTTAGCTGCTGCAGGATTTCGAGACGCGATTGCCGTTCCGCAATCGACGCGGTCGCTTGTCATGAGTGCGGCCTCGGCCTCGCGCAGCTGTTGTTGCTGCCGGCCGAGATCTTCCTCCGCGGCTGGAATTTGCGTCGCCAAATCCTGAAGCGCTTGCTGTTGTTCGTCTGCGGTTGCCTTGGCGGTGGAGAGTTGGGCTATGACCCGGTCGCGCGCGCCGCAGGCTTCCCCTAACGACGCGGCCAGCTCCGCAAGACGCGGCTCCGTCGCCGCGCGTCGGGAGGCTGTTCCGGAGATTTCCGTTTCCAAATCGGCCAGCCGGTTTTCCGCCTTCGAGATGTCCAGCTCAATCGCTCTGCAATTCGCGTTCGCTTTCCTCCCGCTCCCGTCGCACCTCGGTGGCGCGATCGTTCAGCGTAGCGAGTTCCGATTGCTTTGCGGCCAGCAACCTCTCCGTCTCGGAGAGGAGCAAATCGGTGTCGTGAATTTCCGTCTCCTGCTGGGCACGTTTGGCTTCCGCCGTTTGGACATCGAGTTCGTAGCGTTCGATCAGCGTGGTTAGCTCCTGCGTCCGTTCGCGATTGAACTCGATCCGGTTCCGATGCGAAGCGATCTCATTTTGCAAACGCTGCACTTCGGCGCGCGCTTCGTTGATCTGCGCATCGACCTCCTCGAGCCGGCCGCGTTGGGCCGCGACTTCATTTTCGTGTTCCTCGATCTCGCCTTCGGTCGTGAGTTGTTCTTCGTCGAAGCGCACAGTCGCCGCCCGCGAGCGCTCCAATTCAGCCTGCAAAGATTCGAGTTGCCCGCGGGAATGATGCGTATCGAGCACTTGCAGATCGGCCAACAGCGCCTGGTAGCGCCGGGCTTTGCCGGCCTGGCGCTGGAGCGACCCGATCTGGCGTTTGACCTCTTTGATGATGTCGCCGAGGCGCAAAAGATTCGCCTCCGTTGCCTCGAGCTTGCGCAAGGCTTCGCGTTTTTGACCCTTGTACTTGGTAATCCCGGCGGCTTCCTCGAACACCGCACGCCGATCCTCGGGGCGCGAGCTGAGGATCTGATCGATCCGGCCCTGCTCCATCATTGAGTAGGCGCTCCGCCCGATGCCCGTATCGGCGAAAAGGCTGTAGATGTCTTTCAGCCGGCAGACCGTTTTATTGAGCAAATATTCCGAGAGCCCATCGCGATAAACGCGGCGTGTGACACGCACATCGTGCCAGTCGACACCGAGCTCGCTGGCGCAATCGGTGAACGTTAGGGAAACTTCCGCATAGCCCGACCGGCTTGCGCGAATCGGTTCCGTTGAAGATTACGTCGGCCATTTCGCCTCCGCGCAGGGCCTTGGCCGATTGTTCTCCGAGGACCCAACGGACCGCGTCGAGAACGTTCGATTTTCCGCAACCGTTAGGGCCGACGATGGCAGTCACGCCCTCGTGGAAATTGAAAATCGTTTTGTCGGCGAAGGATTTGAACCCGAAGAGCTCGAGGGACTGAAGATGCATGCGGTAGGAAGACTAGGAGGTGCATACATCCCGCTCCGGATGGTGACAAGAAAAAATAACGCTATCTTGGGGGCCGGGTTGGATGCGCCACAAGATATGGTGGCAGGATCCCGAGTCTATCGGTCAAACCGCCGTCTTGGTGGTGATCGCGTGTTGGATGAGGAAAAGAATGGACGCCACCGCCAGGACGACGGCGGTAACTGCCAGTTCTTGTCGCGTCGCCTGAGCCAGAATCCAGAGACTGATCACAGCCGCGACGCACGGCACCATCCACGCGCCCGGAAAGTCGAACGGGCGGCCATTGGCCCGCACATCGCGTCGCATTAACTGCAGCGCTGCACCGCAGCTGAGGAAATAGAGCAGCAGCACGGCGACGTTCGACAGAACGGCTAGCTGCTGAAAAGTGGAGAAGAGGGAAAGGATCGAAGCAGATTGCGCAATAGACCACAATCGCGATGTCCGGGGTGTGGAAGCGTGGATGGACATGCGCGAAAGCCTTCGGGAGAAAGCGATCACGCCCGAAGGCGAAGAGAATGCGTGGTGAACTGAGAATATCGCTCGTGATGAAACCAAAAGCCGAAATGCTCGCGCCGGCGAGCATCAGACTGCGGCCAGGTTCGCCGAGAAAGCGAGACGCCGCCTGCGCCAACGGCGTCGCAGGGAACTTCCCCAGTGTGTCTCCCAGAATTCCCTGTGCGACCAATTGGATTAGCAGGTAGAGCGCGGTCGTGACGGCGAGTGCGAGGTAGATCGCCCGCGGGACGGTGCGTGCCGGATTCTTCACCTCGCCGCTCGGAATGAGCGCGACTTCAATCCCGACGAAGGCAAAGAGCAGGATCAGCACACTGCGCCCCAAGGCAGGCGCGCCCGGCCAGGTTATCGCCAGGGCATCTGCCCGCCTAACGAAAAATATGCCAGCGCAGACAAAGATGAGCAGCGGAACCAGCTTGACGATCGTCACAATCCAGACCGCGCGGGCACCGGATCGAACGCCGCGGACATTTATCCAGGCGAGCGATCCGAAAACGAGCAGAACGATCAGAAAATGGGCGCTTCTGTTGGCGAAAATTGGGGCCATCGCGCCCACCGTGTCGGCAAGCAGAGTCACGACTCCGGAGGAACCGAGAATCGCAGTGAGAAAATAGAGCACCCCGGCGATAAAACCGACGTAGCGACCGAAAGCGGTCTCGACGTAAGCGTACATCCCGCCGGTAAGTGAGACGCGGCTTCCGGCGAGAGCGAACGAAGTAACAAAAAACACCATCGCCAATGCGCAGACGAGAAAAGCAAGCGGCGCTGCCGCTCCAATTTGCGCCGCGACAAGTGCAGGCAGGGCGAAGATTCCCGCGCCCACCGTCGCGTTAACGATGTTCGCGGTCAGGCTCGGGACGCCGAGCGCGCGGATCAATTGCGTCTCTTCCGCGGTCTCGACGGGCTGATTCATGCGTCGCAGGCTGCGCGAGGCGAGACGCTCGCGGCAAGTCGTTAGTTGTCGTCGTGCGAAGCTGCTTTAATCTCCGAGATGCGCGATTCTTACCTTCAAGACTTCTACACTTTTTTGCGATTCCCCAGCATTTCGACCGATGACGCCTACTCGAAAAAGCTGGCCGAGTGTGCGCATTGGCTGGTCGAAAAACTGAACGGAATCGGTCTTGAGGCGCAGCTGGTTTCCACCCCTGGACATCCGGTGGTCTGGGCGAAAAACAAACATCAACCCGGCCGCAGGACCGTCATGCTTTACGGGCACTACGATGTGCAGCCGCCCGACCCGCTCGAGCTATGGGATTCGCCGCCGTTCGATCCTGTCTTGAAAAACGGCTATGTCTACGCGCGGGGCGCGACGGACAACAAAGGCCAGATCCTCGCGCACATTCTCGGCATCCAGGAGACGCTCGAAGAAAGCGGCGATTTGCCCGTTAACCTGCACCTCATCATCGAGGGCGAGGAAGAGATTGGCAGCGACAACCTGCCAGGGTTTCTGAAGGATAATCGCGACGCGCTCAAATGCGATGTGGCGGTCGTCTCCGACACCGGCATGATCGCGCGCGGCGTGCCGACGCTCAGCTACGGTTTGCGCGGCGTGACCGCGCTCGAGGTGAAAGTGACGGGCGCGAAGATGGACTTGCACTCGGGCGTATTTGGCGGCGCCGTTGCGAACCCAGTCACAGCACTTGCGCAGCTTGCTCGCGACCTTGCACGACGAGAACGGACACGTCGCGATCGAGGGATTCTACGATCAGGTGAAGCCGCTCGAAGACTGGGAGCGCGAGGCCTGGCGGAAACTGCCGATCGACAGCGACAAAGAGATTCTCGATGAAACGGGCGCCCCGGAGCTCTTCGGTGAAAAAGGTTTCAGCACGCTCGAGCGCCTCTGGGTGCGCCCGACCGCAGAGATCAACGGCATTGGCGGCGGTTACCAGGGACCGGGGACGAAAACCGTGATTGCCAGCCACGCAATGGCGAAACTGACCTTTCGCCTCGTGCCAAACCAGGATGGCGACACGATTCTAAAGCAGGCTCGAAAACATTTGGAAAAACATCTCCCGCCTGGAGTGACAATGGAAATCATCGACGGGCACAGCGGTCCCTGGTATTTGACTGATCCGCATTCCCCGTTTGGCGAAGCGGCGCAACGCGCTTTGAAGCGGGCTTTCGGCCAGGAGGTAGCGCTGATCCGCGAAGGCGGCAGCATCCCGATCGTCTCGCAATTTCGCGATATTCTGGGCGTCGAGACGCTCCTCCTTGGTCTCGCCATGGCCGATTGCCGAGCGCATTCCCCTAACGAGAATTTTCCGCTCGAGAACCTGGAATTTGGGCTCAAGATGAACAAGGCGATCCTGCAGGAGCTCGGCGCGAACGATCGGTAGGCGGAAGGCTGCGTTTTTACGATGCCGGGGCGGGCATTTTTCTTATTCCGAGGCCGCGCGGACGGCGACGAACGTCACAGTTGCAATAGACGCGTTGTGACCCTGACCGTGTAGGATGACAAGTAACGGACGACGCTGCAGGTCAAGCCTAACGAATCGATCTTCGGGCGGGACACTGGTCTTCATATTTCTTTTTTCTGTCGCGTCGGTACCTGCGGCGCGCGCGGAAGAATCTTCGTTAGGCGAGAAGATCGAGAAATTTTTTGCCACGCCGACCCCGACACCAAGCCAGCGACGGCACAAACGCTCGACCCGGAAAAGCAGTCCGGCACCATCGCCCTCCGTCAGCGCTTCTCCAAAATCACCTGCGCAGCCCAAGCACAAGAGTTCTCCGCCGCCTTCTCTCGAAGAGGAAGAAACACCCAGGCCGAAACGAAAGAAATCGTCCCCGACACCGTCGCCCAGCCCCTCGCCGAGCCCGACCGAAACTCCGACAACAGCTCCGGAGGAGTCGCCCAGTCCGGAACGGAAGGTGGCGACGATCGCGCCTGACGAAATCGACGGTTTCGACGAAAATCCCTGGCCGGTGCGCAAGCTCCTCGGTGACGCGCTCGAGCTGACGAAACGCAATCTCGATTACAGCTACGGATCAGCCGATCCGTCGAACGGCGGGATGGATTGCTCAGGTTTTATCTACTACGTCCTGCGCGAAAATGGCGTGAAGGATGTGCCGCGCGACGCGAGCGAACAATATGTCTGGGTGCGCAAAGCCGGAAACTTCCGTGCCGTCTTGAGTCGCGACCTCGATTCCTTTGAACTGGACGAACTGAAGCCGGGAGACCTGCTCTTCTGGATCGGCACCTATACCGTTGAGCACGATCCGCCGGTCACCCACACCATGATTTATCTCGGGAAGGAAAAGAAGACCGGCAAGCCGATCATGGTCGGCGCAAGCGACGGGCGGACCTATGAAGGCGAACAGCAGTTCGGGGTGAGCATCTTCGATTTCAAGATCGCCGCTTCAAAGAAGTCAACCACTTCAGGAAATCCTCCGAGGTTTGTCGGCTACGCGCGGATTCCGGGCCTGAGCGAAGCCAAGCCGTGATTTCTTGGCCTAACGATATCAGCGAGTCGGCTGCGGCGTGGGTGCAGGAGAAGCGAACGTCGGTCCTTCCTGCTTGAGGCTGTCAGGCGCCGCATCGAGCCGCTCGGCGTGTTGGCGGCGGTAGTGCTGCGTGACCAGTCCCAGGATTACAGCCAAGACGATGAAGGCGATCGTCCGCTGCTCCTGGCGCGTAAGAACAAACATCCCGAGTCTCGATTGCAAACTCATGGCGCGTAGACAATCGGATCGGTCAGCCCCGCTTCGCGAAAGCCTTTCAAGCGCAGTTGGCACGAATCGCAGGCGCCGCAGGCCAGACCAGCAGACGTCGGATCGTAGCAGCTGTGAGTCAGCGCATAGTCCACCCCTAGCGAAAGCCCGCGCTGGATGATCGCCGCCTTGCTCAGCGCAAGGAGCGGCGCGTGAATCGTAAAGCGTGCCCCTTCGACGCCGGCCCGTGTGGCCAGGTTGGCGAGTTGCTCAAAAGCCCGAATGAATTCTGGCCGGCAATCGGGATATCCGCTGTAATCGACCGCGTTCGCGCCGATGAAGATATCCGTCGCGCCGAGCACCTCCGCCCAGGCCAGCGCGTAGGAAAGAAAGATCGTGTTGCGTGCCGGGACGTAGGTAACGGGAATGCCGCTCGCCATCTCTGTCGCGGAGCGCGTTTTCGGAACTTCCAGTTCAGCGGTCAAGGCGGAGCCGGCAAAGACGCGCAGATCGATTTCCGCAATCCGATGCGCCGGAAGCGCCTAACGACTGCGCGACCTTCTCCGCCGCGGCAAGCTCGCGTTCGTGCCGCTGGCCGTAGCGGAAGGAAAGCGCGTGGGTTTCGTAACGCTTCCGCCCGGGAGATGGCGAGCACGGTAGCGGAATCCAGCCCGCCGCTCAGGAGGACAACCGCGCGCTTCATCGCGCGCGCGCGGTCTCGTCGGGAAAGGTTGCAGTAATCGTTAGGCTGATCCCGCCACGGGCGGCAAATTCGGCCTGCACAATCATGCGCCGCGGATCACAGGCCCGCACCAGATCGTCGAGAATGTGGTTGGTGACGGCTTCGTTGAAGGCCCGTTCGTTGCGATAGGATGCAAGATAGAACTTGAGCGACTTTGTCTCGAGGCAGCGGGTGCCAGGTTGATAATCGATCTGTGATTTCCGCGAAATCAGCCTGGCCGGTGATCGGACAAAGCGACGTGAAGTCGGCCGATTGAAAGTGAATCCAGTAGGGACGTTGCGGCAGGATTGGCGAAGGTCTCGAGGATGGCCGCGGACGGAGCGCCTGGAACGCGCGTTTCGCTGCGGCCGAGAAGCGTGAGCCCTTTCGATTTTCGCGGTCTTGCCATGCGCCACTAAACCGGCTTCACCTCTGCGGTTCAATCGTTTTCGACGGCGGCGACGCCGTTAGTCCGGATGCTCCAGCGCTCGGTTGAGAAGCGCGCGCTTGCGGTCGCCGAGCTTGTGGTAATTCCAGTAATCGACTTTAAGGCTTCGCTTCAGCGTGAGACGACTGCCATCCGCGGCCTCCCAGGTCCGGAGGAGATATGGGAAATCGCGACCGAGCACGAAGCGATCGGTGCCGGCGTCGTGCCGGACGGTCACGTAAATCGCCCGCTCGCTGGATTCGAAATGCACCTGTGCCGGCTTCCAGACGAGATTGTCCTTTTTGGAGTTGATGATGGTGGGCGCGAGCTGGATCTCGAAGTCGCCGCTCGGTTTTGCAAAATCGATTGTCCGCACCCGGAGCGGCAGCTCGTCGTAAAAAAATCCGTTAGGCGGAAGCCGTATTTTCTCCCGGCCCTCGGCCATTCCATCCCAGTAAGTATGCCATTGGTAGCTGAAAATCTCGCCGCCGCGGCGCGCTTCCTTGTAGGTATTGCCGCAACTGTCGTTGCTCGTGAGAGAAAATTTCGCCAGTCGCGCGTTGTCGGCCCGCCAGAAGTTGGACTGCATCTGCTGATAAACGTAAAGGCCGGTCGGGATATGCAGGATCTGGTTCATCTTCAAAACCTGGATGACGCCGGGGCGCTGCCAGTTGTCGGGTTTCACCATTTGCTTCAGATCGAACGGTTCGCGCACCAAGATATGGAGCACTTCCGTCTGGCGGGGCTGGCCGTAGCGAACGATTTGGGCGTCGTAGATGTTGAACTCGGCTTTGCCGTCGTTCCAGTAGCTGCTGTTCTGGACAAACTCGGGACCGAACTGTGCCCGACCGCGGGCAGCGCCCTAACGATCGAGAGCGCGACGAGAGCGGAGAATGCTTTTCGCATGGCGCACGATAATGTTAGCCGCTCGTTGCACGATGACCAATCTTTCCGTAGGATCGCGCTCCCGATGGCAAATGAACAGGAGAGCGCCGCCGCCACAGGCCCTGCGGCCGACACGTCGGCGCGACACCTGCTGGCGTCGAGCAGCCCGGGGTGATCGATTTTTTCGCGCACGACACAAAGAGCGATGAGGTGCTGCTGGTGATGTTCGAATCGCGTCCGTGGGATGATTCAGATCTTCAGCTTTTCCAGCTGCAGGAGAAGTTCAATGCCTACGTCTCATTTTTGCTCGATGGCGAAATGGCCGAAGCGCATCCGGAGTTGGCGGGGAAAAATGCGACGGATCGAGCTGCGTTGTGCGGAGATGCCGGACGGTCGTGCGCTCGATCTGCTCAACGCGATCCACGATCAGCTCGCGCTGCAGGAGATTCGCGTGGAGGTGATCGTGGAAGGCCGCCGCGAGAACTGCGGCAAGCGGTTGCACCTGCGGAGGGTAGGGCGCTCTCTAAAATTTCAGGAACGTCATCACCGGTGTCGGATCGAGCTTTTCGCGCCCATGCAAGAAACTCCAGCTCAATCAAGAACTGCGCTTCGAGCAGTTCGCCGCCCACTTTCTTGATCAACGCCGCGGCCGCCGCCGACGTCCCGCCGGTCGCGAGCAGGTCATCGATCAGCACGATTTTCTCGCCGGGCTCGATGCTGTCGACATGCATCTCCATTTCGGCATCGCCGTATTCGAGCGAGTAGGCCGCGCTCGCCGTCTTGAAAGGCAGCTTCCCTTTCTTGCGGATCGGAACAAAGCCAACGCCGAGCGCGTAGGCGACCGCCGACCCGAAAAGAAATCCGCGCGCGTCGATGCCGACGACCTTGTCAATCGGCAGGGTGCGGCAGCGTTCCAGGAAAACGTCGATCGATTCCCGAAAGAGCTGCGCGTCGACCAGGATCGGCGTGATGTCCTTGAAGACGATCCCGTGTTTCGGAAAATTGGGGACATCGCGGATCGCCCGCGTGCAAACGAGCGATCGAATCAACACCCATGGTCGGGAGGCTAGCGGGTCGGCAGAAATCGTCAACGCTCGCCCATTGCCCGTTCGGCACGACGCCCGTGCTTCTAGGACGTGAGCGCCTGCTGCCGCCCGTCCTGTCCGATACGGACGCGGACACAGGCATCGCTCGGGTCGCGGCCGGCGCAACGGCGCTGCCATTCAGCCTGCGCTCTTTCGCGTAATTGGGCGTAGCTCTTGTCGAGCGCCCGCCGGAGACTCTGCACTTCATCTCGCTGCGTGGTCGTTTTCGCTCAATCTGCGCGCCAACGTTTTCATGTCGGCCAATTAAAAAGCAGGAACCGCGCCTCCGGCCGCCCGGCGAACGATGATTGCCAAGCAGCACGCCGCCTTTTACCTTCGGGTCCGATGGATCGTGGACTGCTGATCATCTCAACCTTGTGTTTTTTTCTCGCGATGGTGCGGACGACCGTCGCGATCAAGGCGCGCAGTTATCGCGTCGGCTGGTTTCAACTTCTTCGGCCATCGCCCTCGGTTTCGTTTTTCAGACCGCCTTTCTCTCGGTGCGCGGCCACGCTCTCGGACGTTGCCCGCTGACGAATCTTTTCGAGGTCTTCATCTTTCTCGCCTGGTCGGTTTCGCTGATTTATCTCCTCATCGGACCGGCCTATCGGCTCTCGCTGATGGGCGCGTTCACAGCGCCGCTTCGTTTTCGTGCTGCAGACGTTTGCGCTTGCTCGCGCCGATCGATCGTCCCCCATCCGCGCGTCGCTTCGCCCTCACCGTGGCTGGAAATGCACGCCTCGGTTTCGCTCATCGCCTACGGGGCGTTCGCGCTCGCCTGCGTCGCCGGGCCTGATGTATCTCGTGCAGGAGCGCCAGCTCAAGACGCGCCAGATCAATTCGATGTTCTACCATTTCCCGCCGCTGACTGATCTTTTCGCGGCGATCACGCGTTTGCTCTGGCTCGGATTTCGTCTTGCTCACGCTGGGGATCGCAGCCGGCTTTCTGACCGGCCAGCCGCTGCCTTACGTGAAGATCGCCTGGTCGTTAGGCGTCTGGATCTTCTACGCCGCGATCCTTCTCGCGCGTCATCTCGGCACGACCGCTCCGCGCCGGATCGCCGCGCTTTGCGTCCTCGCGTTCAGTGCGGCGCTGACCTTGCTCTGGGGCATCACTTTTCTGTCGCAGACACACTCGCTCTAATGAATCTCTTCTGCGTCGGCCTCAGCCATCACACCGCGAATGTCGAGACGCGCGAGCGCTTCGTCGGCCACGCCGCGATCGACCGGATCCTGCGCGAAGAAGCCGGCTGCACGGAGGCGCTGCTCCTCACCACGTGCAATCGAGTGGAAGTTTACGCCGCCTCCGAAGAACCGGTCCCGACCGAGCGGATCGCGCACTGCCTGCTCGCGAAGGGGATGGTCGCTGAGGACGATGAAATGGAGGTCTTCTATCGACACGAAGCGCAGCAATGTGTGCAGCATCTCTTTCGAGTCGCGTCGGGACTCGACTCGATGGTGATCGGCGAGACCGAGATTCTTGGCCAGGCCAAAAAGGCCTACGCCGCGGCACGCGAATCTGGCGCTGCCGGACCCTTTCTGCATCGACTTTTTCAACGCGCGTTCCGAGTCGCGAAGCAGGTCCGTACCCGAACGGAAATTACCCGAGGGGCGGTTTCCGTCGGCTCGGTCGCGGTAGATCTTGGCGGAACAAATTTTCGGCCATTTCGAGACGCGCAAGGTGCTCCTGCTCGGCGCCGGCGAAGCGAGCGAGCGCACCGCGCGCGCCCTCGTAAAGCGCGGGGTGAGCGACATTCGGGTAACGAATCGTTCCGCGGAACGAGCGCAAACACTCGCGGCGCTGTCGGGGGTCGCGCCGTGCCGATGGAGAAATGGGAAACCCACTGCCGCGAAGTCGACATCCTGATTTCATCGACCGCCGGGCGAACCCCGATTGTCACACGGCAAAACCTCGCACCGCTCCTGCATGACCGCCTCGATCGGCCGCTTTTCATCATCGACATCGCCGTGCCGCGTGACGTCGCGCCGGACGTGAACGAGATGGAAGGAGTGTTTCTCTACGACATCGACTCGCTGCAATCGATCGCCCAGCAGTCGCTCGCGCTACGGCGGGAACAAATCGCCGCCGGTGAGGAGATCATCGCGGGACACGTGCACGATTTCGGCGGCTGGTTCGTTTCGGGGCGGGAACGGATGTTGAATCCGTCCGAGTTGAGTGAACCTTCCCTGCGCGTTTCCGAAAGCTGAGTGGGCGCGCCCGGCAGGATCATCGTTGGGTCGCGCGGCAGCGATCTTGCCCTTGCGCAGGCGCGGCTGGTCGAGCAGGCGCTGCGTGCCGCCTGGCCGGAGCTGGAAGTGACGATCAGAAATCATCCGGACAAGCGGCGACGAGAGCGCCCGCCCGGAGGCCGTGGCGGACCGCAAGGCCGGTCGCAAGGGAATGTTCACACGCGAGATTGAAAAGCAGCTTCTCGTTAGGCGAATCGACCTCGCGGTGCACAGCGCGAAGGATCTGCCGAGCGAACGGGTGGACGACCTGGAGATTTGCGCGGCTCTGCCGCGTGGCCAAACCGGAGATGTCCTGGTCACGAAGAACGGATCTCGGCCTAACGAGTTTGCCGCAAGGGGCGACGATCGCGACCGGCAGCGTCCGGCGGCAGCGTCAGCTGCGTTGGAAACGGCCCGATCTGACGGATCGTCGATCTGCGCGGCAACGTGCCGACGCGGTTGCGCAAGTTGGACGAAAACGAAAATTGGAGCGGGATTATTCTGGCGCGCGCCGGCCTGGAGCGGCTCGGTCTCGAGGTGAAGGCGAGATTCTTTCACCGGAAGATTTTGTCCCGGCGGGCGGGCAGGGTGTGATCGCCCTGCAAGTGCGGCGCAACGATGAACGGGTTCGGCACCTGGTCGATGCGATCAATGATCGAACCGACGCTGGTTTGTCTGCGGGCCGAACGCGAATTCCTGCGGTTGCTTGAGGGGGACTGCGATTCGCCGGTGGGCGTGCAGGCGAACAATGACGAATGAGAGAATTGCGGCTGCAAGCGCAGGTTTTTGCAGACGAGACGTTGGCGCCGCGAGCTGGTGCCGTGAGCGGCGCATCCGCGCAACCCGAGGAGCTCGCGGCCGAACTGATGGAGAAACTCTATGGCGACTAAGAAAGAGTCCGGACGCTGTTATCTGGTCGGCGCGGGGCCGGGCGATCTCGGGCTGGTCACCTTGCGCGCCAAGCAGTTCATCGAACGGGCGGAAGTGATTGTCTACGATTATCTCTGCAATCCCGAGATGTTGCAGTGGGCGCCGGAAACGACCGAGATCATCTACGCCGGGAAGAAGGCGGGCGCGCACACTCTGAAGCAGGACGAAATCAATGCGCTGCTGGTCGAGAAGAGCGCGCGAAGGGAAACAAGTCGTTAGGTTAAAGGGCGGTGATCCGTTCCTGTTCGGCCGTGGCGGCGAGGAGGCGCAGGCGTTGGCCGCGGCAGGAATGCCTTTCGAGGTGGTGCCGGGAGTTACCTCGGCGATTGCCGCACCGGCCTACGCGGGCATTCCGGTGACCCATCGCGGAATGACTTCGCATGTGACCTTTTTCACCGGTCACGAAGATCCGGAGAAAACCGAGAGCTCGATCGACTTCGAGGCGCTGGCCAAACTGGGCGGAACCCAGGTGATGCTGATGGGGGTCGAGCGGATCGAAGCCATCGCGCAACAAATGATGGAGCACGGCGTCCGCGTGGATCTGCCGGTGGCGTTGATCCGCTGGGGAACGACCGGGCGGCAGGAAACGATCCGCGGCACATTGCAGAACATCGCGCAGCGAGTGGCGGAGAAGAATTTTGCGCCGCCGGCGGTCGCCGTTTTTGGCGAAGTGGTCTCGTTAGGCAAGGAATTGCACTGGCAGGATGAGCGGCCGCTGGCCGGCCGGCGGATCGTGGTGACGCGCACCCGGAAACAAGCCGGCGCGCTGAGCGACCAATTGCGCGATCTCGGCGCCGAAGTGATCGAGTTGCCGACCATCCGGATCGAGCCGCCGAGCGATCTGCGCGCCTTTGCCGAGCTGGTGCAGGACGCGCACGCCTACGACTGGATCGTCTTCACGAGTCCGAACGGCGTGACCGCGTTCTTTGAAATGTTTTACAAGCTTTACGACGACGCGCGTGAGATCGGCGGCAGCCCGGATTGCGGCGATCGGTCCGGCGACGGCGCAGCGGGTGCGCGATTTTCATCTGAAGGTGGACCTGCAGCCGGAGGAATTTGTCGCCGAAGCGGTGGTGCGCGAATTCAAGAAGGAAGGCGACATCGAAAATCTGCGCATTCTGATTGCGCGGGCGGAGGAGGCGCGGGATCTGCTACCAAAGGAGCTCGGAGCCCTGGGGGCCATTGTGGATGTTGCTTTTGCCTACCGAACCGTCGCAGAAACGAGCGATCGGACAGAAGCGAGATCGCGGCTGGTCGGCAGAGGGCGCAGACATGATCACTTTTACCAGCTCATCGACCGTCGAAAATTTTCTCGCGCTCGGGTTGCCCTGGCCGGTGGGGATGGAGGTGGCGAGCATTGGCCCGATTACGTCGAAGACCGCGCGCGATCGTGGCCTAACGATTGGAGTCGAGGCGACACGCCACGATATTCCGGGCCTGGTCGATGCGATCCGGCGCTTCTTTCGCAGGCGCTGATTAAACATGAGTCAGGCGATCGAGATTGAGACCGATTTTGCAGCGGTCATGCAGGAGTTGAGCGCGCAGGCGGCGACCCCGCCGCCCGCGCTCCGCAGAGCTGATACCGGTCTCCGGCATTTCCGCGTTGATCAGCGCGATCCATTCGCTCGGTCAACGGGTCGAAGCCTTGGAAGAATCGGTGGTGCGGAATTTCGAGTCGATTCACTTCCAGAAGATCGAGGAGCAGCTTGCGGCGATCCGGGAAAGCGAGACCGTCAATCAAAAGTTGTTCGATTCGCTGCATGAGGAACTGATCAGCTACCGTGATAATTTCGTCCGCGATTCGCTCCAGAAGCCGTTCATTCGCGATCTGCTCGTTTTGTTCGACGACCTGAGCACGCTTGCCGGGCAATTCGAGGAGGCGGCGAACGAAGAAGAGAGCGACCGTGAGAATGTGCGCTCGCGCAACAATCTCACCAACATCCTCCATTTCCTGCTCGAAATTCTGCATCGCCTCGAGGTGAACGAGATCGAGGCGAGCGAAACGGTCGATCGCACGCTCCATCGCGTGATCAGCTTCGAGCCGGCCGAGTGCGCGGAGGAAGACGGTCGCATCGTGCAGCGAGTAAAGCGTGGCTTTACCTGGCACGATCGAGTCCTGCGCCCGGAAGAAGTCATCGCCAAGCGATTCCAGTAATTCCGCGCCACGCCGCGGGCTCGTGCGAGCGAAAAAATAATCGCTCGGGATTGAAACTCGAGGCATGGAAACTGCATTGAGTGGGTCCGCAAACCAGACAACGAATTCAAAGAGTCTCCAAAAAGCACATGAGCAATCGCAAAGCAGTCGGAATTGATCTCGGCACGACCTTCTCGGCCGTCGCCCACATCGATGCCTACGGAAAACCGCAAATCATCCCAAACGCTGAAAGTGAGCGCATCACGCCCTCGGTCGTTTTGTTCGATGGCAGCAAGGCCATCGTCGGGACGATCGCCAAGAACAACACCGTCGCGGAACCGGAGAAGATCGTCGATTTCGTCAAGCGCGAGATGGGCAAGTCGAAGGAACAGTTTCACCGCGAGTTCAACGGCAAGATCTATTCGGCGGAGGAACTTTCCGCGCTCATCCTCAAGAAGCTGAAGTCGGATGCGGAAAAATATCTCAAGATGCCGGTGACCGACGCGGTCATCACCGTGCCGGCTTATTTCAATGATGCGGAACGCACCGCCACGATTACCGCCGGCCGCCTGGCGGGCTTGAATGTCCTGCAAATCATCAACGAGCCGACCGCTGCGGCGCTGGCCTACGGACTCGACAAGCTCGATGAAGACCAGACGGTTTTCGTCTTCGACCTCGGCGGCGGCACCTTCGACGTCACGCTCATGCGGATCGAAGGACATCGTCTCGAGATGGTGGCGACCAACGGCGACCATCGGCTCGGCGGCAAGGATTGGGACGACATCATCGTCAATCATGTCGCGGAAGAATTCGATCGCGCGCATGGCGAGAACCCGTTGCTCGATCTGCAAAGCTATCAGGATCTGCAAAGCCGGGCCCTGGCCGCGAAGATCCAGCTCTCCAGTCGCGATCGCACAACGATCGTGCACAGCCACAACGGCAAGAGCATCAAGGTCGAGCTGACCCGCGAAGAATTCGAGACGATGACGAAGCACCTCGTCGAGAAGTGCAAGGCGATCTGCGAAATCGTGATGCGCGAGGCCAAGATGCAGTGGTCCGCAGGTGAACAAGATTCTGCTCGTCGGCGGGATGACGCGCATGCCGATGGTGCGCGAGATGATCGCCAAACTCGCTTCCGTTCCGCTGGCCGAAGACGTGAACCCGGACGAAGCCGTCGCGGTCGGCGCGGCCATTCAGGCGATCCTGTCGCTCCTCAATGAAGAGGAAACGACGGGCGAAAAAATGCTTCCCGTCCGAGACGCGCCAACAATTTTCCTCACGCGAGGGCGGACTCATCCAGGTGCGCAACATTACCTCGCACACCCTTGGCGTCGTCCTCTGGGATGAAGCGCATCTCGAGGAATACGTCTTCCCGATGATCAAGAAAATGACCGCGATGCCGGCGGTGGCGAAGAATTCCTTCGGCACCGCGACTGCCAACATGCAGCGGGCGATCGTGCGGATCGTCGAAGGCGAAAGCACGTTGCCGCAGGAGTGCACGCCGCTGGGAATCTGCGATGTCGAGCTGCCGCCGTTCCTGCCGAAGGGTTCTCCGGTCGAGTTGACCTACGAATACAACGCCAATCAGGTGCTGGAAGTCGCGGTCGAAGCCTGTGGCAATTGCGCCTCGGTCTCGATCGAACGCAAGACCGGACTTTCGCGAGGCGGAACTGGATCGCGCGACGGCGGCGTTGGGGCAATTGAGCGTCGTCTGAGATGCTCAAGCCGATCAGCTTCCCGATTCCGTTGCCGGATGACCCGCGGAAGTGGGACGGCTGGAGCCGCTACAACTCGCCTGATCCTTACGAGCGACTCTGCCTTGATCCGCGGACCAATCCGAGCAACGAGCTGATCGAAGAGCGCTTTCGCGAATTGCTTCTGTGGTGGCAAAAGAAGCTGCCGCTGAAAAATCAGCCAAGCAATCCGCTCGCCCAGCTGTTGCGTTCCGGGCTCGACGAATCGTCGCGTTATCTGACCGAGGCCCGCGTCGAACTGCTCGATCCCGAGCGTCGCCGCCAGGTGGACGAAGAGTTGGCCGCGCAAGCCGAGGAGGAAGCTGTCGCCGAGTTCAACAAATACGTCGTCTTTGCCCTGAACGATAAAACGCTCTCGTCCGCAGGAGGAAGAGACCCTGCTGGAGTTCGGCCGGCAACACGGGCCTGACCGAACGAGCGAATGCTGGAGCTGATCGAAGCGGAGCTGCGCGACTGCGGCGGCGTGCGGGTGACTCCGCCCACGCCGGAAGCGAGGGCGGCCGCGGAGAAAACCAAGGCTCCGCTCGATCCGAAGGAGGATTTCATGCGGATGCTGCGCCTGAGCGGGCTCGATGCGATGACATGACGGATGACCAGCGCGACGCCTTTGTGAACATGGCGGAAAATCTCGGGATCGAGCCGGGTGATGCCGAGGATTTGGTGGATCTCTACCTGGAGGAAATCGAAGAACACGCCGCGCCGACCCCGTCGAAACCTGTCATTGTTGTAGCTCCGAAAGCGCCTGCCGCTTCCACCAATGGCGCCGCCGCCGCGCCTCCTGCTGCGCCGAAGGTTCCGACGCCGATCGACGTCGCGACCGAGCGGGCGCAGTTTCCCAATTTTACGAGCAGCAGCGGCGCTGAACTGTTGCTCGTGCCATCCGGTGTTTTTCAGATGGGGAGCGAGGCGCCGGACGCTGCGCCTAACGAACGACCGATCACGCACGGTGACCCTGAGCTGCTACTACCTTTCCCGCCACCCGATCACGAACGCGCAATATGAGTTGTTTGATCCAAGCCACGCCGGCAAACGCGCGCCCGGTGCGGGCGATCGGCATCCGGTGGTTTATGTGAGCAGCGTCGAGGCGGTGAAATTTTGCCAATGGCTCAGCTCGCGCGAACGGCGGCGCTATCGCCTGCCGACCGAAGCCGAATGGGAATATGCGGCGCGCGGGACGGATGGCCGCAAATATCCGTGGGGAGACCAGGAACGGCGTGGTGATCTGGCGAATTTCGCCGATCGCAACACGGACTTCGCCTGGAGTGATCGCGAGATCGACGATGGCTTCGCGGAAAGCTCGCCGGTCGGCGCGTTTCCGCGGGGCGCCAGTCCCTTCGGAATGGAAGACATGGCGGGGAACGTCTGGGAGTGGTGCAGCGACTTCCTGGAAGCCTATCGCGGCACGCCCAAGATCAACCCGCGGGGAGCGGTTTCGGGCGCGAAACGGGTCTATCGGGGCGGGAGTTGGAAGTCGCGCTTCAACAGCCTGCGGGCGACGACGCGCGGCTCAAATGTGCCGAACTATTCCTGCAACGACCTCGGGTTCCGGATCGTCTGCGAGTGCGACCTGTAGACGTTCGCTCGAGAGCGCGTTGGCGCGTCGACTTCGTCCGAGAACAGAGACGAAGCTCATAACGCCCTGACGCCTCGCCGAGCGAGGCGTCTACATCATTGGCGGCGAATGGCTTACGACGGATTAAAACGGAACTTGGCGCGGCCCCGTTTCGCGTTGGCTTTCGCCTTGCGACGGGTCTTCTGCGAAGGCGTTTCGAAGGCGCGCAGACGGCGCACCTCTTCCAAAATCCCTTCCGCGTCCAGCTTGTTCTTCAGCCGTTTCAAGGCCCGGTCCACCGGCTCACCTTTTCGAACGATCACTTCTGGCATGCGATTTTTTCTCCTGATCTTATCTAAATATGAAAAATTCTACCCCTGGCTGGCGAGCGATCCTAAGGCTCCGTTCCCCCAGCGTCAACTGCGCGTTTAGGAGGCCGACGAGGGTGTAGTGACAGGCGCTTTTCTGGGTCACTTCCCGCCGCAAACTGCTCGCGCTGCCGCCGCGCGCCCGCGTCCACCAGAGGACGATCGGCGAAGCGATGAAGATCGACGAATAGGTTCCGACCACCACGCCGATGATGATCGCGAGCGAGAAGTCGCGCAGCACCGCGCCGCCGAAGAAGAACAGACAGAGGATCGGGATCAACGTCACCGTGCTGGTCAGAATGGTGCGGCTGAGCGTCTGGTTGATGCTCTCGTTCATGATCTGCTCGATCGAACCGCGCCGTCCGCTGGCCAGGCCTTCGCGGATTCGATCGTAGACGACGATCGTGTCGTTGATCGAATAACCGGCGATCGTGAGGACCGCGCCCACCATCGTCAGGGTCAACTCCCGGCCCATGAGTGAAAAGACTCCCACCGTCATGAGAACGTCGTGGAGCAGCGCGACGATCGCGCCGACTGCGAAGGACAGCTCAAATCGGAAGGTGACGTAAATCAGGATTCCGAAAATACCGAGACCGAGCGCCCAAAGGGAGTTTCGCGCCAGCTCGCCGCCGACGAGCGCGCCGACGCGCTCCTCGCGTTCCACCTTGAATTCGCCATTGGGATGTGTTCCCTGATCGCGCTTTTCGACCTGCTCGCTGGTGTTAATCGGAGCTGCGAATGGTGATGAAGTTGCGATTCCCTTCGAGCGATTGCTGAATCGGTTCGTTATCGAGATGAATCGGCTTCAGTGCTTCGCGAATCTGCGACGACCTGCACGCTTTTCGCCGCGCTCAGTGAGAGCAGATCGCCGCCCTTGAAATCGACGCCGAAATTGCGATCGCCGCGCATGACGAACGCCGTCGCCCCCGCGATCAACAAAGCGAGCGACAACATCGCGGCGAGGAATCCTTTGCCGAGGAAGTTGATGTTCTTGGACGAGATAAGGTGGAGCATCGAAATGCGCTTCACCTTCCCGGTATCGACAAACCAGCCGAAAAGATTCCGCCCGACAATCAGCGCCGTGAAGAGCGAGGCCAGAATGCCGAGCGTGAGCGAAATCGCGAAACCCTTGACCGGCCCGCTCGCTTTCCAGAAAAGAATCGCCGCCGTGATCAGGGTCGTGACGTTGGCGTCGAGAATGGAGGAGAACGCTTTCTCGTAGGCGGTTTGGAGCGCGATCTTGAGCGACTTGCCGAGTGCAAGTTCCTCCCGCAATCGCTCGTAAATCAGCACGCTCGCATCGACCGCCAGACCGATCGTCAGGATGATGCCCGCGATGCCCGGCAGGGTGAGGACGAAGTTGAACATCGTGAGCGCGCCCATCAGCAGGATGATGTTCACGATCAGCACGAGATTCGCGATCAGACCGGCGAACTTGTAGTAGATCATCACGAACACGAGCGTGATCGCGAGGCCGAGGAGACCGGCGAAAATGCTGCTCCGAATCGAGTCGAGCCCGAGGGTCGGCGAGACGCTGCGTTCTTCCTCGACGCTGACCGGCGTCTGCAGCGGATTCTCGAGCACGCTGGCCAGACCGCGCGCTTCCTGTTCCTGGAAACGGCCAGTGATGATCGCGTCACCGCCATAAATCGCGGTCCGGATGCTGGGCGCGGATTGAATCACGCCGTCGAGCACGATGGCGAAACGATGCCCGACATTCGCCTCGGTGATCTGCCCGAATTTCTTTGCGCCTTCACTGTCGAACTTCAGCTGCACCGTCCAACCATCGTTGCCATAGTAGGCGTTCGATTCGGTCACGCGGTCGCCGCCAAGATCGGCCTTCTTCTTTACGAGCAAGCGTTCCTGCACCGGCTTCTGTCCTTCGCCCTGCTGAATGTTATAAGTCTCGATCCGGTACTCCGGCGGGATGACTTCCGTCCCGGCATCGATTGCGCGCAAGCGCTCGCCGTTATCCGGATAGACGAGTCGAAACTCGAGCTTCGCGACGCGCGAGAGTTGCTGCCGCGCCTCGATGATCTTGGCCGGATCCAGCCCGGGAATTTGCACCAGGATCCGATCGGTCCCGACCGGGCTGATGACTGGCTCGCCGCCGCCGAAATAATCGACGCGCTTGCGAATGACCTCGACCGCCTGGTCGAGATTGGTTTTCGTCAAGGCTCGGTCGCCCTGGGCCGGCACGAGCCGGATGAGGAAGGAAGTGCCGCCCTGAATATCGAGACCGAGTTGAACCTTTTTGCTCGGCGGCCAGATCGTCACGATGCTGAAAACGACGAGCAGCACCATGAGCAGGGTGGCGAGGAGGCGTTTCCGCGGGCCGTGATCGGTCGCGAAATACCACCCGAAGAGAACGAGCAGAACCAGCCCGATAAAGAAAGTTAACGCGGGAGTCATTTACTCTTTCAGGACGTTCGTGACGGCGGATTTTTCCATCTCAATTTTCACGTTGTCCGCCACCTTCACCGTCACGGTCGTGTCTTTCACGTTGGTGATCATTCCGTGAATCCCGGCGGAGGTCACGACGCGGTCGCCCGTTTTGAGCGCGGAGACCAGACGCTGCTGTTCCTTTTGGCGCCGCATCTGTGGCCGGAAAAGAACGAAATACATAATGACAAAGATCAGAATGATGGGGATGAACGAAGCGAGCGGATTGGAGCCGGCACCGGCTGGTGCTGCCGGTTGGGCCTGAGCGAGAAGAATAAATAAGCATGATGAAATAAGTGTGCGCGGCAGCGGGGCGCGTCGCGCGCGACCGGCCTGCCAAAGCGGCATTCCACTGAGCACAGTTGCGCCCTAAATGCAAGATGCAACGCCGTCTCTGCGCGTCTGCAGGACAACTGCGACGCGAAATTTTACATGGCGAACGAGGATGATAAGTTCCTCCGCAGCGCGTGCCTTTCGCGCCGCGCCTTTACTCCATGAATCAAAACCCGCCATTTCCCACACCTGAAGAATTGCAGGCCAAGCTTTCCGAGTTCATGAAATCGAACTTCGGCGACAAAGTTTCCTTCGCCACTTTCGCCCAGCCCGAGCGCGCGGAAGACGGCGACGACGAAAAACCGGTCCAGCCAGAGCGGCGACCATTTCGTCTTCGATTTTCTGCCGCGCGACATCAAAGCGCACCTCGATCGTTTCGTCATCAAACAGGACGAAGCGAAGAAAGTTCTCTCGATCGCGGTCTGCGATCACTACAACCACGTCAATTATCTCCGCCAGCTGAAGAGCGAAGACGCCGTCCGCGCCGAGGAAACCGAATACGCGAAACAAAACGTCATCCTCGTCGGTCCGACCGGTGTCGGAAAAACCTACCTCATCAAGCACATCGCGGAGCTGATCAAAGTGCCCGTTCGTCAAAGCCGACGCGACCAAGTTCAGCGAGACCGGTTACGTCGGCGGCGATGTCGAGGATCTCGTTCGGGAACTGGTCCAGAAAGCCGACGGCGACGTCGCGCTCGCCCAGTTCGGCATCATCTACATCGACGAAGTCGACAAACTGGCTTCGGCTTCCAACATGGTCGGCCGTGACGTCAGCGGGCGCGGCGTCCAGACCACGCTGCTCAAGTTAATGGAAGAAACCGAGGTGCCGCTGCGGAGCGCGAACGATTTGCAAGGGCAGCTCCAGGCCGCCTTCGAATTCCAGAAGCGCGGCAAAACGAAACGCGAAACAATCAGCACCCGCCACATCTTGTTTGTTGTCAGCGGCGCCTTTGAGCGCTTGAAGACGCAGGTCTCACGCCGTCTCGCGCAGGGCCAGATTGGTTTCAAGGCGGAGACCGTCAGGGTTCTCGACAACGAAATTTTCCAGCACGTCGGCACCCAGGATTTCATCGAATACGGTTTCGAACCGGAGTTCATCGGCCGGCTCCCGGTCCGCGTCGTCTGCGAAGAGCTGAGCGCGGATGATCTCTACAAAATCATGAAGTATTCCGAGGGCAGCATCCTGCGGCAATACGAACGCGCCTTCCGTGCTTACGGCATCGAGGTCAGTTTCGAGGACGAAGCGTTGCTCCTCATTGCGAGTGCGGCGGCCTTGGAAAAAACCGGCGCGCGCGGCCTGCTCACGGTCTGGGAGAAATTGTTCCGCGATTACAAATATCACCTCGCCGGCTCCGGTCTCACCCAACTGCGCGTCACAGAAGAGCTGGTCCGCGAGCCGCAGCTGCGTCCTCGAGCGCCTCATGGCGGAAGGTCAGCAACACGAAAAAGAAACGCTCAAGCAACGAAGCCCGGATGTTTTCCGACCGCTTTTCGCGGCGAGCACGGCGTCGAGCTGCAGTTCGACGACTCCGCGCTGCGCCGCCTGGTCGAGCGCGCCGTCGCGGAACGGATGAAGATGAGCGATCTCTGCGCCCATCTCTTCAAGGATTTCCAATTCGGTCTCAGCTTGATCAAGAAGAACACGGGCAAGAACAGTTTCGTGCTCGATGCAGTCCGCGATCGAGGCGCCGGATAAATTTTTGAGTCGAGCTGGTGCTGCAATCCTACGGACCGGGCGGCGATCGCCCGGCGGAATGAAGCGCGCGCTGCTCGGGACACTCTGGATTGGCGCGGTCGCCGCCGGGTTGGCCATCGCGCTGCAAATGAGCGGACTGCTCGTCCGCCCCGCCGCCGCTCTCGGCAGGGCCATCGGTCTCTCGCCTAACGACACCGTCGGATTTGGCAATTTCTTCTTTCTCATTCTGCTCAGTTTCGCGGTGGCGTGGACGATGTTGCAGGTGACGGGCATCGCGCGTCAGGCCGGTCTCTTCGTTCTGCTCATCCTGGAACTGCTCGGCGCCGCCTGGGTGCTGCACGCGGCCCATCTTTCCTTCCCGCCGTTGCCGGCCATTCTCGCCGCGACCGGCGCGACCCTCCTCGCGCTTGGCCTGAACGCGACGCGAGTCGAGCCGGCAGCGCCGGGCGACCGCACAGGCTTTTGCCGGCCGTCTCGCGCAAGCCGGCATCGATCGCCTGACGGAAAGCGAGCCGCTCAACCTGTTCGAGCCGAGTGCGCGCGAAGCCAGCTTCGTCTATTGCGAGATCGCCAATGAAGCGGAGCTGATCGACGACCTGCCGCCCGCGGCCTGCGCGCAATTGACCCGCGAATTCATCGACTGCGCGAGGAAGCGTTTCCTGCAGGATGGCGGCTATCTGCAGGCGGCCGATGGCGAAGGCATCCGCGTTCTTTTCGGCTTTCCGAACGAGCAGTCCGCAGCACGCCTCCGAAGCGGCTCGCGCCGCGCTCGCTTTTCGGGAGGAATTTCACGCCGCGGCCGCCGCCCGGCCGGATTCGTTAGGCAAAGTCGATCTCCGCATCGGGATCAGTTCCGGGATGGTGGTCGCGGCCATGCGGGAGGAGTGCAGGGCGCCGCGAGATCGTGATCGCGGGCGAGCCGTTCGAAGTCGCGCGGCGCCTGGCGCGCGCCAACCAAATCTACGGTTCAGAAATTCTGCTCGGCCCACGCACTTTCAGCGCGGCTGGGAAGGCGATTGTCGCGCGCCCGATCGATTTCCTGCGCAGCCACGAGGCGCACGATCGGCTCGAAGTTTATGAACTCCTCGCGCTCGCGGAAAAGGCGACCGCGGAAGAAATCGCGCGGCGTGACCGATTCTGGACCGCGATCGTTTACTTTCGCGAGCGCCGCTGGAACGAAGCGTTTGCGGAATTCAACCGGGTGCGGGCCGAAAACGGCGCGTCCGACGAGCCTCTCGAATGGTATTTGCGGCGGCTCGAGCCGCTCTGTCAGCAGACCGCGACCGAGCCCGCGCCGGTCGCGGAACCGCTCGTCCCGCTTTGAAACGAACCGAATATCCCGCCGCGCTTGCGCGAGCTGATCACGCAATTGCGCCAGATGCCGGGCGTCGGTCCGCGCTCGGCCGAGCGCATCGCGCTTTGGATGGTGCAGGCGCGCGATCAGCAGCCGGAGGGCATCGCGCGCGCCATCACGGAGACGCGGGCCGCGATCCATCCCTGCGTGCAGTGCGGTTTCTTCGCGACCGCGGACCTATGTGAAATCTGCGCCGACGAGTCGCGCGCCCGGGAATTGCTCTGCGTCGTCGAGCAGCCGACCGACATTCTGCCGCTGGAAAAGACGAGTGCCTTTCGCGGCCGCTACCATTCGTTAGGCGGACGCATCTCGCCGCTCGATCGGGTCGCGCCGGAGGATCTGCGGATCGCGTCGTTGCTCGAGCGGGTGGAAAAGGAATCGCCCGAACGAGATCATTTTCGCGCTCGCGGCCGATGTGGAGGGGGAAGCGACGACCAACTATCTCGTCGAGCTGTTGAAGAAATATCCGGTCACGCTGACGCGCATCGCACACGGCCTACCCGCCGGCGGCGGCCTGGAATCGGCCGACGAGCTGACGCTCTACCGCGCTCTCTCCGGTCGCACGAAGTTGTAAGCGTCTGATTGTGTGGTTTCGCCGAACGCCGGAAGGGAACCCGGTTTACGCCCGCCATCGCAGGCAGATTGGCGCGCCGAAGGTAACAATTTTTCGCCGCGTCGGAGAGCAGAGAAAACAATGCGCCTGATTGCCTAACGACTCAGCGTGGTCACGCCGTCAGCGCAGATTGTAGACCTCGAACAGCCCTACGCCGCTGCTGTCATCCAGCCCGCGCAGGATCGCGGTGAAGGCTCCGGGACCGAGCGTGGTGAGGATGGCCGATTCTTCACTGAATTGCGGTGCGAGCCCCGTATTCTGGATGATTGCCTCGTCGCTTTGCTGCCAGTCATCATTGAACGCGATCACGTCTCCATTGCCGTCGTGAAGCTCCAGCGTTGGATTGGCGAGCGCGTCACTCACGCCTGCCGATGTCGAGAGAAGCGCCCAGCCCGCGCAGAAGGACGATCGAGTTCTGGTCATCGACAATGAACCCGCCGATCAGGACCTGATCGCCAGTGTTCACGAGGCCGCGCGTCGAAATGTTTGCCAGACTGCTGCTGAGGTCCGGGCCGAGGTTGTAGACTTCGACAATCCCGAGGCCAGTGCCTCCGCCGGCCCCGCGCAAGATCGCGGTGTAACTGCCCGGAGCCAGCGTCGCCAGGATCGCCGCTTCGCGATCGTCGCTCGGCGCGAGCATACTGTCGATGATGGCCTGCCGCTGCGGGCTGTCCATCCAGTTGTCATTGAAAGTGATCAACGCGCCGGTCTGGTCGCGCAGCTCGAGAGTGGGATCGGCCAGGAGATCGGAGGGCGAAATTCCACCGGCGGCGAGCGAAGGTCCGAGGCCGCGGATGATTACCTGTTTGTCCGTGGTCCCGGTCACGATGAACCCGGCGATGAGCGCGTCGTCATCCACGACCGACCTGCCCTCGGGTGGAGATGTTCAGCAGGCCCGCGGCCGGCGCACCATCGCTCAAGGCCGTGATCTGATAGTCGGCCGTTAACAAACTGCGCGCTGAACTGGAACCCGGAGCGGAGATCCGGGAAAATCACCTGCGCGAACGAACCGGAAACCGACCGCGACACATCGATGAGCTCAAAGACCTGACCTTGCACCGGGAGAAATCCGTCCGTGAATCGAACCTCCACCGTCCCGTCGAGCGTCGCGTCGCCCGTGATGCTCAAGTGACCCTGAGCGTCAGCGCTCGCGCCACTGATTTCGAAGACCAACTTGCCGGCGGCCTCCTGCGTGAGATTTCCGACGATCGCGAGCGTGCCTAACGGATCGCCGGGCGCGATCTGAGCCGGCGCTATCGACGTCTCCCGAGACACTCCCATTTCCGCTGAGCAGTCCTCCGGGAGAAACGGCAATGGCTCGTGGTCGTCAGGGTTCCGTCGTCGACGATTGTGCCCTGGCCGAAGACCGTTGTCGTCTCGCTGTTGATTGCACCGCCGTTCGCTGATCTGCGCGAGGCCGACTCCCACCGGGTACGGGTCCATCACCGAAGTCGCCGCCGCCGATGGAAAGATTCGTGCGCACCGTTCAGCGCCGAGTCCGAGCCGTCGACCAGCAGTTGTCCGTTCGCCGCCCTCGGCACCGACGCCGGCGGCAAAGGTGGAAACCACGCCGCCATTCGCAATGTCGAGGACGCCGAGATCACCAAACCCGACGTAGAGCTGCACTTGGTCGAAGTCGTGATCCCATCTGGAGCCTGGTCCATCCACCGTGACAGATCCGGGAAAAGGTCCATCTGAGATGTAGGCGAGATCGTCGCTCGTCAGGATTGCCCCGTTGCGAATCGTCAAACTCCCGTAGGTCGGATGGCGCAATAAAGACCATTCCCGTCGTCCACGTCGAACCCGCACCGTCGAGAGTGACACTGCCGTCCACAGACGCGCTATCGCTTACGACTACGCCTCCGTTCTGCACGCTCAAGCTGCCCCCGATCTCGATCACGAGAGCCTGATTGCAACTCAAGCTCGAGCCGGCTCCGTCCACGAGCACACTCCCGCTCCCGAAGAAGAGATGTGTGCCGTAAGAGATGGTAGCAACTTTCGCCTGTCACGGCGCCGCCGTTGAGAACCATCAGGCTCCCGATCCCGAACCCGCCCACGCTCGAGGGAGGTATTGTTCGTCCAAGTCGAGCCGGCTCCGTCGACCACGACAGTTCCGGCCGAGGTATCCGGAAAACTGCCGATTACGGCGGTGTCATCGGTCACGATCGCCCCGCCTTGAATCGTTAGGCTGCCGTTTCCCGCCAAACCTACTGAGAGTCCCCGTGTGACTTGGAGACTGCCGATGCCGGAGACGATCAAGTTCCCGAAGTCGCCCGCGTCAAAGCCAAGAGTCAAATTGTTGGCCGTGGCGGCAGCAGCATCGATCTGGGGCGTCCCGCCGTTATTGATCTGCGCGTCGGTCGCCGAGTCTGGGACGCCGTCGGACCAATTGACGCGTCTGGAACCAGTCACCGGATTGAGTGTTCCAGATCGTTTGCGCGCCGGCTGCGCGAGTCGAGACCGAAGCAGGAGGCAGTCCGCTTCACGAGAAATCGCGGCTCGCTGCTCTTGAGCCTGCCGCCCCGCATGATCTATTGGTGTTCAGCGAAGAGTCGCAATTTCGAGATGAGCGAAGGTGCCATGCGAGAGCTTTTGCGTGACCAAGCACTGCGGATGCCTGAGAATGCTGTTGAACAGCGATGAATAGTTAAGCCTGAAGCGCCGTTAAGTTCTACGAATGCTTTAGCTTTTCAACGCGTCGAACGCTGAACTACTTTTCGCCGACAAATGTCCTGCGCCAAGATCGATCCCGCATTGCACCAGGCGCAGAAGCCGCCCTGGATCAAAGTGCGGCTGCCATCGAATCCCGTCTTTTTCTCGACCAAGGCGCTCATCTCCGATCTGCGCCTGCACACCGTCTGCGAAAGCGCGCAATGCCCGAATCGCTGGGAATGCTGGAGCCAGGGCACCGCGACCATGATGATCGCGGGCGAACGCTGCACCCGCGCCTGCGGATTTTGCGCGGTGAGCACGGCGAAGCCTTTCGCGCTCGAGGAAGATGAACCGCAGCGCGTCGCCGAAGCCGTCCGGCGGCTGAAGCTCAAGCACGTCGTCATCACCGCGGTCGCGCGCGATGACTTGAAAGACGGCGGCGCGGAACATTTTGCGCGCACCATTCGCGCCATTCGCGAGATGGATCCCTCGATCGTCATCGAAGTGCTCGTCCCGGATTTTCACGCCCAGGATTGGTGCATCCAGCTCGTGCTCGACGCCGCGCCGGAGATTTTCAATCACAACCTGGAAACGGTCGAGCGCCTCACGCCCGCCGTTCGTTCGCGCGCGAAATACCGCACCTCGCTCCAGGTCCTGCGCCGCGCGAAAGAACTCTCACCCGAGTGTCGTGACGAAGAGCGGTGTCATGCTCGGCCTGGGCGAAACGGAGCCGGAACTTTTCCAGACGATGGACGACCTGCGCGAAGTCGGCTGCCAGGTGTTGACGTTGGGCCAGTATCTCCGCCCGACGCCGAACGCACCTGCCGGTCGTGAGTTACATCACGCCCGGAGCAGTTCGATCTCTACGGCGAGATCGCGCGCCGGAAAGGCTTCGCGCACGTCGCCTCCGGGCCGCTCGTCCGCAGCTCCTATCACGCGGCGGATTTTCATCCGGTCGTCCGCTAACGATGGAGCGCGCGGCCCCGCAACCAGGCCGGCCGCTCGATCGCAGCAACGTCGCCGCCGTCATCCCGGCCTATCACGAGGAAGCGCACGTCCGCCGCGTGGCCGAGCGGACCCGCGCGCAACTCGATCACGTCCTCGTGGTTGACGACGGCTCGACCGACGCGACCGCGGCCCGCGCGCGCGAAGGCGGCGCGGAAGTCATCGTGCACCCGGTGAATGTCGGGAAAGGGGAATCGATCAAGACCGGCCTGCGCCACTGGCTGGCGCGTCGCAGAGATCGAGTTCATCGTCCTGCTCGATGCCGACGGCCAGCATTTGCCGGAAGAGATCGGCCGCTTTCTCGCCGCCGCGACCGCGACCGAGGCCGGTCTCTTCGTCGGCACGCGGATGAACGACGTGCGCGAGATGCCGTTCGTTAGGCGGAAGGTCAATCGCTACATGAGCCGCCGCATCAGCCGGCTCTGCGGTCAGGACGTGCCCGATACGCAATGCGGTTATCGCATGGTCCAGCGCGCACTCGCCCCGCACCTGCTCGATGGCACGAGCCGCTTCGAATACGAGACCGAGATGCTCATCATTGCCAGCCGCGCAGGGGTTCCGCATCGCCTCGGTGCCGATCAGCACCATTTACTCCGATGAAGTGAGCAGCATCCATCCGGTGCGCGACACGATTCGTTTCTTCAAGCTGATGCGACGCTACGAGAAAGGATTGTAGCCTGCGTGCTTGCGAACCACTCATCTCCGTCCTCGGCGGTTAATTTCCCGTAGCGCAGCTATAGTTGCTGGTGAGAGCGACGCCTGGCTCTCCTGATTTGACGCAGGACTGAAAAGCCACGAGGTCCTCCGAAATCGCAGCCAATCGGCTGCTTGCGGCCCGGACAAAATCAGTCTGCCTAACTATCATGAGCACATCCGAAGTTTTCCTGATCGCAATGATCATCATCTTCACCGTGCCGTATCTGGTATGGCGTCTGTTCCGGACTGAATATTACGCGCCGCTGGTCGTGGTGCAGATCATCGGTGGCATCCTGCTCGGGCCGGGCGTGCTGGGCGCGGCCTTTCCTGACTACTACAAGTTCGTTTTCAATCCGCAGGTCATAGGCCAGTTGAATGGCATCGCCCAATGGGCGGTGATGATATTCGTCTGGGTGGCGGGCATTGAACTCGACATCGAGAAAGCATGGCGGAATCGGCGCGAGACGGGTGTCACCGCCGGGTTGGCGCTGGGCGTGCCGCTTTTGTTTGGCTGCGCCGCGGCGATGGCGATGTCAGCGATAAGTGGCGGCTGGATCGGACCCAGGGGGCACACCTGGCAATTGATTCTCGGCATTGGCATGGCCTGCGCGGTTACCGCTCTGCCGATCCTCGTCCTCTTCATGGAGAAGCTCCGCATCCTGCGCGAGCCCATCGGCCAGCGCATCCTGCGTTACGCCAGCCTCGACGATATCGCCATCTGGGGCGTGCTCGCGCTCATCCTGCTCGACTGGAACCGCGTCGGACGGCAACTCGGTTTTCTCGTCGTCTTCGTGCTTGCCGCCTACTTCTTCCGCAAACTAATGCGGCGTATCCCCGAGCGTGACCGCTGGTATGTCGGGCTAATCTGGCTGGGCGTTTCGGGTTTCGCCGCCGACTGGTCGGGCCTGCACTTCATGGTCGGCGCGTTCCTGTCCGGCGCCGTGCTCGATGCCGACCTGTTCGATCAAGAACAGATGGACCAATTCCGCGGCCATGTGCTGCTGGCGATCATGCCGGTCTTCTTCCTCTCGACAGGCCTGCGCACCAACTGGCAAGTAGGCGGCCTGGTGGTTTTCGGCGCGGCAGCGCTGCTACTCGTTGCCTCGGTCGGCGGCAAGTTGGTGGGTGTCCAGATCGCCGGGAAGATCCTCAAGTGGGAGAAAGGCGAGGCCTCGATCATCGGCTGGTTGCTGCAGACCAAGGCTTTGATCATGATCATCTTCGTTAATATCCTGCTCGATAAGGGCATCATCACGAGCGAGACCTTCACCGCGACCCTCTTGATGGCGCTGGCCAGCACCATGCTTAGTGTGCCGGTTGCCGCGCCGAAGTTGGACAGGCTAAAGACTCATCATCTCCAAAGCGTCTTGAACGAGCTATAGGTTTCTCCGTTGCCCGCATCTGCGCGACAGGTTGCGCTTTCTAAAGCGGATGCGGGGCTACGAGAAGATGTGGTGGGGTATCGCTGTCTGATCGCCCGCCCGCGCCTGCTCGAAAAATTTAAGCTTGGTTCTTTCGCGTTTGCCGGGCAGACTCGTTGCCGTGCCTTCGTTTTATCCCCAACCTTCGATCTGGCGGCGCCGCAGCAGGCCAATACCGATTCCGTATACTATTTGTTAGATTGCCACTGAACAACTCCCACAACACAAGACCGAAAGAAGAAAGGAAACAGTATGGCAGGTAAAGCAAAACGCACCACACATCGCAGTAGCGCTGGGAAGAAGCTCTACGCAGTTAGAGATGCCCGCGGCAGGTTCAAGGACATCCAGACTTACGAGCGTGCCCACCGCGCCGACCTTGCCCGCAAGAGCAAGGCCGAGAAGAAGAAGAAGTAAAGGCAGAATCAGCCGGCGACGCGCTGGCACCGTGCAGAAGCTCTGAAAGGCGATGCGCTGAGCTACGGATTTTATATGGATTCTTTGGAGCCGAATACTCGTTAGGCGGCGGATAACCAACAGCAATCAATGAAGTCCTCAATTGTTGTCGCAGGGGCGCTCGTCTCTGTTGCGCTACTCTTCTCTGGTTGCAACAGGGTTCGTGACAATCATGCTATGGAGCAGGCAGTGATGGATGCGCAGCATCACTGGGAAGAAGCTCTAAAACAGTTTGACCTGAACGCGATGCAATCGCTGCTGGCCGAAGACTACCAGCAGACAGATCTAAGAGGCAAAGTGCAAGATCGAGCGTCGTGGCTCGAATTTTTCAAATCTTATGTTACTGCCGTGCACTCTGGTAATGCAAAGTTCAAGATCTCTTTTGAGGACTGGAAGGTGCGAGTCTACGGAGATGCAGCGGTAGTCACCGGTGGCGCTGTGTTCATGGGCCAAAAAACGGGAATGTCTCCGGTCAATAATGTAATCCGCTTTACCAACGTTTGGGTCAAACGAGGAGGTTTCTGGCATTTAGTCAGCTATCAGGCCACTCCGATCGAAAAGCGATAGGGAAAGCGCCTTTCCTGCCTAACTATACATAAGAGGTAGCCGGTCAAGGATTTTGGGTAAAGTTATGGAGAACAGAGTCAGGCGGCTTGGGGCGAGGTTGAGTTCCAGTTTGGAAGCCAACGGTGGGCCTCTTTGTTTAAGAGTGTTGAGGTAAGTGGTTTCGTTACGGGCGGCACGGTCGCGCCAACAGACGAACATGATGCGGTTCCAATTGAAGGCCAAGGCGCAATGCAGGACGGACTGGTTGGTGTAGCCGAAGCGAGGTGGGATGGGGTCGCGTCTAAGATGGCACCTCCGTCAAAGCGTCACGTCCTTCGCAGCCGCAACGCCGTCGAGCCGACGGGTTACATCAACCCGCGCTGACGGAAATCGCCGAGATTGCCGCCGGAAGAGCGCTCGATCAGATCGATCGTAAACTTGAGCAGGCAGACCTCCCACGCGTCATCGACGCCTTGGATCACGGCGCTGAGCGGCTCCTCGGCCCGATTCACCCGCGCTTTCGTTTGCTCGATGACCGTCGCCATCGAAGCGCGCACCGTTTTTTCCACGACATCGGTCTTGCGGAACTGAAATCCATAACGGAGCACCGCGAACTGCTGGGCGCGCTCGCGCAGTTGCTCGACGTAACGCGCGGCCTTCTCGCCGAAGCCTTCGAGCACGAGCCGCGCGTAATGGTCTGGGGTCAGAATCTGTGGTCGCTCGGCGTGAATTCGGCCGTCGCGCACCCGCACTTCATCGACCTGATCCATTAGTTCGCTGATGAGGTAGAACCGAAAGCTGGTATGGCCGAAAGTCGCGATCTTGCCCTGCGGCGCGAGAATCACCTCGGTGTTCTCGATCGCGTATTGAAAGTTATCTTCGCTCCACATGGGGCGGGAAGGTAGCGCAAGCTTCCTGTTTGCTCATGCGAAACTGCAAGCAGGATCCCTGCCCTACATTTCGATCGGCTGGAGGGCCGATGCTTTCATCGAACGCCAGCGAGTGACGGCGTCCGCGGTGAAAATAACGAGCGCGATCCAGATGAGCCCGAACGTCAGCATCTGCGCGCGACGAAACGGCTCGTGAAAAACGAAGACGCCGAGGAAAAACGTGCAGCTCGGCGAGAGATATTGGAGAAAACCGACCGTCGTCAGGCGAAGATGGCGCGCCGCGTGGGCGAACCAGAGCAGCGGCAGACCGGTCACAATCCCGGTGCTGACCAGGAGCAGGTCCAAACCCGGGCGAGGCGAGAGCAAAGTGCAGCTGGCCGGTCTTCGCGAGATAAAGCAAAAAGCCGAGCGCGAACGGCACGATAAGCGTCGTCTCGAGGAAAAGACCCGGAATCGACGCCGCGCCCGAGACTTTGCGCAGCAGTCCGTAGACCCCAAAAGAAAAGCAGAGCGTGAGAGCCACCCAGGGCAGCCGTCCGAAACCGAAGGTCAGATAACCGACTGCGCCGCTCGCGAGCAGCACCGACACGAGCTGCGGCGCGAGTCAGGCGTTCGCGCAAAAAAATCGCGCCGAGGAGCACGTTGACAAGTGGCGACATGAAATAGCCGAGGCTTGTCTCGAGCACGTGCCCGGCGTTCACCGCCCAGATGAAGACAAACCAGTTGATCGCGATCGCGACTCCGCTGCCCGCGCAGAAAAGCGCTGTGCGACGGGAGCGCAGGTTGGCGAGTACTTCCGGCCAGCGCCGTTGCCAGCTGAGGAGCAGAATCATGAAGAGACAAGTCCAGACAAAGCGGTGCGCGAGAATCTCGGTCGCGGGCACAAAGCGCAGGAGCTTCCAATAAACGGGCACCAGTCCCCAGGTCACGAACGCCGCGATGCCCGCGATGAGCGCGGAGGTTTCGTGCGGCGTGTGTTTCACGGGAAGATTTTAACCACGGATTTCGCGGATGACACGGATAGGGAAAAGACGAGCGATTAAGATTCTCTTGATCCGTGCCATCCGTGAGTTCCTAAATTCTTTACGCCGAGGGCGCGCGGTTGCTCCCATCGCGCGGCTCCTATTTCACGGAACGCCGTCGCGGGCAACCGGCGCCGATTTTATTTCGCCATGCCGACGTCCGTAATGTCGGGACGGGTGACAATGTCCTGATCGAAGAAGCTCAGTCACGCCACCGGTGCGGCAGAAAATGAGCTGAGTGCGGAACTTCATGCTCGGATCTTGTTCGACAAGACCGGTTTCCACCGGAAATGGCAAGCGCATTGTTGTCGGGGTCGGCGGCTTTTCCTTTCCGAAAGAATCGGGCATGTTGGGCCGCACAATTGCTTCGTCCTCTCGCCACGGCCAAACTTCGGGGTGGACTCCGCGATCGTTCAGATCACCGAGAAACTCTTGTCCGGCGCCGGCGGCTGGCAGGCGATGAAGGCGGCGCGCGAGCTGGTGAGAACTGGCGGCGTTTCGGAGCGACCTACGAGCCACCGCTGCTTACGGGCGAAGTGCGCGAGGGGCAGAAAACTTATCGCGCCGGATTGCGCATTCGCAGCGCGAGCGACATCGAGAACATTTGCACCTGCCGCGAATCGCGCGAGTGGGGGAAGGTCTGCGCGCATTCGCTCGCCGTCGGGCTCGCTTATCTCGCCCCAGCCGCCGTCGCCGCAAACGATTCCGGCTAACGATGCGCCGTCGAGCGACGCTTCGCGCTTCGTCTCGCGGGACGAGCCTGGAGCAACACCGGTGGCCCTCCATTTCATCCTGCCGCCGAACTTTCGCGCCGCCTGGGCGAAAGGCGAGATCATGGTTTGCGTGGAAGCGGAGTTCGACGGGCGTCGCGTCATGCTCGACGCGCTCCCGAGTGAGCGGCGGTTTGCGTGCGACGACAACGATCTCGCCGTCGTTGAATACCTTTCAGGTTCGTTAGGCCGGGGTGTCGCTGGCATGAACATGCTGGGCGCGGCCGCTTTTCTCGACCTCTTGCCGTTCTGGCGCGGGCATTCCCGATTGAGTTTCGGCAAGGCCAAAGCCTTCCAGGTCTTCACCGGAAATGTACCGGCCAAAGATCATCCTTCGTCGCACCGCTGAGGGATTTGAGGTCGTCGCACAACCTGGCGACGGCGAAATATTTCTCGTCGCCGGGCCGAATGCCTGGCTCCTGCGCGGCACTGACTTTCTGGAGATTGGAAGTCATCTGCCTCTTCGCCTAACGAACGCCTTGCGTGAACCAGTTCGGCTCACGAGCGAGCGTGTCGACCAGTTTTTCGCTCTCGAACTTCCACTCTGGCGGGAGGCAGCTGAGCTTGAACTTCCAGCTGGAGTTTCGCTCCCCATCGTAGAGGAAGGTCAGCCGTCGTTCTCGCTAAGGGTGGAAGGTTCGTTGCAGCGACTGCATGCGGCGCTTCGCTGCCGCTACGGTGATCGTCCGTCGTTTTTGCCCGCTTCCGAGCCGGAAAATTTGTTCGCTTTTCGGGATGCGACGGACGCGAATCGCCTGCTCGTGCGCAATCTCGGGGCCGAGAACGAAGCGATCGCACGCCTGGAGCGCGCCGGATTTGCGCGCACGGCTCGACGGCTACGAGATGCGCGATGCCCGCCGCGTCGTGCGCTTCTTTGCTTTCGATTTTCCGGCATTGCCGCCCGAATGGGAGATTTCAGTTGCGCCGAGTCTGGAGAAAGCGAGTAGCGAACTGGAACCAGTCGCGCCGACGATCGAGATCGTCCGTTCGGGTGAAGACTGGTTCGAGTTGAAATACTCCGTCGCGACCGGCGCAGGCGAGGGGATACCGCTCGCCGAGGTGCAACGCTTGTTGCGCTCCGGCCAGAACCAAACCCGCCTAACGAACGGGAAAATCGCGGTCCTGAATCCAGATGCGCTCGACGATTTCGAACAAGTGCTCCGCGATGCCGATCCGCGCCAGACTCAACCCGGAGTTTACCGGCTAAACCGAATCCAGGCGGGCTACCTAACGAATACCGCCGAGGAGATCGGAGCACGCTTGATCGGCGCTGCGCAGACCTTGCACGGCGCTGGCGAAGCAACTGGTATGGCCGAGCGGCTCGGCCCGCTCGGTCAGCAGTTACGCGACTACCAACTCAACGGCGTGTCCTGGCTTTCGGCACTCGCGGAGCAAAATCTCGGCGGAATCCTGGCCGACGAGATGGGCCTCGGCAAGACGGTGCAAACCCTCGCTTTCTTGCGTCTGCATCGGGGCCACGGTCCGGCCTTGATTGTGTGCCCGACCTCGCTCCTCGCGAACTGGCAACGCGAAGCGGCACGCTTCACGCCGGATTTGAAAGTCCTGCTGATCGACGGGGCGAATCGCCCGGAAAAAATCGCATGTCTCTCGGAGCACGATCTTGCCCTAACGAGCTACGGTCTTGCTGCGACGCGACGTGGAAGTTTACGCCGCTCACTCGCTCGCCACCGTCGTGCTCGATGAAGCGCAGCACATCAAGAATCCTGAGACGCAAAATGCGCAGGCGGCCTTCAGCCTCAGCGCGCGCCATCGCTTCGTTCTCACCGGCACTCCACTGGAAAACTCGGTGCGCGATCTGTGGTCGCTGATGAATTTTGTCGCGCCCGGCTACCTGGGAACTCGGAGCGATTTTCGCGAGCGCTATGAAAAACCGCTCATGGAGGGACTCGCCGCGGCGAGTCCAGATTCCACTCTGCAACATCGGCTGGCGCGCCGCCTGCGCCCGTTTCTGCTCCGTCGCCGCAAGTCTGATGTCGCGCGCGAGCTGCCGGAAAAAATCGAACAGGTGCTCCCCTGCGAACTTGGCCCGACGCAGCGCAAGACTTACAACGCGCTTCTGCGCGAGATTCAGCAGGGGATCGGCCCGGGCGGCGCGAGCGACGGAGCCACTCGCATGAAGATGCTCACGGGTTTGCTTCGGCTCCGTCAAACCTGCTGCGATCTGCGTCTCCTCGGTTTGCCGCCTAACGAACAGACGGATTCATCGGCCAAGCTCGATCTGCTCGATGAGTTGCTGGGGAAATCATCGATGGCGGGCATCGCGTTCTCGTCTTCAGCCAGTTCGTCAGGATGCTCGATCTCATTCGGGAACGGCTCGAAGCGAACGGAACCGCATTTTGCTACCTCGCTGGCCACACGAAAAATCGACAGAAAGAAGTCGATCGCTTCCAAAACGACGAAACGATTCCGGTCTTCCTCATCAGCCTGAAGGCCGGCGGCGTTGGGCTTAAACCTCTCCGCGGCCGACACCGTCATCCATTTTGATCCGTGGTGGAACGCCGCGGTGGAAGCGCAAGCCACTGATCGCGCGCATCGCATCGGCCAAACCCGGGTCGTGACCTCCTACAAGCTGATTGCGCGCGACACCGTCGAGGAGAAAATCCTTAACTTGCAAAAGCGAAAGCGCGAGATGGCGAGCGCGATGCTCGAAAGCGAAGAGCCAATGATGACCGGCCTAACGATCAAGGATCTCGCCGAACTAATGGCGTTATAGTCCTCCCCGCTGCCGTTCTGATCAACACCGCTGCGCCGCCGATGATGCTTTGGGAAAGTACGCTGAGAGCGCGAGGCCGCTCTGCTCGGCGGCCGCGGTCTTCGACAACTGGGGGCGCTCTTCCGTCGTCCCGACTTCGCCGAAGTCGTCTTATTTTACCGTGAGGCGGGCGTTGTTACTGATGACGGCGCCGAAAGAGTTTGTGACCCTGACAGCGAAGGTGGCGCCATTGTCGGCAGGAGTCGTGGGCGGAGTCCTGTAGGACGATTTGGTCGCCCCGGTGATCTCGACCGCGTTCTTTTTCCATTGATAGGTCAAAGGTGCGGTTCCGGTTGCGGCGACGGTGAAGGTCGCGGTTTGTCCCGCGCTGACGGTTTTGTTGGCCGGCTGAGTTGTAATAGAGGGAGGCAGGTTTATCTGCAACCGCGCGGAAGTGCTGGTGGCGGTTCCGGCAGAATTGCTCACCGCCACAGAAAAGAAACTGCCATTGTCCGCCGGAGTTGTCGGTGGAGTCGTGTAGCTGGCTTCAACGGCTCCGGCGATTTCGATGCCGTTCTTCTTCCATTGATAACTTAGCGGGGCCGTTCCGGTGGCTCCGACGGCGAACGTGGCGGTCTCGCCTACGTTAACGGTCTGGCTGGCAGGCTGATGTTTAACCACTGGAGGCTGAGGGGTGGGAGTCGGCGTAGGGCTGGGCATTTCGTCGAGAACCGACATAGCTCACGTGGGTTACGCCGTCCTGGTCCTTCACTTCCAGAATGAGACGATCTGGATTTTGCAAGATCGTGACCAGACCATAACCCGAGCACGTTTCGTCGTAGTATCCCTCACTCCATTTTCCAGTAGCATCGCTCGCGCACCAGCCGGTGTGGATGCTTTCGTTTGGCTTCGGGACGCACATCTCCGGAAAGCCGGCCTGAGTGCCACTGTCGATTGCGCCCAGATGGAGGTCGCCCGCTACAAAAACGACCCCAGTAATATTATTCGAATTGATAAAGGTCTTCAGTGCGTTCCACTCTGTTGGATACGCTCCCCAGGCGTCAGTCTGCTTCGTGGTTGGATTAGTGATGACGGAAGTGAAAATGACTTTCCAGCGCGCGCTCGACGTCAGGAGGCCATTTTCCAACCATTGGAGCTGGCCGGTGGCTCCCAAGTTGTTCCCGTCGAGCATGCTCTTATCGGGGCCTTCCGGATCCATCCAAAAGTCTCTCTGGCTGCGGCAGTCGAGGACAAAGAAATCCGCCTGTGCGTAGCTAAACTTCTGCCAAATCCCGGGCGTTACTGCAGGTAGGGGATAGGCCGGCGTATATCCTGAAACGTCTGTTGCGTCAGGTTCCAGTCGGGATAGTTCTTATCCAAGTTGTTCAGCCCCGAATCGTGATCGTCCCATTGATGAGCGATAGGAAAACGCCAGAGAATCAATGGCACAAAACCGCTCATGAATGGGGTTGCCGGATCGTATAGGTTTTTGAACATTTGCCTCTTATCGGAAAGCGTCTGCGGGTTGCTATGGTCAAAATCGCCGCCTATAAAAACAAAGGCGGGGAGCTCTGCCGCTGCGCTTGCGAAGGTTGGAACGTCCGCGGCGAGCGAGGCGACGGTATTGAAATCAGTTAGAACGACGAACTTGAAGTCTCGCGAAGATCCGGTGGAGGGGAACGTCGAGAAGGACGGGATACGGTGGGGAGAGGAATTGCGGCGCGCCGCTGACGACGACGTTCAAGTAAAGGGCCGTTTCTGGCGCAAGGCCGCTCAACGAAATTATTGCCGTGAAATCGCTTGAAGCGTCTGTCGTCACGGCTTCGGAGACAAGATAGGTCCGAAGATCGGGGTCAGCGCCATAGCGGAGAGTGACGCTTGCGGTCGTGTTTGTGCGGACAAAGACTCTGGCGTCAGAGGCGGAAACACCGCCCACGACCGGCCCGTGGGTTAATACTTGTGCCTCGACCAAAGTGGTAATAACGAGTTGAAGAGCAAGCCATGAGGCCAGGGTTTTGGAGGGGAGTTTCACGATGGGGTCCCTTGATCTATTTTCGACTAAGCAGCGAACTGAAGCTGGTGGTCATGTTGTTGAAGCGGAATGTGTTGCGATAGCGGACGGTACACTGGCCGCGTCATCAATTCGCGCGGCTTTGTGAGACTCAGGGGCAGATTCTTGTTGGCAGAATTCGATCAACAGCACGAGCGGTCGGCAAAAGGCTAAGAAAGGCGATGGCAAATCCAAGTATCAAAAGATGCAAACCACGCTCCCAAGGCCAGCGGCCGAGCCAAATTCTTATAAATGGCAAAGCATTGATGAGGAAAAAGATCGTAGTGAGTAGGATTATCGTAGTCATATCCTTTTAGGAATTGCCTAACGGGTTGTCAGTAGACCGACGAGGGAAAACGAGCCAACGCCTTCGGTTTCGTTGACAAAGAGGGCTGAACCGGCGAATACGCCACTGCCAGTGGTACCCGCGGAATCGACCGGTGCCTCCTACGACCGTATATGTTCCGGAGAAAATAACACCGCCCTCCACATTGAGCGTGCCGCCCGGCTGAACAACCAGGGCCAGGGCAAGCGTATCTCCGTCGCTTGCCGTCAACTTGTAGGTCGCGCTTCCACTACCGTCGATCAGGTTACTGATCTGATCATCCGTCGACGCGGTGGCGGTGTTCATATACGTGGTGTTGCCTTTGCCATTGACGGTGACGTAGAGAAGCGGGAACTCAAAGGTTGTCGTGAATTGAGTCACGAAGCTCCCATAGAATGGCGTTTCAATACTGGCCCGTGTCGACTGCGGTGCGACGATTAACAGGCTGGCAGCCATAAGCAATAAGGCTATCGGTGATAGCCGCGAGGCGGTGAGTGGTGTAACGGTAGTTGTTATGTTCATAAGTTATATGTCCTGGTATATTGCGATTCTTTTTGGTTTTACCCGTTTGTCGGGAGGGGGAGAACGTTTCAAATGGAGATAAAGTGTCATCCTCATCAATCTTCTACGGAAAGTGAGATTAGAAGTTGTGGAAAATCTTTCTCTAATGCGGCTGGCGGCGCGAAACTTGGGGCATACTGGAGTCAACGCTTTCAAGTAAGTGCCGGTGAATCGGGCGCGGGAAGGAATATCTCCGAGTTCGACAAATCCGGCTTCGGTTTCCTGCGGGCGCCTGAAAGAAAAAGCGGGCCCCAACTGAGACCCGCTTCGCATCCGGTGTTATCCGCGTCGAAGGTCGACGCGTCCGCCCGAGATCATTCGTTTCGGGGGCGGAGGTGTTAGTCCTATTTTTCCGATAATCTCACCGCTTCACCAGACATCGTGGCCGCCCCCGCCGGGTGAGCTGTCACGATGAAGAAGACCTGGCTCCCATCGTCTTTGATGACAAAGTTTTGGAGTAAACCCGCCGGCACCGAGGCCAGCGTACCGGTGCAATTGGGGTTGATGGTATACCTTGCTGTAATGAGCGGGATGTCCGTAGGGACGCCGTTGACGACGACGGTCCCGCTACCGGTGGCCCTCCCCGCTCCGTCGGCAAAGAGCCGATTTACTTGCGCAATAGGCAAACCGTTCAGGAACCCCGACTGGTTGGACATATAGTCACCGCTGAGGGTGGCCGGGGAGCACTGCGCCCAAGCCGCCGGCGAAAGCGCAAGAGCGGCGAGCGCCAGCGCTATGAGTGAACCGCGCCGCAAAGGCGACGTGGTTATGGGATTTGTATGTATGTTCATATCATATAGGCGTAACTTTCACGGTCACAGTGTGACTTTGTGTGTCACAAACCGGAAAGGATCAAAATGTCCAAGTGACCGGGCGTTCCGGCTGCGGGTTGTAGGAGCAGAAATATCCGGTCTTGATACGGGCAGCAAGATGTCGGCGGAGGGAAGGAATAGACTCGCCGATCTTGTTAATTGAGTGCTTGATTCGCTTGGTCACGGCGCAACGTGCGCGTTCCGCATCCGAACCGATTCGTCGATCCCGTATACCAAATCCGACGGCCGAAGCGAGCTGCTCGGCGATGGCGTTTATCTCGCCTCGAGCTCGCTCGGCGCGGCCAGGATCGTTAAATCGTTCGGCCTCTTCCACGTCTTCTCGGAGTTCGTCGATGCGACGTTTGCATTCAACCTTGGCCTGCGAATCCAGAATGGGGCCCGCATCGAACAGGCCGTTACCGTGCCCGCCATCGGTGCCAGGCCCACTCCTCTCCAATGCCAGCGGCCGCCCGATAACCTGCCCGAGCAACTCGCTCACGTGGAACTCACGCCTGGGATGGCGTAGGAGGACGCAGAGACAGTGCAGTCCGCGGGTAGCTTTTAGGAATGCGACTTGGCCGTGATACTGAATCGTCCAGTAGTCGCCGTGTCGCAGGAATAGCGATTCCTCATGTGTTGAGAAGGACGGACGATGCGAAGGTAGATCAGAGAGCGTGGTTGTGGAGCCTTGGAGGCACGGAGAGTAGAAGTGCGTGACTGAGGTGCCATTAGCTACGACACTCGTCACTGCTGCGATTGTTTCCTTCATTGGAGTTTTCGCTCGGTTGAGCGGAGTTGCCTTCCACATTCCTCCAAGAGAAGAGGCCGGGGGGAATGGCAAGGAAAGTGTGAAGGAGCGAAAACGACTTGGCTCCAGAGTCGCACGCGGTCGAGTCGTTGGCGAAATGGAGGGATGCTTCCGCATGTCCCTGCAGGCGCGGAAGCAGCCCCTCCACCGTTTGTCTCTGCTCACACACAGGACAAAGTCGTGCTGGGAGGGACCTGTTCCGGGGAAATTCGTTCCAAGCGCGAGAGCGTTTCGAATGCAGAGACATTTTCATCCTCATTTACCTTCTACGGAATATGGACGGTGAAGTTCGGGAAAGCGGTCCGTCCACCGTTTGTCCCTGCTCACACGCAAAACAAAGTCGTTCTTGGAATGGCCTGCTCCGGGAAGGTTCGTTCCGAGCGCGAGAGCTTTCGATTGCAGAGCCATCTTCATCCTCATCTATCTTCTACGGAGGATGAACCTTGAAGTTCCGAGAATATTTCTTCGACGCGACGAGAGAAGGAGGAAAGCCGGCAAATCTACTTTTTAAAGAAACAATCGTATGTAGGGGCCAAATTCGGGAGGCCGATACAGAGGCAACACTTGCCGCTGTCGCCGATGCGCGCCATAAGCTTCGTGTGGCCCTTCCGCACCCGAGCGCTGACGCCCGGCCGAGCGCACCTTCCCGCGGCGCAGGCTTGAAGCAGTTCTTTGTCGAGCTGAAACGGCGCAAAGTTTATCGGGTCGCGATCGCTTATGCGTTCGTGGTCGCTGGGTGCTCATCCAGATCGACGACCCAGGTTTCTCCCTTTTTCGAATCCCGACCTGGACGGTGAAGTTGATCGTTGTCGCGCTCGTTCTCGGTTTTCCGATCGCGGTCGATTCTGGCCTGGGCCTTCGACATCACTCCGTCAGGGATCAAGCGGACGGATGACGTGGCGCCCGGAAACGGTACCGCCGTCCGTGCCGGAAAAAAGCATCGCCGTTCTGCCCTTTGAAAACCTGAGCGACGATCGCGAGAACACCTTCTTCGCGGACGGCGTGCACGACGATATTCTCTCGAGCCTGGCGCGGATCGCCGACTTGAAAGTCATCAGCCGAACTTCGGTGCAGCAATACCGCACCGGCGCGCGCAACCTGCGCGAGATCGGCGAAGCGCTCGGCGTCGCGCATGTCCTCGAAGGCACGGTGCGGCGCGTCGGGCAACCGCGTGCGGGTGAACGCGCAGCTCATCAATGCGCGGACCGATGCCCACATCTGGGCCGAAACTTTCGATCGCGAATTGACGGATCTTTTTGCCATCCAAACCGAGCTGGCTGAGCGGATCGTTCAGGGCGCTGCAGGCCAATCTCTCGCCGCGAGAAATGGCGGGCCTGCAGAAGCCGCCGACGAGGGACCTCGAAGCCTACGATCTCTACGTGCACGCGCGCGATCTTTTCCGCTGGAGCGGGATCGGCGATCCGCACGAGAACGGCGAGAAAGCGCTTCCCTTGCTCGACCAGGCGCTGGCGCGCGATCCGCAGTTTGCCCTCGCGCATTACCTCACTTCGCGCATTCACGGCGAGCTCTTCTGGTTTGGCTACGACAAGAGCTGGGCGCGTCTGGCGAAAGCGAAGGCGGCGGCCGAGACCGCTTTGCGCCTGCGGCCCGAGTTGGGCGAAGGGACATCTCGCGCTCGCCTTTTATCATTATTATTCCGCGCGCGACTACGAGTCGGCGATTCGCGAGCTGACCCTCGCGCAACGCGCCTTGCCTAACGAATCCGATGTGGCCAGCGCGCTCGGCGTGATCGAGCGCCGGCGCGGACGTTGGGAGGAATCGATCCTGCACCTGGAGCGCGCCCGCCAGCTCGATCCGCGGAACATTTCCGCGCTCTGGAATCTTTCCGAAACGCTGACCTTTTTGCGGCGTTATCGGGAAGCGGATCACGTGCTCGCGGAGGCGGCGACGATTTCTCCCGGAGGCGCACATGATTCCCATCGCGCGGGCCGAACTTGCCCTGCGCGAGCGAGGCGACACAGCTCCGTTGCGCAAGGCCTTGCGGCGCGTGCCGGAGGAGTTCGATCCGGGCGGCGCGGTCACGACGATCGCCGTCCGGCTGGCGTTGATGGAACGCGACTACGACGAGGCCGAACGGCAGTTGGGAACCTGCTCGGAATGCAAGTATAACGATGTCGGCCTGTGCGGATTCGTCGGCGCGCTCGATGACTACACGGTGCCGAGAGAATGGTATGTCGGGCTCATTGCGCGCGGTCGCGGCAAGGAGGAAGAGGCCGCGCGGGCGTTCGCGACCGCGAAGGAGATGGTGCTGGCCGAAGCGGAAGGATCGCCTAACGATGCGAAAATCCTTGTCATGCGGGGTTTGATCGAGGCCATGCTTGGCCGGGCGGAGGACGCCATCGCCGCGGGCGAACGTGCCGCGCAATTGCTTCCCATCTCAGCCGACGCTCTCGACGGACCGCTGATCGCGACGAATCTGGCGGCGATTTACGCGCAGGTGGGCCGGCGTGATCAGGCTCTGGCGGCGCTGGAAACGACTCGTTAGGCAGATCGGCGGGCCCACACCCGGCACGCTGCGGGTCGAGCCGCAATGGGACGCCTGCGGGATGACCCGCGGTTTCAGAAACTCCTGACGGTTGAGATGCAGAAATAGAGACGGGATCGGAGGATTAACCTGGATTCGCGAGACTGCACGGCAATCCAAGCAATCCTGTAAATCCTGCTCGTGCGATTTCCGACGCGCTTCGGGATGATACTTCTGCCAGTAACGAATGGACGCGGTCACGGCCATGAAACTCGGATCGGCTTGCTCGTAATCCGCCACCCGTTGCTTGGGCCGCGCCGGATTCGAGAATGTCGCGCGCTTCGTAGCGCGCGAAGTCCGGGATCAGCTCGGATTCGCCCCGACCCTGGCGCAGCTCAGTCGCGAAACCAGTTCGCCCAACGTCGCACGCGCTCGTCGAGCGCATCGAAGTGGCCGGGGAGATTATCGTCGATCAGACCGAAATGCGGAAGATAGAGCCGCGTCGCTCCGAGCGCGCGCATTCGGGTCGATCGATTCCAGCCACGATTCGACGTGCAACTCCGGTGGAACGAAAGGCGGCACCGGCGGTCCGCCATCGAGTCGCACGCCGGCGACGTCGCCGCCAAAAAGGTCGTCGTCCCAATGATAGACATTGTGGTGCGAAGCATGCCCGGGGGTGGCGAGGGAGCGCACTTCAAACTGACCGACCCGGATCGTACCGCTGTCATCGGTGACGCACACTTTATCCTGAGGGATCGGTCGCATCTCGCCCCAGAGCCTTCCCATTTCGTCGCCGAAAATACGCGTCGCCGATTCCATCAACCGCGACGGATCAATCAGATGGCGCGCACCCCGCGGATGGACATGAATCGTCGCGCCCAGTTCGGCGAAACGCCACGCCGCGCCCGCGTGATCGAGGTGGATGTGGCTGAGGAAGACGTGGCGCACGTCGTTAGGCGCAAAGCCGGCCGTGCGCATCGCGGCGGAAATATTCCCGAAAGTCGAGTCCGCGCCGGTGTCGAAGAGCGACGATGCCATCGATCGTCTCGAGCGCGGTCACAGCGATGATACCGGGCCGGCCGAGATGTTGGGTGTCGAAGATGTGGATCATTCAATTGCTGATTGTATGATTTCCGACGAAGACGGACGGAAACGTTCTGCACTGACGGCGCTTGGGCCCGCATTAATCAGCAATTTGACATCACTCCCACTCGATCGTGCTCGGCGGCTTGGTCGAGATGTCGTAGCAGACGCGGTTGACGCCTTTCACTTCGTTCACGATCCGGCTCGAGATGCGGGCCAGGATTTCGTAGGGCAGCCGCACCCAGTCGGCCGTCATGCCGTCCTGGCTCTCGACGATGCGGAGCGCGATCGTGTTCTCGTAGGTGCGCTGGTCGCCCATCACGCCGACGGAGCGCACCGGCAGAAGCACGGCGAAACGATTGCCAGACGCGGTAATACCAGTCGCTCGCTTTCATTTCGCTCACCACGATGGTGTCGGCATCGCGCAGGATGCGGAGCCGCTCGGGAGTCACTTCGCCGAGGATGCGGACGGCAAGCCCGGGACCGGGAAACGGCTGGCGATGCACGATCTCGTTAGGCAAACCGAGCTGCAAACCGGCCTGGCGCACTTCGTCCTTGAAGAGCTGCCGCAGCGGCTCGACCAGCTCGAAGTTCATCTTCTCGGGGAGTCCGCCGACGTTGTGATGGCTCTTGATGAGCGAGGCCGGGTTGCCGCCGATCGCGACGCTCTCGATCACGTCAGGATAAAGCGTGCCCTGGGCGAGAAAGCGATACCCGGCGTGCGGGCGTTTGTCGGCGCGATCCTGCGCGAGCAGTTCCTCCGTCGCCTGTTCGAACACCCTGACGAACTCGCCGCCGATCACCTTGCGTTTCGTCTCCGGGTCGGTCACGCCCTCGAGCAGTCGGAGAAAACTCTCCGAGGCGTCGACATATTTGAGTTTGATCTGGAAATTCTCGCCGAAGACGCGTTGCACGATCTCGGCCTCGTTTTCGCGCAGGAGCCCGTTGTTGACGAAGATGCAGGTGAGCTGGTCGCCGATTGCCTTGTGCAAGAGCGCCGCCGCGACCGAGGAATCGACGCCGCCGCTCAGGCCGAGCACGACCTTTTCGTCGCCCACCTGCTGGCGCACGCGTTCGCAGGCTTCGTCGATGAACGAACCCATCGTCCAATCCATCGCGCAGTGGCAGATGCGGAAGAGGAAATTCTCGATGATCTCTTTGCCGCGCGGCGTGTGCGAGACCTCGGGATGAAATTGCAGGGCGTAGAGCTGGCGCTCGCTGTCTTCGATCGCGGCAAAGGCGGAATTCTCCGTGTGCGCGATGGCGTGGAAGCCTTCCGGGAGCGCGGTCAGCTTGTCGCCGTGGCTGTTCCAGATGTCCATCTGTTCGCCGAGCCCGTCGAAGAGGGGAGTGCGCTCGTCGATCTGCAGAAGTCCGGCGCCGTACTCGCGTCGGGCGCTGAACTCGACCTCGCCCCCGAGATGGCGGGCCATCAATTGCATGCCGTAGCAGATGCCGAGGACGGGGATGCCTAACGAAAAGATGCTGGAGATCGATCTGCGGCGCGCTTTTTTCGTAAACGCTCGCCGGACCGCCGGAGAGAATGATCCCCTTAGGCGCCAGCTCTTCGATTTCCTCCGCCGTGATATCGTACCGAACGATCTCGGAATAGACCTGGCACTCGCGCACCCGCCGGGCGATGACCTGCGTGTACTGCGAGCCGAAATCGAGAATGAGAACTCGCGAATGCGCCGGCGTCTTCACGGGATGGGCGGAGTCGGCGGGCTCCCGAGAGGGCGAGCATCGACAAACAGGGGTTTCATCTGGAAATGTAAAAGGCCGCGGTTGCTTTGCAAGAGAATGAGAGGCGCAGGGCTGGACTTCTTCCCGAATCATAGCGAAACGAACGGCCGATGATCGATCCAGACCTTTTGTTGCACGCCTACCGGCTGGGAGTTTTCCCGATGGCGATGGAGGACGGCGAGATCCGGTGGTTCTCGCCCGATCCGCGGACGATTCTGCCGCTGGATACTTTCCATGTCCCGCATGGACTGAAACGCGAGCGCCGCGCGCAAGCGATCGAGATTCGGATCGACACCCGCTTTGCCGACGTGATCCGGGCCTGCGCCGCGCGCGACGACACCTGGATCAACGACGAGATCATCGCCAGCTACTCGCAGTTGCACGAACTCGGCCATGCCCACTCCGTCGAAGCCTGGTCGGCTAACGAACTCGTCGGCGGCCTCTACGGCGTCGCGATCGGCGGCGCGTTTTTCGGGGAATCGATGTTTCATCGCACGACCGGCGCCTCCAAGATCGCGCTCTGGGCGCTGATCGAGCGAATGCGCGCGCGCAAGTTTACCCTGCTCGACACGCAATGGCTCACCCCGCATCTGGAGCAATTCGGCGCGAAAGAAATTCCGCGCAGCCTCTACCTGCACCTCTTGAACGCGGCAGTCGATTTGCCGCGAAGCTTCGCGACGAGGCGGCGACCGTTCGCTGCGGCGGAGGGACCTGCTTCGAGTGCCGATTGCCCCCGCGCGAGCGTCCGCTCCACGGAGTGCCGCATGAGAGCGTCCGCTTGCCTGCCCGGGAGAATCCGCCATAGTGAGGACCCGGCGTCCGAAATTTGTTTCGAACTTCGAGATTCGAATTTCGGATTTTCCGCTGCGGCTGGGTAGCTCAGTTGGTAGAGCAGAGGACTGAAAATCCTCGTGTCGGGGGTTCAATTCCCTCCCCAGCCACATTTTCTTTATTTCAAATATGTTACGTCATGATCGCCTAGCGAAGTCATAACAAGACAGGTGATCGCCGCTTCGTTGCTTCCCAATGGGGATGGAATACGGCGTTAGCACGCGATCCCCGCTTTCGTCTCCCAGGCTTCCGGTTTCGAGGCGGTTCGCTTGTGAATTTTGGATTCTCTAGCCCCGAAAATCTCCGTTGCAGAATCGCCTCAGATAGCCTCAGGAAAGAGAAGGTTGCCCAGGTGAGTCCCGAATCCTGTCCTCGCCTTTTCCGAACAGCGCGAGAAGCGGTCCGGTCATAATGGTGGTGACCAGCGCCATGATTACGAGCATGGCGAAGATTCGCTGCGACAGAATGCCAAGGTCATAGCCAATATTGAGGGCGATCAATTCCATTAGGCCCCTGGTATTCATGAGCGCCCCCAACTGCCACGAAGTGCGCCCATCCATCCCGGTGATGCGAGCGGCAATGGCGCTTCCTCCCAACTTGCCCACAGTGGCCACGGCGATAATCACGCCGCAAATCATCCAGTCTTCCGGAGTCCTGAGCAGCCCGATCTGTGTCCTCAGTCCCGTAAAAACAAAGAAGACCGGCAAAAGCAGGACGGAACTAATGGTTTCAACTCGAACGGCAAGCTTTTCGCGGAAGCCGCCGGCTCGAGGCATGATAACGCCCGCTAAAAATGCACCGAAGAGCGCATGGATTCCGATAAGCTCGGTGCAGAAGGCGGACGCCAGGACGACCGCCAAGACGATTGCAAGGGTGGTCTTGCCTGGCTCCGGGCGATCGAGTTCCGTCGAGCCTAACCAACGGTAGAGGCTGGGCCGGATGAGCGTGAGCATAGCCGCGACGAAAACGATTACGAGAGTGAAGCTAAAAACTGCCGCACCGACGCTCGTGGCGCGCGCAATCGCGACAACAAAAGCAAGGATTGTCCACGCCGTTACATCATCGACCGCCGCGCAGGCCGTGGCCGTGGTGCCCAGCGGCGTACTGAAGAGGTTGCGATCCTTCAAGATTCTCACCAGCACCGGGAAAGCTGTAATGCTCATGCTGATGCCCATAAAAAGGGCGAATGCGGTGAACGAGGCTCCGGGTTTGGCCAAAGATTGGTAAATGAAGAGGGCCAACGTCACCCCGAGGAGGTAGGGAATGACGATGCTGGAATGACTAACCAAGATCGCTGTCTGCGCCTGTCGTCTCAACTGTGAAACGTCGAGTTCCATTCCTACTGCGAACATGAAAAGGCAGACTCCGATTTGGCTAAAAAGTCGCAATGGCTCCAGGGTGAAGGGAGCAAAAAGGAAAGCAAACGCATGCGGCGCAACCAGACCAAAGAGCGACGGCCCTAGAAGGATACCCGTTATCATCTCTCCCACTACGGCTGGTTGACCTAACTTTGTGAAAAGGGTGCCAGCGAGTGACGTAGCGGCGATGATGACGAAAAGTTGAAGGAAAAGCCGGCTGAGCCCGCTCGTGCCATTATGAAATAAATTAGTCGTGGCCGCTGAAAGAAAAGTTGCGTCGCTTTCGGCTGGTGCCGCAGGCCGGTCCGCGTGGGCTGTAGCAACGGGCGCTGCATCTGTCGTCGAGCGCAATTCATTTCCCATTCGCAAGAGAGCGAAAATCCCGAGAACGCCGATGCTCGTGATTACCAGGTAAAGTTGAACCGTACGTGTCATTCGAATTGAGGAAGCGCCTCCACTTTTTTAGCTTTGCATTGCACGGTACTACCGAACGCTTGTCCCGCCCCCGGCGACTGTCCGTCGATACCAGCCTTCTCAACCGTGGCCGACTTCGAAATCCTCGAGACGCATGCGACCCGGGTACAGGTCAACCTGAGACCAATTCTCGCCCCTGTCCGCGAGCGATCCATTCCTCGGTACCCGGGACCGGTGAATCGGGCGCCCAGAGCGGCGCGCGCTCAGGGTGATAACGCGACCCGATCGGGATGGAATAATCATCGGCATCGTATTCCCGGGTCCGCTTGAGCAGTTTGCGGAACGACATGATGGAGGTCGAGGGTTGATGCTCGAATTCGTAAATGCGACCGGCAAACGCATCGGTCATCTGCTCGACATAGCGGGAGTGGACAAAGGTCGCGAAGGCGAACGGCTGCTCCCAGAAGAGGTCGATCATATCCTCCAGGTTATCGATCCCTTTCTCGCACGCCATCTGGTGCTCTTCGAACGGATTCTCTTTGTGGTCGAGTTTTCCCTCGAGAAATTGGCGCACGATCGGGGCCGCGAATTCCCCTTCGCGCATCGTCACCGTTACGCCGAAGGAAAAGATCGGATCAATGAAACGGTGCGAGTCGCCGAGGCAGATAAACCCTTTCCCGCAGAACCCGCGCACTTGGTAGGAGTAGTTGGGAATCACGTGCACTTTCTCGGCGAGATCGAGCTGAGGAACGCGTCGTCCGATCTCGGGATTGATCTTATACACCTCACTGCGGAAGTATTCCTCAGGGGTCTGTTTCTTCTCCAGAAACTTCGCCCGCGGCGTCACCATTCCCAAGCTGACCACTTCCTTGTCGATCGGGATGAACCAAGCCCAGTGAAATTTCTTATCGTAAAGGATGAGCGTATTGTCCTTGGCCTCCTCCCCTGATGTCCCGCTCCCGCGGATCGCGCCGCGGACATGGGTGAAGAAAGCGACCTGCTTGTCATAGCTGCCCATATACTTCGGGCCGGTGACCTTTTGATTGGCGAGAAAGGTCGATTGGCCTGAGCAATCCAGCACCACCTTCGTCGATATGTCTTCCTCCTCGCCGTTCGGATGGCGAACCCTGATGCCGACGAGCGCCCCGTCTTCGCCCTGCAGCGCCTTGATCGCGGTGCCGCGCAGGATTTTTGCCCCCCGCTTCAGCGCTTCCTCCAGCATCATCCTGTCAAACTCACTCCGGCGCACCTGCCAAGTGGTGCTGTCGTTCAGCTTCCAATCCGCATCGCGCGAGGACACCTTCACATACCAGGTCGTGGCGGCATTCGTCCCGTAAACTCGCACCCCATGCTTGATCGGGTTTTCCATCGCATCCATTTTCTCGCCCAGCCCGAGCCGTCGCAGTACCTGGGCTGCCTCGCCGGTGAGGGACTCGCCAATGTGAAAGCGCGGAAATTCGTCCTGTTCGAGGATCACCGGGGTGATTCCTTCCCGGAGCAGGAACATGGCTGCGGCCGCGCCACCGGGCCCGCCACCGATAATGAGTACGTCTGTTTTCATGATGGTGAAGAGGAGCTGAAAGGTTTGTGCTTGGTCACGCGCGCTCCGAGATCGGGATGTTCGAAGACACCCCAAATCACACGCGACGGCCGCTTATTTTCGCATCGATCATACTTATATCGTCATAAAATGTGCAAGTGAAATGATCAAGTAAGCACGAATGTAACTTTTCGGTCAGGTTTACGACAGAATGCCGCTTCCCACCGCTGCGACCTGATTCGCGCGCTCGGTGAACGAAGTTGCTGGGGCCCGCGTAATTTTCGCGGAACATGTCGGTGATTGGCCCAGGCTCTTTTTGTGCACTTCGCGAACACATTATTACCAGTTTCGAAATATTTTGGCCAATTTTTCTCTTGCATATAATTACGAATTATATAACCATTCGCTGTGACTTGAGTTGGGCAGACCACAAGTCGCGCATCTCAAGCTGGTTCTCGCCATCGATGGATGGTTCGGGAGACCAGGACAAAACCGCAGCCATTTTGCCATTCATTATCTATATGCGCTCTACTCTCGACCTTCCGCCGAAGTTGATAGATTACTTGGACGAATCTCGCGCCCCGCTCCCGCCTGTCACGAACCCGGATCAACCGCTGCAAATCGATTCGCTTGGCCTCATTCGGCTCGTTGCCTTTCTCGAGAGCGACTTGAACGTCAGAGTCGAAGACGACGAGTTGCTGGCTGATAATTTTGCCACGGGCCGAAGCCTCGCAAGGCTGATAAATCCAAAAATGGAGCGCCTCTTGGCCGGTGGCGTGCCGAATGCTCCCTCGTCCGGGCAATCGGAATTAGGGTCTGGGAATGGCTCTAGCCAAAACTAACGGAAAATGACTTCAGATCCGACGAACGTCGTAATCATTGGCGGTGGCCCGGCTGGTTCGGCCCTAGGGTGTTACCTCTCCAAAGCGGGCATTAAGAACACAATCTTCGAAGCGGCTAATCATCCGCGTCCGCACGTCGGCGAATCGATGGTCATGTCTTCGGTCCGCGTGTTTGATGAAATCGGATTCCTGCCTGTCCTGGAGCGGGAAGGCTTTCCACGAAAATATGGCGCTTCCTGGCATCCGCCAGTGGCAAAGGGCGAAGCGGATATCTCCTTCGACGAATTCCCGCAGGAGGGAATCTCACAGCAATACACTTATCATGTCGATCGTCAGAAGTTCGATCTTCTGCTCTTGAAGCATGCGGAGAGTCTCGGCTCACGTGTCTATCAGGGCGTTCAGGTGAGCGAAGTGCTTTTTGATGACAAGAGCTATGCGCGTGGCATTCGTTTGCGGATTGCAGAACAGGAAATTGACGTTCCGGCACGGATGGTTGTGGATGCGACGGGGCGCCATACTTTGCTAGGCAAACAGCTCCGAGTTAAAAAGAACGATCCCATTTTCGATCAGTTCGCGGTTCATGCATGGTTCAAGAACGTAGATAAAGTCAAAGCCAAGTCCGCCGGCTACATCCACATCTACTTCCTACCGGTGGAGCGAGGTTGGGCCTGGCAGATCCCCATCAATGACGAAATCACCTCCATGGGGATTGTGGCGGAAAAGGATGTTTTCAAAAAAGGACGACTCGCGCCGGCTGATTACTTCCAGAAATATGTCAGTTCCAACCCTGACCTTGCCCATGCGATGCGCAACGCGGAACGGGTGAATGAGTTTAAGTTGGAGGGAGATTACAGCTATAAGATGGACACCTTCGCGGGTAATGGGTTTGTCCTCATTGGTGACGCGGCGCGTTTTGTCGATCCGATCTTTTCCTCCGGGGTGAGTGTTGCTCTTTATAGTGCGAAGTACTCGGCAGAGCGCATCAAGTACGCCTTCGAGCACAACGACTTCAGCGAAGCGGCTCTTAAGCCCTATGAGAAGAAACTGCGCGCGGGCACCGAAATTTGGTACGAGTTCATCCGACTCTATTACAAGCTGTTGCCGCTCTTTACTCAATTTATCGAATCAAAGCAGCATCGGATTGAGATCCTTCGTCTCTTACAAGGCGAGGTTTTCGATAGGAAGGAAGTCCCGGTCTTGGACGCGATGCGTAAGTATATCAAAATGGTCGAAATGACGCCGGGACACGCCTTTGCGGGCATGCTCTCTGATATACCGATAGGCTGAATTCCAGGATGCGTAGACTCAGGCTAGATTCGTTTTCGGATTCGAAACGATCCTTTGGGTCAGGCAGCAACAGACTTTTCGATTACATTTTCACTATAAACGAGTTGAGCCCCTTGTGCTCGTGAACTGCCGGTGTTGGAGATAAGGTTATGATAGAAAATAATTCACACGACGTGATCGTCATTGGGGGCGGCCCGGCGGGATCCACTGCAGCCACTTGGCTTGCTCGCCTTGGGCACAAGGTGCTTCTCCTCGAGCGCGAGAAGTTTCCGCGGGAGCATGTCGGGGAGTCACTTCTTCCGTTTTGCTATTCGCTTCTCGAGGATTTGGGGGTGGTGGATGAACTCAAGACGAATTTCGTGCGCAAGCCGGGAGTGCGTTTTATCGATCGCGATGGCAGGATCTCTACCACCTGGTGCTTTAATCATGTCATCCAGGATGAGACTTACCTTTCGTTCCAGGTAATCCGTGGAGAGTTCGATCACATCCTGCTCAAGAACGCTGCGAAAAACGGGGCGGACGTCCGCGAGGAAACATCCGTGATCGAGGCTGACGTCACGAGCGAGGGCGATCGGGTGACTGTGACGAGCCTCGATTCAGCTGGGAAAAAGAGTGTCCATACGGCGCGTTTTCTAGTCGATGCGAGTGGCCGCGACGCCTTCATCGGCGCGAAAAACGGCTGGCGCAAACCTCGTGAGGCGTTGGACCGCACGGCGATCTGGTCGCACTGGGGCGACGTGAAATTGGCCGGAGGACTCGAAGAGGGTCTCTCCATTATCATCTACATGGGGCTCGAGCAGAAGGGCTGGATTTGGGTCTTCCCGCTGGGCGAACATCGCATCACGGCAGGCTTTGTGGCGCAGAATTCCTACATCAAGGAGCAACAGCGCAAGCTAAGGGAGAGCAGTTCGAAGGATTGGAAATACGACCTCTGCATGCAAGAGTTGATGCATTCGACATTCGTTAAGGATCTGCTCCAAGGCAGCAAGATGCTAATCCCAATGCAGATTAACGGTAACTATTCCTACGAAGTAAAAAATCACTACGGTTCTAATTACGCAATGGTGGGCGATGCCCGTGGGTTCATCGACCCCATTTTTTCCAGCGGAGTTTTCCTATCCATCAAGAGCTCTTCCCTGGTCGCTCCCGCGATCCACAAGCAACTGACTGGCGACACGAAAAGTGCGAAGGAGGCGATAGAGATTGCCTATAGGCAGATCTCGGGAGCCTATGATTTTGTGCATCGCATGATCAAGCTTTTTTACGATCCGCACAGCCTCACTTGGGCGCAAGCCGGGGCTGACGGAAGGACGCACAAGGACCACGAAAGCGCGATGGCGGCCGGGCATTACATGCTCTCCGGGGATTTCTTTGAGAACTACCAGAAATTCGATAGCTTTTTTAAGATCCTGGAAGATCCGAACCATTTTCGACGATACAAGAAATTGGTGATTGATCGTGACGATTTCGTCCAACCCTCCTGCGAAACTCGGTGGGACGAGATTTTCAAAGATATGATAGGTCGGGACGCCGAACGCGCGGCAGCGCCGGCTTCCTAACGCGGACGAGTTCCAAGGAATCGTTCCGGTGCAGGAGTTTAGCTAGTCAACGACCCGGGGCTCGCCAGCTTGATTGCGTGTCTGGTCGCTGAGCTAGTCGTTATCGTAAGGGATGGGAACGGCGCGCCCAACGACCAGAGGGCATCCGGCGGTCATCCCGCCCCCCGGATTGGAAAGGCATCTGGCGTGCCTCGGTTTTTTCGCGATCTTCGCGCGGAAAACTGATGAAGATGTCGTTCATCTCTTTGGCCTATTCGCGGTGGGTAGACTGGTTTGCTTCCTCATTTTGCAGGCGGACTTTGGCTCTCCGGAATCGGGGCCGGATTCGCCCGGGCGTAGGCGATGATCTCCGGTCGATATTCGAAATGCATCGTGTCGAAATGCCACCATTTGCCGCCCCAGATGAAGCCATGGCGCTCAAACGTTTCCACGATTTCGTTAGGCCAATTCTTGCGCGAGAAGGTTGCCAGTTGTGCCGGAGTCTGCCAGCGCCAATAAGCGGCCTTGTCCACGTTCAGGTCAATCGCGGTGCCAAAGGAATGGTTGCTCAGCCGTTCCGTCCCGGCAATTTTTCGCCAGTTAAAGGTGCCGGCCAGCTTCTCGACATAGACGCGAAGTTCCGGTTTGCGCGCGAAGACTTGCGCGAGGTCGGTCGAGACGGCGCGCAGCGCGTCGGCGGCGCCGCAGCGGGCGTTAAACTTCACAGTATGTCCGCAGAATTCAACTGGCACACAATTGCGCGCCACGTCTGATTCTGATCCGCCGTAGAGAGCGAGAAAGAACGCTTCCGCGCGGTAACGTCCCGGATCGAAATCCTGTGGCAGGCGATCCGTTGGGTTCGTTAGGGGATAGGTCTGGTAGAACATATCCTCGATATCGGGGTGGTCGAGGCGTTGCTCGAAAGTCTTGGTCGCGCCGTCATCGTAAACGAACCTCTGGCCGCCGGCACAGACCATGACCCGCTCGTCCGGCTCGACTTCCAAGCCCTCGAATTCCTTCGGGTATCCCGTCGCCAGTGCGGTGATGACCCGGACCAGCTTTTCTTTTTTGCCTAACGAGGCTGGCAGACTCTGGATAAGAGCCCGGATGTCACCGTGATAATCGAATCGATGGGCCTGGCCGGAGCCAGAGGCCGAAGGCGGCGACGGGGCCGCCGCCGTGAGAGCCGCCAGACAGACAAGCCAGGTCAGCGTCTCGCCGAAGAGTGACGGCGTTGCGGGACACGAGTTTCAGCGTTGCTCGATCGATTTGATCAAGGTGACGTTGGCTTGCTCGAATGGGTTCATGTGATTGAAAACGCGATCATCGTCCGGATCGACGCCGTGGTAGTAACCGCCTAACGATTGCGCGAAAGCGATGCCTTTCGGACTGGAGAAGCGATAGCCATTGCGGGCATAAATCTCGTTTCGCGCCCGCCAGAGCTGATCTGCACTGAGTCCGACAAGCTCGTTAGGCGAGAGATAACGGGAGCTCGAATCGGGGAAGAGCCACGGGCCGCTTTGGCTCGGAGTGATCTCGGTTTGTGACTCCGGCGTCCGCTCCTGCATCTGTTTGAGCCGTTCCTGAGCCGCGGCCAATTGCGCTTGCAGGTCGGCCTCATGTTTGGCTCGCTCCTGCGCCTCTTGCGCCGCAGTGGTGTTCTCCTCGTTCTTCTCTGCGAATGGTTGCCGTTGGCTGGGCGACAGTCGCGGAGGGGGTCCTCGCTGCGATTTCTTCCGCTGGCGCGGACGGCGGCCGCCGGTGACTGGCAAAATACCAGCCTCCGAGACCGACAAGCAGCAAGCCGGCAGCGATCGCCATCCAGCGCCCGGAGCTGGTCGGTGGCAGAGGTGGAGGAGGTAGGTGGTGGCTGAGGTGGTGGAGGCGGAGCCCCGGATAAAATGGCCTTGACGGTTTTCGCCAAAGTTTCGAGATGCCGTGCCAGCGGCGGCGGAAACGCGTCCATCCACTGCGCGGTCGAGATGAAGTATTCGAGCGATTTTGTCGGCTCGATGTTGTCGACGCGGAACGGGATGATGTAGACCCCCTTATCGACTGCCCGCTCCACTTCCCGCTTGATTTGCGGGGACTCGTTGGCGTTTTTGGAAAAGATCAGAATCATGATCCGGCTCGCTTCAATCGCGTCGACGATCGATTCGCCCCAGTCCGCGCCCGGTACGACGTCGCGTGGCGCCACCCAGCAACGAACAGACTCCGCTTCGAGCCTCGCTACGATGGCGTCCGCCACGAGCTTGTCCTTCACGGAGTGGCTTACGAAAACGTCATGAGCCATAAATTGAATCACGCCCAACGGCGCGGCGGACTATCCGCTCTAAAGCTGAGCAGCCGGGATTTTCGTTTCAAGATAATTCTCGGCTCGGATCGATCGCCGGTGACGCGCGTATCCTTAAGCCTCCGTCTCTAGTGCTGTGGCGACGCCAGCGCCGACGTGATTTCATCATGCTTTGGATTCACTCCTTTCTCATGCCAGACGCCGGGCTCCGAGGGCAATCACCTTCGACCTTCAAAATTTGCCTCCGCCGCGGTCACTTGCAAGACTGCGTCCCTGTGCTGGCCTGATTGACCGTCTAGCAACAAAACCGCAGGGTGAGAGCCTGGCGGCCTCACGGGTGTCGCAGGTGAAAACCGTCTGCGCGCTCCGAGCATCCATTTTGATTCGCAATCCCGTTTTTAGATTCGACTGGTGATCAATCGACTTTCCCAATTTTGTGCCCTTGGCGCGACTCTTGACGGCCTTGGGCGCCTGCAGCACCGTAACTGAAATGGTCGAGGCGAACATGCCGGATCGGCATCCAGGCCGGCCCTCGATCGTCGTGAGCTTGCGGGCGCAAGAAGCCTATCTTTATCGCGGGAGCCACAGAGTCGCGTCGTCCCGGATCTCCAGCGGTCGAGAAGGATACCGCACTCCGATCGGGCGCTTCCGGGTCATCCGGAAAGACATCGATCATCGCTCGAGTCTTTATGGCGATTATGTTGATGCATCGGGCAAAATCGTGAAGGCCAACGTCGATTGCCGGCGTGACCGTAAACCGCCGCATTCGCACTTCGTCGGCGCTCCCATGCCCTACTTTCTCGAGTTCTCTCCGGGTTATGGATTGCACCAGGGTTACCTGCCGGGCGTGCCCGCATCACACGGCTGCATCAGGTTGCCTTATTGGAAAGCGCGGCAGTTTTACGACACTGCCCGTATCGGGACACCAATCATCATAGAGCCTTAGCGGTGCGTCATGCCTTGGCAAGCTCTAGCGACCGTCGGCAGAAGATTAGCGTCGGCGGAAGCGGCGCGCTGCAACGCGTCGCCAGGATCGCATCGGCAAAGTTACAGGTGTGGGTCACGCACCCATGAAATAGCGGCGTCGCAAATCCTTACGCCCGCTGCGGAAGTTCTGCGGCACCCAATCTTTGGCCTGCTCCTTGAGAAATCCAGCGTTGGGGTCATGGAGTCCCAGCTTCTTCATCTTGTCCACGATGTAACGCGAATAGAGGTGGTCGAAAATGCGCATGAATTCCCCAAAGTAGATGTCCGCCACCCGCAGATTGCCGCGAATGACCAGCATATTTTCATCGTTGGCGTACTGGGATGGCCCGCTAAAATTGGCCGTGCCAGTCACAACAATCGGGTCGTCCCCTAACGGATCGACGAGCATGAACTTGTCGTGGATGTATTGGTTCTTGTTGAAACCGGTCAAACGCTCTCCGACGAAAATCTCCAAGTCACCGGCCTCGAGTTTCGCGCCGGCTGCTATGACGGTGTTATGGACTTGATCGATCAAATTCTCGACATCGGTCTCGAGGTTCTTGTCGAACACGGCGTAACGAAGCGTATCATTCTCTTGCTCGAGCACCTTGGCGAAGACGTCGTCGAGATTGAAAGCGAAGGTCATGCAAAGGATGCGTCGTGCGGAATTCATTAGATCCGCGTACCACTTGAGGGTAGCGATAGTCGCCTTGTCGTCCCGTGGGCTGTAAAGCGTAAGCATCCGATCACTCGGCGGAAGGGACAGCGGTGCCGGTGTTGGTTCCACCGCCAGATTCGCCTCGACTAAGGGCTTCCGCGTCACGTCGTCCGCCGCCAGCAGCTCCCAGTAGTCCAGGAATCGCTGGGCGACACCTTCGTCCCAGACAACGTGACCGACATTAGAATGGCCGAAAATACCCCCGGCAGAAATGTTGGTTGAACCCGTCCAGACTGCTATCGGCTTGTCCTGATGGATCAAGACGATGAACTTGTTGTGGCGGATTCCGGCGCGCGACCTCTGTGGCATGCAAATATCCCCGATGCCGGCCTCCGTAATCATCGCCTCATTATCATCCTTGTAACTCTGCGCTTCATAGCGAATCGCGACGTCGGCGCCGGCTGTCCGTGCGGCTCCGAATGCCTGCCCGACAGGGAGGTACCTGAATTCGTAGAGCATCGCTCGAAGCTTGTAGTCATTGCCATCTTGACCCGCAGCTCGACCGATGAATCCGGTTAGTGCTTCGAAAAGCCCGCGAGACAACCACGCCATCTGGTCGGACTCCGGCTTCGTTTCATCGGGCTTATCGGAAAACTTGCGTGCGTAGGCCTGAGAACCAGCTGCTCCCCGATTAAAGTAAATGTCGTGGCGTGACTGGACCTCATCTCCGACGCCACCCTCCTCGGCCTCCGTGATAATTTCTATGGTCGTGGCCGACGCGTCATCCAGCTCAATCAGCTTCGGCGCTCCATAAACGGGCACGACTCTGTAGCGATAGGTGGTCGCAGGCTTTGCCGTGTAGTCGCCCCATTGGAAAGACTGGATCGGATGCTCCGAAGTGGGCATCGGCGTGCCAGGCGCCGCGCCTTCGTCCTTGAACTGGAATCGCTTGATGCCGCGCAGGTAATAGCGCTCGATCACATTGCCTTGCACAAGCTCCGAGCGCTCGATCGCGAAGCCCAGCAAACCATCCCGTTTCGCCTCCTGTCCTTCGACAAAATCCCACGCCACGGTGACGACGTGTAATCCACCGATGGCGCGAACATCCAAGACGGTGCCCTTCTGGAGTTGACGCATGATGTGCTCTTCTTGTAGCGAGCTTGGACTTCCTTGTCTGACAAAGGACTAAGTAAACGGCGGGGGCAAAGCAAGCGCAAAATGCAAGCGCTTACGAGGAATGAACCAAGAGCGAACGTGGAACGTCTCATGTTCATCTACACGCCCGACCAGTCACGCTGGAAATCTTTCGGGTGAAAGAAAACTCGTCGCTGTCTCCGGCAAATTCGCCAAGGCCAACGTCAATAGCAGGCGTAACCGCAAACCGCCGCATTCGCACTTCGTGGGCGTACCGCAACTGGCCGCATTTGATGAATCAGAGTACGCACTTCGATTCAGCCGTCAGTTGCTCACCCGCTGAGTTTGCCGTCGCTCGCGTGATCAGCGGCCATGGCTCGCCGATAAACCAAGGCCGCCGAAACGATGTCTTCGACGGCGACGCCGACTGACTTATAGAGCGTAATCTCGTCATCCGACTGGCGCCCGGGTTTCGAGCCGGCGACCACTTCGCCGAGTTCGGCAAAAATCTCTCTCGCTGCGATGATATCACCGGATTCCTTTGTCGCCGCTTCCCGCGACTCGACGTAAATGTGCGCTTTGCGGAGGACGTCATCATCCAGTTCGCGCCAGTCTGGTCGTGTCGCGCCGACGGCATTGATATGCGCGCCCAGCGACAACCACTCGCCCCTTAGAACCGGCGTGGTCGCAGAAGTTGCCACGACGATTACGTCGGCGCCGCGCACCGCTTCCTCGGCCGAGACGGCGGCAGAGACGCTGAATTTTTTTGCGAATTCGTTCGCGTGTCGCGGACTCCAGACGCGGACCTCCCGAAAGTTTCGCACAATCCGAAGCGCCTCCAGATGGCTTTGCGCCTGCACGCCCGAACCGAGAATCGCGAGCACGGAAGTATCCGGACGCGCAAGATGGTCAGTGGCCACCGCGGAGACGGCCGCGGTGCGCATCTCGGTGATCAGCCGTCCGTCCATCGTCACGAGCGGTTCACCGGTTTCCGGAGAAAAGAGAAGGATCATGGCGTGGTGCGTCGGGATGCCCTCGTTGTTCGGGTAAAACGTGACGAGCTTGGCTCCGAGCGCGCCGCCGTAGGCGGGCATTACTCCGAAGAAACCTTTGTGTTTGGCCACCGGCAGGATCAGCCGCATCGGCTGCTCGACATTGCCCGCAGAAAGATCGCGCAACGCACCCGCCATCGCCGGGATCAACTCATCCATCCGCAAGAGTGCGCGGACTTTTTCCTCATCGAGAAACATGACTGTTCGTTAGGCTAGAGATCGATCAATTCGCAGAATTTTTTCAAATCGACGTTCCCGCCGGAAACGATGCAGACGATCGGGCCAGTCCCGGTCTTACCGGTCAAGGCGGCGGCGAGCGGCATCGCGCCCGCGCCTTCGGAAATGATGCGCGCCTTTTCCGCCATCAAACGCATGGCTTTTCGCGTCTCTTCCAGACTAACGACTAACGAACCGTCGACGACTGGTTTCATGCGCTCCCACATCCGCGGGAAGACGCTCTGACCGCCCGCGCCGTCAACAAACGAACTCTTCCAGTCCTTGAATTCCTGCGGAGACCCCGCGGCGAGAGAGAGCGACATCGGAGCGGCCGTTTCCGGTTCGACGCCCCAGATCTTGATCTCCGGTCGTAGCGCCTTGAGCGCGCTACCCACACCCGTAATCAGACCGCCGCCGCCGATGCTGGCGATAACCGCCTTCGTGTCGGGCGCGTCTTCGAGAATCTCAAGTCCCATTGTTCCATGGCCGGCGATGAAATTGTGATCGTCGAACGGGTGGACAAATGTCCCTTCCACGCGGGGAAAGGAGCGATCATCCAGTGCCTTCCACGCGACATGGTACGGGACCGGGATCAGATTCGCTCCGAGCGCGCGCATCCGAGCGATCTTCGCTTCCGGCGCGGTCTCGATTACAACAACACTGCACGGTACGCCAGCTTGTCGCGCCGCGTAGGCGACGCCTTGGCCGGCGTTGCCCGCGCTGATCGTCCAGACGCCGCGGGCGCGCTCGGACTCGGGCAACATCGCGATGGCGTTGACCGCGCCCCGCAGTTTGTAGGCGTTGATCGGCTGAAGATTTTCGAGTTTCAGCCGGATGTCGGGATCACCCGGGCCAAGCTCAAGGCGGATCAACGGCGTGCGCACGATGGTGGACGCGATTCGTTCACGCGCGGCGCGGATCTCCGAGAGTTCAATCGGACGGACTGGCGGCGGCAGGTCAGGCATAAGATTTTCGTCCACAGATTGCGCAGATTTACGCAGATTTGAAACGCGTAAGTGGATTCTGCTGAAAATTAATCTGCGTAATCTGTGGATCGTTCGTAGCGATCACCCCGAAGAAGGGCAGATGTCGGAGTGGTGGCTTCCGTCTGGTAATCGGTCTGATATTCGCGACGCTTTCCCATGAGACCTTTGCCAGCAGAACCCACCTTCCTCCTGCAAAGCGGTTTTGTTGCTTTGGCGGTTCTCCTGGTGGTGATGTTCGCTCTCGCGCAAAAGTCTTGGATCGTCTTGATCGCCGGCGCGGTCTGGCTCCTCTTTACTGGAGTGCTCGCTCGCTCGGGCGTTCTCGCTGACTTCTCTTCCACTCCGCCGCGGATTGCGTTGCTCCTCTTTCCCACCATCTTGTTCGCGGTCCTCCTCGGCTTTTCCAAATTCGGAACCCGCCTGTCTCTCATGCCGTTGACCTTCTTGATCGGTTTCCAGGCATTCCGAATTCCGGTCGAGCTGCTCATCCATCGCGCCGTCCGGGAAGGGATTGCACCACCGCAGATGACCTGGACCGGGTTGAACCTGGATGTCCTGTCGGGGGTTTCCGCTTTGCTCTTGTTTTCCTTTGCGCAGAGGATTCCACGCTGGGCTATTTTTGCTTGGAACACTTTGGCGTTGGCCCTCCTGCTTTGGATCGTGGGCGTGGCTGTCTTGAGTCTCCCGAGCGCATTCCAACGCCTCAAACCTGATAATGTCTGGGTCGCTTATTTTCCGTTCATCTGGCTGCCCACCGTGGCTGTCACGTCGGCCTTGTTAGGCCACCTCGCGCTCTTTCGGCGCCTTATCGGAGCGCACGAGCGATGATTATTTCCTAACGTCTCGTCGTTCCGTTTATTCTTGTCTGCGGAGGCACAATAAATGTCTGAGTCACTCTTACTCTTCGCACCTGGCGCCGGCGCACCATCGTCGCATCCCTGGATGCAACGTTGGAGGGAGCGCTTGCAGGAAATCGGCGAGGTCGAGACGTTCGATTATCCCTATATGCGCGAAGGCCGGAAGCGGCCTGATCGTTTGCCTCAGTTGATCGCAGCGCATCGACAGGTTCTGGCGCAGCTCGTAAATCGTGTCGTAACGCAGTCCGAGGCGAGTCCGGGCTTTCCATCGAGATCGGTGAATCGGGCTGATTTCCCGCTTTTCTTGATCGGCAAAAGCATGGGCGGACGCATTGGTTGCCACGTCGCGCTGGAAGAAAGAGTGAATGGCGTGATCTGCCTTGGCTTCCCCCTTTGCGCGATGGGGGATCGGGCCAGGCTGCGCGACGAAGTGCTGCGTGCGTTGCGCACGCCGATTCTACTCGTGCAGGGAACACGCGACACGCTGTGTCCGCTCGATCTGCTCGAGGGTGTGCGTGTCGAAATGAAAGCGCCCAACGTTCTGCACGTCGTGGAAGGCGGCGATCATTCGTTAGCCGTGAGTAAGCGGCAACTTCAAACGGACGGCAAAACGCAGGAAGATGTCGACCGGCAAATTCTCGAAACCATTGCCCGCTTTGTGCATTCGCTTCTCTGATGCGAGCCGAAGCCCATGCCCCGGGACGGGTGGAATTACTGGGCAATCACACCGACTACAACCAGGGCGTCGTGCTCGCCGCCGCGATTGACCGTGGATTGAGCGTGAGCGGCGAAAGACGAAGCGACGTGCTCATTACGCTTCGGTCTTCCTCGTTCGGCGAGTTCGCGATCGGGTGCGAGAATCTTCAGCCGCAGAAGGATCCGCGCTGGGTGAACTACGCCCTCGGTGTCGTTAGGGAGTTGTTTGACGCCGGGATTTCGATTGGCGGGTTTTCGGCCTCAATCGAAGGAAATCTGCCGCCCGGCTGTGGTCTTTCCAGTTCCGCCGCGCTTGAAGTCGCGACGACTTTCTTTCTCTTGAAACTCTTCGATGCGACCTTGCCACCGCTCGCGATCGCGAAGCTCTGTCAGCGCGCGGAGCACCGATTCGTCGGGGTGCGATCCGGGTTGCTCGATCAGGTCACGATAATCTTCGGCCGTGCGGGACATGCTGTTTTCTTCGACGCGCGGAGCGAGGAAGTACGCGTTATTCCCTTTCCTCCGGGGCTGGCACTGATCGTTGCTGAATCCGGCAAGACGCGAGGGCTGGCCGAGGGCCTCTACAATCAGCGCCGCGAAGAAACGCGCGCTGCCGCGGAAGCGCTCGGCCTGGTTGCGTTGCGCGACATTTCGCCTAACGAATTGTCCAAACGTGATCTGCCGGCGCTCCTGCGTCGCCGCGCCGCGCACATCGTCGGCGAAAACGAGCGAGTGCAACGCGCCTTGGTCCTGCTCGCGCAAAACGATCCCCACGGTCTTGGCGCGCTGATGAATGAATCGCACGAGAGCTCGCGGCAACATTTCGAGAACAGTACCGCGGAACTCGATTTGCTCGTCGAGATTGCGCGCGATCTCCCAGGCGTTTTCGGCGCTCGCCTGACCGGTGGTGGCTTCGGGGGCGCGACGGTGACTCTGTGCGAACACGTCGCTGCCGCCCGAATCGCGGACGAACTGGCGCAGGTCTACTTTCGTCGCTCCGGACTCAGGTCGCGTACTTTTGTTTGCGCGATCGCGGACGGCGCCAGGTAAAGCGTAAGGCACGAGGACATCCGATTTGGCACAGGTCCACGGTCGATTATCTTGGGGCATGGCAACGGAAATGGAACTGATCAACGCTGAAGAATTACGCGCGCGCGTCGGCGAACTGCGGAGGTTTCTTTGACCTGCCCAAGTTACAGTCCCGCCTAACCGACCTCGAAACGCGGATGGCGGCCGCGGATTTCTGGTCGAATCGCGAGCGTGCCCAAGGTGAGGTGGAAGAGGTCTCGCGCTTGCGCGGGTTGATCAACCCGATGCAGGAATTGCAACGCGCTTTCGACGACTTCGAAGCGCTGCAACAACTCGCCGAGGAGGAAGCCGATCCCGCGGCGCGCGCCGCGGCCGAGAAGGAAATCGCGACGGAGCACGCTCAATTCATGAAGAAGCTCGAAGCCTTCGAGCTACGGCAATTTCTCTCCGGCGAAAATGATCGCTCGAACGCCTTCGTGACGATTCACTCCGGCGCCGGTGGGACGGAGTCGTGCGATTGGGCCGATATGCTCCTGCGGATGTATCAGCGCTGGATCGAGCGGAGCGGATTCAGCGCGCAAACGATCGATATTCAACAGGGCGAAGAAGTCGGGATCAAATCGGTCACGCTGCTTGTGAGTGGCGAATACGCCTACGGCTATTTGAATACTGAGCGCGGGGTGCATCGCCTCGTGCGCATTTCGCCGTTCGACGCGAACAAGCGTCGGCACACCTCCTTCGCGAGCGTTGACATTGTCCCGGAAATCGCGGACTCCGCGCCTGTCGAAGTGAATCCCGCGGACATCGAGATCGACACCTTCCGCGCCGGTGGCAAAGGCGGGCAGAACGTGAACAAAGTTGAGACTGCGGTGCGCATCGTCCACAAGCCGACCGGGATCGTCGTCGCCTGCCAGGCGGAGCGTAGCCAGGGCCGCAACCGTGAGCTTGCGATGAAGATGCTCAAAGCAAAGCTCTACGAGATCGAACAGGACAAGAAGCGGGCCGAGATTGATCGGCAATACGGAGAAAAGGGGGACGTGGCGTGGGGAAGCCAGATTCGGTCTTATGTTTTCCAGCCGTATCAGATGGTGAAGGATCACCGCACCGGCGCCGAGACGAGCAACGTGCAGGCAGTCATGGACGGTGACATCGATCTCTTCATCCAGGCCAAACTGCGCGGACAAAAAGCGACCAAAGGCGAGAAGACGGATGACCTTCCCTAGTGACTAACGAAGCGCCGCGAAGGTAAAATCTGTCATCCTGAGGCGGCGAAGCGCGCCGAAGGACCCCGCAAGTCACGAGCGACGTTGTGTCAGCTAACGAAAGTCGCACGTCGCTTGCGAGGTCCCTCGCGGCTGCGCGGCTCGGGATGACAATGGCTTCGATGTTCTGAATCGTTGACATTGATGCCAAGAGGAAAGCGGACACCGATTACCAGCGAGCGGTGTTTCCGGCGTGGACTCGGCAAGTCGAAGGGCATATACCTCGCGCCATGCGCCGCATCTTGCTCCGGAGCGTGATCGGGATCGCCGTTTTCGGGGTGGCCCTGATAGCGTGGGTGGCAGGGGCTCGGCCCCTTTCGCTCTTTCTCGATCGGCTCCGTACGGTGGAGATCGATTCGCAGCCAATCGCCCGGCTCGGTGTCGAAGACGCGAACCGCGGGATGTTGCGGGTCAATGATCTTCCGATGAGCACGGCGATGCCGAACTACAGCCCATACCCGATGGAAATGAAGGTGGATGCGGACCGGAAATTTGTTGTCCAGTCCGCGAACCACGCGATCGCGCTCGGACGAGTTGGTGATTCGTTAGGCGGGGGTCGCGGATTCGGAATTAGGCCGGGGCCCGGCGACAAAGCCCAATTTCACGTCGAGCGCAGCATGTTGAGCTGGCCAACGCCACTAGATATCAATTTCATGACCGGCCATTCACCGTCGTGGAAGAGACATCTTTATTACCGGCTCGTCTGGGAAAAGCCGGGTGGCGGCCGCCTCGAGATGCTCTGGCGCTACGAACAATATTTTTACGACAACTGGGCCAGCGGCTTCATGACGCGGGCGGGAACAACCGGACTGATCCGCGTGGACATTCGTCCGTGAATTCGGCAAGCGTAAACGCATGCCAGCTTACCAACCTGCTTCGCGCCGGCCAATCGCGGAAGGGTTTCGTCGCACTGCCCATGGAGCCACGCGCTTCTGTGTGCGCATGGGTATTGGCGCGGACGCGATCTCGTATTGCTCAATTGCGGCAGCGGCGGTCGCAGCTCTCTGTTTTTGGCAGTCGACATGTCATCCGATCCTCCTGATCGTGGCGCCGTTGTTCTGTTATTTGCGGCTTTGGTGCAACATGCTCGATGGGATGGTCGCGCTCGCGGCGGGCGAGGCGAGCCCGCGGGGCGAAATACTGAACGACATTCCCGATCGCATTTCCGATGTGCTAATTTTTGTCGGCGCGGCGCATAGTGGCTGGATGAATCCGCTCTTCGGGTATTGGGCGGCCATCTTTTCGTTAGGCACGGCATATATCGGAATGCTCGGGCAGGCTGTTGGCGGGCAGCGGGAATTCAGCGGCCTGATGTCGAAGCCGTGGCGGATGGTGGCACTCGGCGTCGGCGCCTGGCTCACTTACGTGCTTTTCCGATGGAATAACGGCGACACCACCATCGTCGGACTGCGCCTGCTGGAGTGGACGTGCGTCGTCGTCATCGCGGGCTGTTTCCAGACAAGCGCACAACGCCTCGCGCGAATCCTGCGCAGGATAAGTGCGAAAAGCGCGTGATGTCTCCGTCCGCGGCGCTCGCCGATCCCGTTTTCCGCGCTTACCTGGGCATCGTAGCCGGCGTGCTGATTAGTGCCGGTGTGGTCCTCGCGGTTTTGCAGTTCGTATTTCGCATTGAACTCGGAGACGTTTGGAAAACCTATCGTTCCTGGCTCTGGATGGCGCCGCTGGCCGCGGTAGTCATTCTTGCCGGACGCTGGTCCTTCATCATCGGGGTAACGGTCCTCGCAATTTTTTCATTCAAGGAATTTGCCCTTGCCTCCGGATTGGATCGCGACCGCTGGATGACCGCTGCGGTTTCCGCTGGGATTGTCGCCGTTGGAATCGCGGCCTTGATTGGCAGCTGCCTCATTTTCGCCACGTTCGCCCCGCTCGCGCTGATTCTCGTTCTCCCGATCCTGCAGAATCGCGTGGACGGTGCGGTGAGACGGATGTCGTTAGGCCTGGTCGCTTTCCTCTACCTCGGCTGGATGTTTGGTCAGCTCGGGTTCCTCGCCAATGCCGCGAACGCCTACGGCTATCTTTGCTATCTCATCTTTGCGACCGAGGTGAATGATGTCGCCGCTTTTACCTTCGGAAAAATGTTTGGCCGACATCCGTTGCGGAACGAGATCAGCCCACGCAAGACGTGGGAGGGCGCACTCGGGGCGCTGGCCGTCTCGATGATGCTGCCCTGGCTGCTGCGATTTTCCTTTCCGTTTTTCGGGCCGTGGCAATTGCTTCTCACGGGATTGATCGTTGGGATCGGCGGCCCGCTGGGCGACCTGTCGCTCAGTGTGATCAAGCGCGACCTCGGGGCCAAGGATTGGGGCACGGGGATTCCCGGCCACGGTGGCATTCTCGATCGCATCGACAGTCTGATTTTCGTCGCGCCACTGTTCATGCAGATGGCCGAATACTATTATCCGGGAGGATGACAAAGATGGCTCAGGCCGCGGCGCTCGCTTTCGAACGAAAAACCGTGGCGCGCCTGCGCCGTTTCCCACGCGAACCGGACCAGTTGATCTATGGCCTGCGTGTCCTCGTTGCGTTGATTATTCGCGGCCTCTTGCGCCTTTATCATCGCTTCGAAATCGTCGGTCGGGAAAACTTGCCTAACGATGCATCATTCGTCCTGGTGGCGAACCATTCCAGCCATCTCGACACGCTCTGCCTGCTCGCGGCGCTGCCGCTGCGGCGACTGCACCGGGCCTTTCCGGTGGCGGCGGAGGACTATTTCTTTCGCGGCCTGCCACGCACCTGGTTCGCGGCCGTGGTCATGAATGCGATGCCTTTCGCGCGGCAAATGCGGGTGCGGAGAAGTCTCTCCATCTGCGGTCAGCTCCTCGCGCAGCCGGGCAACGTGCTCATCATTTTCCCGGAAGGAACGAGATCGAAGACGGGAGAGACGCAGCTCTTCAAATCGGGTATTGGGGCGCTGCTGGCGGGGCGCGATGTGGATGTGCTGCCTTGTTATGTGGAGGGAGCTTTTCGCGCCTGGCCGAAGGGCCGGCGTTTGCCGCGGCCGGGGAAAGTGCGCCTGATCGTGGGAACGGCGCGGAACTATGCCGCGAGCGGGGTAGAGAAGGGCGAGATGAGCGCAATCGCAGGGGAATTACAGCGCGCAGTGCGGGAATTGGGAGAAAACCGTGCAAGCTGTTGAGCAAACGATGTCCAGTTGGGACGGGACCGAGTTGTTCTATCGAGCGTGGTTGCCTGAGGGAAAAAAAGCGGAGAAAGCACTGCTTCTTTTTCATCGCGGCCACGAACACTCCGGGCGCTGGCAGGAGACGGTGGATTCGTTAGGCCTGGACGATGTCGCGATCTTCGCCTGGGATGCGCGCGGTCACGGTCGCTCACCGGGTGAACGCGGCGCGGCGCGAGACCTGGCCGACCTGATCAAGGATGTGGCAGCGTTCGTTAGGCAGATCACGCAGCGTTACGAGATCGCGCTCGAGAATATGATTGTGCTCGCGCACAGCCTCGCGGCGGTAACGGTGACCGCATGGGTGCACGATTACGGGCCGCCGATTCGCGCGCTCATTCTGGCGACAGCCGCATTCGAGGTGAAACTCTACCTTCCTCTCGCTGTTCCGGCGCTGCGTTTGCAGCAGAAGCTTTTTGGGACGGGCAAGGTGAAGAGTTACGTTCGGGCAAGGATGTTGACCCACGATCCGGCGGAGGCGGCGCGCTACGAGGCCGATCCGCTCATCTTTCGCCAGATAGCAATCAACGTGTTGCTCGATCTCCGCGATACCGCGCAGCGTTTGCTCGCAGATGCCGGTGCGATCCACGTGCCAACGCTCATGCTGGCGGCGGGAAGAGACTGGGTCGTTGGTCTGGAGGCGCAACGCAAGTTCTTTGATCGGCTCTCTTCGCCGGTGAAGCGGATGCACGTTTTCCCTGCGATGTTTCACGCCATCTTTCACGAGAAGGACCGCGGGCAGGTGATCGAGCGAACGCGGGCATTTATTTTGGAGCGTTTCGCGGGGCGACCGCAGGTGATCTCGCTGCGCGAGGCCGACAAATACGGGTACGCGTGGGAGGAATATGAAAGGCTGAAGTTGCGCGGTGGTCCGCGCTTCATCGCGATCAGGGCGGCGCTGAAAGTCGGTGGGCGCTTGAGCAAAGGGATCGATCTCGGCTGGCGAAGCGGGTTCGATTCGGGCCAGTCTCTCGATTACGTCTACGAGAATCGCCCGCAGGGTTCGTCACGCTTCGGCAGGTTCATCGACAGGAACTATCTCAACAGCATTGGCTGGCGCGGTGTCCGCCAACGCAAAGTGAATCTCGAACGCGCGCTGCGGGACGCAATCGGAAAACTTCAAGCGGAGGGGCGACCGATCCGCATTCTCGACGTCGCCGCGGGCGCGGGCCGTTATGTTTTGGAAACCATGCGCGCTCTGCCGGACATCTCGATCAGCGCGATTCTCCGCGACAACAAACAGGAAAATGTCGATGCGGCCCGCGCGCTCGCGGAAGATTTCGGGCTCGAGAACGTGACCGTCGGGATAGGGGATGCCTTTGATCGCGCTGCGCTCGCCGCACTCGCCCCGCGCGCGACAATCGGCGTTGTTTCCGGGCTCTACGAACTGTTTCCGTCCAATGACGCGGTTTTGGAGTCGTTAGGCGGATTGTCCGGGGCAATTGAACCGGGCGGCTACTTGATTTACACCAATCAACCCTGGCATCCGCAGCTTGAATTCATCGCGCGCGTCCTGCGCAATCGCGAGGGCAAGCGATGGATCATGCGGCGGCGGACCACGGCGGAGATCGACGAGCTTGTGCGGATGGCGGGTTTCGAGAAATGCGCGATGGAAATCGATCGATGGGGAATGTTTACCGTTGCGGTCGCGCGCCGCGCTCTCACCTGAAAACGGGCGACCTAGTTTCACGCGGAAAAGCGTTCGCTGCTTCAGTCGGATTGTCGCTCCTTTTCCTGCTGGTTTACGGGGCCTGCCTCTGGGTTACGGCCCGGCGCGACGACGTTCGGGTCTTCTACTTCGCCTGGGAGCGCGCGATTCCATTTGTCCCGTTCATGATCCTTCCTTACATGTCGATTGACCTGTTCTTTGTCGCGGCGCCATTTCTTTTCCGAAATGCGCGGGAGCTCAAAGTGTTCATCGCGCGGGTCGCGAGCGCGATCTTTCTTGCCGGCATTTGTTTTCTTGCCGTGCCGCTTCGCTTCGCCTTTCCGCGACCGCATGCTGAAGGTTTGCTGGGCGCGCTCTTCGATTGGTTTCGCGGAATGGACGCGCCTTACAATCTCTTTCCCTCGCTCCACGCCGCTATTCTGTTTTTCCTGATCGACGCCTACGCGCGCCACGTGCGCGGTCTGATGCGATCCGCCGTGATGTCCTGGTTCGTGCTGATTGGGCTCTCCCCGCTGCTGACTCATCAACATCACGTGATCGATATCCTCGGCGGCTTTGCCTTGGCCGCGGTTTGCTTCTTTTTTATTCGGCCAGATTTTTTCCTCGATTCGCTCGACCGCAGCCCCTAAACAGAGCGCGGCCATGAACTACAGCGAACTGCTCCAGCTCTTTTTCGATCGCTCCACCGCGATGCAAAATTATTGGAATCTCTACGTTCTGGTCGTAGGCGGTCTCCTCGCCTTCTCCTCCTTGCGGAAACAGCACGCTGCTGTGACAACCACGCTCGTCTGCCTCTTGTTTGCGCTATTCGCCTACGAAAACCTGGGCGCGATGAAAGACGTCACGGCACAGCGCTTCGCTTTGCTCGACGCGATCAAGCAATTCGATGCCGACGACGGGGCCACGACGAATCCAAAACCGGTGCGCGAACGGCTTGAACCGACGCTCACGCCGGCCACCTTTTCCAGCGTGAAAGTCACCCACATCACGAGTGATTTTTTGACGATCTTGGCCCTGGTCGCGATGGAACTGCGGAGACGTACGCTGCGCGAAGTCCTGCACGTGCCGTAAAAGGTGCCGGGCGCCGCCAATTTCGGTCGAGCAACCCGGCGTGACGCTATTGTTTGAAACCGCGAATCTGTTGAGTGCAAGATAGCGCCATGGCCCGCATTCTCCGGAGGTTCGCCCTTTTTCTCTCCATTTTCGCTTTCACGTTGGGTGAACCGGGTGTCGCTGCCAATCCCGTGGGCGATTTTTTCCAGAGGATCGGACGCTCCATCTCGAACCTGGGAAAGGGCCCGACCCCGACCCCCACGCCGCGAAGGCCAAGTAACGGCGCCCGAAGAGGCAAAACGGTCGCAGACAAAAAGGCCGAGCAGAATCCTCCGTCGACGACACCCTTCGTCACGCCTACGCCAACCCCGATGGAAATCCGGCCGGCCACAATTGCCCCGCCAGACAGCCGGCGATCACGCGATTTGCCTTACGGCGTGGCGGTGCCGAATCGACCGGGGTTGGTTGCCAGTCCTTACGCGCCCAATCAAGGGTTCGTGGATGTGCGTGCGTTTCCCAAGTCTACGGAAGTCGTAGACCCCTTCACGGGCAAGGTCTTTCTCACTCCGTAACGGTGTCCCTCGCCCCTCCGTCAGGCTCCATTTTGCGGGCGGTCGCAAGCTGCCCTGATCGGAAGCCCGCTGGCGGCGGCCTGACTCTTGCTACTCTGTCCTGGCGACGCAATGAAGAACGGTTTGAGGATACTGACGGTCGAGGACGAGACCGCGGTGGCCCAGTTGCTGGCGCTGGTGCTTTGCGGCCCCCATTGCAAGGTGACATCCGCTGCCGATGGCGGGGAGGCGCTGGCTAAGATTGCCGCGTCGGAACAGCCCTACGACATCGTTATTACCGATCACCAGATGCCGCGGGTGACTGGCCTCGAACTGGTGCGCCAGCTGCGCTCGCAGGATTTCGGCGGAAAGATCGTCGTCCTCTCCGCTTTTCTGAACGAGGAAAATGTCCAGGCTTACGAAGCGCTTGGCGTGGATCTGATGCTGGCCAAGCCCTTTGACATGGACGAACTTCGCAAGGCAATCGGCATTCTCGCGGACAAAGCGCCGGTCTACGCTCATCGCGCGACCGGGTGGCGCTGAGGGAAGCGCACCTCGTCGGATTGCCCGGATTCGATTGCGGGGCATGACTGATGCTCTAAGAATAATCGCTTCGTCTTTTACCATGGGAAGTTCACTGAAAATTCTGGCCGTCGACGATGAGCCATCGATCGTTCAATCGATGTTCTTTATTTTCGAACGGCCGATGTATGAATTGGACAGCGCGGAGGATGGCGAAGCGGCCCTTGCCCGCGTTGCGGCGAATCCGAATCCGTTCGATGTCGTCATCACCGACAACAACATGCCGGGGGTCTCGGGCATCGAACTCGTGCGCCAGCTGCGCGAGCGAAACTTTCCAGGCAAAATCATGGTCCTCTCGGCGCATCTCTCAGTGGATGTGCGCGCTGCCTATGAGGAGATGAAAGTCGACGCCATGATCGAGAAGCCCTTCAGCGTCAAAGCGCTTCGTCATGCGCTGGACGAGCTCGCGGCTTAGTCCAGCCGCGGTATCTGTTGAACCTCTTCTCTTTCGAGCAGAAGAGGCGCGTCATCAGTGTTCCGGAGAGCGAGGTCGCCCCGCGTGCTTTTTTCGCGCCTCGCCAAAAAGCTTCGCGCGCCCAGAGTGTGCCCGCGAGGCAGTTGACACACCGGGCGAGGCGGGGGCCCACGCTGCGCGCGGCCGATCTCCGTCGGGCACGCTTAAAACTCGTACCGTATCAACTACTGAGTGAGCTCCGATGCCCTGTGCACAAATGAAGCAACCGCAGCATCCATGGCAAAAAGATCGCCGACGCAACCGCGGCAATGCAGTTGGGAAATCCAGTCGCCTAACGAGATCCGTCGAGCCCTAACCTCTCCGCATCGGCCTGCAAGGCCGTGATGACTTCGGCGATCACTTCTTCCAACGGCAGCCCGAGTTCAGCCGCGCCGCAGACGATGTCCTCGCGGTTCACGGCCCGAGCAAACGCTTTGTCTTTCATTTTCTTTTTCACCGCGACCACGTCGACTTCTTGGATGCTCTTGGAAGGTCGCACCCGTGCCACCGCCATGATAAAGCCGCTCAGCTCGTCGACCGCGTAGAGAGTCCGCTCAAGTGGGGTGACCCGCGCGACGTCCGCGTAATCCGCGTGTGAAAGAACGGCCCGGCAAACATCCTCGCTCCAGCCTTGTTCGCGCAGCCAGGCCACGGCGACGAAGGGATGCCCGTCAGTCGGGCTGCGTTCGAGGTTCGGGTGGCGCTCATAATCCATGTCGTGCAACAGCCCGACCGCTGCCCAGAGATCCGGATCTCCGTCGCTTCGTCTGTGCGAAATGCCGGAGCGAGTCGGCCACTGCGTAGCAATGTCTGCGCAGACTCTCCGATTCGACCCACTCGTGCAGAATCGTGCGGGCGCGATCAGCGAGCGGTGATATGACCGACGGTGGTGAAAGATGTGCGGTGATCAGGATTGTCTTGCGAGATCACTTAGATTGCTCTGTGCATGACAACGGATTGCGCGCTCTGGCTGGCAATCTCGAAGCCGAACCGCCCAAAGAGACGCACGGCGGGACTGTTGGCTCCGACTCGCAGTAAGACCGCCGAGAGTTCAGGATTGGTTCGCACCAGTTGGGTAAGGAGCGAAGCACCAATTCCGCGATGACGATGTCCCGCCCTAACGACGAAAGCCAGCTCGGGTGGCTCTTCGCCCGGATGGCACTCCACCGGCGTCCTCAGCCAGACCGCGCCGAGGATCGTTCCCTCGTCCTTGTCGTGGACGACGTAGCCCTTGTCCGCCGGGCGGCCCCAGCCTTCGACGTAACGGGCATATTCGGGCCGCTGCATAATTTCTCGAGACGGCGCTTCGGCATCCGGCGGACTCAGTGCCTGGTAGAGCATCTCCCGCAGGACCGCTTCGTCGTCGCCCGTGAGAGGTCTGAGCACGTAATCGGCTGGAGCAAACATTCGGTTTCCTGGTGTAGTGTTCTTTTCTTCGCTCGGCAAAGAGTTGGTTTAGCTCGGCGGAGCGAGCGCCGCCAGCGAGTATTTTGAAGTTGCCGTCTGTCGCGATCTCACGTGCGCCTTGGATGAAGGCGCCCCAAGCCGCGAGCGCCAGGCCCGACCCGACCGAGACGCGGCGGACTCCGAGGTCGGTCATTTGTGCCAGCGAGAGGTGCGAGTTGAACCCGGAGACGAGAACATTAACGGGTTTTGGAGCGACCGCCCTAACGATCGCGGCGATTTCCTCTGCGCTTGGTCAGGCCCGGCGCGTAGAGGCAATCTGCCCCCGCCTCCGCATAGGCCACGAGGCGCGCCAGCGCAGTCCGCAGCGGGTCGGCCTGCCTAACGAGAAAGGCCTCGCAACGGCCTGTTAGAACGATCTCACGTTGGGAGGCGTCAATCGCGGCCCGGGCCGCACGGATCCGGTCGACGGCGAGGTTTTGCTCGTAGAGCGGCGGATCGTCACGTCCGGTCGAATCCTCGATGGAAAGCCCAGCCACGCCCGTGGCGATGCAGCGAGTGACGTTTGCGGCCACTTCGTTGCGGTTCATCGGCAAAGCCGTTGAGGAAATCGGCGTTGACGGGAAGCGGCGTGGCGGCGACAACATCGCCAATGTGCAGGAGCATTTCGTCGCGCGACACCGCCCCATCCTGCTTTCCCCGGCTAAAGGCGTACCCGGCGGAAGTGGTGGCGAGCGCTTTGAATCCCAATTGGCGCAGGTAAATGGCTGTCCCTGCGTCCCACGGATTCGGCAGCACGAAACATCCCCGGTGTGCAGTCGGCGGAACTCGTCGCAAACGGATTGTTGTGCACCGACATGTCGGGAATTTATTCCGATCACGCGTCTCCGCCAATCCGGGCGTTTCGCCGTGTCCGTTTTGGGGCGCGGCGCTCGTCCGCCGGTCTGTCGTTATGTTTCGACTATGGTATTCTCACCCGCGCCGCTGCGAGGCGCGTGTGAGCCGCTTTGGCGAGTGGAGCGATGAATGGGCCTCTAAAATGCTGATTCCTTTTTAGTTCAATTGCCGCATGGTCCCACTCGTTAGCATCATCATTCCCACTCTTCGATCGGCCTCGCTATCTGCAGGAAGCGATCGAGGCGGTGCTGGTGCAGACTTATTCCAACATCGAGGTTCTCGTTTTCGACAATGGTACGCTGGACGAAACTCGCGCGGTAGCGGAGGACGCCACCCGCCGCGATTCGCGGGTCAGATTTCAGCGCAATGATCGCAACTTGGGCATGTCGGCAAATTTCAACGCGTTGGCGCAGGCGGCGCGGGGTGAGTTCCTGGTCGCGATCGGCGACGACGATCGGCTGCTGCCCGAGTTTGTGAGCCGATTGGTTGGAGTAATGCGTCCGGGGTCGCGCTTGGCGTTTTCGAACCACTACCTCATCAACGCCGACGGGAACCGGCTCGAACCTGAGAGCCGCGAATATACGCGGCACTACGGGCGCGACACTATCCCGGCCGGAGTGCTCGAAGATGCGACCGCGGCGGCCTGGCGCCAATCCATTCCGATGTCGGCCTCTCTCTTGCGCACCGATGACCTCCAGCGGCTTCGTTTTCGGGAAGACTTGAATACGCCGGACGTCGAGTTTTTCATTCGTCTCGCGCACGAGGGCGCGCGCTTCATTTTTGTGCCGGAATATCTAATGGAGTACCGAATCCATTTGGGCGCGGTGACTGCCAGCGGGTTGTGGAGCGAAGAACTGGTCGAATGTTTGACGCCGATCGAAGTGAAGCCCGAGATCGAGCCTTACAAGCGACAGTTCTTAATCCCGATGGTGGTGAACGCAGTGAGTCGCTGCTTGCAGCAAGGCAACATGGAACGAGCACGCGCGTTCCTCCGGAATAAGTATTATCCACGCCGCCGTTGCGCATTGGGGAATGAGAATGGGTATCGACCTTTATCACTCCGGCCGGCGCTAGGGGAACAGGACGAAACAGGCCAGGCGTTGCGCTATGCTCTCGGCGGACTTTTGCAAGGTTTTTGCGCGAATCTGCCTGCGTCGGTCGGATCTCCGATCTATCGAGCGGTCCGGCGCGTCAGTTTGGGGGGCTTTTCCGGGAAAGCGTAGTCATTAAGTATGGCGCTGTTTACCAATCAGACAATCCTCGTGACCGGCGCAGGCGGCGGCGTTGGAGAGGCGGTGGTGCGGGTTCTGGGCGCCCATGGCGCAACGGTCTGCCTGTCGGGTCGCAATCAATCGAAATTGGCAGAAATCGATTGCCGATCGAAATCCGCCGCCGTTGCGATCGCGAGCGGGCCCATCTCGCCGGCTCGCGCAACTTCTCTTGCCTCCGCTTACCTCATCCCAGGGCCAAGTCGTCTTTATGAATTCCGGTGTTGGCCTGAAGGCGCGTGCCGGCATTAGTCAGTATGCGGCGACGAAACATGCACTCAAAGCCGTGGCCGACAGCCTGCGTGACGAATGCAATGCCTCTGGCGTGCGCGTCTGCACGCTTTATCTCGGCGCTTCGGCGACTCCGATGCAGGCGGCGATCCGTGCCAAGCAGCTCCGGGAATACAAACCGCAAAGCCTTTTGCAGCCCGACGATGTCGCATCCCTTGTCGCCTCCGTGCTCGCTCTCCCGCAGACCGCGGAAGTGACTGATATCATGGTGCGACCGATGGCCAAGACATGAGAATGCAACGCCTGCCGACGTTGGTGAAATGAAAATGAAGGGAGGAAGACTGTGAAAATATTGGTTACCGGAACGGATGGCTATCTCGGGTCACTATTGATTCCAGTTCTCATCCGGCAGGGTCATGAGATCCGTGCAATTGACACCGGCTATTACAAGTCCGGCTGGTTATATAACGGCCTGACCGTTACGCCCTCGACCTTGAACAAGGACATCCGGCACATCAGCGCGCATGACTTGGAAAACGTAGACGCTGTTGTCCACATGGCGGAACTCTCCAATGATCCGACTGGGGAGCTCGCTCCAAATATTACCAACGAGATCAACCATCGAGGTTCGGTTAGGCTGGCAGAGCTGGCGCGCCAGGCCGGTGTCGAACGCTTTGTCTATATGTCGTCGTGCAGCGTCTACGGCCTGGCCTCGGCGGACTATGTGACGGAAGAGTCGTCCCTTAATCCGCAAACCGCCTATGCAATTTGCAAGACATTGGTTGAGCGCGATCTGCAGCCGATGGCCGATGACCATTTTTCGCCGACATTTTTGCGCAACGCGACTGCCTATGGCGCTTCGCCCCGCATGCGGTTCGATATCGTGCTCAACAATCTCGCGGGTCTGGCTTGGACGACGAAAGAAATCAAGATGGTAAGCGACGGGACCCCTTGGCGTCCGCTCGTCCATGCGCTCGACATTGCTCAGGCGATTTCCTGTGTTCTCAAGGCTCCACGCGAGATGGTTCACAACGAGATCTTCAACGTCGGTGACACCTGCCATAACTATACGATCAAGGAAATCGCGGAGATCGTTGCCGAGGTTTTCGCCGGTTGTCAGCTGATCTTCGGCAGCCAGGGAGCTGACAATCGTAGCTATCGCGTCTCGTTTGACAAGATTAAGGCAAAGCTGCCGGACTTCAGATGCGAATGGGATGCGGGCCGAGGTGCACGGCAGTTACACGATATTTTTCAGCGGATCGATATGACCCCAGACATCTTTAACGCGCGCAGCTTTACCCGTTTAAAACAACTCGAATACCTGATCCGCACACGGCAAATCGATCAGGATTTCTTTTGGAGAAATGGCGCGACTCAGGTATAGCCGCGGCGTCATTTAATAAGATGATTTTTACCGAAACCACGCTTCATGGCGCGTTCATCATCGACCTCGAGCCGCGTGAGGATGGGCGCGGTTTTTTTGCGCGCACGTTCTGTGTTAATGAATTTACCGAGCACGGCCTCAATCCAAATGTCGTCCAGTGCAACCTGTCTTTGAACCTCAAAGCCGGCACCCTGCGCGGTATGCATTTCCAACAAACACCGGCGAGCGAAGCCAAGCTGGTGCGTTGCGTGCGCGGCGCGGTTCACGATGTCGTGGTTGATCTGCGGCCGGAATCGTCTACTTACCGCCAAGCCTATGCCGTCGAACTCACGATGGAAAATCGACGGGCGCTTTACATCCCAGAGTCATTCGGCCATGGCTTTCAAACCCTGGCGGACGACACTGAGGTGGAGTATCAAATGAGCGAGTTTCACGCTCCACAACACGCGCGCGGCTTTCGTTATGACGATGCCGCTTTCTCGATCCAGTGGCCTCGACCTGTCTCGATGATTTCCGCCCAGGATCTTAAGTGGCCGCCTTTTTCATGAAAGAAGACCTGGGCAGGGCGATGCACGCTTTTATCGGGCGACTGTATCCGATCTGCCGGAGCATCACGGGCGATGGAGTGCGCAAGACATTGCGCCTGGTACAGGAGCAGATTCCGATCAAGATGCACGAGGTGCCGACTGGGACTCAGGTCTTCGACTGGAAAGTGCCAAAGGAATGGACTATCAGAGATGCTTGGGTCAAAGACTCGTCCGGCAAGCGATTGATCGATTTTTGCGAACTCAACCTGCACGTTGTCAATTACAGCTCTCCGGTTCACCGGCGAATGCGATTCGCCGAATTGAAGAAACATCTCTTTACCTTGCCTGAACATCCGAAATGGACCCCCTACCGGACGACCTACTATGAGGAAAGCTGGGGTTTTTGCTTGAGCGAGAACCAACTCGCAAAATTTGATGATGACCAGGAATACGATGTTTGTGTCGACTCCTCTCTGAAGAATGGCTACCTAACCTATGGAGAGTGTCTTTTGCCGGGCGATGAAACAGCGGAGGTCTTGATATCATGCCACGTCTGTCATCCGTCGCTCGCGGACGATAATTTGTCTGGATTGGCTGTTGCGGTTGAGCTGGCTCGACACCTGGCCCAATCATCTCGCCGCTACTCCTACCGCTTTGTGTTTATTCCCGGAACAATCGGCTCGATTACCTGGCTGGCTCGGAATGAAGAGCTGATACCGAAGATCCGGCACGGGATAGTGTTGACCTGTGTCGGTGATGCGGGACAGATCAACTACAAGCGTAGCCGGCAGGGTCAAGCAGAAATCGACCGGGCTTTCGTCCACGTGCTCAAGCACTCTGGAGATCCGCATGCCGTGGTTGATTTTGCTCCCTACGGATACGACGAGCGACAATATTGTTCCCCGGGAATCAACCTGCCGGTTGGCTGCCTCATGCGATCATGTCATGGCGAGTTTCCGGAGTATCACACCTCGGCCGATAACCTCGAATTTGTGCATCCCGGGGCTTTAGCAGATTCCTTGGCAAAGTGCCTTGCCGTAATCGATGTGCTCGAGCACAATCGAGTCTATGTAAATCAAAAGCCGAAGTGCGAGCCACAGCTTGGCAAGCGCGGCCTCTACAAGGGACTTGGTGCTAGTGCTGAGAAGCGCGAGCGTGAATTGGCTCTTCTCTGGGTGTTGAATTTGTCTGACGGCCAGCGCTCATTACTCGATATCGCCGAGCGGGCGAATCTGCCCTTTGCCGTGTTAAAAGATGCAGCAATGGCTCTATCTGCTACCGATCTTTTGATTCCAGGGTAGTGCGTTATGAAAGTGGACTGCGCGATTATTGGCGGCGGAATTGTCGGACTGAGTGTGGGAATGACTTTGCTGAGACGGCAGCCTGGCTTGAGCGTCCTGGTGCTTGAAAAAGAGCGTAAGTTGGCGACTCATCAATCAGGACGCAACAGCGGTGTCATTCATGCCGGGGTTTATTACAAGCCGGGTAGCCTCAAGGCGCGCCTGGCGTGCGGGGGCAACCGCTCGATGGTCGCGTTTTGCCAGCAACACGGGATCGCGCACGAAGTCTGCGGAAAAGTGATTGTCGCGACGGACGAAAAGGAGCTGCCTGCTTTGAATGACCTTTATCGACGAGGCCTGGAGAACGGACTTGACGTCTTTCAGGTTGATCGCGAACAGATCGAGGAAGTCGAGCCGCACGTCCGATGTCTCAGAGGCCTACGGGTCCCGGCGACAGGGATCGTATGTTTCCGAAGAGTGTGCGAGAAATACGCGGAGTTGATCAGGGAAAGCGGCGGAATCATAAGAACTGAAGCGGAGGTATCGGGAATCCGGCGTCACCGTGGTCTCCACCTGCTGGAGACGCCAAAGGACGAAATTGAAACGAAGTTTTTGATCAACTGTGGCGGTCTGCAGAGCGATCGAATCGCGCGACGTGCGGGCGTGGATGTCGCGGCCAGGATTGTTCCGTTCCGCGGAGAATACTACGAGCTTGTGCCCGAGAAGCGTCATCTGGTCAAGGCGCTCATTTATCCGGTGCCTGATCCGGCATTTCCGTTTCTTGGTGTGCACTTCACGCGCATGATCGACGGTTCCGTCCACGCCGGCCCAAACGCGGTGCTCGCCTTCCAGCGCGAGGGTTACCGCAAATCGGATTTTGGGTTCGGCGATTTGTACGAGATATTGACCTATCGAGGATTCTGGAATGTTGCACGCAGGCATTATGGGCAAGGGTTGAAGGAGGTCTGGCGGTCCGTGAACAAAAGGGCATTCGTCAAGAGTCTGCAAAGACTGATTCCGGTGATCGCTGAGAGTGACTTGCGCGAGGCTCCTTCCGGTGTTCGGGCGCAAGCCTTGCTGCCAGATGGAAGACTGGTCGATGACTTTTTGATCATACGCGGCAAGAATTCGATTCACATCTGCAATGCTCCGTCGCCTGCCGCCACGGCGTCGTTGGAAATCGGAAAGGCCGTCGCGAGCGAGATCCCGGAGCTTCGATCGCCGGTCATCAACGTCTCGGGTCTCGGGTCGTCATCCGGCGGAGGACAAGCGCAGTGTTGACTCAACCTGCGACATATCAGTGCCGCTTCTGCGGCGAAGCCTTGCGCCAAACCTTTGTTGATCTGGGCCTGTCACCGCTTTGTGAGACCTACATTGACTCGGCGCATCTGAAAGATCCAGAGCTGCTCTATCCACTGCACAGCTTCGTCTGTGAAAAGTGTCTTTTGGTGCAGCTGCCGGAGCATGTTACAGCGCAGGAAATCTTTGAGGAGTACGCCTACTTCTCATCTTATTCGGACAGCTGGCTGGCTCATGCGAAGGCCTATGTCTCGGCTATTTCCAAACGTCTTGCTCTTGGTGACCAGTCTCTCGTGGTCGAAGTGGCAAGCAACGACGGTTATCTGTTGCAATATTTCAAGGCCATGGGCATTCCGGTGCTGGGAATCGAGCCGGCGAAAAACGTGGCCCAGGTCGCGATCAAGAAGGGCATCCCGAGTGTGACGGAGTTTTTCGGACGCAACCTGGCACAGAAGTTGGCAAGGGAGGGAGGAAGGGCCGACCTACTCTTGGGGAACAATGTTTTGGCGCACGTGCCGGATATCAATGACTTTGTTGGTGGGCTCGAGGTTCTTCTAAAACCAGAAGGCATCGTGACGATGGAATTTCCGCATTTGATCCGCCTCGTGGAGGAGAACCAATTCGATACCATTTACCATGAGCACTTTTCCTATCTCTCGTTCACGACGGTCGAGCGGATTTTTGCTGCCCACGGCCTTGTGCTTTTCGACGTCGAGGAATTGACCACGCACGGCGGTTCCCTGCGCATATACGGCCGCCACGCGGCGAACCATGAGCGGGCGATCACCTCAAGCGTCATAGGACTGAGGGAGAGGGAAAAAAGCTGGGGCATTGGAGAGATGGGACGTTATCGAGGACTTTGCGACGAGAGTGGAAGCGACGAAGCGAAACATTCTGCGATTCTTGATCGAAGCCCGAGAGTTGGGAAAGTCGATCGTCGGCTACGGAGCGCCCGGCAAAGGCAATACTTTATTAAACTACTGCGGGATTCGTACCGATCTTCTCGATTACACCGTTGACCGCAATCCCTACAAGCAAGGTAAATATACCCCAGGCACGCGTATCCCCATCCATGCACCGGAGAGAATCAGGGAAACGAAGCCGGATCTGCTTTTTATTCTACCCTGGAATCTCAAGGACGAGGTGATCGCGCAGAATGCTTATATTCGAGAATGGGGCGGCCAATTCGTCGTGCCGATTCCAGAGGTAAAAGTATGGTGAGGGCCGGTGAGTCCGGTCCGGTTCGCGGCATGAATCCAGCTAAGTTTGCTTGTTTGGCGAAAGACCAATCGTTACCAACGAGATCTGAGATGAGGAGATTGGGAATGGGAAAGGGCGTCAGTACCCGCTGCGGTCTTGTGACCTTGATCGCATGAAAGTGGTTCTTTTTTGTGGTGGTCAGGGCATGCGATTGCGGGAGATGCCGCAGCCGGTTCCGAAGCCAATGGCGGTGATTGGTTACCGGCCGCTGCTCTGGCACTTGATGAAGTATTATTCCCATTTCGGACATAACGACTTTGTTCTTTGTCTTGGTCATGGCGCGGACGTGATCAAAGAAGCCTTTCTGAATTACAATGAATGTGTCTCGAACGATTTCATCCTCTCGAGCGGAGGAAAGAAGATCGAGCTGCTGCGCAAGGACATCGAAGACTGGCGTATTACCTTTGTCGATACGGGTCGTAATGCGAACGTGGGTCAGCGATTGCTGCGCGTGCGAAGCTTTATTGGAGAGGACGAGGTGTTTCTGGCCAACTATGCGGACGGCCTGACAGATCTCCCTCTGCCTGCGCTCATCGAATATTTCAAGGCTAGCGGCAAGATCGCCTGTTTCCTGGGTGTTACCCCGACCGCGAGTTTCCATCAGGTATCTCTGGAGGCTGGTGGTGTCGTCAAGGAAATCGCGCACATCGCCCGTTCCGGCAGTCTGATTAATGGTGGGTTCTTTGTTTTTCGGCGCGAAATTTTCGATTATATCAAGGAGGACGAGGATCTGGTGGAAGCGCCGTTCCATCGATTGATTTCTGAGAAGCAACTTGTGGCTTACCCTTACGATGGATTTTGGGCCTGCATGGACACATTCAAGGAGAAGCAACACCTTGAAGACCTGCATGCGACGGGTCACGCTCCATGGCAGGTGTGGGATCCCGGAGTCAAGATGCCGGAGGGGAGATAGGTGTGCTGAAGTTTGACCTAAAAGGGGCGAAGAACCTTCTTTTCCTCGGCGCGCATTCCGACGATATCGAAATCGGTTGTGGCGGAACGATCCTGACGTTGGCTAAGGCTTATCCTGGACTGAATATTCTTTGGACGGTCTTTAGCGCGGACGGCAAGCGACGACAGGAGGCGCGATCGAGTGCGGAGTTGTTTCTTAAAGGGGCCGGAGCGTCAAAGACGGTGGTAAAGAAATTCCGAGAGAGTTACTTTCCCGCCGAGTTCGATCGCATCAAAGACATTTTATGAGAGCCTGAAGTCATTCAGGCCTGACGTCATCTTTACGCATTATCGCGATGACCGGCACCAGGATCATCGGGTTCTATCCGATCTCGCATGGAATACATTTCGTGACCATTTGATCTTGGAATACGAGATCCCGAAATATGATGGCGACCTCGGGATTCCGAATCTCTATGTGCCGTTGGATCCCGCGATTTGCCGTCGCAAGACCCGATATCTCGATCGAGTCTTCCGATCGCAAAAGGGCAAACATTGGTTCTCGGAAGATACTTTTCTCGGCCTGATGCGGCTGCGAGGGGTGGAATGTGCGTCCGAGTATGCCGAGGCGTTTTATTGTCGCAAGATGATCTGCGGTTAAGGTTCCTGCCGCATTGCCCAGGGTAAGGTCGGAAAAGATCGCGTGTCATTGTCGGGTATTGGCCGATAGTCCCCGGACTGTGCCATTTCGTTCGCTCGGTCTCGACGACCGCATTTTCAGAGCCATCCAGGAAGCTGGTTACACGGAACCCACCCCGATACAGGCGGCTGCCATCCCCGAGGTGCTCGCCGGCCACGATGTTATCGGTATTGCGCAGACCGGCACCGGCAAGACGGCGGCGTTTGTTCTGCCCATCCTGACGAAACTTGCACCGCCGGCGGGCGATGGAAACCGCCGCGGCATGAAGGCGCTGATCGTCGCTCCGACACGTGAACTCGTCGTGCAGATCGAGGAAAATGTGCGCGCCTACGCGAAGCATCTGCCACTGCGGATGGCCACCGTCTTTGGCGGAGTGAGCGAGCGCCCGCAGATCGACGCACTTCGCTCGGGGGTTGATCTCGTGGTCGCGACGCCGGGCCGGTTGATCGATCTTATGGAGCAGCGCCACACAAACTTTTCCGGTGTAGAATTTCTCGTTCTCGACGAGGCCGACCGCATGCTGGACATGGGCTTCCTCCCTCAGATCAAGCGAATCGTTAGGGCGCTGCCTGCGCGGCGTCAGACACTCATGTTCTCGGCTTCGCTCTCAAGAGAAATCGAGGCGTTAACCCATGAGTTTCAGCATGCGCCGAAAGTGGTCGAGATTGGACGGCGCGCCAACCCGGCCGAGACAGTCACGCAGTTGGTTTATGAAGTGCGCTCGCATCTTAAGCCGGCTCTTCTGCAACATCTCCTGGCCGATCCGGAGTTCGACACAGTCCTTGTTTTTACCCGAACGAAGCACGGCGCGGATCGGGTGGCGCGGCGACTGGAGAGCAGCGGAATCAAGGCGGGGACGATCCATTCCAACCGCTCGCAGAATCAGCGGTTGCGCGCTTTGAAAGACTTCAAGTCAGGTGCGGTACGGGTGCTGGTGGCGACCGATGTCGCCGCACGCGGCATCGACGTGGACGGAATTTCGCACGTCGTAAACTACGACTTCCCGATGCACTCCGAGGATTACGTGCATCGCATCGGACGCACGGGCCGCGCCCACGCGGTCGGCGACGCGATCAGTTTTGTTACGCCGGAGGATCACGGGCCGCTCCGTTCGCTGGAGCGATTCATCGGTCGAGGGATCGTGCGCAAACGCGCAGAAGGTTTCGATTACAACGCGGCCGCGGCGCCGCGCGAAGAGCGGAGGAGAGGCGGGCCGCCTGCCCCAGCCGCGAGCCGCGTTCGCGCGTTCGCTCCTGACGATTCGCGGCGTGGCCCGGCGCCGCGCCGGAACGGTTTTCGGGCCCGTGGCCGGCGCAGTGGCCGGCGTCCTCGTTAGGTGGGAGGGCGGCGTGTCGAGGATTTTTGCTTTTCTCCGCGCGATCAATGTTGGCGGAAGGATCGTGAAGATGGAGCGATTGCGGCGCGAGTTTGAGTTCCTCGGCTTCTCTGGGGTCGAGACGTTCATTGCGAGCGGCAATGTCATCTTCGAGGCGCGCGCGAAGAACGAGGAACAGCTCCGGGCGAAAATTGAGAGTCATCTTCGGGAAGCGCTTGGCTACGAGGTGGCAACTTTCATTCGATCCAGAGCCGAACTCCGTCAGATCGCGAACCATTGCCCCTTTCCTGCGCCCAGAGCAGACCTTGGCCATTCCATTCTAGTGGCATTTCTCTCTTCGCTACTGGATCCGCGCAGCGGCAAAAAATCTGATCGCTTGCAGCGGCGAAACGGATGATTTTCACATCCAAAATCGGGAAATTTATTGGTTATGCCGAACAAGACTCAGCGACTCCACGTTCTCCGGCGCACGGCTGGAAAAAATCGTCGGGATGCGCGCGACGATGCGCAACATGACGACCGTCAGAAAATTGGACGAAAGATACGAGTGAAAGCGAAGGACACTAAGGCCCGAGCAGCATCTTGCCGCAAGTGATCCGAAATTTGCAGCGCTCATTGCGCAAGCCGGTCCCTTCACCGTGCGGCCGGGGAAACTCGTTCGACCATTCGACGCGCTGGCCGAGTCGATTGCTTATCAACAACTGAGCGGCAAAGCGGCGGCGACGATCTTCGGCCGGGTGCGAGCCCTCTATCCGCGGCGGAAATGGTTTTCGCCAGAGCTGGTCATCGCCACGCCTGACGAAGCGTTTCGCGCCGCGGGGCTTTCGCGGAGCAAGACCGTAGCCATCAAGGATCTCGCCGCGAAAACGCTGGACGGGACGGTCCCGACGCGCGTCGCGCTCGACCGGATGAGTGACGAAGAGATCATCGCTCGCCTCACGACAGTGCGCGGGATTGGCCGCTGGACAGTCGAGATGTTGCTCCTCTTCGATCTCGGCCGGCTCGATGTCTGGCCAGTCGACGACTACGGTGTGCGGAAAGGTTACGCCAAGACCTTTCGCAAGAAAGAGTTGCCGAAGCCGAAGGAGTTGCACGCCATCGGCGAGAGATGGCGGCCTTACCGCTCGGTCGCCGCGTGGTATTTTTGGCGCGCACTGGATGCGCCGGCTGAGGCTGACATAGGTCATATAGGTCGCATGGGACCATATGCAGAGTCGTCGATGAAATCGCAGCCGCGAACCCTGGTGACTACCGAGTGGGCAGCCTTTCCTGCCGCCGTTGCAAGCGTCGCTTGCGAGGCCACGAGCGGCAGGCGATGCGTCCGCCCTACAATGAGGGGACGAACGACGTTCTTCTCCCTTGCCCGGCCATCGCTTCCTCCTTACGCTCGCGCAATGAAAATTCTCGTGACGGGCGGCGCCGGATTCATCGGGTCGCACCTTGTCGAGAAGCTGCTCGCCGACGGACACCAAGTCGCGATCCTGGACGACTTCAACGATTTCTACGATCCGCAGATCAAGCGCGGAAACATCGCCGCCGTCGCGGACAAGATCACGGTGCATCACGCCGATCTGCGTGATTCGCGGGCGGTGAACGATGTTTTTCATCGCGAGAAATTCGACACGTCATCCATCTCGCGGCGCGCGCCGGGGTGCGGCCATCCATTAGTCATCCCCAGCTTTATTTCGACACGAATGTCAGCGGCACACTGCACTTGCTCGAGGCGGCGCGCGCGGTCGGGATTGAACGCTTCATCTTCGCCTCGAGTTCGTCGGTTTACGGACTGGCCAAGACCGTGCCGTTTTCCGAAGAACTGCATCTCACGCAAACGATCAGCCCCTACGCCGCCACGAAAATGGCCGGGGAATTTCTCTGCTCCACCTATTCGCATCTTTATCGGATGCGAATCGTCGCGTTGCGCTTCTTCACCGTTTACGGACCGCGCCAGCGGCCGGACCTCGCGATCCACCAGTTTACCCGGCGGATCTGGAACGGGCAACCGATTGATCAATTCGGCGACGGCACAACGCGGCGCGATTACACCTATATCGACGACATCATCCAGGGCGTGACCGCATCGTTAGGCTACGACGGGCCGCTCTTCGATATTTTCAATCTCGGAGAGAGCGAGACGATCCAACTGAAGGATTTGATCGCCGCGATTGAAGAAGCGCTTGGTCGCAAGGCGGTGATCAACCAGCTCCCGGAGCAACCGGGCGACGTGCCGCTGACCTCGTGCGGATATTTCCAAGGCGCGCCGGCTGCTCGGTTACCAACCGGTGACGCCGCTGCGCATCGGTCTGCCGCGTTTCATCGAATGGTTTCATCAGACGCGAGCCCGCGCGTGAACGAGGCACGCTGGCGCCTAACGATTTTCGTCGCGGCCGTCGTGCTGCTGCCGGCGCTCATCTCCCATCTCGTTCCGGCACGGCGCGATTTTGATCCGAAGCCGATTGCCCGTCTGCGCCACAAGCAGCCCGAAGTCGTCCTGATTGGCGACTCGGTCCTCGGCGGCTCGATCGATCCTGCGCTTTTTGCCCGGGAGACCGGGGTGCGCAATGTCGAATTGCTTTGGAATGGCGGCGCCGCCTCGGCCGCGTGGTATCTGCTCCTGAAAAACTACGTCGTCGCCTCCGGGATTCATCCGCGGCTGGTCTGCATTTTTTTCCGCGAGCGGATGCTGACCGACGCGACCTTTCGCACCACGCCGACTTATCGGCGTTTTTTGGAGTCGATCCGGCACGAGAAGGAGCCGGTCTTTCGGGACATCCTCCAGGATGACGAAACGGAAGAGGAAAGCACGCTTGGCCGCTTCATCGACTGGCTCTACCCACTGAACAGTCGTCGCCATGTGCAGGCGGAAAAAATCAGCCGGCTAGCCTTTCGTGTTGCGGCGGGCGGCAGCACCGGATCGGGCCTTTGCGTCGGCGGGTAAACGAGACCTTCGATGTCGCGAAACTGCGCGACGAGGTCATGGACGAATCAACCGAATTGAGCGGCGCAAAAGCGGAGGAGTTCAACCCGGATCCACACCACAGCTTCCTGCCGCACATGGTCGCAACTGCGAAACAGGCTGGCATTCCACTCTGTTTCGTGCGCCAGAAACGCTATCCGCTGCCCGATGGGACGGTGCCGCAGAGCGAAAGCTTGCAGCGTTACATCGCGCAGCTTCGCAGCTGGCTGGAGAGCCAGGGCTGCACCTTGATCGACCTAACGAATGACCCGGAGCCGGACCAATCGATGTACAACAAACCGGGAGACGATCACATGCGGCGGGCGGCGAAGGAAAAGATGACGAAAATTTACGCCCGAAAGCTGAGCCCGCTCTTGCGCCGATGATTTTTCATTCGCTCACCTACCTGGTTTTTCTCGCGCGTGGTGCTGGCGCTCTACTGGTCGCTTCCGCGGCGAGGCCAGAACCTCATGCTGATTTTCGCCAGCTACATTTTCTATGGCTGGGAGCATCCATGGTTTCTCCTCCCGCTCTGGGCGTCGACGGTGGTCGATTACAGCTGTGCGCTCGGGATGGAGCGTTTCCCGCAGCAGCGACGTGTCTTTCTCGTAACCAGCATCGCGGCCAGCATCGTGCTGCTCGCGACCTTCAAGTATTATGCGTTTGCCCTCGAGAACATGAACGCGATCCTGGCGAACTTCGGCCAGGAACCGATCCGCAATACGCTCCGGCTCGCCCTGCCGGCGGGACTGTCGTTCTACACTTTTCAATCGATCGGTTACGTCGTCGATGTTTACCGCGGACGCGTCAAGGCCGTCCGAGACTTTCCCGATTACGCACTCTACGTGACGTTTTTTCCGCAGCTCGTGGCGGGACCGATCGAGCGCGCGGCGCACATGCTGCCGCAATACCGGGCCCCGCGAAAATTCGATGCCGAAGCCTGGCGCACCGCGCTCGGTCTGATGCTCTGGGGATACTTCAAGAAGGTCGTAATCGCAGACAACGCCGCGGTCGTCGCAAACAAGATCTTTGCGCTCACGGATGCATCGTTCCCGATCATTTGGGCCGGCGTCTTCGCGTTCGCCGTCCAGATCTACGCGGATTTTTCCGGCTACACCGACATCGCGCGCGGCACGGCGCGGCTGCTCGGGATCGACTTGATGGTAAACTTCAACCATCCCTACCTGGCCACTTCGCCGGCCGATTTCTGGCGGCGCTGGCACATTTCGCTTTCCACATGGCTGCGCGATTTCATCTATATCCCGCTCGGTGGCAGCCGCTGCTCGACCGCTCGCGCCTCCTTTAACCTCATGGCGACCTTTACCATCAGCGGCCTCTGGCATGGGGCTTCGTGGAACTACGTTCTCTGGGGCGTCTACTGGGGTGCTCTCATCTTGTTCCAGCGCTTCCTCAGCTGGATGGGGCTAACCCAGAAGATTCCGTGGTTCGCGAAGGTAACGATTACCTTTGGCATTACCTGCGCGTGGCTGGCTTCTCTTCCGAGAACGGAACCTCGGCCAAATCGTGCATGACCTCGCTCAGTCGCCCTTCGGTGCCTCGGCCGAACAATGGCGTATCGCAATCTACTTCGTCGTTCTCGTCTTGATCTACGCCATACCGCTTGTCATCCACATGCTGGCGACCGGCCTTCCGGGCTGGCGCTTCGAGCCCCGCCTTACGGAGCGCGGCCGATTCATCCTCGAAACATCAATCGCTGTCCTGCTTCTCTTCGGCATTGTCACCATCCGCAGCGTGGCCACCTCCGACTTCATCTACTTTCAATTTTAAGGACTCACCGCGTGGGACCGAGGGAAGCGAGCGAAGTCGAGCGATCTCGAGCAGTGGCGCAACGTCTCGCTTGGAAATGCAAAGCGCGTTCGTTATTCTACGAATGTTGAAACTCTCGGAATCAATCGCCAAGCTGGGCCAGCCGCTGACTTATCGGCGGACGTGGCGCCGCGTCCGGAGAATTCTTCACCCGGTCCCGATGGCGCCGCTCCTCGCGAAGATTGATCAGGAGCGGCTCAGCGCCTTGCGAGCGGAATGCGGTTCGCTTCCGCCGACTGCGCCTGCCCTCTGGCGGCATTACTCAAAGTATCTGGACCTGAAGGCACGTCTTCCGATCAATATCCGACGGGCTCAGGATTTGAATCTGCAACGCCTCCTCCGCAGAGAAATTTTGGACATCGGTTGCGGCGGCGGATTTTTTCTCTTCGTCGCCCAGGCACTTGGGCATCATGGCCTTGGTCTCGATGTCGCTGGCATCCCGGTGTTCGACGGCTTGATCGAGCTCCTCGGAGTCGATCGCAGGAATTACAGGATTACCGCCTTTGAACCGTTGCCGGACTTCGGCCGGAAGTTTGATTTGATCACCGCATTTGCCACCGCGTTTCACGGCGGTCGGGAGGATTCCTGGAGATGGGGTTCCAAGGAATGGGATTTTCTTATCTCGGATCTCGAGGGGCACCTCGAACCCGGTGGACGGATCTTTTTCGAACTGAATGCTGCCTATGACGGAAAATATTTCACGCCCGACATTCTGGAGGTTTTTCTCCGGCATGATGGAGCGCTGGAAAGGGGCAACGTTCTCTTCTCGCCGGGCTTAAAGTTGGCGGGCAAGGAGCTCTTGTGTTGGAACCTGACTGAGGCACGCTTGGAACGCGGCTGACTACGACAACAATGTTTCGACCGAAACGAAAAATAGAGCGGCTGGATTTCATCATCGCTGGCACTCAGAAAGGAGGGACCAGTGCTCTCCACTACCATCTGGATCAGCATCCCAACATCACGATGGCGCACAGCGAGGAAGCGCACATGATCGATCATCCGCGCCGCCACTTCTTCGATGATGAAAAGCGTTTTGCGTCGGGCGAGGTCAGCTATGACATCCTGCACGAAGGTGTCCAGTTAAAGCGCCGATCCCTCATCACCGGTTCGTGCACCCCCATCTATACCTACTGGAAGCCGGCGATGGAGCGAATCAGCAAATACCACCCGGGAATCAAGCTCATCATACTGCTGCGTAATCCGATCGATCGCGCTTTTTCGCAGTGGAACATGAACCGGGACAGGCAACGGGAAACCATGGGATTTCTCGAAGCCATCGCGGAAGAGAGGAGCCAAAGCGAGGCAGAGCTTCCTCTCCAGCCACGCCGCACCTCGTATCTGGATCGCGGATTTTATTTCGAGCAAATCGAACGAGTCTTTCGCTTTTTCCCGCGCCAGCAGGTTTGCGTGATCAAGTTCGAGAATCTTCGCAAGAACACGTCCGAGGTGGTCAATGGGGTATTCACCTTCCTCGGAGTTCCGCCGTTGGCGAACGGTAAGGAACGAAGAACAAAATCGAATCCCCTACGAGAGACGAATTTCATCCGAAGAGAGGCGGTATCTTTATGGCTTCTATGAAGACGATATCACCCGGCTTGAAAAGCTCCTGAACTGGGACTGCTCCGACTGGAAACAGGTCTGAGGCAGAGTCCGCGAGCTTCCGCGTTTTAACAAAATTTCGCAATTCGCGAACGACCGCGCTTGCCGATGTTCCCACGCTTTGCAGGGCGAAACGGCCATGGGTAGGCGTTCGCGAGTCAGGGCGGCTGGTTTCTGGCTTGCAATAAGGACTTACTCGTGAATACTGTGCGCGGGTGCCGGGGAGCTAGGCGCGTGTCTGCTTCCCGCGATCGTCCAGTTTTTGGAAAAATGAAGCCGGCCTACTCGTCCATTCCGACCAGTAGGCTGCCACGGAGATCGCACGCTGACAGGCTTTTGCCCGTTTCCCGGCCCGCCGAGGCGGAGTTTCCTCCGGCTGCGCAGACTGCTCTTGAGCTGATTGATTGGACCTTTCGAGGTTCGCGCGCCATGGACCGTGCATCGCTTGATGCGCTCCGCCCACAACACAACTGGTTTAAAACCGAGGATTATTATGAAATCTCAATCCCCCGGGAGAAACTCACGGCGCCCGCGTCGTGGGGGATCCCGCCGGCGGTTCGATACGCGCGACGATCGCGCGGAGTCGAGGGCTCCCGCAAAAAAGAGCTTTTGGCAGAAAATCACGGCCTTCTTCGGAAGCGCCGATAGTTCCACCAAGCCGTCCGCGCTCCGAGCGCAACGGCTCACCGAAGGTGCGCAATGGTGCGCCCCGGCCCGCGCGAGTTTCGCGCAAACCTGAGTCCGTCGAAGTGACGACACCGCGTCTTTACGTTGGCAATTTGTCCTTCGAAGCGACGGAGAGCGATCTGTTCGAGCTCTTCAACGGCGTCGGTCAGGTGCAGAACGCGGAGGTGGTGACCTACAAGCATAACGAACGCTCGAAAGGTTTCGCGTTCGTCCAGATGCAGTCGGTCGAAGAAGCGAAACGGGCCGTCGCGGAATTGCACGACAAGGAATTCCTGGGCCGCAAGCTGGTTGTCAGCGGCGCGAAGTCCGACAGTCATTCGCGCGATTAATTACGACTGAGTCCTTCGAAACCGGGAGATCAGGTGGCCAATGGCCGCCGGTCTCCCGGTTTTTTTGCGGGAGTCTTGAGAGCATTAAATGTGGGAGCCGCCTTTGCGCGGCGAAGGGCGGCGCTGATCGGGGCACAAGGGCCCCTCCCACATTGTGAATGACGAGGATGAAAATGCGTTTTCTTCATCGTTGGCCCGACGGCGAGCGGTAAATCCGAAATCGCGGCCGATGTGGCGGCGCGTTGCGGTGCTGAAATTGTCAGTGCGGATGCTTTTCAGATTTATCGCGGTCTGCCGCTGCTGACGGCACAACCGGACGAGGCGACGCTGCGAAAAGCGCCGCACCATCTGATCGATTCGCGTGCCGCGTGACCGAGGAAATGAGCGCGGAAAAATTTCGCGCGCTCGCGCTCAGCTGCGATCGAGGAAATCAACCGCCGCGGAAAACTGGCGATCGTCGTCGGCGGGAGCGGCCTTTACCTCAAGGCGCTGACTCATGGGCTGGCGCCGCTGCCGGCGGTCGACCCGCAATTGCGCGCGGAACTGAACGCGCTCTCACTTGAGGAATTGAATACGCCGCCTGGCGGCGGTCGATCCGTCAGGCGCGGAGAAGATCGATCGGCAGAACAAACGGCGCGTCGTTAGGGCGCTGGAGATTTTCGCGCAGACAAACACGCCGGCTTCCGCGCAACGGTCGCAATGGGAAGACGCCTCTTTGCCAGTGCGCTGGTGTTTTCGTTTTGCGCGATCGCGTCGAACTCTACTCGCGCATCGATCGGCGGGTGGAGGAAATGTTTCGCGATGGCGTTACGAAGGAAGTCGCCGCGATTGGCGAGGTCGGCCCGACCGCTGCCAAGACCCTTGGGCTCGACCAGGTCCGCGCTCTGTTGGAAGGAAAGACCAGTCCCGCCGAGTGTATCGCGGCGATTCAGCAGGCGACCCGCCGGTATGCCAAAAGACAGTTGACCTGGTTTCGGCGGCAACCTAGCTTTGAACCACTGAATTTGTCTCTGTTGAAGGATCACGCAGCAGCCGTCGATTGGATCCTGCAAAAGGTGTCCCTTTTGCCTCCCCTTGAATGATTGAAATCGCAGCCGCACCGAAAACAGGAGCGCGCGCTCCTCATCGGACTCGAAAAAGAAGGCGTCTCGAAATGGGACCTGCGCGATTCGCTCGAGGAATTGCGTGAGCTGGCGAGCTCGGCGGGCGCGCACGTGGTCGACACCGTAACGCAAAAATTGTCGAAGCCGACCGCGCCATTTTACATCGGCAAAGGCAAAGCCGAGCTGATCAAGGAATCGTTCCAGGACCAGCAAGTCACGTCCGTCATTTTCGACAACGAACTTTCGCCGGCGCAGGGCCGCAACCTGGAGAACCTCTTTTCGCGCAAGGTGCTCGATCGCACGCAGCTCATTCTCGACATCTTCGCGCAGCGCGCCCGGAGCCGCGAAGGCCGGCTGCAGATCGAGCTGGCGCAACTGCAATACCTCCTCCCGCGCCTAACGAGAATGTGGACGCACCTTTCCCGCCAAACCGGCGGCATCGGGACGCGGGGCCCGGGCGAAACACAGCTCGAAGTCGATCGCCGCCGCGTCCAGGAACGGATTGCGCGACTGGAGCGCGACCTCGATGAGGTGCGCAAACATCGCGCGGTGCAGCGCCAGGGCCGAAAGCGGCATCAATGGCCGGTGGCCGCCGTCGTCGGCTACACCAACGCCGGCAAATCGACCCTGCTCAATCTGCTCACCGGCGCGGGCGTTCTCGCGGAGGACAGACTCTTCGCGACGCTCGATCCGACGACCCGCAGCCTGATTTTGCCTAACAAACAGCGAGTCCTGCTGACCGACACGGTCGGTTTTCTGCGCAAATCTGCCACACACCTTGATCGAATCCTTCAAGGCCACGCTCGAGGAAGTGGTGGAGGCCGATCTGCTCATCCACGTGGTCGACTTGAGTCATCCGCGCCTCGACGAGCACATGGCGGCGGTCGATGCCGTGATCAAAGAGATCGGCGCCTACGGCAAACAAACGCTGGTCGTTTTCAACAAGATCGACGCGCTCTGCGACCGGGATCTGGCGCAGGTTTATCTGGAAAAATTTCCGGGCAGCGTTGCCATTTCCGCGCGGACCGGCGAAGGCGTCGCGGACCTCGATCCCGGCGCTGCAGGATGCCCTCAGTTCGTGGCGGCTCCGTTGCCGCTACAAGGTGCCGCAGAGCGAATCGGCGCTGCTCGCGGAGGTGCATCGCGTCGGCCACGTCCTCGAGTTGCGCTATGACGGCGAGTTTGCCGAGTTGGTCGCGCACGTTCCGCCGCAGTTGGAGCAGAAGCTCGCGCCTTTCCTCGATCCTCCGCCCGAAGCCAACCGCGCGCCCACCTGACGAACGGTGAAGTGGTACTGGAAATGGGTGAACCGCCTCGGCCTCGCCAATCGGCCGCGGGTCCGGAAACTGATCGTGGCGGTCATTGGCAGTACCGTCGTCTTGTTTGGTCTGGCCCTGATTATCCTGCCGGGGCCGGCGGTGCTGGTGGTGCCGCTCGGTCTGGCGATTCTCGCGACCGAATTCGCCTGGGCGCGACGGCTGATTCGGCGCGGCGGCGCGGTCCTGGGGAAGAGCTCGCCGCCAGTGGCGTTGGGGCAACACGGCGCGGCCGAAGTCGTCGTTAGGCAATGACGCGAAGTGAGCGGGCGAAGCGAACTGGTCGAAGCGCTGCCGGAAGTTTATCCGGACGCGCATTGCGAGCTCGATTTCAAGACGCCGCTGCAGCTCCTGATCGCGACCATTCTTTCCGCGCAATGCACCGACAAGCGGGTCAACCTGGTGACCCCGGCGCTCTTCGCCCGCTATCGTTCGGCGGCTGATTTTGCCGAAGGCGCCGTCGGCGGAACTGGAAAAGGCGATTCAATCGACCGGATTCTTTCGCAACAAGACCAAGAGCATTCGTGCCGCGACGGCTGCGATCGAGAAAGAAGCATGGCGGCAAGGTCCCGCAGACGATGGCGGAGTTGCACGCTTTGCCCGGTGTCGGCCGCAAGACCGCCAACGTCGTCCTGGGCAACGCCTTCCACAAGAACGAGGGCATCGTTGTCGATACCCACGTTGCGCGGCTTTCGCAGCGACTCGGCCTAACGACGCAGCAAGATCCGGAAAAAATCGAGCGCGACCTGATGAAGCTGATCCCGCGAAAACAGTGGACGAACTGGAGCCACTGGCTCATCTGGCACGGGCGTCGCCGCTGCTTCGCGCGCAAGCCCGATTGCCGGAACTGCGAATTGCTCCGCCTCTGCCCTGTCCGGCAGAAAATTTATCCGCTCAGGTGAGGCGCGAGCGTCAGCTTGAAGTCGCTTTACGGGCGACCTTGCTCGGCGTTGCAGCGTTGGCCTCGGAGCGTTTCCGCAAGCGCGCGAATTCATCCTGAAATTTCTGCAAATCCTCGTCGGAGAGCGTTTCCAGATCCATCAGGCGATTGCGCGCCCCGGAGAGGCTGCGAATGAGTTCATCGAGCTTGAGCTGGATCGCCTTCGAGTCGCGGTTCTGGGTATTTTGGATGAGGAAGACCATCAGGAACGTGACGATCGTGGTGCCCGTATTGATGATCAGTTGCCAGGTGTCGGAATAATGAAAGATATGACCGGTCAATCCCCAGATAACGATGACCGCAACGGCGCCCATGAACGCCCAGGCGGTCCCGAGGACCGCGGAGGTTTTCCGAGCGGCGATGCGGAAGGCGTCCTGGACAAGGCAGAAGATGTCCCGCTTGTCAGTTTTTTCTCGCAACTTCTGATTATTGGCTTTCGTGTCGATCGCAATTACTGGATCGCTTCGAGAGGGCGGACTGCGCGTCTTGCTCCGCGTTTATTCTGGTCGTGATGAAGACGAGCCTGGCGACGCTCAGGATCGTCGTGATGATTGCGACGAAGTTTGAAGAGGCTGAGAAGTGGCCTAACGGCCCCACTCTGGGAAACAAAAAACACGGCCGAAGCCGTGTCTTAGGTTGCAGGAACGAAACACGCTGCCGAAGGCGGGGCGTTATTCCTTGCTGGCCTTCTCTTCGATGTATTTTACCACGTCGCCGACGGTCTGCAGTTTCTCGGCGTCTTCATCGGGACTTCCACCGAAAATTCTTCTTCGAAGGCCATCACCAGCTCGACGATGTCGAGCGAGTCAGCGCCCGAGGTCTTCGATGAACGAGGCGTTGGGTGTGACCTGCTCCGGATTCACGCCCAATTGCTCGACGATGATATCCTTCACTTTTTCTTCAATCGGTTTATCCGACATACAAATTATTCTCCTTAATTGGCTTCTGTGGGTGACGGCTTAAAGGTGCCGCGACACGTTGGCAACTAAAATAATTGGATTCGTTGTCAATTTATTTTGCGTCCTTGAAGCCCCGTTTGGGAGGCCGCAAATCGCGCGGCCGATTTTACATCCGTGCGCCTTCGCGTACAGACTCTCATGCCTGAGGAGAAGAACCGCGCCGGATCTTTTCGATCTGAAGCTTCCTGCCCGCCTGGGTGAAGGAAGACGCCTCAACGAAAACCGCTACGCCGATTTTGCCGGCGAAGAGGGCGGGCCTGCCGCGGCCAGCGCGATCGTCGCGACCGCGATCGGCGCGGGTGGCGAGCGGCGCGATCGCGGACCGCGATCGCCCCGAGGGCAGGAGCAGAAGCGCGAACCGCGGGAGCGTGAACGCCGTCCGGCGAGGTCGCATCCACCGCAACCGCGCGCTGCAGGAGGAACCGGCGGCGCCGACGCCGGCAGTCGAAGTGCGGTTTGTGCCTGATACGCGCGTGCTGGAGAGCGTGCTCGCGCAAATCAAAAGCGGCCATCTCGCCTATTCGGTTTTTTCGCTGGCGCGGATGTTTCTCGACAAGCCGGAGCGTTATGACGTGCGCCTCAAAGCGGAGACCGCGGCGCTCTTTCAACTGGGCGAGCACGGTCCGGTCGCCAGGGACCGGCGTGTCCTCGAGAACGGCGCTTTCCTGAGCGAAAAGGACAATTTTTATCGGACCGAGGTCGACGCAATCCGAACCGATCAAAGGCAATTTCACCTCGGTCGCGCGCTGCCGGCTGAGCGGGATCTTGTTAGGTCCGACCAATCATCACGCCTATCAGCCGCAGTTGCGCAGTCTCTACGAGCAGCGCTTCAGCCGGCGAATGAGTTTTCCCGATTATCAGCGGCAGATTGAGATCGTGTCCAACCCCGAGGCGGTCGAGCGCTGGAAGGAAGAAGCGCGCAGCTGTAACCACCTACGTGACGCTGCAGGAAGAGCCAGCCGTCACTTTCAAGAGTGCGGCCGAAACCGAGCGCCATTTTCGCCAGACCTATCTGCCGGGTCTGCTCCGGAACAGCGACGGAATTGACGCTCGACGGCGTCGTTAGTCGCCGGCTGCCCGATCGTTCGTTAGGCCGGGTCATCGAGGATGCCTGGGCCCGGGAATTTCGCTCTCCCTCGAAGATGATGCAGGAGTTGATCGGCGCGTTTCGGCAGGACGGGCTGCACGTTTTCCGGCATCGCAAGGGAATGCTCTTTGTCTCCCCCATCCGCGCGCGGCCGTTCCAGCATGACAACTCGTCGGTCTCTTCCTCCGTCGCCGCGATCCTTGCGGCGGTGAGCGGAAATCCCGGCATCAATCGCAAACAATTGCTGGAGAAATTGCCGCCTGACGAGACCGGCGGAACCGGAGGCGGTGGAGAAGAGGAAACTGGCGATCGCTTCCGATCTGCACTGGTTGATCAGCGAAGGACACGTGATCGAATTCAACGACGGTGCGCTCGACCTGGCCCGGACAAAGGCGCCCGAACAAGCCAGTGCCGCCACTCCGAATGGGAGCGCCGAGACGCCAGTCGTGCCAAACGAGTCGAGTGCCGGACCGGTCGTGCTCCGCGATTGAAACCACGTCTCCGACGGTCAGCCGAAGAAACTGCGCCGGTGGCGGAAACAGCGGCGCCCGAAGAAAGCGGCCGGAGCGAATTGCCGAACAGCGGGCGAAAAAATCCCCGCCGCGGATTAGGCCGCGATCAGGCCGGCTTTTTTCAGGGTCGCGTAGGCGCCGTTCTTGTTGATCGTCTTCAAGCCGCGCGCCGTCACTTTGACGCGAACGAATTTCTTCAACTCCGCCACCCAGATCCGTTGCTCGCGCAAGATTTGGACTGAAGGTGCGGGGCACATTCTTGGTCACGTGACGACCGACGCCGCCCTTCTTCTTCGCCATACCGCGGCGGTGAATCACGCTGCCGCGGGATGGTTTCGATCCTGTGATGCTGCAAACTTTTGACATAAGCCGGTTTTGAGAGGGGCGTAAGCTGCCGTCGGTCACCGGAGTGGTCAAGAGATTCTTCATTCTGATCCCTGTCGGAATTCGTCCGCGAATGCTTTCGAAGCTCACTCGCGAACGCTTTCGGAGTTGAACGGGCGGCTGCGAACCGTGGTCAAATGAGGTTCCGCCAAAATTCCGAAGATCTCGCACCCTTTCATGAGCCACCGAAACAACCACAAGCTGCGGGTCGGAATTGTCGGGGCGGGCGAAATCGTGCGGCGGCGCCACTTGCCGGCTCTGCAACGTCATCCCGATGTCGACGTCGTCGCGGTCTGTAACTCAACCTACGAGAGTGCGGATAAATTCTGCCGCGAGAACGCGCCGCATGCGACGCCGATGCAGAACTGGGCGGAATTGTTAGGCATGGCCGATCTCGACGTCATCTGGATTGGCACGCCCCCGTATATGCATTCGGCCGTCACCGTTTCGGCGCTCGAGGCGGGGAAGCACGTATTTTGTCAGGCGCGCATGGCGATGGATCTCGCCGAAGCGAAGGAGATGCTGACCGCCTCGCGCCGTTATCCCGAGCTGGTCACGATGCTCTGCCCGCCGCCGCACGGGATGCGCGGCGACCTGCTCGTGCAAAAATTGCTCGCCGAAAAGATTCTTGGCCGTCCGCACTACTTGCGGCTCCAGAGCCTGAACAGTGCGTTTCTCGATCCCGACGCGCCGGCGCATTGGCGGCAACGGATCGAAATGAGCGGCCTCAATACCCTGACGCTGGGGATTTACGCCGAGGTCTTGCAGCATTGGTTCGGCGACATCACCGGCGTCTTTGCCCGCGGGCAGATTCTGCAGCCGATGCGCCAGGGCTACGAGGTGATGATTCCTGATTGGCTGTCGGTCCTCTGCACTTTTGCCAACGGGATGGAAGGCGTCGCTCGAATTCAGCGGCGTCGACGCGCATTGCACCGGCCGATCGGCTCGAAGTTTACGGCGACCTCGGGACGCTGACCTACGATTTTGGCGCGGACGTGGTGCACGCCGAGCCGGATCGGCGATCGCGCGCTCCACGTCGCCGAGTTGACGCCCGACCTGGAGACGAACTGGCATGTGGAAGATGATTTCATCGCGGCGGTGAAATCGCGGGGACGGATTCGATCCGCATCCGGATTTCGAGGACGGCGTGCGCTACATGCGGGTCGTGCAGGCGGTGGCCGATTCGCGCGCGCGCAACGAGTGGGTCGCGATTGCCCCGGAGCCGGTCTAGCGAATTGAAATGAACGCCCCGGACGCTGACTCGGGTGGCGCTTGTGTCTTGCGGCTGGTCTCAGTGTCTCACCGAGACGAACTTCCGGGCACATTAAGACCGGTTGATGACGTCGTTAGGCGGGCGAGCTCGTTTTCGGAAAATTTGCGACAGTCGTGATCGTTGGGAATATTTCGTCACAACAGCGTGCCGCGAAGAATGAAGAGCGCCACATTGAAATAGATCACCAACCCGGTCACATCGACCAGGGTGGCGACGAATGGCGCGGACGACGTTGCCGGGTCGAGCCCGCAACGACGTAACAAGAAGGGAAGCATCGCCCCGGTGATCGTGCCCCACAGGACCACTCCGACAAGCGCTGTTCCGACGGTCAGAGCAACGAGCCAATGATACTCGCCGTAGTTAAAGATGTGCAAATACTGCCAAAGCGTGATCCGGAAAAATCCGATCGTTCCAAGAACCAGGCCGAGTGATAACCCCGAGAGAAGTTCCTTCCGGACGACACGAAACCAATCGCGCAAGCGCAATTCACCCAGAGCCATCGCACGGATCACCAAGGTAGTCGCTTGCGATCCAGAGTTGCCGCCGCTCGAGATGATCAAAGGCAAGAACATCGCGAGGATCGCCGCCTTCTCGATCTCGCCGTTGTAACCCTGCATCGCGGTCGCGGTCAGCATTTCGCCGAGGAAAAGAATGATCAGCCAGGTGGCGCGTTTCTTTACCATGCGCGGGAGCGAGATGGTCGTGTAGGGCTCATCCAACGCTTCCATACCGCCGAGCTTTTGGATGTCCTCGGTGGCTTCCTCTTCTGCGACATCGAGCATGTCGTCCACTGTGACGATTCCGACGAGGACGCCCGCGGAATCGACCACGGGCAAGGCCGCGCGGTCGTATTTTCGGAAAATATTCAGCGCCTCACCCTGCGTCTCGCTGGCAGTCAAATGAACGAAGCTGCGATCCATAATGTCTCGCACGCGGGTCGTTAGGGGACGAAGGAGAAACTCGCGCATTCGCAGGTCGTCGATCAGCTTTCCCTTCTCATCGACGACATAGATGAAGTTGAGCGTTTCGCGGTCCTGCCCGTGTTCACGCACATAATCGAGCACCTGCTGCACCGTCCAATCCTCGTCACGGCGATGAAGTCGGGCGTCATCAATCGTCCCACGCTTCCCTCGGGATAACCGAGCAGCGCTTGTGCGACCTTGCGTTCCTCCGGGGTGAGGAGTTGGATCAGCTTCCGCGCGGCCGTACCCGGCAATTCCTCGAGCAGCGCCGTCCGATCGTCCGGCGACATTTCGTTCAAAATTGAAACGACCTGCTCGTGCGCCATGCAGTGTAGCAATTCTTGTTGCGCCTCGAGATCGAGATATTCGAAGACGTCGGCCGCGAGCGCACTTGGCAAAATGCGGAAAATAATGACCCGCTCGTCTTCCGGAAGATCGAAGATGATCTCGGCCACGTCGGCCGGGGGCATCTCGGAAAAAAGCTCGCGCAACGCGGTGAAATTCCGCGCGTCGATCATGCTCTGGATTTCGGGTAAGAGAATCCTGCCGACCATAGCTGCGCCAACAACGCCTCCGACCGAGGCCACGAGGTTCTAGCACCGCGCCGCGGAGAGCGCAATCAGTCTGTCGTCCCGAAGGAAGCGCAGCGAAGTCGAGGGCTTCCGCGGGATTTTGTGGTTCCTGCGCTGCGGGGATTTGGCCTACAGATGGTCTTTCGGACTCGCTCCGAGTCTTGCTGAAGTTTGCCGTTACGGTTCCGCCACGGGAGCCCTCGGCTTAGTTCGGGATAACAGAAACTGATCGCTGCTTGGATTTTTCGCGAAAGCGACCAAAATAACTCGGATGACTTCTTCTCCGACGGCACCAATGATCCGGCGCGAAATTGATGGTGGCATCTGCCTGCTGACGTTCGACCGGCCGGATTCGGGCGCGAACATCTTTGATGCCGCCACCTTGCAAGACCTGAGCGGGCATCTCGATTTCATCGAAAAGCAGACCGGTCTCAAGGGCGTGATCGTGACCTCGGCCAAGAAGTCGATCTTCATCGCGGGCGCCGATTTGCAGACGCTGCTCCGTCAGGCGCAGGCCGGCGAGATGCGAGCGTTCATTGCCGAAGGTCAACGCATCTTCAACCGGCTGGCCGCGCTGAAAATTCCGACGGTGGCGGCGATCCACGGCGCTTGTGCCGGCGGGGGTTACGAGATCACGCTCGCCTGCGACCACCGTATCGCCTCGGATGCGTCCGCGACGCGCATTGGTCTGCCGGAAACGACCCTCGGTCTTGTGCCGGCGTGGGGAGGCGCGACGCGTCTGCCGCGGTTGATCGGTCCGGAGAAAGCCGCCGAAGTCATCTTGAAAGGCAAACTGTATGCCGCGCGGGAAGCTCTGAAGCTCGGCCTTGTCGACGAAGTGGTCGCGCAAGACAAGTTGCTCGCGGCCGCGCGCGAAAAGCTGAAGCGTGGGAAGCGCCAGCCAGCGTCATCTGCCGCGCCTTCCAACCCAATCGAAGTGCGGCCGAGTCAAAACCCCGCTCCCGGCCGCGCGGCTGAAATCATCAACCAAAGTCTGACGAGTTCGGTCGACGAATCGCTCGCCCGCGAGCTCGACGCGATCGTCGAACTGGGCGAAACGGAATCGACTCGCAACCTGATCCGCAATTTTTTCCTGGCCGATCGCTACCGCAAAGGAACGAGCAAAACGCCCGCCGAGAAGTTTACTCACGCCGCGGTTATCGGTGCGGGTGTGATGGGCTCGGGAATCGCGCAGTGGCTTAGCTCCCACGGCATTGCGGTCATCTTGCGCGACGTCAGCATCGAGCTGCTCGATCGCGGCCTGGCCAACATCGAGAAAACCTACGGTGAAGCGGTCAAGCGTGGCCTGATGAGCGAGGAGAAAGCGAAGGAAGGCCGCTCCTGCGTCGTCGCCTCAGCCAATCCCGGGCCGCTGCGCGAGGTGCAGATCGTGATCGAGGCGGCTTCGGAGAAACTCGAACTCAAGAAGGCGATTTTTCACGATCTCGATTCCAAGATCGACGACACCGACATTCTCGCGACCAACACCTCCGCGCTCTCCATCAGCACCCTCGCAGCCGAAACGAAACATCCAGGCCGGGTCATTGGACTGCATTTTTTCAATCCGGTCAGCCGGATGAAGCTGATCGAAGTCGTGACCGGCCAACGAACTTCCGACGAAACGAAAGCGCGCGCGCTCGCCTTCGCCCGCCAGATTGGCAAGGTGCCGGTTGTCGTCAGGGACAGCCCTGGATTTCTCGTCAACCGGGTTCTCTTTCCCTACCTGCTCGACGCGGCGGAGCTTTTCGAACAGGGGGTTGAGGCGAAGAGAATTGACGCCGCGCTACTGGAGTGGGGGATGCCGATGGGCCCGTTGCGTCTGATCGATGAAGTCGGGATCGACATCACGGTCGATATCGCGGCCACGCTCGAGAAATCGTTGGGCGCGCGCGCCCGCCCGCCTGCGATTCTACAAAAGATGCAGGAGGCAAAAATGCTCGGCCGCAAAACGGGGAGCGGTTTTTATAAATACGAAGGCAAAGAGCAAACGCCTAACGAGGCGATTGAGCAATGGCGCGACGGCTCACACGCGCCGGAGATGGGCGCGGACGATCTCGCGCTCCGGCTCGTTTACCTGATGGTGAACGAAGCCGCGCGTTGCCTGGAAGAAAAGGTCGTCGCGTCGCCCGAGGATGCCGATTACGGTATGATCCTTGGGACCGGTTTCGCGCCTTTGCACGGCGGGCCGCTGCGCTTTGCCGATCATTTCGGCATCGCGGAAATGGTCCGCGCGGGCGACCGGCACGGCGGCAAGTTCCAGCCGTGCGATTTGCTCAGGCAACACGCGGAAAAGGGAACGAAATTTTATGAAGACACCGCTCGACTCGCCTGAGACCCAGTCCGGCCAAGCCTGAAGCGCAATCGGTCATCGACACCTCCAAGATGTCGGCCGGCAAAGCCGCCGCGCTCGATCTCGCCGAAAGTTCGCGCGATCCGCTCGACGAGCGGGGCAGCTTCGCGAGCAACTTGTTTATCGGTCGCTACGATTTCGACCGCATCTTTCCCTATCCGGCGCAGAGCGCGGAAGACCGCGCGAAAGGCGACCCGTTCCTGAAGGAGCTGTGCCAATATCTCGAGGCCAACATTGATGCCGACGAGATCGATCGGACCGGCGAGATCCCGCAGAAGAACATCGACGAGCTCTTCGCGATGGGCGCCTTCGGGATCAAAATCCCGACCGAGTACGGCGGGCTTGGATTATCGCAGGTCAATTATGGACGCGCCGCGATGCTCTTTGGCAGTTGGGATGCCAATCTGACCGCGCTCGTCTCGGCGCATCAATCGATCGGTGTGCCGCAACCGCTGCTTATTTTCGGCACCGAAGAACAGAAGAAGAAATATTTGCCGCGCGTCGCGCGGAAGGAAATCTCGGCCTTCGCCCTGACGGAAACCGACGCCGGCTCCGACCCGGCCAACATGAGCCTGCGCGCGGATCCCACCGAGGATGGTTCCACCTTCATCCTCAACGGCGAAAAACTCTGGTGCACCAACCTGATCAAGGCCGGCGTGCTGGTGGTGATGGCGAAGACACCGCCGAAGATCGTGAAGGGCAAGGAGCGGAAACAGATCACCGCCTTCATCGTCGATGTCGATTCGCCCGGGCTCGAGATTACTTATCGCTGCCATTTCATGGGGCTGCGGGCGCTTTACAACGGGATCGTGAAGTTCACCAACGTGCGCGTTCCGCGCGAGAACATGATCGCGAAGGAAGGCCAGGGATTGAAGGTTGCCCTAACGACTTTGAATACTGGTCGCCTGACGATTCCGGCGGCCTGTGTCGGTTTGTCGAAACGGATGCTCGAGATCTGCCGCAAGTGGGCGAGCGAACGGGTGCAATGGGGCGTCCCGATCGGGCAGCACTATGCGATCGCCGGCAAGATTGCGGAGATGGCGGGCAACGTCTTCGCGATGGAAGCGATCACTTTCCTGACGAGCGCGCTGGTCGATCGGAAAGGAGGCGATCTGCGGATCGAAACCGCGATGTGCAAAATGTGGGCGACGGAAGCGACCTGGCGGATCGCCGATGAAGCGATGCAGGTGCGCGGTGGGCGCGGTTATGAAACCGCGCAATCGCTTCGAGGGCCGTGGCGAAGAAGGCATCCCGATCGAGCGATTCCTGCGCGATTGCCGCATCAACCTGATCTTTGAAGGTTCGAGCGAAATCATGCGGCTCTTCATTGCGCGCGAGGCGCTCGATCCGCATCTCAAGGTCGGCGGCGCGATTTTCAACACGCAGCTGCCGACTTCCGAACGGGCCAAAGCGGTTTTCAAGTCAGGGCAAATTCTACGCGAGCTGGTATCCGAAACAGTGGACCGGCAGGCAGCCCGGGCGACCTCGAGAAATTGCACGCCGATCTGCGACCGCATGTTCGTTACGCCGCGGGCGCGAGCAAACGGCTGGCGCGCGGTCTGTTTCATGCCATGACGCGTTTCGGTCCGAAACTCGATCGCGAGCAGTTGTTGCTCGCGCGCTTTGTCGGCATCGCGACGGAGCTGTTTGCGATGAGCGCGACCTGCGCCTTTGCGCAGCACAAGATCGATAGCGGCGAGCCGGCCGCGGAGATTCTTTCGGTCGCGACTTACTTTCTGTCGCTCGGCCAAAATGCGAATCGACGCGCATTTCGCCGGCACCTCGCAGAACGCCGACCGGGCCGGTTACGATCTGCACCGCAGGAGCTGTTGCGCCGGACAGCACGCCGATCTGCGCCAGGGAATCGTCCGGCAGCACTTAATCGAAAATCCGTCTGCGACTGAGCTTCCTGGCCGTGCCGCTTCGGTTGACCAACGTCACCCCGCCGACTACCATCAACGGATGAGTATGCCATCCATGCTCACCGAGGCGACCCGCACTCCTTCCAGCGGCCGCGTCAGTGCGAGCCAGAAACCCGAATCCGAACCGAAATCACCCATCCTCCGGCAGATTGCCGAGCACGTTCTGCTCGACGGTTTTCGGATCGTGATTGATCTCGAAAAGAGCAAAGGCTCGTATCTTTACGATGCGGCGCACGAGCGGCGCTTGATCGATCTCTACGGATTTTTCGGCTCCAACCCGATCGGGTTTAATCATCCGCACTTCGACCAGCCGGAGGTGCAGGCGGACCTGCTGCGCGCGGCCAAGATCAAAATCGCGAACTCCGATGTCTACTCGGAAGGTTATGCGCAATTCGTCGAAACTTTCTGGCGGGTGATGGGTCTGCCGCCGCTCGAGCGCATGCTCTTCATCGAAGGCGGCGCGCTCGCGATCGAGAACACGCTCAAGGCCGCGATGGATTGGAAGGTGCGCAAGAACATGGCGGCCGGCCGCGGCGAACGCGGGACGGAGATTCTGCATTTCCGCCACGCCTTTCACGGCCGCAGCGGCTACACCATGAGCCTGACGAACACCGATCCGGTCAAGACGGACTTGTTCGCGAAATTCAACTGGCCGCGCGTTTCCAATCCGAGCATTGATTTTTCCCTGCCGGAAGCGGAGCGCGAAGCCGACGTGATCGCGCGGGAGAAGAAATCCGAGCAGGAGATCATGAAGTTCATTGCCGAGCGCGGCGTCGATATTGCCGCGATCATTATCGAGCCGATTCAGGGCGAGGGCGGCGATAACCATTTCCGGGGTGAATGGCTGCAGACGCTGCGCCGCATTTGCGACGAGAACGAAATGCTTCTCATTTTCGACGAGGTGCAATGCGGAGCGGGCACGACCGGCCGCAACTGGTGCTGCGAGCATTTTGGCGTCCTGCCCGATTTGATGGCTTTCGGAAAAAAGATCCAGGTCTGCGGCGTGATGGCAGGTCCGCGACTCGATGAGGTGGCCGATAATGCTTTCCGGCTCCCGAGCCGGCTCAATTCCACCTGGGGCGGCAACTTCACCGACATGGTGCGGTCGACCCACTTTCTGCGGATCATTGAAGAGGAGAAGCTGGTCGAAAACGCGCGCATCGTCGGCGAACACTTCCTCAATCATCTCCTCGAGCTGCAAAAGGAAGAGCCGATCGTCACCGCCGTGCGCGGCCGCGGTCTGTTCATCGCGTTCGATCTGCCTGATCCGGCAACACGGAATGCTTTCTGGAAGGGCCTGTTCGATGAAGGCGTCCTGGCTTTGAAATCGGGTGAAAAAGCAATTCGATTCCGGCCGGCGCTCGATATCACGAAGGAAGTTGCCGACGAAGCGATCGATCTGATCCGCGATCAATGCCGGCAGATGCGGAAGTAACTGCAGAATCACCACAGCCTGCGAATCTGAAATCGATGCAAGCTCGAGGCTCGCGCTATCCTGACGATCTATGCAATCAGTCTTGAAAAAGCTTGGACTGACTGACGACAACCCGGGTGTTTTCCACGGGGAATGGTGCGGCAGCGGCGCGAAGATCGACAAGATCTCGCCGATTGACGGCAAGAAAATCGCCAGCTTCCGCACCGCTTCGGCGGAGGAATACGAAACGGCGATCGCCCGGGCGCACGAAGCATTCCTGAAATGGCGCGTCACTCCCGGGCCGGTGCGCGGCGAAACCGTGCGTCGTCTCGGCAACGCTTTGCGCGAGGCCAAATCCGATCTGGCCACGCTCGTTACGCTGGAGAACGGAAAAATCATCGCGGAAGGCGAAGGCGAAGTGCAGGAGATGATCGACATCTGCGACCTCGCCGTCGGCCAGTCGCGCATGCTTTATGGCCTGACGATTCAGTCGGAGAGAGCGAGTCATCGCCTGATGGAGCAATGGCAGCCGCTCGGCGTCGTCGCCGTCATCAGCGCCTTCAATTTTCCGGTCGCGGTTTGGTCCTGGAACGCCGCGCTGGCCGCGGTCTGTGGTGATGCCACGGTTTGGAAACCATCGGAAAAAACTTCGCTGGCCGCGATTGCGGTGACGAAGATTGCGGAGCGCGTTTGTCGCGAGACCGGTGCGGACCCGGCCATTTTCACTTTGCTGATCGGCGACCGCAAAACGGTCGGCCAAAAATTGGCGGATGATCACCGCATCCCGCTGGTCTCCGCGACCGGTTCGACGAAGATGGGTGTGAGTGTGGCCAAAGCGGTGCACGGCCGCCTCGGCCGAACCATCCTGGAGCTGGGAGGAAACAACGCCCTGATCGTTGCCCCGACCGCCGATCTCGACATGGCAACGCAGTCGATTTTCTTCGGTGCGGTCGGAACGGCGGGACAGCGTTGCACTTCCACGCGACGTGTCATCATGCACGAATCGATCGCGACGAAGGTGCGCGACAAGCTGCTTGCCGCCTACAAGAGTCTGCCCATCGGTAATCCGCTCGACCGCAAGACGGTGATGGGTCCGATGGTCGATCAGGGCGCGGTCGATGATGTTCTCCGCGCGATCGAGCGACTGAAGGAAGAGGGCGGCGAAGTCCTCTACGGGGGCGAGCGACTGAACGGGAAGGAATTTTCCGGCGGTTGTTATATGAGGCCGTGTCTGGCCAACGCGAAGCCGGACTACAAGATCGTGCACGAGGAAACGTTTGGACCGTTGCTTTATCTGCTCACCTATCGCGATTTTGATGAAGCGATCGCCATTCAGAACGGTGTGCCGCAAGGGCTTGACCTCGGCGATTTTCACGAACGACGTGCGCGAAGCGGAGAAATTCCTGAGCGCGGTCGGGAGCGATTGCGGAATCGCGAACGTCAACACCGGCACGAGCGGCGCCGAGATCGGAGGCGCGTTCGGCGGCGAGAAAGAGACCGGTGGCGGGCGCGAAAGCGGGAGCGATTCCTGGAAGAGCTACATGCGGCGGCAGACGAACACGATCAACTACTCGACCGAGTTGCCGCTCGCGCAGGGAATCCAATTCGGCGCCCGGACGCGGGTAGTTCGACTGCCTGACGAACCTGCCCGGTCAGAGCGGAGAGACGCGCCCATGGCAATTCTGATCGACGAGACCAAGCGTGTGCTGGTGCAGGGCATCACCGGGCGCGAAGGCCGGGCGCGCACGCGCCTGATGCGCGACTACGGGACGAACGTGGTCGCCGGTGTCACGCCTGGCAAAAGCGGTCAGAGCGTGATGGGTGTGCCGGTTTTCGACACGCCGCAGGAGGCGGTCAAATCGCTCGGCAATATCGACATTTCTGTTCTGTTCGTGCCGGCAGCGGGCGTGAAAGAAGCGGCCATTTCCGCGATCGAAGCGGGAATCAAACTCACCGTGCTGGTGCCCGATCGCGTGCCGGTCTGGGACGCGATGGAGATCGCGGCTGCGGCCAAGGCGCATGGCGCAATCTTTGTCGGGCCGAACACGCTCGGCGTCCTCAGTCCCGGGAAAGCCGTGGTCGGGATGATCGGCGGGCGCGCGGAAAGCGCGCGGCAATGGTTCAAGCCCGGGCATTCCAACCGGCGTCGGAGTGATCAGCCGCTCCGGCGGGATGGCGTCGAGCACCGGCTACTACCTCGGGCAAGCCGGCGTGCGCATTTCCACGATCGCGCACATCGGCGGCGACGCGGTCCTGGGTATGCGGATTCCTGATGCGGCGCTTGATGTTCGAAGCGATCCGCTGACCGAAGCGATCGTGATCTTTGGCGAAATCGGTTCGTCGCAGGAAGAGGAACTGGCGCAGCTGATTCGCGATCGAAAAGTGACCAAGCCGGTCATCGCCTACATCGGCGGCAAGGCGGCGCGCGAAGGCACGCGCTTCAGTCACGCCGGCGCGATCATCGAAGGCGGACGCGGCACGCACGCCGGCAAAGTGAAAGCACTGCGCGAGGCCGGCGCGACCGTCGTCGATGCGTTTGGCGAACTGCCCGGCGCGGTGGTCGACATTCTGCAAACGCATCAAGGGCAAGAGCCTGATGAGTGAAGACGGACAAGAACGCCGTCTGGAATACGGCGGTCACGCGCATTGAGCCGAACCGCGTCGCGGTGCGCGGCTACGACATCGCGGACCTCATGGGGCGCGCCTCGTTTGGCGCCGCGGTCTATCTGATTCTGAACGGCGAGCTGCCGTCGCCTGCGATCGGACGTTTGATGGACGCGATTCTCGTCTCGTCGATCGATCACGGCGCGACGCCACCGAGCGCGTTGTCCGCGCGAACTGTTGCCTCCACCGGCGCATCGTTAAGCGCGTCGGTCGCGGCCGGCATCATGTCGATCAATCGTCATCACGGCGGCGCGATTGAAGATTGCGCGCGGCAACTGAAAAAGATCGCCGATCGCGCAAAGAGCGAATCCATTTCGATCGACGAAGCCGCCGCGCCGCACGCTCGCGGCGATGAAAGAAGCGGGCGAACGCATGCCGGGATTCGGTCATCGCTATCACACCAAGGATCCGCGCACGGCGCGACTCTTCGAACTGGCGCGTGAGGCCGGCGTCGATGGCACGCACATGCAGGCGGCGCGTGCGGTCGAGAAATCTTTCGCGGACGCGAAGAAGCCGCTGCCGATCAATGTCGACGGCGCGATCGGCGCGATCCTGGCCGATCTCGGAATGAACCCGGCGAGCTTTCAACGGCATTTTCATGATCGCGCGCACGCCCGGGCTGGTGGCGCATGTCATCGAAGAGCAAACCCGCGAGAAACCGATGCGGCGGATCGATCCGGTGAAACACGGCTACGATGGGCCGGCCCCGCGGAGCGTGGCAAAATGAATGCGCAGAAAGTCGAAAAAAAGATTCTGACCAAACACCCGTTAGGCAAAAACGGGAAGAACATCAGCCAGGATAAATACGAGCTGATGAAAAGGGCGATCCTCGCCGCCTTGCGGAAGAAGCAACGGACTCACACCGAATTGTTCGAAGACCTAAATAAGAGCCTGGAGAACAAGTTTGCGGGGAACGTCAGTTGGTACGCCGAAACCGTTAAACTCGACCTGGAAGCGCGGAAAATCATTGAACGCACTGCCTTCAAGCCGCCAAAGTACCGCCTGAAAAAAGCATAACCAACATGAAACCAACCGAACCAACCGTCTACGGCGTCACGAAAATCGCGCAACTCTTTCCCAGCCTACTGAAGATCAAGAACAGGTCGCTCCGTGAAAAGGTGGCGGCGGTCTGGAGCGAAGCCATCACCACCGGCTGTGGGGGCAAAGGCTGGACTTTCACCGAACTTCGTGCGGTCAAGTTCACCCTCCTGGCCGGCGACATCGACATGCGGTTCGTCGAACATCTCAATTCTTGCGCGCGGCAATGCATCGCCATCGCCGATGTACTCAAGAAGTCCTTCCGCTGCAGCATTCCCATTCAGCGCGACTATCTCATCGCAGGTGCGCTCCTGGCCGATGTCGGCAAACCGCTCGAGTTCGACAAGGACGAGGCGGGCAACGTGATCCAGGGCAAATTCGGGCAGCAAGTGCGGCACCCGTTTAGCGGCGTGGCGCTCGCCTACAAGCACGGCATTCCCGGCGAGGTCATGCACATCATCGCGACGCACAGCCATGAGGGCGACAAGATGGAGCGCTCGATCGAATCGATCATCTTCCATCACGCCGATTTCGTGGATTTTGACATTGCGAAATTGCTTGGAAAACGCGCGGCGAAAGCAAAATGATCTCCAAGGTTCGGATTGACAAAAACGGGCTTGCATACTACATCTGATGCGATAACATCAGATGTATGCGGACCACGCTCGAGATCGACGATGATATCCTAGGCGCAGCTAAGGAACTGGCCCTTCATCAAAAGAAAACCGCGGGAAAAGTAATTTCGGAGCTGGCGCGTCGCGGCATCCAGATCCATCGCGGTAAGGGCCGTCAGAAAATCCGGAATGGATTTGAGATCCTGCCGGCCAATGATCGGGTGATCACACCTCAGCTGGTCCAGAAGATCCTCGAGGAATCGAGCGAAGCGTGATCTCGCTACTCGATATCAATCTGCTGATCGCGCTCTTTGACGCAGCGCATGTGCATCACAAAGCGGCCCACGCCTGGATGGCGAAAAATCGATCGCTCGGCTGGGCGACTTGCCCAATCACGCAAAATGGCTGCATTCGGGTAATGTCCCAGCCAACCTATCCCGGGCGTCTGGCGGTGGGGGAGATCACGCGTCGGTTCGCCGCCGCCGTGGCAGTTCCAGAACATGCCTTTTGGTCTGACTCCATTTCTTTGTGTGATACCAACCGCTTCGATTCGGACAGGATTCTTACCCCACGAACACTCACCGATATCTATCTGCTCGGCCTTGCCCGAGAAAACGGCGCTCGGCTGGTTACCTTTGACCACGCCATCCCCATTGCGGCGGTTTCCAATGCAACGACGCGGCATCTTCTCGTCCTACGTAACGAGGTATGACGCGGCGTATTCAGACGCTGGACGCGCGAACTGGGGTTGGATAGTTTACTCGAACCGTTAACCTGGAATAAACGATATGGGTCTTACGCTCGTTGAAAAAATTGCAGCGCGACACGCTGATGGGCTCCCGGCGGAGCCGTGGTGCGGGCGGGAGATTTCGTTTCGATTCGGCCGCGTCATGTCATGACGCATGACAACACTGCCGCCGTGATGCCGAAGTTCAAACAGATTGGCGCGACTGCGATCGCAGACCCGGCGCAACCGGTCTTTGCGATCGATCACGACATTCAAAACACCACGCCGAAGAACCTGGAGAAGTACGCGAAGATCGAGGCCTTCGGGCGCGAGCAGGGAGTCGATTATTACCCGCCGGGCACCGGCATTTCGCATCAGGTGATGGTGGAGCAGGGCTATGTGGTTCCCGGCGCATTGGTCGTGGCGAGCGATTCGCACTCCAATTTGTACGGCGCGGTTGCGGCGCTGGGCACGCCTGTCGTGCGAACCGACGCCGCGAGCATTTGGGCCACGGGAGTGACCTGGTGGCAGGTGCCCAAGGTCGCCAAGGTGGTGCTGAAGGGAAAGCTTTCCCCCGGCGTCACCGGCAAGGACGTCATCATCGCGTTGTGCGGGCTCTTCAACAAAGACGAGGTGCTCAATCACGCGGTCGAATTTGTGGGCGATGGAGTGGCGGCTCTTTCGATGGATGCACGCATGACGATCGCCAACATGACGACCGAATGGGGCGCGCTCGCCGGCGTGTTTCCGTTCGACGAAGTGACGGTGAAATATCTGCGTTCGCGTATCGACGCTTTCAGCAATCCCGCGCGCCCGGGAACGCGTTCCGCCAGGAGTCGCTCCGGCTACAGCAATGCCGACATCGATGCCTGGTGGAACGATCGCGCTAATCTGAGCGCCGATGCGGATGCGTCCTACGCGATCGAGCTGGAACTCGATCTCGCGACCGTGGTTCCGCACGTCTCCGGGCCTAACGAAGTCAAGACCATGGTGTCGCTGCCGGAAATGCAGCGCAAACATGTGCCGATTCAGAAGGCGTATCTGTTGTCGTGCGTCAACGCGCGCTTCGAAGATTTGCGCGACGCCGCGGAAGTAGTGCGCGCCCGCGGGAAACGCGTGGCCGATGGCGTTGAATTTTATCTGGCAGCGGCGAGTGCAGAAGTGCAGGCGAAGGCCGAGTCCGTCGGTGATTGGCAAACCCTGGTGGACGCGGGTGCGATTCCGCTGCCGCCCGGCTGCGGAACTTGCATCGGCCTGGGTCGCGGTCTGGTTGGCAAGGGTGAGATTGCGATCAGTGCCACGAACCGGAATTTCAAAGGCCGCATGGGCGATCCAGATGCGCAGGTCTATCTGGGTTCGCCGGCCGTCGTGGCGGCGAGCGCGCTCGCGGGATTCATTTGCGCGCCGCAAGATTTTGCAGAACGCCCGGCGGGCACCGCTATTCGCCGCGCGCAAAGCAACCCGCGGACAGACGTTTCGGTCGAAATCATCGACGGTTTTCCGCCAAGCGTACGCGGTCGCGTTCTTTTCATCGACAAGGACAACCTGAACACCGACGGGATTTACGCCGGCAAACACACCTATCGCGATGACATGACGCCGGAGCAGATGGCGGAGGTGACGTTTGAAAATTACGATCCGAACTTCAACACGCTCTACCAAAAGGGCGACGTCGTGGTCGGCGGGCTAAACTTTGGAACCGGCTCAAGCCGAGAACAAGCCGCCACTGCGTTTAAGTTCAAAGGCATTCCGTGCGTCATCGCCAGCAAGACGACGAAGGCATAA